>NZ_JBITLP010000003.1:123026-430953 GCF_044465265.1 Actinoplanes sp. NPDC049681
CCCGGCCCGGAGGCAGGGCGCAGCCCTCCCGGAAGCAGAGCCAGGGGTTCCAACGCAGTTGCGATCCTCGCCCGGCCCGGAGGCAGGGCGCAGCCCTCCCGGAAGCAGAGCCAGGGGTTCCAACGCAGTTGCGATCCTCGCCCGGCCCGGAGGCAGGGCGCAGCCCCTGGTAGTTGATCTGCCACTGGTCGGCGTACCCGGTGTTGCGATCCTCGCCCGGCCCGGAGGCAGGGCGCAGCCCGGCGCCCGGGTTGTTCTCACCGCGGGCGAAGAACAGGTTGCGATCCTCGCCCGGCCCGGAGGCAGGGCGCAGCGGACCCGTTCAGCTCCGACAGCATGCCGAAGAACGAGTTGCGATCCTCGCCCGGCCCGGAGGCAGGGCGCAGCGGTTGTGCGCCGGCACGGATGGCACATCGACGCCGAGGTTGCGATCCTCGCCCGGCCCGGAGGCAGGGCGCAGCTTCATCGAGACCCCGGCGGACAAGCGAACCGGTGAGATGTTGCGATCCTCGCCCGGCCCGGAGGCAGGGCGCAGCGTCACCGATCCAGCGTTGGCCTTCGCCAGGGCGTTGTTGCGATCCTTGCCCGGCCCGGAGGCAGGGCGCAGCGCATCGACCAGTACGCCACCAAAACGGGCGCTGGGCAGTTGCGATCCTCGCCCGACCCGCAGGCAGAGCGCAGCGGCAGCTGAGCTGCTGAAACAGCCGTCACTGCTGTCGGGAGCAGATGTCGTCTTGCAGGATGAGCGCGGCTTGCCGCTGGCAGTAGGCGCAGTGTTCCAGCGCGGGCAGCGGCACCTCGGGGCCGCTGCCCGCGTTGTCTTGGCTGGTCATGGCCAGAGGTCGACCAGGCGGGTGAGTTCGATGCCAGCCGGCTGGTCGGTGGTGTTGATAGTGCGGTCGTAGTCGGTGTGTTGCCGTGGCGGCTTTTCGGGGTTGCTGCGGGTGAGGGTGATGCGGTTGGTCAAGGCGGCGGCGGGGGCGACGCCGAGGGGGTCGGGGTGGCTGAAGACGTACAGCCCGCACAGTTTCATTTCGCCGCGTGAGGCGGCTCGGTCGTGGTCGAACATGACGGTCAGGGCCTGCCAGAGGGCTGCCATGTCGTCGCTGGTGATTCCCGTCTGCTGGGCGCGGGGGGCGGAGAAGAAGAGGTGCGCCCGGTACAGGCCGTAGGGGACGGTCCATTTAGAGCCGATCTCTGTCTGCTTGCCGGCGTCGAGATCTTTCTGGGTGGTGGGAGTGACCCGGGTGATGGCGTGG
This sequence comes from Actinoplanes sp. NPDC049681, assembly GCF_044465265.1. Lineage (NCBI taxonomy): Bacteria > Bacillati > Actinomycetota > Actinomycetes > Micromonosporales > Micromonosporaceae > Actinoplanes > Actinoplanes sp. NPDC049681. The sequence continues at coordinate 124,286 of NZ_JBITLP010000003.1, forward strand.
TCGGTGGGCAGGATCGCGTCGAGGCTGCGGGCGAAGGTGAGCTGCACCGGCCCGCGGACCTTGCCGGCGCCGCCTTTGGTGGCGCCGGTGCTTAGCACGCCGCCGAACATGCGGATGTCGAAGTAGTGCTCGCACAGCCACTGCTGGGCGCCGGCGGCGTTGCCGGGGTGGGCGGTCAGGGCCTGCTCGATGCGGGTGTTTAGGGCGTGGCCGGCCTCGACGAAGATGCCGTAGCGGGGGTCGTCGCCGTGCAGCAGCGACACGGTGTCGCGGATCTTGCGTTTGAGGGCGACGTCGGTGACCAGGCCTTGACCGGTCTCGTCGTCGGTGCGGGGCTGGTTGCCGCCGTCGGGGTCACCGTTGGGGTTGCCGTCGACGACGTCGAACAGCAGCACGGCGTCGTGGCGGCGGGTGGGGTCGAGGTGCGCGGCGGTCATGCCGGGACTCCTTCGGTGACGGTCGCGTCGAGATCGACGGTGTCGAGGTCGGCCGGGTCGGTGGTGGCGGGCTCGGGGGCGGTGCCGGCCGCGGCGGCGTCTTTGGCCTTCTTGGCGGCGCGGCGTCTCGCGGTGGACGCGGCGCGTTCCTGGTGGTAGCCGAGGATGAACGCGGCCTGGTGCACGGCCACGGTCGAGGCGGGGATGCCGCCGGCGTCGGCGAGCTGGTCGAATAGGGCGTCGAGGCGCTGTTCGTAGGCGGACGCGGCGGCGGGTTTGGCGCGGCGCAGTCGTTTGAGCCAGGCACGGGCGTCGCGGCGGCCGGCGACCAGCGCGGTCAGCGGGCTGGTGACGGCGCGGCTGAAGTACCGGTCGGCGAAGGTGGTGTTGATGTCCTGGCCGTAGGCGCGGGCGTTGGCGCCTTGCAGGTCTTCCAGGACGGCGAAGACGCGTCCGGCGAGGTAGGCCGGTGACGGGTTGTCGGTGTTGAGGGTGGGCATGAGGGCCTCTCGGTCGGCGGCGGGGATGCGCGGGTGCCGGCGCAGGCTGAGCCGGATCAGGGCGGCGCGGGCGGTGTCGACGCGCCCGTCGGCGCGGATGCGGTGGATGAGGTGCACGAGCAGCCGCGGTGGCAGGGGCCGGCCGAGCACGGCCGCGGCCAGCAGCGCCCGGTGGACGCCGTCGGGGCGGTCCTCGCCGCGGGCGCCGAAGTCCGCCCAGACGCCGCGGCGGCGGTCCCAGCGGCCGGTGACTCGGGCGAGGTGCCTCAATGGGATCCGGGTCACCTCGCCGGTGAACGCGTCGGCGATCTCGTGGTCGTCCAGCCACGCCGCGATGTGCTGCTTGAGCTGCGGCAGCGGCATCTGCACCCAGTCACGGACCATGACCCGGGCGACGTTGCCGCCGACGGTCAGGGAGCAGAACGTCGACGTGTCGTCCAGCGTGGGTTGTGCGCCGCGGTGCACGTCGGTCAGCAGCCGCGCCACGTCGGCGTCGTTGGGCTGCTCCAGCGTGCCCCACGGGTCGTAGTCGGAGCCGCCGACGATCCACCACGCCAGCCGCACGTTCTGCCCGGGGTAGGCGACGCTGTGCTGCGGGTCGGACAGCAGGTCGGTCAGCGCGGAGGTGAACTTTAACGCGCAGTCGGTGCACACCGGGGTGTGCACCAGTTCCTTCTTCAGCCCGTAGCCGTGCACGGCTTCGTTGATGCTGACCAGCGAGGCGTTGTTCGACGCGCCGGGCAGCCAGCGGCGGGGGATCTGCTGCGGGATGGTGTTGAGCAGCGGCCGCGGCTGACCACAGACCAGGCACAGCCCCACCCGGCCGGAGCCCTTGCGGGCGCCGGCGACGATGGCCCAGAACCGGGTGGCGGTGTCGGTGCCGCACGCCACGGTCTGTCCGACGCGGAACGCCACCAGGTCCCCGCGGGTCCATCCGGGCGGCTGGTCGACGTCGGCGTCGTGGTGGCGGCGGTAGAACTCGGCGATGGTATGTGCCGGGCCGGCCGGGTCGTCGTCGGCCTGCTCCCAGGCGAAGATCAGGTCGCGGAACGCGGCGTGCTGCTTGGCGACCCGGTCGGGTTTGCTGGCCTCGCCCTCCCAGCCGAAGACGTACTCCGGGGTGTCCACGGCCAGCGTGGGTGACACCCCGCCGGTGCGGGTGACCGCTGGCACCAAGCGGGCGGTACCGAACTTGCGGGTGCGGTCGGTGGGGTCGGCGGTGTCGATCAGCTGGCCGGCGACGCTGCCGTCGGGATGCAGGTCGAGCAGCCACCGCACCGGCTTACGCGCGTAGAACGCCGGCACGGAGTCGGTGCTGGCGTCGGCGTACTGGACCAGCCGCTGCAGCAGCATCAGGCCCCCCGGGGCAGGTCGAGGGCGATACCGCTCGGCGGTACGTGCAGCACACCGTCCTGCAGCCGGGCGGCGAACCACTGCATCGCGACGACACCGTCGGTGTCGCGGTCGATGGAGTGCAGCATGATCCCCAGGTCCTCGTTCAGGTCCTGCCGGGGTGTGTCGTCGGGCCAGTGGAAGTCCGCGGTGAACTCGCGGGTGCCAAGATACGGCTGCTGGAAGCAGGCACCGCGGCGGACCCGGCGGCGCAACTGGTCGCGGTAGGCGGCCACCGGCTTGTCCGCGTGCGCGCGCACCTCGATGTGGGCGTGGATGCGGTAGGCGACATCACGCAGGCAGACCGCGTGACGCTGGTCGCGGTGCGCGGCGGTGTCCACCCGGCGGGTGCCCTTGATCGCCTCGGCCAGCGGCGCCACGTCGGTGGTCTCGTTACGCCGGATGGTGAACTGCTTGATCGGGTTCAGGACCTCGATCGCCACCACCCGGTAGCGCATCTCCGGTTTCCAGAAGATCGCCTCCAGCACCCCGACCGCGGCCGTCGGCGTCATCACCGGGTACGTCACCCGTTCCACCTTCAGCTCCGGGCGGGAGAACAACGCCGCGTCCCCGCGGACCTGCACCACGATCGGCAGGTCACCGCTGGCCGTGCGCTCCAGCCTCAGCCCGTTGACGGTGTTCGTCACAGCACCAGTCCTTCCACTGCGGTGTCCAGGGCGATACCGGTCGCGTCGTCGTACTCGCCGCACCACTCGAGTAACGCTCCGGGGGCTATCTCGGTGCCGAGGATCGGGCGCAGCAGCGCCGCGACGTCGGGGCGCGCGCGTAGCACGCTGCGGTGCAGGGTGGTGGTGAAGGGCTGCAGCTCGCGCAGGCCGGCCATCGCCGGTACCGGCGCGGCACGCAGCTCGGCGATCAGGTTTTCCACCTGCCGGCGCTCGCCGACGTCGGCGGCGCCCTGGGCGGTGACCACCGTCAGGGAGTCGTCGTCGATGAGCCGGAACGCCCGGCTGCGGTCGCGGCGGTTGGTGCCGGCGTCCAGCGGGCCGTCGCTGACCGTCTGGAACTCCCACCGCGCGCGGGCGCGCTGCAGGTGCTGCCCGACGTGGCCTCGGTCGGCCAGGGTCAGCGCCTCGTACAGCGACCGGTAGTAACGCGGCAGCGCCTGCAGGTCGTCCGGGTCGGCGCGGCCCGGGCCGAAATACGCGGCGGTGGTGTCCACCATGGTGGTGTAGGGCGGCGGCTGATGTCCGTCGGCCGGGGCGAACACGACCACCCTGCCGAGGCCCTGCAAGCGGCCCTCCCGGTTGGCGCGGCCCGCGGCCTGCAGCAGCGAGTCCGCCGGCGCCACCGCCCGGAACACCACCGGAAAGTCGACGTCCACGCCGGCCTCGATCAGCTGCGTCGACACCAGCAGCACCGGCCGCCCCGCCTTCAGGCGCCCCCGGACCGCGGTCAGCACCCGTCGGCGGTGCGCCGGGCACATTCGGGTCGACAGGTGCCACGCCGCCTGCTCGCCAGCGTCGCGCCACTGCTCGAACACGGTCTGCGCGTCGCGGGTGGTGTTCACCACCACCATCGCGCAGCCCGCGTCGGCGGCCTGCGCGGCGACCCCGGCCAGCGTCGGCTGCGGATCCAGCTGCCACTCGAAGCTCACCCGCCGCAGCTGGGCGGCCACCGCGGCGACATCGGGTACCAGATCGGTGGCCTCCAGCTGGGCGAACGGGCTCAGCGCCCAGAAATCCGGCTGCGTCGCCGACGACAACACCACGCTCACACCGAAGTGGCGCACCAGCAGCCGCAGCCCGTCCAGGATCGGCACGAGCATCGCGTGCGGCAACGCCTGAACCTCGTCGAGCACGATCACCGAACCGGCGAGACGGTGCAACCGGCGCACCGCCGCGGGTTTACGCGCATACAGCGACTCGAACAACCGCACGAACGTGGTCACGATGAACGGCGCGTCCCAGTTCTCCGCGGCCAGCCGCCCCCACCGCCCCGCCGCAGCGTGGTCGAAGTCCACACCACTGTGGTGCTCCAACACCACCGGCTCGGCGTCCCTACCGTCGTTGAGCAGTTCCCGGTAGACGGCGGCGTTCTGCTCCGTGATCGTCAGGAACGGCACCGCCACGATCACCCGCCGGCGGCCGTGCAGCTGGGCGTGCCGCAACGCGAACCCCGCCGCGGCCAGCGTCTTGCCGCCCCCGGTTGGCGCCGCCAGCCGAAACATCCCGCCCGGGCTCGCCGCCGCGGCCAGACACCCGCCGTAGATGTCCTGTCGCAGGCCGTCGATCCGCGATCTCGCCCTGCCGGCCAACGCAGCCGCCCGCCGGACCTCGAACCGCTCGAACAACACGCGCATGTCGACATCCGGGCGCACCCGAGCGGCCGGCGCACCGGCGAAGTGCGCCCCAGTGTCTAGGAAGTCCGCGTCCACCAGGGCGCTGAAACACAACCGCAGCGCCATCTCACCGAGCAGACGATCGCTACGCCACGCCGCCGGCACCGCATCGCGCAGATCCGCCGGCAGGTCGGCAAGCAACTCCGGCAGCCGTTGCTCAGCGCTCGACACGTTCACCTGGTGCTGCGCCAACGTCGCGCGCAGCGTCTTGCCCCACGTGGGTAGGTCAACCAGCCCGCCGTGATGGCCCCAGACTCCAACCGCGAACGGTCCCAGGCCCCGCTCGTGTGCGATCCGCGCACCCAGCGCCTTGTGATCCAGACCGACGCGACCGCCCGTGCCCGCCGCCCGGACCAGCCCCGCCTGCCAGGCACACGCCGCCTTACCCACATCGTGCAGCCGGCCCAGCCAATACCCGACGTCGCCTCCACCGAACGGCGCCGCGAAACCCCTCGCCAGCTCCGCCGTACCCCGCAAATGATCATCCAGCAGGTGCCAGGCGGAACCGGCCGCCGCCGGCGAATGCGCATACAACGGCGTCAGCTCTTGATCACCACCAGGCAGCGAAGCACAACCCATGGTGAGCATCGTGCGGGGGCGGTACGACATTTCCTTGCCCGGCCGCGCCGGCATGAGGCCGCCGGCACCATCCCGTCCACGTCCTGCACCAGCTCCTGAGCAGTGAAGATGACATCGCCGTAGTTACGTGATCTTGCCGGGTTCCGACCGCACACCGACCACTCGTACGGGTGACGGACCGGAACGTCTCACCGCGTCGGCCCTCGTCTAGGTCCAGGCGACTTGCGGGGAAACCGCTTCGCTTTGCACCGCAAATCTCCAGCCGACGCCCGCCCCGGGAGCACGCCCGGCACGAACGCTGTGGCGCTGCTGGCGGCCGCTGATAACGGCGCCGGTGGGGTGCAGCCATCGCTCAGGTGCGGCGCCGGTGCCGAGGCTGCAGCGCCGACTCGGCCAGGAACCCTCGCGTTACGCACCGACGCACACCGCCGTAGCGAACCCAGTGACGTCCCCAGTGATGGCGAGGTGCCCTCGTCACGCGTCGCACGACAGCCTGGGACAGCTACGGACAGCTATATCGCGGGACCCCGGGCGGGCAGGGTCGTCAGGGAAGCGGGCTGAACTCCAGAGCCGCTGATGCGCCGGTATCACCGACTCCCGGTGTCGGCAACGTACGCAGCGCCTTTCCGTCGGCGCGTCGCCCTTGAAGCCCTTCAGTGGAGACTTCCCTTGACCACCGCTATCGACCTCCAGCCCGGCACAAGCACCGACGCCCCCGACGTATTGCGCCGCTACCGCCTCGGGATCAGCCTGATGTTCGGCATCGCCGGCATGACCATCGGTACGTGGACCGCGCGGATCCCCACCATCCAGCACAACATCAAGATGGCCGACAGCAAGCTGAGCATCTGTCTGCTCCTGCTCGCCGTCGGCGGCCTGCTCGGCATGCGCGCCGCCGGCCGGTTCGTCGACCGCCACGGAAGCACCACGGTCATGGTCTGGCCATCGCTGGGCCTCGGCGGCGCGCTCCTGCTCGCCGGGCACGCCCCGACCTGGATCATGCTGGCCGCCGTCCTGCTCACCTTCGGCCTCCTGCACGGCACCCTCAACGTCGCCATGAACGCTGCAGCGGTCTCGTGCCAGACCGCGTACGGACGACCGATCATGACGTCGTTTCACGCGCTGTTCAGCATCGGCGGCGTCGCCGGAGCAATGCTGTCCGCCGCCTGCGCCCACATCGGCCTCAGCGTCGCCGATACCTTCGCCGCCATCGCTGTCATGTCCACCGCTGCGGCCGGATGGGCGATCCACCGCCTCATCCCCGCACCCGTCTCGAACCCCGACAGCCAGGAGTCAACAGCCACGGCCGAACCGGCGCAGCGCCAGCCGCGAACCCGGATCCTGCTGCTCGGCCTGCTCGCCTTCAGCGCACTCATCAGCGAAGGAGCCGCCGCCGACTGGGCCAGCACCTACCTCACCCGGCTCGGCGCATCACCCGCCACGGCCGCCACCGCCTACGCCGCCTTCGCCGCGAGCATGACCATCGGCCGGCTCATCGGCGACCGCCTCACCGCCACCATTGCACCCGCCGCCCTGCTGCGCAGCTGCGGCCTGATCGGCGGCGGTGGCCTCGCCCTCGGCCTGATCGGCGGCACCCCGCTCACCGCGATCGCCGGGTTCGCCTGCCTCGGCGCCGGCCTGTCCTGCGTCGTACCCCTGCTCTACTCCACCGCAGGCAGCCTCAACCCGGGCCGCCCCGGCGCAGCGCTGTCGCGCGTCGCCGCGCTGGGCTACCTCGGCTACGTCACCGGCCCGGCCATCATCGGCGGCGCCGCCATGCACGTCGGCCTCGGCAACGCCCTACTCATCCTCCCCGCCCTCGCGACTCTGCTGATCATTGCCGCCCCGGTCGTGCACCGCAGCCGCGGCCGACACCACCGAACGAGAAGCCCTCGTAGCCAGAACCCGCTCGTGCCGGCCGGAGGCGACGCCAAGGCACATCCCACCCGCCAGATCCTCACGCCCAAGTTCACCACCAACCACATCGACCATCAGGTCCCCGAGCTCGAAGGAGCCCTCCGATGAACACCACCCTCACCCGCACCGCCACCATCGCCGACGCCGCCGCGGCCATTCCTGAGCACGACAAGACGATCAGCTCGACCCGGGTCACCGCCCGGACCCGGCGCCGCACTCCGCTGCTGCTGATCATCGCCGCCGCCATCGCCGCGGCACTGCCACTGATGGGCGCCACCCCGGCGCAAGCCGCCACCTACCGAGATCCGACCCCGAACTCAGGACCAAGGGCAGCCCTGGCCGCATCCGGCTGCCGAGCAGCACCGTACTCGTTCAGCTTTTCGGGGTATGGCTCGCTGATGTTCCCCGAGCACCCGGACAAGGGATGGAGCCGCAGCTTCAGTCCGGTACTCAAGACCACCAAACAGTGCAAGGACATCCAGATCTGGAACACCAACAACTGGCGGATCCGAGCCTGCGTGAGCTTCGGTACCAGTACCTACATCAAGTGCAACTACACCACTGACTTGATCGCCGGCCAGTGGAAAAACGTGGCCACCAACGTCAAGGACGGCACCAAGTTCCGCCTGGTGGTAGGCATCATGTTCGAGGACGGCGTCCCTGGCGCATCGGGCAAGGCCGAGTTCTGAGTTCCCGACACGCCCTAGACCGACGACAGGGTGTTGCTGCGGTTCGCGCGACACCCTGTCGTCCCGCCGAGGCGGTGCCGGGCCGGGTGGACTCATGCAGCCGCCAGCCTGCTCACCGGCGGGATCGACCCTCCCTGTCCGCGTGCCCGGACGCGGCCTTCCGGGTACCCGACGGAAGCCGCGTCCGTGCGGATCGTCCACGACAAGGTGATCGTTTCTCCGCGTGGCGTGGCACCACCTCAACGTCGATGCCGAGTCCTGCGCCGTGACGCAGCACGGTGTTCTGGTAGCCACCGTCGACCCAGACCTGAGTTGGGCCAGATTAGTGCACACTGGCTGGCGGCTGGTTGATGCGGTCGAGGGCCTGGCGGAGGTCGTCGGGTAGGAAGCCGGCGGCGGTGATGGTGTGGCCGCGAGCTTGGATTTCGATGGTCCGGTAGCGGCGTGCGGTGCGGACGAATTTCGTGGTCGATCAGCCGGTCCGGTCCTCGGTCCGGCGGCCGACCGCGAGGGCAGCGAACACCATTTCACGGGCGTGCGGACGCACCGGTTCGGTCGATGTCGGTGGTCCGTGGTCGCCGCGATACTGGGTCTGCACCGATGGATCCCTGTCCCGGCTGATTCGGCGGTACGCCAGTGCGCATCGAATATGACGGATTGACGCTGATCGTGCACCATCCCGTGCCGCCGGCGGCCGACAGCCTGGTGCGGCTGGTGTTCACGCTGATGCCTGCCGCCGAGGACGCCCGGGTCGACGTATCGATGGCGGCCGACGAGGACGGGGCGCGGCCCCTCGCGGCCACCGCGGTCCGGGTCGAGCCGGGGGGCAAGGAGTTCGCCGTCGACGTTCCGTCGTACCTCGAGGGTCGGCGGGTAATCGTTGAGGTTCAGGGGACCAGCGCGGGCCGGCGGGTTCCGGCTGAGGATGACACCCGTGCCGCCCGCTGCACCGTCCTGATGCCGGCGGCGGTCGGGGAGATGGACGACGGCGAAGAGGCCGGCGACGGACGTCGCCGCGGTCGCGAGGTATTGCCCGATTTGGCCACGACGGCGACTGTGGAGGAGCGACAGGCACTCTTCGACGCCGGGCTGCGGAGCCGCGTCGAGATCAGCGCGCAACCTGCGGCGCTGATGCGGGGCCGGCTTGGTGAGACCTTCGCGCCGGAGCGGGCCGACGCGATACACCGCGTTGCAGTCGCGCAGATGTCCCTTCTCAACCAACTGGCACTGGACGCGGCGCCTGCGATCACCGGCAGCCCCTCCGGTCGCTGCGATTGCGACGATCGCGAGGCGGCGACCAGTCCGCTGGCCTACTTGGTCGATCTGATCACGTACATCGAGGCGAGCGTCACCGTCGGCACTGGCGCGCCGCTCGACATCGCACGACTCACCTCGCTTCTGCGACAGCCTCTGGGCGAACTGGTCGCCACCGTCGAGGCTGTGTCCGAGCCGGTGCGCGAGGTCCGGCTGACCGTCGAGACGCTGCGCCAGCACCTCTCGGCCAGCGGGCCGGCCGACGCCGACGTCGTGTGCAGCCCGGTGCCGCTGCCGCTCGACTTCCTGATCGGCGGCGACATCGACGGCGACCGGCGGGACGAGCTGGTCGTGGGCTTCCGCGCCGATCCGGCTTCGCCGCTGCCGCTGCCTCCCGGCGTACAGGGCGGATTCTGGGTGATGGATTTCGACCCGGTGGCGCGCACCTGGTCGCACCTGCGGCCGGGGACGGACGGCGCGGGCGCCGACGTCCTGCTCGACCCGGGCCTGCGGGTGGCGTTCTCGTGCTGCGGCGACGTCGACGGCGACGGGCGCGACGAGGTGATCCTGGCGGTCGGCAACGCCGACGGGAGCGTCGACCCGATGCGCGGGGCGTTGTGGCTCTGGATCATGCGGTTCGACCCGGCCGGCGGGTGGTCCCACCTCAACCCGTGGACGTTCGGCGCCACCGGCGCCGACCTGACGCTGGACGACCGCTCGGCCCAGGTGGTCCAGATCGTCGCCGGCGACATCGACGGCGACGGTGCGGACGAGATCGTCATCGCCACCACCTCGGCGGCGCTGCCGAACGCGTTCTGGGTCTTCGACCTGGTGACGTTGCCGAACGGGGTGTTCTGGCAGGCGCTGTCGCCCGGCCTGGATGCGTCCCTGCCGTCCTTCGAGTGCGCGCCCAGCGTCGCGTACGCCCCGCGGCTCGTGCGGATCGCGGACGTCGACGCCGGCGGCCGTGCCGAGATCGTCGGCCTGCTGGACGCGCCCGGCGCGGACGGCGCGGCGCCGTGGGCGATCGCCTATGACCCGCCGGCCGCCGGGGCCGGCGCCGTCGGCACGTGGCGGCACCTGCGGGGCAGCAACCCGGCCGGCCCGGACGTGCCACCCCCGTGGCCGTGGAACGAGCCGGCGGCGCATCTCGCGATCGCCCGGGCTCGCGGCGGTGACGCGCGCCTGGTGCTGACGGCAGGAGCGGTCGACCCGGACCGGATTTTCGCAGTGGGATACGACGGCGCCGCCGCGGATCCGTGGACGGTGGTCGCCGACGTGGACGCCGGCGCGGGTGGCGCGCGGCTCTCCTACCTGGCGGCCGCGGACGTCGACGACGACGGCCGGGCCGAGTACGTCGCGGTCGCTGAGATCGGCGGCCGCAAGATGGCATTCGTCCTGCACCGCCGCAACGACGGCTCCTGGGGACACCTCTCGCCGATCGCCGGCAACGCGGCCGGGGCCGACCTGGAGTGGACCCGCTACGAGCACGATCTGGCCGGCGTCGTGGCCGCCGACGTCGACCGTCCCCGGCCGGCCGTGCTCGACCTGCGGCAGGAGCTGATCTTTCACGGGCGCAGCTGCAACGAGATCTGGGTGATGAGCTACGACCCGGACGCCGGCAGCTGGGGACACCTGAGCCAGGTGACGCCGCCGGACCTCTCCTCGGCCTACCTGGCGGCGGCCTACCAGGCGCTGCTCGCGCAGATCGGCACGTCGCTGGAGGAGCTGCGCGCGCTGCGTGGCGCCGACCCGGCGGACCGTCAGGCGCTCGCCGATCGCCTCGGCATCCCGCTGGTCCCGGATCCCGCCGAACCGGAGAGCCTGGACCAGCTGCTGCTCTCGCCGGCCGAGGTGAGCGAGGCGGTTCTGGAGGAGCTGTTCGGCTACGCCGACACCACCCGCAATCCGCTGTCGTCCGCGGTCGTGCCGGGCGACACCCGCCGGCAGGTACGCGGGATCTCGCTGAGTGCACCGGTCTGGTCGACCAGCCCGTGGACCGCCGACGTCGGCCCCGGCGGCGACCTGCGGCTCTACATCGCCCGGGTGAACCCGCCCGCGGTCCAGGTGATTCTGGCGCGGCCGGACGGCGGGATCGTCGCCCGCGGCGAGGGGCCGCCCGGCGGGCGTATCCGGCTCAACGCCGAGTTCGGGCGCAGCGTGTCCGGCTGGATCGAGGTGGACTACCGGCAGGACGTGACCGACCTGCCGATCCAGGCGATGCCGAAGCTGACCGCGTGGCGGTTGAGCCGGTTGCGGGAGCTGTGGGACCTGCAAGACTCGCCGTCGCCGGCCGGCGACGGCGTCCCGGTGGCGGTCGACCCGGACGTCGTCGGCCCGGACGACTTCCGGGTGCCGTGCGCCAAGGCGGCCGGTCCGGACCGGGCGTTCGACCTCTGGCTGGCGCGCCGCAAGTGGGTCGACGACCGGCTGGCCGCGCTGACGGCGCTGCAGCCGGACCTCGACGCGATGTTCGCCGCACTGCGGCCGGCGCCCGGCGGTGGGGGCGGCGCGCCCGAGGACACGCCGTGGGACGGCGCACCCACGCCGGACGAGTTCGCTGCCTTGGCCGAGGCCCTGACCAGGGGAACGCCGGCCGAGGCGCTCGCCGCGGCGGAGACGGTGCGGACCGCTCTGTGGTTGCCGGCCGACGCCTTCCTGCGGATGGTCGCGCTGTCCGCCCGGGTGCGGGACGCGGTGACGCCGCCGACCGCCGCCGAGTGGGCGGAGTTGCGCTCAATCCTGGTCGTCGCGCTGAAACGACGCCGCGCTGAGCTCTGGCGAGCGGAGGAGGCGGCGTCCGGCTGCGTCGTCGGCCCGGCCGAGTTCTGGGCCGCGACCCGGACCCCCGCGGAGGGGGAGTGGCCGCCGCCGGCGCCGGCCGACGGCGTGTGGATCGATCCGGACACCGTGGCCCGGGCCGATCTGCCGGCGGGCGTCGCCGGTCTGACGGCGGCGGGCCTGCTGCGCGCCCGGCAGCGAGAGCTCGACGGCTACGCCCGGGCTGTCCGCGCGGCCCGCCCGGACGGGCTGGAGGCGATGGTGGTCGCGGCGCTGGGCCCGGCCGCGGCCGGCACGACCTGGCGCGAGCGGATCGCCACGCTCGGCACCGACCTGCAGAGCACCGATCTGACCGTCGCGGCGGCCGCCCGGGCCGCGGCCGCGGCCGAGTTCGGGCTGGACGTCGGCCCGTTCCGGCGCCTCGCCGCGGCCGACGCGGCGCTGACCGCCGGGCGCTCGCCGACGGAGACCGAGTGGCTGGACGTCGAGGCGGTGCTGACCACCGCGCGCAAGCGGAAGCTGGAATACCCGGCCTGGGTTGCGCAGGAGGCACAGCTGGCGCAGCTGCTGGCGCCGTGGCGTGCCCGGCGCGCGGCGCTGCCCCGCTGGCGCGCCACCGCCGACGACCGCCTGGCGTGGGAGCTGGAGTTGCGGCAGCGCAGCCGGGCGGCGGTCGTCGACCCCGACCGGTTCCCCTTCGGCTGGACGCGCAGCCGCGGCTTCATGGAACCCACCAGCACGCTGTACTCGCAGCGCCGCACCTGGCTGCTCCAGGAGGCGAGCCGGCTGCGGGCGGCCCGCCCGGCCGGCGCGGAGCTCCTGGAACAGTTAGACGCGGTGCTGCGCGCCGGCCTGTTCGACGTGGGGGAACACCCGCGCCTCGCCGCCGAGCTGGGCCGGCACCGGGCCGCGCAGGGCGCGCCGGCCGTCCTGGAGGAGGTGTTCGGGGCCGCGGCGGCCGATCTGCCGCAGGTACGGGCGGATCTTGACTCCGCCGACCCGGCCACCGCCCGTGCCGCGGGACGCCGGGCCGCGCGGGACTTCTGGCTCACTCCGGACCAGCTGCGCGACGTCGCCGACATCGCCGCCGGGCCAGACCCGGCGCCCGCCGCCGACGGGGCCCGCTTCGACGCCGTGGTCGCCGACGCGGCGCAGGTCGGCCGGATCGTGGCGGCCGAGCAGGACGCGAAGGTCACCGGCGTGCGTACCGCGCTGCTGCTGGCCCAGCTGGGGATCAGTCCGGCGGCCCGGGCCCAGCTGCTGCGCACGCGGGCCGTGGCGATCGCCGGTGGGCCGGTGCTCGACGAGGAGTGGGACACCGTCGTCGCGATCGCCCTGCGCGCCGCCAAGCAGCGCCGCACCGGCGAGTGGCAGCGGGCCGAGGCCGGCAAGGTCCGGCTCGGACCGGACTCGTTCGGCGAGGCCCCGGTGGAACCGTCCGGCGACGAGGGACAGCCCCGCGACTGGCTGACCACGCCGGAGGAGGTGCGCTGGTGGAGGGACACGATCGCCGCCCGGTACGACCTCGAGCGCACCGTCGTCGCGGGGCTTCGCGACGCCGTCGCGCGCGCCGAGGAGCAGGCCCTGCCGGTGCTGCGCGATCGCCTGCTGGCCGCGGTGTCCCCGCCCGACGCCGACGCCCCGGCCTGGGTGCTGGACCACTACCTGATCGACGCCCGGATGGGCCCGTGCGCCGTCACGACGCGAGCGGCCCGCGCCATCGACACGCTGCTCGCGCTGCTGTGGTCGCTGCGCACCGGCCAGCTGCGGGACACCTACCCGCAGCTGCTGCTGGACGCGCCGGCCTTCGACCAGGACTGGCGCTGGATCGGCTCGTACGCGTCGTGGCGCTCGGCGGTGCTGGTCCGGCTGTACCCGGAGAACATCCTGCGGCCGAACCTGCGCCGGCACCGGACGCCGGCCTTCGACGAGCTGCTCGACGCGGTGCGCTCGAACCGCCAGCTCACCGCCGGGCGGGCCCGCCGGCTCGCGGCCGACTATGCGAAGTACTTCCGGGATGTGTGCAGCCTGAGCCTGGCGTCGCTGGCGTGCGCGCGGGTCGAGCAGTGGACCCGCACCGGCGACGAGGGCGCCACGCCGGGGACGTACGACTTCCTGTTCGCGACCAGCGAGGCGTCCGGCAAGCTGTACTGGTCGACGCTCGCGGCGCCGGGCGCGGCCGCGGACCCGGGCTACGAGCAGTCTTTCTGGCAGGAGCTGCCGGGCTTCGACGGCGCGATCTCCTCGGTGGTCGGCGCGACGACGTACCGGCCGAGCCCGCCCACCCCGCGGGCAATGACCGCCGCGTGGGTGTACGTCTTCGTCCTCACCCGTGACCTCGACCGGCAGGGCGTGGCCTTCGTCCGGTTCAACCTGGTCACCCGCGCCTGGGAGTCGCCCAAGGACCTCGAGCCGCCCAAGAACGCCCCGGAGTTCAGCGCCGCCCTCCTGGCGGCGCCGCCGACCAGCCCGCCGGCGATGGCGTTCACCACCACCCGGCCCGACGCGGCCGGCAACCCCATCCGGGTGCAGTTCCGGGCCACGATGAACGCGAAGGGCACGGCCTGGAACAACGACGGCGTGGTGGAGCTGGCGCAGTGGCGGTGGCATGCCGTCGACGGGCAGCTCGCCGGCACTCCCGGCGATCTGCTCGCCCTGGACGCCGACGGCGACGGGATCGCCGAGCTGGCTGCGGTGCCTCCCGGCGCCGGGCGGATCGCCTTCTACGCCGGCCACGCCACCACCGCGGTCAGCCCGGCCGGGCAGACCTCGCGCGCGATCGAGAACGGCTCGCTGGTCTGCGCTGGGGACTTCAACGGCGATCGGCGGGCGGAGATCGCCTGGACCCCCGCGCCGGGCGTCAACGACATCTCGCGTACGACCGCCGTGTTCATCGAGCGGCTGGACGGCGGCGCCTGGGTGCCCGACCGCCCCGACCCGAACAGCCCCGACGGCGCCAGCGTCCCGGCGCTCAGCGTGCCGGTCCGTACGCCGTTCCTGCTGGCCGGCAACGTCGACCGCTACGGCCGGGACGAGCTGCTGATGCCGATCCCGGCGTCGTTCGAGACGGAGTGGCTCCCGAACGGCACGCTGCTCTACACCGGGACCTGGGGCTCGTTCTGGTCGGTGTACGGGCAGGACCAGCGGTACCGCCGCAACGCGCCGTACACGTACGTGCCCGACCCCGACCGGCGGACGCCGTACGACTTCGACGTGCTCGGCTCGGCGTTCACCGCCTTCACGAACGAGGTGGCGACGGCCATCGCGGTCACCGGCGACTTCGACGGCGACCACTTCGACGAGCTGGTGGTGTTCTTCGCGCCGTGGGTCAACGGCGGCGATTCGAACTACTCGCTGGGCAACGACTTCACCGCCGTCGACGTCCGCCGCGACTACAAGATGCGCACCTTCGGCCCGGTGATCAACCCGGACGTGAACACCGTCGGCGACCTCTCCACCGAGAAGACCGTCGCGGCCGCCGCGTTCGCCGCCGACGTGGACGGCGACGGCCGCGACGAGCTGGTCGTGCTCCCGTATGTCGACGACGCCGCCCGGGGCAGCAAGGTGTGGGTGTGGAAGTTCCACGCGGGCGGCGGCGTGGACCCGGCCGAGGGCGGCTACTGGGCCGCCCTGCCCGACCTCGACCTGTCCCGCGACATGGTCGCGGTGGCGCACGGCGTCGCGGCCGACGTGGACGGCGACGGCGCCCAGGAGCTGCTGCTGTTCGGCGCCGGGCGCAGCTGGGCGTACAAGTACATCCCGGTGCTGGGCACCTGGCAGCCGCTGCCCGACCCGGTGGCCCCGGGCGCCACGGTCGCGGCGGCGGCAGCCGGCCGTTTCCTGCCCGGTCCGGCCGACCGGGTGATCGTGGCATTCGGCGACGTGCAACCGGAGCAGGTCACGGACGGGCTGTCGTACAGCTGGAGCGGCGCGACCGCGGTCCGCTCGCGCTACATCCGGACGCCCGGCTCGGCGGCCGTACGGATGCTTGACCTGGCCGGCCCGCCGGACTTCACGGTGCTCCCGCAGTGCGCACACAGCGGGATCGCCCCGGCCTACACCGGATCCGGGACGGACTGGCTGCTCGACGACCGCACCGACCTGGCCGCGCGGCGCGCGAAGACCCGGCAGGCGCTGACCGAGAACGCCGGGGAGCCGGCGTCCACGATGGCCTACCTCTGGGAGGCGTTCTACGCCGTGCCGCTCGCCCTGGGGCTGGCCCTGCAGCGGGGCGGCGACCACACGAGCGCCCTCGACTGGTTCCGCCTGGTGTACGACTACACGCAGGCCCCGGAGCTGCGCAAGACGTTCCACGGCCTGGTGCTGGACGAGCAGACCGCGGGCGGCGGATCGGGATCGGTGCTGTCCTGGCTGCACGACCCGCTGGACGCCGACGCGGTCGCCGCGACCCGGCCGAACACGTACACCCGCGGGGTGGTGCAGCTGATCGTGAGCTGCCTGCTGGAGGCGGGCGACGCGGAGTTCACGGTGGACACCGCAGAGTCGATCGAGCGGGCCCGGCTGCTGTACGGCGCCGCCCTCGAGCTGCTGGCGCTCCCCGTCCTGGGCCAGATCGGCGGCTGCCAGGACATCATCGGCCGGCACGCGATGCGGGTCGGCGGCGCCGGCGCGCAGGCGCTCGTGCGGCAGGCGGGCGGGCAGCTGGCACGGGTCCTCGACGGGCCGGCGCTCGGCGCGGCGCTCGACGAGCTGGTGACGACCCTGCCGGCCGACGGGGACGCGCCGGAGGAAACGGCGAGCCGGGTCGTGGCCGCCGCGCTCGCCCAGGCCCCGCCGCCGCGGTCCCTGGCGGACACCGTGGCACTGGCCAGGAGGCCCGATCTGGCGGCACTGGCCGCGCGGCCGGAGGTGGCCGCCGCGCTCGACGGCGTGGCCGCCGCACTGAACGGCACGGAACGCCCGGCCGGCCTGCTCTGGGGTCATGTCACGGGCGCCGACCTGGTGTTCTGCGTCGGCCCGAACCCGCTGCTGAAGGCGCTGCGGCTGCATGCCGAGCTCAACCTCTACAAGATCCGTACCTGTCGCAGCATCGACGGGCTGCGCCGGTCGCTGGACTTCTACTCGGCCGCCACCGACCAGACGACGGGGCTGCCGATGATCGGCGCCGACGGTCAGCTGGTCCTGACCGGCGCCCGGCAGGCGCCGCCGACGCCGTACCGCTACGCGGCCCTGAGCGCCCGCGCCAACGAGCTGGCCAGGACGGCGCAGCAGCTCGAGGCCACCATGTTCGCCGCGATCGAGCGGCGCGACGCGGAGGCGTACACCGTCCTGCAGGCCCGGCAGGGCGCCCGGGTCGCGCGCGAGAACGTCCGCGTGGCCGAGCTGCAGGTCCGCACGGCCGAAGACCGGGTGCTGCACGCCGAGTCCCAGCAGAACCGCGCCCTGGTCGAGCAGGGCCTCTACAGCCAGCTCATCGCGACCGGCGACAGCGAGCTGGAGCGCGAGGCCCTGGACCTGCTCCAGCAGTCGATCGAGGCGCAGTCGACCGCCGAGCTGCTGGGCATCGGCGCGACGATCGGCTACGGCGCCGCGTCGCTCGCCTACACCGTGGCCGCCGCGACCAGCGCGCCGAACGCGCGCGCCGCCGCCATCGGGCAGGCGCTCTCGTCCGCCGCGCAGACCCTCTCCTCGGCCGGTGGCGTGGCCGCCACCCAGTCCGCGATCCGCTCCGCGCAGTCGCAGCTGGCCTCCACCCGGGCCGCGCTCCAGCGGGTCCGCGAGGACTGGCGGACGCGGCAGCGGCTGGCCACCGAGGACATCAAGATCGCCGCTCAGCTGGTGCAGGTCGAGACCGACGGCGTCCGCGTGGCCGAGCAGCAGCGCACCGTCTCCGAGCTCACGGCCGACAACGCCGACCGGCTGGTCGACTACCTCGACGGCAAGTTCACCAGCGTCGAGTTGTTCGACTGGATGAGCGAGACGTTCGAGCGGGTCTACTCGACCGTGCTGCAGCACGCCACCGCGACCGCACGGATGGCCGCCAACCAGCTCGCTTTCGAGCGGCAGGAGGGCACCCCGCCGCCGATCGCCGGCGACTACTGGGCCGCGCCGCCCACCGACGGCGCGCCGGGCTCGGGCGAGGGCGACGGCGTCGACCGGCGGGGGCTCACCGGGGCCGAGCGGCTCCTCGCCGACCTGGTGACGCTCGACCAGTACGCGTTCGAGACCCAGCGCCGCAAGCTGCAGCTCGCCAAGACGATCTCCCTCGCCGCGCTGGCGCCGATGGAGCTGGAGCAGCTGCGTGCCGGCGGTGTGATGACGTTCGGCACGCCGATGGAGCTCTTCGACCGCGACTTCCCCGGCCACTACCTGCGGATGATCAAACGGGTCACCGTGTCGGTGGTCGCGCTGGTGCCGCCGGTGGAGGGGATCCACGCGACGCTGTCGAGCACCGGCGCCTCGCGCATCGTGGTCGGCCCCGAGCTGTTCCAGACCATCACGGTGCGCCGGCCCGGGCAGTCGGTCGCGCTGACGTCACCGGTCGGCTCGACCGGCGTGTTCACCTTCGACAGCCAGCCCGAGCTGGCCAACCCGTTCGAGTTCGAGGGCGTCGACACCACCTGGGAGCTGCGGCTGCCGCACGCCGGCAACCGCTTCGACTTCCGCGGCATCGCCGACGTGCTGCTCACCATCGACTACACCGCGCTGGACAGCGCCGACTACCGCGACCAGGTCGTCCGCCGGCTCGACCGCCGGTTCACCGCCGAACGGCCGATCAGCCTCCGCAACGACTTCCCGGACGCATGGTGGGAGCTGCACAACCCGGATCAGACCAGCGCGCCGCACGTCGTCGCGTTCACCACCGATCCGCCGGACTTCCCGGCCAACGTCGACGATCTGGAGATCGAGCACCTGGCCCTGATGATCTCGGCCCGGACGGCGCTGCCTCCCGCGCTGACCGTGCGGCTGCGCTTCGCCGAGCGCGCCGAGCCCGGTGGCGAGGCGCCGCCGCGCACGCCATGGCTCGCCGCGTCACCGCTCGACGGCGTGATCAGCACCCGGCGGGGCAACGCCGGGTCGTGGCTGAGCCTGCTCGGCCGGCCACCGGTCGGCCGGTGGGAGCTGTCCCTGCCGGACACCGACGAGATACGCGAGTGGTTCGGCGCCGGTCTGATCGACGACATCCTGATCGTCCTGTCCTACCGCGGCCGCACCCGGGCCTGGCCGTCGTGAGCCGGGCCGATGGGTGACGCCGCCCGCGCGCCGGGCTCGATCATGGGGCCGCCGCAGGGCGGCGGCGCGGTCCGCGGCATCGGCGAGACGTTCGCGCCGGACCTGCAGACCGGCACCGGCAATCTGACCGTGCCGATCGTCGTGCCGTCCGGCCGGCGGGGCCTGCAGCCCCGGCTGGAGCTGACCTACAGCACCGGGCACGGCGCCGGGCTGTTCGGGCTGGGCTGGACCCTCGCCCTGCCCCAGATCGCCCGCAAGACGTCCGACGGCGTGCCGCTCTACGACGACGAGCGGGACACGTTCGTGCTGGCCGGCGCCGAGGACCTGGTGCCCGTGGAACGGCTCTCGCCGACCCGGGTGCGGTACCGGCCACGCGTCGAAGGGCTCTATGCCCAGATCGTGCACCACCGCGACCCGGCGACCGGCGACGACTACTGGGAGGTCGCCGGGAAGGACGGGCTGACCAGCACCTACGGCACCCCGCGGCCGGCCGGGGCTGACCCTGCGGTCCTCGCGGATCCCGACCCCCGGCGGCCCGGCCACGTCGCGGCCTGGCGACTGACCGAGACTCGGGACACGCTCGGCAACGTCATCGCCTACCGGTACCGCTGGGACGAGGGCGACGCGGACGGGCACCGGTGGCGGCAGCCGTTGCCCGCCGGCATCGACTACGCTGACCGCCTCGAGGACGGCACGCGGCGGTTCCTGGCGACGGTGACGTTCGACTACGCAAGCCGGGACGACCCGTCCTCGGCGTACCGGACCGGTTTCGAGGTACGCACGACGCTGCGCTGCACCGCCATCACCACAGCCGTGCACGTGCCCGAGGAGCGGAAGGTCCGCAGGTACGACCTGCGGTACCGGCAGGACCCGTACAGCGGCGTGTCCCTGCTGGCCGAGGTGGCCGTCGCCGGCTTCGACGGCGCCGGGCAACCGCGGGCCGACCTGCCGCCGCTGACGTTCGGCTACACCGAGTTCGACCCGCTCGGGCGCCGGTTCACCCCGGTCGGCGGCCCGGACGCGCCGCTGACCTCGCTGGCACACGGCGACCTCGAACTGGTCGACTGCACCGGCGACGGGCTTCCCGACGTGATCGAGCTGAACGGAACCGTCCGGTACTGGCGCAACCTCGGCGGCACGTTCGACCGACCCCGTTCGATGGCGGAGGCGCCGGCCGGGCTGCGGCTGGCCGACCCCGGCGTCCAGCTCCTCGACGCCGACGGCGACGGCCGCGCCGATCTGTTCGTCACCACCCCGGCGCTGTCCGGGTATTTTCCGCTGCGGTTCGGCGGCGCCTGGGGACGGTTCCGCAGGCACGCGAACGCGCCGTCGTTCGGCCTCGACGACCCGCGCGTACGGCTGCTCGACCTGGACGGCGACGGCACCACCGACGCGTTGCGCGCCGACGACCGGCTCACCTGCTTCTTCAATGACCGGGACGCCGGCTGGAGCGGACCACGGCCGGCGCCAGCCGTCGACGACGGACCGACCGGCGTGGACTTCGCCGATCCGCGGATCAAGACGGCCGATCTGACCGGGGACGGCCTGCAGGATCTCGTGCTGGTGAACGACCGCGGCGTGGCCTACTGGCCGAACCTGGGCCGGGGCCGGTTCGGCGCCCGGATCCGGATGACCGGCGGACCCGTGTTCCCGGCCGGCCACGACCCGCGGCGGCTCATCCTCGGCGACGTCGACGGCGACGGCTTGGCCGACCTGGTGTACGTGGGCGACGGCGAGACCACCGTCTGGATCAACCGCGGCGGCAACGGCTGGAGCCCCCCGCTGACCGTGCCGGGCTGTCCACGGATCGGCGTGTCCGACAGCCTCCGCGTCGTCGACCTGCTCGGCGTCGGCGTCGGCGGGGTGCTGTGGAGCCGGGACGCGTCCGCCGGGCGTCCCGCGATGTACTTCCTGAACCTCGCCGGCGCGCACAAACCGCGCCTGCTCTGCGAGATCGACAACCACATCGGCGCGGTCACCCGCATCGGGTACCAGCCGTCCAGCCGGTTCTCGCTCGTCGACGAGCGCGACCGCGCCACCCGCTGGAAGACGCCGTTGCCGTTCGTGGTGCCGGTCGTGACCTCGGTGCAGAGTGTCGACGCGGTCAGCGGCGGCAAGCTCACCAGCGTCTTCCGGTACCGGCACGGCTACTGGGACGGCCGCGAGCGGGAGTTCCGCGGCTTCGGCTGCGTCGACCAGCTCGACACTGAGACGTTCGACGGCTACCACGAGGCCGGTCTGCTCCCGGACGCGCCCTTCCGGCCGGTCGAGCGGCGCTCGTTCTGCCCGCCGCGCCTCACTCGGACCTGGTTTCATCTCGGTCCGGTCGATGAGCTCGACGACCCGTCCGAGGTCGACCACCGCGACGAGTACTGGTCCGGCGACCCGGGCCTGCTCGACCATGCCGCTGGCATCCGCCGGTTCCTGCGCACGCTGCCCGGCGCGGCGGAGCAGCGGGACGCGTTGCGCGCATTGCGCGGTCGGGTCCTGCGTACCGAGATGTACGGCCGTGACGGCACCGGGCGGGAGGATCGGCCGTACAGCATCACCGAGCACGCCTACACGATCCGGCCGGAGGAGCCGCGGGTCTTCGCTGCCTTCGAGGTGGCCCAGCGGATCAGCGAGTGGGAGCGCGGCGACGACCCCCTGACCCGGTTCACATGGACGACGGGCCACGACGCGTACGGCCAGCCCCGACGGCAGACCACGGTGGCGCCGCCCCGCCGGTCGGCGAACCGCCGGGCCCTGACCGTCGCCCCGTCCCGCACGTTCGTCCCCGACCGGACCACCGTGCTCGCGCAGCACACCCGCACCGACTACGCGGAGGGCGCCTCGCCGATCAAGGACCGGGTCGCCGAGGTCCGCACGTACGAGCCGGCCGACCCACCGGCGGTCGAGGAGGACGATCCGCAGGATCTGCCGGCGGTGCTGGCCGCGCAGGTCGCGGCGGCGACGGCGGTCCGCGACACCTTCGAGACCCTGGCCGGTGGCGCGGTCGTGCTCCTCGAGCACACGCTGCACCATTACGACGGCCCGGCGTACGACGGCCTGCCGCTCGGCCAGGTCGGCGAGCACGGCCTGCTCACCCGCACCGAGCGGCTGGTGCTGACCGACCAGTTGCTCGACGCCGTCCACGAGGACCGGCGCCCGGACTACCTCGGCGGCACCGAGCCATTGCCGGCGGGCGCTCCGGCCGGCTTCGGCGCCATCACCGGATACACCCGTCGCGACGGCGGCTGGTACGCCGACGCCGTCCGCCAGGCGTACGATGTCCAGCTGCCCGCCCCCGGCCGACCGGCGCGCGGGCTCGTCCTGGGTGTTCGGGACCCGCTGGGCAACGAGACCACCATCCAGCCGGACGGCTTCTGGCTGCTTCCGGCGTCGGCGACCGATCCGGCCGGCCTCGTGACGGCCGCGGAATACGACTACCGCGCCGGCCAGGCCCGCCGCGTCGTCGACCCGAACGGGCACGCCACCTGCTACCGCTTCCACCCGCTCGGCATGCTGACCGCCGTGTTCCTGGAGGGCCGCAACGGCGAGGGCGGCACCGCGGAACGGCCCGAGGTCGCCTACCGCTACGACCTGTCCTCCTGGTACGACCGCCGCCAGCCGATCAGCGTGCACACGACGCGGCGGGTGCGTCACCCGTCGGACCTCGGCGCCGCCGACCCGGACGAGGTGGTGGAGAGCCGGGAGTACTCCGACGGCTGGGGTCGCGTGATCCAGCAGCGCCTGCAGACCGAGGAGCTGACCTTCGAGGCGTCCGCCGTGGACGGCCCGGCGACCGGCACGCTCGTCGCCGACCGGGTCGTGGTCAGCGGCTGGCAGGTCTTCGACAACAAGGGCCAGGTGGTCGAGCGGTACGAGCCGTTCTTCGACGCCGGCTGGCTCTTCCAGCCGGAGGAGGACGC
Organism: Actinoplanes sp. NPDC049681; assembly: GCF_044465265.1. NCBI lineage: Bacteria > Bacillati > Actinomycetota > Actinomycetes > Micromonosporales > Micromonosporaceae > Actinoplanes > Actinoplanes sp. NPDC049681. Next base: position 147,302 of record NZ_JBITLP010000003.1, read on the forward strand.
GCGGCGCGGCCGGGTCGTCAGCACCTTCCGCGACCCGCGGGGCCGGATCGACCGCATCCTCAACCCCGACGGCTCGCAACGGCTCACGGTCTACGGCGACGACCAGGGCAATCCCTCGCCGTGGACCGTCACCGGGTACGACGAGAACGACATGGCGCCGCATTCCAGCCGGCCGGACGGGACGCCGCTCGGGCCGGCCGCCCCGGCCTCGCACCACGACACGCCGGCCACGACTGTGCTCGACGCCCTAGGACGGACGATCTGTCAGGTCGCCCGCTGCGGCCCGCAACCCGGCGCCGACTGGCACGCGGTGCGGACTGAGCACGACGGGCGGGGCAACGTGCGCACCGTCGAGGACCAGCTGGGCCGCATCGCGTACGCGCACGCCTATGACCTTGCCGACCGGCCGGTCCGGGTGGACAACCTCGACGCCGGGACCTCCGTGTCGGTGTTCGACGCCGCCGGCAACCTGCTGCAGATCCGCGACTCCCGCGACGCCCTCAGCCTGCGCACGTACGACCTGCTCAACCGGCACCGCCGGACCTACGCGCGGGACCGGGCCACCGACGACCTGACCCTGCGGGAGGTCAGCGAGTACGGCGACGGCAGTGCCGCGGACCAGCCTGTGGCCGACCGCACCGCCGCCCGGGACGCCAACCGCCTCGGCCGGCTGTGGCGGCAGTACGACGGCGCCGGCCGGCTCACCGTGGACTCCTACGACTTCACCGGAAACCCGGCCGAGCAGGCACGGGAGGTGATCGGCGACGACGCGATCGCCGCGGCCGAGCCGGCCGGGTGGACCGCCGACTGGGCGGACGCCCGCGCGCGGGGGGCCCTCGACCCGGTCGCCCACCGCACGACCAGCCGGTTCGACGCACTCGGCCGGGCTACCGAGATCCTGGCGCCGGTCGACGTGACCGGGCATCGGGCGCGGATCACGCCGGACTACGCCCGGTCCGGCGCGCTGAGGGCGGTGGCGGTGGACGACGTCCCCTTCGTACGGCTCCTCGCCTACGACGCCCACGGCCGGCGGGTCCTGGCCGCCTACGGGAACGGCCTGGTCACCCGCTGCGCGTACGACCCGGACACCTTCCGGCTCACGGCGCTGCGCACCGCGCCGATGACCGCGGACGACGACACACTGACCGGCTGGACCCCGGCCGGCGCCGCGGTGCAGGACCACCGCTACGCCTACGACCTGGTAGGCAACCTCGGCACGATCGACGACCGGACGGCGGGCTGCGGCGTCGTCGGCTCGGCCGACGGGCCCGATCGGCTGGTCCGCACCTTCGACCACGACCCGCTCTACCGCCTGGTGTCGGCGACCGGCCGCGCCTGCGCCTCGATCGGCTCGCTGCGCCCGCTCGACGACGGCCCTCGCTGCGGCTTCCTCGGCCCGCCGGCCGCCGCCCCGCCGGCCGCGCCCTCCCCGGTGAACGCCCCCGAGGTCACAACCGGGTACCGCGAGCAGTACACCTACGACCCGGTGGGCAACCTGCTGGACCTGCTGTACTCGGTGACCACCGGGACGGACCGGCCCAGCTGGCATCGGCGCTACGGGTACGCCGGGCTGCCGCCCGACCAGTGGGCCGACGCGTCCGACAACCACCTGACCTCCGTCCACAACGGCGGGTCGGAGTTCACCAGCGAGATCGACGTCGCCGGCCATCTGACCGGGGAGAACGAAGACCGGCGCTACACCTGGGACCACGCCGGGCGGCTTATCGGATTCCGGGTCAGCAACGGCAACGGCACGTCGGTCGCGGCGCGCTACCTCTACGACGTCGAGGGCCGGCGGGTGAAGAAGTGGGTCCGGCGCGGCGGCAACGGGTCCCGCGACGCCAGCACCATCTACGTGGGAAATCTGGTCGAGCAGCACCGGTGGTACGGCGGCGGCGCGAACACCGTGCTGCAGGTGCTCGACGGCGACGCCCGGATCGCGCAGATCCGCAGCGGACCGGCGCATCCCGACGACGCCGGGCCGGCCGTTCAGTACACGCTCGGCGACCACCTGGGCAGCGTCGCGGTCACCGCCGACGACACCGGCGGATGGCTGCGCCGTGAGGAGTACTTCCCGTACGGGGAAACCAGCTTCGGCGGTTTCAGCCGCAAGCGCTACCGGTTCACCGGCCGGGAGCGGGACGAGGAGTCGGGGCTGAGTTATCACCTGGCCCGCTACTACGAGCCGGCGGCGTGCCGCTGGGTGAGCTGCGACCCGGCGGGACTGGGCGAGGGCCCCAACCCGTACCGGTACTGTCGCGGCAGCCCACTGCGGTTCCACGATCCCAGCGGGCTGCAGGGCCAGCCGGCGCAGCATGCGCAGCCGCAGGCTCCCGAGGACGTCGACATGGAGCCGAAGCAGGGTTTCTTCGAGAGCCTGCGCGGCTCGCAGTGGGCCAACCTGGGCGCCGGGATCGTGATGGGCACCGCGGCCGCGTGCGTGCCGTTCATCGGCGCCGCCGGGGTCGGGACCATGCAGAAGCTCGGCTACATGGACCGGCTGTCGCCCGAGGCGCAGGCCGGCGTCGGCATCGGCATGGCGGCGACCGGCATCGTCCAGGCGGTGACCGGGGTGATCGCCATGTTCGGCGGCGGCGGGCTGACCGGCGGCGGCGCGGCGGCCGCGCCCGTCACCGGCGGCGTCTCGCTGATCGGCTCGGCCATCGGCCTCGGCGCCGTCGCGGTCGGCGCGCTCTCGGCGACGGCGGGCGTCCTGAACGTCGGGGTGGGCGCGGTCGTGCTCAACGCGGGCATGGGCCGGGCGCCGACCGGCAAGCCCCAGTGGTGGCTGCGCAACGTCCGGCGGGGCGATCTCGCCCGGTCGCAGCGCGGCTACCAGGTCTACGTGCTCAAGGACCGCAACGGCAAGGTGCTCTACGTCGGCAAGTCGGGCGGCGCCGGCGGCAAGGATCCGGGCACCTGGGTCGACCGGGTGAGGGCGCACATCAGGGACACCACGAAGAGGGACTGGATCGGCGAAGTGGACCAGATCACCGTGACCTCCGATCTCACCGAGATGGAGTCGTTCGCCATGGAGGAGAATCTGATCAGTCTGAACAAGTCCACGGCTCACAACATCTCACCGGGCGAGTTCACCACCCGCTTCCCCGGCTCCAGCCTCGCGGACAACGCCAGCAGCGCGGCAGGCAAGCCGACGGTCACGTTCGAGACCGATATCGTCGCGCAGTAGCCTGCCTGCCCGGAAATCACGGGCGCGAGAGAAATCACCGCCGGGCGAGGGTTGGGGCCGGTTAGGGCCGCGAGACCATGGGCACACCCGGACGGCGGATCGATGATTACCTCCCGGGCGCAGTGGCGGATGCGGTCGCCCTCACAGCAGCGCGAGACGTGAGCCCAGTCACGTATCGAACGTTGAAAACGCGACACGGGACACTACGTCGGCAGCGAAGGTACCGCGACGAGCCATTCGCCACACCGGGTCGAAACGGGCACATCGAGTGCGGACAGAAGGCGGACGCTGGGCTGGCACATCGCCCGCCGTCCCGGCGGGCTGGTCGCACTCGCGAGCCCTGGGACTAAGCTGCCGCCGCGCCGGCCCGGCCCACGAGCCACCCGACGGCGCATCATGCTCCAAGACAGCGCAATCCTCGGCCGGCACGGGCAGGTTTAACCCTGCGTCGAACGGGCGCGAGGCGGGTCGGTACAACAACAGCTATCAGGGAGATTGGGTCCACAGCGACGACGCGCTTCGGCAGGTCGCCGGATGGCTTCGGGATCTGCACACCGCCGTGGCGGGCTTCGTGCCCGCGCCCGACGCAGAATGGCGGGAGGGCGGCGCCTGGCGCCCCGGCCTGATCATCGGCCACAACGACGCGGCGCCGTACAACGCCGCCCGGGCCGCGAGCCGGACGCCGTCGGCAAGCTCCGCGCCGCAGAGATCAAGCTTCTGCCGAATCTGCTGACCTTCGTGTCGAGCGTCGGCTTCATCCCCGACAGTGTGATCCGGCAGGCGGTCCAGGCTCTCGGTCAGCCTGGACCTCAGGTTGGCGTACGGCAGATGGCGGAGAAGATCGACAAAGCGACTGGCGCCCAGATAGCCATTTATCTGTACGACGTGGCGTATCGGCCAGCGTCGCAGTACTTCACCCATGCGACCAGCTCGGCGTTGCTGCGATCCTGCGCCGTGACGCAGCACGGTGTTCTGGTAGCCACCGTCGACCCAGACCTTGCTCACCGCCGGGTGCTCGGCGGCGAGCGCGCTCAGCAGGGTCTTGCCGGCGGCGGAGTCAGACACCGACGCCGCCGTGACCACGACCGCCAGCAGTAGTCCGAAGGTGTCGGTGGCGATGTGCCGTTTCCGTCCTTAATCTTCTTCGCCGCGTCGATGCCCTGCTGGGATTCCCTTACGTTGCAAGACGTTTTGACACTTTGAGCGTCCAGTACCGCGGCGCTCGGCTCGGCATCACGGCCCAGCGTCTCACGCACCCGCGACCGCAGAAGATCGTGGATACGCGCCGTGGTGCCGTCGGCCTCCCACTTGGCGTAGTAGTCATAGACCGTCTTCGCCGGCGGGAAGTCGTGCGGCAGGTACTCCCCACGCCATGCCGGTCCGCGCTACATACAAGATCGCATTGACGATCTCCCGCAGGTCGTGGACCGGCGGCCGGATCCCCAGACCTCGCCGCGCCGCACGCCACTGCACCAGAACGGGCTCGATCAACGCCAACCGGGCATCCGAAAGATCCGTTCGATATGGAAGCCGCTCCATCCCCATGCTCGCCCAACGAACGATCACGGCCGATGACGTGCGCAAACGTGAACTATCCCCTTAAGCCCTGGCCCGGAGAAACACACCAAGCCGGGCGCGCCCATCGCGGTCAAGCGCTCGCCGACACACACTCTGCACAGGCGCCGCCCGCGCGGCACCGACAAGGGTACTCGTAACCCTGAACGGTCCGTCGATGGCTACCGCGGAACGTGAGGAACGGGGGGCGTGCAGCGTGTGCCGCCTCCTGACGACGCTGACCAGCGAGATCCAGCAGCGCCGCTGCAAGGCCATTCGCCCTGACAGCGACCGGCCGCCCAGATCCGTAGACGCTGACAACTCCGCACCGCCGGCAGTACCACGACCGCCGCCACAAGCCGAGCGCCTCGTCTACCAGCAGTCCCATCAACTGAGCCTGTCGGTGTCGACTGTGCAGCACCGACCCGCTTGCCGACGCCAGCAGAGCGAAGAACACCACCCCGGACCATGCCGTGCCGTTCGTCGGATGCAGCACAGTGAGTTGCAAGTTCCACACCGCCAACCATCCCGAGATTCCGAGAGCAAGCGCTGGCTTCGTCAGCCTCCGAGGCCTCGTGGGCGGGGCCAACGTGCGAGCCAACGCGCTGACATGCACCACATGAGCCCTCACTGGCACGTCATAGCCATACCGACCGGTGACGCTGCCTCGCACCAGGCCGGTGGAGCGACCGTCGCGCACCGCAGCCGGCACGCTCACCATCTGATCAAGCTGCCCGCACTGCAAGCAACTCTTATACCGCGATCGTCGCCGCGGGGCATGTCCACCCGTCACCCTCGCACCTCCACATGGAACAAGTAACCACCACCGCTGGCGTGCCTTTGCAGGCTTGTTCGCCACCAAGTGCTACTGACCGGAAATGCCACCGGCTGTCGCCGCCGGGTGCAATCACGGCGGCGACGGGGCCGTCTTCCTCAAACGGCAGTCTTGGTGCCTCTAGGTCTTCAAGACCCATGGCAAGTGGAACCTCCTCTCATTGGCGCGCACCCGCAGAAGAGTGCGAGGGCGCCCTGCGGTGGCGCTTTCAGCGATGCGGAGCAGTAAGTCGCGATCCGTTGTTGACGTGACTTTCTGCTGTCGCAGCATTGCGGTCAGTTGAAATGCGGGGTGGCGCTAGGCGGCCTCGGCGAGGAGCGTCTCAAGACGCTTCACGAGATCCTTCGAGCGTCCAGGCCGTACCCGCGTGTAGAGACGAAGCGTCGTGATCTCGTCTTTATGTCCTAGGTGCTTCTGTACGTCTTTGACGCTGGCTCCCGCGTCGATAAGCAGAGATGCGCAGGTTCCTCGAAGGTCGTGCGGCAACGCGACAATCCCGGATGCATCAGCGGCCTTGTCCCAACAGTCGCGGCGCCAGTTGCTATAACGAAGATGCCTACCGAGCCGGTTCGGGAAGACGAGTTCGCTCTTTCTGGGGAGGTCGCACATTTGTGAGATCAGCGATGCAGGAAGATTGACGTCCCGGGTAGCGTAGGTCTTCGTCGGGCCAACGATGATTGCGCCTGACGTGTCTTCAACGCTGAGGCATACCTTGACATTGTTCCCGAGGCGATCAACGTCGACCCAGCGAAGGGCGAGAGCTTCACCGATGCGCAGTCCGCCGTAGGCCAGCAACCTCACCAGCACCTGATCTCGCTGGTGTCGCATGCTCATTGCGAACTTTTCAACCTCGGCTGGACTTAGCACCGGCCTGTGCATACTCGGTTGAGGTGGCAGCTTGATTGACCGATCGAGCGCGGGGTTGGTGGGGATAGCGCGGTCGCGGACGGCCCGCGCAAGGACTCGTCTCAGAACCCCCAGGGCTTCGGTCACTTTGGATGCGCTGACGCCCGCGGCGAGCATCCCGGCAACCCAGTCGTCGATCGAGTTGCCGTTGATGCGCCGTACCGGAGTGCCGCCGAATTCTGGTGCCACCCGAAGGTTCCACGATCTGGTGTACCCCGCCCGTGTGCGTGATTTGCGGTGAGCGAATGACCTCTCGTAACCCGGCCACCACTCCCGAAGTGGCCGCAGAGCTAGCTTGTCGTCAACCGCGGTGCCTGCGTCGATCTCGGTGCGCTTCTTGGCGAGCCACCGATCAGCCGCTTTCCGGTTGGCGAAGGTGTGCGGAGCCGCAACCATCTTTCCAGAGTCTGGATCCGGGTACCGCGCTTGGAAGCGCCCGCTCGGCAGTTCGCGGATCGCGCCCCATTGACGTCGTGTGCCCATAGCGTTCGTCCTTGCCCCGTGTCGCTCATTGGCTAATGGCACGCTAATGGCATGCCAGGGGTCGAACCGTACGCCAATGCTGGTCAATGCGACAAGGAGAAACTGTTCCTAAACCGCAGGTCGCAGGTTCGATTCCTGCCGGGGGCACCTCCTAGACCAGCCGAAACGCCTTCTGAGCAGGCTGCATGTACGGCTGCAAGATCAGTAGAGCTTGGTCTCGTAGGCAGGCGTATGCCGCTTGAAGCAGCCCGTTGCCACCAGTTGTGGCAAATGCGTGTCATGATCTTGAAACCGTTTGGGCTGGTCAGAGCGGGTTGCATGTCCTGGCTTGTGTCACGTGCCAGGCCTCGCGGGACACTGCTCAGGCGGCGAGGGCGAACTCAATCCGAGCCTTCATCGTGTCGCGGTCGCCGTCGATGCACTTGGCATAGACCTTCAGCAGGACGTCGACGGAGTGGCCGGCGCGGTCGGCCACGTCAGGAGCATGGACTCCTGCGTTGAGCCACAGACTGACTCCGGCGTGGCGCAGGTCGTAGGGGCGTGCGGCGAGCGGGGAGTCAACTTGCGCGGGCGTCAGTGCGAGCTTGCGCGCCTCGCGCCACACCCGTACGTAACCCGAGGAGAGATCGGTTTGCCGTTGGCGCTGCGGAACAGGTGGTCGGTCACCTTGAACCGTTTGATGCGTTCGCGCAGGATCGCCACAAGCTCCGGCGGGATCGGCACGGTGCGGGCGTCGTCTTCGCCGCGGTGCTTGAGGCCACGATCGTCGGATGCGTGAGGCGTGGGAGAAGATCCGCGAAGGTCGCGCTGGCGACGTCGGCTTCCTGTACGACAGCATCGAGGCGCATCCTCGGACGCCGCTGACTCCGGCAGCGTTGCGTATCGTCATCCCGAAGATCCGAGGGATGCCGAGTGGTTGAACGTCGAGACGATCATTCAGTCGGTCCAGAACCTGGCGATCGCTCCCGCGCGGTCGCGGCGGATGTGGCTCGACCAGGTCCTCGCCGACCAGGACGCACTCTACGGGCCGGAACAGTGGGTTCCGCTGCTGGTGGAGGGAGCGACGCTCAAGCCGGGCGACGAAGTCTTTCTAGGCTTCGACGGCGGCAAGACCGACGATGCCACCGGAATCATCGCCCTGAGAACCGACGGCGTGGCGTTTGTCCTCGGACTCTGGGAACGCCCGGACGGTCCCGCCGGTGACGGTTGGGAGGTCGACCGCGAGGCGGTCAACAGCGCGGTCCACGAAGCGTTCCGGCTGTTCGACGTCAAGGGCTTCTACGCGATGTCGCCCTGTGGGAAAGCCACATCACCGACTGGTCGGAGCACTACTCCGAGCGGCTGGCCGTCAAGGCCACCGATCGCAGCGCGATCGGCTGGGACATGCGCCAGTCGCTGCAACGCGTCACCCGTGCCACGAACGGCTCATGCGCGCCATCCTCTACGGCAAGATCGGCCACGACGGCGACCTCGCACTCAAGCGCCATGTGCTCAACCCTCACCGTCGCGTCAACCAGCACGGCGTCAGCTTCGGCAAGGCCGGGGGGCGCGAATCGCCGCGAAAGGTCGACCTGTACGCGGCGCTGATGCTCGCCCACGAGGCGCTTTACGACTACCGCACCCGGGGGCGCAAGGACCGCCCGCGCACCGGACGCGGCTACTTCATTTAGCAAATCACGCTCATGGCTGAGTCTATCCACCCGATCTGTCGCAGACGTTCGAGGCCGGCACGACTTCCATGCGATATTCCTGCTCAGCTGTGATCCACTTCCTTTGGCCAACTTGGCCGAATATGGGACTGCCGTCACTGTTAATCCGTTCCTTTGGCAGTAGTCCGCCGAAATTCTGACCGACACAGGGGGCGGGGGCTACGCGAAACGGCTGACCACCTCGATCTATGACCTGCGTGTACTTCTTGCCGCCGACCTCGTAATCCAAGGCTAAGGTAAACTCGTACGCCGATCTTGCGGTCACCAGCTCGATGTCTAGTGTTTCCTTCTTGCCGGACGTCAATCCAATCCTGTGGGCCCGGAAGAACAATTCTTTCGTCGGACCGTTGACATCCATAGTCACCGGAGTCGGGACGGGCTTATCGAGATCGATGTGCATCTGCTTAGTGTCCCCTCCCTGGTTGTAGACAAGGATGGCCGCGCCGAGCGGGTACTTCACGGCATGCCTGTCAACGTGCACGCCGAAGATAGTTACTTCCTGATTTCTTTTACCCTCAACCTCCAGGCTTAGAACGGCGCCGCCAAGTGCGAACCCCCCGGCGTCCAGGACTGAAGAGTAGTAATCAAAAGGGGTGATGCTGTTGAATGGGTAGCCCAAGGTAGTGTTTTCGATGAAGGGTCGCGCAGCCGCTCTATTCTCTACACTGAAGGCCGATGTCCACGAATCGCCAGCATCGTGAATGTTGTAGAGTGTCACCTGAAGAGCGTCGCCAGCAGCAAAGCTATCGATGAATTGCCCTGCGTCGCGATCTCTGACCGCATCCTTGGCTTTATTGGCATCTACTAGCTGTAGAGCCACAGCGCTCGCCGCGCTAACCAATACTGCGGTCAATGCGGCGGCGATTGTAGCCTTTGGATAGCGAGTAATTCTACTCCATAAGCCAGGCTTGACCTCAGCTTCGGATGCCGGCTTGGGGCCATTTAGCGAGGCTGCCCTTTGCGGACTCGCCGGTTCTGTCGAGGTATCCACGCGGCCTCGATTGTTCCGACCGGCCCTGCTCGTATTTCTATTCCGCTTCCCCATGACTTGCCAATCTGAAGTTTTTTCGAGGTGGAGGCTCTCCGTGTGTGCTGGATCTAGTGAAGCCGAGCCAACGAGCTTAACGGCTGACTTTTCGTTTTCACGACGAAAACCGCAGTATTGCCTCGTCCGAGTGACTCCCACTAGTTCCTTGCGCGCCTGGTTTTTCGGTGGAGCTTCTGCATAGCGCCTCACCAATTGAATCCCCCGCAGCGACGTGCCCCGCCGGTTCAACCTGCCTGACGAGCTGGCCGCGCGGCTGCGCGGCGCCACCGTGCAGGAGCTGGAAGCCGACGCGAAGGTGCTACAGAAGTTCGCGGTCGCGCCTTCAACACCGGCGGCGCTCAGCGGCGGACTGGACCCGGCCGACGATTCCGATACAGAGGCCGACCCGCGGGCGCTGGCCCGCAAGTACGGCAGCCGGCGCCGCTTAAGCCACAGCCTCTATTTGCCTTCAGCCTCATTGGCGGGGGCGCTCGCAGCAGCGAATCTCGTTACAACTTCAATCACACCGTCGTGCCCGGCCGCGGTCACCTGACCCGGGTGGAAATGACCTCAGCGCCGCGCCGGGTCACCGACTGGGCCACCGCAACCGGCCCCGTGCAATACGCGGACCTGCCCACCGGGGTGTGGCGCTACGAGACCGCCTATCGCATACAGGTCCGCCGCCCCCGGACCCGCGCTGAAGTGACGCCCGAATTCTAGATGCTTCGCGTGCTCGTCCTTTTCAAGGTCATCGCTTGACGACCTCTGCGGTGTATGCGCCCTTGTTGTCGGTGAACTTGACGATGACCTTGCGCATCGCATCCCATGAGGATTCTTCGGCAGTAAGTGAGGCTGAACACTCAACTTCCGTACCAGCCGTAAACTTCATGTCCGAGTCGAAATCACAGTCGACGCTGTTGTACTCGTTCAGGCGTTTGGTCAGCTCTCGCTGAACCGCGTCTTCACGTGCCGCTTGAGCATCATCTTCCGCCTCCATTTTCTCATAGGTGTCATCGGAAGGCGTGTACTTCAACTCGGCAGCGTAAGTGCCGGACTCGTAATTGTCGTTACTGTAGAAGTTGAGAGTCTTGGTGAAGCCTGGGTCAATATCCGTCGACTCGGCGGTGAGCGTTGCTACCGGGGAGCCGCCTTTCGAGATGATCAGCGTGATGCTGCCGTCTTCCGCTGAGGCATTCCCAGCGTTTTTGATTTTCGCTGTGGCAGCGAAGGTGTTGCTCTTCGTTGCGGCGCAGCCGAGGATGGGAAGACACCCGATTTCGCCGCCTGGGTCCCGCTTCACCTTGTATGACTTCAGGACTAGTTTAGCGACAGGCTTCTTCGGCTGAGACGCGGCCTTCGGGAAGTCCACCTTTCCCACGTAGCTGGTCTTCGCCTTCGAAGCCGCTTCTGTCGTGGATGCCGAGTTGCCGCAAGCGGCCAGCCCCGCCGGCACGATGAGCGCTAACGCAACTACCTTCGCGAAGCTATGCGAGGTCTTCACGCCGGACGTCGGTGCCAGTGTCGGTGCTGACGATACGCGTAGGAGCGTTGACCTTGCGGCGTTCATGGCCACAATATCGGACGTTCCTAATTGCACTTTAGGTTTCCCGGCCCGCGGGTTTTGTCCTGCGTGAAGCTGGGCTCATGACGTGGATCTCCCGGGGCAAGCTGATTGCCGCTTGGTAATCACATGCCATTCAAGGCTGAGAGGGCCAATATGGCACACCCTGGTCATGGATGAAGCCTATCCGGCCCAAGGGGGGCTGCATCTCTATTTTACGACTTAAGGAGTCGCCTCTTTGCTTAATGACAACGCCACCCTGCTCATCAATTCCGGCAACTATCTGATCGCGCCGACCGGCACCGATGTGCCCGCTGACCTGCTTACTCCGCCCTCTCCGTGGGACACCGTGGGGCATACGTCGCTAGAAGACATCTGATGAGTACCCTGTCGCTTAACGCGGAATGCAGTACTGTGCTGGATGCCTCGTTGGCTCTGAGCTGGCGGGGCAATTCCAGGAGTCTTGACGGTGAGGAGTCAGTAATGGATGAGGTAGGTTTTGTTCTATGGGACGCTCCCAAAGTGGGACAACCTCGGCTTGACCTTGTCAGCACCTCGTGGCATGACGAGGAACTCCTGACCGTAACGCTGTCCCGCTCGGCCGGAGCCGGCGGAGATATCCCCGACGTGAGCATTTGGTCAGCGAAAACCCTTGAGCGTAGCGGTCTTACGCTCAGCGCCCTTCTGCCTTTCACGCGGAGATATGCGGAGACCCACATATCAGATCAACGAGACGCTGCCAAGGCACTGGAACTGATTTCCATGGCATCCGGCACGCCGACTGAGATAAAAATTGGCGGCGCGTTTGTGTCGGCGGAACGCTATGAGGTTCCGGGCACGAAAGATTGGGTGGTTACTGCGACTGACCCTTCGTTCCCTGTGAGCGTCGCGGGTATCGGCGGACACGACGTTCCGGAGCTGGAAGTGGCTGACATGGTGCTTTGGAGATGGCCGATCGAGGACCAGACCATTCAAGCGCGAGATGCCGCACGCTCTCAGCGGCGGCAAGAGTGATGGCCGTATAGCTGCCTATCAGGGAAACAGCCACCGGGGCGCAGCCCTCACACGGACTGAATGCACCGATCCCCCGCCCATCTACGTTTCCGCCGACCCTGGGTCTCGTCATGCCGGACCGTGCCAACCGAGCGATTGGCACTACATGCAGACCGGCCTGCAGCCCGGGAGTCTCGCCTGGGCCCGTGCAAAGTCACGCCGCGGTAGTAGCCTTCTTCCTTGCTGCGGCCTTACCGGCCTTGCCCGCATCGGCCGCTTTCGCCCGCGGCCGACGGGCGGCTGTCTCTGGCGCTGCGGCCGGAACCTTCTTGGCCGCCTCGTATGCCTCCACCACGCCCGTGGGAATCCGACCACGGTCTGACAGATCGTACCCATTGGCGCTGGCCCACTCGCGGATAGCCTTGTTGTCCGCCCTGATTGCCCATTGAGCGCTTGCTCCGAGGCCAGGACGCCACGTACCGGCTCCTCGGACCCGCCGTGGTTGGATGGCGGGGTGGAGATCGCGGTTACCGACGTACCCGAGCGGGAGCGTTTCGAGGCCCGAGACGAAGAAGGCACCCTCGCCGGCGTCATCACCTATCAGCTGACCGGCGGCATCATCGCCTACACGCACACCAACGTCGATCCGGCCTTCGAGGGGCACGGCGTCGGCTCGGCCCTCGCCCGGGCCGCTATGGACGATGCTCGGGCCCGGGGCCGTACCGTCGTCCCCATCTGCCCGTTCCTCGGCGGCTGGCTGGACAAGCACCCCGAGTACGAATCCCTCCTCGCGCGGTCCACCCGCAGGATCAAATAGCCTCCGGCTTGCGGCCGGTGATGCCCCAGATCAGCCGCTCGAAGGGGTCCGTCTCCGGCTCCCGCATGTCGATCACCTGCCACAGGTCGAGGAACCCCGGCATGCGCGGCGTTCCGCGCCGCCCCGGCAGCACCACCGGGATGATCGGGCGGTGCTGTCGCGCGTAGTGCTGGAGGAGCGTCTCCACCTCGAGGTCCTGCCATGGGCCGGGTCCGCCGGGTCCCACGAACACCGCTGCCGACCGGGCGGATTTCAGGCCCTTCCGAAGCACCTTCTGCCATCGGACGCCGGGTGGTATCTCCCAGACGTCCAGCCAGGGCAGGATGCCTCGCTCCTTGAGCCGTTCGGCGAGCGCCACGACGGATTCGCGGTCGCGGGTGTTGTAGCACAGGAAGACGTCGAAGTCGGATGTTTCGATCTTGCCTCGCAGGACCGTCTGCGCGATGTCCGAGTCGCGGTACGAGTTGGCGTTGCGGTGCATCTCGGAGACCGCGGACTGCTCGGCCGGGACCGGGGTGTCCTGTCCGATGGGTATGACCTGGGCCTCGCAGTCCGGGCACGTCGCGGTCGTCGCGCCGCGGGCGAGTTTCCGCTGGATCAGGTCTTCCGGGAGGACGTATCCGCATCCGGGGCACGAGCGGATGTGGCGGGCCGATACCGAGCCGGGGGCCGATCTGAGCTGCAGGTGCTCCATCACGTACGCCTCGAACTGCTGGCGTACCGTCGGATTGGCCTGGTCGTCGAAGAAGACCGCGAGCTCTCCGCGGCCCTCTTCCAGCTCGCGCAGCGAGAGGCCGCAGGTGCCGCCGACCGTGGCCCGGTACGACGCCGCGTTGCGCCACATCTCGAGGCGGGTGAAGAGGCGGGAGCGGGCCAGGCGTACGGCCAGGGTCGCGTACACGTTCTGGAGGGCGCCGTCGAAGGTCAGGGTCACGGTGTGGCCGTGGACCTGGGGGGCTTCCGGCCGCTCGCGGGTGAACTGGGCGGGGAAGACGATGTCGACGCCGCTGTCGGTCGTCTCCTTCAGCGCGACCTCGTGGCGGAGGAGTTCCTCCACGGTGGCGATGATCAGGAGTTTTTCCTGGGAAGTGTCCTTGACGCGTTCGCCGGCGGGGAGGGTGAAGCGTCCGGCCAGCACGTCGTTCTCCGGGATGAAGCCGAGGCCGTCCGGTTCGTCCTTGGCCGTCTGCACGATCGCTGACGCGTACGCGTCCAGCAGCTCCGGCTGCAGCAGGATGAGGTCGCCGAACCGGAGGCGGCGCAGCAGTCCCCGGCTCTCGATCCGTCCGAGGCACACCTCGAAGTTCGCCCGCAGTGTGGTGCCGGAGTCGTCGCGGTACTTGGCGCGGTACGCCCGGAACAGGTCGTCCATGGTGGCCAGCAGGCGCCCGTCCTGCTTCTCCTCCAGCAGGAAGTCGCGCATCCGGTCGAAGAGGGTGTTCGAGCTGACCGTGGGCAGGTGGTCCCAGGGGATGGCGTTCCGGATGGCGTCGGTGAGCTCGGCGACGTTCAGGCCTTCCTTGGCGCTGGTTTCGTAGAACGCGTCGATGCCGTACTCCTCGCACAGCGTGGTGATCCGTTGCCGGCCGACCCCCACACCGCCGCGGTCGATGCGGCCCGCGACCAGGAAGATCTTCATCGGTGTCACACCCTGGTCCTCGGTGCGGCGGGCCTGGGCGAGGGCTCGCAGCCAGTGCTTCACGCCGGTGAAGGGGTCGGTCTCGCTGCGGGAGTCGAAGACGACGAGGGCGACCGTCACCTCGTTGAGGTGCAGCTGGTGCACCAGCCGGTAGCCGGGCTGACCGGCCAGGTCCCAAAGGAGGATCTCCCTGGTCACCATGGACGAGCCGCCGCCGCGAACCTGTTCGCTGTGCGCCACCCGGACGCTGCGGGCGTGGGTGGAGTCGGTGGCCCGGTATTCCTCCCCGCTCAGCACGAGGCCCAGGCCCGATTTGCCGACGCCCGTGTCGCCCACCAGGACGACCTTGGCGTTCACGTAGCGCGTCGAATTCCCGGACATCGGTCTCGCGCTCAGGGCGTCGTAGTCCAGGCCCCAGCAATTGACTCTGTGGCCCGCGCTGTCCTTGGCGGCGAGGACCGGTCTGTGCGGGTGGAAACTGAGCCCGCCGGCCCAGCGCAGGCCGCCGCGGGGAATGGTCGCCACGCATTCCCAGTCCTCGCATCGCCACAGGCGTACGGTGCCGTCCTTGGCCGACGAGGCGAGGATCTCGTTTCCGGGCGAGAACGCGACCGAGAGGATGGAGCCGGTGTGGCCCTCGAGGATGGCGACCTGTCGTCCGCTGTGGAGGTCCCAGACGCGGACGTCGCTGTCCTGGGAACCCGACGCGACGTAGCCGCTGCCGGGGGAGACCGCGAGGTCGTACACGTATCGCGAATGGCCGACGAGCCGGTAGCGCACCGACAGGCTCTCCGGATCGAGGATCGCCACGCTGCCGTCCTCGCACCCGGTGATCAACGCCGTGCCGTCCGGGGCCCAGCCCACGACGTAGACCGAGCTGTCGTGGACACGCTTGAAGCTGAGCCGGGTTCCGCGCTCCATGTCCCACAGTCCGATGCAGCCCTCGAAGTCCACTGCGGCGAGGCGCCGGCCGCTGGGCTCCCATGCGGCGTGGGACAGGCCGCCGACGTCGACCGACCGTGAGGTGTCCGAATCCAGATTCCACAGGGTCACGAAGTCGCGCCGGGTGGCCGCGGCGAGCTCCGGCCTGGTGGGATGCCAGAAAACCGCCAGCGCCGTCTCCGACGACGGACCCTGCAATATCCGCGGACCGTCCCCCTCCGCCTGCCAGAGAGCGACGACGCCACCGTCGGCGCCGGCGGCCAGCAACCGGCCGTCGGGTGACCAGGAGAGGTCATAGGTGTTCGTCGGGAGGCCGGGGAGGACGTGGGTCAGCTCGAATCCCTGGGCCTCCGGCATGCCGGAAATCCTCTCATCGCACCCGTCGGGGCGCGAATGGTGATTGAGCCGCGCCCACCTGCGGCGTACCGTCCCGGCCATGCCGACCTACGTCAAGAGCGTGACCTTCGACTGCCAGGACGCCCTGGTCGTCGCCGAGTTCTGGGCCGCGGCGCTCGGCGGGGAGGTGGACGAGGAGTCGACCTCCGCCAAGGCCTACGTGGAGCCTCCCGGGTGGGGCGGACCGACGTTGTGGTTCCAGCGGGTGCCGGAGCCACGTACCGTCAAGAACCGGATGCATTTCGATCTGCGG
The DNA here is from genome assembly GCF_044465265.1 of Actinoplanes sp. NPDC049681. NCBI lineage: Bacteria > Bacillati > Actinomycetota > Actinomycetes > Micromonosporales > Micromonosporaceae > Actinoplanes > Actinoplanes sp. NPDC049681. The sequence continues at coordinate 163,607 of NZ_JBITLP010000003.1, forward strand.
GCGCCCGGCACCGTCGAGGACGAGGTGGCCCGGCTGACCGCGCTGGGCGCGACGGTGGCCGCGAAGCATGGAGAACTCACGGTCATGCAGGATCCCGAGGGCAACGAATTCTGCGTGGAGCGGTAGCGGCGCCATCACCGTTGGCTCGTCGTCGCGTTTGACGGGCCATGAGCGTGATCGATCTGGACCGGGCTCCCGCCGTACGGTCGAAGCCGGCCCGGCGCCGCGTCGGGACCGCGCTGGCCGCTGTGATGATCTTCGTTGCCGGTGGCGCCGGAACCTCCGTGTGGGGCCGGTGGCAGGCGGACCGGGCTCGCAGCAGCGAGGTCTCCGTGCTGCTGCTGGCCGACACCGGACCGCAGGCCAACGACGCCGGGGTGGGCGGTGTGGTGGCCGGCGGCAAGGTCGTCGACGCCTCCCTCACCCGCCGGGTCACGCTCGTCAACGCCGGTCCCTTGCCGGTCGACGTGCACGGGTTGCGGTTCGTGCGGGCGGGGCTGACCGTACGGGCCGCCGAGGAGCGGCGCTGGATCAAGCACGGTCAGGCGGTGCAGGCGGACGCCGACATCCGGGTCGTCTGCGCCCGGGGGCTGCCCATCGGCCGGCTCTCGGTGGAGCTGGCGGTCCGCACGTACGACGACCGGGAACGCACCGCGACCGCCGTGCTCGACGCAAGGGAGTGGAACGAGCAGGCGCGGGTCGCCTGCGCCGGTGATCTCCTATAGGTCGAACGCCCGGCGGCAGTGAGGCAGCAGCGCGCGCAGCACAGTGCTCCCCTCCTTGCGCCAGACCAGCGCCAGCAGCGCCGGCACGTCGACGCCGGCGATCGGGACGGCGGTCAGCTCCGGTCGGTCGGCGGCCATGGAGGTGCTGAGCACCGCGACCCCCAGCCCGCGTGCGGCCAGGTCGGCGACGGCGCCCGGTGCCGTCGCCTGCAGCGCGACGTTCGGGCGCAGGCCCTCCGCGGCGCAAGCTTGATCGAGCACGCTGCGGATCCCGGTTCCGGACGGCAGGCACACCAATGGGTACGCACCCAGCCGTCGCAGCGTCACCTCGTCCTTCTCCGCCAGGACATGGTCCTCGGGCACCAGGGCGACGAGGCCCTCACTGACAAGGGTGACCGACGCCAGGTCGCCGGGCATCGCGCCGGCCGCCCCGACGAGGGCGATGTCCAGGTCTCCCGCGCGGACGTCCTCGATCAGCGCGTCCGAGTTGGCCTCGCTGAGCGTCACCTCGATCCGCGGGAACGCGCGGTGGAAGGACGCCAGCGCGACGAACAGCGGCGTCACCGTGCATCCGGTCACCATGCCGAGCCGGAGCCGGCCGCGGACCAGCCCGGTCACGTCGTCGATCGACTGTCGGACCGCCTGCGCGGCGGCGAGCGCCTGTCTTGCGTGCGGCAGCGCAGCGGCCCCGGCGGCCGTCAGCCGGACCATCCGGGACGAACGGTCGAACAGGTCGGCGCCGAGTTCCTTCTCGAACTGCCGGATCTGCGCGCTCACCCCTGACTGGGTGATGTGCACGCGCTCGGCGGCCTTGGTGAAGTTGGCCTCCTCGGCCACCGCGACGAAGTATTCGAGCTGCCGCAGATCCATGAGCATGGATCATAGCTGAGTGAAGAACTATTTGTTGGACTTGTCGTCCCAACGGAGGAACGCTGGGGGCATGACCGAACGAGAGAAAGCGCGTACGCCCGAGGACCTCACCCGCCTGTTCGTCGAGCGCGCCAACGCCAAGGACGCCGAGGGGCTCGCCCTGCTGTACGAGGAGAACGCCGTGATGGCGTACCCACCGGGCAGCCGGACCGTCGGCAGAGAGGCTATCCGCAGGTTCTGGGAGGACGCCCTGCCCCACCTGCCGGCCTTCGAACCGGAGCCGCCGCTCCCGACGCTGATCAGTGGGGAACTGGCACTGACCTCCACCCCGCCGAAGGACGGCGCCGGAGCCCGCGCACAGGTGGTCCGCCGGCAGCCGGACGGCACCTGGCTCCGCGTCCTCGACCAGCCGGAGTTCACCCCGCCGCGCGAGAGGCGAAGTATGCAGGGATGAGCACCGTCGAGTGGGACGACTTCGCGCGGGCCGCCGGCCCGGTCGAGGAGCTCACGTCCCAGATGACGGGTTTGGATCTGCCGGCGGAGACGTTCGCCTGACGGCCAGAACGTCGAAGACATGCCAGTGCTTCGGCCCGCTGAACGCCGGCCCGTCCGCGTCCTCCTCGGCGAACGACCGGATCTCCAGGCCGTCGAGCAGGGCGCGCACCTCGGCGCCGCTCAGGTAGGTCTCGCCCGGAGAACCCGCCCACGAGTCGTTCTCGCCGAACAGGTTGACGGCGAGCACGCCGCCCGGGCGCAGCGCGGCGCGCATCAGCCCCCAGATCCGGTGGAACGACGCCGGATCCTGATACGGCAGCGAGTACCCGGCGTAGATGAGGTCGGCCGCCGGCAGCTCGGACAGCTCGGCGTAGTGGCGTACGTCCACCGTCAGCCGGTCGTGGACACCGCCGACCGTACGGGTGACCACGGCCGGGCTCTCCGGCGAGCCGTCGACGGCGTACACCCGCCAGCCGGCGTCGAGCAGCGCCCTCGTCTCGATGCCGGCGCCGCAGCCGAGGTCGACGGCCGTACGGGACCCGCCCGGCCCCGCCGCGGCGATCGCCGACCGGCACAGGGGGCGCACCGGGCGCCCGCCCTGCACGCCGTTGAAGCGGATCCAGTGGTCGTCGTCGTGGCGCATCGGATCAGGAAACCATGGCGGAGACGTCTGTCGATAAGTTGACAGGCGGTCACGCGAGTACGACGCGGATGCGAGTCACGGCTGGGGTTTGCGGGATACCGCACCACCGCGAAGGGTTCACTCACCCGGTGGCGGGGTGTTGCCTACTGGCAGGAACCGGGTGCTTACGGGCAGGATCGGCGCATGACGACCTCCGGCCGCCTGCCCTATCCGATCACGCTGACCGGGGACGGCATCACGCTGCGCGAGTGGCGGGACGAGGACCTCGACGAGCTGGTGGCGATGCTCGACGAGCCCGACATCGCCCGGTGGACCCCGATGCCGTCGCCGTTCGACGCCGAGGCCGGAGTGGCCTACCTCAAACGCGCCCGGCAGGGGCGGCTCAGCGGGCAGCGCATCCAGCTGGCGATCACCACCGACGGCGGCAAGCCGCTGGGCGAGGTGCTGCTCTTCGGCGTCGACGCCGGCCTGCGGGAGGCCGAGCTGGGTTACCTGGTCAGTGCCCAGCACCGCCGGCGCGGGCTCGCGAGCGCGGCACTCTCACTGCTTTCCGGGTACGCCCGCAGCACGATCGGCCTCAGCCGTCTGCTCCTGCGCATCGACCCGGGCAACACCTCGAGCACAGCGGTGGCGCGCCGCTGCGGCTACCGGCTGACCGGTGAGCCGCCGATCCTGCAGGAGGGCCCGTACGGCCCCAGCAGCCTCGACACCTGGGAACTCGTCTCCGTGGGCGCGGGCAGCCGGTTGGAACGGCTGAGAAACGTCGCCGCCCGGCGGTACGGTCGTCGCGGCTGATCGGAGATGCGCGCATGAACGTCGACCGCGAACGGGTGATGGCCTATCGGGTGGCCGCCCTCGGCCTGGCCGAGCGGGGTGAGCAGCGACCGGGTGACCTTGCCGTGCTCGACCTGGGCGTCCAGGAGTACGCGCCCGGTTCCGTCCAGGTGGCCCTCGCGGCGCGCACCGGTGCGCCGCTCGGCGACGGCAGGCTGATCATGGTCTGGGCCGCCCGAGGCGCGCCGCATCTGCACCGCAAGCGCGACCTCGCCGCCCTGGTCAAGGCACTGTGGCCGGTCAGCGATGCGGACGCCTCCGCGCGCATCAAGAGTGCCCAGATCCCCGACGGCGGCAAGCTGGGCATCAAGGCTTTCGAGGTGACCGCGGCGGCCTTCCGCGAGGTGGTGACGTCCTCGATGCCGCGCGGGGAGGTGAGCACCGAGGTGAGCCGGCGGGTGCCGCGCGAGCTGACGTACGACTGCCGCACCTGCGGCGCCCGGCACGTCTCCGGCAGCGTCTGGCAGCACTCCGGGCTGGCCGGGGGAGTCCAGGTGGAGTCGCGGGGCCGGGACGCGACCCTCGGCCCGATCCCCGGCGCGCCGCCGCAGCCCACGGCGAACGAGGGCATCGACCGGCTCATCACGACGTATCTGCGGCTGCTCGGCCCGGCCGGGCCCGCCGAGGTGGCGAAGTATCTGGGCAGCCCGGCGGCGGAGATCAAGAAGGTCTGGCCGGCCTCGGGTCTCGAGGAGGTGCGGGTGGACGGGCGCAAGGCGTGGCTGCCGTCCGGCTCGGTGCAGGCCTTGTCCGATGCCGATCCGGTCACCGGGGTGCGCTTCCTGCCCGGGATGGACCCGCTGCTGCAGGCCCGGGACCGCGACGTGCTGGTGCCTGAGAAGACGAGACAGAAGGAGGTCTGGCGGATCCTCGGCAATCCGGGCGTGATCCTGGTGGACGGGGAGATCGCCGGCGTGTGGCGGGCCAAGATGGCCGGCCGCAAGCGGGTCGACCTCACGGTGACGCCGTTCGCGACGCTGACCGCCAAGGCGCGCAAGGCTCTGGAGGGTGAGGCGGCCCAGGTGGCCCGGGCTCGTGAGGTCCCGGACGTGACCGTGTCGTTCGACGTCTGAGCCTTACCAGACCGGGGGCAGGATGTCCGGCCCGCCGCGGTGCGCCGGGCGGCAGCGGTAGCCCAGCGCCACCATGATGACCAGGGCCCAGACCCCGGCGACGATCGCGGCGGCCCACCAGCCCACCACGGCCAGGATCAGCGCCGCCGCCCAGATCACGGTGGCGGCCAGGATCAGCGAGACGGGTACGGGCTTGCGGGCCGGATGCCCGCCGGTCATGCGGGAACAGAAGTCAGGGTCTTCGCGGCGGAGCTGCCGTTCCAGCTGAGCCAACCGGCGGCTGTCTTCCTTGTTGAGCATGTCGCACCTCCGGCGGGGCCCGGACTGTAGGGGCACGACGACCGGGACGCTGAACCATCCCGGTCGATGCCCCTATTGTTACCCGTAGGTCACGGAATTCATACCGTTGAGGGGGTTGTGTTCATGCTCGGTTCATGCCCCGGCCGGTGTGCCCGGAAGACCCAGCTGCGCATCAGCAGGAAGCGGACGCCGGTGGCCACGAGGTTGGCGATCACGAGCACCCCGAGCTCCAGCGCGGTGGCCGGGACGGTCAGCGCGTGCAACAGCCCCAGGGAGCCGCTGGTCAGACCCAGGCCGACGGCGAAGACCACCAGCCCCTGGGCCTGATGGCGCCAGGCGCCGTCGTTGCCGCGTACCCGGAAGGTGAGCCGGCGGTTGGCCGCCGTGTTGGCCACCGCCGTGACGAGCAGTGCCGTGAGGTTCGCCCACTGAGGACCGACACCCGGGCGAAGAATGGCATACAGCACCAGGTACGCCAGGGTGCTGGCCACGCCCACCGCGCCGAAGCGCAATAGCTGCCCGGTCAGCCCCGCGGGTACGCCCGCCACCGGCAGCGGATTGCGACCGAGCTGCTCGCGCAGGGCTGCCAGGGGCAGCCGCCCGGTGCCCAGCCCCCGGGTGAGCCGGGCGATCCCCCGCAGGTCCGCCATCGCGGTCGCGACGATGTCCACCCGGCTGTCCGGGTCGTCGACCCAGTCCACCGGCACCTCGTGGATGCGCAGGCCGGCGCGCTCGGCCAGGACCAGCATCTCGGTGTCGAAGAACCAGCCGGTGTCCTCCACCATCGGCAGCAGCCGCTCGGCCACGTCCGCGCGGATCGCCTTGAATCCGCACTGCGCGTCGGAGAAACGGGCCGAGAGAGTGCCCCGCAGGATCAGGTTGTAGCTGCGCGAGATGAACTCCCGCTTCGCGCCCCGGACGACCCGGGAGCCGCGGGCCAGCCGGGAGCCGATCGCCAGGTCCGAGTGGCCGGAGATCAGCGGCGCCACCAGCGGCAGCAGGGCGCCCAGGTCGGTCGACAGGTCCACGTCCATGTACGCGAGCACCGCCGCGTCCGAATGCGTCCACACGTGCTTGAGCGCCCGCCCGCGACCCTTCTCGGCCAGGTGCACCGAGGTCACCCCGGGCAGCGTGGCGGCCAGCCGGCGGGCGACGTCCGCCGTCGAGTCGGTGCTCGCGTTGTCCGCGATCGTGATCCGGAACCGGTACGGGAACCCACCCGCCAGGTACGCGTGCAACCGCTGCACGCACGGCTCGAGATCGATCTCCTCGTTGTAGACCGGAACGACGACATCGAGCACCGGCGCGGCGGACCGGATCAGCGCGGAGGCCTGCGAGGGCAACGTGGAAAGGCTCATGCCACCAAGGTCGTCGGCGCTGCTTTGCCCGTTGTGTGGCGACGCTGTGCCCGGCCTATGAGTGCGGACGCGCCGCAGGCGGCCCCCGTCACCGGAAGCCGCCTGGTGGTCGTCGTGTGTGGTCACTGCGTGGTCAGGTCGTAGACCGTCACCCCGTCGACGGTCTGTGCTCGGTATGTCGACGCGACCCACTCGGCAATCTGCGAACTCGCGTTGCTGCCCCCGCCGGAGCCGCCCCGGCCGCCGAAGCCGCCCCCGCCGATGAAGTAGTGGATCTTCCCCGTGGTGACGTACTGCTGGAACTGCGCCAGCGTGGGCGACGGGTCGCTGCCGTTGAAGCCGCCGATCGCCATGACCGGCTTCTCCGTGGCGAGCTGGTAGCCCGAGGCGTTCTGCGAGCCGACGGCAGCCGCCACCCAGGTGTACTTGTCGGCGTTCGTTTCCAGCAGCGCCTTCATCTGGTCGCTGACGGTGGCGGCGTCGAGCAGGCCGCCCATGCCGCCGCCGCGGTTGCCTCCGAAGCCGCCCGGGCCGGGAACGCCGGTCGTGCCGCCGGGGGCGGTGCCCGTTGTGCCGCCAGGGGCCGTGCCGGTCGTGCCGCCGCCCGGAAAGCCGCCGGGGAAGCCACCTGGGCCGCCGCCCGGGAAGCCGCCCCCGGGGAAGCCGCCGCCCGGAAAACCGCCGCGCATCCCGCCCGGGCCGCCGCGTCCGCCGCCGGGGCCGAAGCCGCCGCCCTGCGTCGCCGGTCCCGCCGAAGGGATCGAGCCGGTGTGCGGCTCCGAGGCGGTCTGGACGGCGTACGCCGCCGGGCCGGCGAGCACCGCCGCGAGCGCGAGAGCGGCCGAGGCGAGCGCCACCTTCGCCGGCAGCCGCAGCGAGGCCAGCACGCCCAGCGCCGCCAGCACGCCGCCGACCAGCACCACCCAGCGCAGCCACGGCACGAAGTCCGGGCTCCAGCCGAGCATGTGCCACGACCACCAGGCGGTCACCCCGATCGCCGCCGCAAGCGCGACCGCCGCGAACGGGTTGCGCCGGACCCGCCACAGCAGCACCGCGCCCATGCCGACCACCGCACCGACCGCCGGCGCCAGCGCCACGGTGTAGTACGCGTGGAAGATGCCCTGCATGAAGCTGAACACCAGCCCCGTGCCGACGAGCCAGGCGCCCCACAGGATCAGCCCGGCGCGCAGCCGGTCGGTACGCGCCGCGCGTACGGTGAGGACCAGACCGGCGACCAGCACGATCAGTGCGGCCGGGAGCAGCCACGAGATCTGACCGCCCTGCGCGGTGTCGAACATTCGCAGCAGCCCGGTCGAACCCCAGTTGCCGCCACCGTTGCCGCCACCGCCGCCGACGCTGCCGGTCTCGTCGCCGCTGAGCCGGCCGAGGCCGTTGTAGCCCAGCGTCAGCTCGAGCAGGCTGTTGTTCTGCGAACCACCGATGTACGGCCGCATCGACGCCGGCACCAGCTCGACGATCGCGATGTACCAGCCCGCCGACACGACCAGCGCGAGCCCGGCGAGGAGCAGTTGCCCGAGCCGCCTGCCCAGCTTCGGCGGTCCGGCGACCAGGTACGCGAGGGCGTACGCGGGCACGACCAGCAGGGCCTGCAACATCTTGGTGAGGAAGCCGAAACCGACGAAGACCCCGGCGAGCATGAGCCACTTCGTCGAGCCGTTCTCGATCGCCCGGACGGTCGCGTACGCCCCGGCCACCGTGAGCAGCACCAGCAGCGCGTCCGGGTTGTTGAAGCGGAACATCAGCACGGCGATCGGGGTCAGCGCCGACACCGTGCCGGCGATCAGGCCGGCGGCCGGGCCGTACCAGCGGCGGACCGTGGTGAAGAGCAGGCCGACCGTGGCGACGCCCATCAGCGCCTGCGGGACGAGGATGCTCCACGAGCTGAGGCCGAAGATCCGTACGGAAAGGGCCATCACCCACAGCGAGGCGGGCGTCTTGTCGACGGTGATCGAGTTGGCCGCGTCGGACGAGCCGTAGAAGAAGGCTTTCCAGCTCTCCGAGCCGGCCTGCACCGCGGCCGAGTAGAAGGCGTTGCCCCAGCCCGAGGCGCCCAGGCCCCAGATGTAGAGCACACCGGTCAGCAGAAGCAGGGCGAGGAGTGACAGCCGGACCCACGGCGCGTCGTCCGGACGGCCGCGGAAGAACACCGACCAGCGGGACGGGTTGCGCGCCGCGGGGGGCGCGGCCGGTGGGTCCACCGGCTCCACCATCGGCGGTACGGGCAGCGTCGAGGTCATCAAGGGTCCTTAAGGCAGGCGGAAGCTCTGACACCCGTACTGTCTTCCGCCCGCCTGTCGGGCCCTTATGCCGTTACTGTGCCGCCCCTGTGAAGGCGGAACGCCGCTTCGCCGACGCCGCGGCCAGGCGCTCCAGGACGCCCACGGTCGGCTCCCAGCCCATGCATGCGTCCGTGACGCTCTGGCCGTACGCGAGCTCACCGCCCAGGTCCTGGCGGCCCGGGATCAGGAAGCTCTCCAGCATCACACCGCGGATGCCCTGCTGGCCCGCCTCGAGCTGGCCCGCGACGTCGTCCGCGACGATCGGCTGGCGCAGGTGATCCTTGTTGCTGTTGCCGTGCGAGCAGTCGACGACGACCCGCCCGGGGAGGCCGGCCTGGCGGAGCAGCTCGAGCGAGGCCTGGACGTCCTCCGCGCTGTAGTTGGGGCCCTTGCCGCCGCGCAGCACCAGGTGGCAGTCGGGATTGCCGCTCGTGTGCATGATCGCCGGGGTGCCGGAGACGTCGATGCCGGGGAAGACGTGCGGCACGGCTGCGGCGTTGATCGCGTCGATCGCGGTGCCGATGCTGCCGTCGGGGCGGTTCTTCATGCCGATCGGCATGGACAGGCCGGAGGCGAGCTGGCGGTGCACCTGAGATTCGACCGTACGGGCACCGATCGCGCCCCACGCCACGGTGTCCGCGATGTACTGCGGGGTGATGGGGTCGAGGAATTCCACCGCCACGGGCAGCCCCCGCTCCAGCACCTCGAGCAGCAGCGACCGGGCCATGCGCAGGCCCTTGCCCACGTCACCCGTACCGTCCAGGGCCGGGTCGTTGATCAGGCCTTTCCAGCCGACGGTCGAGCGCGGCTTCTCGAAGTAGACCCGCATGACGATCAGCAGGTCGTCGGCGAGCCGCTCCTTCTCGGCGGCGAGGCGGTCGGCGTATTCGGCGGCGGCGACCGGGTCGTGCACCGAGCAGGGGCCGACGACGACGAGCAGGCGCGGATCTCGGCCGTCGAGCACGGCCTCCACCTGACTGCGGCTGTCGAGCACGCTCGCGGACAGCTCGTGGGTCAGCGGGAGTTCGTGGTGGAGCAGGGCGGGGCTCATGAGCGGCACGACGCGGTCGATGCGGTGGTCGCTGACCCGCTGCACCTCGGGGATGGTCACGGTGTCTTCCTTCTCCTCCGCCGGCTCCCGGGGCCGGCGTCCCCGGGCGTTGGGCCGGCTCGTTGCAAACGAAAAGGCAGCGACTTCGCGTCGCTGCCTCTGCCGGCCCTGCTGGGGTGTCTCAGGTCATGACCTCATGGCCGAGCCACCGGCGGAGCCGGCCACTGAAACCATGAATACGTGGGCAACCACGAATACCAACGGGACACGCGGTCATGGTAGCCCATGGAAGGCGGAGAGTGTCCGTCAGCCGGGGTATGGGCACATGCAAGTTGCGTGTGCTGACATGAGACGCATGAACAACGCGAGCCCGCCGCACCTCCTCGACGGCCTGTCCGAGCTGTCCCCGGCGGAACGCCGGCAGGCGGTGTCCCTGGTGGTGCTGCGGGTCTGGGAGACGCCCCAGGTGCTGCTCGGGGACATCCCGCCGGAGCAGGCGCTCGCCGCCGTCGCGGCCATCGCGGCCGGCCTCCCGGAAGCACAGGGCCGGCCGTGGCTCGACGACCGCCTGCGTGCCGCCGCGATCGAGGGCGTGACCAGCGATCTGGCCGGCCGCGCGCTGTGCGCCCTCGACGTCCTGGTGGGCCGCGACCGCGAATCGGTGCCGCTGGAGCTGCACGTCTCCGACGGGGACGCGGCCGGTGCGCTACTGGACGACCTCCGGGACGTGCTCATGGACGGCATCCGGCTCGGCCGGTAGGGCCGGGGTCAGCGGCAGCCGCACGGTGAACTCCGTACGCCCGGGCCGGCTGTCGACGCCGACTGTGCCGCCGTGCGCGGTCACCACCGCGTGCACGATCGACAGGCCCAGACCGGTGCTGCCGGCCGCCCGTGAGCGAGAGCTGTCGCCGCGCGCGAACCGCTCGAAGATGTGCGGCTGGAGCTCGGCGGGGATTCCCGGGCCCACGTCCGTCACCCGTAGGACCGCCGAGCCCTCCTCCGCGGCGACCCCGACCGTCACGGTGGTGCCGTCCGGGGTGTGCGTACGGGCATTGGCCAGCAGATTGGCCAGCACCTGGTGCAGCCGCTGGCCGTCGCCGGTGACCGTGACCGGCTCCTCGGGCAGGTCCAGCTGCCAGTCGTGGCGGGGGCCCGCCGCATGCGCGTCGCTGACAGCGTCGACCACCAGCATCGTCAGATCGACCGGGTCGTGCGCCAGCGGCCGGCCGGCGTCGAGGCGGGCGAGCAGCAGCAGGTCCTCCACCAGGGCGGTCATCCGCTGCGCCTCGGACTCGACGCGGCGCAGCACGTGGCCGATCTCCTCCGGCACCTCAGTGCGGCTGCGGCGGCTCAACTCGGCGTAGCCGCGGATCGCGGCGAGCGGGGTGCGGAGCTCGTGGCTGGCGTCGGCCACGAATTGGCGCACCTGCATCTCGCTGGCGTGCCGCGCCTCCAGGGCGTTGCCGACGTGGTCGAGCATGCGGTTGAGCGCCGCGCCGACCGCGCCGACCTCCGTGCGCGGGTCGGTGTCGGCCGCGGGAACCCGCTGGGCCAGGTCGACCTCCCCTTCGTCGAGCCGCAGCTCGGAGACCTTGGTCGCGGTGGCGGCGACCCGGCTCAGCGGCTTGAGGTTTCGTCGGATGATCACCGCTCCGGCCCACCCGGCCGCGACGAGTGCCAGCAGCACCGCACCCCCGGTCACGCCGGCCACGGCGAGCAACGTCTGTTCGGTGTCCCTCAGCGGGATACCGGTGACGATCATGGTGTTGCCATCGGGGGTCATGCTGACCACCCGGTAATCGTCCAGTTCGTCGCCGAGGTCCACGTCGACATGCGCGCCGTCGGGCGTCAATGTCGAGAGCGTGTTCACGGCGGAGTCGGGCGCCTTGACATATTCGTTGCGCTGACCACGCGAGGTCTCGCCGCCGTTGGTGTCGGCCTCCTTGTATTTGACGACACCCCCGCCGAGTTGGGTCACCGCTCCCGCATCCGACCTGGTGAAGATCAGCACGATCCAGTTGTTCTGGGCTCCCGGCGGCGGCTCGGTCGCGGTGTCGAAGTGGAAGAACGGTCCGGAATTCGGTGGTCCGGCCCGGCCGGGGCCGCCCCTGGCGCGCTCACTCGCCTCGCTGAGCTGGGTGTCGAGGCGCTGGTAAAGGGTGTTGTGGAGATAGATCTCGGCGGTCGCGCCGACGACCAGGCCCAGGACGGTGAGCAGGACGATCACGATGGCGATCAGGCGCGTCCGCAGGGACCAGCCCGCCGGGGAAGGCCACCGGGCCGGGTGGGGGAGGGCCGGCATGTCAGTCGGCCGGCTTCAGGACGTAGCCCGCGCCGCGCATGGTGTGGATCATCGGGGCGCGGCCTGCGTCGATCTTCTTGCGCAGGTACGAGATGTAGAGCTCCACGACGTTGGCCTGGCCGCCGAAGTCGTAGTTCCAGACCCGGTCCAGGATCTGGCTCTTGCTCAGCACGCGGCGGGGGTTGCGCATCAGATAGCGCAGCAGCTCGAACTCCGTCGCGGTGAGGGTAACCAGGTCGCCGCCGCGGCGTACCTCGTGGCTGTCCTCGTCCAGGCTGAGGTCTCCCACGATGAGCTCGGAGTCGGTGCGCATCGGGGAGCGGCCCATCCGGCGCATCAGGCCGCGGAGCCGGGCGACGACCTCCTCGAGGCTGAACGGCTTGGTGACGTAGTCGTCGCCGCCGGCGGTCAGGCCGGTGATCCGGTCCTCGACCGAGTCCTTGGCGGTGAGGAACAGCACCGGCACCTCGGGCGTCTCGCCGCGCAGCCGGCGCAGCACCTCGAGGCCGTCGATGTCGGGCAGCATCATGTCGAGGACGACGGCGTCGGGGCGGAAGTCCCGGGCGGTACGCACGGCGGTCTGGCCGTCGCCCGCGCTGCGCACCTCCCAGCCCTCGTAGCGCAGCGCCATCGACAGGAGCTCGGCCAGGGTGGGCTCGTCGTCGACCACCAGAACCCGGACCGGGCCGCCGTCGGGCCGCCGGAGCTCGCTGCTGGGGTCTGCGTTCGCCATCGTCATGCCCCTACTGTCTTGGGCCGTGTTGTGTGACGGCTTTCGGCTTCCTGTGTACCACCTGTGGATGCCGCCCATAGGGAGTGAGCCGGATCGCCGGCGTGACGATGACCGCCGGCCGCTCGCGGTGAGGACTGCGTGTCAAAACGGACTTAGGACTCAATACTCCGCATAATTCCCGCGTTGTGTCGGGCGGGTGAGCGGAGGAACGGGTGCGACTGGGCCGTATCGCTGGTGCCGTCACCGCGCTGTTCCTCGCCCTGGCTCCGGCGTCGCCGGCTGCCGCCGGGGCGGCGTACCCACCGGGGGTCACCGCCGACACGCTGCGCATCGCCTCCGCGGGGCCGGCCCAGGTCGCCGCCGGGGGAGCCCACTCGTGCGCGACCACCAGCGTGGGCGACGTGTACTGCTGGGGTGACGACTCGTCCGGCCAGCTCGGCGACGGCGCCCGGCCGCACGGCTTCGGCGAGCCGGTCGTGGCACTGCACCACGCGGTGCAGATCGACGCCGGGCGGGCCCACACCTGCGGCATCGACGTGAACGGGGTCGCGTACTGCTGGGGTGACGACTCCGCGGGGCAGCTGGGCGACGGCGGGCGTACCGACCGGGAAGGGCCCGAGCCGGTACGAGCCCTCGCGGCCCGGACGCTCGTCGACATCGCGACCGGCGACCGGCACACGTGCGCCCTGGACGACGAAGGTGCGGTGTGGTGCTGGGGTGACGACTCGCATGGGCAGCTGGGCGTACCGGGAACGGCGGGATCCTCGGCGCCGGCGCGGGTCGGCATGACGGATCCGGTCGTCGACATCGCGGCCGGCGGTGACAGTACGTGCGCAGCCACGGCGGGCGGGGTCGCGTACTGCTGGGGGTCGGGGGTTCCCGACGGCGACCGGCCCGCGGCGCTCTGGACCGACGGCAAGGTCCGGCAGGTGACGGTCGGGGCGGCGGGGCCGTGCGCGCTCGACGCGGAGGGGATGGCCACCTGCTGGACGCCGAAGGCGAGGACGACCGGGCCGTTCTCCGCGATCAGCGCCGGGGGGCGGCAGATGTGCGGCCTCGACCGTGCGGGGCGGGCGTCGTGCCGAAGAGGTGGGCCGTTCGTCGCTGTTGACGCCGGCACGGACCACACGTGCGCCCTCGACTCCCAGGGCTACGCGTCCTGCTGGGGTGCGGGGCGCGACGGTCAGCTCGGTGCGGGGGTCACGTCGCTGTCCGCCGTACCGGTGCGGGTCGAGGGTCTGCCGCGACCCCCCGCGGCGGCGACCGGCCTGCGGGTGCGTGCCCTCGACGGCGGCCTGCGGGTTTCCTGGCGGCCGCCCACGGACCTGGGCAGCGGGCGGTTCGAGTATCTCTGGGTGACGACCGCCGGGAACGAGGCGGGATGCAGACTCGACGCGCCCGGCGCGAGCGGGTGCGAGCTGAAGAACCTGCGCAACGGCCGGGACTACGACGTTGCCGTGCTGGTCAAGACCAGCGACGGGGTGACGGTGAGCGACTTCGTGACCGCGGCGCCTGCGGCGATCGCGCCGGAGCCCTCGGGCGCCGCGCACTCGCTGCCGCGCGAGTTGCCGCCGGGCGGGGACGGCGGCCTGCCGGTGACCGGGCTGAGCCCCGTGGCGCTCGTGTCCATCGGCACGATGCTGGTCGGCGGCGGGCTGGTCGCCCTGCTGGTCAGGAAGCCGTCACCGCGAGCGCCGCGTCGCGGAACAGCTCGGCGCCGTTCTTGAGCCGCTCGGTGGAGAAGACCCGGTTCCAGTTCGTCCAGGTCACCCTGCCGACCGCCTGATCCGTCCCGGAGGCGGAGACCGTCACGCCGACGCCCGGGCCGGCCTGCAGGGTCAGCTTTCCGCCGGACGGCACGCCGACCATGTGCTTGGACGGGTCGGCGTACCCGAGCATCGCCCAGGGCACGCGGACCACGAGGTCGTCGCCGTCGCGGTACCACAGGGCCCGGCTGTCGTCCGAGGGGCGGCCGTACCGCAGCGATCCGGCGTTCTGCAGCTCCGCCGGCAGCCGCTCGCCCGTGGCCGGGATCGTCAGCTCGCGGTTGACCACCAGCTCGAAGCGGCGCCAGCCGTCCGGCGCCGGGCCGCGCAGGGCGGCCGGGACGTCGTAGTCGAGCACCGTCGGATCCAGCTCTTTCCGCAGGTACGCCTGCCCGCCGCGAGCCACGAGATCGAGCACGAACGCGGCGTCCGCCTCCCCGTCACCGCTGCCCGGCGCGGGCTTGCCGACGAGCCCGGGGAGCACGTCGAAGCCGAGTGTCAGGGCGCCCGGCGGTGAGTTGCCCAGCCCGATGCGCAGGTTCACGTACGACTCGTCGATCCGCGCGGTCACCCGGCGGGCCGGCCAGGCGGACTCCTCGTCGAGCAGGTAGGCCGCGGACGCGTCGGGCGGACCGGCCGCATCCATCGCGATCAGCCCGAAGTGCTGCTCGTTGGTGAGCGGGTCGTGCCACAGCTGCCGGCGCTCGCCGCCCTGATGGGCGACGGTGTTCCAGGTGAACTTGAACCACTCGTCCGCCCAGGAGAAGAGGAAGCCGCCGGCCAGCCCCTGATCCTTGATCAGCCGCAGCAGCTCCGCGTCGATCCGCATGGCATCCCGCTCGCTGTGGTCGCCCTGCGAGCGACCGAGCGGGCCGTTGTGGGCCGAACCGAGCGACGACGGTACGCCGAACTCCGTGACCACCGTCGGCATGGCGCGGTGGTGGCGGCGCAGGGCGGCGAGGTAACCGGCGTACGGGTCCACCCGGCCGCCGTACCGGTACGCCTGGAGCGCCGGCTCGTGCCGCTCGAAGTCCGGGTAGTACGGGTAAGCGTGGTAGCTCGCGAACGTCCCGGCCGGCCACGCGGCGGTGGGGAGCACGTGGTTGGCGTCGAGCGGGACCAGGTCCTCCTGCTCGAGCGGTTCCTCCGGGTGCCGCAGCGGGTCGGTCGTCGGCCAGTTGACGAAGGCGATCGGCTGGCTGAGGCCCTGCTCCGCCTCGTACCCGGCGAGCTCGTCCATGCGGGCCGCCAGCCAGCGTTCGGTGGGGGAGGCGGCCGGGGCGCTGCGGAAGTACCGGCCGCGGGTCGCGGGGGCGGTGCGGTTGCGCCGGTCCGAGGCCCGGGCGGCGTACGGGTCCAGCTCGACGCCGATGATCCAGCCGGCCAGCCACGGGGTCACGTCGGCGGTCCACGTGCCGCTCGCCCGTCCCGGCTGCGGATCCCGGGCGAGCCGGCCCCGTACCGCCGCGCTGGCGTCGCGCAGCTCGTCCTGGAACGCCTTGGTCACCGCGGCGTCGTAGAGGTTGCCCTTCTCGACGTACGACTCGTCGGGGAAGTAGACGCCCTGCATCAGGTAGAGCGGACGGTCCGGGTTGGCGTGGTTGTAGCGGGCCAGTTCCGTGTAGAAGGCGGGCGGGTGGATCGTGTAGGTCCGGACCGCCCGGATCCCGAGCCAGCCCATCGCCGCGAACCACACGCGGTACTGCTCGGCCCCGATCGCCAGCTCCCCGGGCAGGTGGCCGGGGGTGGTGCTGCCGAGGTTGACGCCGGGCAGGAAGGTGACGTTCCCGCCCTCGGTACGCAGCTCCAGCGTCCGGCCCCGGGCGGCCGCGACGCTCGCCAAACCGTGCTCCACCCGGGGCGCCGGGGCCCACGAGGGTCCCGCGGGCGGTGCGCCCACCGCCTGCATGCCCGGGATCGCGAACGCCGCCGACCGGACCGCCGGCCGCGGGGTCGCACCGGCCAGGAAGAGGCACATGGTGAGCGTCACCAGCCCGATCGTGGCCGCCTTGGCACGCCCGAACCGGGGCCGCGGCGGGGCCTCGACGAGGTGACGCGGGAAGTCGCCCACCTCGGCATTGTCTGCCGCAGGAGTTGCAGATTGGGGTGAATTGTCGGGAAGCTGGACCCGAGGGAACACTCGCCGTTCGGCGGGAGTTGTGCCAGCGTTGGTCGAAGTGGGCGGCGCGAGCAGGAGGTGCGGTTTCGTGGATCTTCTGGAGGAGTACCGCAGGGCCACGTTCGTCTTCGAGTCCGGCGACCCGCTCGGCGCCGCCCGGATGCTCGAGCCGATCGTCGAGGCCGAGCCGCACAACACCGCCGTACGCCAGCTCCTGGCCCGCGCGTATTTCAACTCGGCGCAGCTGGCCGGGGCGGAGACCCAGCTCAGAGCGTTGATCGAGCATGATCCTTCGGATCACTACGCGCACCACGTGCTCGGCCGGACCCTGGAGAGGGCCGGCCGTTTCCGTGAGGCCCTGCCGCACCTGCGCCTGGCCGCGGCGATGAAGCGGCACGACGCCTACGAGGACGCGCTGCGCCGGGTGGAGGCGTGGCTGGGCAAGAACGGCGGCCGGGGCTCGTCCGCCGCTGGGTAGGCTGCGGCTGTGAAGCTCAAGCTGGATCTCCACGACATCTTCAACAAGGGCACCGAGATCGACAAGGCGCTCCGCGGGATCATCGACGAGGCGATCCAGAAGAAGGCCACCCTGGTCGAGATCATCCCGGGGAAGGGCAGCGGCCAGCTCAAGAAGAAGGTGCTGCGTTTCCTCGACCAGAAGGAGATCAAGCAGCTCTACCACCGGGTCGAGAAGGACGGGGACAACTGGGGGCGGCTGTTCGTCCACTTCCGGTTCGACGCCCCGACCGGCCGGCGCGGGCGCGGCCGCTAGAACGTGTAGGTCTTCGCCACCGCGAGCATCTCGGAGCTGTGCGAGCCGACCACGCCCACGTCGGCCGGGCGCTCGTGGAAGCCCGGAAGGGCAGCCAGGCCGTCGCTGGCGTCCATCGCCCGCAGCTTCAGCGGAGCCCCCGCCGGCACGGTGAGCGTCACCTCCACGCCGGCCGGTGGTGGGGCGTGGAAGACGAAGCCGAACCCCCAGGCGCCGCCGGCCGCCCGGTCGGTGGGAACCGTCCGGCCGCCGACGACCGCGGACGCGACCTCGACGTCGGCGGCGACGTGCAGGGTCACCAGGCGCACCGGGCGCCGGGGCGTGAGCCGCAATGTCACCGTGCGCCGGTCGGCGGTGGTCGTGTCTGCGGTCTTGGTCAGCTCCGGTGCGGGCAGCGACGCCGGCTGAGCGGGGCCGGAGAGCAGCTCCTCGGCGCCGAAGGCGGGCAGGGTGTCGGTCACCGAGCCGGGATCGCCCCCGACGTATTGCGCCGTCCAGTCGGTCGGCGTGGGTGACCGGCTGAGCCAGCGGGCCTGGCCGGTGTCGGCGTCGAGCGCGTACATCAGGTGGGTCGGCGCGGGGTGGGTGCCGTCGAAGCGGTCCACCAGGAGTCCGGCCGCGGCGAAGGCGACGACGGCGAGCGTGGCGGCCAGTGCCGGGAGGGCGGCGCGGCGGCGGGCATGCAGGGCGTCGAGGCCGCGCTGGCCACCGGCCTCCGGGTGGAGCAGGTCGAGGATCGGCAGCAGGGCGAGGGCGAGGAGCACCGCGATGAAGGCGCCCGTGCCGGCCAGGTTCATGCCCATCGCGGGGAAGAACATGACCAGCGTGGGAAGCAGCACGACGACCGCGGCGGCGGCCCCGAGCGTCACCGCCGCCACCGGCACCCAGCCGCGGCGGAGAAGCACGGCCAGGATGCCGGACACGGCTCCCGCCAGCGCCGGTAGGGCGGTCAGGTACGAGCCGCCGGGGGCGACGGCCGCCAGCACCAGCCCGAGGACGGCCGGCCACAGCAGGCCCGCGATCGCCAGGGCGGCCGGGCCCAGACGGCGGCGTAGCAGCGCGTACCAGGCGGCGACCACGGCGACCGTGAGGGCCAGAACGGCCAGCCGATACCACCCGGGACGGTAGGGGTCGATCGGCAGTTCCGCGTACCCGGGACGGATGATTTTCAGCAGAATCCAGAGAAGCTGGGCCAGCGCGGGGACGACGAGCAGCGGCACGAGGGCCAGTCCGGCGGCGCCGGCGAGCCGGGGCGCCGTCGCCAGGCCGCGGCGCCGGGCGAGCCAGGCGAGCGCCAGGACGGCCAGCAGCGCCGCCACTGCCAGCGGCCACGTCCACGACCCTGGGTAGTGCGCCAGGCCACCGGGCACCGGGAAATACGTCGCGTCGCCGGTCGAGCGCAGCGTGGCGAGATCTCGGTCGCCGAGGTCCCGGGTGAGGGCGAGCACGGTGTCGCCGTGGTGCTGCAGGCTGTCCTGATTCATCGAGGCCGGCGTGTCCACGGGCGTGTGATACACGGCGGCGCCGTCGATGTACGCACTGTTCAGACCCGTGAAGCCGTGCTCGCGGAAGGCCGTGAAGTCGGTGTCGTTGGGCAGCAGCCGATAGATCTCGACCGCGAACGACGTGCCCACGGGGTGGGGGACGCCGGCGAGGGCCCCGACGAGGCCCGCGTTGTGCTCGGAGGTCTCGAACATGATGGCCGGCCCGGTGCTGCCGCGGGCCTCCAGGTTGAGCACCACGCCGCCCTGCCGGGCCAGCGGATGCTGGTCGACGAAGGCCTCGGCCCCGCAGAGACAGGCCTCCTCGGCGTCGGTCAGCACGAGGACGACGTCGTTGCGCAGCCGGGGACCGCTGGTCAGGGCCCGGGCCGCCTCGAGGATCGCCGAGGTGCCCGCCGCGTCGTCGTTACCGCCCGGGCCGGTCTGCACGGAGTCGTAGTGCGCGACGAGGAAGATCCGGCCGGTGGAAGCCGTGCCGGGCCACAGCGCCACCACGTTGCGCACGCGGGCCAGGCCGACGCCGCCCGCGCTGGAGGAGAGCCGGCCGCCCTGCGTGGTGACCGTGTCCTGCACCTGGGCGTCGAGGCCGAGGCCGCGCAGGGTGGTCACGATGTGCTCCCGGGCCGCGTCGTTGGCGGCGCTGCCGGCCACGTGCGGCCCCGCCGCGATCGCGCGGACGTGCTCGAACGCGCGCGCGGCGCTGAACTCGGCGGCCGGGGCGTCCGCGGGGCGTGCCGCGGGCGGACGGATCGACTGCAGCGCGAGCACGCCGACGACGACCAGGCACGACAATGCGGCAAGGGCGGCCCATCCGCGGCGTCCGGGACGGGTCAGCGCCCTCTCCGCCGCCTCGAGCCTCATGGAGCTATCTAAGCGTGTGCGAGGGGCCCCGGGTAGCCGAGCGATCTTACGGTCCGGTGACATAACTTTGTCCCGTGACTGCCCCGCTCGACCCCGCCGCCGTCGTCGCCGAGTTCGTCGAGCGGGTGGCCCCGTACGACCCGGCACCCGAGGCCGGTCCGGTGGCCGTGATCGGGGTGCGTACGGCCCTCGGGGAGGCGACGTTCCAGCTCGGTGACCACGTCGTGCGGGCGATGTGCCGGGCCCTGGAGGCGTACCGCGATCCCGAGGACCGGGGACCGTGCGTCGAGTGCGGGGGCCGCAGGCTCGACCAGAACCTGCACTGCCTCGACTGCGGCCGGCTGCACGGGATCCTCGGCGAGGTCATCGCCCGGCATGCCCGCCGGGTGGCCCAGGACCCCACGTACGGCCCGACCGCGTGATGTCCGTTCCGTCACGGAGCGTTGCCACCGGCCGTTCCGGGGTGGCCGGTGTTGTGCGCCCGGGGGCCGTGATGGACGATCAGCGGGTCACGCCCGAAGGAGTCGAGCTATCAAGCGTCCCAGCCGCGCCGGTGCCGCCGTCCCGCGTACCGCCCACGCGACGTCGGGCGGGGTGACGTCGTGACCGAAGTGACCACGCCCCGGCCCGTGATGGCGCCGGAGCGGCTGCGGATCCTGCTGGTCGAGGACGACGAGGGCGACGCCTTCCTGGTGCGCGAGCTGCTCGCCGAGGCCGGCGCCTCCTTCGACCTGCAGATCGCGACGACCCTGCGCGAGGCGCGCGCCATGATGCGCGGCGTCCAGTGCGTCCTGCTCGACCTGGGGCTGCCCGACGCCGAGGGCATCGACGGGCTCCGGAAGCTGCTCGGGGTCGCGGGCGGCGCCGCTGTCTGCGTGCTGACCGGTCGCTCCGACGAGCACCTCGGCGTCCAGGCCGTCGCCGAGGGCGCCCAGGACTACCTGGTCAAGGGGCAGGTCGACGGCGTCCTGCTGGTCCGCGCCCTGCGGTACGCGGTCGAGCGTAAGCGGGCCGACGAGAACGCCCAGCGGCTGCGCGAGGTGGAGCTGCGCCAGGCCGAGTCGGCGCGCCTCGAGCGCGGCCTGCTGCCCCAGCCGCTGATGCAGACCACCGAGGTGGCAGTCCACACCTTCTACCGCTCCGGCCGGGCGATGGGCCTGCTCGGCGGCGACTTCTTCGACGTGGTGCAGGTCGGTGACGACAAGCTGCACGTGATCGTGGGCGACGTGTGCGGGCACAGCGTGGACGAGGCCGCGCTCGGCGTCGAGCTCCGGGTCGCATGGCGGGCGCTGGTGCTCGCCGGTGTGCCCGAGGAGCAGGTGCTGGCCTCGCTCGAGCAGGTGCTCATGACCGAGCGGCGGGCCCGCGAGGTGTTCGCGACCGTGGCGATGGTCTCCGTCGACCTCGCCGGCAGCCGCGCCACCGTACGCCTCGCCGGCCACCCGCCGCCCGTGCTGCTCTCCGGCGGCAGCGCCGTCCCGGTGACCGCGCGGACGGGCATCGTGCTGGGCGTACGACCCACCCCCACCCCCGCGACCGACGTGGAGTTCTCCGGCGATGACTGGTCCCTGCTGATGTACACCGACGGACTGATCGAGGGTCACACCGGTGTGGGCAACGAGCGGCTCGACGTCGAGGGCCTGTGCGGGCTGCTCGGCGAGCCGGCCGCGAAGGGCGTACCGCTGGCCGCGCTGCCGGCCTGGCTGGTCGGCCGCGCCGAACAGGCCAACGGCGGCCCGCTGGCCGACGACGTCGCGATGCTGCTGATTTCGCGTGGCGGTGGGCGGTGAGCCTGCTGCGGGTGAGCGGGTGGACGATGCGCCGCCGCGTCCTCGCCCTGTGCGTGACCGTCGGCGTGCTGCTCGCCGCTCTGGGCGTGTTCGCGGCGTTCACGGCCACGAGCAGCAACGGCCAGCTGGATGACGTGGTCAACCGGGCCAGCCCGATGCGGGCGGCGGGGGAGCGGATCAACACGGCGGTGGTGGACCAGGAGACCGGCATCCGCGGGTACGCGATCACGGGCCGGGACACGACTCTCCAGCCGTACCGTGACGGGCTCGCCGCGGAGCGGGCCGAAGCCGCGGAGATCCAGAAGCTCCTCCGGTCCGGTCCCCGCGACAACCGGATCCGAGCCGACCTCGCCGAGGTCGAGCGGCTCTCCGACGCCTGGCGCAGCGCCGTCGCCCAGCCGATCCTCGATGCCGTTACCGCCGAAGGCCCGGACGCCGGCCGCGCGCTGGTGGACGCGGGCAGCACGACGGAGTTCAACGCGGTGCGCGCGGCCATCGAGCAGATGCAGTCCGACATCGGTGTGCTGCGTAACCGGTCGGCGAGCGCGGCGAAGGATGCCAGCAAGCGCATGGTCGCCATCCAGATAGCCGCGGCCGCGATCATCATCATCGCGGGCGCGGCGCTGATGCTGCTGCTCGACCGGCTGGTGACCCGGCCGGTGACCGAGCTGGCGGCGCAGGTGCGCGATGTCGCCGACGGCGACTACGACCGGCACATCGAGAGCACGGGTTCGCCGGAGCTGCGTGAACTGGCCGGCGACGTGGACGGCATGCGCAAGCAGATCGCCGCCGAACTCGCCGAGGTCCGCGAGGCTCGCCGCCAGATCGAGTGGGTCAACGAGCAGCTGAAGGCGCAGGCCGACGAGCTGACCCGGTCCAACCGGGATCTGGAGCAGTTCGCCTACGTGGCGTCGCACGACCTGCAGGAGCCGCTGCGGAAGGTGGCGAGCTTCTGCCAGCTGTTGCAGCGGCGGTACGCGGGCCAGATCGACGAGCGGGCGGACCAGTACATCGCGTTCGCGGTGGACGGGGCGCAGCGGATGCAGCGGCTGATCAACGACCTGTTGGCGTTCTCGCGCATCGGCCGGTTGACGGCCGGGTTCACCGATGTGGACCTGAACCGGGTGCTGACCGAGGTCAAGTCGCAGCTGGAGGCGCGCGCCGGTGACGATGCGCGGATCGAGTGGGCGGATCTGCCGACGGTGGAGGGTGAGGAGCCGCTGCTCACCACGTTGTTCGTGAACTTGATCGGCAACTCGTTGAAGTTCCGCCGCCCTGGGGTGCCGCCGGTGGTCACGGTGAGCGCGGCTCAGGAGGGCGAGGAGTGGCGGATCAATGTGCGGGACAACGGCATCGGGATCGAGCCCGAGTTCGCCGACAAGGTCTTCGTGATCTTCCAGCGCCTGCACGGGCGGGACGCGTACGAGGGCACGGGGATCGGGCTGGCCATCGTGAAGAAGATCGTCGAATACCATGGCGGGCGGATCTGGCTGGATCTCGACGCCACCGAAGGCACCTCCATCTGGTTCACCCTGCCGCTGCTGGCGGGCATCCCGGTGCAGGAGAAAGTGAAAGAGGTCACCTCATGACCGGTGCAATGCGGCAGGACGGTACGCCGATCGAGGTTCTGCTCGTCGAGGACGACCCGGGCGACGTGCTCATGACGCAGGAGGCGTTCGAGGAGCACAAGGTCCGCAACCGGCTCACCGTGGTCTCCGACGGCGCCGAGGCGCTCAGCTACCTGCGCCGCGAGGGCCAGTACGCGGACGCCGTACGCCCGGACCTGATCCTGCTCGACCTCAACCTGCCCCGCCGCGACGGCCGGGAGGTGCTCGAGGAGATCAAGAAGGACGACGAGCTGTGCCGCATCCCGGTGGTGGTGCTGACCACGTCCGCCGCCGACGAGGACATCCTGCGCAGCTACGAGCTGCACGCGAACGCGTACGTGACCAAGCCGGTCGACTTCGAGCGGTTCATCTCGGTGATCCGCCAGATCGACGAGTTCTTCGTCAGCGTCGTGAAGCTGCCCCCGCGTGCGTGACGACATGATCGACGAGGTCAGCGATCTGATCCGGGAGGTCGCGGCGACCATCGTGCTGCCGAGGTGGCGTCATCTCGGCGATGCCGAGGTGCAGGAGAAGTCGCCGGGCGACCTCGTCACGATCGCCGACAAGGAATCCGAGCGCGCGCTCAGCGCCGGGCTGACCGCGCTGCTGCCGGGCTCCACCGTGGTGGGCGAGGAAGCGGTGGCCGCGGATCCCACGGTGCTCGAGCGGGTGGGCGACGACGGCGCCGTCTGGCTCGTGGACCCGGTCGACGGCACCAACAACTTCGCCGCCGGGAAGGCGCCCTTCGCCGTGATGGTCGCGTTGCTGCGAGACGGCGAGCCCGCCGCGGGGTGGGTCCTGGACGTGCCCGGCGACCGGATGACCGTCGCGGAGGCGGGCAGCGGGGCGTACGTGGACGGCGTACGGCTGAAGACCCGCAGCGACGACCCGGGCGCCGAGGCCCTGACCGGCTCGATCTCCCGTAACTACTTCCCGGACGAGCTGCGGGCCGGCATCGACGAGAACGCCGCCCGGCTCGGCCGGGTGACCGGCGGGCATCACTGCGCCGGGTACGAGTACCCGTCCGTCGCCACCGACGAGCAGCAGTTCGCCGTCTTCTGGCGGATCCTGCCGTGGGACCACACGCCCGGCGCGCTGATCCTGCGCGAGGCCGGCGGGGCGGTGCTGCACCTCGACGGATCGGCGTACCTGCCGACGGATTCGCAGCGCGGCCTGCTCGCCGCCGCCAACCACGACATCTGGCACACCGTCCGCGGCACCCTGCTTCCCTGAGGGCTGCGCGTGGCTTCGTACCTCGAGGAACTCTTCGGGCTGAGCGGCCGGACCGCGATGGTGACCGGCGGCAGCTCGGGGATCGGCCGGGCGATGGCCGGTGCGTTGGGCCGGGCCGGCGCCCGCGTGGTGCTGGTGGCGCGGCGGGACGGCCCGCTGCGCGAGACCGCCGCCGAGTTGACCGCCGATGGCGTGGGGGTGGAGACGGTCGCTGCCGATCTCGCGGATCGGGCGGCGCTTACGCGGCTGACCGGGTACGGCCAGGTGGACATCCTCGTGAACGCCGCGGCGGTGAACCGGCGCCCGCCGATGGACGAGCTCACCGAGGACGACTGGGACGTCACGCTGGCGGCCAACCTGACCGCGCCCTTCCTGCTGGGGCAGCACTTCGGCCCGGCGATGGCGGCGCGCGGCTGGGGACGGATCATCAACGTGGTCTCACAACAGGCCTTCCGCGCGTACGGGAACAGCGGCGCCTACGGCGCGGCCAAGGCAGGTCTCGTGGGCCTGACCCGCTCGCAGGCGGAGGCGTGGTCGAGCCGGGGCGTCACGTGCAACGCGATCGCCCCGGGAGTCGTGCACACCCCGCTGACCGAGCCGGTGTTCGCCGACCCGGAGAAGGTGGCCGCGCACGCCCGGCGGACGATGATCGGGCGCAACGGCGTACCGGAGGATTTTGCCGGTTGTGTCGTCTATCTGGCGAGTGCCGCCAGCGCTGCAGTGACCGGTCAAACACTCTTCGTCGACGGTGGCTACTCGGCGACTTGATCGATCTGCGTTCCGAGTGGGTGGCGGGGTAGAGTACCGGCGCTTACGACTGGAGGTAGATCGTGGCGGCGACTCTCCCGGGCCGGGCGAAGCACGCTCTGGCACTGCTCGCGGCACTCCTCGTGCTGCTCGTCGCGCCCCCGGCACACGCGGCACCCGGCGGCGACGACGAGGGCGGCAGCAAGACGCTGCGCGCCCAGCTCGAATCCGCGGCCAAGGGACACCTGCAGGCCACGCAGAAACTCGAGGCGTCCAAGAAGCGGCAGGTCGAGCTGAAGGCCGCGCTCAAGCAGGCGCAGGAGAAGTCCGCGGGGCTCGAGGGCCGGGTCAAGGAGATCGCCAACCGCTCCTACCGGCAGGGCCGCTTCAGCACCATGGCCATGCTGCTCAACAGCAGCTCGCCGGACGCTTTCATGGACCGCATGCTGCGGCTCGACCAGATGGCGCAGGTCGACGGCCACGCGCTGGCGCAGTACGAGGACGCGGTGACCGTCGCGGAGAAGGCCACCAAGGCCATCGCGCTCGAGATCAAGGAGCAGCAGAAGCAGGTCACCGTGCTGGCCAAGAAGAAGCAGCAGGCCGAGAGCGCCCTGGCCGCGGCCGGTGGCGGCGCGGTGGCGGGCGGCTTCATCAACGCCAACTCACCGCTGGCCAGGCCCGCGCCGCGCAACCCCGACGGTTCGTGGCCCCGGGAGGGCTGCACGGTCAATGACCCGACCACCTCCGGGTGCATCACGCCGCGGCTGCTGAACGCGTACCAGCAGGCGAGGGCGGCCGGGTTCACGCACTACACGTCCTGCTTCAGCCGCCGCGACTCCGGCGAGCACCCCAAGGGCCGGGCCTGCGACTTCGCCGCCGCGCCCGGCGGCTTCGAGAACGTCAACGCCACCGGCAGCGACCGTACGTACGGCAACAACCTCGCCGCCTACTTCGTGCGCAACGCCGGCCGCCTCGGGGTCATGTACGTGATCTGGTACCGGCAGATCTGGCTGCCGAACACGGGCTGGCGGTCGTACAGCGGGTCGGGCGGACCGGCGGCGACACATACCAACCACGTACACCTGTCGATCCTGTAGATCGGACGGCCCCGTCGGTAGCATTCCGCCGATGGAATCCCCACGGGCCCTGCCATCCGCGCTCGCGACCGCGCTGGTCTTCTTCGCCAGCGGCGCCGTCCTCGTCCTCGAGATCGTCGCGCTGCGCCTGGTCGGGCCGTACGTGGGCGTGACGCTGCAGGTCAGCAGCTCGGTCATCGGCATCTCGCTGGCGGCCATCGCGTACGGGACCTGGCTCGGCGGCCGGCTCGCCGACAAGTTCGACCCTCGGATGCTGCTCGCTCCCGCGCTGCTGCTCGCCGCGACAACGACCGCGATGACCCTGCCGCTGGTGCGTTGGGGCGGGGAGATCCTGCGCGGAGGGGCAGCCCCGGCGGTGCTTCTGCTCGCCGCCCTGGCCGTCTTCCTGCCCGCGTTCCTGCTGTCCACGATCACGCCGCTGACCGTGAAGCTTCAGCTCGGCGACCTGCGCCGGACCGGCGAGGTGGTGGGCCGGCTCTCCAGCTTCGGCACGCTCGGGGCGATCACCGCCACCCTCGGCACCGGCTTCGTCTTCGTCGCCGCGATGCCCAGCAGCTGGATCGTGCTGAGCCTTGCCGCGCTCCTCGCCCTCGCCGGCTTCGGCCTCGGTTGGTGGCTGCGCCGGCGTCACCCCGATGTGAGGCTGCCGGGCAAGCCGCGGACTCGGGCCGTGCTCGTCACCGTGGGGCTGTTCGGGGCCGGGCTGGGCGCCACCGCACCGACGCCCTGCGACATCGAGACGGCGTACCACTGCGCCCGGGTCGATGCCGACCCGAAGCGGCCCGGCGGGCGGACGCTGCTGCTGAACTCGGCGCGGCATTCGTACGTCGACCTCGCCGACCCGACGCACCTGGAGTTCCCGTACGTCCAGTGGATCGGCGCCCTCGTCGACGTTCAGAAGACCGGCGGCGCCCCGATCGACGCCCTGCATCTGGGCGGCGGCGGTTTCACGGTGCCCGAGTACGTGGCGAAGACCCGTCCCGGCAGCAACCAGCTGGTCCTGGAGCTGGACGGCGGCCTCGTCGACCTCGACCGCCGGGAGCTGGGCCTCACCACCGGGCCGCAGCTGCGCGTCCAGGTCGGCGACGCCCGCGTGAGCCTGGCCCGGCAGGGCGACCGGGCGTACGACATGGTGGTCGGCGACGCGTTCGGCCACCTCGTCGTCCCCTGGCACCTCGCCACCCGCGAGATGGCCGCGGACATCTCCCGCGTGCTGCGCGACGGCGGCCTGTACGCCCAGAACGTCATCGACTACCCGCCGGACCGCTTCATCCGCGCGGAGCTGGCCACGGTCGCCGACGTCTTTCCGCACGTGGCGGTCATCGCGCCGAAGGATGCGCTCGCCGGCCGGATCGGTGCCAACTTCGTCATCGTCGCGTCCCGGTCGCCGCTGCCCATCGACGAGATCCGGGCGCATCTCGATCTCGTCGACGAGCCGGTCGAACTGGTGTCCGGACCGGCCCTGCGAACTTTCATCGGCGGCGCCCGGGTGCTGACCGACGACTACGCACCGGTTGACCAGCTGTTGGCCGGCTGAATACGGCCAATCTGGACAAAGCGCCTGGAGGGACGTATTTGTCCGACGCACCCTGACCGGGCCGTCCCTCGGGCAACAATCGGCACATGGGGTGGCTGGCGACCGGGAGGCAGGGCGGCCACGTCGGCGGCCGGTACCGCCTGATCGAGCGGCTCGGTACCGGCGGCATGTCGATCGTCTGGCGGGCTCACGACGAGGTGCTCGGGCGCCCGGTCGCGGTCAAGGTCCTGTCACCGCAGCACGCCGGCGACGCGGCGTTCCGGCGGCGGCTGCGGCAGGAGGCGCTGGCCGCGGCCCGGCTGTGCCATCCGCACATCACCGGTGTCTTCGACTTCGGCGAATCGCCGCTGGACGAGACCATGACCGTCCCGTACGTGGTCATGGAGCTCAACGACGGCGAGCCGGTGTCCGCCCGGCTTCGCCGCGAGGGCCCCTTCCCGTGGGCCGGCGCGGTAACGGTCGTCGCCGAGGTGGCATCCGCCCTGGCGACCGCGCACGCCCGCGGCATCGTGCACCGCGACGTCACGCCCGCCAACGTCATGCTCACCGGGTCGGGCGCCAAGGTCGTCGACTTCGGCATCTCCGCCCTCGCCGGCCAGCGGGACGCCGCACCGGACGGCAGCCTGCTCGGCACCCCCGCCTATCTGGCCCCCGAGCGGCTCAACGGCGGCCCGGTGGCGCCCGCCGCCGACGTGTACGCGCTCGGCCTGCTCCTCTACCGCCTGCTCACCGGCCGCCTGCCCTGGCCCGCCGAGACCACCACCGAGGCGTTGCGGGCCCACCTGTACGCGGATCCTGAGCCCGTACCGGAGCTGCCCGGCATGCCCGCGGAGGTCGCCGACCTCTGCATGCGCTGCCTGGCCAAGCGGCCGGAGCACCGGCCGGGCGCGGACGAGGTCGCGGCCGTGCTGGCCGGGCTCGTCGGCCTGCAACCGATCATCCCGCCGGTCGCCGCGCCGGACACGCCGCCGGTGCTGGCCGGGTTCCGTCCCACGCCGCACCCCGAACCCCTGCCGCGGCAGCGTCGCCTGCAGTTGCGGACCGGGCTGCGGCTCGCGCGGGCCCTCCGGGTCGGTGGCCCGGTGCCGCTGGGCGGGGGACTGTTCCGCGGCGGCGTGCTGGCCCGCGACCTGCTCAGCGGCGGCCGCCTCGGGCAGGCGGTCCTCGCCGCCCGGCATCGTGTCCAGGCCGCGGTGGCCACGCTCGTGCTGATCGCGGCCGTCGGGCTGGTCTGGTCCTCGACCCGCGAGCCGGCCGACGTCGGCACCGCCCAGGCCGCTGCGGCGGGCGCCGGAAAGGGCGCGGTGGTCCCGCACGGTACGGGCTGCAAGGTCCGCTACCGGGTGCAGCGGGACACGGGTACGGACTTCGGCGCCCAGCTGACCGTGGTCAACACCGGTGAGCACGCGCTCGCCGGATGGCGGCTGGAGTTCCTGTTCAGCGGCGGTCAGCGGCTCACCGGCGGCCCCAAGCGGCTCTACCAGCGGGGCCGCAAGCTGGTGCTGCGCCCGCGCACCGAGCTGCGTCCCGGCCGCTCCGCGAGCGTGATCCTCACCGGCAGCTACCGGGTCAGCAACCCGCTCCCGCTCGCGTTCCTGCTCAACGGCCACCAGTGCCAGGCGGAGGTCCTCGGCGCGGTGGCGACCACCCCCACCCCGCCACCCCTGCCGCCGTCCCCTCCTTCCAGGAAGAAGGAACGCGTCAAGCCCACGCCGCCGGCCTCGCCGGACAAGAGCAAGGACGGCTTCTCCGTCGCGATCTAGGCCGTCGCCGCCGCGAACTGCTCCACCGTGGACGTGTTGCCGGCGACGATCAGGATGCAGCCGCTCGGGACGATCGTCTCGGGTCGCGCGTACGTGAAATCCTCGCCGGGCAGTTTGGTGCCGACGACCGTGACCCCCCACTTGCCGCGCAGGCCGATATCGGCCAGCGACCGGCCCACGGCCTCGCGCGGCGCCCTGACCTTCGCGATGGCGAAGCCGTCGTCGAACTCGATGTAGTCGAGCATCCGGCCGGTGATCAGATGCGCGACCCGCTCGCCCATCTCCATCTCGGGGAAGATGACATGCCGGGCGCCGATCCGCGTCAGGATCTGCCCGTGCTTCAGACTGGTCGCCTTCGCCCAGACCTCCTGTACGCCCACCTCGGCGAGGGTGAGCACGGTCAGTACGCTGGTCTCCAGGTCGGTGCCGATGCCCACCACGGCCCGGGAGAAATCCTGGACACCGAGCTGGCGCAGCGCATCCGTGTCGGTCGCATCCGCCTCGACCACATGGGTCAGCCGGTCCGACCAGTCCTGCACGATCCGCGGGTCGGAGTCGATCCCCAGCACCTCGTGACCGAGATTCACCAGCGACTCGGCGACCGCACCGCCGAAGCGGCCCAGCCCCACGACGACGACGTTGTCGGTTGCTTCCCTGTCAGCCAACGAGGGGCCTCTCTTCCGGATAGCGGTAGAGCCGGCGGCGGGTGTTGAGCGCGATCGCGGTGCCGACCGCGACGGTGCCGACCCGGCCGACGTACATGAGAACCACCAGCACGATCTGCGCGGCGGAATTCAGCTGCGGGGTGATGCCGGTGCTCAGCCCGACCGTGGCGAACGCCGACGTCACCTCGAACAGTGCCCGGTCGAACGGCACGTCGTCGGTGAACATGATCAATGCGAGCGTCCCGCCCGCGACCAGGGCCACGCCCAGCAGCGCCACCGTGAGCGCCTGCCGCTGCGTCTCTTCGGCGATCCGCCGCTTGCGGATCACTACATCCGGCTCACCCCGGATCTCCGCCCAGATCACGAAGGCCAGCAGCAGGAACGTCGTCACCTTGATGCCGCCCGCGGTGCTGGCGCTGCCCCCGCCGATGAACATCATCCCGTTCGTGACCGCGATGGTCTCCGTGTTCGTCGCGCCGAGGTTGATGCTGTTGAACCCGCCGGAGCGGGTCATGACGTCCTGGGTGAACGCGGCCAGGATCTTCGCCGGGGTGCCCAGCGGGCCGAGCGTCCCC
Source organism: Actinoplanes sp. NPDC049681 (assembly GCF_044465265.1). Classification (NCBI taxonomy): domain Bacteria; kingdom Bacillati; phylum Actinomycetota; class Actinomycetes; order Micromonosporales; family Micromonosporaceae; genus Actinoplanes; species Actinoplanes sp. NPDC049681. The sequence goes on from NZ_JBITLP010000003.1 coordinate 194,325, forward strand.
GGATTGCTCCACTCGAACGTCAGGAAGACCAGAAACCCGGAAACGCTCAGCAGCAAGGTCCCCCACACCGTCAGCCGGGTGTGGGTCGACCACGATCCAGGGGTACGCCACTCGCGCGCGAGCTCGAACACCACCGGAAAACCGATCGAGCCGCCGAGCACACCCAGAGCCAGCGGTACGCAGATCCACCAGTCCCCGACGAACCGCACGAGGCTGTCCGGGTACAACGCGAACCCGGCGTTGTTGAACGCCTGCACCGCGTGGAAGACGGCCTCCCAGACCGCCCGCCCGAACGAATAGTCGTACGCCAACCAGAACCGCAGCGTGAGCACCAAGCTGATGGCGGCCTCCGACGCGAACATGACCAGCGCCACCCGGATCAGCACACCCCCGACGTTGCCGCCGGACAGCCCGGCACTCTCCGCCTGAGCCAGCAACCGGCTCCGCAACCCCAGCCGCCGCGACACCAGCAGGCTGAGCAGCGTGGCCAGCGTCATGATCCCGAAGCCGCCGATCTGCGACAGCACGGTGAGCAGCACCAGGCCGAACCCGGACCAGTACGTAGGAGTGTCCACCACCGACAACCCGGTGACGCACACGGCGCTCGTAGCGGTGAACAGCGCGGTGACGAACGGCGCATGCCCCGCCTCGGCCCGCGCAGGAGGCAACATCATGAGCGCGGTCCCGACGGCGATGGCCCCGAGAAACGCGAGAGGCACGATGCGCGCCGGGTAGCGCCACGGCGAACGAGCACGCACCGAGGGAACCTCCCGATCACCATTTGCTACGGTGATCCATTACCCGGCAGAGAGGGTGCGTGATGCAACTCGACATGGCGACGGTCTTCGCCCTTTAGCGAGGACGGGTTCCTGCCCGCTCCTCGTACCGCTTCGCCGTCGAGGAGTTCCTTTTGCGTGCCCTGCACCCGGGTCTCGGCCCGGACTTCATCAAACTCTGGAGCGCCACCGCCATCGCCAACCTGGGCGACGGCGTCGCCCTCGTGGCCGGACCGCTCCTGATCGCATCACTGACACCCGACCCGGCCGCAGTGGCCGGCGCGGCTTTCGCCCAGCAGGTGCCCTGGCTGCTGTTCGCGCTGATCAGCGGGGCATGGGCGGACCGGCTGGACCGCCGGCGCCTGGTGGTCACGGTGGACCTCATCCGCGCTGCGGCGCTGGGTCTGCTGGTGGTCTGCGTCATCTGCTCGGCCGTCTCCATCTGGCTGGTGTACGGGGTGGTGTTCGTGCTCGGCACCTGCGAGACGCTCGCGGACACCGCATCGTCGGCATTCGTGCCGGCGTTGGTCCCGGCGGAGCGGTTGCCTGTCGCCAACGCCTGGCTCGGTGCGACGTTCACGGTGATCAACCAGTTCGCGGCGAAGCCGTTGGGTGGGTGGTTGTTCGTGGTTGCCGCGGCGGCGCCGTTCGGGTTGCAGGCGGCGGCTTTCGTTGTTGCGGCCGGGCTGATCCATCTCCTTCCGGCTGCCTCTCCGTCTCCCTCGCCGGCACCGCCGGCGTCTTCGCCCGCTGCCTCTCCGCCGCCTGCATCCTGTGACTCCACGTCGCCGTCCTCGGCCTCTGAGTCCCCTGCCTCCTTGCCGCCGGCGTCCTCGTCGTCGGCTTCCGGTTCGGTGGGGTTGCGGGATCGGCAGTCTCTTCGGTCGGAGATCGTCGAGGGTGTTCGGTGGCTGTGGGCGCATCGTTTGCTTCGCACGCTGGCGGTGGCCATGGCGTGCGGCAATCTGGTGTACTGCGCGGCGTTCGCGACCTTCGTTCTTTACGCGCGTGACCGGCTGGGCCTCGGCTCGGTCGGCTACGGGACCCTCCTCACGGCGTTCGCGGTAGGTGGCCTGCTGGGCAGCGTCCTGGCGCCGCGCCTGATCCGGACCGTGGGGGCGGCGGTCCTGTTGAGAGCGGGGCTGCTGGTGGAGGTCGCCCTGCACGCCACCCTCGCCGCCACGACGACACCCGTGGTCGCGGCGGTGATGATCGTGGTGTTCGGCGTACACACCATGGTGTGGGGAACGGTCGCGTGGACGCTCCGGCAGCGGGCGGTGCCCTCCTCCCTGTACGGGCGCGTGACCGGTGCGTACTCGCTGCTTGATCTGGGCGGGGCGGCGCTGGGTTCGCTGGCCGGTGGTGCACTGGCCCAGACCTTCGGCCTCATACCGGTCTTCTGGGGTGCGGCGGTGGCTATGGGGGTGGTCGTGGTACTGACGTGGCGTCCCCTCGGCCGGGCGACGGTCGAGCTCCGGGAGGCCGATCCGAGCTGATTCGACCGGGGCTGCCGCGTCGCCGCCCGCGGGTGTCCTAGCTGCTCGCCTCCGCTGCCGGCGTCGTAGAGTCGGCCGCATGGCGAGGCTTGCGGTGGTCAGCGGGGGCGGCACGGGTATCGGCCGGGCGACGGCGGGAATGCTGGCAGGGGAGGGCTACGACGTCATCATCGTCGGGCGGCGTCCCGAGGTGCTGGCCGAGGCCGCCAAGTGGATCGGCCCCCAGGCCACGACGGTCACCGCCGACTGCGCGGACCCGGACCAGATCCCGGCGGTTGTCGAGGCTGTCGCGGGCCGCCCCGTCGACGTCTTGGTCAACAATGCCGGAGCGTTCGTGGGCGGCCACGACACCGCCCTCGCGGCCCTCGCGGCGCGCTGGCGCGCCACCTTCGACTCCAACGTCATCACCGCGGTGCTGATGACCGAAGCGCTGCGCCCCCTGCTCCGCCGCCCCGGCGCACGGGTGATCCTGACCAGCTCGATCGCTGCCCAGCGCGGCGGAGGCGGCCCCTACTCGGCGGCGAAGGCTGCTCTGCACGGCTGGGTGTTCGACCTTGCCACCCAGCTGGGGCCGGAGGGGATCACCGCCAATGTGATCGCTCCCGGATATGTGACTGACAGCGAATTCTTCACCGGCCGGATGACGGAGGAGGGACATCGCGCCCGAGTCGAGGCGACGCTGGTGAAGCGCGCCGGCGTACCCGATGACATCGCCGAGGCAGTGCGCTGGCTGGTGGGTCCGGGCGGCACCTTCGTGACCGGCCAGGTCATCAACGTGAACGGCGGCTCCGTCCTGGGCCGCTGAGCCTTGGCCCATGATCACCGCTTCACCCGACTCGGAGGTGCCTACTTCGCTCCGCCGGTGAAGCGGCCTTCGCCTGGCTTGTTGGGGCGGAAGCGCAGGGCTGACCAGCGGTCGTCGATGGCCACCTGGCCGCAGGGGCGCATGTCGAAGTCCGCCACGATCGGCCACAGGGTGTCGCGGTTGATGTCCGTCTTGTTGCCTTTCGGATACGCCACCCAGAACGCGGCCGGCTTCTTGAGTTTCTCCGCGTGCTCCTCCATCAGCTTGCGGGCGCTTGCCGCGTCGTCGGCGAAGACCACCGCGGTGCTGGCCGTCTCCGCGGTGTCGACCTCGCGGACGCCCTCGGGCATCGGGGTGAGCAGCGGGAGATGGGCCGGGTGGGACAGCCATACCGTGGTGTTCGGCTTGATCAGCAGCTTCTCGGCGATCGTCTTCGTCATGCCTTCACGCTGCCACCGACCTCCGGATCCGGTCCACCGAATCGGGGAGCCTGTGGACAACGAACCTGCCTGTGGATAACCGGCATCCTGTCGGACCGGGCTGGTAGACATGCGGTCGTGGCGGAAATGACGCAAGAGGCAGTCAGCGAAGCGGAGCGGGCGGCCGTCCGGGAGTGCGCCGAGGAGGTGCTCCGGAGGCTGGCAGGCGATCATGCCGTGCTGCGCGAGGACCAGTGGCGCGCTATCGAGGCGCTGGTCGTCGACCGGCGGCGGGTGCTGTGCGTTCAACGTACGGGATGGGGCAAGTCAGCCGTCTATTTCGTCGCGACCGCGCTCTTGCGCGACGGAGCGACCGCCGAGCCGGGGGAGCCGGCCGCCGGCCCGACCGTGATCGTCTCGCCGCTGCTCGCGCTGATGCGTAACCAGGTCGAGGCTGCCGCACGGGCCGGGATCCGGGCGCGCACCATCAACTCCGCCAACCTCGACGAGTGGGAAGAGATCACGGCGGAGATTCGCAGCGGGGCCGTGGACGTGCTGCTGATCAGTCCCGAGCGGCTCAACAATCCCGATTTCCGCGACAACGTGCTGCCCGGGCTGGCGGCCAGCACCGGTCTGCTGGTCGTCGACGAGGCGCACTGTGTCTCCGACTGGGGCCACGACTTCCGCCCCGATTACCGTCGGCTGCGGACCTTTCTGGCCGGGCTCCCCTCCCGCACGCCGGTCCTCGCGACCACCGCCACGGCCAACGCCCGCGTGACCGCCGATATCGCTGACCAGCTGGGGGACGCCCTGGTGCTGCGGGGCACCCTCGACCGCGACTCGCTGCGGCTGGCGGTGCTGGAGCTGCCCGACCCCGCGCGGAGGCTGGCCTGGCTCGCCGACCACCTCGACCGGCTGCCGGGCTCCGGAATCGTCTACACCCTGACGGTTGCCGCGGCCACGGAGACCGCCGAGTTCCTGCGGTCGCGGGGGTTCGCCGTCGCGTCGTACACGGGGCAGGTCGAGGATGCCGACCGCCGCGCCGCGGAGCAGGACCTGCTCGACAACAAGATCAAGGCGTTGGTGGCGACGTCGGCGCTCGGCATGGGGTTCGACAAGCCGGACCTCGGGTTCGTGGTGCACCTCGGCGCACCGCCGTCGCCGATCGCCTACTACCAGCAGGTCGGCCGCGCGGGCCGTGCCGTGGAGCATGCCGAGGTGGTGCTGCTGCCGGGCCAGGAGGACGTCGCCATCTGGCGGTATTTCGCGAGCCTCGCGTTCCCGCCGGAGGAGCAGGTGCGCGCGGTGCTGGCCGCGCTCTCGCCCGACCGGCCGTTGTCGACGCAGGCGCTCGAGCCCATCGTCGACCTGCGCCGCGCCCGCCTGGAACTGATGCTCAAGGTCCTCGACGTGGACGGCGCCGTGCGTCGCACCCGCGGCGGCTGGATCGCTACCGGCGAGCCGTGGACCTACGACACCGCACGCCTGCGTCGCGTCGCGGAGGCCCGGACCACCGAGCAACAAACCATGATCGAGTACGCCGGCACGACGATGTGCCGCATGGAGTTCCTGCGCCGGTGCCTCGACGACCCGGCTGCTCAGCCGTGCGGTCGCTGCGACACATGCGCGGGCCCGCAGTTCGACGCCGAGGTCTCTGCGGAGTCGCTCGCGGCGGCCAACGCGTTCCTCGGCCGCGCGGGTGTGGACATCGCCCCGAAGAAGCTCTGGCCGACCGGCATGGCAACCGTCGGCGTCGACCTCAAAGGCAAGATCCCGCCGGCCGAGCAGATCCTCCCGGGCCGAGCGGTGGGGCGCCTCTCGGACCAGGGCTGGGGTACGAGACTGCGCGCGATCGTGAGTCCCGAAGCGGCGGACGGCCCGATCCCGGACGAGCTCGCGGCCGCCGTGGTCGAGGTCTTGAAGGGATGGGCACACGGCGACGACGCCTGGCAGCAGCGCCCGGCCGCAGTGGTGGCGGTGGGTTCACGCCGGCATCCGGAGCTCGTCGCCGGCCTGGCAGCCCACATCGCCAAGGTCGGCCGGCTGCCGATGCTGGGCACCCTCACGTCGTCGCACATGAGCGACGGCGGGCCGCGGGGAAACAGCGCGCAACGCGTTCTGGCGCTGCATGACGCTTTCACCGTTCCGGGTGACGTGGCGGAAGCGCTCGAGGGGCTCGGTGGGCCGGTTCTGCTGGTGGACGACGTGGTCGATTCGGGGTGGACGATGGTGCTCGCGGGACGGGCGTTGCGGCGGGCGGGGGCATCGGGGGTGATGCCGCTGGCTTTGGCAGTCGCCGGATGATCAGCTGCGCCGGACATCGCGTGTTACCGCTCGTGCTCACGAGTCGACGTCCACGAGCGCGAAACCGGCCGCGTGCGGAGCCGGCTGCGGTGGCGGCCGACGCGACCGGCCCGGTGCCGCTCGTTACGCCGGGCGGGCGAAGCCTGCGATGGGCTGGGAGTCGATGCTCGCCACGCGTACGTTCTCGCCGAACTCCGGGGCGTGGATCATTTTCCCGGCTCCGATGTAGATGCCGACGTGGCTGATCGGACCGTAGAAGAACACCAGGTCCCCGGGCTTGAGTTGGGATCTGTCGATATGTGCGGTCGAGGCGTACTGCCGCGCCGCGTTGTGGGGGAGGCGGACACCGGCGGTGCGCCATGCTGCCAAGGTCAGGCCTGAGCAGTCGTATGCGCGGGGACCCTCGGCGCCCCAGCGGTAGGGCTTGCCGAGTTGGGCGAAGGCGAACGCCACCGCTTGTCCGGCGGGGCCGGGTACGTAGTCGGGGACCGGGATGTCGCCCGTGTCGGTGTAGCGGCTGCCTCCGCCGTACGCGATGGCTCGCATTTGTTTGAGGGCGACGATCTCGCCCTTGACGGTGGCCTTGCGGGTGTTCAGCTGCGTCTGCTGGCGACGTTGCTGGGCGGCGAGCGCGTTGAGCATCTGCCGGGTGTCGTTGATCCTCGACTGGGCGCGTTGCAGCGCCTCGGTGGCCCGCTGTTCCTCGGACGCGAGCTGGTGCAGCACGAGCAGCTTGTCGACGAACTCGTGCGGCTCGTTCGAGGCGAAGAGGGCGACGGTCGGGCCGGTGCGGGTCCGCTGGTACGTGTTCGACAGCAGCCCGTTCACGAGCGCCTGCTGCTGCTCGAGCTCGCGGGTCATGGGGCCGAGACGGCCGTTGAGGTGCGCGATCCGCAGCTGCGTCGAGTGGAGGTCCTCGCGCGAGTTGTTGTACTGCTCGACGACGACCTCGAGCCGGCGGGAGGCGGCAGCGATGTGCTTGTCCAGCTCCGCGGCGGTGGGTCGGTCAGCACGGAACCCCGCGAGGGCGGCGGCAGGGAACACAGCGGCGGCTCGGCGGCCGACGGGGAACCCCGCGAGGGCACGTCCGTCGGAGACGGAAGCGGTGGCTGCGGGGGCGGGAGCCTGGAAGCCCGTGAGCAGCAGCGCCGACATCAGCGCGACAATGGCGGCTCGGGCGGTCACGGTAGACGACACAGAGCACTTAACGACCCAAAACTCGCAAAAGCCACGCCATCGCGGATGCAAGATCGGAAGTGGCCGGGGCGGAGACCGGATACCGGCGGGGGGTATGATGGCCGGTATGACCACCGAGCACGAACACCCCGGACCGCACGGCTACTCCGGGGACAAGGCCGCCCTGCTCGGCCGGCTGCGTCGTATCGAGGGCCAGATCCGCGGTCTGCAACGGATGGTCGACGAGGACACGTACTGCATCGACGTTCTCACCCAGATCTCCGCCGCGAAGAGCGCGTTGCACGCGGTGGCCGTCGGGCTCCTCGAGGATCATCTCGCGCACTGCGTGGTCGACGCCGCCCGGGCGGGTGACCCGAGCGCCAAGGTCAAGGAAGCCTCCGACGCGATCGCCCGCCTGGTCCGCTCCTGACCCGGTAAGCGGAAGCCGACGAAAGGCAGAAGACCGGCGTGCAGGTGGGAGCAGGAAACCTTCACAACCGTACGAAAGAGAGACCGCCATGGCCGTCACCGCCACCTACACCGTCACCGGCATGACCTGCGGCCACTGCGTCCAAGCTGTCACCGGTGAACTCGAGCAACTCCCCGGCGTCGAATCCGTCGAGGTCGACCTGCCCACCGGCTCCGTCACTGTCACCAGTGCCGGGCCGCTCGCCGAGGATGCCGTGCGGGCCGCTGTCGACGAGGCCGGTTACGAGCTCGCCGATGCCTGAGCTGCCCGACGAGGCCCCTGCCGCGCAGCAGGACGAGCGGGGCGCCGCGTTCAGGCTCGCCGCGTTCGGCGCCGTCCTCGTGGTCGTGCTCTTCGCCGGCTACGGCATCGGCCGCCTGAACAACTCCGTCGAGACGGCGCAGAGCGGCAAGGTGCCGGACGGCATGGTGCAGAACCAGGCCGCGGACGGCCATGCTCATCCCATGACGGCGGGCCACGACGACACCGGCGCCGCGCCGCATGTGCACAACGCCGACGGGACCGTCACGCAGCTCGCCGGCTCTGCGGCCGCTGCGGCGCAGCCCGCTGTCGGGGGGCTTTCCGTGACCGCGAGCGGGCTCACCCTCCAGCCCGAGACCTCGGCTTTCACCGCCGGCCGCACCCAACCCCTGCGTTTCAAGATCACCGCCTCCGGTGGCGCCGCGATCACCACCTACGCGGTCGTGCACGACAAGCCGTTGCATCTGGTCGTCGTTCGCCGTGACCTCACCGGCTACCAGCATCTGCACCCCGTCATGGCGCCCGACGGCACCTGGAGTGTCGATGTGCGGCTCGCCCAGCCGGGCAGCTACCGGGCCATCGCCGACTTCACCGCGATCGTCGGCGGGCAGCAGACCCCGGTCACCCTCGGCGTCGACCTCACGGTCGCCGGGAGCTTCGCGCCGGTCGGCCTTCCTGCGCCGGTCACGGAGGTGACCACCGGCGGCTTCACTGTTCGGTACGGGGGTACGCCGCCGCGAACCGGCACGACGGAGCCGATCCTCCTGACCGTACGCGGCGCCGACCGCAACCCGGCAAAGCTGGAGCCGTACCTGGGGGCGTACGGGCATCTGGTCGTGCTTCGGGAGGGCGACGTCGGCTACGTCCACGTGCATCCGGAGCCGCAGCTCGCCGACGGTGCCGTGAAGTTCTGGCTGGCGGCTCCCGGGCCCGGGCGCTATCGGATGTTCTTCGATTTCCAGGTGGCCGGGAAGGTGCACACCGCGGCGTTCACCGCGGTGGTCAGCTGAGGAGTTTCTCCAGGGCCGGCGTCACGCCCCACTGGGTGGTCAGCTGCTCGTACTCGTCGCGCTGGGCGTCCGTGGCGGCGGCGCCGGTGCGGCGGGCTCGCAGGAGCAGGTTGCGGGGCGTGTGCTGGGAGTCGACGAATTCGACCACGTCCACCTTGTAGCCGTTCAGCCGCAGCAGGGACGAGCGCAGCGAGTCGGTGAGGACGTCGGCGAAGCGCTCCCGCAGGATCGCGTTCCGGGTGATCTCCGTGTACGGCTGGGGGGCCGGGCGGCCCTTCAGCTGGGCGGCGATGTCGTGGTGGCAGCAGGGCGCGGCCAGCACCCAGCGGGCGTTCCAGCGCACCGCGCGGGCCAGCGCCTGATCCGTCGCGGTGTCGCAGGCGTGCAGGGCCAGGACCAGGTCCGGCGCCTCGTCCACCGCCGCGTCCTCGATCGTGCCGGCGACGAACCGCACGGTGGCGGCGCAGCCCAATTGCTCGGCGACGGCGGAATTCCGTACCCGTTGGTCCTCGCGGACATCGACCCCCACGACCCGGACGTTCGCGCCGCGGTCCGTCAGATAGCGGTACGCCGCGAAGGTCAGATAGGCGTTCCCGCAGCCCAGGTCGACGACCCGCAGCGGCGACGGCAGCTCCTCGGGCAGCGTGGCGGCCAGCGCCCGCAGGAATGCGTCCACCTGGCGCCGCTTGGCCGCGTTGCCGCCGATGACGCCGAAGAGCGGGTCGCCCGGGTCGAGCAGCCACTGCTTCGCCCGATCGTGGTCCTGCGGGTCGCGCTCGGCCGGGGCGCCCGACCGGTGCACCTGGGCGTCGCCCTTCTTCGTGATCCGGACCTGCACCGTGGCCGTCTCGGTCTCGACGTGCCAGTTGCCGAACGGCTCCGCCAGCAGGGCGTCGACCGCCGCCGCGGCCTCGTCGTCCGCGACGTTCCGCGTGTACGGGCGGGTGCCGTCGTCCGTCACGACCTGGAGCCGGCGACCCGCCTTGAGCATGACCGGCCGCAGCTCCGCGCGGTTGATCGACGGGGCCGGGCCGCGGCGACGGCCGGCCGCGACCGCGCGGGTCAGCGTGGGGCCGAGCACCAGCTCGCGTACCTCGGCGAGGGCGGTGTCCAGGGGTTGGGGCATCCCACCATTCTGCCCCCGGGCTTGCGGAGCCGGTTTTTGTTAGGCTGCCCTAACCAGGCATGGAGGTGCTGCATGACGTTGGCCGACCCGACCGCGCCACTCTCCACCCGGCTGCGGACCGGAACCCGCACCGAGCATGACGCCGCCCAGGGCAGCGGCTTCCTCGACCGGCTCGTCGCCGGAACCCTGCCGCGGGCCGCCTACGCGGACCTGGCCGCCCAGCACTGGTACATCTACGAGACGCTGGAGCAGGCGGCGATGGCGATGGCGGACCACCCGGTGGCGGGCGCGTTCGTCTTCCCCGAGCTGACCCGGCTGCCTGCGCTCAGCGAGGACGTCGCCGAACTTTCCGGCCGCGGGCAGCCGGCCCCGCTTCCCGCCACCCGCCACTACACGGCGCGCCTACGGGCCGTCGCTTTCGACAAGCCCTGGGGCTTCATCGCCCATCACTACACCCGCTACCTGGGCGACCTGTCCGGCGGGCAGTACCTCGGTCCGGCGATCGCCCGTGCGTACGGACTGGACGGCGCCGGGCACCGGTTCTTCGTCTTCGACGGGGTCTCGCCGCCGGAGTTCCGCAGGCGCTACCGTGACCTGCTCGACGCGGCGGCCCTGTCGCGGGAGGACGAGGAGCGCCTGCTGGCCGAGGTCGTGGAGGCGTACAGGTTGAACATCGCGGTGCTGGACGATCTGCAGCAGAGGTGGGCGTCATGACCTTCACACCGGACGTCGTCGAGCAGATCGCGCGCCACATGAACGGTGACCACGCCGAGGACAACGTGCTGATCGTGCGCGGGCTCGGTGGGGTCGCTACGGCCAGCGCCGCCCGCATGTCCGGTATGGACGCCGACGGGATGGACTTCGAGGCCACCGTGAACAGCATCGCGGTGCCCGTGCGGATCCCGTTCCAGCGGCGGCTCACCGAACGCCGGGAGGTACGCGCCGAGGTCGTGCGAATGTACCGGGACGCCTGCGCCGCTCTCGGCCTCGAACCCCGGCACTGAGCAGCGAAAGGGCGCCCCACCGGCCGGTGGGGCGCCCTCGTCGTCAGCTCAGTCCTGGGCTCCGGCGCCCACTCCGGCGTCGGAGCCGCCGGTCATCTCGCCCGCCGCGACATCGTCGGACCCGCCGCCACTGCGCCGCCGGCGCCGGCGGGGACGGGTGCCCTCCCCGGCCGGCGCGTCGCCGGCGTCGGAAGAAGCGGGCGCGGCGTCAGAAGAAGCCGGCGCGGCGTCGGAAAAGGCCGGCGCGGTGGCCGAGGGGGCCGGCGCAGCATCCGAGGAGGCCGGCGTGGCTTCCGAGGAGGTCGGCGTAGCGGCCCGGGAACGGCTGCGGCTCCGGGAGCGGGTCCGGGCCGGGGCCCCGGAGTCGGCCGTCGATGACGACTCGCCCGTGGACGCGGCGTCGTCCGTGGACGGGGAGCCGGTCTCGGCGGGGGAGTCGGCCGGGGCTGCGTCCGTACCCGAGACGGCTTCTCCGGCCCGGCGCCGACGCCGCTGCCGGCGCGGGCGATCGGACGTCTCCGACGACGGCGAGTCCGTGCTCTCCGGGGCGTCGTCCTCGCCGCGCCCGCGCGAACGGCCGCGACCGCGCGGGCGGGTGGACTCCCGGCCGCCGCGACGCCGGCCGCCCAGGTCTTCCTCCACCTCGGCCGCCAGGCCCACCCGGTTGCGCTCGGCGGTGGGCAGCGTGCCGGAGACGTCGGTGGGGATGTCCAGGTCGGCGTAGAGGGCCGCGGAGGTGTGGTACGTCTCCGGCGGCTGCGGCATGCCCAGGTTCATCGACTTGTCGATGAGCACCCAGCGTGGCATGTCCTCCCAGTCCACGAAGGTCACGGCCACCCCCGTCGCGCCCGCGCGGCCGGTGCGGCCGATGCGGTGGGTGTAGGTGTCCGGGTCCTCCGGGCAGTCGTAGTTGATCACGTGGGTGACGCCGGAGACGTCGAGACCGCGGGCGGCGACGTCGGTGGCGACCAGGACGTCGATCTTTCCCGTGCGGAACGCGCGCAGCGCCCGCTCACGCGCGCCCTGGCCGAGGTCACCGTGGACGGCCGCGACCGCGAAGCCGCGGAAGTCGAGGTCCTCGGCGACCCGGTCGGCGGCGCGCTTGGTACGGGTGAAGATCATCGTGAGGCCGCGGTCCTTGGCCTGCAGGATGCGCGCCACCATCTCGAGCTTGTTGAGCGGGTGGGTGCGGTAGACCACCTGCTTGGTCAGCGGCGACGGGCCGCTGTCCGAGGTGTGGCCGGCGTGGATGGTCACCGGGTGCTGCAGGAAGCGGCGGGACAGCGCCACGATCGGGTCCGGCATGGTGGCGGAGAAGAGCATCGTCTGACGCTGCTCGGGGAGCATGGCCAGGATCTTCTCGACGTCCTCGAGGAAGCCGAGGTCGAGCATGCGGTCGGCCTCGTCCAGGACCAGGGCCTTGATGCCGGAGAGGTTGAGCTGCTTCTGCTTACTGAGGTCGAGCAGGCGGCCGGGGGTGCCGACGAGGATCTCGACGCCCTTCTTGAGCGCCTCGACCTGCGGCTCGTACGCCACGCCGCCGTAGATCGGCAGCACCCGCACGCCGCGGGTCGCACCGGCGGCGGCGAGGTCGCGGGCCACCTGCAGGCCCAGCTCACGGGTCGGTACGACGATGAGGGCCTGCGGCTTGCCGTCGGCGCCCTCCGAGGGGGCGGTCACCCGCTCGAGGATGGGCAGGCCGAAGCCGAGGGTCTTGCCGGTGCCGGTCGGGGCCTGACCGATGAGGTCGGTGCCGCGCAGCGCGATCGGCAGCGCGTACTCCTGGATCGCGAACGCCCGGGTGATGCCGGCGGCGGCCAGCGCCTCCACCGTCTCGGCGCGTACGCCCAGCTCGGCGAAGGTGGGGCTGTCGGCACGGACGGGGGCGCGGGTCAGGACGGGTACCAGAGCGGGTTCTGTGTCGGTGTTCGGGATGTCGGTCATGGAGTTCTACGGGTGCCTCTCGTGGTGCGCCCGTCGAAGTCCTGGGCGCGGTTTGGGTAGGGCGCGGGCCACACGCGAGAGAAGCTCGCGGGCCGCACGCGCGTCGCCGCGGCGATTCGTGACCCGGCCGTGCGAACAAGCTGGGACGAGGTCGGCGTGGCGGCGACGGACGCAAGTCTACCCGACGGAGGGATTCTGCACCTCAGGCCGAAAATGACCGTGCCGAACAGAAGCTTCAGGGGGCCCCGGCGGGACCCCCTGAACGCGGCGTGCGTCAGCGCGTGGTGAAGCCGAACGGCCGGTTCGAGCTCTCGGCGATCTCCACGTAGGCCACCTTGGCGATCGGCACGATCACCCTGCGGCCCTTCTCGTCGGTCAGGGTCAGGACGCTGTCCTTGGCCATCGCCTCGGTCACCAGCTGCTCGACCTCGGCCGGCGTCTGCGCGCTCTCCAGCACCAGCTCGCGCGGGGCGTACTGCACGCCGATCTTGACCTCCACGGGGGTCCTCCCTCTCAGCAGTCTTCCGATATGAAGGCTAGCCGATTTCTTCGGGCGTTCCCGGCGTTGACTCACCCTGCAACGGGAAGCTCGCGATGCCCCGCCACACCAGGGCCGCGACCAGCGCCTCCGCCTCTTCCTTGTCGACCCGGCGGCCGGTGGCGAGCCAGTACTGCGCCGCCTGACCGGAGACGCCCACCAGGCCCGCGGCGAGCAGCTCGGCCTTGGCCTCGCTCAGGCCGGTGTCCGAGACGACCGTGTCGGTGATCGCGGCGATGCAGCCCTGCTCGACCCGTTCGACGCGCTCGCGCACCTGCGGGTCGTTGCGCAGGTCGGACTCGAAGACGAGCCGGAAGGCCTCGCTCTCGTGGTCCATGAAGTCGAAGTACGCCCGTACGGCGCCCTTGACCCGCTCCTTGTTGTCGGGCGTGGCGAGCATGGCGCCGCGTACCTTGGCGATTATCGCGTCGCAGTGCGTGTCCAGCAGCGCCAGGTAGAGCTCCAGCTTGCCGGGGAAGTGCTGGTACAGCACCGGCTTGGAAACACCGGCCCGCTCGGCGATCTCGTCCATGGCAGCGGCGTGATAGCCCTGGGCCACGAAGATCTGCTGCGCGGCGGCCAGCAGTTGCTTACGGCGCGCGGAGCGAGGCAGGCGCGTGGGGCGCCCCGCCGTCTGTGCCCCGCCGGACGCAGCGGTCATGTCAACAACCTCCGAGCTTCTTCACCGCGCGCAGCAACGCGGATTGCCCGGATCGTCGCCTGTCGCGTTCCGGGCGGGCAATTGTCGCGACGCTGCAACTTATCGCCACTGCAACCACACGGTAGCCTCAGCGTGGGGCAAGCGAGGAGCGCGTGGTGGACGAAACAGGGCAATCCGGTGACGCTGGTACCGCGGACGGCGGTGCCGGGGCCGAATCGCGCGACCGCACCCTGTTGAACGGCTGGGCGGCGCGGGAAAGCCCCTGGTCCCACGCGGGGGCCGCGCTGGACCCGGAAACCGAGGTTCCGGCCTGGCGGCGGCCCGGCACCGAGGTGCGGCCGTTCGCCCGGCGTCCCCTTCCGACTGACCCCCCGTCGGGTGACATCCGCCCGTTCGCCACCCCGCCGCCACCGCCGTCGTTCACGCCCTCCCAGCCCTCGTCCGCGCCGCCCGCCGACGAAGCCCCGTCCCGCACGGAGAACGCCGCCGCGCCCCGCTGGTCCGACAGCCGGGCGCGCTATCAGGACCTGCTCTCACACCTGTCCCCGAACGGCACCGAGTCCCGGCAGAACCAGCCGCCCCTCGCCGCCGAGCCGCCGGCGCGCCCCGACCCGCTCGGCCCCGAGCTGCTGCGCACGAACGGTCAGGAGACCACCGAGCTGCGTGCCGTCCCGCCGGCCCTGCCGGCCAGCGCCCCGCCGTACCCGTACGAGGGCGACCTCGACGACGCGCGCCAGCAGCGTGCCGCCGTTCCGGCCGAGCGGCCCTTCCCCGCGGTACGCCCCGCCACGCCCGGAGGCCGCCGCCCCGACTGGTCCGTGCCCGAGTCCGCCCGCCACGCGCTGGAGCCGCCGACGCCCACCGACGGCATGCCCCGGGTCGGCCCCGACACCACCGAGGCCGCGCGGTCCGGTGATCAGACGACGGCCCGTGCGTCGTACGATCCCTCCAGCTTCCCGCGCCGCCTGCCGTACCAGCCCCCACAGCCGGCGTTCCCGGCCCGGCCGGCCGGCGATCCCGGCGCCGGGGACACGGGGGAGCAGCCCTTCTCCGCGTTGCCCCAGCGCGTCCCGGCCCAGCCGGACGTGCCCACCGTCCCGGAGCCGCCGTCCGTGGAGCCCTCGGCCGAGACCCCCGCGCTGGCCCGCATCGCGACGCACCTGCGCCGCGGTGACGTGCTGTCGTCGCGGGAGCGGCAGGAGGGCTTCGACGTCAACGCCATCCTGGAGGCGGTCCGCGAGGTCGACGGCGTCCGCGACGCCGCCCTGCGCACCACCCCGGCCGGCGCGCACAGCCTGCGGCTGGATCTGGCCGAGGGCGCGGACCCGGCCGAGGTGAGCCGCCAGGTCGCGCGCCTGCTGCAGGATCGGATGGGCCTCGACGCCGCCATGCAGGGCGCCTCCCCGCTCGGGGCGCCGCCACCGCCCGCCGCTCCCGCACCCGCCCCGCGCTCCGCTCCGCCGTCCCCGGCCCCTCGCTCGGCGCCACCGGCGGGACGCGCGTCCACGCCCGGTCAGGGGCTGGTCCCGCCGGTGACCGCGCAGGCGTCCGCGCCGCCCGCGACCCCGCCCCCGGCTCAGCCCGCGCCGTACGTCCCGGCACCGGCACCGTTCGTGCCGGCTCAGCCCAACCCGGCCGGCCGCCCGGCGCCGACACCGCCGCCGCCCCCGACGACCGAGGACGTGCCGACCGGGCTCGACGCCGCGCCGCCGCGCCCGCTGCTCGAACCCGGCGAGCGCCCCGGCCCGCGGGTGATGATCGAGAACGTCCAGGTCAACACGTTCGGCAGCGAGGCGACCGTCCGCGTCCGCCTGACCGTCAGCGGCCAGGTCTCCGAGGGTGAGGCCACCGGCCCGGCGATCGACGGCTACCTGCTGCGGCTGTGCGCGATGGCGACGGCGAACGCGGTGGACGAGCTGCTCGCCCACTCCGACCACGCCGACGGCCCGGCGAAGTGCTTCGTCGAGCATGCGGCGGCCGTACCGTTCGGATCGATGCAGGTGGCCGTGGTCGTGGTGCTGCTCGCCACCGACGGCTGGGTGGAGCAGCTCGCCGGCTCCGCGGTCGTCACGGGCGACGACCGGCACGCGATGGTCCGCGCCACACTCGCGGCGGTCAACCGGCGTCTCGAGGCACTCTTGTCCTGATGAAGGGCGCGAAACTCGCGGCGGACGAGGTTCTGCCGCCGGACGGGACGGTGCCGCCGCCGTGGCCGGCCCGCCGGGTCACGATCGACGGCGCGATGCTGCACGTGCGCGACACCCCGGGCACCGCGCCCGGCGCCGAGCCGGCGGTCTACGTGCACGGCCTGGGCGGCTCGTCGCAGAACTTCACCGACCTCGCGGCGCTGCTCGCCGACCGCTTCGACGGCCAGGCCGTGGACCTGCCCGGCTTCGGCTACAGCGACCCGAACCGGCGCTACTCGATCGCCGCGTTCGCCGACCGGGTCATCGGCTATCTCGAGTACGCCGGCCGCGGCCCGGTCCACCTGGTCGGCAACTCGCTCGGCGGGTCCATCTCCGTGCGCGTCGCCGCCCTCCGCCCCGACCTCGTACGCACCCTCACGCTGATCAGCCCCGCGATGCCGTTCCTGGACCCGCGGCGTACGGCCCAGGGCCCGGTGCTGCCGCTGCTCGCGCTGCCCCGCGCGCACCGGATCCTCGCCTGGGGGATGGCGCGGCTGACCGTCGAGGAGATGGCCGAGCAGGTGCTGCTGGCCTGCTTCGGCGACACCCGGAAGGTCAGCCCGCAGCGCCGGGCGGAGGCGATCGAGGAGATCAAGCTCCGCTACACCGTCGACCACTACCCGCAGGCCTACATGGGCACGCTGCGAGGGCTGGTGTCGAGCTTCCTGCGGGCATACCTGCCGGGCGTCAACTCGCAGTGGCGCCTCGCCGCCCGGATCACGGCACCGACGCTGGTCATCGGCGGCCTCAAGGACGGGCTGGTCGACCCGCGGGTGCCGGCCCAGGTCGCGAAGGTGATCCCGGACAGCCGGCTGCTGATCCTGCCCGGCGTGGGACACGTCGCCCAGATGGAGGTGCCGCGCCTGGTCGCCCGGGCCGTGGTGGGCATGCTCGAGGACGTCAAGTCCCCGGTCGGGTAGGACACGGCGCCGCCGGCTGTGGCACGCTGGCGGCAAATGATCGACTTCCGTACGCCGCCGCCCCGCCACCGGCGCCGCCGCCGTCTGTGGCTGGCCGCGCCGATGGTGGTCGGTCTGCTGGTCGCCGGCGGTATGTGGTTGCCCACCGTGTGGTCGTCGTCCGTAGCCCCGCCCGCCTCGGCACTGCCGTCCGCCTCCGCTGCCGCGTCGCCGCCGTCGCCTTCTGCCGCTGCACCGCCTCCGGCCACGGCAGCGCCGGTTCCCGTCGCGCAGAACCAGCTGTCGCTGCCGGGCAAGGTCCCGACCCACGGTTCCGGCAGGTTCGACTACGCCCCCGGACAAAGCAGGATCTACGGTACGGCCGGAGCGGTGCGCCGCTACCACGTGGCCGTCGAGCGCGGCAGCAACGAGGACCTCATCGCCTTCGCCACGCAGGTGGAGGCGACCCTC
Source organism: Actinoplanes sp. NPDC049681 (assembly GCF_044465265.1). NCBI lineage: Bacteria > Bacillati > Actinomycetota > Actinomycetes > Micromonosporales > Micromonosporaceae > Actinoplanes > Actinoplanes sp. NPDC049681. The sequence goes on from NZ_JBITLP010000003.1 coordinate 211,870, forward strand.
GGCGACGATCGGAGCTGGATCGGCGAGGGGAACCTGCGGCTGCAGCGCGTGCCCGGCACCGAGCCGGCGAGCTTCACCGTGTACCTGGCCACGCGGGACACCGCCGGGCGGATGTGCGCCCACGGGGGCGTGAACATCACCGTCGGCGGGCGGCCGTACACGTCGTGCCGGAGCACCGGGCGGGCGATCATCAACCTGGACCGGTGGCGTCTCTCGGCCCCGACGTACGTCTCGGCCCGCGTACCCCTCGCCGTCTACCGCCAGTACGTGGTGAATCACGAGGTCGGCCACGAGCTGGGCCGGCATCACGAGGGCTGCCCGAAGCGCGGGGGACCGGCGCCGGTCATGGTGCAGCAGACGTTGACGTTGCGCGGCTGTGTCCCGTACGCCTGGCCGCGCCGGGGTGATCGGCCCCTGCGGGGGCCAGCCATACAAGCGGGGTGACCGTTTCATTCCCGCGTCCCGCATCTCGGGCCGGTGTTCCACGTCATGCCCACGGCGGCGATCCACGAGCAACAATGGTGGGCGCACCTTACCGCCAACCCGGGGAGTTCACCGTGTCACTGCCCCCGCTCGTCGAACCGGCCGCCGAGCTGTCCGTCGATGAGATCCGCCGCTACTCCCGTCACCTGATCATCCCGGACGTCGGGATGGAGGGGCAGAAGCGGCTCAAGAACGCCAAGGTGCTCGTCGTCGGCGCCGGCGGCCTGGGCTCGCCCGCGCTGCTCTACCTGGCCGCGGCCGGGGTCGGCACGCTCGGCATCGTGGACTTCGACACGGTCGACGAGTCGAACCTGCAGCGCCAGATCATCCACGGCGTCTCCGACGTCGACCGCCCCAAGGCGGAGTCCGCCGCGTCGAGCATCCGCGAGATCAACCCGCTGGTGAACGTGGTCATCCACAACACCGCGCTCGACCGCGACAACGTCAAGGAGATCTTCGGCCAGTACGACCTCATCGTCGACGGCACGGACAACTTCGCGACCCGCTACATGGTCAACGACGCCGCGGTGCTGCTCGGCAAGCCGTACGTGTGGGGTTCGATCTACCGCTTCGACGGCCAGGCCTCGGTCTTCTGGGAGGAGCACGGTCCCTGCTACCGCTGCCTCTACCCGGAGCCTCCGCCGCCCGGCATGGTCCCGTCCTGCGCCGAGGGCGGCGTGCTCGGCGTGCTCTGCGCGTCGATCGGCTCGATCCAGGTCAACGAGGCGATCAAGCTGATCACCGGCATCGGCGAGCCGCTGGTCGGCCGGCTGATGGTCTACGACGCCCTGGAGATGGAATACCGCAAGATCAAGGTTCGCAAGGACCCGAACTGCGCGCTCTGCGGCGAGAACCCGACGGTCACCGACCTCCTCGAGGACTACGAGGACTTCTGCGGCGCGGTCTCCACCGAGGCGCAGGAGGCGACGCTCAACGCGACGATCACCGCCCGCGAGCTCAAGGAATGGCAGGACTCCGGCAAGGACGTCTTCCTGGTCGACGTCCGTGAGCCGGCCGAGTGGGAGATCAACCGCATCCCGGGCGCGACGCTGATCCCCAAGGGCGAGATCCTCTCCGGCGAGGCCCTGGCCCGCTTCCCGCAGGACCGGCAGATCGTCCTGCACTGCAAGTCGGGGGTGCGCTCGGCGGAGGCGCTCGCCGCGCTGAAGGCGGCCGGCTTCAAGGACGCCGTCCACGTCCAGGGCGGCATCGTCTCCTGGGTCAACACCGTCGACCCGTCCCTTCCGTCCTACTAGATCCGTGCCTCCGGCCGCCCGTCCGCTCCCGCGGGCGGGCGGCCGATGCGTGAAGTCCGCCCTGGTTGTAGCGTCACGATCGTGGTCGATATCGATGCCGCGATCGGGTACGTCGTCGCCCACGGCGACCCGGTGGAACGGGCCCGGCTGTCCTACCTCCGGGCGGGCACCGAGCCGCCGCCCGGCATCCTGGAACGGATCGAGAGCGGGCAGACCCCGGCGGGCGGATGGCCGGCGGCCGGCGACAGCACCGTGCCCTCGATCGACGCCACCTGCTTCCGCCTTTCGGAGCTCGACGACCTCGGCGGCCTCCGCGGCCCGCAGGTCGACCGCGCCCTGGCCTGGCTGGCCGGCGTCCAGCGCGGCGACGGCACCTGGCAGGAGGACGAGTCGCTCGCCCCGGAGGCTCCGGCGTGGGCCATGCCGGGCGACCCGGAGGCAACCCTGTACCTGACCGCGGTGGCCGGCTTCTGGATGACCGTCGCCGAGGTCGAAGCGCACCCGCACCACGAGGAGCCCGCCCGGTACGCCGACACCCTGGCGGCCGCGGCCCGGTTCGTGGTCGCCCAGCTCCGCCCGGACGGCACCTGGCCGTCCTTCCTGGCGACCGGGTGGCATGCCGCGGGGCTGCTGCACGAGCAGCAGTTCTTCTACGAGTCGGCCCGGGTGCAACTCGTCCTGGGCGATCGCCTGTCCGACATGTCGCCGGCGGATGTGGCCAACATGGCGGCCGCCCTCCGCCGCGTCAACCTGGGAGACGACTGGCTGCTGCAGAGCGCTCGGAAGCGGCTGGCCGAGACGCAGCGTACGGACGGGGGCTGGGACAGCGACGAGGGCCCGGTCTTCGACGTGAACACCACCCTCACCGCCATCCGGGCCTGCCGCTGACGCCCGGGTCAGCGGGTGTGGCCGTTGCCCGTGACGATGTACTTGGTCGACGTCAGCTCCGGCAGCCCCATCGGCCCGCGGGCGTGCAGTTTCTGCGTGCTGATGCCGATCTCGGCCCCGAACCCGAACTCGCCGCCGTCCGTGAACCGCGTCGACGCGTTGATCATCACCGCGGCCGCGTCCACCCGGGCCGCGAAGCGCCGCACCGCGGTCGTGCTCTCGCTGACGATGGCCTCCGTGTGCCCGCTGCCGTAGCGGCGGATGTGGTCGAGCGCGTCGTCCAGGGAGTCGACCACCGCCATCGAGATGTCGGCCGACAGGTACTCCTTGCCCCAGTCCTCCTCGGTCGCCGGAACCACGCCGTCGAAGGCGGCCACCCGAGGGTCGCCGTGGATCGTGACACCGGCGTTGATGAGCTCCTCGATCACCAGCGGCAGGAACGACTCCGACAGCGCGGAGTGGACCAGCAGCGACTCGGCCGTGTTACAGGTCGACAGGCGCTGCGTCTTCGAGTTCAGCACCACGCCGAGCGCCTTCTCCAGGTCGGCCGCCTCGTCGACGTACACGTGGCAGTTGCCCACGCCGGTCTCGATCACCGGGACCGTCGACTCCTCGACCACCGTCTTGATCAGCGAGGCGCCACCGCGCGGGATCAGGACGTCGACCAGGCCGCGGGCCCGCATCAGCTCCTTGACCGAGTCGCGGGTCGTCGCGTCCAGCAGCTGGACCGCGTTGGCCGGCAGGCCGGCGTCCGCGACGGCCTTGCGCAGCACCGACACGATCGCCGCGTTGGAGCTCATCGCCGAGCCGGATCCGCGCAGCAGGACCGCGTTGCCCGACTTCAGGCAGATGCCGGCCGCGTCGGCGGTCACGTTCGGGCGACCCTCGTAGATGATGCCGACCACACCGAAGGGCACGCGCACCTGCCGCAGCTCGAGGCCGTTGGCCAGGGTCGAGCCGCGGACCACGTCGCCGATCGGGTCCGGCAGGGCGGCGAGCTGGCGCAGGCCGTCCGCCATGGCGGCAACCCGGTCCGGGGTCAGGGTCAGGCGGTCGATCATCGCCTCCGACTGCCCACCGGTACGCGCGTTGTCGATGTCGACGGCGTTGGCGGCCACGATGTCGTCGGCCCGCTCGACGAGGCGCTGCGCCATCAGCAGCAACGCGGCGTCCTTCTCCGCCCGGGTGGCGGCGGCGAGGTCGATCGCGGCGACCCGGGCCTCGGCGGCCTGCTGATGCACACTCATGATGACTCCTGGGAGGTTCAGAGAAGGACCAGGTCGTCGCGGTGCACGACCTCTCGTTCATATCCCGGCCCGAGGGCGGCCGCCAGCTCCGGTGTGGAGCGGCCGAGCAGGGCGGGCAGTTCGACGGCGTCGTAGTTCACCAGGCCGCGGGCGACCGGGGCCCCGGAGTCCGCGTCGACCAGGTCGACCGGGTCGCCGGCCGCGAACGAGCCGTCCACCGCCGTGATGCCCGCGGGCAGCAGCGACTTGCGGCGGCCGACGACCGCGGCGACGGCTCCCGCGTCGAGGTGCAGGCGCCCGCGCGGCGAGGTGGCGTGGGCGAGCCAGAACAGCCGGGCCGCGGGTCTGTGCTGCACCGCCTGGAAGAACGTGCCGATCTGCTCCCCGGCCAGCGCCGGACCGGCCATCGGGGCCGCCGTCAGCACGACGGGGATGCCGAAGCCGGTCGCGATCCGGGCGGCCTCCACCTTGGTGACCATGCCGCCCGTCCCGACGCCGGCCTTCCCGGCGGCGCCGATGGCGATGCCCTCCAGATCGGCGTCGTCGCGGACGAGGGTGATGCGCCGCGAGGCCGGGTCGGAGGGGTCGCCGGTGTAGAGGGCGTCCACGTCGGAGAGCAGGACCAGCAGGTCGGCGTGGACCAGGGCGGCGACGAGCGCGGCCAGGCGATCGTTGTCGCCGAAGCGGATCTCGTCGGTGGCGACGGTGTCGTTCTCGTTCACGATGGGCAGTGCGCCGAGGTCGAGCAGCTTGCGCAGGGTCCTGTACGCGTTGCGGTAATGGGCGCGCCGGGTCACGTCGTCGACGGTGAGCAGCACCTGACCGACCGTGAGGCCGTGCCGGGCGAAGCCGGCCGCGTACCGTCCGATCAGCAGGCCCTGACCCACCGAGGCCGCCGCCTGCTGGGTGGCCAGGTCGCGTGGTCGGCGGCGCAGCTGGAGCGGGGCGAGGCCGGCGGCGATCGCGCCGCTGGAGACCAGCACGACCTCCCGGCCCTGAGCGGCCAGCCCGCCCAGCACGTCGACCAGGGCGTCGACCCGCTGCTCGTCGATCCCGCCGGCGGCCGTGGTCAGCGAGGAGGACCCCACCTTGACGACGACGCGGCGGGCACCGGTCACCTCTTCACGCACCTGCACCATTCTGCTCGCCGCGGCCTGCGAACCCGGGCGCGGATCCCATATCGTGGCGGCGGTGACACCCCAGGAGTACGTCGAAGAGGTGCTGCGCCTCGTGGAGAGCATCCCCGAGGGCCGGGTCATGTCCTACGGCGCGGTGGCGGACGCCCTCGCCGACCGGTCGGGCCGCAACTCCGCGCGCCAGGTCGGCGCGATCATGGCGCGGCACGGCGGCGGCGTCCCCTGGCATCGGGTGGTGACCAGTTCCGGGCGGATGCCGCCGGGGCACGAGCAGGAGGCGAGGCAGCGCTTGCTGAGCGAAGGGGTGCCCCTCAAGGGCGACCGCGTGGACATGGCACGTGCCGGGTGGATGCCCTGATGGAGACCGGACAGCCGAGCCGCACGGCGTACAGCGCGGCGCGTTACCGGGCAGCCCACCAGGTCATGGAGGGCGGGGCGATCTTCACGGATCCGCTGGCCGTACGGATCGTGGGGGAGGCGCCGGACACCGAGGAGGCGCCGGGACGGCGGGGGCAGCGGCTGTTCATCGCCGCGCGGACCCGTTTCGCCGAGGACGCCCTGGCCGCGGCCGTCACGCGCGGGACGCGGCAGGTGGTGGTGCTCGGTGCGGGACTGGACACGTTCGCGTATCGCAACCCGTACCCGGAGCTGGACGTCGTCGAGGTCGACCACCCGGACACCCAGGCGTGGAAGCGGCAGCGGCTGAGCGACGCCGGGATCGAGGTGCCGGCGACCCTGACGTACGTCCCGGTGGACTTCGAGAAGGAGTCGTTGGGGGACAGGCTCGCGGTACGCCCCGGCGCGTTCTTCGTCTGGCTCGGTGTCGTGCCCTATCTGACCCGCGAGGGGTTCGACGAGACGCTGGCCTTCGTCGCCGGGGCCGGCCGGGCCGAGGTGGTGTTCGACTACGCCATGCCGACGGCGTCGATGTCACGGGAGCGGCGAACCGCCCTGGAGGCGCGGGCAGCCCGGGCGGCGCGCGTCGGAGAGCCGTGGCGGTCGTCCTTCATGCCGTCCGAGGTGGCGGCGCTGCTGCGGGATCGGGGGTTCGGCGAGATCGAGGACCTGGGTCCGGCCGAGCTGGGAGCCCGCTACTTCGGGCGTCCCGGCATCCCGAAGGACACCCCGGGCGGCCACGTCCTGCACGCGCGAAAGATCTAACGCAAGCCGATCCAGGTGAGAGCGCCGCGCATCTGGAACTCGAAGAACTCGCGGCGCTGGTCGATCGTGTTGTTGAGCTGCCCGAAGAGCTCCGCGCTGACCGCGCCGCACAGGTGGATCCAGCCGGCCATGCTGCGGGCGACCAGCTGCGGGGGTGCGCCGGGGGCGGCCTGGTCGGCCACGGCCGCGAGCTCCTCGCCGAGGCGGCCGCCGATCGGTTCGCCGATCTCCACCCGGCCGGCCGTGGCGGCGTCCTGGACGATGCGGCCCAGCGCCAGGATGACCCGGATCGCGGGGCCGACCGTGTCGCGCGGTGCCTGGTAGCCGGGCACCGGGCTGCCGTAGATCAGCGCCCACTCGTGTGGATCGGCCAGCGCCCAATCCCGTACGGCGTGGCACACGGCCAGCCACCGCTGCGCGGGTGAGCCCTCCCCGTCGGCGGCCTCCGCGGCGGCGCCCAGGGCGTCGTACGCGTCGATGATCAAGGCCGTGAGCAGTTCGTCCCGGCTGGCGAAGTACCGGTAGACCGCGGACGAGGCCATGCCGAGCTCGCGCGCCACCGCCCGCAGCGAGAGGTTCGCGCCGTCGGTCGCCAGGTGCCGGCGCGCGGCGGCCTTGATCTCGTCGGTCATCTCGGCGCGGAGCCGGGCGCGGAGCGAGGCGGCAGTCATGAGAACAGTGTGCCATACCGAGAGCACTGCTCTTGACAAACCCCTCGTCCCCCCGAAAACTGAGAGCAGTGCTCACAAAGGAGAACACCATGTCCAGCCATGTCGTCGTCGGTGCCGGGCCCGTCGGTTCGGCGGTCGCCCGCCTGCTCGCCGAGGCGGGCGAGACCGTCCGGGTCGTTACCCGCAGCGGATCCGGGCCTGATCACCCGCTCATCGAACGGATCGCCGCGGACGCCCGCGACGCCCGGCGGCTGAGCGAACTCACCCGCGGCGCCGCGGTCCTCTACAACTGCGCGAACATGGCGTACACGAAATGGCCGGAGCTGTGGCCGCCGGTCTCCGCCGCGCTGATCAGAGCGGCGAAGGAGAACGACGCGGTGCTGGCCATCACCGGAAACCTCTACGGGTACGGACCACAGCCGGGCGGCCGGATGACGGAGCGCACCCCGCTCGCCGCGACGGGCCGCAAGGGCCGGGTCCGGATCGCCATGTGGGAGGACGCGCTCGCGAGCGGCATCCGGACGGTCGAGGCGCGGGGGTCGGACTACGTCGGCGCCGGTGCGGACAGCATCTTCTCCGCCGTGCTCATCCCGGCGATCGCCAAGGGCCGGACCGCCTGGCTGCCCGGCGACCCCGACGCCCCGCACACCTGGACGTACGTCGGAGACATGGCCCGTACGCTCGTCACCCTGGCGCGCGAGGAACGCGCGTGGGGCCGGGCGTGGCACGTGCCCTCACAGCCCGCCGTCAGCGTCCGCGAGCTCGCCGCCCGGTACGCCGAGCTGACCGGCAGCCCGGCCGTCAGGCTGCGGCGCCTGCCCCGCTGGGTGATGCGTACCGCCGGCCTGGCCGTACCCATGGCTCGTGAGCTCGCTGAGATGGACTACCAGTTCTACGGGCCTTTCCTGCTGGACTCGCAGGAGACCGAGAGCGCCTTCGGCCTGACTCCGACGAGCCTGGACGTGGCCCTGCTCGAAGTGGGTCAGAGCAGCAGGCCGACCCCGTCGCGGCGCGGATCCCCGGCCGCGCCGCCCACCCCCACGGCGGTGACGCCGCCGAAGTAGTGGTTGATCTCCGGCCACTCCTGGAGCTGCCAGCCGGCCTCTGTCAGCGCCTCCAGCTCGTCGCGGGGGTATCCCGGCTCGGCGTGGATCGTGTCGTCGACGACGTGGAACCGCGGCCGGGCGATGGCCGTCGGCATGTCCAGGCCGTCGACCAGCACGCCGATCAGCGTGTCGACCAGCGCGGTACGGATCCGGGACGCCCCGGCGGAGCCGATCGCCACGGCCAGCGCCCCCGCCTCGTCGATCACCACCAGCGGGCACATGTTCGACGACATGCGGCGGCCGGGGGCGAGGTCGTCCGTGATGAGCTCGCCCTCGCCCAGCATCGAGTTCAGGTTGATGCCGAGCCCCGGCAGCCAGACCGCCGCGCCCAGCCCCATCGTCGTGGTGATCACGCAGGCGTTGCCCTCGGGGTCGACCACCGACACGTTGGTGGTGTCGCCGATCTTCTGCCGTCCCCGGTCGCGCAGGGCGCTGGCGAGTGCTACGGCCCGTTCGGGCCGGGGTAACGCGGCCAGGCCGGCGGGGAGAGCCGCGATGGTGTCGACGGTCCGGTTGAGGTCGTGCCGGGCCCGCACCCGGTACGACCCCAGCATCGCGTGGTCGACCTGTGTCTCCAGCACCCGGTACGCCGCCAGATCCATCGGGCCCAGGGCGCCGCCGGCCGCGCGTACCGCCTCGACCGTCAGGGACGCGTACGTGCCCGTGTAGAACAGGGCCGGCCCCTCCGCGGCGAGCGCCTCGAAGGCGGTCGCCAGGCCCGGGTGGAAGAGCCGGTCGCCGCCGCGCAACAGCTGTCCGCCGGGCGCGTAGATCGCGCCGCCGTCACCGTGCGCGAGCGCCGGCGCGCAGGCGTCCAGCGTGCGCGCGTGGGCGTGCGGCAGCTCGACCCCGGTCACCGCCAGCTCGTACGCCGGTGCGACCAGGGTTTCCCACGGCAACCGTCCCCAGCGCCGGTGCACCTCACCGCAGCCGGCGGGCACTCCCGGGACGGCGACGCTGGCCCCGCCGATCGAGTAGACCTGCGGCACCCCGCCGAAGAACACGTCGACGGCGACCATCGGGCCCGGCCGGCGGTCACCGTCCGTGCCCGGCACCGAGACGAAGAAGTCGAGGCAGGTCACCTGTCCCGACGCGGCGTCGAAGTAGGTCGCGAACCCGCCGCCACCCAGTCCCGTGTAGACGCTCTCGGCGGCGCACGTGGCGAACACCGCCGCGACCGCGGCGTCGGCGGCCGTGCCACCGGCCGCCAGGATCCGCAGCCCGGCCGCGGCCGTCGCCGGGTGGCTGGCGGCGACGCCGGCCGCGACCCGCCCCGTACGTGGGGAATTCTCCATTGGGCGAAGCGTAGGCGCCGCGGCCCGCCCGTGGTTACCTTGCGCGTCCGCGGCGCCCGCCGATCCCTCGCCGGGCGTACGCCGGCCTGGGGTAGGTTGAGCGGCGTGGCCGGTCTGCCTGGAGTGCTCGGTGAGCCCATCAAGTTCGTGCTGAACTGGGGTCGCCGCTACTCGCTGTGGGTCTTCAACTTCGGCCTGGCCTGCTGCGCCATCGAGTTCATCGCCACCAGCATGAGCCGCCACGACTTCATGCGGATGGGCGTGATCCCGTTCGCGCACGGCCCGCGCCAGGCCGACCTCATGGTCGTCTCGGGCACCGTCACCGACAAGATGGCCCCGGCGATCAAGCGGCTGTACGACCAGATGCCCGAGCCCAAGTACGTGATCTCTTTCGGCTCGTGCGCCAACTGCGGCGGCCCCTACTGGGACTCGTACTCGGTGACCAAGGGCGTCGACCAGTTGATCCCGGTCGACGTCTACGTGCCGGGCTGCCCGCCGCGGCCCGAGGCGCTGCTGCACGGCATCCTGCGCCTGCAGGAGAAGATCGCGGCCGAGCAGTCCGGCCCCGGCGGCGTTCCGCGCCCCGATCCGCTGCGGTCCGGCGACGCGCTGGTGCCCGGTCCGCCGGATTCCTCCGCCTCGTCCCGCGATGCCGCCTCGCTGACCGCCCCGATGGTGCGCCCGCCGGCTTGACGCGTCGCGTCCGTGACACACAGCTGTCGACTTCCAGGTCTACGCTGCGGGGCATGAGTGATCAACCGCGGTCGGACTTCATCATCGACGTCTTGACCAGGGAATTCGGCGAGTTGATGGCGATCGATCCGGCGGCGTTCCGGCGCAAGTTCCGGAAGATGGCGGCCTCGCCCTTCGCGTTCTACCGGGGCAGCGCCTCGCTGTTCTACGCCGACATGACCGGCGCGTACGCCGATGACCGCTTCCTCGACGAGCGGACCAGCCGGGTGTGGATCCACGGCGACCTGCACGCCGAGAACTTCGGCACCTACATGAACTCCTCGGGGCAGCTGGTCTTCAACGTCAACGACTTCGACGAGGCGTACGTCGGCCCGTTCATCTGGGACCTCAAGCGCTTCTGCGCCAGCGTCGCCCTCATCGGCTACAGCAAGGCACTCTCGGACGACGTGATCACCTCGCTGGTCACCACGTTCGCCGGGGCGTACCTGACCGAGCTGCGGGCCATCGCCCGCGGCGGCGACGACGCGATCGGCTCGATCACCCTGGAGAACGCCGACGGCGTCCTGCGCCGGGTGCTCCAGGAGGCCCGGCTCAACACCCGGGTCGATCTGCTGGCCGGGCAGACCACGATCGACGACTACGAGCGCCGGTTCTCCCTCGGCGACGGCGTGTACGAGGTCGACGAGGCGACCGCCGCCACGGTCCGTGACGCGTTCCAGCAGTACCTCGGGACGCTGCCGTCGCGCGGGGACGGCGTCTCGACGAACATCAAGGACATCAAGCTGCGCAAGGGCGTCGGGATCGGGTCGGCGGGGCTGCCGTCGTACAACCTGCTGCTGGAGGGGCACACCCAGGCGCTGGAGAACGACGTCATCATCTACATGAAGCAGGCGCAGGTCCCGGCCGTGGCCCGCTGGATCGACGACGAGCGGGTGCGCGGCTACTTCCGCCACCAGGGCCACCGGACCGCCGAGTCGCAGCGGGCTTTGCAGGCGCACGCCGACCCGTGGGTGGGCTACACCGAGCTCAACGGCGTGGGCCAGCTGGTCGCGGAGGTGTCGCCGTACGCGGCCGACCTGGACTGGGCGGACGTCAACGAGCCCGGCGAGCTGACCGGCGTCCTCACCGATCTGGGCCGCGCCGTCGCGCGCATGCACTCGGTCGCGGACGACGAGTCGAGCCACGACCTGGTCGACTTCTCCACCGAGGAGGCGATCGTGGCCGAGGTCGACAAGGACGAGGCCGGCTTCGTGCGGCTCCTGGTCGACTTCGCCCACGCGTACGGGGATCAGGCCCGCGAGGACCACCAGGACTTCGTCGACCTGTTCCGCAACGGCCGCCTCCCCGGCCTGGGCTGACCCGTCACACCGGTGCGAGCACGTAGGCGAACCCGGCGCGGTTGCGGGCGGCCTGGTCCGGGATGACGGTCACCGCCAGTGCCGCGTTGTCCGGGAGCACCACGGTGGTGCTCCCGTCGGCGGCCCGCGGGTCGACGTCGGTGCACTCGACCTGCTCGTCCCACACGACCGAGCCGGTGCCGCCGATCCGCCCGTCGTGGACGGCGACCTGCTGCAGCCGTACGTCGACCGCGCCCGGGCCGGCGCAGGCCATCCGGACCTCGTACTCGCCGGCCTGCCGCACGGCCTGGCCGGTCTGGGTCAGCCGCTCGGTGGTCATCCGCTCCGGCTGGTAGCGGCCGCCCGAGGAGAGGACCGCGGCGGCCCGGCCGGCGTTCCACGACGACTCCGGGTCCACCGGCGCCGACTGGTCGGCGGCGCCGGTGCGGGTCACGACGAGGGAGTAGCCGGCATGCCCGGCGGCCTGATCGTCGCCCTGCAGCGAGACGGCCACGGTGCCGTCGGCCGGGAGCCGGAACTGCATCGACGCCGCCTTCGGGCGCGCCGCGCAGGAGACGACCTGACCGCCGAGGTCCGTCGGAGCGGCGTCGCCGGCCAGCCGCACGGCCAGGGTCAGCACCCCGACGCCGCCGCAGGCCAGGACCAGCGTGTAGCTGCCGGCGGTGAGACCGGCGAACTGCTGGGACGTCCGCGCGGCGACGGGTCCCTCGGCGGGCAGCCCGTTCTGCCGCGCCGTCTGCTGCCCGACGGCCCGCTGCGCCGCCACGACGAGCCGGTCGATCCGCTCGGCGGAGTCGTCCCGGTCGCCCCGGTCGGGCAGGCCGGCCGCGGCGAAGGTGCCCGCCACCGCGATCACCGCGGTCGCGGTCGCCACGGACCTCGTCGTACGGCGGCGGCGCACGGTCCGGTGCGCGGCGGCGATGCCCGGCGGCCGGACCTGCGGCAGCGTCTCGGTGCGCAGTCCGGCGAAGAGGCTCTCGAACTGGTCAGGCATTGCGCACCCCCTCGGTGGCGAGCTCGGCGGCCAGGGCGGCCCGGCTGCGGTGCAACCAGGACTTGACCGTGCCCTCGGCCACGCCCTCGCGATCGGCGATCTCGGCGATCGTCATGTCGGCCAGGTAGTGCAGCACCATTGCGCGCCGCTGGGCCGGTGGCAGGGTGCCCAGCGCGGCGACCAGCGCCACCCGCTCGGGGCTGGGCCCGTCGACCTGCGCCTCGACCGGTCGCTGCCGGCGCAGGAAGTTCAGCGCGGTACGTCCCCGCCGCCATCTGCTCACGGCGAGGTTCCACGCGACCCGGCGTATCCAGCTGACCGGATCGTCGTAGCCCGACACGGTGCGCCAGCGCGCCAGTGCCCGGCAGAACGCCTCCTGCACCACGTCCTGTGCCTCCTGCCGGTCACCGAAGTACGCGTACAGCTGGACCGTCAGGTCGCCGTAGTGCGCGGCGTACAGCTCGTCGAACGAGGCTGGGGTGGCTGTCACGGCGGTGAACGGCTCCGGTCCGAGGCTGACGGCTGGCGATGTCACGGCGACTACACGCACAGGACGCGTCGGGGGTTGCGCCACATCGGCGGATCATAGGATGGGCGGCATGACGCCCGAAGAGGTCGGCGAGCGGATGGTCGCACTGCTGACAGCACACGACGCCGACGCGCCCGCGGACCCCTCGGCGATCGCCGCGGGTGTTTCCGGGGGCGGACCCGGGCACGAGCGCGCCGTCGTCGACGTGCCGGCCGCGCTCTGGTGGACGGCCATCGGCGCCGCCCGCGATCCCGGGGCCCTGGGCTGCGACTTCTTCGACTGGCTCTCCGCGGTCGACGAGCTCGACGAGGGCTTCACCGTGGTGGCCCACCTGTGGTCGACCCGTCGCCGGCACGGACTGCTGATCCGGGCCCGGGTGCCGCGCGAGGACCCGGCGGTGGAGTCGGTCGTGGATCTCTTCCCGGGTGCGGCCTGGCACGAGCGGGAGACCCACGAGATGTTCGGCATCTCCTTCGTGCGCCACCCGGACCTGCGCCCGCTGCTGCTGCCGCCCGGCTTCGAGGGACACCCGCTCCGCAAGGACTTCGTCCTCGCCTCGCGTGTGGCGAAGGCGTGGCCGGGCGCCAAGGAGCCGGGGGAGTCCGAGGCCGGGGTGGCCAAGCGGGCCCCGATGCGCCCGCCGGGCGTCCCGGATCCGAACGAGTGGGGACCGATGAAAGGCAAGGTGCCGCCGCCCGAGCCGCCGGCCCGCCGCGCACCGGGCGACCGCCCCGCACGCCCGGCTGCCGGCGACCGCCCGGCCCGCCCGGCGCGTCCGGCACCGGGGGACAGGCCGGCCCGGTCGGTCGAGCGGCCGGCCACGCCCGGCACCCCCGGCGACCCCAAGGCCGAGAACCCCGAGGGGGAGCGCTGATGCCGCTCTGGCTGGACCTGCTCGTACGGGTCGTCGCGGTCGTCGCCGCCTTCCTCGTGCTGCCGCTCGTCATCGGACAGGCCGAGCACAAGGTCATGGCGCACATGCAGGGCCGGCTCGGGCCCATGTACGCGGGCGCCTTCCACGGCTGGGCGCAACTCGTGGCCGACGGCGTCAAGTTCGTGCAGAAGGAGGACATCACCCCGCGCGACGCCGATCGCCGGGTGTTCCAGCTGGCGCCGATCGTGGCGCTCTTCCCGTACCTGATCGTCCTGCTGGCCATCCCCCTCGGGCCCGGCGCCCTGGTCGCCCAGCCCCTGGACGTGGGTCTGTTCTTCGTGCTCGCGGTGCTGGGCATCGGCGTGGTGGCCGTGCTGATGTCCGCGTGGGCGTCGGCGAACAAGTACAGCCTGCTCGGCGGGCTGCGGGGTGCCGCCCAGCTGCTCGGCTACGAGCTGCCGCTGGTGCTGTCCGCGGCGAGCGTCGCCATGGCGGCGGGCACGCTCAGCCTGCCCGGCATCGTCGAGGCGTGGTCGCCGTGGTGGCTGCTGTGGCAGGCCCCGGCCGCGGCCGTCTTCTTCGTCTCGGGGCTCGCCGAGATCCGGCGGCCGCCGTTCGACATGCCGATCGCCGACTCCGAGCTGGTGTTCGGCTACATGACCGAGTACACCGGCCTGCGCTTCGCGTTCTTCCTGCTCGCCGAGTACGTCGGCATCGTCGTCATCGCCGGCCTGACCACCGTGCTCTTCCTCGGCGGCTGGCACGGTCCCGATCCGGCGCATCTGGGCTGGCTGTGGACCCTGCTGAAGGTCTTCGCCGTGGCCTTCGTGATCATCTGGCTGCGGGTGAGCTACCCGCGGCTGCGCGAGGACCAGCTCCAACGGCTGTGCTGGCTGGTGCTCGTGCCGGTCGCCCTGGCACAGCTGGTCCTCACCGCAGCGGTCAAAGTGGCCCTCTAGGCCCGGCGCCTCATCACGTCAGCAGCGTGACCGTGTAGTTCAGGGTCGTGCCGCTGGCCGTGTAGGTGGCCGTCTGGCCGTTCGCGCAGTACGACACGAAGGTGTTGCCGAGCACGTCGTCCCCGGCGGTGGCGTGCACGAGCGGGCGTACGTCCACGCCTTCCTCGAGCGGCGTCGAGGTGAGGTCGATCAGCCGCCACTGGTTGATGGGGTAGTCATCGGTCGGCGCGGAGAGCTGGCCCTCCCGCGTGGTGATCTGGAAGTTCACCACGAAGCCCCCGTTGTTGACGACGGCGATCTTCTGCACGCAGGGCGCCGCCAGTGCGGGCGCCGCGGCGGCGGGTTGCGCGGCGGCGCCGAGCACGCCGGCCAGTCCGGCAGCGGCCAGCGAGGCGGTCAGGACCGCCCGGCGACGGGATGCGGTGCGCACCATCAGTGTTCCTCCAATGTGGTCGGTTGCACTGTGTCGCGCCCACCAATAACCGGACACACGGGGGTACAAACTGACGATCATCTTTATTTATGAGATGTACGATTCCTGTCGTTGACAGCATGGTGGCGATCACATCGTCGGGCGTGAGCGTCCAGGGCGTTGATACCTTCCCGTGGCTCGTCCGGGCGGACGCGCATCGGGGGTCCGCAGGCGTGGTGACTCACCATCGCCTGCGGTCGCATCCGACAAGCCGGGAAGATCTGGTGGGGGTGTGCTCGCCTCCGCCGCGCCGACCGGGCAGGATATGCGGTTATGAGTGAGCACGGGGAGCGGTCCGCGCCCGGCAAGGGCCTGGTCAACGGGCTCGCCGTGACGCTCAGGACCATGACCAGGCGGTCCACCACCCAGCAGTATCCCGACGTCGAGCCCGATCTTCCCCCCCGGTCGCGCGGCGTCATCGCGCTGCTGGAGGAGAACTGCACCGTCTGCATGCTGTGTGCCCGGGAGTGCCCCGACTGGTGCATCTACATCGACTCGCACAAGGAAGAGGTCGTCGTGCCCGGCGCGGCGCGCGCCCGGCAACGGAACGTGCTCGACCGGTTCGACATCGACTTCTCCCTGTGCATGTACTGCGGTATCTGCATCGAGGTGTGCCCGTTCGACGCCCTGCACTGGAGCCCCGAGTTCGAGTACTCGGAGATGGATGTGCTGGACCTGCTGCACGACAAGAACCGCCTGAGTGACTGGATGCCGACCGTGCCCCCGCCGCCCGCCCACGACGTGCTGGGCGAGCCGTCGAAGGAGGAGTCCACGGCGGCCCGCAAGGCGGCGGGCCCCGGCGCGGCCACCCCGGCCAGGACCGCGCGCCCGGCCACGCGCCCGGCTGCGACTCCGGCCGAGGCCCCGGCGGAAACCCCGGAGCCCGGCCGGTGACCGTCGCCGACGCGCTGCTCCTGGCGCTCGGGGCCGTCGCGGTCGGCTCGGGCGCGCTCGTGGTCACCAGCAGCCACATCGTGCGGGCCGGGCTCTACCTGGTCGTCAGCCTCGGCGCCATGGCCGGCCTCTACCTGGTCCTCGGCGCCGAGCTGGTGGCCTGGGTCCAGGTCCTGGTGTACGTCGGTGCCGTCGTCGTGCTCCTGCTCTTCGCGGTCATGCTGACCCGGGCCCCGATCGGCCCCTCCGCCGACCTGGACCGGCCCGCGTGGCCCGCACTGATCGTCGGCGGCGGCGTCGGCCTGGGACTCGCTGCCCTGCTCGCCGACGCCTTCCGCTGGACCCTCGCCGAGCTGCCGCCCGCCGGGACGACCGAGCGGATGGGCAGTGAGATCTTCGGAGCGTGGGTGCTGCCGTTCGAGGTCCTGTCGATCCTGCTGCTCTCCGCCCTGGTCGGCGCGATCGTGCTGTCGCGGCCCGACATCGGCGCCCGGAAGGAAGAGGAGGCCTGATGCATGCGGTGATCCCGTACGTGACCGCGGCGCTGCTCTTCGGTCTGGGCGTCTACGGCGTCCTACGCCGCCGCAACGCGATCCTCGTGCTCATGGCGGTCGAGCTGATGCTCAACGCCGTCAACCTGATCCTGGTGACCGCGGACGTCACCATCACGCCCGCGCAAGGTCACCGGGGCGGCGTCTTCGCCCTCTTCGTCATCGTGCTCGCCGCCGCCGAGGTCGGTGTCGGCCTGGCCATCATCCTGCAGTGGTACAGGATGCGCGCCGCCGTGCACGTCGACGAGGTCGTCCTGCACCACGAGCCGGAGGCCGGATGACCGCCGATGTGCTGACGCCGCTGCTGGCCGGCGTACCGCTGCTGCTCGGGGTCGCCGGTCTCCTGCTGCCACCCGGCGACGACGGCCGGGAGCGACGCCGCCCGGCCGCCCTGCTGGGCATCACCGGCGCCGCGCTGGCCCTGCTGATCGCGGTCGTGCTGCTGATCGTGGTCGACGAGCCGGTCGACGTGACGCACCGCTGGGTCACCTTCGGTGATCTTCCGGTGACGCTGGGGTTCGCCCTCGGGTCGGCCGCGCTCTACGTCGCGCTGGCCGTCACCGTCGTGGCGCTCTTCGTGCAGATCTACTCGGTCGAGTATCTGCACGACGACCGCCGGTACGCTCCCTACGCCGCCCAGGTCAGCCTCTTCACCGGCGCGATGCTGCTGGTGGTGTCGGCGAACGACCTGATACTGCTGCTGGTCGGCTGGGAGGTCATGGGCGCGTGCTCGTACCTGCTGATCGGCCACGACCGGCGGCTGCCCGAGGCGCCCGCGGCGGCGGTGAAGGCGTTCGTCGTCACCCGGGTCGGCGACGTCGGCTTCCTGCTCGGCATCGCCTGGCTCGGCGTCGCGGCGGGCAGTTTCCGGATCTCCGACATCCTCGAGCACGTCGGCGCGCCGACGACCGCGCTGGTGCTGCTGCTGGCGGGCGTGGCGGGCAAGAGCGCGCAGTTTCCGCTGCACACCTGGCTGCCCGACGCCATGGCCGGTCCGACGCCGATCTCCGCGCTCATCCACGCCGCCACGATGGTCGCCGCCGGCGTCTACGTCGTCTTCCGGCTGTTCCCGCTCTTCGCGGGTTCGCCCGTGGCCCTCTCCGTGCTCGGCGTGATGGCCGCGGTGACGCTGCTGCTGGGTGCGCTCTCCGCGACCGCGCAGGACGACATCAAGCGGGTGCTGGCCTGGTCGACGGTCTCCCAGATCGGCTACATGACCGGAGCCCTCGCCGTCGGCTCGCCGGCCGCGGCGCTGTTCCACCTGCTCACCCACGCCGCCTTCAAGGCGCTGCTCTTCCTGGCGGCGGGTGCGGTGATCCACGCCGCCGGCACCAACCTGATGTCACGGATGGGCGGCCTGCGCACGCACATGCCGGTGACGTTCTGGTCGTTCGTCGTGGGTCTGGGCGCGCTCGCGGGCGTGCCTCCGCTCGCCGGCTTCTGGTCCAAGGAGAACGTGCTGGTCGCGGCCGCGCATGCCACCGAGGGCGACGGCCCGGCCCCGGCGTGGGTCGGCTGGGTGGTCTGGATCGCCGCGCTGGCGGGCGTCGGGATCACCGCCTGGTACGCGACCCGCCTGCTGCTGCGCACCTTCTTCGGCTTCCCGCGCTCCCGGGCCGAGCAGTGGTCGGTCGGCTTCGGTGACGCCTCCTACGAGGTGTACGAGGAGCCGGCGCCCCACGATCCGCCCGGTCTCATGCGCTGGCCGGTGGTGCTGCTCGCGGTGCCCGCCGTGCTGCTCGGGCTCGCCGCTTTCCTGCCGGGCTTCCGCACCGCCCTGGAGCTGGAGGAGCCGCATCTGGGCGTGTCGATCGTGCTGCCGATGGCGCTGCTCGTGCTCGGCGCGGGCAGCGCGTGGTGGCTGTGGCGATCCTTCCCGGGTGCGGATCCGGCGATGGCCCTCGGCCGGTTGGGACCGTTGTTCGCCGCCGGCTTCCGGCTGGACGCCCTCCAGGACCGTCTGGTGGTACGCCCGGTACGCGCGCTCGCCCAGGGCGTACGCCTGACCGACGAGCGGGTGGTCGACGCCGCGGTGGAGGGCACCGGCACCTCGACGACGCGGCTGGGCACCGTCCTGGCCGCCGCGCACCGGGCCGCCCTGCCGCGCGCGGCAGTCGCGGTCTTCACGGGTGCGCTGGTCCTCGGCCTCGTCGCCGCCATCTACGGAGCCACGTCATGATCGATCCCACCGACGTCTCCCCGGTGCTGCAGATCCTGCTGCTCGCCGTTCTGGCCGTCCCGGTCCTCGGCGCGGTCGTGGTGGCCCTGGTGCCGGCCCGGCTCGACCGCGGCGCACGCATCGTCGCGACGGCCTTCGCCGCGGTCACGTTCGTGGCGGCGGCGCTGCTGGTGCTGCCCTCGACGCGGGACTTCGGCTGGGTCGACTACAGAAGCTCCGGCGTCGTCCCGGTGATGCCCTGGGCCGAGGTGGACCTGCCGTGGGTGCCCTCGCTGGGGCTCCGGTTCCATATCGGCGTCGACGGCGTCTCGTACCCGCTGGTCGTGCTGACCGGGCTGCTGACGCTGCTGTGTTGCGCGTACACGGTGTGGAAGGTGCCTGCCGGCGGGTCCGGGCGTACGCTCGCCGCCCTGTTGCTGATCCTCGAAGCGGGCATCCTCGGCACCTTCCTGGCGCTCGACCTGGTCCTCTTCTTCGTGTTCTTCGAGGTCGTCCTGCTTCCCATGTACGCGGTGATCGCCGGTTGGGGCGGTCCCGAGCGGCGCCGGGCCGCCCGGAAGTTCGTGCTCTACACCCTGTTCGGCTCGGTGCTGCTCCTGCTCGGTGTCTTCACCGTGGTCGCTTCGGCGGACACCGGCGACCTGACGGTGCTGGCGGGCGGCAACGACCTCACGCGCACGACGCAGTGTGTGGCGTTCGCGCTGTTCGCCGTCGCCTTCGCGGTGAAGGCGCCGCTGTGGCCGCTGCACACGTGGCTGCCCGACGCGCACACCGAGGCGCCCACGGTCGGCAGCGTGATCCTCGCCGGGGTGCTGCTCAAGATGGGCACGTACGGCCTCATCCGGATCGGCGTCGGCGTCGCCCCCGAGGGTGCCGCCTGGGCCGCCCCGGTGCTGGGCATCCTCGCCGCCGCCGCGATCATCGCCGGGTCGCTGGTGTGCCTGCGGCAGACCGAGCTCAAGCGGCTGATCGCCTACTCGAGCGTCGGGCACATGGGCTTCGTGCTGCTCGGCATCGCGACGCTGACGGTGACCGGGGTGCAGGCCGCCCTCATCGGCAACGTGGCGCACGGCGTCATCACCGGCCTGCTGTTCTTCCTCGCCGGTGCGATCAAGGACCGGGCGCACACCGGCGATCTCGCCGCGCTCGGCGGTCTGCGCGAGACCGCGCCCCGGCTGGCGGGCCTGCTCGGCTTCGCAGCGATCGCGTCGCTCGGCCTGCCCGGGCTGGCGGGCTTCTGGGGTGAGGCGTTCGCGGTCGTCGCGGCGATCCAGCGCGGCGGTGGGCTGTGGACCACGCTGGCGGTGGTGGCGGCGGTCGGCGGCGCGCTGACCGCGACGTATTTCCTGCGCCTTCTGCGCCGGGTGACCCACGGCCCGGCGGTCGAGGCGGTGGCCGGCTTCCCGGCCGTCAGCCGGGCGGAGTGGCTGGCATGGGCGCCGCTCGTCCTGCTCACCCTGGTGGTCGGCCTGGTGCCCGCGCTGGTGCTCGCCTACGCCGCCGACCCGGTGGCCGCCCTGACCGGAGCGCTGCGATGACCCAGGCCGTCAACCACGTCGCCCTGCTGCCGCTCTACGCCGCGGCCGGCACCGCCCTTCTCGTCCTGGTGATGGATCTCGCCCTCGGACGCTTCCACCTCCAGGCGGCCGTGCTCGGCGGCCTCGCCACGGCGGTCTGCGCGGTCGCCGTCCCGGACCACGCGGCCACCTTCTGCAGCGGCGACCTCTGCTCCTGGACGGTCACCCCGTCCGCCGGGCTCATGACGGTGCTGTTCGCCGGGCTCACGGTCGGCGTGCTGGGCCTGTCCGCGCCCGCGCTGCGCCGAGGGCTGGCTCCCGCCGGCGAGTTCTGCTTCCTGCTCACCTGCGCGATGACAGGGGGCGTGGTGGTCGCGTACGCCGGCGACCTGATCTCCCTGATCGTCGGCCTCGAGACCCTCACGCTGCCCCTGTACGTCCTGGTCGGGCTGCGCCGGGTCCGGCTGTCCGCCGCGGGGGCCTCCGCCGCGGTCACGTTCTTCCTCATCAGCGTGGTCTCCACGGCGATCGCCCTGCTCGGCGCCGCCCTGCTCTATGCGGCCACCGGCGCCCTGCACCTGGACGCGCTGACCGAAGGCTCCGGGCCGTACGCGCCGCTCGCCGCTGTCGGTGCCGCCCTCGTGGTGATCGGGTTCGCGTTCAAGGTGGCCGCGGTGCCGCTGCACGCCTGGGCTCCGGCCACGTACGACGGCGCGCCGGTGCCCGTGGCGGCGTACCTGTCGACGGCCTCGAAGCTGGGCGGTGTCCTGGCCCTCGGGGCGGTCGTGCAGCGCCTGGACACCGGCCCGCTGGTGGCCGTCCTGGCCGTGCTCACGATGACGGTCGGCAACCTGGTCGCGCTGCGCCAGACCCGGATGGTGCGCCTGCTCGCCTGGTCGTCGGTGGCCCAGGCCGGCTACATCCTGGCGGCGCTGGCGGTGGGTGCCGCGGGCGTCGAGACCGCGTACGCGTACGCGATCTTCTTCGTGCTCCTCGAGTTCATCGCGTTCGGTGCCGTGACGGCGATCCGCGGTCCCGGCGCGGACGGCGGCGAGCTCGACGACTACCGCGGCACGGGCCGCCGTGCCCGCTGGATGGGCGCCGCGCTGGTGCTGGCGCTGGCGGGCCTGGCCGGCCTCCCGCCCGGCCTGTCGGGGCTCTTCGCCAAGGTCGCCGTCGTCGGCACGCTGATCGAGGCGGGCTGGGGCTGGCTGGCGGGCGTGGTGGCGCTGAACGCGGTGATCGCCCTGGCCTACTACGTCCGCGTCGCCGCGCTGCTGTACGCCGCCCCGCAACCGGTCGGCGTCGTGGATCCCGACCTGCTGAGGGCGGTCACGCATCCCCGTGTGGTGTCCAGGGTCGTCGTGGTGGCCGCCGCGGTCACGATCGTCGTGGGTTTCGCGCCCCAGGCGGTCTTCGACGCGCTCGCGGGCTGACGCTCAGCGAACTCTCAGTCACTCCCGGATGAATTCTCGGCGGGCCGATGTTCTATCGGACGTGGGCCCACCGGCCCGCATGCCGAAGGAGTGATCGTGCACCGCCATCACAACGGCCTCAAGACGGCCGCTCTGCTGGGTCTGCTCACCGCCATGATCCTGGTCGCCGGCTACTGGCTCGGCGGCAGCGGCGGCCTGGTGTTCGCCGTGGTCCTCTCGCTGGCGATGAACGCCGGCAGCTATTTCTTCTCCGACAAGATCGCCCTGCGCTCGATGGGCGCCCGGCCGGTCACCGAGGCCGAGTTCCCCGCGCTCTACCAGATCGTGCGGGAGCTGGCCACGGAGGCGGGCCAGCCGATGCCCCGCCTGTACGTGAGCCCCACCATGCAGCCCAACGCGTTCGCCACCGGGCGTAACCCCCGGCACGCCGCCGTGGCGGTCACCGTGGGGATCACCCGGATCCTCGACCGCCGGGAGCTGCGAGGCGTCATCGGCCACGAGCTGTCCCACGTCTACAACCGCGACATCCTGATCTCGAGCGTCGCCGCGGCGCTGGCGGGCATCATCACCATGGTCGCCCAGCTCGCGATCTTCCTGCCGCTCGGCGGCTCGGACGACGAGGACGGCCCCAACCCGGCGTCGCTGCTGCTCATGCTGATCCTCGGCCCGCTCGCGGCGTCGGTGATCCAGCTGGCGATCAGCCGCAACCGGGAGTTCCAGGCGGACGCCTCCGGGGCCACGCTGACCCGCGACCCGCTCGCCCTGGCGAGCGCCCTGGAGAAGATCCAGTATGGCGCCCAGCGGATGCCGCTGCCGGCGGACGGGCAGCTGGCCACGTCGGCGCACCTGATGATCGCCAACCCGCTGCGCAGCGGGGGCATCGCCGGCCTGTTCTCCACCCATCCGCCGATGGAGGAGCGCATCAAGCGCCTGCACCAGCTGGCCGCGATCACGGGCCGGGGGCCGGTGCAGTTCTCCGGGTGACCTCGCTGACAGGACGTCTATTTCCGTCGTGTTCCGCCGCCTCCGGCCGTTACGGTCGGAGGCGGCTTTCGCTCGTTACAGGAGGGCTTCGCTCGTTACGGAGGTGGGACAGGCGTGACCGCGTTGCGGCAGTACCTCGGCGTGTGGCGGATGCCGGGCGGCAGAGTCCTGCTCATCGTCGGTGTCCTGGCCCGCCTCGGCATCGGCGTCACCCCGCTCGCCCTGCTGCTGCTCGTCCAGCAGGCCACCGGCCGGTACGCCGCCGCGGGCCTCGCCGGCGGCATGTACGCGCTCGCCGGCGCGGCGGTCAGCCCGATCGCCGGACGCGTCGCCGACCGCATCGGCCCATCTCCGGTGCTGATGGTCACCGCTGTGCTGCACCCGCTCGCCCTGGGTGGCCTGCTGCTGGTCAGCCGGGGTGGTGCGGGCGCCCTGCCGTCGATCGTCGTGGCGTCGGCGCTGGCCGGGGCGACGTACCCGCCGCTGAGCGCCGCCATCCGGCGCGCCTGGACCGACGCGACCGCGCCCGGCACCGGCCGGCACGCCCTGCGACCGGCCGCGATGGCCGCGGAAACCTCGCTGTTCGAGCTGGTCTTCGTGCTGGGCCCGCTGCTCGTCGCGGCCTTCGTGGTGCTCACCGGCCCCGGCGCCGCGCTGGTGTTCGCGGCTGTCGTCACCCTCGCCGGCACGCTGGCGATCGCCTTGCTGCCGATGATGCGGCACTGGGAGCGGCACGAGTCCGCCGAACCGGCTCGCGGCCTCGGCCCGCTCAAGGTCGGCGGCTTCCCCGCCCTGCTCCTGTGCGTCAGCGCACTCGGCATCGCGTTCGGCGCGGCCGGGGTGATGGTGCCGGCGTACGCCCAGCAGCACGGCGGCAGCGAAGGCCTCGGCGGCATCCTGCTCGGCGTCTGGGGCGTCGGCAGCGCGATCGGCGGCATCTGGTTCGGCACCCGCCGGCCCGCGATGACGCTCACCCGCCAGTTCGCCTGGCTGCTGGCCGCGGTGTCGATGAGCTTCCTGGTGCTGGCGATCATGCCCAACCCGACGGCGCTCGGCGCGGCGCTGGTCATCGGCGGCGCGACGATCGCACCCGCGCTGACGGTGGAGAACAACCTGGTCGGCCGGATCGCGCCGCGAGCGATGCTGAACGAGGCGTACACCTGGATCGTCACGGTCTCGGTCGGCGGCAGCGCGGCCGGCGGCGCGATCGCCGGAGTGATCGTCGACCAGCCCGGCGGCCTGCCGTGGGCGTTCGTCTTCGCCGGCGCGGTGCTGCTGGTGGCAGCGGCGGTCGCCGCCGTGCCGACCGGGTCGATGGCCCGCGCCGACCTGCGCGCGGCGGAGGAGCTCCGCGAGGCCCTGACGGGCTGACCGTCAGGGCCGCCGCTTCCCTGCCACGGCAGCGCTGCTCTCCAGCTCCTTCTTCTTCTGCACATCCGCGAGCTGCGCCGGTTCCTCGGCCTGGGGCGGTCGCGCGTCGCCGATCCCGGGGTCGCCCACGTGAGCGGGTTCCGGAAGTTCCCTCGGGGGAGTGCCGCCGAGGGCGTCGTGGGTGAAGGCCTTCCACAGCTTCGCGGGCACGGTGTCACCCTGGATCGGTTCGCCCTCGGCGTCCCGGATCGGCCCGGGCCGGGCCTTGCCGATCCAGACCGCGGTGGCCAGCTCCGGGGTGTACCCGGCCATCCACGCGTCCTGGTTGTCGTGGGTGTCGGCCCACTGCTGGGTGCCCGTCTTGCCCGCGGCCGGGCGGCCCGGCGACAGGTCGTGAGCCCGGATGACCGAATGGAGTACGGCGGAGACGTCCGCGGCGACGTGCCGATCGATCGCCCTCGCCGC
This sequence comes from Actinoplanes sp. NPDC049681, assembly GCF_044465265.1. Lineage (NCBI taxonomy): Bacteria > Bacillati > Actinomycetota > Actinomycetes > Micromonosporales > Micromonosporaceae > Actinoplanes > Actinoplanes sp. NPDC049681. The sequence goes on from NZ_JBITLP010000003.1 coordinate 236,389, forward strand.
ACGGGGAGCGGCGGAAAGGACCCGCTTGCCATCCAGTGTGGACACCTTGTCGACGAAGTGCCGGTCATGCCGGACGCCGCCGGAGGCGAAGGTGGCGTACACGGTGGCGAGGTCCGCCGGAGCGACCGGGTAGCGACCGATGGCGATGTCGGGACGGGTCTTGCCGGGCGCCGGATCGCCTGCGGCGTCGACCAGCGTCGGCGCGTTGGCGTACCGCTTGGGAACCCCGAGCGCATGCGCCATGCGGCGGACCGTGTCCGCGCCGATCGTCTCGGTGACCGCGTAGAACGGCGTGTTCAGCGAATCGACCATCGACTCCTCTAGCGTGCAGTACGGGCACTGCAGGTTCTGCTGGTTGCGCAGCGGCACCCCGAGCCGGCCCGGGAAGAGCCTCGGCGAACTGCCGTCCCACCGCGACTCGTAGGAGATGCCGTTGCGCAGCGCCGCGGCCAGCACGACAGGCTTGAAGGTCGAGGCAGCGGGATGCGGCGCCGAGGCGTTGTCGAAATATCCCCGGCCCTGACTGTTGCCGTAGTACGCCCGCACCCCACCGGTTTCCGGGTCGATGGCGACCAACGCGGCCAGAAGTCCCTTCGGCTGACCGGCCAGGTGCTTCCTGACCTGGGTGACAGCCGCATGCTGCGCGGGCGCGTCCAACGTCGTGGTCACCGCCAGGCCACGTGTGTGCAGAACCCGAGGCGTGATGCCGCGCGCCGCGAGCTCCGCCTCCACCCGGTCGATGATCGGGCCGTTCGGTCCGGGATCCTTCGCATGGGCCGGACTCACCTTCGGGTACGCCGGCGCCGCCTCGAGCCACCCCTGCTCCTGCTCCGCCTTCACGATCCAGTCCCACCGGGACCGCGCCGCCTCCGGATCATTCGCCGGATCGAAGTTGTACGGGTCCTTGATCACGGCGGCGAGCACGGCACTCTGCCCGGCCGTCAGCGTGTTCGCAGTGGTACCGAAATAGGCATAGGCAGCGGCCGCGATCCCGTACGCCCCGCGTCCGAAGTAGATGCTGTTGAGATACCGCTCGAGAATCTGATCCTTGCTGAACTTCCGCTCGAGCCGGATCGCCAGCGCAATCTCCTTCACCTTGCGCTCCACGGTCACGTCCTGACTCAGGTACGCGTTCCGCGCGTACTGCTGGGTGATCGTCGACGCGCCCTCACGGTTCCCGCGAACATTGGCGACGACCGCGCGCAGCACACCCCGGATCGAAACACCGCCGTGGTCGTAGAAGTCCCGGTCCTCGGCGGCCAGAACCGCCCACCGAACCGCGGCGGGCACGGCCGAGAGCGGAACGTCGCTGTGGTCGGTGGTGCCGACCCGCGCCAGAACGGTACGGCCGTCACGGAAGTACAGCGTCGACGCCTGCGGCTGGGCCGACACGGCCGGCATCGGCACGGACCGGACGTACATCTCTCCGGCAATGACCGCGCTGCCGCAGAGAATGACCACGACGCCGGCGAACCAGGCAAGCGCGCGACGCCACCGCCGCGGCCTTCTCCGTTTGCCCCGTTTGATCAGCACCCGAAGATCGTGACCGCTGAATGTCAGGAACTTGTTGGTGTCGCGGCCACCAGCCGCGACGGCTACCATCCCGCGATGGAACGGCGCGACGGCCTCGACAACATCGACCTCGACCAGGCTGCGAGCCTCTTGGCGCCGCACCGATCAGCATTCGCGGCCCGCGGATTGACCGTCGCGCCGCTGACATGGATGGACCTGGGCGCACCGTGGCCGGCGCCGCTGGAGACAGATCGCTCCCGCATCGGCCGTCCCCGCTCCATCGGAGTGCACCTCACCGGCGCCGGGGAAGCCGAAGGCCAGATCGTCCTCTACGCGGGCGGCTGGGCGGACGCCGACTATGTGCTCCCCGGCAGCGACGTCATCATCACCGAATACGTAGAGGTCGACGACGCCGCGGAATTCGAGGCCCTCTTCCGGCGGGTGTGCGAAAGCCTCCTCGAAGCCGCCGCAGAGTGACGCGCTCGAGGCACGCGCTTCCCTCAAGCCGGCGGATCCCGATCCGATAAGCCCCGGGTTCCCGCACCCGGAAGGTCCGCCATGAAGCGCCTGCTGCTCGTCGCCACGCTCAGCCTCTCCGTGGCGACCGCCCTGTCCGGATGTGTACGGATGGAATCGGGCACTGCCGCGCCGAAGACCTCACCGGCCGCCACGCAGGCGATGACCCTCAAACAGGCCGGCGAGACCTACGAGCGTCTCGCGGCGAAGTCCAATGCGGCTCGGGACGCCTGGCTGCACGGTCCCGAGCTGACCGAGGCAACCCTGGACGACCACCGGACCCTCGCGCGGAAGGCAGCGAAGGTCACCAGCGACTTCGCCACCAGCATCCGGACTGACAGCTGGCCGGCAAAGGCCCGGCGCCCGCTGGATGCGCTCCGCAAGGACCTGGAGGTACGGGCGGCGGCATACCGGAAGGCGGCCGCGGCACCAACGGTCGAGCAGTACGTCGCCGCCGCGCGTCACGTGCCGCTCAGCAGCCCGGCCGCCGCCGAGGTCCGCCGCGCCCTCGAGATTCCCGAGGCGCCCGCCTTCTGCGTCTGCGACACGCCGTTGGGTCCGACAGCGGGCTGAACCTGATCCGTTCGGTACGGCGGGAAGGCTCAGAATCGCCCGGAGCCTGCCGACGCATGCAGGCCGAGGTGGTGGAGTGAGTTACGGCCCGCAGCGGTTCGAGCACGGCGGCCATGGATGCTGGCCGCCGGTCCCATGCTCGCGCTCGCGGCAGCGATCGCCCTGGGCGTCCTCGCCGGCGGCGCGGCGTACGGCATGAAAGCTGCCAGCTCGAGCAGCGACTGGGGCCACCTGGGCGCGCTGATCATGGGCCTTTTCGCAGGGGCGCTGGTCGGCCTCGTGGCGTACCTCGCCGCGCTGATCTTCGCCGCGTGGCGCATGTTTCCCCAGGGCTGCCGGGCGCTGCCGGTGATGCTGACACTGCTCGGACACATCGCGGTCGGCGGGGTCATGACTGCGGTGGCGGCGAGACCGCGGATCCGGCGTACCCGGGTTGGCCGCGGGACCGGTCCACGGACATGCTGCGACCACGGGCGGCCCGTGCCCTGAAACCCATTAGCAACCTAAGGGGTTCCCGTTCTGAGCCCGGGTCCCGCGAACCTGGCTGACAAGCGTCCGACATATGACGCCGTCGGCATGGGGGCAGCGGTGAACACGGCAGGCCAGACTGATCTTGTGGGAGCGTCCCCCTACTGGGACGTCCCACCGGTGGCCCCGGCCTCAAACCCCGTGCCGTCATACCCGCCGGTCGCACCGCCCCCCGCCTTCGCCGTAGACCCCACGCCGCAGACCTTCGCGCACGCCCACGCCCACGCCGCCGAAGCCACGCCCGAGGCCTATGCCGTCGGCTACCCGCCTCAGGTATTCGCGCCGACCGAAGCCGCCGTCCCGCCGATCCCCGCCGCCATGCCGGCGCCCGATGTGATCGTGCCCCCGCAAGTCCCGGCTCCGGACCTCAATACGCCGACCCCTGCCCCGGCCGCCGTACCGAAATCCACGGCCCTCGTCAGTCCTTGGATCCGGTGGGCCCTGCTGGTCGTCGCCGTCGCGGTGGCGGCGTATGTCGTGATCCGTCCTGGCGCCAACGGCACCCCCGAGGCCTGGCAGCAGACGGCCACCGATGTCATCAAGGCAGCCGCGACCGCTCCCGAGACCGTGCGGGTCAACGGCGGCTACCTGCCGGACCGCGGGCTCGTCTTCTCGGCCGACCTCGACGGGGTGGCCCCGAAGGACCTCAACCCCTGGCTGCTCACGCTGCTCAAGCCCCGCAAGGGCCGGCTGCGGGAGCTCCCCGCCGGCGAGACGGTGGTCTGGCAGGTGGAGGTGAAGGGTACGACCTCAGGCGACTACAGCCGCCTCGTCCTCATCCCTCGCCGGGCGGCCGACGACCCGTCGCAGTGGGTCTCCACGACGACCACCGGCTCGGCGGGTACGGCGACCACCACCCCGAAGCCCTCGGCGAGCCCGGCCCAAGCCACCCCCAGCCCGAAGGCGACATCATGACGGCGGAAGTCCTCGCCCCCCGCCGGACCCACCGCGCCCCTGAGACGCCGACGGCGGCGACGCCCGCTGCCGGGAAGCGGCGTGACACCTTCCTGGACAACGTGCGGGCCATCTCGCTCGTCCGGGTCATCGTCTGGCACACCCTGGCCTCGGCGATCATCAGCTGGGTCGTCGCCTCGATGCCCGCCATGTTCTTCATCGGCGGCAGCCTGCTCGCGCACAGCCTCGACCGCCGCTCCTCCGGGACGGTGCTGCGAGCACGATTGCGCCGGCTGCTGATCCCGTTCTGGGTGTTCGGCGGGGTTGTGCTGACCGTCCTCGCCGTCGTGCACCGGATGTCGCCGGGGGCCGACACGAAGCTGTCGGTCGGCGCGCTCGTACCGTGGATCTTTCCGCTCGCCGACCCGCACGGGCCGCCGTGGGAGGCCGGGTGGGCCACCACGCCGCTCTGGTATCTGCGCTGCTACCTGTGGCTGATGCTGCTGACTCCGCTCATGCGCGCGGCGCAGCGGCGGCTCGGGCTGAAGGTGCTGCTCGTCCCGATGGCCGGTGTCTTCATCGTCGACTACCTGAACCGCACGGCGGACGTCGCGCCCGCCGGATGGGACTCCGTGAAGTGGTACGCGGGCGACATCTGCACGTACAGCTTCTTCTGGATGTTGGGGTTCAGCCACCGCGACGGCATGATCTCGCAGCTGAACCAGCGGGCCCGGCTGGAGTGGGCGGCGGTGGCCGGGGTGTCGGCCTTCATCTGGGTCAAGGTCGTCGGCGTGCAGGGGATGGTGGTCAACAACTCCTATCCGCTGCTGCTGTTCATGGGCATCGCGTGGCTCGGCGTCTTCCTGGCCGCCGAGCGGTGGATCGGCAACCTCTCGCTGAACGCCATCGCGGGGCCGATCATCCGGTGGCTGAGCCGGCGGTCGATGACCGTGTACCTGTGGCACCCGATCGCCATCGTGGGGGCGTACTGGATCCGTGCGCACCTCGTGCCCGACCTGCCGAAGCCGATGGTGCTGCCGATCGTCGGCATCCTCACCGTGGTGTTCTGCGTGCTCTTCGGCCGTGCCGAGGACTACGCGGCCGGGCGTCCCGCGCAGTGGTGGCCGGGACGGGACGATCCGCCCGGTACGGCCCAGCTCTTCACCAAGCTCAGCGGATGGCTGCGCCGGTCGATGTCGAGCACCCAGGCGCTGGGCCTGGGCAGTGTCATCGCCGTGGTCGTGGTCGCCTTCGTACTCCCTTCCGGCGCCGGAGGGGTGCCGGAGAAGGCGAAGACCGACGCGCCTGCCGCCGGTGCGGCGCTCGCACTGCCGCCGGCGCCGTCCGGCAAGCCGGACGTGGTCGACTTCTCGAACACGACCGAGGAGGCGCCGGCTGCCGAGCCGGAGCCGGTCGCGGCGGAGGCCGCGGGCGCCGACAACTCGCTGAACGGCAAGGTTCTTGCGACGGTCGACGCCTGGCGGGCGAAGAAGAAGGTCGACGGCGTGCAGGTGGGCCTGTCGTTGCAGGACGGCTCGCAGGTCGTCCTGGCCAGCGGCGCCAAGCCCGACGGCGGCGCCCTCGAGGCCGAGGCCGCCTACCCCGTCACGTCCGTGACCAAGACCATGACGGCGTCGATCATCCTGCAGCTGGTCGAGGAGGGGAAGATCTCGCTGGAGGACAAGCTGCCGAAGCTCAACGCGGTCCCGAACCTTCCGTACGCCGGGAAGGTCACCATCCGGCAGATCCTCAACCACACGGCCGGCATCAAGCCGTACGACACGAGCAAGGCGTACCAGGCCGCGAAGAGTCAGCCGCTGACCGCCGTGACGGCATTGCGCCTGATCGTCGACGAGCCGTTGGAGTGGACGCCGGGCACGCAGGTCGGCTACTCGAACTCCGGCTATCTCACGCTGGGCCTGCTCGCCGAGCAGCTCACCGGCAAGACGTACGAGCAGCTGCTCGCCGAGCGGATCTTCGGACCGGCGGGGATGACGGAGTCCCGGCTGGACCAGACGCCGACCGCCGGATGGGCCGGCTTCTCGGCCGGTGGCGTCGTCTCCACGGTCAAGGATCAAATGGCCTGGGCGGATGCCCTGTACCGGCGCAAGACGATCCTGAAGCCGAAGTGGCTCGCCGAGATGCTCAGTGTCGACAACAAGTTCTCCACCGGCCTGGGCGCCTTCCCGACGTGTCCCTGCTCGCTGAAGGACGGCAAGCCGGTCTACAGCGCGATCGGGCACAACGGCGGACAGGCGACCATCCAGTACGCCCCCGCCGAGAACCTGGTGATCGTCCTGAACCTGACGGAGTCGATGTGGACCGCCGAGCTCACCCGGGACGACGTCGCGGAGCTGATCGTCTCGTTGCGCAAGGACGTGGCGTCGGCCTGAGGTCCTAGCCGGGCGGGCGCGCCAACGTCAGCGCCTGGAAGCGGTAGCCGTGCTCGATCACGTGGAAGTCGACCACCTCGAACGATTCCACGGCTGCCGAGACCAGTTGCTCATCGGTACGGAAGGAGAAGAACCGCCCGTCGTCCTCCATGACGCCCTCGGTGCCGTCGCCCGCCCACAACCCCAGGAAGAACAGGCCGCCCGGCGTCAGCACCGCACGGATCGCCCGGAGCGCCCGGGGCAGATCCGCATTCGGTACGTGCAGCAGGCAATTCATCGACCACACCGCGTCGAACGTGCCCGGGCCGAAGCCGAGGTCGAGGACGTGGCGTACCTCCGCGTTCAGGCCCTTCTTCCGGCAGTACGCGATCTGGGCCGGAGAGATGTCGATCGCGGTCACCCTCAAGCCGGCCGCGGCGAAGAACTCGGCGTCCTGGCCGGTCCCGGCGCCGACCTCGAGCAGGGTTCTCGCCTCCGTCGTGCGCAGGCGGTCCAGGAAAGCCGCCCGCTCCTCGAGTTTCCAGTCGTACTTGGTCATCGCTTCGCGCTCGGCCGCGCGGGCGTCGTAGATCCCGCGCAGGCTGCGGACCACTTCCTCGTAGCTCATCGCTGCCTCCCTCCTCTAGCCTTACGCACATGGCGAAGGAAGTCGCGCGGCGGGAAATCGAGTCGATGCGGGCTGCCGACGCCGACCGGCACACCGTTGCCGAGCAGTTGAAGTCCGCGCTCGACGAGGGCCGGCTGTCGCTCGCCGAGTACGACGAGCGGGTGCGCGACGTGTACGCCGCCCGCACCTACGCGGATCTCATGCCGCTCGTCGCCGACCTGCCGAAACCCGGCCAGAGCGCCGCCGAGGTGAAGGGCCGCCGGGCCGACGAGGTGCGGCGGGAGGCCCGCCGGCTGCCGACGGCGCTGATGGTGCTCTGGACGATCTGGGGTTCCGTCGCGGCCGTCAACCTGGCGGTCTGGATCATCGTGGCGACGACCGTGGCGGGCGACCTCTATCCGTGGCCGGTCTGGCTGCTGGTGCCCGGCGCCGCCCTGGCCGTCACCACCGTCGGCGTGCAGACGATCCGGCGCCGGCGCCGCCGCTGACCTCGCGCTCTGTGTCCAAGCTCATGCGCCGAGTACGAGCGGGGCCGATCGCGGGCGGAGCTAGGGTCGACAAGTGAGCCGCATACCTTTGTCCGTCCTCGATCTCGCCACGGTGCGTGAGGGGCACGACAGCGCCGACGCGCTGCGCGGGACGACGGAGATCGCCCAGGCCGCCGACGAGCTGGGCTATTCGCGCTTCTGGGTCGCCGAGCACCACAACATGCCGGCCGTCGCCTCGACGTCGCCGCCGGTGCTGGTCGCCCACGTGGCCGCGAACACCCGCCGGATCAGGGTCGGCTCCGGCGGCGTGATGCTGCCCAACCACATGCCGTTCGTCGTCGCGGAGCAGTTCGCGCTGCTCGAGGCGTTGCACCCGGGCCGCATCGACCTGGGCATCGGCCGCGCGCCCGGCACCGATCAGGCCACCGCCGCCGCGCTGAGGGGGGTGTCGCCGCGCCTGGCCGTCGAGCAGTTCCCGGATCACCTCGGCATGGTGCTCGCCCTGCTCGGCGACGGCCGGGTCGCCCCGGAACGGATCGAGCACCTGCGGGCCACACCCGTGCCGCAGTCGTTCCCCGAGGTCTGGATGCTGGGCTCGTCCACGTACGGCGCCCAGGTGGCGGCCGCGCTGGGGTTGCCGTTCTGCTACGCGTACCACTTCGCCATGAGCGGGGACGTGGACTCCGCCGTACACCTGTATCGCTCGGGTTTTCAGCCGTCGCCGCGCTTCCCCGAGCCGCACCTCATGATCAGCGCCTCGGTCCTCGCCGCCGAGACCACCGAGGAGGCGCGCTACCTCGCCGGGCCCAGCCGGATCATGGCGCTCAGCCTGCGCACCGGGCGCCTCGGCCCGATCATCTCCCCGGAAGCGGCCGCGTCGATCGAACTGTCCGAACTGGACCGCAGCGTGCTGAACCAGCTTCCCGGCACCCAGTACGCAGGCACCGCCGACGAGGTGATCACGGGCCTCGACGCGCTGGTCGAACGCACGGGCGCCGACGAGCTGATCCTCGCCGGAGCGGTCTACGACTCCGCGACCCGGCGTGACTCGCTCGCCCGCATCGCGAAGGCCTGGGGTCTGTAAGAATCGCGTCCATGGCCTGGCACATCACGGGGAACGTCGACGAATTCCTGGCGGCGGCGGGCGCATTCCTGCGCGCCCGCCCGGTGCAGAACACGTTGCTGCTGACGATCGCCGACACCGTACGGATCCAAGGTCCGCATGTGTACGGCCCGGGTGACCCCTTCTTCGGGTGGCACGACGGCGAGGAGGCGGCGGTCCTGTGCACGCCACCCCGGCCACCGGTGCTGTCGGCGATGTCCCCGGACGCCGCCACCGCGCTGGCCGGACTGCTCGGCGACGACCTTCCCGGCATCTCGGGCCCGGACGCCGCGGTGGAAGCCTTCGCGGCCCAGTGGCGACGCCGCACCGGGGCAACGGCGAAGGTACGCGGCCGGCAGCGCCTCTACCGGCTGGGAGAGCTGGTGCCGCCCACGCCGCCGGCGCCCGGGAGGCCTCGCGTGGGCGCACCCCGCGACCTGCTCGTTCGCTGGACGGAGGAGTTCTTCCGCGAGGTGGGCGAGGACGACCCGGAGGTCGAGCGTTTCGTCGACGAGCGGCTCTCCTACGGCGGCATCCTGGTGTGGGAGACCGGCGGCGTGCCGGTTTCCATGGCCTCGCTCACCCGGCCGGAGTCGGGCATGGTCCGCGTCCAGGCCGTCTACACCCCGCAGGAGCACCGCGCCCGCGGATACGCCGGCGCCGTCACGACCGCGATCAGCCGTGCCGCCCGGGAGGCCGGTGCCACCGAGGTGGTGCTGTTCACCGATCTCGCCAACCCGACCTCGAACGCCCTGTACCAACGGCTGGGCTACGTACCCCTGGAAGACAGATCGGTGGTGGAGTTCGCATCATGAGCCGCGTCCTGCAGGTCAACCTCGCGGTGCCCGAGCACAGCGACGCCAAGAACGTCGGCACGACCGGCATCAACAAGCAGCCCGTCACCCACGCGGTCGCCGTACGAGCGCCGGGCCCGAAAGGTCTGCCGCCCGACAAGGCAAGCGGCCTGGCCGGCGACCTGATCTTCGACATCAAGCACCACGGCGGCGACGACCAAGCGGTCTACGCGTACGCCCGCGAAGACTACGACTGGTGGGAGAAAGAACTCGGGCGCGCCCTGCCCGGCGGCATCTTCGGCGAAAACCTGACCACAGTGGACGTCGATGTCTGCGGCGCCGAGATCGGCGAACAGTGGCGCATCGGAGACACGCTGGTGCTGCAGACGACGTTCGGACGCATCCCGTGCGCCACCTTCCAATGGAGGATGGGCGAACCGCGCTGGGTGAAGCGGTTCGCCGCGGAGAACCGGCCGGGGGCGTACCTGCGAGTGGTCACCCCGGGCGACGTCCGCGCCGGTGATCGGGTGACGGTGGTGCACCGCCCGGGCCACGGCGTGACGATCGCCGACGGATTCCGCGCCTGGATGCACGAACCCGAGCGGCTGGCCGCATACCTGGACGTCGAAGGCCTGCCGGAAACCCTGAAGGCCGACATCCGCCGACGACTCAACCTTCCCTAAATTCCGCCTTGAGGGTAGTTTAGGGAACTATGGAGAAGTTGATCGAGCGCGCCGGAGTCCCCGTCCTGTTCTGCGAGCACCCGGGCGCGACGATCTGCGAGGTCCAGGATGCGCTGGACGTGATCGGGGCGGCGTTCGGCCGGGCCGACACGGTGGCCATCGCCGCGGAGCGGTTGGACGAGCAGTTCTTCCGGCTGCGAAGCGGACTGGCCGGCGAGATCATGCAGAAGTTCGTCAACTACCGGATCCGGCTCGCGATCGTGGGAGACATCTCGGCTCACACCGCGGCGAGCGACGCGCTGCGTGACCTGGTCCGCGAGTCGAACGAGCGGGACCACGTCTGGTTCGTACCAACCCTCGACGACCTCGACGCACTACTGGAACGCCGAGCTTCCTAACGGTTTCCCGGGCCGGCGGAGTGTGGATCCAGGATGCTTGACGCCGCCTTCGGCATAGTGGGAACCATGGCAGGCGACGATGCACCCAACGGGCGCAGAACCTCGAGTGCCGCGTATGGACATGTCGAGGAGCGGGACGGTGTGGTCGTCCACTTCATGCTGGGCGGCGACGACACTCCGGACACGGTGAACAACGTCGACGCGCACATCTACTTGCCCGACGGCTCGCACCGGTACGCGACCTTCTTCACGACGGAGGCTATCGACGCGCTCCTCCGTAAAGATGCTCAGACGGGGGAGACCGGCGGCGGCCGGTACTTCTGGTGCTCGGATCAGGTCATCGTGCCGAGGCCAGGCGTGCCGTCGATGATGGAGGCGGTTGCCGAGATGGTCCGCTCTGGCGATATCACCTTCATCTGTGGCCTGGTGGACGACGGCTCGGACGCGGAAGACTCCGCCTGACGCCAGCCTCAGCGCACGGTCTGCGTCGCGCCAACGACCCCCTCTGGAGAGCGCGGTGGACTTCGGCGATGTCGAGTTCTCCGGCGGGACGATGGACTTCAAGGTGCCAGGCTCGCCGGCGGCAAGGTGGACCTAAGCCAACCATCAGTCTGGATGGTTCCCCTATGCGTGTGGCCGAGTCTAAGTCGGGTTTCGAGTGGCCTCGGCGGAGCACTTTTCTAAGATCAAAAACTCGACTCGTGGAGACGTTCTCCACCCTGTCGAATGGTGGCGGCGATGACCGAAGCGCGCTGGGGGGCTGAGGCGGGCATCACCGTGGCCTGGTGGCTGCAGCTGCAAGCCAGCGCGTCGGTCTTCCAACGGCACGGCGGGACGGGCCGGCGTCTACATCCATCGATCGGTGGCGCCTCGACTGGGCGCTTCGGCCGATCTCGGCAACTCGAGTTATTGACACACTTACTCGAGCTGCTAATCTGCTACTCGAGCTATGAGAAGTTCCACTCGAGCTACGAGAAAGCCCGCGAGGAGACGCCAGGTGACCGCCCCGAACTCCGTGCCGGACGGCATTCCGCTGCCCGGCTTGTCGTTGCTCGACCCGCACCGGTTTCTGACCGGCTTGCGCGTCGCGCAGCTGCCGAATGTGTTCCTGAACCCCTATGTCGCCGAGAACCCGGTCGTCCTGCAGGCGCTGCCGCAGGTACGTAAGTTCGCGGAGCGGCGTGAACTCGTGCAGAGGCTGATGAAGACGCAGGCGAAGAAGCGGAAGAACGTCGCCGCGTACCGGGCCTACATCCATGAGACCATCACTGGCCGCCGGGCCGGCTCTATGCCGCCGATCGAGGGCTGGACCCCGGAGACGATCGAAGTCGTCGGAGGAACCGCGTACCTGCCGTGGGGCGAGCAGCTGGTCGCCTTCGACTCGGACACCCAGCTATGCGCCTGGTTCGATCTACTTCAGTCCGACGACGAGCAGGTGCTCAACTACGTCGTCCCGGTGGTGATCCACTCGGGGCAGCCGACGGAGTGGGCTCAGCAGCAGCTGCACGACCGCAACACCTACGGCGTGAAGATGAGCAGCAGTGAGGCGCTCGAGCGTGATTCGTATGACTCCGTCACCGCACTGACACGCCGCGTCATCGACGCCGCCGGGCTCCGGGTCGCTACGAACGCACGACAGCTCGGCGCGAAGGATCCTGAGCAGGTCACATTGTCCGCGCTGCGCCAAGGAGTGCTGACCACGGTCGCGGGGCGTCCCGGCATCCAGCTCGGCTCCAAGCCCTACCAGCTGCCGACGTCGATCGGGGAGGAGCAGCTGACCGCCGCCGTGACGGACGTCTGGGCCCGGATCGTGCGGGTGATCGAGCCGTACCTCGACGCCGCCGGCCGCAAGACCACCGTGCTGCCTGCGCCGTCGATCATGGCGGGCATCGGGGTCCTAGCCAACGCCTGCATGCCGGACGGCATCCGCCGCGAGGATGTGTCCGCCCTCAGTGTTGTAGAGGTCGTCGAGCGCCTCGAGTCCGTCCGCTGGGACCGAGTTATTCCCACGCCCAAGGGGACCCAGTATCCGTGGGACGGCATTGCGGGCAAGGCTAACCAGGCTCTCGGACGGTTCGCGGTCGGCGGCGCGAAGGAGTTTGCCTACAACGTCGCCGACGCGCTGCTCAATGTCGACTCCCAGCGCGGACGTCAAGTCCGCGCCAAGGACACGTCGCCGCAGGAGGAGGAAATCATCGGGGCAGGATCTTCCCGATGAATACTCCGGCACAGATCGTCAACGCCGCGCTCGCTGCCGCAACAGTGCAGGATGCCATGAATGTCCAGTCGATGCTGCGCGTAGCGCTGGGCAGCGAGGAATATCGACCGCTGGCGGACACCTGGAACAATCACGGGCTGATGGGGTCAGCGGGTTCCTACGACTACAAGCTCATCGAGCTGGTCACAAACATGCAGGACGCGGTGCTCGAGCTGCTCGCGTTGCAGGAGTACGGGTCGGCCGCCGATGTTCCCTTCAGGACACCCAAGGAGGCCGCCAGTACGCTGCTGCACGGCATCGAGGAACGCAAGGTGGCAAGCCTGGCCACCGTCCGCTTGCGCGAGTCCGACCCACCAGCCAGCAGGACTAAGCGTCTGACGCCGGTGTTCCGGGACATGGGTTGCGGCCTGACGCCGGACATGATCGCCCGCACCATCTTCCGGCTCGGCGGTGGCCACAAGGAAGACGCGCTGTATCTGCAGGGCGCGTTCGGAATGGGCGGCGCGATGACCTATCGCAACGCTGGCGCAGTCGTGCTCGTCACCCGCCGCCATCCCGACCTGCTCGCCGACGGCGAGCCAGACGTGATCTCGATCGCGGTCGTGGAGTGGCGCAGCAACACCAAGGGCAAGACGGCGATGTATCTGGTCGACGCTCCGTGGGAGAACGCTGGAGACATCGCCGAACCGTGGACGTGTCCGGCCGAGGACGTTCCCGGCTTCGCGCCCGGCACCCACCTGGCGCTGATCTCCTACCGGACCGACGGCATCCAGAGGAAGACCGAGCGCGACGAGCGCTCCTTCAACACCGTGGCCGACACGCGTCTGTTCGCGACGGTCATGCCGGTGCTCTTCACCAACGAGACCGACCGCGGTCGGAGCACACTTCTGCGCGGTCTGGAGCGCCGACTCGAGCAGGGAACGGCGACCGCGCTGCCGTCGGCCTCGCAGGTGCTCCCGTTCCGTGCCGCCGGTCAGACCCAGCACCTCCCAGTTAGGTTTGTGCTGTTTGACAAGCGCAGGGAGGCCAGCGGCATCGACAAGTTCGCAGCACGTGACCACGCGGTGCTGTTCACGTCGAACGGGCAGGTCCACCACCATTGGACACCCGCCGAGTTCCGACGCCGTACCAAGCTGCACAAGATCCACGATCGGGTGCTCGTTGTAGTCGAGACCGACGAGCTGCCCATCCTTGTCCGCACGAGCCTGTTCACGGCTGACCGCAACGACTTGGTTCGCACCGACGACGCGATTCGGCTCGAGGAAGCGGTCGGCGCCTTCCTGAGCGATTGGGACGAACTCAGGGACGAAAACGACCGGCTGGTCCGCGAGGCGCTCAGCCTCGGCGGCGAAGCCCTGTCTGCCGACCTGGGGCGCCGCATCGGCGCAGCATTCCAGGCCACCGGTTTCGGTGCCGCCGGCGGTCGCGGTCAGGGCGGCCGCAGCGGCGGTCGCCCTGGTGGCGGCCGCCGCCCCATCACCTTGCATCCCGACCCCACCAAGGTCGAGGGCCCAGCCGAAATCAAGGTCGAGCTGGGAAAGACCCGCTCGGTCAGCTTCGTCGTCGACGTCGTAGACCAGTTCTGGGCCGATGAACGGGGGACTCTCGTCGTCACCACCGACCACCCCGACATCGGCGAGCGCGAGGTCACCATCGGCCGCGGCCGAGCCGGCCGCGTCAGGATCATGCTGACGGTGCCCGAGACGGCCGCGACAGGGCGGTACGAGCTGACCGCGGCGCTGCGGGACTGGCATCGCGCCGGAGGGGGTCTTGGACCGGAATTGACTTGGACGACCAAGGTCGAGGTCGTTGCGGAGATCCAGGGTCGCGGCGCTGGTAGCGGACGCCGTGCCACCGGGGGTCCCGACGGGTCGAACGGGCCTGGACCCGGCAACGAGGTTGTGCTCCGTTGGACAGACCATGAGTCGGTCGACGAGTGGGAGAAGGTCGACGTCGGCGACGTGGACTACGTCCGCGCTGCGGACGTGGCCGCTACCATCGGAGGCTTCGAGCACGTCGCTGGCCTCGGCGACGCCAAGATTCCGGTGGTTCAGCTCAACGAGCAGTACCCAGCATTCAAGAACTACATTGGCGCCCGCTCCCGCGACATCGACGATCTGAGTCGCCCCCGAGAGCGTTACGCCCTGGGGGTCGGATTGGCCCTCCTGATCCTCGATCAGACCAAGCAGCGCCTGGACAAGGACGACGTGGAATACCCGTCGGAGATCCTCCGCGACGCCGCGCGGGCGGCTGCTCGAGGCGTGCTCGCGGTCATGCCCGAGTTCGAGCAGCTGATCAAAAACGCGGCAGGGGCGGACGACGGCAACAACGGCGGTCCGTCGCAGGACATGGACGATTAGGTTGTGCTTCAGCCACCAAAGACGGAAGCCCTGGCGGACCATCGGTCCCGACCAGGGCTTCCGTGCGTGGAGCGGCTGACGGGAATCGAACCGCCTGTCAGCTTGGGAACCGTACAAGGCCCCGTGGTGATCACCCTGGCTCACAGGTCTGCGAGCGATCGAGTGGCCTGGAGTGACCTCAAGTGGCCCGCCGGAATGGCCCGCTGACGGCCCGGATGTTGAGGAGTCCCGCCAGATCGCTGCCGGGTTGCCGTAGATCTGCCGATCGGTCGGGCCGGTACCTACCTGGGCGCCGCGATCAGCGGGCAGCTCGACCAGCTACGCGCGCCGCCGAGGGCGAGTACAACCACACGCTCCACCTCTCCGCGGTCGCTCCTCGGCCAGCTCGCCGCCGGGGGAGCGCTGCCCGTCGACCAAGCCGCCGCACTGCTTGAAGAGGTCGCGTGTCGATCGGGCTGATCCGGTTCGATACGCTGTGCACGGTCCGGTCCGCCCTCGCCGCCGGTGCGAAGCGCCCCCCAACGGTGGCGGCATGACCGGCGATCCGCTGAACGTTCTGGAGCTGTTCGCCGGAATCGGTGGTCTGTACCTCGGCCTGCAACGCGCCCGGGATGGCGGCCGTAAGGCGACCCGGGACGTGCCGGCCGCCCCTGCGACCTGCTCGACCGCCGCATCCCCGCTCATCCCGCCGGGGACAACGGGCGTCTGTTCGTCACCCGGCGGGGCCGTGGGGCGCGTACCGGCCGACAGCAGGCCAACCGATCACGAACAACGCCTCGACACCGCGTGGCGTAAGGCGAGGGAGAAGGGGTTTACACCGGCTCAGCAGCGCTCGCCGCTCGGCCGCCGGCCGTAGGACCTGCGGCACGCGGCCGTGTCGCTGTGGCTCAAGGCCGTCCGCGCCCGCGGTCACTACCCGAAGCATCGACGCCTAGCGAAGATTGGCGGACACAGGTGCCGACACAGACCGCTGTCGCACATCACCTGGCGGACGCGTGTCGCACATCAATCGACGGAGGACACCTGTACCGCGTCTCGTACTGCCGAATTGATCTTTTCTGAATCAAGGCGCCGCGCAAGCGCAGCGCGGCCGGCCGCGCTCGGCCTGCTGGCAACGCAAGCGCCGGCATCGGCCGGCGCGCCGGCCAATCTTTGCGACGGCGCACGGATCAGACGAGGCCTCCGGCGGGAGCACTCAGGCTTCTGGGATGGGTTGCCATCCCGCCCACCGTCGGCCCAGGCGAAGCCGAGCAGACCTGCCTCAGGGCGCCAAGGTCGTTCGTCCAGCAGGGCGCTCCACCTTGGCGCCCTGAGGCATGCCCGCTCCACGATGTGTGGCTCGACGGCGGACGGGATGGCCGCGGGAAGGAGGCGTGGCGATGCCGCGGCAACCGCAAGATCAGTGTTCCCGTCATGTTCCCGTGGAGGCTGATGGGCGGCCGGATCTTGCTGGACTGAGCCGGACTCAACGAGAACGGCCCCGGAGCGCGTTTCCGCAGCTCTCGGGGCCGTTCTGCTTGCCTGTGGCGGGTAGAGGATTCGAACCTCTGTAGCTTTCGCGACGGATTTACAGCCCAAGCGTCCAACCGCCGCTGACCTGCACCGGAAGCTCACCGATCCCGATCGTCCTCCGCGCATTCTCCGTGCGGCGGCTGACCAGCTAAGGCTACGGCGGCTAACTCAGTCCTCGGGCTCCGCGTCATCCTGCTCGACCGGAGACTCTGCGAGGATCTCTAGCCTCCACCGCTCTGTGAAGGTGTCGCCGTCGGTCGGCTCCAGGTAGGACCGAAGCTGAATGCCGAATCCCAACAGGTCGGCCGCTCGGACGTGCTCGATTGTCTCGTCCAGCGAAGACAGGTAGTGCGTCACCAATGGTTCTGGAGCTGATGAGGTGGTGTCATCGAGATCAGACATGACGGCAAGGGTAAGGACTTGTTGGACCGCCGAGCCATCGCGTCCGGAGGGCGACCCGGGGCGCCGCCGGCTTACCAGCGCTGACCGGGCATGGCGTACCCCGGCTTTTGCCGCCTTCCTGGCTTCTCGGTACGGATCCGGTAGGCCCTTCACGTGAGGGGCGCCTCAGCGCTCGCGCGGAGCCGACGCCGCCCGGTTCCTGACCCGCACGCGTCAGTTGGTAGAACACCCGTTCAACCGCTTGTAGAGCGTCTACGGGGTGTTCGACGGGGACTCGAACCGCGATCCCCGGGACCACAACCAAGGTCAACGCCCGATGCAGGCTAAGGTTCCGGCCTCCTTCTCCAGCTCAGGCCATGCTGGCCACCCATTCTGGCGGAGCCTGAACCAGGCTGACAGAGGTTCGCGGCCCCAACTCGCCCCCACCCTGCCCCCCATCGTCAACCAAGCCGAGTGTCGCCGCTGACCTCCTTCAGCTCCGCCCGTTTCGCCGGTATGAGTAATCCCCTGCCAGGCGTACTGCGTGCAGCTTTACAGTCCCCATGATCAAAGGCTGCTGACCGCGCGCGTTCGTCGTGGATTGCACGCCGGCTGCCGCCCATTTCGCCGTGGGTTGCGCCCCGATGGGAGGAGTCGGAACCTCCATCTTCCAATTGCCCGTGCGCGTGCCGCTCGGAGGCGGCTAGTGGTGTGCGCCAGCCTGGAGGTCTAACCGCTCGCGCGTTCCATCGAGTCTGATTTAGCCGCAGCCAGCGTCTACGCGTGCGTGAGCAGCTCGAGAGCACCCGCCGCGGGCCCGGGCGAGCCATCAAGACACGAGCCGCGCGGAAGGTGGGCATGCGGCGCCAGCCTGGTCACCCACGAAGAGATGTGACCGTGTCGAGCCTTGGCGTGTGGGTCCTGTGTTGCCAGTGATCCCAATGCGATTAAGGAAGGCATCCGAACGGTTCGCCCTGAGTGGTAGAACGGCCGATCCTGTCATAGTCGCTGAAACTTGAACCGCACCGTGCCGACAAGTCATCCACGTTCACCACCAAGCGCGAGGATCTGACGTGGCCGACACCTCTGCATTGCACATCTCGGCTAGTGTCGGAAACCGCATCTCGTTGGGACCCGATCGCGTTGCTGCGCCAAGAGCGCAGGGCGCGGCCTCAGCGCGCGGTCCGCAGTTGGCAAGCCGTGCTATTTCACTGATGACCGCGGGTCGGAGCGTCAAACCAACCGATGAACAAATCGCGGTCATCGAGTCGTGTGTCCGCGGAGCGAATCTTGTCATTGAAGCAGGTGCCGGTACGGGCAAGACCACGACTTTGGAGATGGCCGCTAAAGCCATGGGAGGCCGGGGCATATATGTGGCTTATAACCGATCCATCGTCGATAATGCCCAACGACGCTTCCCCGGAAATGTTAAGTGCTATACCGCTCACCAACTTGCTTATGAGTCGATTGGACACCGTTACGCTTCTCGGCTGGATGGCTTTCGGCTTCCGTACCGGGCTATCATCCCAATGCTCGCGATCGACTCGCCGATTGTGCTCAGCGATCGACGCGTGATCGATGAGCGAGAGCAGGTTCGCCTCGCAATGCAAACGGTTGGCAAGTTCTGCCGATCTGCGGACGACACCCTCCTTCCGAAGCACGTACCGGCCACCTTGGGTGTAGAAGGCGAAGCCGCCGCATACCTCGCTGGTCGAATTCATGCAATTGCGGTCGATATCTGGATAGATCTCGTTGATCCTCGAGGCGGAATCCCTTTCGTCCATGACCATTACTTGAAAATGTGGTCGCTCACCGAGCCGAAGCTAAACTGCGACTATCTCCTGTTTGACGAGGCTCAGGACGCAGACCCCCTGATAGCGTCGATCCTCACCTCTCAGCAAGTGCAGCGCATCGCCGTTGGCGACAGTCATCAAGCCATCTATGGCTGGAGAGGTGCTGTCGACGCCCTTGCGAGTTGGCCAGCGGAGGAACGCTTGTATCTCCTTCAGTCTTGGCGTTTCGGGCCTGAGGTCGCCGACGAGGCCAATAAGTGGCTTAAGGTGCTGGGAACAAATAAGCGTCTTGCTGGATCGCCGTACGTGGACTCGGCAGTCGGTGCGTGCGATGCAGTGGATGCTGTTCTCTGTCGCACTAATGCCCAAGCGATGCGCGAAGTTTTGTCCGCTCTCGATAGCGGACTAAAGCCCTTCCTTATGGGCGGAGGCTGGGAGATGAGGAACCTTGCCGAGGCTGCTATTCATCTCCTTTCTGGCAAGCGAACGCAGCATCGTGAGCTATATGCCTTCCAGTCCTGGGACGAGGTCGTACAGTACGCGATGAATGAAGAGGGAGGCGCTAGCCTGAGGCCGTCAGTGCAACTGATCATGGACTACGGTCCTGACACTATCCTGAAGGCAACGGACGCACTGGTCGACGAGGGCCGGCAAGACGTAACGATCTCCACGACGCATAAGGTCAAGGGGCGCGAGTGGAAGGCCGTCAGGATCGCGGACGACTTCAGGCGGTCGAGCACAATGGGGAACGGGAAGCACCAACAACTCGCGGATGAGTCGGCGATGCTTTCATATGTAGCCGTGACTCGCGCTCAAGAGAGACTCGATTGTTCGGCACTCGCCTGGGTGGACACTATCCAAAATTAGGCCGGGTCTGTATGGACCCGAATCTGGCCATCTCATTTCGTGGAACGTTCAGCGCCATGCGGAAACCATGGCGCGCTAGGGGCAGCCCTTTGACAGATACTGTTGGTCCCGCGGCCCCTCTCGTTGCTCGGCGATCTCGCGGCGAGTGAAGCCTCGGGCCAGATTGCAGGTCAGCCCCGCCCCTTGCCGCCGGCGGGTTCGGTGGTGTGGTGTACGGCCACGAAGGGCGCTGAAGCACGCGGCGACGCGCCCGCGATGCTCGCGGGGTCCGCGTGGATGGTGTCCGATGCCGGTAGTGCGATGCGCTTACGGGTGAGTGCAAGGCCAGCTGGCGTGCATCGGCGCCATCGCCGATCGAACGCTGACGAACTCAACTACATCGGTCGCGCGCTCTCAATCAATGGCCGTCGACCGCCGAGGCGTCGCCAAGAACGCACGGATGCTACGACTGACCCAAATGCTTCTCCCACGCGTGACGGCCGGGTATCAAGACCGCGATTGCCGAGCCGAGCAGTGGGCGCTAATCAATCACGGGCCCTAAAGGTGAAGATCCTTCCTTCATGCGGCCCGGGTGTCTTGACCTGGCTGCTGATTCCGTGCGACGGCTGACCGCCGCGCTCGCGTAGACGGCCGAGCCCATGCTGGCCAAGGCTTGTCAGACCCTCGCTGTAGCTTGGTCCGCTAGAAGAGGACTAACACGGACTGCCGCAACCTGACTACGATGCGTGGCAGTCCTTACTCGATGGACCAACTGGAGCTGGATGATGACTGCGGACCCTACAGCTGGTGCCACACCCGTGGACCCGTCGGACCAGCGAGCGCTTCCGCAGCGACCTACCCTCAGGGTCAGCGAGATCGGGGAATACGTTAGGCATCGCTCATGCGAGCGTAGGTTCAAGCTCGAGATCAACCGCCGGCACGAAGCTCGGCGTTTACCGTTCTATGAGCGGCTATTCAACACATTGGATGTTGTTCTCCAGCTCGAGGGTCATCGCCGCGAGGACGAATGGGCGGAGAGTCTCGCAGAGGCCGGATTGGTTGACCTCGTTGGTGGAAGACCAGCGGATGATGATGACCCGAATCCGGCTTGGTCGGATTTCGTTGAGGCGGTCACTCGCCTCGATCCGGGTGTTGAGGGTTATGCGCGCGAGGTGCGACTGGAAGGCCGTGTAGGAGCCTTCCAGGTTGAGGGCCGCGCGGACTTCCTGCTTCTACTATGGCGTAACGATAGGCCAGTGGTGCGTATCGTGGAGTGCAAGGCCAGTCGTCGCGATCGGACATATCAGCGCCTGCAGGTGGCACTTTATGCCAGACTTGTCAAACGATGTCTGTCCGAAAGTTCGGTGTCGGTTGGCGGCTGCGCCCTGTCGCCTCAAGACGTCGAGGTTGTCGTAGCGCGAGTGGACGAGAGTACAAATACCAATCAAAGCATCCTCGAATTGGAGCCGTTCGACGTAGATATGGAGGACTCTGATCTCCTGCATTTGCTCGCTGAGGGCGGCACCCTCGCCTACGTCGACGACACGCCACTGCATGATCTGAGTTACCAAATCGATCAAAAGTGCGATGGATGCGTATTCAACGTACATTGTCTACCGGAGAGTGCTCGCCTCCGAAGGCACGAACTCCTCGGGATGAGCGTAAGCGCCGCTAGGGCGCTGCGATCTGCTGGCGTCGAGACGATTGACGACCTGGCTGAACTAGATGCCGCATCGGACGTTGCTAACGCTCTCCGCGCAGATCCTGCCTTCCCGGAAAGCCTTGACCGGCTGATCAATACGGCTCGAGCTCGCCGCGTTACGCTGCCGGCTAACCACTCCGGCGAGGCTAGCGACAACTATCCGGTTCAGGCCCTTCCTGATTCGCCGTCAAGTCAGCTTCCGGAACATGAGTCAAACGGTGAACGTCTGATTCGCATTTATCTCGGAGTGGATTACGACTACACCGAGAATCGGATCGGTGCTCTAACGGCACACCTGACTGCTAGTCGGGGGGAAATACACACTGGATGGCGAGAGACCACTCGCCGTCGTGACGACGGCAGCACTGTGAGTGAGCCGGATCCGGTCATTCGAGAACTTGTCACAGTGGGACTCGACGGGAATGGCGCGGCGGTCAAGGAAATGCAACCGCTGCGCGGCCGTGACATCGTGCAGGTTCAAGCTAGCGAGTGGACAGGTCGGTACGAGGAGGACACGGGAGCGGAGCGAGGGCTCATTCAGAACTTCCTATTCAGCCTCATCGAGGCGATCGCGGAGATCGCCGGCGATCCGGAGGAGGGCGGGGCTGGCGACGGGCTTGCAAGGCTGCACTTCTACGTGTGGTCACGGTCAGAGATGGCTCAGTTGGTAGAAGCATGCTCTCGCGCATCTTCTCGTCTGCTTGGAGCGTTACGGGAGCTGATGGGTTCCCGCGAGGGCCTGGAACAGCTGATCTACTCATGCTTGCAGGACGAGGTTGATCGAAGGTACGCATTGGCGTGGACCGGTCGAGGGCTCGGTGTGGTCACGAGTTTGACTTGGTTCGGCCAGCGATATCACTGGACGAGACGCATAGCCGGCACAGATGTACCTCTTGACCGAGTCTTCACCCAGGATATTTTTGACTTTAAGACGAGCTTGGACCTGGCCCCGGACGGAAACTGGGCGAGAGCGAACGCTCCTGGGTCGATGAAGCACCGCTTTGAAATTCGCTCCCGGTTCCACGACACGTTGCCGGCTCCTTATTGGCGCGCTGTATGGCAAAGCCTCCCGAGCCCGAACGCGGCAGGGATAGCGCCCCAGCTCGCGCAGGCGATTCGCCGATACGAGCAAGCCTCTCTTCCGGGCCGCCTGTACGCCTATCTCAAGGCTCGGGCGCACGCCCTCCGTTGGGTGGAGGAGCGCATTCGATTCAAGAACAGGGAGATCGAGAAGCCGCGTCTTGTAATCGACGAGCTGCAGCGCTTCACGCTGGGGGTAGACGACGCAAGGGCGGCCGCGGTTGATTTCCTGCGCCTCGACCACGCGGTGAAACTCACCGATTGGGTTTCTACGCATCTGCAGTCTATTCGAGTGCGTGTTCCCACTGGTCGAACCTTGCCGGTGCGAGAGGTGATTCAGCTCCCGGACCGTTCTCTGCGAGCCAGCATCGATGTTGAGGCGTTCGGTCTCACGCCAGAAGAATTCCGAGCGCGGACCTCAATCGGGGTGGACTCTTTCGTGAGACTGACGCCTCACAATGGGGATCCCTCGAGGGGCCAGACCATCGGACAGCTCTTGCGTGGAGGTCGAACTTGCCGAATCTCGGACATCGACTGGGATTCGGGAGTGGTCGCCCTGACGCAGATGTTCATGCGCCCAACCCGTTACACCCTCATGTCGTCTACGGGTTCGTCGCCCGGTCCGGTCTTTGAATATGCGACACTTGACGAGTCCGTAAGCGACTTCGTCGCCGGGAGAGTGGATGCGCGGTTGCTAAGCGGCAACGGGCTGCACGCAACGGAGTGGTTTGATCCCCATAATCCAGCGGTGCCTCCGCAGCCGCAACTCGAGGCCGCCGTTCAACAATGCCTCGATGGTGCCGTGAGAACCGCTCGTTTGAGAGGCGAGCACAGCCTCTCTCAAGACCAGGCCGATGCGGTGATGGCCGGGCTTAATGCAAGAGTCCAACTGCTGCAGGGTCCGCCTGGTACAGGTAAGACACAAACCACGGCTCTGGCTATCCTCAGTCGAGCGGCCGCTCGATACACGGCCGGAGACATTGTTCTAGTGGCAGCGCATACCCACACGGCGGTTGATACCCTTATCCGCCGGATCTATGAAGTACGTCCGTTGGCTGCTCCCACGTTCGCTGCTGCTGGCTGCCCTTTGCCGGAAATCCGACTTGCAAAGGTGCACTCCTCTGCTCCTATCGAGAACCTCATCGCCCCGGCGGGAATCGACATGCCGGCGAAGCCGAGTGCCACAACCGTGAATAGGGAAAGGTCGAGTTCCGTATTGGTGCTAGCGGGTACCACGGCTGCGTTGTTGAAGATGGCAGCAGAACTTGGTGAAAGAAATCCGTGGCGAACTCAAGGCGGCTTCAGTGCTCGAGCACTAATCGTTGATGAGGCGTCTATGATGGTCTTCCCACACTTCCTGGCGCTCGCCACGTGCGTTCACCCCGATGGGGAAGTGCTGCTCGCCGGTGATCACCGGCAATTGTCTCCGATCCTTGCGCATGATTGGGAGACCGAGGACCGGCCGCCGGCCGTTGCATACCAGCCATTCGCAAGTGCGTACAACGCGGTCAAGGAGATTGCAGATCAGCCGTCCGTGACGTCGGCGTCCGTGACGCGAAGCGCTTTGGAGCTGACATTCCGCTTGCCGCCCCCGATCGTTGAACTGATCAGTAGGATCTACAGGCTCGACGACATTCAGCTGCAGGGTCTCACACGAGTAGCCGCCGACACCGCCGATCAGACGCCAACCGGCGTAGCCGGGGTTGCTGGCTCGGATCCCGTAGCGGCCGGTCTTGCCTCCGTGTGGGCAGAAGGCCCAGGTCTGTATCTCGTTCTGCATGACGAACGGGAGAGTAGGCAAAGCAACGACTTCGAAGCGCTCCTGATCGCCGGAATTCTCGAGGCTGCGCCGACGGAGGGTGGCCCGGCCAGCGATTCCGTGGCTGTAATTACGCCTCACAGAGCGCAGAGGTCACTTCTCAAATCCACACTGGAGGGTTCGCCCCTCGTGAGCCTGGTAGATACGGTGGAGAGGCTTCAAGGCGGCGAACGCCCTGTCGTTGTGGTCTCCGGTACAGCAAGTGAACCAAGTGCTATTGCAGCTTCGGCGGAGTTCCTGCTTGATCTTAACCGGTCGAATGTCGCCTTCTCGCGGTGCAAGGACCAGCTCATCGTGGTGTGCTCCCGAACCTTGCTGGATCATGTTCCAGCCGACATCGAAAACTATCAGAACGCACTCTTGTGGAAGAGTTTGCGAGCACTTTGCACGCGCTTGATCGGTGAGGCGACTATCGCAGGGCATCATGTCCAAGTCCTCACAATCCCCGTTGCGGCGTAGGCTCGTCAGGGCCCCGGAACTCTATGGACCATGCTGGCAAGGGCGCTCGACGGCGCTCATGCTGCAACCCCGAGGTGGGTGCTTGACACGGGCGGCGCTAAGGTGTGAGCTCGTTGCATTGAGTGGATCGTCGTCAAGGCGCTCGCCGAGGGGATGAAGTTGCAGGGGACACCGCATGCCACGTTGCTAAGCCTTTTCTCTGGCGCCGGCGGGATGGACCTCGGACTGGAGTACGCGGGATTCGAGACTCAGGCCTGCATTGAGCTGGACCGCAATGCCCGTCGAACCTTGGCGCTTAATCGAAGGAACTGGCTGCTCTACGAGCCGACAGACGTCAGTGAGGCTGCGGAGACCCTGCGGCCGAAAGGCATCGGCCTCAGGAAGGGCCAGCTCGATCTTCTGGTCGGCGGTCCGCCATGCCAGCCATTCAGCATGGCAGCACAATGGAATTCGGGTAGCCGGCTAGGTATGGAGGACCCGAGGGCGCAAGCACTGCATGGCATGATACGGCTTATCGGCGAGTTCAGGCCGCGGGCGATTCTTCTGGAGAACGTCGCTGGCTTTCTAAGCGGGCCTGTATCGGCGCTTCCTCACTTGCAGGCAGGCCTGGACGACATCAACCGCCGCCTGGGAACGTCGTATCGCCTGGATGTTGCCGTACTGGATGCCGCAGACTACGGCGTACCTCAGCATCGCCGCAGAGCCATCGCGGTCGCTCGCCGAGACGGAAAGAGCTTCCGCTTCCCCGCTCCCACTCATGACTCGAAACCGATCACAGCTTGGGATGCACTTGCCGACCTGAGTTCGCCAGGCGCGGCATCGCCGTCGGGCTCGTGGACCGAGCTACTTCCTTCGATTCCCGAGGGAAGTAACTACCTATACCTTACGGCGAAGGGCGGCGGCCCTGAACTTTTCGGATGGCGTACTCGCTATTGGTCCTTCTTGCTCAAGCTCGCCAAAGCGAGGCCGTCGTGGACGCTGCCCGCAAACCCCGGCCCCAACACTGGTCCATTCCATTGGGACAATCGTCCGTTGACGTTGCGCGAGCGCATGAGACTGCAGAGCTTCCCCGACGGGTGGTCCCTGACCGGAACGGATCGGAATCAGATCAAGCTCGTCGGCAACGCGACACCGCCCTTGCTGGCGGAGGTGCTGGGTCGTGAGCTAGTCCGTCAGATGGGTCTGGGCTCGAGCCAGTTCCGAAGGTCGCTGACCGCGACTGGTCCGCAGCTGCTGCTGACCCATCGGGATGACTGTCCCGCGGCCGCAGAACCGAAACCATTGCCTGCGCGGTTTGCCCCTCGCGTGGGTGCTCGCCTTGCGCATCCTGGTACAGGGCGAGGTCCCAAGCCTCGAACGGAAGCGGTCGAGCTTTCTGCTTAGGAACACGACTGCCGCTCGCAGCGACAGTCGACGCCGCGCCTCGAATGCTGCCTCTGGGACCTGTCGTTGGAGACCTGCTTCCCGAGATCAATGCCTGGGCGTCGTAGCATGCGCAGGAGGGCGCTCGGCTGAGTCCCCATACTCACGTGTCTCTATCGCCTAGGTTGGTAGGTTCTCAGCCGAGACGTTGGGGGGGGTATGGAAACACAAGTTGATCCGGCGGTCCTGGACACGGCCGCGGGCCGGTGCGCGAGCTTGGCGCAGCGCCTCGATAAGGCGGTGGCCGCGGTGCAGCCGGACAGCCGAGCGGCGGTGGCCGGGCTGGGCAGTGGCTTCCTCCTGCGTTCGGCGTTGGAGAGGGTGCTCGCGTCGCGGGTCGATGAGTTCGGCAGGTTCGAGCGGTACCTCGGCCAGGTCGGTGAGGCGTTGACCGCCACGGCGGCGGACTATCGGCGTAGCGATGCGGTGAGCGCGGACCGGTTCGCCTTCCTGCGGGAGGGCTGACCCGCTGATGGTGAGCGTTGGTGAGCTCCGCGATGCGCAGTTCGGCAGCTTGGACGCGGCCACGGATGCGTGGATCACGTTCGGTAAGCAGGCCGAGGATCTGTCCGGCGCCGCCTCGGAGGAGTTGATCGGTCCGCTGCGCGCCTCGCCGTGGGCTGGCCCGGCGGCGGACGCCGCGTTCGGGTTGCTGGACAAGGTCGATGACGAGTTCGAAGTCGCGGCGATGCAGGTGCGCACCGTCGGCTCGCTGCTCAGCGGCGCCGCCGACGAACTCCGTGGTCTGCAGCGGCAGTTGCAGGCGCTGCTCGACGAGGCCGCCGGCCAGGGGTACACGATCGGTGATGACGGCAGTGTCACCCCGCCGCCCCAGTCGTACGCCGAGATCCATGACCCGGACGCCGCGCTGATCGTGCAGCAGCGCATGGGCGTCGCCCGTGACCTGGCCCAGCGGGTCGGCGACATCGTGCAGGAGGCGACCGACGCGGACAGCCGCTGCGCGCGGGCGCTCGATGAGCTGGTCACGCTGGTGTTCGGGCAGGAGGCGTACGAGTACGGCGACGCCAGCGACGACGCCCGCGCCGCCGCCGAGGCGCTTGGCCTGACCGAGGCCTCGATCCCGGGGGCCGGTACCGATCCGCGGCAGGTCAACGCGTGGTGGAAGACGCTTAGTCCGGAGCAGCAGCAGCTTTACCTGACCGCCTACCCGGCCCGGTTCGGCGCCTTGGACGGCATGCCCGCCGGCGACCGCGACTACGCCAACCGGCTCGCTTTGCGTGACTACATCGGCGACAACGTCAACACCCGCCAAGACCACGGCAACGCACAGCACGACCGGGCGCTGATGCTGCTGGACAAGCTGGAACGCTCCGAGCAAGGCCCGCAGCACAAGCGGCTGTACCTGCTCACCATCGACCCGGTCGGGGACGGCAAGGCCGCCGTCGCGGTCGGCAACCC
This sequence comes from Actinoplanes sp. NPDC049681, assembly GCF_044465265.1. Taxonomy (NCBI): domain Bacteria; kingdom Bacillati; phylum Actinomycetota; class Actinomycetes; order Micromonosporales; family Micromonosporaceae; genus Actinoplanes; species Actinoplanes sp. NPDC049681. The sequence goes on from NZ_JBITLP010000003.1 coordinate 263,888, forward strand.
GGACACCGCCGACCGCTCGGCCGTCCTCGTGCCCGGCGTCGGCACCGAGCTCGACGACATCCGCGGCCTGATCGAACGTTCTAGCCGCATTCAGGACAACGCCATGGAACTCGCTCCCGGCAGCAGCGTGGCGGTGGTCGGCTGGCTCGGCTACGACACCCCGTCGCTGAACGAGGACATCGTCACCGCCACCGCCGGAGGAAAGTCCCACGCCGGCGCGGTCGCACTCGACGGGTTCGTCAACGGCCTGCACGCCGCTCACGACGGCCCGGACCACATCACCGCGATCGGGCACAGCTACGGCAGCACCGTGCTCGGCGAGGCCGCCAGCCACGGCGACGGCCTCGCGGTCGACGACATGGTCGCGGTGGGCAGCCCCGGCATGCGCGTCGCCGACGCCTCCTACTTCAATGTGCCCACCGATCACGTGTGGGCCGGCGCCGCCGCCGATGACAACTTCGTGGCCCGGCCGGAGAACACCGCCCGCAAAATCCCCATCATCGGCGATTGGATCGGTGACGAAGCGAACAAGCACATCCACGGGCCCGGGCCGCATTACCCCGAGTTCGGTGGCAACGTGCTGAGCATCGACACTCACGGCCACTCGGGATACTGGGACCGCAACTCGCTGAGCTTGCACAATCAAGCGGCCGTGGTCACGGGCGCCTACAACCGCGTCATCATCACGTCCGGAAAGGTCCCCCCGTCATGACCCGCCGAGGCCGCCGCTACGGCGTCCTGCTCGCCACCATCGCTCTGCTGCTGGCCAGCGCCTGCAGCAGCGGCAACGACCAGCACGGGGGGAAAGAGGCACCGTTGGAAACCAAGCGCAAAGCCGACGTCGAGGCCGCCGCCCGCAGCCAAGCAGACGCGATCGCCGCCCTGGCCGGCGGTCCGCTCGAGGCTTGGCGCACCAGCACCACGGCTTGTGAAGGCCGCAACGGCGAGATCGCCGAGGACGGCCGCTGGGACCTCGCCGGCTTCGCCCACGTCAAACTCCCCGGCGACAAGCACGCCGCCGCCCTGCGCGCCGTCCACGACAAGTGGCAAGCCGAAGGCTGGGAGATCAGCGCATACCAAACCCAGGCCGACGGAGGAGTGCTCAGCGGCCGCGATCCCCACACCGGACTCAGCTTCACCCTGGCCAGCAGCAAGCCGCCTATTCAGATCGCTGTCACGGTGGCGAGCCCTTGCTACCAACCCGCCGAAGGCGAAGACCCCGCCAACGGCTAAAGGACTCCACCGGGCATCACGGAGACTCAGGCAGCTCCGTGTTCCGGGTTGTCCTTAGGCTCGCTGGTCCACTCGCCGGCGGGCCGGAGGTCGGCCATGTCGACTCCCGACTCGGCGAGGATGCGCTCGACGGCGGCGATGCTCAACCAGTCAAGCTCGCTGTCACCGTGCACGATCCGGTACCACCGGGCACGGCCACGTCGGACCACCTCGACGCGCCACTGCGCGTCCGAGGTCTCCATGGCGAACTCGATCACCGGACTCACCTCGGCGACGGTACGCCCAGCTCAGACGAGTTGACGAGTCGCAAAGCGAACTACTGCGCTGTAATTCGTCCCGCGCGAGGCAGCTGGCCGGTAGTTGATCGAATCGAACATGCGTTCTAACGTGGGGCATGGCTCAACGGGTAGAACACTGGTTCAACCGCCGATACGGCGTGAACCGACGCGACGTCTACTTGCTGCGCACCGAGACCGGCTGGCAGGTCCTCGGCCGCCGAGGCGGCGCCGACGGCACCGAAGTCGCCCACTACTTCGAGCGCGAAGAAGACGCCCGCCTCATGCTGCAACGGATGCTCGACACCGTGGCACCCGAGCTGTCGAACTGGGCCAAGATGCCTCCACCTCAGCGGAGATGAAGATCTGTCTCCCGCTACGTGCGTCTAGGGTCGTCCGGCCGCAGTAGCTGCTACCGACCCGGATCGGGAAGAATGGCCAAGTGGCTCAAACAACGCCCCCAGACCCGGCCGCCGAGTGGTGGACCACATCTGAGGTGGCCGCTTACCTCGACGTACAGGTTTCCACGGTGTCGAACTATCGCAAGCGCGGGCAGATGCCCGAGCCGGACGCCACGGTCGGTCGGACCCACATGTGGAAACCGCGTCGAATCATCGACTGGCACGACGCGCGCCCGCGCCCGGGCGTAGGGGGCCGTCCGACTGCACCCCGAGAGAACATGGCTGAGTGACCCTCCCTAGCGGAAGGCGGCGCGTGGATACCCTGCATCCCCTCGACTCTCAGAACGCCCGCTCCGCGCTGGTGGTGGCCTGTGCCGCCGTCGGACTTGACCCATCTGACGCCGAGTTGATCAGGATCGGTTCTAACGGGGTCTTCCGGCTGCGTCATCAGCCGGTGGTCGCACGGGTGACGCGGGATGTTGACCACCTCGATGCGGTACGCCGTGAGATCGCCGTGTCGCGCTGGTTGGCTGCCGGCGGGGTGCCAGCGGTTCGTGCACTGGGGGTGCCTCAGCCTCTCATCGCTGAGGGCAGAGCTGTAACGCTATGGGAGTCAGTGTCGGACAGCGTGGAGTACGGCACGACCGTCGAGCTGGCGTCAATTCTCCGGCGGCTGCACGGCTTGGAGCTACCTGCCAACTTCTTGCTTCCGCGGTTCGATCCGCTCCCGCGCCTCTCCGATCGGATCGAGCGCAGTGCCGCTCTTACCGCGGCGGATCGACGGTTGCTAGACGCCATGACAAGCGAGTTGAGTTCGGCCTACGAGAAGCTGCGATTTGAACTTCCCGAAGGCCCGATCCACGGGGATGCAAACGTCGGCAATCTCCTGCGGAGCCAAACTGGCGACGCGGTTCTGAGCGACCTGGACGAGTTCAGCGTCGGTCCCCGCGAGTGGGATCTAACCCTGACCGCCATGTACTTCGAGCGGTATGGATGGCATACGGAAGCGGAGTATCACGGCTTCTGCGCCGGCTACGGCTGGGACGTGATGGAGTGGACCGGCTACGGCGTGCTGGCCGACATCAAGGAGTTGATGATGGTCACCTGGCTAGCCCAGGGCGCGTCGGACGGAAAGGCTCGCCAGGAGCTTGCCCAACGGTTGGACACTCTGCGTACGGGCGAGGGTCGAAAGCTCTGGAAACCTTTTTAATGACGCTTGAGCGGTCGGTCCACACCGATCACAGATCGGTGCGTTAGCTCCTTGTGGCGGCGAGCCAGAGGGGGTGATCGGCGTACTCATCGGTCAGCTCTCGCACTGCGACGGCCTGGCTATGCGGCGCGAGGGCTCTGTGGTGCTGCCGCAGGTACTCAATGCAGCGCGCAGATTTCAGGACGCGCCCCCGGTCGAGAGCGGCACGCAACGTCGCGATTGAGCCCTCAAGGTCGCCGCTCGCAAGCAGCCCGGACGATTTGACCATCGTGACGAAGAAGTCGCTGCGAGGGGAGACGCCCGCAGCGCCGACGATTGCACGCTCTGCATAGTCGATGGCCTTGGCATGCTGTCCGATATCCCGGTAGCAGTGGCCGAACTCGGCACTCAGCTCGGCGTCATCGAAATACTCGATCCACCCGGGGTCGACTCCGGGTCGTCGTCGCTCAAATATCCGTACGGCGTTGCCAAGCGCCTTCTCGGCTGCAACAGAGTCGCCAGCAAGGGCCAGGGCACGTGCCTCCATCGCGTAGAAGTGAGCGGTTAGCGTTGCCGTCGCTACACCTCGGGTTCCCGTTCGTGCCGCACGGGCGAGGTTCGCCGCCTCCTGGTGTCGGCCCAGGAAAGTTGCCTGGTGACTCATGGCGTCGAGGATGCTGCCGGCGAGGAGTACATCGCCACCGGTCTGTGCGAGCCGAAGCGCCTGGATGAAGTACCGCTGAGCCACACCGTGGATGCCGGCGTCATATGACATCCATGCGGCTAACAACGTCGACTCCGCCGTAGCGGTGAAGAGGGCTCGGCCGGTTGTCTCCGCGTACGTGCCGCCGAGCATTGCAGCTACGTTGGTAGCTAGGTACTGGACGAGGGACTGTCGGGCGTGAGCGCCACCAAAGTCATTGTCCATCTCCGAAAACAGCTTCACAGTTGCACGTAGAGCGTCAACGTCAGACATGCCGACGCGTCGAATCCCCGAGCCAGTCGGCAGATGATCGTGGTCGCCACGCACCATCCATGCGAGCGCCGCATTCGACCAAGCTCCCGAATCGGTGGGTGCGGTGAGAATGGCCCGAGTCTCATCGAGATCATGCCGCCAAAGGCGGTCCAAGGTGGTGACGGCGTGCTGGGGACAGTCGGCGTACGCGATGCCCAGGCCGGAGTCAGGCTGGTCTGCACCGCCGAAGCCAAGCTCAGCGAGCGTGACCGTCCGGCCAACCTGATTCGAGATCACTTCTGCGACGAGCCTCGCCGTTGCAGGGCGTGGGCGCATTCCTGACAGCCATCGGCTGATCGAGGTGTGGTCACAGCTTACGGGCTCACCGCGCTGAAAGGAGAGGCCACGGACGGCCCTGGCGAGCGCCTTGTTGGACATGGCAGCTTCTCGCATCACCGCAGCTAGTCGGTCATTCGGTGATGTCGCCGGCATCCCGACTTCCTCCTCGTGCTGTTCGAGGGGGCACCCGTCACCCGTCGAGGTGCACGTGTGCGCCCCCATGTGCGCCCTGCTCAACACGACGATCCATCGGCAAGCTTGGGAGCACAACAGACAACGAGCATCGATCTCAAATGGCGTCGTTGCAAAGTACCAACTGAGTTGGTACTTTGCCTCCAAGGCCACCGAGCGCGAGCTCTGGCTGAAAGAACTTCCGTTCGTTGAGAACTCCACAGAGGCAGCGTTGACCGGGCTGCACAGTGAACGGTCAGGCGCTCCACCTGGTCCGTCGGGAGACGGCATGCAGGCAGCGCCAGCAGTAGAGCGACAGGCTGCTCTGTGAGCAGCAGTTACCTCGCATTGAGCCGCTTGGCGGCCGACCCCGGTAGGTCCCGGCTGAGCGAGGCGAGCGACATCAGAAGCCTGTCGCTGAATACCGTGCCGCGTCGCGCGGCAGGCTGCGCCCGAGTTGGGTGCGCCGCCGCGCGGCGCCCTCTTCCTTGACTTTCCTCCTGTGCCGAGAGGTGTGATCCCCATGTCTGCTCTCGCTTCCATGCTTCGTGTTTCCGCACTTCAGAGCGCCTGTTGGCGCGAGTGCCGCGGCTGCACCCACCTGGCGCCGCTGGCGCCGGACGAGACCCACTGCAAGGGCTGCCGGGCCGGCCGCCGCCGGGCGAGTACCCGCCGCGCGCCGCGAGCCGCCTGACACGTCGGAAGGACAACCGCAGACCATGGACGACTTCGACCTCCTTGAGCCGTCGGCCGCCGACCTGGCGGCGATCGAGCGCGAGAAACCGCTGATCACCGCCGAAATCGACATGCTCGACGCTGAGATCGGCATTCTGTACGCCGCCGAGCGCGGCGGCCCATCGGCGCTCGACTGGCGGCGCCTGCGCCGGGCCAACCGTCGCGTCATCCGAGCCGCTCTCGAGCTCGCCGCCGCCGACCTGCTAGACGGCCGCCACGACGATCCGCGGGTGGTGGCCTGATGACCGCCGCCACGATGACCCGTACCGCCGGTGCCACCCGTTCGGCGCGCAGCGCGTTCCCGGCCGCGGTGGATGAGCTGATCCCCCTCGCGCGTGACTACGCCGCCGAGCTGGGCGCCACCCCGACCCGAAATCAGCTGATGAAGCGGTTCCGGATCGGTGCGCCGAAGGCCCGTACCGTGCTCGCCGCCCTCGCACCCAGCCCGGACACCGCCGAGTCAGAGCCGGGGCGCACGGTCCTGCTCATGCGTGACGAAGCGGCACCGTTGGTGCCCTCGCCCCCCGCGGCGGGCCCCGCGATGCCTGAGCAACGTGACGAGGCAGGACCGGAACCAATCGATACCGACACTCGCGGCCCCGAGCTGGCCCACATCGCCGCGCTGTTCGCGCGGGGTCGCCACGCTGAGACTGCGCCGCCGGACGACTATGGCGCGGCGGGTGAACCGGCTCGCGCCGACGGCGCTACAGCGCAGCGATCCCGTGCGGGCCGGTACACGATGGGTGCTCTGCTAACCGTCGTCGGAATGTTGCTGGCCGGGGTGATCGTCGCCCCGATCGCCCTGTCGAGTCAGGACATCATCGCTTGGGCTGCTAGCCCGACCGGGCTGGGCCTGGCGGGGCCGTGGCCGTGGGTCACGTTCTTCGCCCTGGACGCCGCCGCCGCGGTGTGCGTCGGCCTGGTCGTCTACTGCGCGTGGCGCGGCGAGTCGGCGGGGGTGTTCGCCTGGCTGGTGTGGGCGTTCGCCGGCATGTCCGCCTATGCGAACTACTCGCACAGCTCCGGCTCGGCGGCTCGGGATGCGGTGTGGTTCTTTCCCGCGATGAGCCTGGCCGGGCCGTTCCTGCTGGAGATCGTCGTCCGCCGGGTGCGCCGCTGGGTTCAGGAAGGCACTCGCCAACGGGTTCGTCACGCCGTGGCGTTCGGGCTGGCCCGCTGGATCCCTGGGGTCGGTGCGCTGCGTGAGACCTACGGCGCGTGGCGGCTGGCCCGCCTCGACGGCATCGACGACGCCGACCAGGCCGTGACCGCCTACCGGCGGCTCTGCCCGGATGGGTCCATCCGGGTGCTGGCCGCGCTACGCGAACGGAGCGCCGCGTCGGCCCAGCTCACGTTCGACAGCCACTAGATCCGCCCGGCGGCACGGCCCCACGGCTTCCCAACCAAGCGCCGTGCCGCCGGTCCCCACTCCGTAAGCCCATCAGGAGCCTCCGGGAGAGGTGCCCAGTATGTCCGAGCGTCAGCTGCACATCCAGCACGCCGAAGTCCTCGACCGCAACCGCCGCCTGCGCCTCGACACACAAGCGGAGGCGCAGCGCCTGGCCGATCGCCGTCGCGAAGTCCAGGCGGTCCGCCGCGCCGAGCGCGACGACACCGACGAGTTCTGACACCCCGCCTCAGCCGTGCCTTGAATCTGTGAAAGGACGTGATCTGCCATGACCCGCTGTTGGGATGGCGCACCCGAAACCGTCGCCGACACCCGCTTCTTCGACCTGCGCGAGTCCGGCTACACCGGCCCGATCGACTCCGACGGCAACCGCGTCGACGACCCGGAGATCCTCGCGATCTTCGACCGCGTGGCCCAGGCGACCGCGGCGGCACGCGCCACGGACGAAGACGAGCAGTGAGCGGAGACCTTGTCATGACTGCAAAGAATTTGGCCCGCGTCGTCGGCGCCGGTCTGCTGCTGACCGCGGCCGGCTGGGTGCTCGCCGGCTATCCCGGGCACCGCCTCGCCGGGACCGGCCTGATCCTCGCCGGCCTGGCCGTGACGGTGGGGCCGGTGTGGGCGTGGACCCGCACGACCGGCTCCGCGGGGCTGATCGGCCGGTGGGACCGCCAGTCGCGACGCAGCTGCGGCACCGCGTCGCGGTGGGACATCTGGCGCACCTCGTCGGGGTGGGCGATGCGCCGCAAGGCCACCGTGCTCCGCCCCTCGATGCAGGCGCTGTCGTGGTGGCAGCGGCTGCGGGTGCCGGTCCGCGCGTTCGCGACACCCCTGGCCCGGGTGGGCTGGCAGACGGTGCACACCTCCGGTGAGGAGTCCACGTTGCGCATCGGTATCCCCGGCACCGGCAAGACCGCCGAGCTGGCGTGCCGGGTTATCGACGCCCCCGGCGGGGTCGTGGTCACCTCGACCGCCACCGACCTCTACGAACTCACGGTGCGGCTGCGCCGTGCGCGCGGCCCGGTCGCGGTGTTCAACCCCGGCGGTCTGGGCGCGGTCGCCTCCACGCTGCGGTGGTCGCCGCTGGACGGGTGCACCGATCCGGCTACCGCCGCGCGCCGCGCCGGCGACCTGATGGGGCCGGGAACGCCGGGCACCGAGGGCGCCCGGTGGGAGGCCCAGGCGAGGCGGGTGCTGGCGGTGTGGTTGCACGCCGCCGCCCTCGGCGGACGCCGGATGAGCGACGTGCAGGCCTGGATCGCCGACCCCGACGCGGCCAAGCCCGCCATCCTGACCGCGCTGCGCTGTTCGCCGCAGGCCGCGCAGATGCGCCAGGCCGCTATTCAGTCGATCGACATGAGCCCGCGGACCCGTGACGGCATCATGCTCGCGATGGCGCCGGCGCTGGCCTGGACGACCCTGCCGTCCGCCGCGGTCGCCGGCGACCCCGCGACCACCGACGGCGGGTTTGCGGTGGCGGATCTGACCGACCGGCGCGGCAGCCTGTATCTGCTCGGCGACGACGACGGCACCGTCGGCCCGCTCGTGGGCGCGCTGGTCGCCGAGATCGCCTACCAGGCCCGGCAGAGCGCCGCCTTTCGCCCCGCCGGGCGCCTCGATCCCGGCCTCGCGTTCGTCCTGGACGAGGTGGCCCTGGTCTGCCCGACGCCGCTGGATCGGTGGATGGCCGAGCTGCGCAAACGCAACATCGTCGTGCACGCCGCTTGCCAGGGCTACGGGCAGCTGCGCGAGCGGTGGGGCAAGGACAAGGCCTCGATGATCCTCAACACCGCCGCCGCCGTGCTGGTCTACGGCGGGTGCAAGGACGCCGAGGACCTGGCCGCGTTCACCAAACTTGCCGGGGACCGCGAAGAGACCACGGATACGCGCGATGCCGACGGCCGGGTCACCTCCACCACGACCCGGATCGTGCCGGTCATCAGCCCGGCGATGCTCGCCGGGCTGCCGAACTTCCAAGCGTTGCTGATCCGTCGGGGGATGCGCGTCGCGTTGGCCCGGACCCCGATCGTCTGGAAACGCCGCGACGTGCGCCGCGCGCAGCGCGGCATCATTCGCGTCCCGGCCGACCTTCCCATCCCGGCCCGCCCGCTCACCGCACGCCTCGCCGCGCTTCTGCGGCGCCCGCCCGTGTCTTCGCGGCTGCGCCTGGTCCACACCCAGCCCACCGCCGGGCCGGCCGGTGAGGCCCGGCCGGCCCGCACCGCCGCCTGACCCACCGTCCAGGAAGGACACCACTCGATGCACCTGTTCAGCGACGACACCCGCCGCGACCGCGCCACCCTCGCCAAGGCCCGCCAGCACCTCGCCGAGGTCAGCGACCGCGACGGCTACCCGTCTGAGGACTACCTGGACGCCAACGACGCCGTCATCGACGCCGAGAAGCCGCTGCGCTGGTGGCAGCGCCTCGACATCGACCTCGAGCTGTACCGCCCCACCGACGACAACCGCGACACGGACCCGGCGCACACCGACACCGCAGCGCCGGACCGCGGCGACACCGACGAGTTCTGACCCGACCCCGGCAAGGAGGACGCACCACGATGTTTGGCTACGAGAACCTGACGGCCGGCGAACGCCAGCTGCACGACGCGGTGGAACAGCAGGCCCTCGCGACCGGCCGCGACACCCAGGACCTCCTGCTGGAACACCCGGACGGTGAGGCATACAACAAGGCCCGCGTCGCCGAGGTCTTCGGCGGACCCGGCGCCGGCGAGGCCTTCCGCGACCTGCACACCCGCCGCGCCCTGGAATGGGCCGCCGAGACCGCCGACACCGGTAACCCGGACATCGTTCGACGCTTCGACGACGGCCGCACCGCCATCGCGCACGCCACCCACGACGGACGCAGCCTGCTCGAATACGCCGACGGCAGCCGCGAGGTGATCAACGCCTGCGACACCCAGCACGTCGGCCCGGACCCCGACGTCATGGCCGGCGCGCAGGCCAGCCAGGAACGCGCCGACCACACCCGAGAGATGGCCGCGCTCATGAGCAGCCCGGAGTCCGCCGCGCGCAGCCTGGAGATCGCCGACCGGCTGCAGAAGTCCGCCGACGACCAGCGCGCCCACGCCTTCGACTGGATGAAGCAGGACATGCACGCCGACCACGCCGCCCGGGAGCGCGCCGCCGGCGACGGCGACGAGTTCTGATCACGCCCGGCGGCACGACCCCACGGCTTCCCAACCAAGCGTCGTGCCGCCGGTCCCCATCTCTTCAAGCCCTTCCTCAAGCCTCGCGAGAGGTCCCTTCATGCTGCCTGAAACCAGCCCCGCCGCCGTGTTCGCCGCCGTGTTCGCCACACTGTTCGTCGCCCACCAGGTCGCCGACCACTGGATCCAGACCGACCACCAAGCCCGCACCAAGGGCGCGCCCGGCCGGCCCGGCCGCCTCGCCTGCGCCGCACACGTCGCGTCATACACGGCAGCCGCCGTGGTCGCCCTCGACGCCGTTCACGTCGCGCTGCACCTGCCGCTCCATCCATGGCACGTCGCCGCCGGACTCGCCATCAGCGCGGTCATCCACTACGTCGCCGACCGGCGCACACCCTTGACCGCGCTCGCCTCACTCGCCGGCCTGGACCGGTTCATGGCACTGGGCAAACCCCGGCCCGGACACGACGACAACCCCTGCATCGGGACCGGCGCGTACGCCCTGGACCAGTCCCTGCACTACCTGTTCCTCTTCGTCGCCGCGCTGGTCATCGCCTGACCCCGACGCGGCAGCTCAGCCACCCCGCAGGCCCAGGCACGCCCACCCGATCCGGAGGACCCGACCGTGAGCACCGAACCGCGACCTCCCGACCCCGACGACTTCGACTGGACCGCCGCCGAACACGACCTGACCAATCCGCCCGCCGAGGTGGTGGACCTAAACTCGGAACGCACCCGCCGCTCGGCCAGCCGAACCCAAGACCCTAACGCCGCCGACACCGACGCGCTGAATGACACCGACGAGGACGGTCCCGCGGGACCGGTGCTGGTCGACAGCCTGGACGCCCAGCGGCGCCCGCGATTCACACTCGCAGGGTTCCGCGACGCGACCCGCGTTCCGATCGTGCCGTCCTGGCTGCGCTCGGCCCGCGAGTTCGGCGCAAACGTCGCCTGGGCGACCGGATTCGGTCTGCATTCGCTGGTCTACCACGGCCTACGCATACCGAAATACGCGGTGAAGCTCGCGGTGCGGGCGCCGCGCGGCTTCGCCCGGATCTGCCACGGCTACAACCGCTGGCTGTGGGATCTGGAAGGCGAGCCGGTGCGCCAGGCGGTCGTGCGCGCGGCCATCGATAAGCCCGACGAAGCCCGCATGTACGACCGGCTCAGCAACAAGCGTGACCGGCGGGTCCGCTGGCGGGGCCTGGTCACCGTGCTGCTCGTGCTGGCGCTATTTCCGGCCTGGGCGCTATTCGCGTTGGCGGCCCCGGACTGGGCATACAACACCGTCATCGCCGCCCTGATCGCGGTGTGCGGATACCTCGGCGCGCCGGCCGACAAGCCGCTGCTCGACACCGCCGTGGTCCGCCACGACGCCGCCCCGCTGACCTCGGCCGAGGTGTTCACCGCCCTCGCCGCGTTGAACATCAAGGGCATCAACGACGCGATCCGCCGCGGCGACAACGGCAAGCACTGGTTCCCCGCCCCCATCGGCCGTGAGAACGGCGTCGGGTGGCACTGCGAGGTGGAGCTGCCCCGCGGCGTCACCGCCTCCAGCGTGGTCGGCAAGCGCGAGGAGCTGGCCGCCGCGCTGACCCGCCCGCTCGGCTGCGTCTGGCCGGAGGCCAACGCCGAGATCCACCCCGGCCGGCTCGTGCTGTTCGTGGCCGACAAGGACATGAGCCGGGCGAAGCAGAAGCCGTTCCCGCTGCTCAAGGCCGGAACGGTGAACCTGTTCAAGGCCGCACCGTTCGGCACCGACCCGCGCGGCGCGCTGGTCACCATCACCCTGATGTACGCGTCGATGATCATCGGTGCGCTGCCCCGGTTCGGTAAGACGTTCGCCCTGCGGTTGGCGCTGCTGCTGGCCTGCCTGGATGTGCGGTCGCAGATCCTGGCGTTCGACCTGAAGGGCACCGGTGACCTGTCGGCGTTGGAGCCGGTCAGCCACGCCTACCGCGCGGGCGACGACGACGAAGACATCGAATACGTGGTGACCGCGCTGCGCGAGATCCACGCCGAGATGCGCCGCCGCACCAAGGTGATCCGCGACCTGCCGCGGGACCTGTGCCCGGAGAACAAGGTCACCGACGAACTCGCGTCCAACCGCAAGCTGCGCCTGCACCCGATCGCGATCGGCATCGACGAGTGCCAGCGCGGCTTCGAGCACCCGAAGTACGGCGCGGAGATCGAGGAGATCTGCGAGGACCTGATCCGCCGCGGCCCGGCCGTCGCGATCTTCCTGCTGCTGGCCACCCAGCGCCCGGACGCCAAGAGCCTGCCGACCGGCATCTCCGCCAACGCGGTGCTGCGGTTCTGCCTCAAGGTGATGGGCCAGACCGAGAACGACATGGTGCTGGGCACCTCGATGTACCGCAACGGCATCCGGGCGACGATGTTCTCCCGCCGCGACAAGGGCATCGGCTACCTGGCCGGCGAGGGCGACGAGCCGGTCATCGTCAAGACGTTCGAGATCGACGGCCCGGCCGCCGAGGCGATCGTGACCCGCGCCCGCGCGGCGCGGGAGCGCTACGGCAACATCACCGGCCACGCCGCCGGGGTCGTGCTCGACACCACCGCCGTGCGCCGCGACACGATCCTCGAAGACGTCCTGGCGGTCATGAGCGACACCGACCCGAAGCTGTGGTCCACCGTGATCGTCAAGCGCCTCGCCGCGCTGCGCGGCGATGTCTACGACGGGTTCACCGCCGACCAGCTCCGCGAGGCGCTCAAGCCGCACGGGGTCAAGACCGGGCAGGTGTGGGGCAGCGACCCGGACACCGACGAGACCGGCAACCGCAAGGGCATCACCCGCGCCCACGTCCTCGCAGCGCTCACCAAGCGTGACCGCGAGAACGGGACCGGCGGCCGGAAGTAGGCCGCGATTCGCCGCTAGGTCTAGCGGCAGCCACCGCTAGACCTAGCGGCACCGCTAGCGACACAAAGAATCCCTGGACAGCGCCCTAGCACCTAGCGGCGCCGACCTCTCACACCCTTGAAACGGCCCGTGGAGGCATTCGGTGACGACCCTCGCCGCGATAGCCAGCCTGATCATCCTCGGTTACTCAGCGTTCTACGTGATCATGTGTGCGCAGTTCCCGTTCGGCCACTGCTGCCGCTGCGAAGGCGGCGGCAAGCTCTACTCGCCGTTCTCCCGCAAGGTCTTCCGGCTCTGCCCGCGCTGTGAGGGCACCGGCCGCCGCGTGCGCATCGGCCGCCGCGTCTACGAGTACCTGCGCGGCGAGTACAAGGCGGGCAACCGATGACCGCCCGCACCATGCGCCAGCTGCGCCGCACCGGCACCGCTCACACCGAGTGGTGTGCCCGTGACCACCGCTGCGACCTCGGCGAGCACCGCGCCGAAGAGGTCGTGGTCGACCTGCCCGGCCACGGCCGCGCCGTCCTGACCCGCGTCAAGGGGCTCGACGGCCGCGAACACGCCGAAATCCGCGTCCGCGTCGTCCTGCACACCGAAGAGGCCGCCGCCCGCTGGCAGCTGCGCACCGTCCTCAACGGATTCCGTCAACTCATCGCCCACGTCGCGATCCGCCCCGGCATCGTCCGCAACCCCTGCAACCGTCCCGCCCTCACCGGCCACCCGAGCGCACCGCGCACCCCGAACCGGAGGCACGCCGCATGAACCTGCGATCCCTGCTCGACAAACTCGGCGGCCGAACCCTCGCCGTCATCCGCGAGGAAGAAGCCATCGCCGCCCTCTACGACCGGGAACGCGCCACCGACGAGCCCGCCGAGCGCGCCGCCTACGCCGAGCGCATCGCCCGGCACTACGACACCGCCGCCGCCCACCTCGACGCCTCACCGCTGGCCCGGCTACTCACCCTGGCCGACCGCGACCTCATGCGCAGCGCCGCCGCCGCATACCGCAGGACCGCGACAACGTTCTTGCCGACAACCCGCCACCGGCAGCGGCAACAGCACGAACCGACGAGAACGCCCAGCAGGACGACGCCTTCGCCGGCGACTACTGGACCGAAAGCCCTTCGTGGAAAGACGCCGCCACCTGGACCCCCGAACAAGCCGACGACGTCCCGGGCCACGCCGAGGACGTGCTCGACCGCAGCGACCGCACCCTCGCCGAGACCCGTCCTACGCCGAACACCCACCACCCCGAGGCCGCGCCGCGATGGATCCCGGAGGACGAACCGTGCTGACCGCCGACCCGTGCAGCGCCCAAAACCCACGAACAGCAAAACGGCCACCCGCCCACCGATCCGGAGGAACGCCCCATGAACCGGCGATCCCCGCTCGACAAGCTCGACGCTCGCCGCGCCACCGCCACCCGCGCCCAGATCACCGCCGACCACCGCACCAGGAAGGCCGCCTGATGATCACCGTCACCGCTACCCCCGCCGCCGGCACGCAGCCCAGCGACGTGCCCGACCTGCGCCAGCTGCGCGCCACCGTGCTGCGATCCGTGCTGGCCCTGACCGAGGCACACGCCCCGTCCATGCCCTGCGACATCGGCATGAGCGATCACACCAGCCGCGGCGGCTACCGCTTCCTGGTATTGCACATGGACCGTAACGCCGCCCACGACTTCCACCGCTGGGCCGCCGTGCTCGGCCTCACCGCCCGGGAACCGTCCGACTTCGACCTCGACACCGCCCGCCGCTGGCGAGCGCTCAGGGCCGGCCGGCACGACCCCGACGGCCCGTTCACCGGGTGGGGCCTGGTCGAGGTCAGCTGCTACATCGACCTGCCGCCGTACGCCCAGGACCGGGACGGTGACGCATGACCGCCACAATCCCCGCCGCGGTGATCCCCGCCGCCGAACACGGCACCGGCTTCGTCGCCGTCGCCGTGCGCTTCCCCGCCGAGCCGACCGCGCACCGCGTCGAACGGGTCCAACACCACCGCGACACCGAGGACACCCCACCCGAGGAACGCGGCGGCCCGTTCGCTGCCGGTGGGTGGGAGATCCGACCGGCCTGCCGTCCGGACAGCGACCCGGGCGAACGGCTCTACGAACTGTCCGTACCGACCGCGCTGGCCCGCGGCGCCACGGCCTGCGGGCACACCGATTGCTTCGGAGGTACCGCATGAACATCCGCCTGACGGGTGGCGGCGACCAGGTCGCCGCCGCCGTCGCCGTCCTGGAGACCCTGCCCGGCCTGCGCATCGCCTCGGTGTCTCGGCCATACGCCAACCGGCGCGACCCCGAGCAGATGCGCATCTACCTCGACGCCGAGATCACCGGCGCCCCGGTCGGCGGTGAACGCGGGTGTTGACCGTGGCGGACTACTTCTGCGGCGCCGGCGGATCCTCGACCGGCATGCACCAGGTGCCCGGCGTACGCGTGCGTATCGCGTCGAATCACTGGCAGTTGGCGGTGGACACGCATGCGGCGAACTTCCCGGACGCGGATCACGACCGTGAGGACATCACCCGCATCGACCCGCGGCGGCACCCGTCGACGGACATCGGCTGGTTCTCCCCGGAGTGCACCAACTGGAGCGTGGCCAAGGGCCGCAAGGTCGACTACGACGGCAGACCCGTGCAGCTCGACCTGTTCGCCGACGACGACTGTGAGCCGCTGCCGGACGAGGCGGCGGTGCGGTCGCGGATGCTGATGCAGGACGTGCCCCGCTTCACCGAGGTCCACCGCTACCGGGCGGTGATCGTGGAGAACGTCACCGACGTGCTCAAGTGGGCGCACCTTGACGAGTGGCTGCGCCGGATGCGGCTGCTGGGCTACGCACACCGCACCGTCGTGCTCAACTCCGCGTTCGCCTCCGCGCTGGGCGACCCGGCGCCGCAACTGCGCGACCGGGTGTACTTCGTGTTCTGGCGCAAGGTCTACCGGGCACCGGACTTCGCCAAGTGGACCCGCCCGCGCGCCTGGTGCCCGTCCTGCGGCGAGGTGCGGGGCGTGTACGTCGACAAGCGGCCCGGCGCCCGCCGGACGATGCGCTACGGCCAGCAGTACACCTTCCGCTGTCCTGCGGTGTCCTGCCGGGGCGGCATGGTCGCCCCGTACGCAATGCCCGCGGCCGCCGTGCTCGACTGGGCTTTGCCGGGCGAGGTGATCGGCGATCGGCTCAAGCCCAAGACGCGGGCGCGGATCGCCGCCGGGCTGGCCCGTTGGTCCGGGGCGTTGCTGACCCCAGCCGGCGGCGGACGCAACACCACCGCGTGGCCATCGGGCAGGCCCCTGCGGGCGCGCACGACGACCGAAAGCGAAGCCCTGGTATGCCCGCCGCTGCTGGTACCGGTGGAGGCCCGCGACGGCAAACACGCCCGCCACATTGGTGAGCCGATGCGGGCGCAGACCGCCCGCGCGGAGACCGCGCTGATGATCCCGCTGCGCAACAACGGCGTCGCGAAACCCGCCGCCCGGTCGCCGTTGCTGACCTTCGCCGCCGGGGGCACTCATCAAGCGCTGCTGATGCGCAACAACACCGCCCGCGGCGACCAAGGCCAGATGTCCACCCCGGTCGGTGAGCCGATGCGGGCGCTGACCACCGCCGGGCATCAGTCACTGATCGGCGTGCCCACCACACTGTTCGCCTACGACACCGGACGGCTTCGCCCAGTCGCGGACCCGCTGCCCGCACAGACCTTGGTGGCCGTGGACGGGCTGCTCGGCCCGGCCCCGGCCGTGGACGAGTGCACGTTCCGGATGCTCACCGTCGACGAGATCCGCGCCGGGATGGCCTTCACCCCCGGCTACCGATTCGCCCAGGCGTCCAAGCGGGCCAAAGTCCGCATGCTCGGCAACGCCGTCACCCCACCCGCCGCCCGTGACCTGGTCGCCGCCGTCGTGGAGGCCATCACCGGCGACCAGCTCGACCTCACCGCCTGAACACCCTCACCCGCAAGGAGAAACCCAGCCGTGGCCAGCGACACCACCATCACCGTCATCGGCAACCTGACCGACCACCCCGAGCTGCGCTACACCCCGTCCGGGGCGGCCGTGGCCAACTTCCGGATCGCCTCCACTCCCCGCTACCTCGACCGCGCTACGGGGCAGTGGCGCGACGGCGACCCGCTGTTCCTGTCCTGCAACCTGTGGCGCGACCCGGCGGAGAACGCCGCCGAGACCCTGTCGCGCGGCACGCGGGTCATCGTCACCGGCCGCCTGCGGCAGCGCTCCTACGAGACCCGCGAAGGCGAGAAGCGCACCGTCATCGAACTGGAAGTCGACGAGATCGGCCCGTCGCTGCGCTACGCGCGGGCCAAGGTCATGCGGATGACCCGCACCACCGACTCCGGGGCCACGACCGCGCCGCGCGGCGGCACGGACACCGACCCATGGTCGGCGCCCGCCGCCCCAGCCGGCACCGCCCCGGCCGGCACCGAGTGCCGGTCGTCGTCCGATGACGAACCGCCGTTCTGATCCGCCCTGCGGCCACTGGATCGGTGGCGAGCGCCGACTGTGCCTCGCCACCGACCAGGTACGGCGCTACCTGACCGGGCCACGCTGCCCGGCGCACACCCCCGGCCGCGCTGGTCGCAGCCCCCGAACCGCCATCAATCCCCGTGGGAGCAACCGTGCCCGACCCTGCCCCGATGCTGGCCGCCGCGCTCGCCCTGGTCGGCGAGGGCTATCCCGTGTTCTTCCTGGGCCGCACGAAACGCCCGGTCGCGAACTGCCCGGCCTGCCCGAAAGCCGAGACCGACCCCGGTCACGACCCGCAAGCCTGCGCCTGTTTGACCTGCCACGGCTTCTACGCCGCCACCCTCGATCCCGACCGCATCCACGCCATGCACACCCGCGTGCCCTGCGGCATGCTCGCCATCCGCACCGGCCACACCGCCGACCTCGCCGTCATCGACGTCGACCCCCGCAACGGCGGCCGGGTACTGACCGAGATCATGCCGCCCACCCGGTGCGTCCGGACCGGCTCCGGCGGCTGGCACCTGTACTACCGCCACCCCGGCGGCACCCTGGCCAAGAACCTCGACAAGCGCGGCCACCCCGGCATCGACATCAAAGCCGACGGCGGGTACGTGGTCGCCCCGCCCTCGATCCACCCCGGCACCCGACAGCCGTACCGGCGCCTCGGCGACCGGAAAGCGATTGAGATGCCCCCGCCGCTGATCGAACTGTGCCGGCCCGTCGAGCGGCGCGACGTCCCGGCAGCCACCCTCACCCCGCTCACCGGGGGGAGGGGCATCTCAAACCCCGCCGCCCTGCTGCAAGCACTGCTCGACACCGCCGAGCACGCCCCCGAGGGCAGCCGCCGCACCACCCTGTACGGCGCCGCCCGCGGAGTGGCCCGCCTGGTCGCCGCCGGAGCCCTCACCGCCCCGGACGCCTACCACGCGCTCTACGACGCCGGAGTACGCGCCCAGCAAACCCACCGCGACATCCACGCCGCCATCACCGGCGGCTTCCGCGCCGAAGGCGTCCACCCGGAAGGAGTTGCCGCGTGACCCCACGCCTGCACGTGGTCGCCGAACCCTCACCCGCCGACCCCGCCACCGGCTGGGACACCCCCGTGCCGCTGTCCGGCCCGGCCGACCCGCCCCCGTTCCCGACCGACGTCTACCCCGGCTGGCTGGCCGACATGGTCACCGGCGTCGCCCGGTTCACCCAGACCGACCCGGCCATGGTCGGCCCGATCGCCCTCGCCGTGCTGTCCGCCTGCGCCGGGGGCCGCCTCGAAGTGGAGGTCAAACCCGGCTGGCGCGAACCCGTCAACGTCTACATCGCGGTGATCGCGGAGCCCGGCGAGCGTAAGAGCCCCGTGCACGGCGCCATGACCGCCCCCCTGTACGCCGCCCAACACACCCTCGCCGAACGCGCCCGACCCATGCAAGCCGAACAAGCCGCGCTCAAGGACATCGCCGCCCGCCAAGCCGAACACGCCCGCACCCTGGCCGCGAAAGCCAGCGCCGACGACCGCGACGGGCGCACCGCCGAAGCCGTCGCCGCCGCCCTGGCCGCCGAAGCGATCACCGTCCCCGACCTACCCAAACTGCTCGCCGACGACGCCACCCCCGAATACCTCGTCTCGCTGATGGCCGCCAACGGCGGCCGGATGGCCATCATCAGCGACGAAGGCGGCATCTTCGACATCCTCGCCGGCCGCTACTCCGGCACTCCCAACCTCGACCCCTACCTCAAAGGACACTCCGGGCGTCCGATCGACTCCGGCCGACAGACCCGCGTCGGCGCGTACGTCGACAAGCCCGCCCTCACCGTCGGCGTGATGGCCCAACCGTCGGTGCTGCGCAGTTTCGGCGGCAACACCGACCTGGCCGGGCGCGGCCTGCCCGCCCGATTCCTGTTCGCCCTGCCGAAAAGCCTCGCCGGCTACCGGCAGGTCGACACCGAACCCGTTCCCACCGGCGTCGCCGACGCCTACGACCGACACGTGCGGGAACTCGCCCACACCTTCGCCGAATGGGAAGACCCCGCCGTGGTCACCCTCACCGACCCCGCCCAACTCGTGCGCATCACCGCCGCCACCGACCTGGAGACCCAACTACGGCCTGGCAATACCCTGCACGACATGCGCGAATGGGCCAACAAACTCGGCGGCACCACCATGCGCCTGGCCGGCCTGCTGCACGTCGCCCACCGACCCGCGGACGCCTGGCGCCACCCCATCGACGCCGTCCGCGTCACCGACGCCGTCCGCCTCACCGACTTCTTCGTCGCCCACTACCGGGCCGCTCTGCACATCATCACCACCGACCGCAGCATCGACACCGCCCGCCACGTCCTCGGCGTGCTCATCGCCCGCGACCTCACCGCGTTCACCCGCCGCGAACTACACCGCCGCGTGCAGCGCCACCTACCCACCGCCGCCGACGTCACCAACGTGCTGGACACCCTGACCCAACTCGGCTGGATCCGCACCAGCGGCGACGGCCGCTACCACCTACACCCGCACGCCCGCCAGCACGCCAACCCCGGTGACACGGTGACAACCAGCCCCACCGAGACCGTTCCCGCAGCTCAACCCGCCTAACACGCTGTCACCGCCGCCGGTGACAGCCTGGTGACAGCGGTGACAACCACCCCCAACTGTCACCGCTGTCACCGCCCTGTCACCGCCCCCGATGACAGCCCCACAACCATCCTGAACAGGGAAAACACCGAGCTACACGGCAACTGTCACCGTGTCACCGGCCTTTGGGCCTCGGGCACAGACCGTCTGGTCTACCCCGGACGGAGCGACCTCCTAAACGGCCCGCAGAAGCCTCCTAGAACCATCGGTGCATCCCCTTCTGCCGACCGTGCCGAGATCTTGGCTCAACGGGGCTATCAGCGGTTCGTTCTGTGCCTTTGTATCGATGGGATCCGTCGCGGTCCCCGGAACACCCCTCAGGCGCAGAACGGCGCACAGGGCCGTTCTGCGCGGCCTGTCGTGCACCCTCGCAGCGGGAGGATCAGTTCTTTGTCACGCAATGCGGATTGCAATCCTTCGTCGCTCACCATTCCGGAGGTGATCGCGGAGCTACAAGTTTCTCGCTCAACCTTCTACTACTGGCGCCAGACCGGGAAAGCGCCGAGGTGCATCAAGCTGCCCAACAACGAAATTCGAGTTCGCCGCACTGACCTTGACCAGTGGCTGGACGGCCTTGAGGAGGCTGCGTGACCATCCGCAATGAGGATGCGGAAGACCTTCGGTTTTCCCACAGCGTTCGAATATGGGACATTCGAACGAACGCAGGAAAGAGGCGTACGACCTACTCGGTGCGGTGGATCGTCGGTGGGCAAGAGCAGCACCGGACGTTCGCCAGCAAGGCGCTCGCGGACGCATTTCGCGCGAAGTTGCTTACTCACGTTCAGCGCGGCTCGGCGTTCGAGAAGGCGTCGGGTCTGCCCGCTCCCATGCTGCGGGAAGCTCAACGCCGGTCGTGGTTCGAGCACGCGAGCCAGTACACCGAGATGAAGTGGCCGGCGGCGGCACCGAAGTCTCGCACCGGCATCGCCGAATCGCTGGCCACGGTCACACCTGCCCTGCTCAGTTCGGATCGGGGCCGACCGGATGCCGCTCTGATTCGCCGGGCGTTGTTCGAATGGGTGTTCGTTCCGCCTCGCCGAAAGAGCGGTGAGCCGCCTGCCGATCTTCGTGCCACCGTGCGGTGGTTGGAGCGCAACACGATCGCGCTTGCTGACCTCGAAGACCGCACGAAAGGGCCGGAGTTGACTCGCCGAGCCCTCGACCGAATTGCGTTGCTGATCGACGGCAGCCAGGCCGCAGCCAAGACGATTGCCAGAAAGCGAGCAATCTTTTACAACGCATTGGGCTACGCGGTCGAGCTGGGACTCATCACCGACAATCCGCTGGATCGGGTCACTTGGAGCGCGCCTTTGACCACCGAATCGATCGATCGGCGCGTGGTGGTCGACCGGCAGCGTGCGCGCACGCTGCTGACCGCTGTCGCCGTTCAAACGGGGGTCGCACCGCGGCTTGTGGCGCTGTTCGCGCTGATGTACTACGCAGCGCTTCGCCCGAGTGAGGCGCTCGACTTCCGAGTAGAGAACATCGTCGCTTTGCCGAAGTCGGGTTGGGGTGAACTGCTGCTGGGCAACTCCTCGCCGCGTACGGGCCGCGCGTGGACTGACAGCGGCAAGTCTCGGGAGCGTCGTGGGCTGAAGCACCGGGCTGCGAACGACACTCGACCCGTGCCCGCTCACCCGGAGCTGGTGGAGATCCTGAGCGCGCATCTCGGCTACTTCGGGAACGCGCCCGACGGGCGGCTGTTCGTCGGGCCGAGGGGCGGAACCATCGGTGATTCGACCTACCTGGGGGTCTGGCACAAGGCTCGAGCGCTGGCGCTTACCCCTGCGGAGGCCCGGTCGCCACTCGCGAAGAAGCCGTACGACCTGCGTCACGCGGCCGTGTCGACATGGCTCAATGCTGGAGTTCCAGCCACCCAGGTCGCTGAGTGGGCGGGGCACAGCGTCGCCGTCCTCCTGCGGGTCTACGCCAAATGCATCGTGGGGCAAGAAGACGCCGCCCGGCGCCGTATCGAGCGAGCGATGCTGGGGGAGGAGCGAGAGGGAGAAGCCAGCTGAACCGAGCACTGGAGATCTCCGTGTGGGGATGGCAACTCTCTCAACGCTGTACGCCAGGCAACATCCAGGAGCTATCGGCAAGTGCGACCGCAGCACATTGGTCGGGAATTTGACAACGCTTGTTCGGCGGTGGTCGGTGCGTGCGGGTTAGGGCACATTGGGTCCGTGACGGCTCGCACACCCGCTTCGATCCCGCCTGCGAGCCCATCCGATCCGGACGGCCGTGTCGACGTGTTCGTCAACCATGCCGGCCGAGATCGGGCATGGGCGGAATGGGTGGCGTGGGAGCTCGTCGAGGCGGGTTTCACAGTGGAGCTGGACTATTGGGACTGGGAGGTCGGGGAGAACTTCGTCGAGAAGATGCGGGACGCGCTGCAGCGGGCGGATCGCATGGTGGCGTTGTTCTCCGAGGCATACTTCGAGCCGCAGCGGCATACGTCCCCGGAGTTGGCCGCGCTGCTGGCCGATCGGAGTCCGGCCCGTAAGCGGCTGATACCGGTGCGGATCGAGCCGGTCACGCCCCCGCTGTTGTACGCGCCGCTGCTGAGCATCGATGTGTTCGGTGTTCCGGAGGACCACGCCCGCCAGCAGCTGATCGAGGCGGTACGCGGCAAGCGGCGTCCCGACGGGCGGCCAGAGTTCCCCGGTTCCCACCCCACCGCAACGGACGCTGGCCGTGGCTCGGGGCCGCGACGGCCCGGTTCGCTGCCGCCGGTGTGGAACGTGCCGCCCCGCAATGCGGCGTTCACCGGCCGGGATCGCATGATCGTGGACCTGCGGGACAGGCTGTTGAGCGGCGGGCAGGTGCTGGTGCAGGCGCTGCACGGCATGGGCGGCGTGGGCAAGACGCAGCTGGCCGTCGAGTACGCGCACCGCTTCGCCGGTGAGTACGAGCTGGTGTGGTGGATCAACAGCGAGAACCCCGCGTTGATCGGTGAGCAACTCGCCTCGCTGGCGGTCGCGGCCGGTCTGGTGCTGGCTGGGACCGATGTCGCCGCCGGGGTCGCGGCGGTCCAGGGCCATCTGCGGTGTGCTGATCGGGTCCTGCTGGTCTTCGACAATGTCGAGAAACGCGAAGACATCCGTCCGTGGCTGCCCGGCGGGCCTGCCCACATCCTGGTGACCTCCCGCAACCCGCTGTGGTCCGACGTCGCCCAAACAATGAGCGTGGACGTGTTCGCTCGGCCCGAGTCAGTCGCGTTCCTGCAAGCGAACCTGCCCGACCTGGCTGTGGCCGAGGCTGACCAGTTGGCGCAAGCGTTGGGCGACCTACCGCTGGCTATCGCTCAGACCGGTGACCTGCTGGCGGAGACCGGCATGGGCATACAGCGCTACCTCACCGCCTTGGACCAGCATGCTGCCGAGTTGCTCGACGGCGACAGCCCACCGGGGGGATACCCGGTATCGCTGGCCGCTGCCGTCACCGTGGCCGCCGACCGGCTCGCCGCCGATGCTCCCGCCGCTGGGCAGCTGCTGAGCCTATGCGCCTACCTGGCCCCGGACCCCATCCCGCTCGACCTGTTCACCGGCGATGCTGACCTGCCGTTGGAGCTGGCCGCCGCAGCCGACAGTTTCGTCGCGTTGGCACGGGCCGCAGGGCGTCTAAGCCGCTACGGCCTAGCCCGCACAACGACCAACGGTTTGCAGCTGCATCGGCTGACACAAGCTGTCCTGCGCGACACTGACCCTCAGCCCGCCGTGCACCGCGGTACCGTCGAACGCCTGCTGATCGCCGCCCAGCCCGACGACGGCACCAACCCCGCCCTGTGGCCGCGGTGGAGCGTGCTACTGCCGCATATTCTGGCCTGCGACCCAGCCGGCACCGCTAACACCCAGCTGCGCTGGCTCGTCTTCAGCGCCGGGTGGCACCTGCTCGCCCGCGGTGACGCCCGCACTGCGCTCCCTTTGGCTGAGCAGTTGCACACCGCCTGGACCCAGCGGCTAGGTCCCGACGAGCTCACCACCCTCAATGCCGCCCGACTGCTCAGCTACGCCCACCGCGCTCTCGGCCATTACGAGGAAGCCCGCCGCCTCGACGAAGACGTCCTCGAGCGATACCGCCGCGTCCTGGGTGACGACCACCCCGACACCCTCAGCGCAGCACACAGCCTCGCCGCCGATCTTCGCCGGCTGCGTGAGTATGAGCAGGCGCGCCGCCTCGACGAAGACGTCCTCGAGCGATACCGCCGCGTCCTGGGTGACGACCACCCCCACACCCTCATCTCAATCCAGAGCCTCGCCACCGACCTGCGCGAGCTGGGTGAGTATGAGCAGGCGCGCCGCCTCGACGAAGACGTCCTCGAACGGCGCCGTCGTGTCCTGGGTGACGACCACCCCCACACCCACAGCTCAACCCAGAGCCTCGCCATCGACTTGCACGAGCTGGGTGAGTTTGAGCAGGCGCGCCGCCTCGGCGAAGACGTCCTCGAGCGATACCGCCGTGTCCTGGGTGACGACCACCCCGACACCCTTAGTGCAGCCCATAACCTCGCCGGCGATCTTCTCCGGCTGCGTGAGTATGAGCAGGCGCGCCGCCTCGACGAAGACGTCCTCGAGCGATACCGCCGCGTCCTGGGTGACGACCACCCCCACACTCACGACTCAATCCAGAGCCTCGCCACCGACTTGTACGAGCTGGGTGAGTATGAGCAGGCGCGCCGCCTCGGCGAGGACGTCTTGGAACGGCGCCGTCGTGTCCTGGGCGACGATCACCCCGACACCCTCAGCGCAGCCCATAACCTCGCCATTTACCTGTACGAGCTGGGTGAGTATGAGCAGGCCTGCCGCCTCGGCGAGGACGTCTTGGAACGGCGCCGTCGTGTCCTGGGCGACGACCACCCCAACACCCTCAGTTCAGCCTTTAACCTCGCCGGCGGCCTGCGCGAGCTGGGTGAGTATGAGCAGGCCCGCCGCCTCGACGAAGACGTCCTCGAACGGCGCCGTCGTGTCCTGGGCGACGATCACCCCGACACCCTCAGCGCAGCCCATAACGTCGCCATGTACCTGCGCCAGCTGGGTGAACAAGAGTGACGGGTCGGCTGGGCGAGCGATTGCGCGCTGTTGGAGCGACCTCTGAACCCGACCGGTCGTGAAACCCGGAGCTTATGCAAGCGCAGGCCGGGTCACCGCGGGCCGAAAGCCGGTACGAGCTGCCACATGCGGTGGTGTCGACATGACTCAACGCGGGGCAGCGTCGCCGCGCTGCTGCGGGTGTACGCGCCAGTGCATCGTGCGGCAGGAAGATACCGTTCGGCGCCGCATAACGCGGCTTGGACGAGCAAGAGCGGGGAGAGATCGATCGAACCGGGCCCAAGGAAAAATCTCCGCGTATTCTCCGTGGACACCCGTGGACACCCGTGGACGGCTGGACATGACTGGACACACGACTGAGGCCCCTCTCCGCTGTTTCAGCAGGTGAGGGGCCTCTCGTGCCTCGTGGTGGCGGGTAGAGGATTCGAACCTCTGTAGCTTTCGCGACGGATTTACAGTCCGCTCCCATTGGCCGCTCGGGCAACCCGCCTGGGCATCGCCGCCTCGGTGTTCCTTGGCAGCGGACAACAGGATAGCCGTAGCCGCGGCCGGTTCTGCAACCGGGTACGGTCGGCATGTCGGGGGCCCTCGGGGCTCTTCGTCGACATCGATACGTGGCCCACCAGCAGGAGTCTGATCATGGCAGCCAGCCCGTCGTTCGACATCGTGAGCAAGGTCGACGCTCAGGAGGTGGACAACGCCTTCCATCAGGCGGAGAAGGAGCTCGGCACGCGGTTCGACTTCCGGGGGACCGGAACCAGCATCGTGAAGTCGGGGGAGAACGGGGTCACCATCACCTCGGAGACCGAGGAGCGGGCCGTCGCCGCGCTCGACGTCTACAAGGAGAAGCTGGTCAAGCGGAACATCTCCCTGAAGTCTCTGGAGGCCGGCGATCCGCGGCAGTCCGGCAAGACGTACAAGATCGATTGCAAGGTGATCGAGGGCATCGAGGCCGACAAGGCCAAGGCGATCAGCAAGAAGATCCGGGATGCCGGTCCGAAGGGTGTGCAGGCGCAGATCCAGGGGGACCAGCTGCGGGTGACCGGCAAGAAGCGGGACGACCTGCAGGCCGTCATCGCCCTGCTCAAGCAGGAGGACTTCGGCGTCGCCCTGCAGTTCACGAACTACCGGTAGGGCGGGGCGCCGCGGTTCAGACTGAGGTTCATGGACCTTGGTGGGGCGACGCTTGCCGTCGGCGGCGCGATCGGGATGGCCCTTGCGCTCTTCGGGGTGAAAATGCTGGTTTCTGGTCGCGCTCCGGCGAGCACCCTGCGCAACTTTCCGGCGGTACGGGACGCCGCCCTGTACCACCTGTTGTTCGGGGCGGCGTTGCTGCTGATGGTGCTGGGGCAGGCGCTGCTGGCCGGGACCGGGGCGACGGTGACGTCCGGGGTCGCCATCGTGCTGGTCGCTGTCGCCCTGATCAGGTATCGGCCGCGGCGGGGGCGGCCACGCGAGGACACCTAGTCACGAGGAGCCGTGGTGATCGATCCGGTCGTCGACCTTCAATGGGTGCGGGAGCGTGAGGGTCGGGTCGTGCTGGCCGATGTGCGCTGGTATCTCGACGGGCGGTCGGGGCGGGAGGCGTACGAGAAGGGGCATCTGCCCGGCGCCGTCTTCGTCGACCTGGACCGGTGGCTCGCCCGTCCGGGCTCGCCGGCCGAGGGCCGGCATCCGCTTCCCGACCCGCAGGTCTTCGCCGAGGGCATGGCCGCGGCGGGCATCGGCGACGACGACACGGTGATCGGGTACGACGACGCGGGCGGAGTCATCGCGGCGCGGCTGGTCTGGATGCTGCGCGCCACGGGTCACGACGCCGCGTTGCTGGATGGCGGGCTCACGGCGTACGAGGGAAAGCTGGTGACCGGACCGACCGCCCGGACCCCCGCCGTCTTCACTCCCCGGCCGTGGCCGGAGGACCGGCTGGCCGACATCGACGCGGCCGCCGACGGCAGTGCGGTGGTGCTGGACGCGCGCGATCGGTCGCGATTCCGTGGCGATGCCGAGCCGGTGGATCCGCGGGCGGGGCACATCCCAGGGGCGCGCAATCTGCCGTGCCGGGAGAATCTGGACGACAAGGGCCGTTTCCTTCCCGTGTCGCAGCTGCGGGAGCGGTTCGCGGCCGTCGGCGTCGAGGAGGGCGGCGACGTCGTCTCCTATTGCGGCTCCGGCGTCACGGCCTGTCATAACCTGCTGGCGTTGGAGCATGCCGGGCTCGGAACCGGCCGGCTCTATCCCGGGTCGTGGTCGCAGTAC
The DNA here is from genome assembly GCF_044465265.1 of Actinoplanes sp. NPDC049681. NCBI lineage: Bacteria > Bacillati > Actinomycetota > Actinomycetes > Micromonosporales > Micromonosporaceae > Actinoplanes > Actinoplanes sp. NPDC049681. The sequence goes on from NZ_JBITLP010000003.1 coordinate 291,048, forward strand.
AGCGCCACCGAGCGGGTCGCCGAGACCGGCGATTAATCCGGGCGGCCGGCCAATCCGCGGGCGGCGTCGGCCTCGTCCGGGCCGAGTCCTTCGTATCCGGTGAGCTCGTGCTGACGGGCCTGCTCCGCTATCCAGCGGTTGTGGGCCTCCCATGCGGCCTGCTTGCTCGTGCCGAGAGCGGCGCCGATCTGGGTCCAGGAGGCGCCGGCGGCGCGGGCGGAGCGGACCATCGCCTGGCGACCGTAGCCCGCTTTGCGGATCACCACCTCGCTGAGCGCGAGCAGCTCCAGGCCTTCCTCCCGGCTGAGCGGTTCGGGGCCGCCGTCGCCGGTCATCGTCGCCAGGGCGTCCCGCATCCTCAGCTCGTCGTAACGCGTTGTCGCGGTCGAAAGCGTATGTCGTTGCTCAAGGTCATCGGGAGTTGTCATGCCGGTAGTCTTCCGTCAGGGCAACTTGACGTCAAGGCAGCTTGACAGAAACATGCGAATTGCGCTCACATCTCCGTTTATTTCAGGCGCAAAGCCACCAATTTTTGCGTCCGTTATTGCGGTCACGCCTCAGCCGTTCAGCCAAGATTTCGGGATGTGCGGGTTCGACCCGGTCGCGGACGCTGTCCGACGTACTCAGCGTGTGGCACCATCATGGAACCCCCCACCCGGAGCGTTCTCTTACGAGGAGCACAACATGTCCGCAAGGAAGCTGGGCCGCTTCATCGGCTTGGTTTTCGTGCTCGCGGCCCTGACCGGCGGAGCCGCCGCGTCGGGCTCCGCTGAGCATGCGTCCGGGGGATCGGCGCCGGCAGCTGCCCACCTGCTTCTCGCCGACATCGACTGGGACTGAACCGGCCGGCCCCTACGGAACGGCAGCGCCGTAACGGACCGATGACGAGGAGCGCGCTATGGCCGGGCGATCACCGTCGCGTGGGCGTTCCTCGCAGTACGCCTGGCTGATCACCGCGCCGCTCGCGCTTTTCGCGCTCGTCTGTCTCGTCTTCTACTGGCTTGCCAAGCCCACCTGGTGGCACCACTGGGCGGGTTCCTTGCTCGTGCTGGTGGCATTCATCATCGCGCACGTCAGCGTGCTGAGCGTCGTGGTCCGGCGCCAGGCCCTGCTCGTCGTGCTGAATGAGATCCCGCTCATTCTCGCCATTTACTTCCTGCCTCCCGTGCCGGTGATCCTGGCGCCGACGATCGCGAGTCTGGTCACCCAGCTGCGCTCGCGCACCGACACCACGAAAACGGCGTACAACGTCGCCAAGTCGGCGGCCCGTACGGCCGCGGCGCTGGTGGTCGTCTCGTGTATGCCGCACATTCGCGGCGCGGGCCCCGGCACGTGGGGCATCCTCGCCGCCGCGGTGGCCACCGCCACGATCGTGAGCTGGCTGTCCTACGCCGGCGTGATCACCGTGGTGCAGGACCGCCGGGCCGGGCAGGACGCGCTGCGCGCCGGTTCGCAGACGCTGGTCACGGCGGCCATCAACATCGTCGTCGGACTGGTCTTCCTCGTCGCGCTCGATGCCACCTGGTGGGCCGCCATCCCGCTCGGGTTGCTCCTGCTGGCCATGACGTTCGTGCTGCGCTCCTTCTCCGAGTTCTTCCGACAGCACCGCACGCTGACCGAGGTCTACGAGCTCACCCAGGCGATGCGTGAGCAGGGCACGGACGGCAGCCTCCCCGACGTTCTGCTCAGCCGGGTCCGGACCCTCATGCGCGCCGAGTACGCCACCCTCTGGCTCCCGGCGCAGGGCCGCCATCCGGAGGTGCTCCTCACCGCCCGGGTGGACGGCAAGGGACTGCTCGACATCGCGCCGACCCCTCCTCCCGTACGCGAAGAAGCGATCAGGAGCGGCCACACCATCCCGGTCGGCCCCCGGTTCGGGGAGACCATGCATCTGCGGCCGTATCTGCGCGACAGCCGGGTCAAGGACGTCATCGCGGTGCCCTTGCGCTCGGGACAGACCAGTGTGGGGTGTCTCGAGGTGATCAACAGGCTCGGGGACGCCGTCACGTTCCGGGACGCCGACGTGCAGGTGCTCGAGACGATCGCGGCGCACGCGGCGGTCGCCGTCGAGAACGCGCGGCTCGTGGAGCGGCTGCGCTACGACGCGTACCACGATCGCCTCACCTCGCTGCCCAACCGCCGCAGGATGATCGACGCCCTCGCCGAGTCCGTGAAGGTGCGGGCCGGCGAGGTGGTCGCGGTCATGCTCTTCGACGTGGACGGTCTGCGCGACGTCAACGAGTCCATGGGGCACGCCGCCGGCGACAAGCTGCTCGCCGAGGTCGCCCAGCGGCTGCGCGGCATCGCCGGCCCGGGCGCCCTGGTCGGGCGGATCGGCGGCGACGAGTTCGTGGTCACGCTGCGGACCGACAACGCCGAGGAGACCGTACGGCTGGCCACCGAGATGCGGGAGCAGCTTCGCGGCCCGATGGTCGTCGGGTCGCTCACCCTCGACGTCGACACGGCCGCCGGCGTGGCGCTCCACCCCGATCACGGCGACGACCCCGACGCCCTGCTGCGCCGTGCCGAGCTGGCTGCCAACGCGGCCAAGGCGCTTCCGTACGGCGTACAGCTCTTCCACCCCGCGCTGGAGTCCCGGGCGGTCCGCCGCCTCGGCCTCGCGGCGGACCTGCGGCGCGCCCTGGACGAGGGAGCGCTGGAGGTGCACTACCAGCCCAAGGTCTCCATCCAGGACCGGCACCTGATCGGCGTCGAGTGCCTCGCCCGCTGGCAGCACCCGGCGCACGGCGAGGTGTCCCCGGAGGACTTCGTCGCGGTGGCGGAGCACACCGGTCAGCTGAACCGCCTCACCGAGGTGGTCCTCACCGCCGGCCTGCGGCACTGCCGCGAATGGGCGGACGCGGGCCGTCCCCTGTCCATCGCGGTCAACCTGTCGGCGCGCACCCTGCTGGATCCCCGGTTCCCCGATCAGGTGCACGAGCTGCTGAAGCAATATCGCGTCCCGGCCGGGCAGGTCACCTTCGAGATCTCCGAGCCCGGCATGCTCGGCGAGGTCGAGCGCGCGCTTCCGACCCTCTATCGCCTGCGCGATCTGGGCGTGCGGCTGTCGGTCGACGATTTCGGTACGGGGGCCTCGTCGCTGTCGTACCTCCGTCAGCTCCCGGTGCACGAGGTGAAGATCGACGGCAGCTTCGTCGAGGGCATGGCGACGGACTCGGGCGACCTGGCGATCGTCCGGGCGGTCATCGGCCTCTCCCGTGAGTTCGGTCTCACCGTGGTGGCCGAGGGCGTGGAGAGCGAGCTGACCCTGAACCTGCTCGCCGATCTGGGCTGCGAGATCGGCCAGGGATATCTGTTCAGCCGGCCGCTGCCGGTGGAGCGGCTGAACATGTGGCTGAGCGCCCAGACCGAGCCGGAGGAGACGCCCACCGGTGAGGTCCGGCGGCTGCGGGCCGTCGGCTGATCCGGCGCCCGCCGGCTTTCTGAACTGCTCATACGGCGCGCCGGGGTACCGATTTCACCTCGGCTGCGGGGCCGTGTAAGCTTCTCCCTGCGCAACAAGCGAGAGATCGCGCGCGCCCCCTTAGCTCAGTCGGCAGAGCGTCTCCATGGTAAGGAGAAGGTCTACGGTTCGATTCCGTAAGGGGGCTCCACCCGGGTTCGTGATCCGCCCTCAGGCGCAGGATTTCAGCCTGGCGCGGCGGTGTAGCTCAGATGGCAGAGCAAGCGGCTCATAATCGCTGTGTCGCCGGTTCAAGTCCGGCCACCGCTACTGTCCGGGACTCGTCCCGGATACCGTACGACCCCGGGCGAACGTCCGGCGTTTTGCATGTCCGCGTGGCAAGCGTCTACGCTGATATGCCGTATGTGAACCCCGTGAGCAGGAAGGCACCCCGCCGTGGCCAAGGCGACCGACGTCCGTCCCAAGATCACCTTGGCGTGTACGGAGTGCAAGGAGCGGAACTACATCACCCGCAAGAACCGCCGCAACGACCCGGACCGCATCGAGCTGAAGAAGTTCTGCCCCCGGGACGGCAAGCACACCCTGCACCGCGAGACGCGCTGAGCTGAACCTTCCAGTCGCGGCGGCACCCCGATCACGGGGCGCCGCCGCTTCTGCGTTCAGGCGCGGCGGGCAGGGTAGTTTCCCTTCATGCCCCTGGACCAGTCCTTCGTCGGCCGCAGCTGGCCGGCCACCGAGCCCTACCTGGTGGGCCGCGAGAAGATCCGTGAGTTCGCCTCGGCCATCGGCGCCACCGACGCGGAGTATCACGATCCCGCGGCCGCCCGCGCCGCCGGCTATCCCGATGTCGTCGCGCCGCCCACCTTCCCGGTGGTGATCACGATGGCCGCCAGCCGTCAGATCCTCGAGGATCCCGCGCTCGGCCTGGACTACAGCCGCGTCGTGCACGGCGACCAGAAGTTCGCGTACGCCCGCCCGGTCGTCGCCGGCGACACGCTGGTCTGCGTCAACACCGTCGAGGAGATCACCTCCCGGAGCGGCCACGACTTCATGACGACCCGGACCGACGTCACGACCGACGCCGGCGAGCCCGTCGTCACGGTCTGGTCCAAGCTCGTCCAGCGCGGGGAGGAAGACCATGGCTGAGGAACTGCCCACCCAGACCTTCCGGGTCACCCGGGCCGACCTGATCCGGTACGCGGGCGCGTCCGGCGACTTCAACATGATCCACTGGAGCGACCGAATCGCGAAGAGCGTCGGCCTGCCCGGCGTGATCGCCCACGGCATGTTCACGATGGCGCTGGCCGGCCGCGCGGTCACCCTGTGGGCCGGCGCCCCCGACGCCGTGGTCGAGTACGGCGTCCGCTTCACCCGCCCGGTCCCGGTGCCGGACACCGACGAGGGCACCGAGGTGGTGGTGAGCGGCGTCGTCAAGGAGGTCACCGACGACGGGCTCACCCGGATCGACATCACCGCGACCTGCAACGGCGAGAAGGTTCTGGCCATGGCGAAGGCCACGATCCGCAAGCGCTGACGGGCGTCGCCGGTCGCCACCCGGCCGGGTGGCGACCCGGGTTGGGAATCACGGGGACGAACCCGTACACTGGTCCGCCGTGGGGTAATCGACCCTGCCTTTCGCATGCGATGCGTGGGCATGGCCGCCCTCACGTAGGGGTGTAGCTCAATTGGCAGAGCAGCGGTCTCCAAAACCGCAGGCTGCAGGTTCAAGTCCTGTCACCCCTGCGCACCGAACCCGTATCGGCCCGGCGGCGGACCGCCCGGCGCGGGCCGCCGGTACGACCGAGCGCCGCGTAGGGCGCTGATGCACCATCCACCGACCGACGACGGAAGAGGGCGAAGTGGCCGAGAGGAAGCGACCCGGTGACGACGCTGCAGGCGACCGCCCCGAGGACGAGGCGTTCGACGGCGCCGACGACGAGCTCCTGGACGACGACGAGGCCGGCGAGCCGGTGACGCGCGGCGGCGGGACCGCCGTCCGTGAGCGCACCGAGAACGCCGACAAGCCGAAGTCGAAGAAGGAAGGCCGGCGTGGCGGCCGCATCGGCGGTTTCTTCCGCGAGGTCGTCAGTGAACTGCGTAAGGTCATCTGGCCGACCCGCAAGGAGTTGCTGACCTACACCGGCGTCGTGATCGCCTTCGTCACCGTGATGACCGCGATCGTCGCCGTGCTGGACTACGGGTTCGGCAAGGCCATCCTGGCGTCGTTCGGCAACTGAAGCTGATAGTTACGGAAGTGAGCAAGCGTGCCTGAGTACGACGACGAGACCGCCCTTTCCGCCGACGAGCAGTCCTCGGTGGCGACCGCGGGCGACGACGAGTCGGTCGAGGCCGCCGCTGAGCCCGCCGCCGAGGCGCCCGCTGAGGAGGCGCCCGCGGCCGAGGCGCCTGATGTCGAGGCGCCCGACGTCGACGAGGACTACGACCCCGTCGCCGAGCTGCGCCAGAAGCTGCGTTACGCCCCCGGCGACTGGTACGTGGTGCACTCGTACGCCGGTTACGAGAACAAGGTCAAGACCAACCTCGAGACCCGGATCACGAGCCTCGACATGGAGGACTTCATCTTCCAGGTCGAGGTGCCGACCCGCGAAGAGGTCGAGGTCAAGAACGGCAAGCGCAACCAGGTGCAGGCCAAGGTCTTCCCCGGCTACATCCTGGTCCGGATGGACCTCACCCCGGAGTCGTATTCCTGCGTGCGCAACACGCCGGGCGTGACGGGCTTCGTGGGCGCGACCGACCGGGTCGACCGTCCGGCGCCGCTGTCGCTGGACGAGGTGCTGAAGTGGCTCGCCCCGGCCGTCGAGGCCGAGGAGAAGAAGGCGAAGCCCGAGGTGAAGGTCCTCGACTTCGAGGTCGGCGACTCGGTCACCGTCACCGACGGCGCGTTCGCCTCGCTGCCCGCCTCGATCTCCGAGATCAACGCCGACCAGCAGAAGCTGAAGGTCCTGGTCTCGATCTTCGGCCGGGAGACGCCGGTCGAGCTGAACTTCAACCAGGTCACCAAGATCTGATTGAGGCAACACCCCGAGTAAGTCGTGGGAGGGGCGCGCGTGTGCGCCCCGCCATCAACCACAGGAGTACGAGAAATGCAGCGCAGCAAGGCCTACCGCAAGGCCGCCGAGCAGATCGACACCTCGAAGCTCTACCAGCCCGTCGAGGCCGTGACGCTGGCGAAGGAGTCCAGCCCCACCAAGTTCGACGCCACCGTCGAGGTCGCGATGCGCCTCGGTGTCGACCCCCGCAAGGCGGACCAGATGGTCCGTGGCACGGTCAACCTGCCGCACGGCACCGGTAAGACCGCCCGCGTGATCGTGTTCGCTCAGGGCGCGAAGGCCGAGGAGGCCGTCGCGGCCGGCGCCGACGAGGTCGGCACGGACGAGCTCGTCGCCCGCATCCAGGGCGGCTGGCTGGACTTCGACGCCGCGATCGCCACCCCGGACCAGATGGCCAAGATCGGCCGTATCGCCCGGATCCTCGGCCCCCGCGGCCTCATGCCGAACCCCAAGACCGGCACCGTCACCATGGACGTGGCCAAGGCGGTCTCGGACATCAAGGGCGGCAAGATCACCTTCCGGGTCGACAAGCACTCGAACCTGCACCTGATCATCGGCAAGGCCTCCTTCTCGGCCGAGCAGCTGGTCGACAACTACGGTGCGGTGCTCGACGAGGTGCTGCGGGCCAAGCCGTCCGCCGCCAAGGGCAAGTACCTCAAGAAGGTCACGGTCAGCACCACCATGGGTCCCGGCGTGCCGGTCGACCCGAACGTGACCAAGAACCTGCGTGAGGCCCAGGACTGACGGTCGTCATCCACAGAGAAGCCCTCGGGGACAACCCCGGGGGCTTCTTCTGTGCGAGGCTGCGCGGGTGCGATTCGAGCAGATCTGGTTCCGGTACGCACGACGTGCGCCCTGGACCTTGCGCGCGGCAGACGCCACCGTGGAGCCTGGGGCCACCGTGGTCGTGCTCGGTCGCAACGGTGCCGGCAAGTCCACCCTGCTCCAGCTGGCCGCCGGGGTGCTCCGCCCGGTGCGGGGCGCCGTCCGGGGCCGTCCGCGGGTCGTCGGCTGGGTGCCCGAGCGCTTCCCGGCGGATCAGCCGTTCACCGCACACCAATATCTGTCTGCCATGGCAGCGCTCCGCGGCCTCCGCGGCGACGCCGAGGTGGATCGCTGGATCGAGCGGCTGGGCCTCGGCGAGCACCGGCACACCCGGCTGAGCGCCCTGTCCAAGGGCACTGCCCAGAAGGTGGGCCTGGCGCAGGCGCTGCTGGTCACGCCCGGTCTCCTGGTTCTGGACGAGCCGTGGGAGGGCCTCGACGCCCAGGCCCGCACCCTCATCCCGCAGATCGTCGCCGAGGTGACGGCCGCCGGGGGAGCGGTGCTGGTCAGCGACCATCGCGGAGAGATCGCCGGCCTGCCCGAGGCCGTCCGCTGGACCGTCGCGGACGGCACGCTCCACGCGGCCGCGGATCGGCCCGAAGTCCCGGACGAGGTCGTGATCGAGGTCGCCGTCCGCCGGGCGCACGCCGACCGGACGCTGGCCGGGCTGCGTGCCGACGGTCACCGTGTTCTGGGGGTACGCGAGGAGCAGCCGCGATGATCGCCCTGACCCGGATGCGCCTCGCCGGTTTCCTGCGGGGTGGCCGCGTCCTCGCGCCGCTCATCACCGGCCTGGTCCTGCTGGGCATCCTGCACGGCGGTGGCCGGTCGTCGGCCGCCGCGGCGTACGGCTACTCCGCCGTGGCGCTCTTCCCGGTGTTCGCCTGGCTCGCCAAGGTCGTGCTCGACACCGAGCCGGACGTCCAGCGCCGGCTGGCCCGGATCACCGTCGGCCCGGCCCGCGAGCTGGTCGCCGGCACGCTGGCGGCCGCCACGGCCGGGTCGGTCCTGGCCGTGGCGGCCATCGTGGCGCCGCTGCTGCTCGGCGCCGTGCGAGGTCCCGAGCCGGGCAGTGCCGAGCCGTCCCTCGCCGCCGGGGTGGGCCTCGGCGTGCTGGCCCATGTGCTGTCGCTCCTCGCCGGTGTGGCACTCGGCGCGCTCGCCAGCCGGGCGGTCACGCGCACGATCCGCAACGGCGTCACGGTGCTGGTGACCGGCGCGGTGCTGGGCATCGTGCTCGGACTGCAGGGCTCGGTCGCGCCCTGGCTGGTGCCTCCCGTCATGGCGACCGCGCGGGCGCTCGTACGGGCTCCGCTTCCGCCCGCCGGGACGTTCTGGCTGCTCAGCGCGTGGGCGTTGGCGTGGGCCGGGACCGTGCTGGCGGCGTACGGGTGGCTTCGCCGCGGCCGGAGCTGAGCCGATTTGGTCTGGGGCGCTCCGCCGCGTACTCTTCGGTGTTGAAGTTCCACCCACAGACCGCTGGTCGCCGCAGTCGCCGTCGTTCGACGGAGGCCGCGGCCGAAGGTCCCGCAGCAAGGCGGGCGGCCCGCGCAGGGGAGAACGGTTCGTGATCATGGCCGCGTCCGCGCGTGTCCATGCTCCGCCCCGTGCGCCCTGCGCCGGGGCGTTTCTCGTTGTTCGGGCCCGCATCCGTGCCAGCGGCTCTTGAGCAACGAGAGAGGAGGGACATGGCGGACAAGCCGGTCCGGGCCGACAAGGCCACAGCCGTCGCCGAGCTCACGGAGCATTTCCGTAACTCGTCGGCCACCGTGTTGACCGAGTACCGCGGCCTCACGGTTTCCGAGCTCACCGAGCTGCGGCGCTCGCTCGGTAGCGAGACCAAGTACTCCGTGTCGAAGAACACGCTCGCGAAGCGGGCGGCCAGCGACGCGGGTATCGAGGGGCTCGACGCGCTCTTCGCCGGTCCTACCGCGCTCGCTTTCGTCACCGGCGACCCGGTCGAGGCGGCCAAGGGCCTCCGGGCCTTCGCCAAGAGCCACCCCGTCCTGGTGATCAAGGGCGGTGTGTTCGAGGGCAAGGCCATCTCGGCCGCCGAGGTCAGCAAGATCGCCGACCTCGAGCCTCGCGAGGTGCTGCTGGCCAAGCTGGCCGGCGCCATGAAGGGCAACCTGACCAAGGCCGCGGGCACGTTCCAGGCCCCGCTGGCCCAGGTCGCACGTCTGGCGGCTGCACTGCAGGACAAGCGCGCGCAGGACGGTTCCGCCGAGGGCTGACAGCCCCGCGCGGAGTTGACTTACATCCACGGAAACAACGAAAGGTTGCCAGACATGGCGAAGCTCAGCACCGACGAGCTGCTCGACGCGTTCAAGGAGATGACGCTGATCGAGCTGTCCGAGTTCGTGAAGCAGTTCGAGGAGGTCTTCGAGGTCACCGCCGCCGCGCCCGTCGCGATGGTCGCCGGTGGCGCAGCCGGCGGCGGCGAGGCTGCCCCGGCCGAGGCCGAGAAGGACTCCTTCGACGTCGTCCTCGAGGCCGACGGTGGCAAGAAGATCCAGGTCATCAAGGTCGTGCGTGAGCTGACCGGCCTGGGCCTCAAGGAGGCCAAGGACGCCGTCGAGGCCGCCCCCAAGGCGATCCTCGAGGGTGTCAACAAGGAGAAGGCCGAGGAGGCCAAGGCCAAGCTCGAGGGCGAGGGCGCCAAGGTCACCCTCAAGTGACCTGAGCTCCACCCGCTTCATCCTCGCCGCAGGCGGGGGCCCGTTCCCGGGCCCCCGCCTGCGCGATTTTTCGGGAAGAAACCGCAGGTCAGCGCCGGTGTGGCGGACGGTCGGAAGGCTGACGGACAAAAGCCGCCGGACCCCCTAATCCATGCGTTAAGGTCTCTATGCCGTGTCCGGCGGAGCACGGCACAGGTCCGACCCGCGGCACAGCCCTTGACTGTGTGTCCGCCGACAGGCACGCTGACTACAGCAAGTTTCCGCGCTTGCGACAGCCGCTCTGTGGGTATACCGCGTACGACGGGCCCCCAGACGGCACCCGAGGGAGTTTCGCCGCGTTCCGAGCGGCCCCGCATGAGGCACTGACCGTGGAGGCGCAGGTCAGAGGCCGCGGGGACACGTTCCGCAGGCCCCCTCCGGTGTGGGCTGGACAGCGGTTAGCCGAGCGGCTACACTGCTAGTTTGCGCTGCCTTCTGTCTTGAGCCCTGCAGGGACATCCATCCGGATGACTTCCTGGGGGTTCATTGGAGTGCCCGGCAGTTAATGGGACGGCAGTCAGTAGCGCACACAGTTGCATCAGCAGCTCAGCCGCATCAGCAGCACCGGTCCTCGGAAGGACGCATCTTGGCAGCTTCCCGCCCTGCGAAGACCAGTCGTACGTCGAGCGCTTACGCTCCCCGCCGTATCTCTTTCGGCAGGATCACCGAGCAACTTGAGGTCCCCAACCTCCTTGCCCTCCAGACGGAGTCCTTCGACTGGCTGGTGGGTAACGAGGCATGGCAGGCCCGATCGACGGATGACCCGCACGCCCACTCGGGCCTCGCAGAGATCCTCGAAGAGATCAGTCCCATTGAGGACTTCTCCGGCACAATGTCGCTGTCCTTCTCCTCTCCGCGCTTCGACGAGGTCAAGGCCTCGATCGAGGAGTGCAAGGAGAAGGACCTGACCTACTGCGCACCGCTGTTCGTGACCGCGGAGTTCACCAACAACACCACTGGCGAGATCAAGAGCCAGACCGTGTTCATGGGTGACTTCCCGATGATGACCCCCAAGGGGACGTTCGTCATCAACGGCACCGAGCGCGTCGTGGTGAGTCAGCTCGTCCGCTCGCCGGGCGTGTACTTCACGAAGGAGCCGGACAAGACCTCCGACCGCGACCTGTCCAGCGTCAAGGTGATCCCGAGCCGGGGCGCCTGGCTCGAGTTCGACATCGACAAGCGCGACACCGTCGGCGTCCGCATCGACCGCAAGCGCCGGCAGGCCGTCACCGTCCTGCTCAAGGCGATCGGCTGGTCGGCGGACCAGATCCGGGAGCGGTTCGGCTGGTCCGAGCTGCTCATGACGACGCTCGAGAAGGACCACATCGCCGGGCAGGACGAGGCTCTGCTCGACATCTACCGCAAGCTGCGTCCCGGTGAGCCCCCGACGCGGGAGAACGCACAGACCCTGCTGGACAACCTCTTCTTCAACCCGAAGAGGTACGACGTCGCCAAGGTCGGCCGTTACAAGTTCAACAAGAAGCTGGACATCGATGTCCCGATCGTCCGCGGCACCCTCACCGAAGAGGACATCGTCAAGACCGTCGAGTACCTCTGCCGGCTGCACGCCGGTGAGGAGGGCTACGAGGCCGACGACATCGACCACTTCGGCAACCGGCGCCTGCGTACGGTCGGCGAGCTGATCCAGAACCAGGTCCGCGTCGGCCTCTCCCGCATGGAGCGGGTCGTCCGCGAGCGCATGACCACGCAGGACGTCGAGGCGATCACGCCGCAGACCCTGATCAACATCCGCCCGGTCGTGGCGGCGATCAAGGAGTTCTTCGGTACGTCGCAGCTGTCGCAGTTCATGGACCAGACGAACCCGCTGGCGGGCCTGACCCACCGGCGCCGGCTGAGCGCGCTCGGCCCGGGCGGTCTGTCCCGTGAGCGGGCCGGCTTCGAGGTCCGTGACGTGCACCCGTCCCACTATGGCCGGATGTGCCCGATCGAGACCCCCGAAGGCCCGAACATCGGCCTGATCGGTGCTCTCTCGACCTTCGCGCGGGTGAACCCGTTCGGTTTCGTCGAGACGCCGTACCGCAAGGTCGAGAACGGCCGCGTCACCGATGAGGTGCACTACCTCACCGCTGACGAGGAGGACCGGTTCATCAAGGCCCAGGCGAACGCCCCGCTCTCCAGCGACGGCACCTTCGCCGAGGACCGCGTCCTGGTCCGCCGGAAGGGCGGTGAGGTCGACTACGTGCCCGGCACCGACGTCGACTACATGGACGTCTCGCCGCGGCAGATGACCTCGGTCGCGACCGCGATGATCCCGTTCCTCGAGCACGACGACGCCAACCGCGCGCTCATGGGCGCGAACATGCAGCGTCAGGCGGTGCCGCTGGTCAAGGCCGAGGCGCCGCTGGTCGGCACCGGCATGGAGTACCGCGCCGCGGTCGACGCCGGTGACGTGGTCGTGGCCGAGGTCGGCGGCGTCGTCGAGGACCTCTGCGCCGACTACGTGACGGTGCACCAGGACGACGGCCACCGCCGGACGTACCTGCTGCACAAGTTCCGTCGCAGCAACGCCGGCTCCTGCGTCAACCAGAAGCCGGTGGTCTTCGAGGGCGACCGGGTCGAGGCCGGCCAGGTCATCGCCGACGGCCCGTGCACCGACGAAGGGGAGATGGCCCTCGGCCGCAACCTGCTCGTCGCGTTCATGTGCTGGGAAGGCCACAACTACGAGGACGCGATCATCCTGTCGCAGCGCCTCGTGCAGCAGGACGTGCTCACCTCGATCCACATCGAGGAGCACGAGGTCGACGCGCGCGACACCAAGCTCGGCCCGGAGGAGATCACCCGCGACATCCCCAACGTCAGCGAGGAAATGCTCGCGGACCTGGACGAGCGCGGCATCATCCGGATCGGTGCCGAGGTCGTGCCCGGCGACATCCTGGTCGGCAAGGTCACGCCCAAGGGCGAGACCGAGCTGACCCCGGAGGAGCGGCTGCTCCGCGCGATCTTCGGTGAGAAGGCGCGCGAGGTTCGCGACACCTCGCTGAAGGTGCCGCACGGCGAGACCGGCACGGTCATCGGCGTCCGCACCTTCTCGCGCGAGGACGGCGACGAGCTGCCCCCGGGCGTGAACGAGCTGGTCCGGGTGTACGTCGCCCAGAAGCGCAAGATTCAGGACGGCGACAAGCTCGCCGGCCGGCACGGCAACAAGGGCGTCATCTCGAAGATCCTGCCGGTCGAGGACATGCCGTTCCTGGAGGACGGCACCCCGGTCGACATCGTGCTGAACCCGCTCGGTGTGCCCTCGCGTATGAACATCGGCCAGGTTCTGGAGACCCACCTCGGGTGGATCGCCAAGACCGGCTGGGAGGTCGAGGGCGAGGACGCCGACTGGAAGCGGCAGCTGCGGGCCATCGAGGCGCACGAGTCCCCCGCGGACTCGAACGTCGCGACCCCGGTCTTCGACGGCGCCCAGGAGGAGGAGATCAAGGGCCTCCTCGAGTCGACGCTCGTCAACCGCGACGGCAAGCGGCTGGTCAACGGCGACGGCAAGGCGCAGCTCTTCGACGGTCGTTCCGGCGAGCCGCTGCCCGACCCGATCTCCGTCGGCTACGTGTACATCCTCAAGCTGAACCACCTGGTCGACGACAAGATCCACGCTCGCTCGACCGGCCCGTACTCGATGATCACTCAGCAGCCGCTGGGTGGTAAGGCGCAGTTCGGTGGCCAGCGGTTCGGCGAGATGGAGTGCTGGGCGATGCAGGCCTACGGCGCGGCATACGCGCTGCAGGAGCTGCTCACCATCAAGTCCGATGACGTCCTGGGCCGCGTGAAGGTCTACGAGGCCATCGTCAAGGGCGAGAACATCCCGGAGCCGGGAATCCCCGAGTCGTTCAAGGTGCTGCTCAAGGAGCTGCAGTCGCTGTGCCTCAATGTCGAGGTGCTGTCCAGCGACGGCGTGGCCCTGGAGATGCGCGAGACCGACGACGAGGTCTTCCGGGCCGCGGAAGAACTCGGCATCGACCTGTCCCGGCGCCCGAACGAGGGCGTCAGCAGCGTCGAAGAGATCTGACGGATGGTGTCCCCGGGGATGTGAATCTCCGGGGACACCCCCGCCGGCCTGGAAACCATCCGAGCAAGCGAAACACGAGGGATAGACCAAGTGCTCGACGTCAACTTCTTCGACGAGTTGCGCATCGGCCTGGCGACCGCGGACGATATCCGTCAGTGGTCGCACGGCGAGGTCAAGAAGCCCGAGACGATCAACTACCGCACCCTGAAGCCCGAGAAGGACGGACTCTTCTGCGAGAAGATCTTCGGTCCGCAGCGGGACTGGGAGTGCTACTGCGGCAAGTACAAGCGGGTCCGGTTCAAGGGCATCATCTGTGAGCGCTGCGGCGTCGAGGTGACCCGGTCCAAGGTCCGCCGTGAGCGCATGGGCCACATCGAGCTCGCCGCGTCGGTCACGCACATCTGGTACTTCAAGGGTGTGCCGAGCCGGCTGGGCTACCTGCTCGACCTGGCGCCCAAGGACCTCGAGAAGATCATCTACTTCGCCTCGTACGTGGTCACGAGCGTGGACGCCGAAGCGCGTCACCGCGACATGTCCACCATCGAGAACGAGATCTTCGCCGAGAAGCGGCAGTCCGAGAACGGCCGCGACTCCGAGATCGAGAAGCGCGCCGCCAAGCTGGAGCAGGACCTCGCCGAGCTCGAGGCCGAGGGTGCCAAGGCGGACGTGCGCCGCAAGGTCAAGGAGGCCGGCGAACGCGAGATGCGCCAGATCCGCGACAAGGCGCAGCGCGAGATCGACCGGCTCGACGAGGTGCTCGACACCTTCCGCAAGCTCGACAGCAAGCAGCTGGTCACCGACGAGCTGCTCTACCGCGAGCTGCGGGACCGCTTCGGTGAGTACTTCACCGGTGGCATGGGCGCCGAGGCCATCAAGGCCCTGCTCGAGAACATGGACCTGGACGCCGAGGCCGAGAACCTGCGGGAGATCATCCGCACCGGTAAGGGCCAGCGGAAGATCCGTGCGCTCAAGCGGCTCAAGGTCGTCGCCGCGTTCCTGAACACCCGCAACTCGCCGCTGGGCATGGTGCTGGACTGCGTCCCGGTCATCCCGCCGGACCTGCGCCCGATGGTGCAGCTCGACGGTGGCCGCTTCGCGACCAGCGACCTGAACGACCTGTACCGCCGGGTCATCAACCGCAACAACCGGCTCAAGCGCCTGATCGACCTGGGCGCGCCCGAGATCATCGTCAACAACGAGAAGCGGATGCTGCAGGAGGCCGTCGACGCGCTGTTCGACAACGGCCGCCGCGGCCGGCCGGTCACCGGCCCGGGTAACCGCCCGCTGAAGTCGCTGTCCGACATGCTCAAGGGCAAGCAGGGCCGTTTCCGGCAGAACCTGCTGGGCAAGCGCGTCGACTACTCCGGCCGTTCCGTCATCGTCGTCGGCCCCCGGCTCAAGCTGCACCAGTGCGGCCTGCCGAAGCAGATGGCGCTGGAGCTGTTCAAGCCGTTCGTGATGAAGCGCCTGGTGGACCTCAACCACGCGCAGAACATCAAGTCGGCCAAGCGCATGGTCGAGCGGCAGCGCCCGGTCGTGTGGGACGTCCTGGAAGAGGTCATCAGCGAGCACCCGGTGCTGCTGAACCGCGCGCCGACGCTGCACCGCCTCGGCATCCAGGCCTTCGAGCCGCAGCTGGTCGAGGGCAAGGCGATCCAGATCCACCCGCTCGTCTGCACGGCGTTCAACGCCGACTTCGACGGTGACCAGATGGCGGTGCACGTGCCGCTGTCGGCCGAGGCGCAGGCCGAGGCCCGGATCCTGATGCTCTCGTCGAACAACATCCTCAAGCCGGCCGACGGCAAGCCGGTCACCATGCCCACCCAGGACATGGTCATCGGGCTGTACCACCTGACCCACCTGACGCCGGGCGCGAAGGGTGAGGGCCGGGTGTTCAGCTCGGACGCCGAGGCGCGGATGGCGTTCGACAACGGCGAGCTGCACCTGCAGGCGCCGGTCAAGATCCGGCTCCGCGAGGTCGTCGGTGTCGACAACGGCGCCGGCAAGGCCCCGTGGGAGACGCCGGAGGAGTGGCAGCAGGGCGACCCGCTGCTCATCGAGACCACCCTGGGCCGGGTGATCTTCAACGAGACGCTGCCGCCGGGCTACCGGTACGTCAACTACGAGATCCGCAAGGGTCAGCTCTCCGCGATCGTCAACGACCTCGCCGAGCGCTTCCCCAAGGTGGCCCTGGCGGCGACCCTGGACGCGCTCAAGGAGGCCGGCTTCCACTGGGCCACCTGGTCCGGTGTGACGATCGGCATGGGCGACGTCATCGGTCCTCCGCGCAAGCCGGAGATCATCGCCCGCTACCAGGGCGAGGCGGACCGCATCGACAAGCAGTACCAGCGGGGTCTGATGACCGCCGAGGAACGCCGCGGCGAGCTCATCGACATCTGGACCAACGCGACCAAGGACATCTCGAAGGAGATGGAGACGGCGCTGCCGCAGGAGAACCCGCTCTGGGTGATGATCAACTCCGGCGCCCGCGGTAACCTCCTCCAGCTCCGGCAGATCGCCGCGATCCGTGGTCTGGTGGCCAACCCCAAGGGCGAGATCATCCCGCGGCCGATCACGTCGTCGTACCGCGAGGGTCTGACCGTGCTGGAGTACTTCATCTCCACGCACGGTGCTCGTAAGGGTCTGGCCGACACCGCGCTGCGTACCGCCGACTCGGGTTACCTGACCCGGCGTCTGGTGGACGTCTCGCAGGACGTCATCATCCGCGAGGAGGACTGCGGCACCGACCGCGCGATCCCGATGCAGGTGGCGGACAAGCTCGAGGACGGCACCCTCGTCGTGCACACGCACGCCGAGACCGGCGTCCACGCGCGCACCCTGGCCGACGACATCGACGACGCGCAGGGCAACCGCGTGGTGTCGCGTGGCGACGATCTCAACTCGATCCTGGTCGACAAGCTCGTGGCCGCCGGCGTCGAGAACGTCCGCGTCCGCAGCGTGCTGACCTGTGAGTCGAAGCTCGGCGTCTGCGCGGCCTGCTACGGCCGCTCGCTGCCGACCGGCAAGTCGGTCGACATCGGCGAGGCGGTCGGCATCATCGCCGCCCAGTCCATCGGTGAGCCGGGTACGCAGCTGACGATGCGTACCTTCCACACCGGTGGTGTCGCGGGTGAGGACATCACCCAGGGTCTGCCGCGTGTGCAGGAGATCTTCGAGGCCCGCGTCCCCAAGGGCAAGGCGCCCATCGCCGACACCCCGGGCCGCGTGCGGATCGAGGACGGCGAGCGCTCCCGCAAGATCATCGTGGTGCCGGACGACGGCAGCGACGAGATCGTGTACGACAAGATCTCGAAGCGCGTCAAGCTGCGGTTCCACGACGGCGACCACGTGGGCGTCGGCGAGAAGCTCACCGAGGGCACCATCGACCCGCACGAGCTTCTGCGGATCATGGGTCCGCGTGCGGTCCAGGTCCACCTGACCAGCGAGGTCCAGGAGGTCTACCGCTCGCAGGGTGTGCTCATCCACGACAAGCACATCGAGATCATCATCCGCCAGATGCTCAAGCGGGTGACGGTCATCGACTCGGGCGCCTCGGAGTTCCTGCCGGGCGTGCTGGTCGACCGGGCGCTGTTCGAGTCGGAGAACCGCCGGCTCGTCGGCGAGGGCGGCGAGCCCGCCGCCGGTCGTCCGGTGCTCATGGGTATCACCAAGGCGTCGCTGGCGACCGACTCCTGGCTCTCGGCGGCCTCCTTCCAGGAGACCACCCGGGTGCTCACCGACGCGGCGATCAACTCGCGCAGCGACTCGCTCGTCGGCCTCAAGGAGAACGTCATCATCGGTAAGCTCATCCCGGCCGGTACGGGCATCAGCAAGTACCGCAACATCCGGGTCGAGCCCACCGAGGAGGCGAAGGCCAAGGTGTACTCGATGACCGGCTACCCCGAGACCGACTACGGCTTCGGGCCGGCCAGCGGGCAGGCAGTGCCGCTGGACGACTTCGACTTCGGGTCGTACCGCTAAGGGTTTCCGCAGCAACGCACAGGGCGGTCGCGCAGCAGCGCGGCCGCCCTCGGCGTTTCTTCCTAAGATGGACGGGTGACGCTCCCCGCCCCCGCCGCGCCCACCCGCCACCCGATGGATCCGGAGCCGGCACCGTCGACGAAGGCGCGCGCCGTCTTCGCGCTCGGGCTGATGGCGTTCGTCACCGGAGCGTTCGTCGGCGGCGTGATTCCCGCCACCATCACCCTCCTGCTCGCGCGCCAGGTCGCCCGCGAGCAGTTCGCCGCGGGCGGCTACCTCACCGGCTCCACATGGGTACGCCGCGGCCGCCGGCTGGCCTGGGCCGGCATCGTGCTGGCCCTGACCACGCTGGTGGTGGCCGCGATCGCGGGTCTGCTGCACCTCGCGGCCACTCCGGGCGGCGTGGACTACGCCCCCGGCACCGACTGACCCGCCTCGGGCTGCGCGCGCCCACCTTCGGGTGACATGCTCGAGATCCAGCGGTACGCGGCGAGAGGGACGGTCCGTGACACAGCAGCCAGGTTCGTGGCCGGGACAGCCGCGTCCACCGGTGGCGATGCCGCCGCGGCCCGGGGAGGCGTGGACGCCCGAGCGGGTCGAACCGGTGGCAGGCACGGAATTCGGGCTGGTCCAGTTGCGCGTCGTGCCGATCACGTCGGGGCTCGCCATCGGCTCGCTCATCGCCGGCATCGCTTCCATCCTGGTCGCCACGCTCGTGCTGTGCTTTGGCATCGCAGGTGCGCCGCAGGGCTGGGGTGGGGTGGTGGCCGGCGCGTTCGCCCTGCTCGGGGCCCTGGTGGGTGGCGGTGCGATCGCGCTGGGACTGATCGCACGGCGCCAGATCACGCGCTCCGGCCAGGGCGGCCGCGTGCGCTTCACCGGTCGCGGTGTGGCCGTGGCGGGGATCTCCTGCGGTGGGGCGGGAGTGGGAATTGCGGTGCTTGTGCTGCTGTTGGTGATGGTGTTGCAGTCCTCGTGAGGCCGCGTCGTGCCGAAACAGGCACCGCGGCGTTGTGGCGGCAGAGCACCCGGTACACTTGATAAGCGGAGATGTCCATCGTCAGGCTGGCTGGTCAAGCGGGCTCGTTTTGACCTGCGTGCCTGTGGTGGGTACTCTTTCCCCTCGTGCCCGGGCTCGCCCGGGCAACTCGTGCGTGCGCCCGAGTCTGTAGTACCGACGGGGCGACGAGCACGACGGGCTGAGCCCGACAAAGACAAGACTCGCTGCGCGCGACGTGCGTGCGGCGGGACCGTGAGCCGGACGACACGCCCGACCGCGGGTGCGGGGCGTTCCATCCGGGACGGCTCGTACACAAGGCATAACGAAGACGGTGCGGCCGCTGAAGGGCGGCCGAAGGGAGCGGAGAAACCCGGTGCCCACGATCCAGCAGCTGGTCCGTAAGGGCCGCCAGGCGAAGACGAGCAAGACCAAGACGCCGGCGCTGAAGGGAAGTCCCCAGCGGCGCGGCGTGTGCACGCGCGTGTACACCACCACCCCCAAGAAGCCGAACTCTGCGCTGCGCAAGGTCGCTCGTGTGAAGCTCAGCAGCCAGATCGAGGTCACGGCGTACATCCCGGGCGTCGGCCACAACCTGCAGGAGCACTCGATCGTGCTCGTGCGTGGCGGCCGTGTGAAGGACCTCCCGGGCGTCCGCTACAAGATCGTCCGTGGTTCGCTGGACACCCAGGGTGTCCGCAACCGCAAGCAGGCCCGCAGCCGTTACGGCGCGAAGAAGGAGAAGAGCTGACATGCCGCGTAAGGGCCCCGCTCCGCGCCACCCGGTGGTTCCGGACCCGGTTTACAACTCGCCGCTGGTCACCCAGCTGGTGAACAAGATCCTGGTCGGCGGCAAGCGTCAGCTCGCCGAGCGGATCGTCTACGGCGCCCTGGAGGGCTGCCGTGAGAAGAACGGGACCGACCCCGTGGTGACGCTCAAGCGCGCCATGGACAACGTCAAGCCGACCCTCGAGGTCCGCAGCCGCCGTGTCGGTGGCGCGACCTACCAGGTGCCGGTCGAGGTCCGTACCCCGCGGCAGACCACCCTCGGTCTTCGCTGGCTGGTCCAGTACTCCAAGGCCCGCCGCGAGAAGACCATGATCGAGCGCCTGCAGAACGAGCTGCTCGACGCCAGCAACGGCCTCGGTGCCGCCGTCAAGCGGCGCGAGGACACCCACAAGATGGCGGAGTCCAACAAGGCCTTCGCGCACTACCGCTGGTAAGACCCCGTCACCGGCCCGGCATTGCCGGGCCGGAACGCCGGTCTCCGGCTCCCCGCGGAATCCCGCGGGACACAGTCGACACGACGACGAAGAGTAGGGATTGCAGTGGCTGCCGCAGACGCGCTCGCCAAGGTACGCAACATCGGCATCATGGCGCACATCGACGCTGGTAAGACCACGACGACCGAGCGCATCCTGTTCTACACCGGCATCACGTACAAGATCGGTGAAGTCCACGAGGGCGCGGCCGTCATGGACTGGATGGAGCAGGAACAGGAACGCGGTATCACCATCACCTCCGCCGCCACGAAGTGCGAGTGGAAGGGCCACACGATCCAGATCATCGACACGCCCGGCCACGTCGACTTCACGGTCGAGGTCGAGCGGTCGCTGCGTGTGCTCGACGGTGCCGTCGCGGTCTACGACGGTGTCGCCGGCGTGGAGCCCCAGACGGAGAACGTGTGGCGGCAGGCGGACAAGTACCACGTCCCCCGGATGTGCTTCGTCAACAAGCTCGACCGGACCGGCGCGGACTTCTTCCGCTGCGTCCAGATGATGATCGACCGGCTGAACGCGACGCCGCTCGTCCTGCAGATCCCGATCGGCCTCGAGGGTGACCACATCGGCGTCGTCGACCTGATCGGCATGCGGGCGCTGACCTGGCGCGGCGAGACCCAGAAGGGCGAGGACTACGCGGTCGAGGAGATCCCGGCCGACCTCGCCGACCAGGCCGCCGAGTGGCGCGAGAAGCTCATCGAGACCCTCGCCGACGTCGACGACGCGGTCATGGAGAAGTACCTCGAGGGCGAGGAGATCTCCGAGGCCGAGATCAAGGCCGCCATCCGGCGCGCCACGATCGCCAGCAAGGCGAACCCGGTGCTCTGCGGTTCGGCGTTCAAGAACAAGGGCGTGCAGCCCATGCTCGACGCCGTGGTGGATTTCCTGCCGTCGCCGCTGGACATCCCGGCCATCGAGGGCACCGCGACCGACGGCGAGACGCCGCTGCAGCGCAAGCCCTCCAACGACGAGCCCTTCTCGGCCCTGGCGTTCAAGATCCAGACCGACAAGCACCTCGGTAAGCTGACCTACGTCCGGGTCTACTCCGGCACGCTCGAGACCGGTTCCCAGGTGATCAACTCCACCAAGGACCGCAAGGAGCGGATCGGCAAGATCTACCAGATGCACGCGAACAAGCGTGAGGAGCGCACCACCGCGCAGGCCGGCGACATCATCGCCGTCCAGGGTCTGAAGCAGACCACCACCGGTGACACGCTCTGCGACCCGGCCAAGCCGGTCATCCTCGAGTCGATGACCTTCCCCGAGCCGGTCATCCAGGTGGCCATCGAGCCGAAGACCAAGTCGGACCAGGAGAAGCTGGGCACCGCGATCCAGCGTCTGGCCGAGGAGGACCCGACCTTCCGCGTCTTCAACGACGAGGAGACCGGGCAGACGATCATCGCCGGCATGGGCGAGCTCCACCTCGACATCCTCGTCGACCGCATGCGGCGCGAGTTCAACGTCGAGGCGAACATCGGTAAGCCGCAGGTGGCGTACCGCGAGACGATCCGCGGCACCGTGGAGAAGCTCGACTACGTGCACAAGAAGCAGACCGGTGGTTCCGGCCAGTACGCGAAGGTCGTCGTCAAGCTCGAGCCCCTGCCGCTCGCGGCCGACGGCCCGACGTACGAGTTCGTCAACGCGGTGACCGGTGGTCGCATCCCCAAGGAGTTCATCCCGTCGGTCGACGCCGGTGCGCAGGACTCGATGCAGTACGGCGTGCTGGCCGGCTACCCGCTGGTGGGCGTGAAGCTGACGCTGCTCGACGGCCAGTACCACGAGGTCGACTCGTCCGAGATGGCGTTCAAGATCGCCGGCTCGATGGTGATGAAGGAGGCGGCCCGCAAGGCCGACCCCGCGCTGCTCGAGCCGATGATGTCCGTCGAGGTCACCACGCCCGAGGACAACATGGGCGATGTCATCGGCGACCTCAACTCCCGCCGTGGCATCATCCAGTCGATGGAGGAGCGTTCCGGCGCCCGGGTCGTCAAGGCGCTGGTGCCGCTCTCCGAGATGTTCGGCTACGTCGGCGACCTCCGGTCGAAGACTGCGGGCCGGGCTAGCTACAGCATGCAGTTCGACTCCTACGCCGAGGTTCCGCAGGGCGTGGCGAAGGAGATCATCGCTAAGGCCACTGGCGCCTGATGCGTTGAGGCGCGTGCGGTCCGTCGAGGACCGCACGCGTACGAGCAGTCGACAGAGTCCTAATCGCCTTATCGGCGTGCCGGGCGAGAGAAGAAACCCCAGTCCACAGGAGGACACCAGTGGCGAAGGCGAAGTTCGAGCGGACTAAGCCGCACGTCAACATCGGCACCATTGGTCACATCGACCACGGTAAGACGACGCTGACTGCGGCCATCACGAAGGTCCTGCACGACGAGTACCCGGACCTGAACCCGTACACCCCGTTCGACGAGATCGACAAGGCGCCGGAGGAGAAGGCCCGCGGCATCACGATCTCGATCGCGCACGTGGAGTACCAGACCGCGGCGCGGCACTACGCGCACGTGGACTGCCCCGGCCACGCCGACTACATCAAGAACATGATCACCGGTGCCGCGCAGATGGACGGCGCGATCCTGGTGGTCGCGGCGACCGACGGCCCGATGCCGCAGACCAAGGAGCACGTGCTCCTGGCCCGCCAGGTCGGCGTTCCGTACATCGTCGTCGCCCTGAACAAGAGCGACATGGTCGAGGACGAGGAGCTCCTGGAGCTCGTCGAGCTCGAGGTCCGCGAGCTGCTGAGCACCTACGAGTTCCCGGGCGACGACCTTCCGGTCGTGCGCGTCTCGGCGCTCAAGGCGCTCGAGGGCGACCCGGAGTGGACCGGCAAGCTCATGGAGCTGATGAACGCGGTCGACACCGCGATCCCGCAGCCCGAGCGTGAGACCGAGAAGCCGTTCCTCATGCCGATCGAGGACGTCTTCACGATCACCGGTCGTGGCACGGTCGTCACCGGCCGGGCCGAGCGCGGCATCCTCAAGCCGAACGAGGAGGTCGAGATCGTGGGCATCCGCGAGAAGTCGACCAAGACCGTTTGCACCGGCATCGAGATGTTCCGCAAGCTGCTCGACGAGGCTCGCGCGGGCGAGAACGTCGGTCTGCTGCTGCGCGGTATCAAGCGCGAGGACGTCGAGCGCGGCATGGTCGTTGTGAAGCCGGGCACCACGACTCCGCACACGGAGTTCGAGGGCCAGGTCTACATCCTGTCGAAGGAGGAGGGCGGCCGTCACACGCCGTTCTTCCAGAACTACCGTCCGCAGTTCTACTTCCGCACCACGGACGTCACCGGCGTCGTCACGCTGCCCGAGGGCACCGAGATGGTCATGCCGGGCGACTCCACCTCCATGTCGGTCAAGCTGATCCAGCCGATCGCCATGGAGCAGGGCCTGAAGTTCGCGATCCGTGAGGGTGGCCGCACCGTCGGCGCCGGAACGGTCACGAAGATCAACGTCTGATTGAGGTTAAACCCTCAATGGTGACCCCGATTAGCGTTGCCGCTTTCGATACGGCATACTAGTCAGGTTGCGTCCGCGCAGGGTGGTTGGCTGCCTTGGCACTTTGGCAGCCAACCACCCTCGCCCGGTGTCCGGCGTGTGTTCAAGCCGCCGGCCGCCCCGATCCCGACGGATGGGGTAGCTCCCCTCGGAGCTCTCCCACGGGCATGATCGCTCCAGTTGCCTGGGGCGGAGCCTGGTTCCACAGCGCGACACGCCCGACCGCGGGGGTCGGACAACGCAGGATCAACGGTCCTGCGGGCATGCGAGGGCCACCGCTTTCGCACGTAGCGGCATCGAGAGAAGGAAACAGAAGCCACCATGGCGGGACAGAAGATCCGCATCCGGCTCAAGGCCTATGACCACGAGGTCGTCGACTCCTCGGCGCGGAAGATCGTCGAGACGGTGACGCGGACCGGGGCGCAGGTTGCTGGCCCGGTGCCGCTGCCCACGGAGATCAACCGTTTCTGCGTGATCCGTTCGCCGCACAAGTACAAGGACTCGCGCGAGCACTTCGAGATGCGCACGCACAAGCGTCTGATCGACATCATCGACCCGACTCCGAAGACGGTCGACTCGCTCATGCGCCTCGACCTGCCGGCTGGCGTCGACATCGAGATCAAGCTGTAGGGATCCGGACAATGGACAGGCAAGTGAAGGGCATCCTGGGCGCCAAGCTCGGCATGACCCAGGTCTGGGACAACAACAAGGTCGTCCCGGTAACCGTGGTGCAGGCCGGCCCGTGCGTCGTGACCCAGGTCCGCACCCCTGAGGCGGACGGCTACGCCGCGGTGCAGCTGGCTTACGGCCAGATCGACCCGCGCAAGGTGAACAAGCCGGAGAGCGGCCACTTCGCCAAGGCGAACGTGTCGCCGCGCCGCCACGTCGTGGAGCTGCGCACCACCGACGCCGGTGAGTACGAGCTCGGCCAAGAGGTCACCGTCGAGACGTTCGCGGTCGGTTCGCCGATCGACGTCACCGGTAAGACCAAGGGCAAGGGCTACGCCGGTGTCATGAAGCGGCACGGCTTCCACGGCCTCAAGTCGAGCCACGGTGTCGAGCGCAAGCACCGCTCGCCGGGCTCGATCGGCGCCTGCGCCACCCCCGCGCGTGTCTTCAAGGGCACCCGGATGGCCGGTCGCATGGGCAGCAAGCGCTTCACCGTGCAGAACCTCACGGTGCAGGCCGTCGACACCGACAACAACCTGCTGCTGATCAAGGGTGCCATTCCCGGCCCCAAGGGCGCGCTGATCCTGGTCCGTACGGCGGCGAAGAAGAAGGGTGGTGCCAAGTGAGCTCGGTTGACGTGATCAACGCCGAGGGCACGAAGGCCGGCTCGGTCGAGCTGCCCGACGACATCTTCGACGTGCAGGCGAACATCCCGCTGATGCACCAGGTCGTCGTCGCCCAGCTCGCGGCTGCCCGGCAGGGTACGCACAAGGCGAAGACCCGCGGCGAGGTCGCCGGCGGCGGCAAGAAGCCGTACAAGCAGAAGGGCACCGGCCGCGCCCGCCAGGGCTCGATCCGCGCCCCGCAGTTCACCGGCGGTGGCACCGTGCACGGTCCCGTGCCGCGTGACTACAGCCAGCGGACCCCGAAGAAGATGAAGGCCGCCGCCCTGCGTGGCGCCCTCTCGGACCGGGCCCGTGACGGCCGCGTGCACGTCGTCGAGGCGTTCCTCGCCGGCGAGACCCCGTCCACGAAGGCCGCGGTCGCGACGCTGCGCAAGG
This sequence comes from Actinoplanes sp. NPDC049681, assembly GCF_044465265.1. Lineage (NCBI taxonomy): Bacteria > Bacillati > Actinomycetota > Actinomycetes > Micromonosporales > Micromonosporaceae > Actinoplanes > Actinoplanes sp. NPDC049681. The sequence continues at coordinate 316,597 of NZ_JBITLP010000003.1, forward strand.
CGACCCAGTCCACCAAGGTGCTGGTCGTGCTGAGCAGCTACGACGAGCTGAACTGGCTGTCGCTGCGCAACGAGCCGACCGTGCACCTCATCGAGGCGGGCCAGCTCAACACGTACGACGTGCTGGTGGCGGACGAGGTCGTCTTCACCAAGGAAGCGCTCGAGGAGTTCCTGGGCGTTCCCGCCGAGACTTCCGAGGAGGGGGACAAGTGAGCACGATCGCCGACCCGCGCGACATCATCGTCGCTCCCGTGGTCTCCGAGAAGAGCTACAGCGTTCTCGACCAGAACTGGTACACGTTCCTCGTCCACCCGGACGCGAACAAGACCCAGATCAAGATCGCGATCCAGCAGATCTTCGACGTCCGCGTGCTGACGGTGAACACCGCGAACCGCGAGGGCAAGCGCAAGCGCACCAAGACCGGGTTCGGTCAGCGCAAGGCGACCAAGCGCGCGATGGTGAAGCTGGCTGACGGTGACCGTATCGAGGCCTTCGGCGGCCCGGTCAGCTAAGGGGTGTAAATCATGGCTATCCGTAAGTACAAGCCGACCACGCCGGGCCGTCGCGGCTCCAGCGTCGCCGACTTCGCCGAGATCACCCGGTCCACCCCGGAGAAGTCTCTGCTCGCCCCGCTGCCGAAGAAGGGTGGGCGCAACGTCCACGGCCGCATCACCACGCGGCACCAGGGCGGTGGCCACAAGCGGCAGTACCGGATCATCGACTTCAAGCGCAACGACAAGGACGGCGTGCCGGCCAAGGTCGCTCACATCGAGTACGACCCCAACCGCACCGCCCGCATCGCGCTGCTGCACTACGCCGACGGCGAGAAGCGCTACATCCTCGCGCCGAAGGACCTCAAGCAGGGCGACCGTGTCGAGTCGGGTGCGGGCGCGGACATCAAGCCGGGCAACAACCTGGCCCTGCGCAACATCCCGGTCGGTACGACGGTCCACAACGTGGAGCTTCGTCCCGGCGGTGGCGCCAAGCTGGCCCGTTCGGCCGGCGTCGGCATCCAGCTCCTGGGCCGGGAGGGTGTCTACGCCACGCTGCGTATGCCCTCGGGCGAGATCCGTCGCGTCGACGTGCGCTGCCGCGCCACCGTCGGCGAGATCGGCAACGCCGACCAGTCGAACATCAACTGGGGCAAGGCCGGCCGCATGCGGTGGAAGGGCAAGCGCCCGACCGTCCGTGGTGTCGCCATGAACCCGATCGACCACCCGCACGGTGGTGGTGAGGGTAAGACCTCGGGTGGTCGCCACCCGGTGAACCCGGCGGGTAAGCCTGAGGGCCGCACCCGTCGCAAGGGCCAGCCGAGCGACAAGCTGATCGTTCGCCGCCGCTACGCGACCCGCAAGCGCGGGTAACGGGAGTTAAAAGATGCCTCGCAGCCTGAAGAAGGGCCCGTTCGTCGACGACCACCTGCTCAAGAAGGTGGAAGTCCAGAACGAGAAGAACTCGAAGAACGTCATCAAGACCTGGTCGCGGCGCTCGACGATCATTCCCGACATGCTCGGGCACACGATCGCCGTGCACGACGGGCGCAAGCACGTCCCGGTGTTCATCACCGAGGCCATGGTCGGGCACAAGCTCGGCGAGTTCGCTCTGACCCGTACGTTCAAGGGTCACGAGAAGGACGACCGCAAGAGCCGTCGTCGCTAAGCAGTCCACGGATAAGAACAAGGGGTTACAGCGATGCCAGTCAAGGGCGACGCTCCGGCGCTTCCGGGCGCGCGGGCGGTTGCGCGCCACGTGCGCATCTCGCCGAACAAGGCGCGCCGTGTGATCAACCTCGTCCGCGGTCTGCCCGCGAAGGAGGCTCTCACGGTCCTGCAGTTCGCGCCGCAGGCTGCGAGTGAGCAGGTCTACAAGGTGCTCGCCAGCGCGATCGCGAACGCCGAGAACAACGAGCGGCTCGACCCGGACGCGCTCCTGGTCAGCGAGGCGTTCGTCGACGAGGGTCCGACGCTGAAGCGGTTCCGGCCGCGGGCGCAGGGCCGGGCGTACCGGATCCGCAAGCGCACCTGTCACATCACCGTCGCGGTGGAGGCCGTCCAGGTCGCCACGCCGGCCCGCAAGGCCGCCGCGAAGAAGGCCACGCCGGCCAAGAAGGCGGCCCCGGCCGCCGCCGAGGCCACGCCGGCCGAGTCCCAGAGCACGGAAGGTGCCGAGTAATGGGTCAGAAAGTTCACCCCACCGGGTTCCGGCTCGGCATCTCCACCGACTGGAAGAGCCGCTGGTTCGCGGACAAGCTCTACAAGGACTACATCGGCGAGGACGTCAAGATCCGCCGCATGATGTCCAAGGGCCTCGAGCGCGCCGGCATCTCCAAGGTGGACATCGAGCGCACCCGTGACCGGGTCCGCGTCGACATCCACACCGCCCGGCCGGGCATCGTCATCGGCCGTAAGGGCGCGGAGGCCGACCGGATCCGCGGCGAGCTCGAGAAGCTCACCGGCAAGCAGGTCCAGCTCAACATCCTCGAGGTGAAGAGCCCGGAGTCGGACGCGCAGCTCGTGGCGCAGGGCGTCGCCGAGCAGCTCTCCAGCCGGGTCAGCTTCCGCCGGGCGATGCGCAAGGCCATGCAGTCGGCGATGAAGAACCCGGTCTGCAAGGGCATCCGGGTGCAGGTCTCCGGCCGCCTCGGCGGCGCCGAGATGAGCCGCACGGAGTTCTACCGTGAGGGTCGCGTCCCGCTGCACACGCTGCGCGCCAACATCGAGTACGGCTTCTTCGAGGCCCGCACGACGTTCGGCCGCATCGGCGTGAAGGTCTGGATCTACAAGGGCGACGCCGTGCCGGGTCGCGAGGTCGCCCCCGAGGCGCCCGCGCGTCCGCGCCGCGAGCGTGGCGACCGTCCGGAGCGTCCGCGCCGTGGCCGTTCCGGTTCGTCCGGCACCACCGCGGGTGGTACCGAGGCCGGCCGTGCCGCCGCTGCCGCCCAGGCCAAGGGCGACACCCCGACCGGTGAGTCGATCGACGACGCGGCTGTCGCCGCGGCGCCGGCCACCGCCGACCCGCAGCAGGAGGGCTGACACATGCTGATGCCGCGTAAGCCCCCGAAGGGCTTCCGCAAGCCGCACCACCCGGACCGCCACGGCGCGTCCAAGGGCGGCAACCGGGTGGTCTTCGGCGAGTTCGGTATCCAGGCCCTGGAGCCGGCGTACGTGACCAACCGGCAGATCGAGTCGGCCCGTATCGCCATGACCCGTCACATCAAGCGTGGCGGCAAGGTGTGGATCTCGATCTTCCCGGACCAGGCTCTGACCAAGAAGCCCGCCGAGACCCGCATGGGTTCCGGTAAGGGCTCGCCGGAGTGGTGGGTGGCGAACGTCAAGCCGGGACGCATTCTCTTCGAGATGTCGTTCCCGAACGAGACGATCGCGCGCGAAGCGATGCGTCGCGCGATCCACAAGCTCCCGATGAAGTGCCGCATCGTGACACGCGAAGTGGGTGAAAGCTGATGGCAGCGGGCGTTAAGGCAGCCGAGCTGCGCGAGCTCTCCGAAGAGGAGCTGGTCTCGCGGCTGCGGGAGGCCAAGGCGGAGCTGTTCAATCTTCGCGTGCAGGGCGCGACCGGCCAGCTCGACAATCACCGTCGGCTGCAGGTGGTCCGCAAGGACATCGCGAAGATCTACACGATCATGCGTGAGCGTGAGCTGGGGCTCTCGGCCGCGCCGAGTGAGGTGACAGCATGAGTGAGAACGCTGCTGCTGCGCCGCGGGCTCAGCGCAAGGTGCGCGAGGGCCTCGTGGTCAGCGACAAGATGGACAAGACCGTCGTCGTCGAGGTCGAGGACCGCGTCAAGCACGCCCTCTACGGCAAGGTTCTCCGTCGTACCCGCAAGCTGAAGGTGCACGACGAGCAGAACGCGTGCGGCATCGGCGACCGGGTTCTGATGATGGAGACCCGTCCGCTGTCAGCCACCAAGCGGTGGCGAGTCGTGGAGATCCTCGAAAAGGCCAAGTGAGTGCGCTGGGCCGGCTGCGGCCGGCCCAGCCCACCATCGTTCCGCCAAGCTTCGGATGAACTTCCCGGAGAACTGGCAGACATAGGAGACAGACGTGATCCAGCAGGAGTCGCGACTGCGCGTCGCCGACAACACGGGTGCCCGGGAGATCCTGTGCATCCGCGTACTGGGCGGCTCCGGCCGCCGCTACGCGAGCATCGGCGACGTCATCGTGGCCACGGTCAAGGACGCCATCCCGGGTGCGGGTGTGAAGAAGGGCGACGTCGTCAAGGCGGTCATCGTCCGCACCGCCAAGGAGAAGCGCCGTCCCGACGGCTCGTACATCCGCTTCGACGAGAACGCCGCCGTCATCATCAAGGACGGTGGGGACCCCCGCGGTACGCGTATCTTCGGCCCGGTCGGCCGCGAGCTGCGCGACAAGCGGTTCATGAAGATCATCAGCCTGGCGCCGGAGGTGCTCTGACCGTGAAGATCAAGAAGGGCGACACGGTCGTCGTCATCGCCGGCAAGGACAAGGGTGCGAAGGGCAAGGTCATCGCGGCCTTCCCGCGCCAGGACAAGGTCCTCGTCGAGGGCGTCAACCGCATCAAGAAGCACGAGCGCATCCGTACGACGCAGCGTGGTTCGAAGACCGGCGGCATCGTCACGCAGGAAGCCCCGATCCACATCTCCAACGTGCAGATCGTGGACGACCAGGGCAAGCCGACCCGTGTCGGCTACCGCATCGACGACAACGGCCAGAAGGTCCGCATCGCGCGTACGACCGGTAAGGACCTGTGATGACTGCCGCTACCGAGACCAAGACGCTGCCCCGGCTGAAGCAGAAGTACCGCGGAGAGGTTATCCCCGCGCTTCAGGAGCAGTACAAGTACGGCAACCCCATGCAGGTTCCCGGCCTGGTGAAGGTCGTCGTGAACATGGGTGTGGGCGAGGCCGCCCGCGACGCCAAGCTGATCGACGGCGCCGTGCGGGACCTGACCACCATCACCGGTCAGAAGCCGCTGGTGCGGCGGGCGACCAAGTCCATCGCGCAGTTCAAGCTGCGTGAGGGCATGCCGATCGGCGCGAAGGTCACCCTCCGCAACGACCGGATGTGGGAGTTCCTGGACCGGCTGCTGTCGATCGCGCTGCCGCGTATCCGTGACTTCCGCGGCCTCGACGGGCGCAAGCTCGACGGGCACGGCAACTACACGTTCGGTCTGACCGAGCAGTCGGTGTTCCACGAGATCGACCAGGACCGGATCGATCGCACCCGGGGCATGGACATCACGGTGGTGACCACCGCCAAGACCGACGAGGAGGGCCGGCAGCTGCTCAAGCTCCTGGGCTTCCCGTTCAAGGAGAACTGAGCATGGCGAAGAAGGCCCTGATCCTGAAGGCTGCCGCGAAGCCGAAGTTCGCTGTGCGTGCGTACACCCGCTGCCAGCGCTGCGGGCGCCCGCACTCGGTCTACCGCAAGTTCGGCCTCTGCCGGGTGTGCATCCGTGAGATGGCCCACCGCGGCGAGCTGCCGGGTGTGTCGAAGGCTTCCTGGTAACCCCGACTTCTTAGATATACCGCTTCGCCGTAGGCCTAGGCCTGGCCCGGGAACCCCGGCGAGAAAGGTTGACGAATACCCATGACGATGACGGACCCGATCGCAGACATGCTCACGCGTCTGCGTAACGCCAACCAGGCGTACCACGACAAGGTGACCATGCCCTTCTCGAAGATCAAGGCGAACATCGCCGAGGTCCTCAAGGCCGAGGGTTACATCGCCTCCTGGTCGGCCGAGGAGCCCGAGGAGGGCGCTGTCGGCAGGCGTCTGGTCGTTGAGCTCAAGTACGGCCAGAACCGCGAGCGCAGCCTCGCCGGCATCAAGCGCGTGTCCAAGCCCGGTCTGCGGGTTTACGCCAAGTCCGACGAGCTCCCGCGCGTGCTCGGCGGCCTGGGCGTCGCGATCATCTCGACGTCCCAGGGCCTCCTGACCGACCGGCAGGCCCGCAAGCGGAGCGTTGGCGGGGAAGTCCTCGCCTTCGTCTGGTAACGGAGACTCTGACATGTCGCGAATCGGACGTAAGTCGATCCCGGTCCCGGCCGGCGTCGACGTCACCATCACGGGCCAGACCGTCAAGGTCAAGGGCCCCAAGGGCGAGCTCTCGCACACCGTCTCGGAGCCGATCACGGTCGAGAAGGCGGACAACGGCGAGCTGGTCGTCAACCGGCCCAACGACGAGCGCAAGGCCAAGGAGCTGCACGGGCTCTCGCGTACCCTCGTCGCCAACATGATCGTCGGCGTCACCGAGGGCTACCGGAAGACCCTGGAGATCAACGGCACCGGTTACCGCGTGACCGCCAAGGGCAAGGACCTCGAGTTCGCCCTGGGCTTCTCGCACCCGGTCAACGTGGTCGCGCCGGACGGCATCACCTTCTCGGTGGAGCGGCCGACGCAGTTCACCGTCGCCGGCATCGACAAGCAGCTCGTCGGCGAGGTCGCCGCGAACATCCGGAAGATCCGCCCGCCGGAGCCGTACAAGGGCAAGGGCGTCAAGTACCAGGGCGAGGTCATCCGCCGCAAGGCTGGAAAGGCAGGTAAGAAGTGACCGCCACGCTGCTCAAGCGCCGCAATGGGGGCGGAGTCGCCTCCAAGCGCGCCGTCGGAAAGGCGCGTCGGCACTTCCGGGTCCGCAAGAACGTCCGCGGCACTGCCGAGCGTCCCCGTCTGGTCGTCACCCGGTCCACGCGGCACATCACCGCGCAGATCGTGGACGACCTCAAGGGCCACACGCTCGTCTCTGCCTCCACGCTCGACGCCTCCCTGCGGGGCAGCGAGGGTGACAAGAGCGCTCTGGCCACCAAGGTCGGCGCTCTCCTCGCCGAGCGCGCGAAGGCCGCGGGCGTGTCCAAGGTCGTCTTCGACCGCGGTGGCAACAAGTACGCGGGGCGTATCGCCGCGCTTGCCGACGCCGCCCGCGAAGCCGGACTCGAGTTCTAGGAAGGAAGACCAATGCCTGGTCAGCAGCGCCGTGGCGGCGGGTCCGGCGGTAACAACGAGGGCGGCCGCCGCGACAACCGCCGTGAGGGCGGCCGCGGAAACGCGCCCGTCGAGAAGACCCCCCACCTGGAGCGGGTCGTAGCGATCAACCGTGTCGCGAAGGTCGTGAAGGGTGGTCGTCGCTTCAGCTTCACCGCCCTCGTGATCGTCGGCGATGGTGACGGCACCGTCGGCATCGGATACGGCAAGGCCAAGGAGGTGCCCGCGGCCATCGCCAAGGGTGTCGAGGAGGCCAAGAAGCACTTCTTCAAGGTGCCGCGGATCGGTGCGACGATCCCGCACCCGATCACCGGCGAGGCCGCCGCGGGTGTCGTGCTCCTCAAGCCGGCTTCCGCCGGTACCGGTGTCATCGCCGGTGGCCCGGTGCGTGCCGTGCTCGAGTGCGCGGGCATCCACGACGTGCTCAGCAAGAGCCTCGGCTCGTCCAACCCGATCAACATCGTGCACGCGACGGTGGCCGCTCTGAAGGGCCTCGAGTCCCCGGAGCAGGTCGCGAGCCGTCGTGGCCTGCCGGTCGAGGACGTCGCGCCCGCGGCCATGCTGGCGGCGCGTGCGGAAGCGGCGGTGCACTGATGGCACGCTTGAAGGTCACCCAGATCCGGTCCGAGATCGGCCGTAAGCAGAACCAGCGGGACTCCCTGCGGTCGCTCGGCCTCAAGCGGATCAACGATGTGGTGGTCAAGGAGGACCGCCCCGAGATTCGGGGCATGATCTTCGCCGTGAGCCACCTCGTGAGTGTTGAGGAGGTCGAGTAATGGCGATCAAGGTCCACCACCTCCGTCCGGCGCCCGGAGCCAAGACGCCGAAGACCCGTGTGGGTCGCGGTGAGGGCTCCAAGGGCAAGACCGCCGGTCGGGGCACCAAGGGTACGGGAGCTCGCAAGAACGTCTCGGCGGCGTTCGAGGGTGGGCAGATGCCCCTCCACATGCGCCTGCCGAAGCTGAAGGGCTTCAAGAACAAGAACAAGGTCGTCTTCCAGGTCGTCAACCTGGACCGGCTCGCCGAGCTGTTCCCGAACGGCGGCGAGGTCGGCCCGCTGGAGCTCGCCGAGGCCGGCGCGGTCCGCCGCGGCCAGCCCGTGAAGGTCCTGGGCTCCGGTGAGCTGGGTGGCGTGTCGCTGCAGGTTTCGGCGCACGCGTTCAGCGAGTCGGCCAAGGAGAAGATCGCAGCCGCCGGTGGTTCCGCCACCGAGCTGTGAGGCTTGCCGGGGATGCCGGTCCGGGTTATCGCACTGCGATGCTCGGCCGGCATCCCCGTTGTGGCGTCTGACCTGGCATTTCGCCTGGCCGGACGGCATGTTTCCACCAGCCGCGGCGTAGCTCTTCGTCCCCGGGTGCTGCACAAGCGGCGACCGTGCCTCACAGCGGGCACGTCAGGCTGTTAAAGTCCGTTCCCAGCCAGGTATATCGGTCGTCCGGACCGATGCCTACCCCCATCCGCCGGTTCCAGGCGGCCACCTCGCGCAGGAGGAAGAAGTTGCTCTCCGCCTTTCTGAGTGCGTTCCGGACGCCTGACCTGCGCAAGAAACTGCTGTTCACAGTAGCGATCATCGCGGTCTACCGGCTCGGGGCCACACTGCCCAGCCCGGGCGTGTCCTACACCAACGTCAAGAACTGCCTGAAGGCGGTGAGCGATCAGGACGCCGGCAGCGGGGTGCTGAACCTCCTGAACCTGTTCTCCGGCGGTGCGTTGCTTCAGCTGTCGGTCTTCGCGCTCGGCATCATGCCGTACATCACGTCCTCGATCATCCTTCAGCTGCTCACCGTGGTGATCCCCCGGCTGGAGCAGCTCCGCAAGGAGGGTCAGTCCGGACAAGCGAAGATCACGCAGTACACGCGGTACCTGACGCTGGGCCTCGCCATCCTGCAGTCCTCGGCGTTCGTCGCGCTGGCTCGTTCCGGCCAGCTCTTCGCCGGCGCCTGCCCTCAGGACCAGTCGAAGTTTGCGATCATCCCCAAGGGCACCGGTATTCCGGACTGGCTGACGCTCACGATGCTGGTCATCACGATGACCGCCGGTACGGGCGTGGTCATGTGGCTCGGCGAGCTGATCACCGACCGCGGCGTCGGCAACGGCATGTCCGTCCTGATCTTCACCTCGATCGCCGCCCGCCTTCCCGGCGAGGGCTGGACGATCAAGGAGAGCAGCGGCTGGGCGAAGTTCTGGCTCGTCGTCGTGCTGGTGCTGCTGGTCATCTGCGCCGTCGTCTTCATCGAGCAGGCTCAGCGCCGCATCCCGGTGCAGTACGCGAAGCGCATGATCGGCCGGCGCATGTACGGCGGCACCTCGACGTACATCCCGCTCAAGGTCAACCAGGCCGGTGTCGTCCCGGTGATCTTCGCGTCGTCGCTGCTCTACCTGCCCCAGCTGTACCTGCAGTTCTTCGACAGGAACAACCTCAAGGGCTACCAGCTGTGGATCCAGGACCACCTCGCTGACCCGAGGAGTTCGATCTACATCGCGGCGTACTTCTTCATGATCATTTTCTTCACGTACTTCTACGTGTCGATCACGTTCAATCCGACCGAGGTCGCCGACAACATGAAGAAGTACGGTGGCTTCGTACCGGGCATCCGGCCCGGTAAGCCGACCGCCGACTACCTGGACTTCATCCTCAGCCGGATCACGCTGCCGGGCGCGCTGTACCTGGGTCTGATCTCGGTCCTGCCGAACTTCTTCTTCATCTGGCTGAACAGCCGGCAGTACCAGAACTTCCCGTTCGGCGGTACCGCGGTGCTGATCATGGTGGGTGTGGGTCTGGAGACGGTGAAGCAGATCGAGAGCCAGCTCATGCAGCGCAACTACGAAGGGTTCCTCCGGTAGTGGGGGCGCAGAGCCGGGGGGCTCTTGCGTCTGTGGTTTGCGAGGCTCGTTCTCACCGAAGCGAGGCGATGTAGGTGCGGCTGGTACTGGTGGGCCCTCCGGGGGCCGGCAAGGGGACCCAGGCTGAGTTCATCGCCGCCCATCTCGCCGTACCGAAGATCTCGACCGGTGACATCTTCCGGGCGAACGTCTCCCAGGGCACGCCGCTCGGGCTCGAGGCGAAGCGCTACATGGACGCGGGCAATCTCGTCCCCGACGAGGTCACCATCAACATGGTCCGCGACCGGCTCGCCGAGCCCGACGCCGGCGACGGCTTCCTGCTCGACGGCTTCCCGAGAACCGTCCCGCAGGCCTCGGCGCTGGACAAGCTGCTGGCCGACCTGGGCACGGCGCTCGACCTGGTGATGGAGCTCGTGGTCGACGACGACGAGGTCATCCGGCGGCTCTCGGGCCGCCGGACCTGCCGCGGCTGCGGCAAGATCTGGCACGTCGAGTTCGACCCCACGAGCAAGGAGAACGTCTGCGACCGGTGCGGGTCCGAGCTGTTCCAGCGTGACGACGACCGGGCGGAGACCATCGCCAACCGCCTCGTCGAGTACGCGGACAAGACCGCACCGCTCGTCGACTTCTACGGCGCCCAGGGCAAGCTCGTCGGCATCGATGCCACCGGGCCGGTCGAGGACGTCACCGTGCGTGCGATCGACGCGCTGCGGTCGTACGGGGGCTGACATGCGCCGTCAGCAGCTGGACATCCAGCTCAAGACGCCGGAACAGATCGAGCTCATGCGCGGCGCCGGCCTGGTCGTCGCCGCCGCGCTCGACGCGATGCGCGCGGCCGTGGCCCCCGGGGTCTCGACCGCGGACCTGGACGCCATCGCGGAGAAGGTCATCAGGGACGCGGGCGCCGTCCCGTCGTTCAAGGGCTACCACGGATTCCCGGCGTCGATCTGCGCGTCGGTCAACGAGCAGGTGGTCCACGGCATCCCTTCGCCCGACCAGGTGCTGCGTGAAGGCGACCTGATCTCGCTGGACTGCGGTGCGATCCTGAACGGCTGGCACGGCGACTCGGCGATCACCGTCGGGGTCGGCGAGACCGAACCCGAGCTGCTGCGCATGGCAGAGGTGGCCGAGGACGCGATGTGGGCGGGGATCGCCGCCGCGGCGCGCGGCGCCGCCAACGGCCGTGGCCGCCTCACCGACATCTCGTTCAACGTCGAGAAGGCCGTCCGCAAGGCTGGCCGCTACGGCATCGTCGACGGGTACGGCGGACACGGCATCGGCACCGAGATGCACCAGGACCCGCACGTGCTCAACCACGGCAAGCCCGGCAAGGGCCCGCGCCTGGTGCCCGGCCTCTGCCTGGCGATCGAGCCGATGATCACGATGGGCTCGCCCCGCACGCAGGAACTGTCGGACGGCTGGACGGTCGTGACCCGCGACGGGTCAATGGCGGCGCACGTGGAACACACGATGGCGTTGCTCGAGGACGGCGTCTGGGTGACGACGGCGCCGGACGGTGGGCGCGCCCGCCTGGGCGATCTCGTGACGTCCCGCCAGCCTGCGGCAGACTCGCTCGCGGAGTAGCCGCGACCTGGTTCCGGGGCAATTGGCTCGGCGACCGAGCAAACCCTGATCGCGGGGGCGCGGGCCGGCGCCGCGTTTGGCATGCTGACGCCATGGGTCAGGACGAGATGCGGGCAGGCGACGCCGAGCGGCAGGCCGTCGCCGACAAGTTGAAGCTGGCGCTGGACGAGGGCCGCCTCGATCTCCACGAGTACGACGAGCGGCTGCAGCGGGCGTACGGGGCGAAGACGTTCGGCGAGCTGGACGGCCTCACCGCCGATCTTCCCGGCACGATCCCCGCGCAGCGTGCGCAGATGGCGCCTCAGTCACCGCAGGAGGGCCTGGTGGGCGCGCCCGGTGCCGCGGAGGTGCCCAAGCCGTCCGGACCGCCGTGGGTGGCCTCCTACGCGGGCGTCGTGGTGATCTGCATCATCGTGTGGGCGCTGTCCTCCCTGGCGTCGGGGGAGTGGATCTACTTCTGGCCGGGCTGGATGCTCATTCCCCTGGTGCTCGGCATCATGGGCCGCCGGACCGGCCGCCGGCGCTGACGGGGCTCTCCGCCGTCACGAGCGTCGCGCTGGCATCCTGGAGGGTATGGGGCGGGACGAGATGAGGGCCGCCGACGCCGACCGGCAGGCCGTCGCCGATCAGCTGCGGGTGGCGCTGGACGAGGGCCGCCTCGAGCTGCACGAGTACGACGAGCGGCTGCAGCGGGCGTACGCGGCCAAGACCTACGGAGAGCTGGGCGGGCTGCTGACGGACCTGCCGGCCGCGACGGTGCCCGACGCCTCACCCGTCGTCACCGCCTCGGACCGCGAGCTGAGGCGCAGGTGGCTGGCTCATGTCTGGGGGAGCTGGCTGCCCGTGGTGGGCACCATGGTCGCGATATGGGCCGTGACCTGCCTGGCGGCGGGCGAGCTGACGTACTTCTGGCCGGTGTGGGTCGCCGTGGCGTGGGGGATCGGGCCGGTGATCGCGACGACCTCCGGGCTGGCCACCGGCGAACCCCGGCGGTGGGCCGAGAAGAAGGTGCGCAAGGAGCGGGCGAGACAGCTCAAGCGGGAGCGCCGGGCGCTGCGGGCCGAGGCGATCGCGCGCGGGGAGCTGCCGGCGGGGGCCGCGCCGGTGAAAGAGCCGAAGAACACGCACTGATCCGGCGTCTTTGTCCGGTTCTGTGGACCGTCGACACACCCGACTCCGGGTTGCGGGGACCTCGGTTTGGTGTCGATGCCCGTGCGCGCGTACACTGGCTTGCTGGCGCACAGCGTCCACTCCGGCATGTCCATCAAGCGCTTCTGATGGCGCCGGAGCCGCGGCTGGTCCGGCCCCCCGGGGTCGGGATGAATGTTGTGAGCCTGCCCCCAAGAACCCGATGTCAGGTAGCGGAGGACATGCCAAAGAAAGACGGAGCCATCGAGATCGAAGGCCGAGTGATCGAGCCCCTGCCGAACGCCATGTTCCGTGTGGAGCTCGCGAATGGTCACAAGGTGCTCGCTCACATCTCCGGCAAGATGCGGCAGCACTACATCCGCATCCTTCCCGAGGACCGGGTCGTCGTCGAGCTTTCGCCGTACGACCTGACCCGTGGGCGCATCGTCTATCGCTACAAGTAACAGGGTCGCGGGGATCCACATCCCGTCTGACTGAGAGTTAGGCAAACCGTGAAGGTCAAGCCGAGCGTCAAGCGGATCTGCAACAACTGCCGGGTCATCCGGCGGCACGGGCGCGTCATGGTCATCTGCAAGACCGACGCGCGTCACAAGCAGCGCCAGGGCTGATCCCAGCCTCGCACTGCCAGATCCGTACCACTGAAGAAGCTCGTCCCAGCCGCGGTGTCATGCATGACGATGGCGCGCGGCTTCACCCCCGGTCGGAGGCCGGGGCCCGCCCGGGCAGGCGGGGCAGGGACGGGCACAGACCTCCGTGAGACATCTGAGGAGTACGCCCACTTATGGCTCGACTCGTCGGCGTCGATCTTCCCCGCGAAAAGCGGATGGAGATCGCGCTCACCTACATCTTCGGGGTCGGTCGGACCCGCGCCGTCGAGGCGCTCACCGCGACCGGCATTGACCTGAACAAGCGCGCCAAGGACCTCACTGACGAGGAGCTCGTCCAGCTCCGCGACTACATCGAGGCCAATTTCAAGGTTGAGGGTGACCTTCGCCGCGAGGTCGCCGCGGACATCCGCCGCAAGGTCGAGATCGGCTGCTACGCCGGCATCCGCCACCGTCGTGGGCTCCCCGTCCGGGGTCAGCGCACGCGGACCAACGCTCGTACCCGCAAGGGTCCGAAGCGCACGGTCGCCGGTAAGAAGAAGCCCGGTCGGAAGTAATAGGAGCGCACTGACTTATGCCACCGAAGGCACGCGCAGGGGCCGCAGTCAAGAAGGTCCGGCGCAAGGAACGCAAGAACGTCGCCCACGGGCAGGCGCACATCAAGAGCACCTTCAACAACACCATCGTGTCGATCACCGACCCGACCGGTGCGGTCATCTCCTGGGCCTCGTCGGGCCAGGTGGGCTTCAAGGGCTCCCGCAAGTCGACTCCGTTCGCCGCGCAGCTGGCCGCCGAGGCCGCCGCGCGCCGGGCCATGGAGCACGGCATGCGCAAGGTCGACGTGTTCGTCAAGGGCCCCGGTTCCGGCCGGGAGACCGCGATCCGTTCGCTGCAGGCCGCCGGCCTCGAGGTCGGGCAGATCTCCGACGTCACGCCGCAGCCGCACAACGGATGCCGTCCGCCGAAGCGTCGCCGGGTCTAAGGGAGAGATCGAAGCAATGGCTCGTTACACAGGTGCGGACTGCAAGCGCTGCCGCCGCGAGAAGATGAAGCTGTTCCTCAAGGGCAGCAAGTGCGATGGTCCGAAGTGCCCGTTCGAGTCCCGGCCGTTCCCGCCCGGGCAGCACGGACGCGGCCGGACCAAGGAGACCGAGTACCTGCTCCAGCACCGCGAGAAGCAGAAGGCCCGCCGCACGTACGGCGTCCTCGAGAAGCAGTTCCGCGGTTACTACGAGGAGGCTGTCACCAAGCCCGGCAAGACCGGTGAGGTGCTGCTGCAGATCCTCGAGTCGCGGCTGGACAACGTCGTCTACCGGGCCGGCTACGCCGCGTCCCGGGACATGGCCCGGCAGCTGGTCAAGCACGGCCACTTCCTGGTCAACGGCGTGAAGGTCGACATCCCGTCGTACCGGGTGAAGGAGCACGACATCGTCACGCTCCGGGAGAAGTCGAAGGAGATGACCCCCTTCGTCGTCGCCCAGGCGCAGGCCGGTTCCCGGCCGGTGCCGGCGTGGCTCGAGCCCATCCCGAGCGAGATGAAGATCCTGATCCACTCGCTCCCGGCCCGCGCCGTCATCGACACGCAGGTCCAGGAGCAGCTGATCGTCGAGCTCTACTCCAAGTAGCGCTCCGGCCGGGCGCCTCCGCCAGGAGGCGCCCGGTGCATCACATCAGGACGGCCATCAAATAGCGGGTGGCCCGACAGAAAGAAGAAACGCGTGCTCATCAGCCAGCGTCCGAGCCTCTCGGAAGAGTCGCTCAGCGAGACCCGCTCCCGGTTCACCATCGAGCCCCTGGAGCCGGGCTTCGGCTACACCCTCGGCAACTCGCTGCGGCGGACCCTGCTGTCGTCCATCCCGGGCGCGGCGGTCACCAGCATCAAGATCGACGGCGTGCTGCACGAGTTCACCACGATCCCCGGTGTCAAGGAGGACGTGGTCGAGCTCGTCATGAACGTCAAGGAGCTCACCGTCAGCTCCGAGCACGACGAGCCGGTCAGCATGTACCTGCGCAAGCAGGGCCCGGGCGACGTCACCGCCGGTGACATCCAGCCCCCGGCCGGCGTGTCCGTGCACAACCCCGACCTGAAGCTGGCCACCCTCAACAGCAAGGGCCGGCTCGACATGGAGCTCACCGTCGAGCGGGGCCGTGGCTACGTCACGGCGGCGCAGAACAAGAGCGCCGGCGCCGAGATCGGCCGCATCCCGGTCGACTCGATCTACTCGCCGGTCATGAAGGTGACCTACCGCGTCGAGGCGACCCGTGTCGAGCAGCGCACCGACTTCGACCGTCTGATCATCGACGTCGAGTCGAAGGCGTCGATCTCGCCCCGCACCGCGCTGGCGTCGGCCGGCTCGACCCTCGTCGAGCTGTTCGGCCTCTGCCGCGAGCTGGACGAGACGGCCGAGGGCATCGACATCGGCCCGTCGCCGCAGGACGCCCAGCTGGCCGCCGACCTTGCCCTGCCGATCGAGGAGCTGGACCTCACGGTCCGGTCGTACAACTGCCTCAAGCGCGAGGGCATCAACACCGTCGGCGAACTGATCGGGCGGACGGAGGCCGACCTTCTGGATATAAGGAATTTCGGTCAGAAGTCGATCGACGAGGTCAAGATGAAGCTCGCCGGAATGGGCCTGGGCCTGAAGGACAGCGCGCCGTCCTTCGACCCGGCGCACGTGGTCGACTCGTTCGGCGACGTGGACTACGACACCGACGACTACCGCGAGACCGAGCAGCTCTGAGCCTCGGCTGCCGCGCCATTAATTAGGAGCAAGAAATGCCCACGCCCACCAAGGGTCCCCGCCTCGGCGGCAGCCCGGCGCACGAGAAGCTGCTGCTGGCCAACCTGGCCACGGAGCTCTTCCGGCACGGGAAGATCAAGACGACCGAGACCAAGGCGAAGCGCCTGCGCCCCCTGGCGGAGCAGCTCATCACCAAGGCCAAGCGCGGTGACCTGCACGCCCGCCGCCGGGTGCTGACCGTCGTCAAGGACAAGGACGTCGTCTACTCGCTGTTCGAGCAGATCGCCCCGCGCTACGGCAACCGGCCGGGTGGCTACACCCGGATCACCAAGACCGGTCCCCGCAAGGGCGACGCCGCTCCGATGGCGATCATCGAGCTGGTCGAGGAGCTGCAGGTCGCGGCCACCACGGCGCCGGCCAAGAAGGCTGCCCGCAAGGCCGCCGCGCAGCAGGACAAGGTCGAGGCGCTCGCCCGCGAGGACGAGGCTCCGGCCACGACGGCTCCGGCCGCCGACGAGGCTCCGGCTGCGGACCAGGATTCCGAGCCGCCGGTGAACGCGTCCGGCGACAAGGGCGCCGAGGGCCCGGGCGACCAGGCCGAGGGCGAAGACACCGACGACGCCAAGGCCTGATCAGGCACGTGCGGCCCGGCACCCTTCTCGGGGTGCCGGGCCGTTTCGCATCTTCCGTACGGACAGAGGACCGGTTTTGCCCGACACGACTCGTCTGCGTCTCGACGTCTCCTACGACGGCGGGGAATTCTCGGGATGGGCGGCCCAGCCGTCTCGCCGTACGGTGGCCGGGGCGCTGACCGAGGCGCTCGGAAAGCTCGTCGGGCCGGATCTGCCGCTCGGGCTGACCGTGGCGGGTCGTACGGACGCCGGGGTGCACGCCACCGGGCAGGTGTGCCACATCGATTTGCCGGTGGACACCTGGGAGGCGCTGCGGGAGTCGCTGCTGCGCCGGCTCGCGGCGCTGATGCCACCGGACGCCCGGGTGAAGGCGGTGACGCCCGTACCCGCCACCTTCGACGCCCGCTTCTCGGCCACCTACCGCCGGTACGAGTACCGGGTCGCGGACACCGTCTACGGGCCGGAGCCGCTGCGGCGCCACGACACCCTCGGGTGGGTGCGCCCGCTGGATCTGGGCCGGCTCAACGAGGCCGCGGCCGGGCTGGTGGGGTTGCACGACTTTGCCGCGTACTGCAAACGCAAGGAGCACGCGACCACCGTGCGCGCGATCACCCGGCTGGAGTGGCGCCGTGATCCGGACGGGGTCGCGGTCGCGACCGTGCAGGCGGACGCGTTCTGCCAGGCGATGGTACGCAGCCTGGTCGGGGCGATGCTCACCGTCGGCGACGGCCGCCGGGATCCCGCCTGGCCGGCGAAGCTGCTGACGCTGCGGGAAAGGTCCAGCGAGGTGACGGTGGCGCCGGCGCACGGGCTGACGCTGGTCGAGGTCGGCTACCCGGACGAGGCGCAGTACGCCAGCCGCGCCGACGCGACCCGCCGCCTGCGCGCCTGACAGGGTTGGCTCTAAGGGCTGACGCTGCGCTTGCCGAGGACGTCCTGGGCCAGATAGTGCTCGACCAGGTCGACCGTGATCTGCTCCGCGTACGGGTCGTCGTCGGCGACGAGGCTGCCGTCCGGGCGCGAGATGACACAGTAGAGCAGGTAGTGGCCCCTGTCGTGCCAGCCGACCTGGGTCAGCGGGGTGGCCGGGGCGTCGCCGGTGTCCAGCGCCGCGAAGCTGCCGCGGCCGGATTCGACCGAGACCTGGATGTCGTCGCCGGCCGCCTCGGCGCTCGCCGCGTCGGGCAGGTTGAAGATGCCGGCGGTGACCCGGTAGCCGCCGTACGGTGCGACCATGGCCGCCCGGACCACCTGGCTGCACCCGCGCTCGCTCAGCACACCGCCGACGTCGCCGGTGGTGGCGACGCCGCAGTCGGTGTCGGTGTGGGTCATGGTGACCCGGTAGGGCGCGCTGCCGGCCGCGAGCCGGATCTCGGGGGTGCCGAAGACCTCCCCCCGCGTGAGCGGGGCGGTGTCCACGTCGCGGGAGCTGATCGCCTCCGCCGCGATCCCGGGCGACGCCGACGAGCCGTCGACCGGCCCCCGGCTCTCCTCGGCGATCACGAAGAACAGGGTGAGCACGACGATCGACGTCATGATGAGCGCGCCGAGGCCGCTCAGCAGCAGCTGCAGCGCCTGCTGCGGCTGAGCCAGGGGGTGCAGCGGGCCGCCGGGGCGACGGGGGACCCCGCGCACCACGGCGCGCGGCCACAGGCGCTGCGTGGTCTCGTCCTGGGGCCGGACCCGGGCGGCCGCCGCGGAGCGGGCCGTCACGAGAAGCCGGTCCGCGAGCGAGGGCCGGGCAGGGTTCGCCCGGCGCCGGGGTGCATGCCTCTCGGGGGTCCGCATCCGGGGGATCACGACGGCCGCCCGGTGCGGGCGGCGGTGCTGGGCCGGGGCGGTCACCCGTACGAGGGCTTGGATCGCGAGTCCGCTCCCCGGATTCGCACGATGGGCGGAGCGGGAGTGGGAGTCGCGGAGCATGGATGCCACGGTAGGAGCGCACCGTGATCGATGAACGCACAGATTGTGCGGCACCCCGGTGGGCCGGGCCTCGTTGCGCGGCGGGAGACTGACGGGGTGAGCGCCGACCATTACTTCACTGCCGAGCCGGCCGGCCCCGAGACCCGTGGGCGGATCGAGTTCTCCGCGGCCGGGCGCGCGTACGACCTGGCGGTCGCGCGCGGGGTCTTCTCCGCCGGGCGGCTCGACCCGGGCACCGCGGTGCTGTTGCGCAAGGCCGACCTGCCGACGGCGGCGACCACGGGCACCCTGCTCGACCTGGGCTGCGGGTACGGCCCGATCGCCTGCGTGCTCGCCAGCGAGGCACCCGCCGCCACGGTGTACGCGATCGACGTCAACTCGCGGGCCCGGGACCTGACGGCCGAGAACGCGGCGGCGCTCGGACTGGCCGGCCGGATCCGGGTCTGCGCGCCCGACGAGGTGCCCGACGGCGTGGCGTTCGACGAGATCTGGAGCAACCCGCCCACCCACGTCGGCAAGGCCGAGCTGCACGCGCTGATGGACCGCTGGCTGGCCCGGCTGACGCCCGCCGGCGTGGCGTGGCTGGTCATCAACCGCAACCTGGGCGGTGACTCCCTGCACTCCTGGCTGACCGACCGGGACTGGGACGTGCAGCGTACGGCCAGCCAGCGCGGCTTCCGCGTGCTGAGGGTGACGCGGGGACGCGCAAAAACCGACTGACCCACGCCGCTTCCTCGGGGAGGATGGCCGCGTGGGTTACGTGGATGTCGCCGGGGTCGGGTTTGTGCTGCCGGACGGACGGGAGCTCTTCTCCGACGTCTCCTTCCGGGTCGGCGAGGGCGCGAAGGTGGCGCTCGTCGGGCCGAACGGCGCCGGCAAGACCACGCTGCTGCGGATGGTCGCCGGTGATCTCGCCGTACCGGTCGGTACGGTGGCGCGCTCCGGCGGGCTCGGCGTCATGCGCCAGTTCATCGGGATGATCGGCGACGACCGTACCCTTGCAGATCTTGCCTTGTCCCTGGTGGCCCCCGAGCTGCGGACGGCCGGCGAAGCCATGGCCGACGCCGACGCCGCGTTGCGGTCCGCGCCCGACTCGGAGAAGGCGCAGCTGCGGTTCGCCAACGCGCTGACCGGGTGGGGCGAGGCCGGCGGCTACGACGCCGAGGTCCTCTTCGACACGGTCGCCGTCTCGATCCTCGGCAAGCCGTGGGAGGAGGTACGCACCCGCCCGGTGCGCACGCTCTCCGGCGGCCAGCAGAAGCGGTTCGCGCTCGACCTGCTGCTGCGCGGCGGCGACGAGGTGCTGCTCCTCGACGAGCCGGACAACTTCCTCGACGTGCCCGGCAAGCGGTGGCTGGAGGCACGGCTGCGGGATTCGCCCAAGTCGGTGCTCTACGTCTCGCACGACCGGGAGCTGCTGGCGCAGACCGCGACCCGGGTGGTGGCGGTCGAGGGCGGTGGTGCGTGGACCCATCCCGCCGGGTTCGCCTCCTGGCACGAGGCACGCGCCAACCGTCACGAGCGGCTGCTGGAGCTGCGGCGCCGCTGGGACGAGGAGCACGAGAAGCTGCGCGAGCTGGTGTTCACCCTGAAGCAGAAGGCGACGTTCAACGACGGGCTGGCGTCGCGCTACCAGGCCGCCCAGACGCGGCTGCGCAAGTTCGAGGAGGCCGGTCCGCCGCCGCTGCCGCCGAAGGAACAGTCGCTGCGGATGAACCTGCGCGGTGGGCGTACCGGAAAACGGGCCGTTGTCTGCACGGAGCTGGAGCTGGAGGACCTGACCTTCCCCTTCGACCTGGAGATCTGGTACGGCGACCGCGTCGCCGTCCTGGGCGCGAACGGCACCGGCAAGTCGCATTTCCTGCGGCTGCTGGCGGCCGGCGGCACCGCCCCGGAGGCCGACAACAAGCCGGTCGACGGCGCGCCGCTCGCCCACGTGGCGCACAGCGGCACGGCTCGTCTCGGTGCCCGGGTGCGGCCGGGGCACTTCTCGCAGACCCACGACCGGCCCGAACTGCTCGACCGCACGCTGGTCGAGATCCTGTGGCGCGGCGACGACCACCGGTCCGGAATGGATCGGGCGGGGGCGATGAAGGCGCTCAACCGCTACGAGCTGGCTGCGCAGGGTGATCAGCGGTTCGGCACGCTCTCGGGCGGCCAGCAGGCGCGTTTCCTGGTGCTGCTGCTGGAGTTGTCGGGCGCGACGGTGCTGCTGCTGGACGAGCCGACGGACAACCTGGACCTGGCGTCGGCGGAGGCGCTCGAGGAGGGGCTGAAGGCGTTCGAGGGCACGGTGATAGCCGTCACCCACGACCGCTGGTTCACTCGCGGCTTCGACCGGTTCGTGCTCTTCCAGGGGGACGGCGAGGTCGTGGAGACGCCGGAGCCGGTCTGGGACGTCCGCTGACGGGGGTTTACGCGGACGGCGGCGCGGCGCTAGTGTCGGCGTCGGAACCAACCCCACGGGAGTCCGGTGCACCGGGCTGAGAGGGGGGCTGACGCGGCCCCCGACCGTCGAACCTGATCCGGGTCATGCCGGCGCAGGGAGGAGTGCGTTGTGGACCCTGCTTTCCCGTGTCTGCATGTCATCACCGATGCCCGGTCCGGGCGTGATCCGATCGCCGTCGTGGCCGCCGCGGTGGCCGCCGCGCAGCGATCAGGAGCCGCCGACCGGCTGGCGATCCAGGTCCGCGTCGAGGACGACGTCACCGACCGGATCTTCTTCGAGCTGGCGACCGAGACCGTCGCCCGGTGCCGTCCCGCCGGCGTGCGATGCCTGATCAACGATCGGTTGCACGTCGCGCTGGCGGTGGACGCCGACGGGGCGCATGTCGGCGCCGACGACCTGCCGGTGGCGGCCGCACGTAAGGTGCTCGGCGACCGCGGCGTGCTCGGGGCCACGTGCCGGGACCCTGCAGCGGCGCGGGCGGCGATCGCTGCCGGCGCCACGTATCTGGGTGTCGGGCCCGCTTTCGCGACCGTGACGAAGCCCGGCCTGCCAGCGCCGTTGGGGCCCGCGCGGATCGGCGAGGTGGCGAGGGCTGTGCCCGGCGTACCGGTCGTGGCGATCGGCGGCGTCACTGTGGACAGTGCCGCCGAGCTGGTCCGGGCCGGCGCGACCGGCGTGGCCGTGGTGGGTGCCGTCGCGAACGCCGCGGACCCCGGGGAGGCCGTCGAGCGGCTGCTGAAGGTCCTGCCGTGACGGACCTGACCGTGGTGGGCGGCGGGATCATCGGTCTCGCCGTCGCGTGGCGCTGCCGGCAACGGGGGATGCGGGTCACCGTGCACGACGGCGGGGCGGACGACGCCGCCTGGTACGCGGCCGCCGGCATGCTGGCCCCCGTGGCCGAGGCGGCGTTCGGGCAGGAGGCCCTCACCGCCCTCATGATCGAATCGGCTTCCCGGTGGCCCGGCTTCGTCGCCGGCCTGCACGAGGAGACCGGCCTGGACGTGGGCTTCGATCCCCGGGGCTCGCTGGCCGTGGCGCTGACCGGCGATGATCTGGCCGAGGCTCAGCGGATGTGGGCGTACCGGGAGCAGCACGACCTCAAGGTGCGCCGCTTGCTGCCCAGCGCCGTCCGCGAGCTGGAACCCGCCCTGTCCCCGCGGCTGCGCGGCGGGGCGTACGTCCCCGACGATCTCCAGGTGGACCCGCGGCGCGTGGTCGCCGCGCTGCGGGCCGCCCTCGGCGACGCGGTGGTGCCGGGGAAGGTCACCGAGCTCCCGCCGGGGCCGGTGGTGGTGGCGGCCGGCACCGGAACCGCCGCGCTGACCGGACTGCCGGTACGCCCGGTGAAGGGGCTGGTGCTGCGCCTGCGCGGGGAACCGGGCCTGCTGCAGCACGTGGTGGTCGGGTACGCGGACGGACGCCACGTCTACCTCGTCCCCCGCGCGGACGGCGAGGTGGTCGTCGGCGCGACCCAGGAGGAACGCGCCGACTTCGCGGTGACCGCGGGTGCCGTCCTCGAGCTGCTGCGTGCCGCCACCGACATCGTGCCCGAGCTGGGCGAGCTGACTTTGAGCGAGACCGTCGTGCGGCACCGGCCGTCCACCCCGGACAACGCGCCGCTGCTCGGCCGCCTGCGCGACGACGTCTACGTCGCGGCCGGTCACCACCGTAACGGCGTGCTGCTCGCGCCCGTCACCGCCGATCTCATCGCCGACCTGGTGTTCACGGGCCGGCACGATCCGTTGCTCGAAGCGTTCGCGCCCGGGAGGTTCGCATGAGGGTCACCGTCAACGGCGCCGGCCGCACCATCGACGCCGGCAGCACCGTCGAGCGGCTGGTCGCCGCCGTCACGGAGGCGCGGCGTGGCGTCGCGGTGGCCGTGAACGGCGAGGTCGTGCCCCGCTCCGCCTGGCCGGGCGCGCAGTTGTCCGAGGGTGACCGCGTCGAGGTCCTCACCGCCGCCCAGGGTGGTTGACGTGGAGGATCTTCTCGGGGGGACGCGGCTCATCCTCGGCACCGGCGGAGCGGAGAGTCTGGCCGCGCTGGAGGCGGCGATCGTGGCCTCCGGCACGCAGATGGTGACCGTCGCGCTGCGCCGGGTCGACGCGGCCGGGCCGGGCCTGCTGCCGCTGCTCGACCGGTTGGGCATGCGAGTGCTGCCGAACACTGCCGGGTGCTACACCGCCACGGACGCCGTCAAAGCGGCGCACCTCGCCCGGGACGCGTTCGAGACAGACCTGATCAAACTCGAGGTGATCGGGGACGAGCGGACGCTGCTACCGGACGGCGTGGAGCTGCTCCGGGCGGCGGAGACGCTGGTCGGCGACGGGTTCCGGGTACTGCCGTACACCAGCGACGATCCGATCCTGGCGCGTCGGCTGGCCGACATCGGCTGCGCGGCGGTCATGCCGGCGGGCGCGCCGATCGGGTCCGGCCTGGGCATCAGCAATCCCCATCACATCCAGCTGATCCGCGACAGTGTCGACGTACCGGTGATCCTCGACGCCGGTATCGGCACCGCCTCGGACGCGGCGCTGGCGATGGAGCTGGGCTGCGACGCCGTGCTCATCGCCTCGGCGGTGACGCGGGCGGCGGACCCGGCGCGGATGGCGGCGGCCATGCGGCATGCCGTGGAGGCCGGCCGCCTCGCCGCGGGTGCCGGCCGGATCCCCAAGCGCTACCACGCCCTCGCATCCACCTCGGACGACGGCTTGCCGGCATGGTGATCCCGACGGGCGTCGTCGTGCTCACGGACCGCCGGCTCGCCGCCGGGCCGCTGGTCGAGGTGGTCCGGGCCGCGGTCCGCGGCGGCGCGTCGTGGGTCGTCCTGCGGGAGAAGGATCTTTCGTACGGGCACCGCTCGGCACTCGCCTCAGAGCTGCGAGCGGTGGCGCCGGTGATCGTCGCCGGTCCGGATCCGTTGGGTGGCCGAGCGGTTCATCTGTCCGCTGTGGATAACCTGCCGCCGGATATGGATCTAGTGGGACGCTCGTGGCATGGCACGGAACCGCTGTCCGATGAGGACTACGTCACGCTTTCGCCGATCTTCGCTACGGCGTCGAAGCCCGGGTACGGCCCGGCGCTGGGCGTTTCGCGCGCCGCCGAGCTGGTGGAGTCCGCCGGCTCGTCCGGCCGCGAGACCCGGCGGGCGGGGTTTCGGCATCGCCGGCCCAGCACCATGGCCGGCGGCGACCCGGGCGCCGTGAGGCGGCCGTGGCTGGCGCTGGGCGGGATCGACTCGCCGGAGCGGGCGTCGGCGTGCGTGCGGGCGGGGGCGGCCGGCGTGGCGGTGATGGGAGCGATCATGCGGTCGGACGATCCGGAGAGGACGACGCGGATGCTGGTCGAGGCGGTGGCTTCGTGACCCCGGCGGTCGTGTTGACCATCGCGGGGTCGGATTCCGGTGGTGGGGCGGGGATCCAGGCCGATCTCAAGACGTTCGCGGCGCTGGGGACGTACGGGGTTTCCGTGGTCACGGCGATCACCGCGCAGAACACGCTCGGCGTCACCGCGATCCATTCGGTGCCGGCGGACATCGTGGCGGCCCAGCTGGACGCCGTCCTCGACGACTTCGAGGTGGCGGCGGTCAAGGTCGGCATGGTGGGCGATCCGGCGGTCGCCGCGGTGCTCGCCGCCCGGGCTCCGGAGCTGCCGAACCTGGTGGTGGATCCCGTGCTCGTCGCCACCAGTGGCAGCCGGTTGTCCGGTGTTGCGGCTGTCGCGCCGCTGATCCCGTACCCGAGGGTTCTGACGCCGAACCGGCACGAAGCCGGCGCCCTCCTCGAGGCCCGGGTCGAGACGGCCGAGGAGATGGCCCGAGCGGCGGCCGCGCTGGTCGCGCGGGGGCCCGAGGCGGTAGTGGTCACCGGCAGTGAGCTGGCCGTGGATGTGCTGCACACCGGCGGCCGCACCGAGATGGTGCGGGGCGAGCCGGTGCCCACGGCCAACAACCACGGGTCCGGCTGCACGTTCTCGTCCGCGATCGCCGCGCGGCTGGCGCTCGGCGACGACATCGCGGCGGCGGTCGGGAACGCCAAGTCCTACGTGGCGCGGGCGCTGGCGGGCGGCCGCGACTGGAAGCTCGGAGCGGGGCCGGGGCCGCTGCACCACTTCGCCTGAGCGGTGGAGGAAAGCCACCGGCGCGGCCCCCTGCGGCCCTGTCGCGCCCGGTTCATCATGATTGGGGAGGAAAAATGAGGCGCAAGGTGTACGTCGAGGGATCCCGTCCGGACCTGCGGGTGCCGTTCGCGGAGATCGAGCTGACCGGCGACAACCCGCCGGTGCGGCTCTACGACACGTCCGGTCCGGGCAGTGACCCCGAGGTCGGCCTGCCGCCGCTGCGAGGTCCGTGGATCGCGGCCCGCGGCGACGTCGCGCCGGTCGCGGGCGGAGGTACGCCACTCGCGGGCGTGCGCCCGACCCAGCTCGCATATGCCCGCGCGGGCATCGTGACCGACGAGATGGAGTTCGTCGCCATCCGCGAGAACGTCGACCCGTCCGTCGTGCGCGAGGAGATCGCGGCGGGCCGGGCCGTGCTGCCCGCCAACGTCAACCACCCCGAGACCGAGCCGATGATCATCGGTTCCCGGTTCCTGGTGAAGGTCAACGCCAACATCGGTACGTCCGCCGTCACGTCCTCGATCGCCGAGGAGGTCGACAAGCTGACCTGGGCCACGCGCTGGGGTGCCGACACGGTGATGGACCTGTCGACCGGCAAGCGGATCCACGAGACGCGCGAGGCGATCATCCGCAACTCCGCGGTGCCGATCGGTACCGTGCCGATCTACCAGGCGCTCGAGAAGGTCGACGGCGACCCGGTCAAGCTCTCGTGGGAGGTGTTCCGCGAGACGGTCATCGAGCAGGCCGAGCAAGGCGTCGACTACATGACCGTCCACGCCGGAGTGCTCCTGCCGTACGTGCCGCTGGCGGTGAACCGGGTGACGGGCATCGTGTCGCGCGGTGGTTCGATCATGGCCGCGTGGTGCCTGGCTCACCACCGCGAGAACTTCCTCTACGAGAACTTCGCCGAGCTGTGCGAGATCCTCGCACGCTACGACGTGACCTTCTCGCTGGGTGACGGGCTGCGTCCCGGCTCGATCGCGGACGCCAACGACGAGGCGCAGTTCGCGGAGCTCCGGACGCTGGGCGAGCTGACGCACGTCGCGTGGGAGCACGGCGTACAGGTGATGATCGAGGGGCCGGGGCACGTGCCCATGCACAAGATCAAGGAGAACGTCGACCTCCAGCAGGAGCTCTGCGCCGGGGCGCCGTTCTACACCCTCGGGCCGCTGACCACCGACATCGCGCCCGCGTACGACCACATCACCTCGGCCATCGGCGCCGCGATGATCGGCATGTTCGGCACCGCGATGCTCTGTTACGTCACGCCGAAGGAGCACCTGGGGCTGCCCGACCGGGACGACGTGAAGGCGGGTGTCATCGCGTACAAGATCGCTGCGCACGCCGCCGACCTGGCGAAGGGGCACGCGGGGGCGCAGGCCTGGGACGACGCGCTCTCCAAGGCACGCTTCGAGTTCCGCTGGGAGGACCAGTTCAACCTGTCGCTGGACCCCGACACCGCACGGGCGTACCACGACGCGACCCTGCCGGCGGCGCCCGCGAAGACGGCGCACTTCTGCTCGATGTGCGGGCCGAAGTTCTGCTCGATGAAGATCACCCAGGAGCTGAAGGAATACGCCGCCAAGGGCATGCAGGACAAGAGCGAGGAGTTCGTGAACGCGGGAGGTCGCGTGTACCTCCCGGTCACGTCGGCCGCTCAGAGCTTGTAGAAGGTGGCGTAATGGTCGGGGGTGAACCAGGTCTCCTTGGTGGCCCGGTTCACCACGATCCGGTACGCGTCCCGCGACGCGTTCTCGGGCCGCGGGTAGACGTCGTACTCGTTGTAGCTGGCGTTCGTGGGCAGCTGGCGCTCACGGTTCTGGAACGTGCCGCCGGTGTAGTTGTCCTGCCCGTACGGCCAGGCGTACCAACCTGCACTGGTGGGCCACGCGAGCCGGCTCCAGCCGGTCCGGGCGGTGAGGGCGGCGTCGCACCGAGAGATCGCGCAGCTCGAGTAGACCGAGGCATGGGCGGCGCCGGCGGGGGCGACGAGCGCGCCGCCGGTGACCGCGAAGGCGATCGCGATCGCGGCGAGCACGCGGCGGAGGAGGGACGGGCGGGGCGCCGATGTGTCTGCGTACATGCGGGACTCCGTGGCGTCAGGGCCCGACCAACCTCGGGCCGTGCGCTCATCGTGCGGTGAATCCCCAGCCAGCGGTACATTCCTGATTCATCATTCCATCGGTGTTCGGCTATGCGTCGGCGGTCGTTCGGGTCTTGAATGGAGGCTGAAGCCGAGGGGTTGGAGATCGTCGTGCTGTTCATCACCGCGCTCGTCGCCGTTCTCGCCCTGCCCGGCGTGCCCGCGGCCGCCTTCGGCGACCCGGCGCCCTTCGCCGGTTCGGGCGGCCATGCCGTGGCCGCACCCGCCGATGCCGGTTGGAAGGCGCCGCTCAGCACGCGGGGCCGCTACATCGTCGACGCCGACGGCATGCGGTTCAAGCTGCGTTCCGGCAACTGGCACGGCGCCAGCGGCACGTGGAACGGCTCGGGCGATCCCGCCGACGATGCCAACCATCACGCCGGCGAGAACTCGGGGCGCATCCCGCTCGGCCTCGACCGCGCACCGCTGGACGAGATCGTCGCCGGCTTCCGCTCGATCGGCCTGAACAGCGTCCGGCTTCCCTTCTCCGACGAGATGCTCACCGATCCGCAGCCCGTCACCGACGCCGCGGTGGCGGCCAACCCGGGGCTGCGCGGCATGACGCCGCTGCAGGTGTACGACCGGGTCGTGGCCGCCCTCACCGGTGCCGGTCTCGCGGTGATCCTCAACAACCACACCAACACCACTCGCTGGTGCTGCGGCGTCGACGGCAACGAGCGGTGGAACTCGTCGCAGAGCACCGCCGCCTGGGAGGAGAGCTGGCTGTCGATCATCCGCCGCTACCGGGACAACCCCCGCGTGGTGGGCGCGGATCTCTACAACGAGGTACGCCGGGACGTCTGGGACGATCCCAACTGGGGGCTCGGCGACGAGCACGACTGGTTCGCCGCCTCCCAGCGGCTCGGCGACCGGATCCTGCGCGAGGCCAACCCGAACCTGCTGATCATCGTCGAGGGCATCAACTGGACCGGGATCCCGGTGGATGGCTTTCCGCACGGGCGGCCGACGCTGGCGCCCGTACGCTCGCTCTCGCACACGCTGGTGAGATCCGGGAAGCTCGTCTACTCCGCGCACTTCTACGACTACACCGGCCCGAACCACAGCGGCGCGACCGGGATCGGCGAGACCAGCGACCCTCGCTACCGCGACCTGAGCCGCGACGAGCTGTACGCCGTTCTCCAGCGCGACGCCTTCTTCGTCAGCGGCGAGTCCGGCCGGCACTTCACGGCACCGGTGTGGATCAGCGAGTTCGGCGTGGACGGCAACGTCGCAGCCGGGACGAAACAGCGCGCCTGGTTCGCCGCCTTCACCGACTATCTGATCGCCGCGGACGCCGACTTCGCGTACTGGCCGGCGGTGGGCTGGACGGAGAACCGCGGCACCAACGGGTGGGCGCTGCTCTACTGGGACCGGGCGGGACACCGAACCGGTCCGTACGACGGTGCCGACTGGCGGGCCGACGCCTGGATGCGGCTGGTCACCTCCACCGCCCGCAGCGGGTACGTCGATCCGGTGCCGCACTGGTCGATGCTGAGCCCGGACCACGGTGACTTCGTCGCGTCGCTGCGCATGCGGGACCGTCCGGACTGGGACCCCGGCGCACGCAAGGCAGCATGCCCGGACGGACAGCGGCTCATCGGCCTCGGCCACACCGGCAACCGGGGCCTCTGCACCGACACCGCGGCCGCCGACCTGTGGGCGGCCTCGGGTGATCACCAGGTCGTCACGGATGAGCGGTACGTCTCCGCCGACTGGGCCACGGGCTACACCAAGCTGCAGTGCCCGTCGGGGTCGTTCCTCATCGGGTACGCCGTCCGCGGCGCGGCGATGTCGAGCGCGTTGTGCGCGGCGTCGGGCACCGCACTGGCAGGAAGCGGGCGGACGGTGTGGTTCGACCGCGGCGACAACCGGCCGGCAGGCGAGCCCGGCGGCGACTTCGCCACCGGCCACTACAAGGGGCAGTGCGCCGACGGTGAGTACGCCGCGGGCATCGCCTACACCGGCCGGCTCGGCTCGGCGCGGACCCCCGACGCGTTGTACTGCCGCCGGCTCCCGTGACGCCTATTTGCCGAGTTCGCTGACCCAGTCGACGTAGTCCTCGTCCTTGCGCCGGCGAAGCCCGAACTTGTTGCGGCCGCGCCCGCCGCCGCCCGGCGCGTCCTTCGGAACCGCCTGCGGGGGTACGTCGGCCGGGCGCGGTGCGGGCGTGAGCGGCAGCGGCGGCGTCACCGGCTCGGGTTGCGGCAGCGGCGCGCTGACCGCCGTCGGCTCCGGGGTCAGTGGGCCCTTCGCGCGGCCGCGGGCGACCGGGCGCAGGCTCCGGCCGAGCCGCCCGGCCACCGAGCGCGGCTGGTCCCCGGCCGGCGGCTGGAGGGCCGGAGTCTGGTGGTTCGGTGCCGGGAGCGCCTCGGGCGGGAGCGGGCGGGTGGCGGGCTCGGGGACGTAGGGCGCCGGCCCGGTCTTGCGGCCGAAAGCGTCGAACGGCGCCGGATCCGGGGCGCCCGAGCGGCCACGAGCGTCGAACGGCGCCGGATGGGTCGAGTCCGACGCCGTGTCCGCGTCGGTGTCGGGACGGCGGGTGGGAAACTCGCCGGTGCGGCCCGTGAACGCATCCGCCGCGCTCGAGCGCCGGCCGGCGGGTGATTCGAAGACCGCTGTGTCCGACGTACGGAGCGGGGACTCGGGCGTGGCCTGCGCGGCCGCGATGGCCGACTCGGGTTGCTCGGCGCGCTTGGGCAACGGCGGGCGGTTCTCGGTGGGCGCGTCACCGTCGTCGTCCGCGCCGGGTGCACGTCGCAGGACCGCCGCCAGTACCGAGCCGAGGACGCCCGCGCCCGTGGCCGTCATCGCGGCCCAGTACGGGACCACCTGGTAGCGGTCCGCACCCGCACCGGGGCCCGCGATCAGGTAGGAGATGGTCAGCAGCGCCGGGCCCGGCAGCCCGGCCAGCGCGATCGTCAGGGTCGGCAGATCGCGGCGCCGGGCCGCCCAGCCCAGGGCCGCTCCGGCCAGCAGCGCCAGCGCGGGCATCGTGGCCAGGGCGGTCCGCTGCGTCACGGCCGGCGGCAGGAAGCCCGCATCGAACACCCCCAGCCGTACGGCCGGAAGCGGGTCGCCGGGCGCCAGGGACGGCGAGACGGAGACGAGGGCGACGACCCAGATCGCGATGCCCATGGTCACGAGGCTCCACCGGGCCACCGCCTGGGCGAGGGCGGCCCAGGCGGCGAAGACGCCCACCAGCGCTCCCAGCCCCGCGCAGATCGCGATGACGACGACCGGGTTCACCCCGGCGACCTGTGCCGTCCGGGCCGGCTGCATCGTCAGCGGTACGACGATCCCCGCCCCGATCGCCGCCGAGAAGGCCAGGGCAAGTTCGGTGCCGACGCCGCCGCGGCCCGCCGGAGCCCAGCGGCGCAGGAAGGCGGCGCCGGCCAGGGCGCCCACGACCGCGGCGGTCATCGGGAACCAGGCGACCCAGGCGAGCTGGGCGGTCCACTGATCACGCGTGGTCACGTCGAGGACCCGGGTGAGGCGCACGATGCCCAGCCCGTACGCCAATCCCAGCTGGCTGGCGCCCGCGAGGACCCCCACGCCGAGGGTGGCGGACAACAGCTTGGCCCAGGTCCGAAATGCCATGGCGGGCACGTTACGGAATGGTCCGGTCTGCTCGCCAGTCAGGAAGCCGCTTCTTAAGGCTGCCCAAAATCGCGCTTAGGCGGACTTCAGCTCGATGATCCGGCCGATATACACAGTGTCACCGTCGTTCGTCAGCATGTGAGTCTGGCCGGGCTCGCGGAACACGATGGCGCCGGTCTCCTCCTCGACCTCGATGCGCGCGCCGGCGGCCGTGTGGATCACGTTCTTGGCGCCCTGGACGGCGACCACCACGTACGGGAGGCCGTGGTGGTGCAGCGGCTGGGTCTCGCCGGGGCGCAGGGAGATGTGCCAGATCCGGACCTGATCGTTCTCGAGCATGATCTCCTGGCCCACGGCGCCCGGCACCCGCTCGGTCACAGCGACCCCACCAGCGGCAGGACCTGGTCGGCGATCAGGTCGACGTGGTCGAGGTCGGACATGTCGATCACCCGCAGGTGCACCCGGGTGGTGCCGATCTCCGCCAGCTCGCCCAGGCGCTGCACCAGCGCATGCGGCGAGCCGACCACCGGGTCCTCAGGCGGGAGGGCGCTCGGCACGTGCAGGGGAGCGGCGCGGCGGTGGGCGTCGGCGTCCGTACGCCCCAGCGCCACGACCACTCCCGCCGACAGGGTGAGGGGCCGGTCCGCCGGGCGGTCGTACGTCTCGCAGGCCCGGCGTACCCTCTCGAAAGCCGCAGCCGTCTCCGCCACGGTCTTGAACGGCATGTTGAACTCGTCCGCGAAGCGGGCGGCGAGTTCAGGTGTGCGCCGCGGGCCCCGGCCTCCGACGATCACCGGCGGGCCGGGCCGCTGCACCGGCTTGGGCAGGGCCGGTGCGTCGAGGAGCCGGTAGTGCTTGCCGTCGTAGGAGTAGGTCTCGCCGTCCGGCGTCGCCCACAGCCCGGTGATGATCGCCAGTTGCTCGGCCAGCCGGTCGAAACGCTCCGCGAGCGGCGGAAAGGGAATGCCGTACGAGGTGTGCTCCCGCTCGAGCCAGCCCGCGCCCATGCCGAGCTCGACCCGGCCACCGCTCATCGCGTCCACCTGGGACACCATGATCGCAAGTGGACCGGGTAGCCGGAACGTCGCCGAGCTGACCAGCGTGCCGATCCGCAGCCGGGTGGTCTCGCGGGCCAGCGCGGCCAGCGTGAGCCAGGCGTCGGTGGGGCCGGGCAGCCCCGGGTCCGCGCCCATCGACTGGTAGTGATCGGCGCGCAGGAACCCCTCGAAGCCCGCCTCCTCGGCGTGCCGGGCGAGCCGGAGCTGGTCCTCGTACGTGGCGCCGCGGTGCGGCTCGACGAACAGGCAGACGCGCATTCTTGTCCTAAGCCATCAGCAGTTCGTGCAGCTCGGCGCTGCACCGGGCCACTTCCTCGAGGTGGGCACCGCGGCCCAGGGTGCGCGGCCGCGGAATCTTGATGTCGAGGATCTCCCGGATCCGGCCCGGGCGGGGGCTGAGCACCACGACGCGGTCGGCGAGCAGGACCGCCTCGTCGATCGAGTGAGTGACGAAGACGATGGTCGTGTTGAGCTCCATGTGGACACGTTGCAACTCGCCCGAGAGCTCCTCGCGGGTGAGGGCGTCGAGTGCGGAGAACGGCTCGTCCATGAGCATCACCCGCGGATTGCCGATCAGCGAACGGCACAGTGCGACACGCTGCTGCATGCCACCGGAGAGCTCGTGCGGGAAACGCTTCTCGAAACCGGCGAGGCCGGTCATGGTCAGCAACTCGTGGGCCCGCTGCCGGTGCGCCGCCTTCCGCCAGCCGAAGATCTGCACGGGGAGGAGCACGTTGTCGAGCACCGAGCGCCACGGCAGCAGGGCCGGCTTCTGGAACATCATCGCGATGTCCCGGCGCGGCTTGGTCACCCGGTCGCCTGACACCGCCACCTCTCCGGAGGTAGCCGGCAGCAGCCCGGCGACGAGCCGGAGCAGTGTGGACTTGCCGCAGCCGGAACGGCCGACCACCGCGACGAACTCTCCCTCGGCCACGTCGAGATGGATCTCGCTCAAGGCGTCCACCGTGCCGGAACGCCCGGTGAACGTCCGGGAGACCCCGGTGAGACGGATCATCTGCCTGCGCTTCCGATGGAGTGTGATGAATGCGCTGACACTGTAGCGCCCTCCCGGGCCGTCGCGAACGGTTGTCCACAAGGGGCTTCGAGACCCACCTGTCATCGATGATCGTTAGGACTTCCCATACGCTGATCCGGCGAGTTTCACCACACCACCCCACGGCGTCACGGCACCCTCCGCCGGCCGCCGACACCCCCCTCGGTTGGGAAGGAACACGGTGCACAGAAGGACATTCACCCGTACGCTCGTGGCCGCCGCGCTGGCCACGACACTCGCCGCCGCAGCCGGTTGCAGCGACGACGGGGACGACAAGGGCGCGGCCGGCGGTACGCAGGCGCTGGAGAAGGTCACCTACCTGACGTCGTTCGGCAACTTCGGCCGCGACGGATACGCGTACGTGGCAAAGGAAAAGGGCTACTTCAAGGACGCCGGCTTCGACGTCGACATCAAGCCCGGCGCGGGCAGCGGCGAGAACGTGAAGTCCATCGTCGGCGGCCAGGCGCAGTTCACGCCGATCGACCTCACCGGCGGTCTGCTCGCCGCGGGCGGTGCGGGTGGCGCGCCGAAGGTCACCGGCTTCACCGCGGTGGCGGCGATCCAGCAGCGCACCATGGCCGCGATCATGTCGCTCGACGGCTACGGGATCAGCTCTCCCAAGGACCTCGAGGGCAAGACCCTGGCGGACACTCCCGGTTCCGTCGTGCGCAACCTGTTCCCCACGTACGCCAAGCTGGCCAACGTGGACGCAACCAAGGTCAAGTTCGTCAACGGTACGCCGCAGACGCTCTTCGGCACCCTGGCGCAGCACAAGGCGGACGGCATCGGGCAGTTCGTGGTCGGCAAGCCCACCATCGAAGGCATCGCGAAGAAGCCCGCCGTCCTGCTGCCGTACAGCGACTACCTCCAGGACCTGTACGGAAACGTGCTGATCACCTCCAGCCAGTACGCCAAGGAGCACCCGGACAAGGTCAAGAAGTTCACCGAGGCGCTGCTCAAGGGCCTGCAGGACTCGATCACCAACCCGGACGAGGCCGGCACGATCCTCAAGAAGTACGTGCCCACCGCCGACCCGAAGTCCGCCGCCGCCGAGCTGACGCTGATGGCCCCGTTCGTGCGCTCGGAGGCCTCCGGCGTGCCGGTGGGCGCCCTGGACAGCCAGCGGGTCGCGCGCAGCATCGCGATCCTTCAGGGCTCCGGGCAGATCCCCGCGGGCCTCACGCCCGAGCAGGTCATCACCTTCGACCTGACGCCGAACGCCTGATCCGGCCCGTGTCGCGGGGTGTCTCCGGGCGCCCCGCGACCGGCGGAGGGATGAGAGATGACCGACCTGGCGACCGCCCCTGCCCCCGCTGCGCCGTCCGCTTCCGGGCCGGCGCCCCGCCGTACGCTGTCCGCCGTGATCTGGCCGGTCGCCGGCCTGGCCGTGGCGATCGCGATCTGGTGGCTCGTCACCGCCGTCTTCACGATCAACACGGTGGTCCTGCCCGCGCCGCCGGAGGTCGTGGACGGCTTCCAGCGCTACCGCGACCTGTTGCTCACCGAGACCTGGCACACCACCGTCTCGACGGTCCTGGGCTTCGCCCTCTCCCTGGCGGTCGGCGTGCTGATCGGGGTGGCGATCGCCGCCTGGGGGCCGGTCGAGCGGATGTTCTCGCCGCTGCTGGTGGCGTTCAATGCGGTCCCGAAGGTGGCGCTCGCGCCGCTGATGCTGATCTGGTTCGGGTACGGCCGGACCCCGATCCTCGCCATGGCCTTCATGGTCTGCTTCTTCCCGATCGTGCTCTCCACCGCGACCGGGCTCACCAGCACTCCGGCCGACCTGGCGGAGCTCGTGCGGTCCATGGACGCGTCACGCGCCCAGACGTTCCGGCGCGTACGGCTGCCCGCCGCGCTTCCGCAGATCTTCGTCGGCCTGAAGGTCGCCATGCCGCTGGCCGTGATCGGCGTGGTGGTGGGCGAGATGCAGTACGGCAGCACCGGCCTCGGAATGATCATCGTGCAGACCAGCGGGCAGGGTGACACCCCGACGGCGTTCGCGGCCATCGCGCTGCTCGCGCTCGTCAGCATCGTGCTGTATTACCTGCTGGTGCTGGTCGAGCGGTTCGCCCTGCCGTGGGTGCGGGCGACGACCTCGGTGCGCTGAGGAAGGGGCGGCCTCGGACGCCCCTTCCTCAGGTGTGAACGGTCAGCTCAGCAGCCGCCAGCGTCCGCTGCGGGCGACCAGGAGGGCCAGCGCCTGCGGCATGAGCCCCGAGTGGTTGTCCGGCGTCAGCCGGATCGGGCCGGACAGGCCGTCGGTCTGCGTGGTCTCGAGGATGTCGCGGATCCGCCGGCGGTCGCCGCCGGCCTGGGTCACCGCGTCGGCGATCAGGCTCACCGCGTCGGCACCGAACGACGCGACGCCCGAGTAGCTGCCGTAGCGCGAGGTGTAGTCGCGGAACCACTGCTTGCGGGCGGCCTTGGCCGGCGTCGTCGCGATCACGTCGTCGATCGCGAGGATCTGGGTGAAGACCATGGTCGTGTCGTTCGTGGCGGCGGCGGCCTCCTGGGGGAGGAACAGGTCGCCGGCCGCCTCGGCGTCGAAATAGATCCGGCCCTTGTACTGGGCGACCTTGGCGCTGGTCGCCGCGAGCGTCGCCTGGTCGGGCCCGGTCCACACGATGAGGGCGTCCGGCCTGCTGTCGGTCAGGGTGCCCACGGTCTGGGTGACGTCGGTGGCCGTCGGCTTGACCGGCAGCTGGTTGGTGATGTCGATGCCGGCGGCCGTCAGCTGCTTCGCCATGCGGGCGCGGCCACCCCGGCCGTACAGGTCGTCGGAGTAGAGCAGCGCCACCGACTTGGTCTTGGTGCGGACCAGCTCGGACACGAGGGCGGCCGCGCTGTCGTTCGCGTTCGGGCCCAGCTTGAAGACCCACCGGCGGCTCTCGACCGGCGAGCTGACCTCGTCGGCGGCGGCCAGCGCGATGGTCGGTACGCGCTTGTCGTTGATGGTCTTGGCCGCGCCGACCACGCATTCGTTGCAGCCACCGGTGACGATGGCGGCGACCTTGGGGTCGTCGGCCAGCGTGCTGATGTTGCGCAGCGACGACGTGGTGTCGGACCGGTTGTCCTGGATGCGCAGGACGAGTCGCTTGTCGCCGAGCGCTCCGGACGCGTTCACCTGCTCGACGCGGAGCTGCAACGCGCGGGCGTAGGCCGCGTCCATCGCCGAGCCGGAGGCCAGATCGGCGCCGATGACGATGTCTGTCTTGTCGCCGGATCCACTGTCCGAGTCGCAGCCCGCGAGGGCGGCCATGACGAGCGTCGATGCGGCGACGGACGCCGTCAAGCGACGGGTGAGCCTCACTGGGGGTGCCTCCTCGAGGGCGGAGACGGGACGTACCGTGTCCCGCAGAACGCAACGTTGTCCGGAGTAGACCGCACGAACACGGACAGCCCGTCCGTCCAAACGCGCCAAACCTTGCCAACGTGAAGGTCGCTGGTCAAGCCGTGCCAGGCATGGTGAGCGGGACGTGTTTCCCACATAGTGGTTGGAATCTTGATGGACGAGCGTCACTGGCGTCTGCACCTTGCGTTGCTTCCGTTACATTCGCGCACGTCAACGCCTACGCACTGTTCATTTTCGACCCGCAATCATGATTGCCGGGCCCGGGTGAACAGTGTTTCCGGGAGGTTCCGCCCTTCCCAAACGGTTGCTGACTCTGATGAAATCGCGGCCGTGCCGCGTGTGGACGGAGCCCTGTCGCCGGTGTCGGCCGGGCTCGGGCGACAGCGATCAGGCGGTCGAAGAGATGCGGGGATGATCAGCGAGGAGATGTCGTGAGCACCGGATCTTCGGCCCAGGCCCCGGCCTATCCCGCGCGCTCCGCCGTCGAACCTGCCCCCGGCAGCGAGGACGGCCTGCGGGACGGCGGTGCCGGGACCCGGGAGCGGCGCGGACGGTTCCCGCGGCTGCGCGACGCCCGGATCCGTTCCAAGCTGGCGCTGATCCTTTTCGTGCCGCTGCTGGCCGTCCTGGCGCTGGCGACCGTGCGCCTCGTCGACGTCGGTGGCCGCGCCCTCGACGCGGGCCAGGTGGAGGATCTGACCCGGCTGTCCACCGACGTCTCCGAAGTGACCCAGTGGTTGCACAAGGAGCGCATGGCGGCGGCCGAGTACCTCGCCACGCCGGGTGCGAAGCCGGACGGTTACAACGCTGTCATCGCCGAGAGTGACCGGCGGATCCAGAAGTACACGGCCGACCGCCGGGCGCTCGACGAGCCGCCGGCTGCCGTGCAGGACCGGCTGGTCCGGATCGACGACCACCTCCGCACCATGGACGCGACCCGGAAGAAGATCACGGATCGCGATGAGATCGCCGTCTCCGAGGCGGTGCTGCGCTACGGCGTCGTGATCACCGACCTGGTCGGCTACGGCGAGGTCCTCAGCCAGTACGCGGGAGAGGGCAAGGTCGCCGACAGTCTCCGCGCCGTCTCGGCCTTCGCGCGCGCCAAGGCAGGAACGGGCGAGCAGGAGGCGGTCGCGTACGCGGCCCGCGTCGCCGGTGACGTCAGCGCCGAGCAGCTCTCCGTGTTCACCGCCACCCAGACCGGCCAGCAGGAGGCCCTGGAGGGCTTCGCCCTGGTCGCGACCCCCGATCAGCGGACGCTGGTGGACCGTACGGTCACCGGCGACGCCGTCAACCTGGCCGACCAGACCGCGACGCGGCTCACCCGGGGTGAGGCCGTGGCCCCCCCCGAGATCACGCAGTCGATGGGGTCCGTCGTGGACCTCATGCGCTGGGCCGAGCAGCGGCTCGAGGCCCAGGCGCTGCGACAGGCCGGCGACGAGAGCGACTCGGTGACCCGGCAGGCGGCCATGGAGGCCGGCCTGGTGCTGCTCACCCTGCTCCTCGCGGTGGCCCTGGCCGTCGTCCTCGCCCGCTCGCTCAACTCCTCACTGCGCCGGTTGCGCGAGGGCGCTCTCGCGGTGGCCAACCGTGACCTGCCCGACGCGGTCGCCCGGCTGCGCGACGTCCGCAACCTGGGCGAGGGCGGCCCCGACGACATCGTCCGGCAGGTCCGCGACCCGATCCGGCTCAACAACCGCGACGAGATCGGGCAGGTGGCGCAGGCGTTCAACGTGGTCCACCGGGAAGCGGTCCGGGTCGCCGCCGAGCAGGCCGCGCTGCGTACCAGCGTCTCGGCGATGTTCCTCAACCTCGCACGCCGCTCGCAGAGCCTGGTCGACCGCATGATCGGCGAGCTCGACCAGATCGAGCGCGGCGAGGAGGACCCGAAGCGCCTCGCCCAGCTCTTCGAGCTGGACCACCTCGCGACCCGGATGCGCCGCAACGACGAGAACCTGCTGGTGCTCGCCGGTGCCGACTCCAGCGCCCCCCGCCGCGAGGACGCCCTGGTGGTCGACGCGCTGCGGGCGGCGCAGTCCGAGGTGGAGCTCTACAACCGCATCGAGTTCGGCACGGTGGACACGGACGTCTCCATCGCCGCCGTGGCCGTCAACGACGTGGTCCGGCTGGTCGCCGAGCTGCTCGACAACGCCACCCGGTTCTCGCCGCCCAACACGGTGGTGGTCGCCGACGGGCGGCGGATCCGCGACTACGTCGTGATCCAGGTCGAGGACCGCGGGCTCGGGATGTCCGAGGAACAGATGGACAGCCTGAACCGGCGCCTCGCCGAGACGCCCGACGTCGACGTGGCCGCCTTCCGCCTCATGGGCCTGGCCGTGGTCAGCCGCCTCGCCGCCCGGTACGGCATCCGCGTCGAGCTGCGCGCCAACATGGAGGGCGGCACCGTCGCCCAGGTGATCCTGCCGAACAGCATCGTGGTGCTGCCGAACAACCGGCCGCTGGACCCGCCGTCCCGCGGCAACCGCCAGCTCGACACGGCACCGGGCGCCTGGAACGACCCGATGCAGCTGGGCCGGGGCAGCGCGGCGACCGCCACCCTGCCGGCCATCGCCCCGGAGCCCTGGCAGCCCCGGCCGGAGGACGGCTACCCCCGGTCGGTCTCGGGTCTGCCCGCGGTCTCCGCGCCACCGGCGCCGCAGCCGGAGGCGCCGGCCCACCCTCAGCTGCCGCTGCAGCCCTCGCAGCGTCCCGGTGCGGGGGAGGGCTTCCCGACGCCGAACCGGCCCGCGCTGCCGAAGCGGGGGATCGATGACCGGCCGCCGTTGCCGACCCGGGTGGCCCAGTCCGCCGAACCTCCCCAGGCTTCCGCGTACGACGCGGGGAATGCCGGTTCGCCGACCATGGCGTACCCGATCATGCAGCCCGCCTCCCCGCCGGCCGACGACGGCCTCGCGGTCCCGCGGCCGATGAGCCGCGACGCGAACGGCTGGGGTGCCGCGCTTGCCGCGATGCCGCCCCCACCGTCGCCGCCCGCGCGGGCGCGCCCGGAGGAGCGTCCGGAGGCCGCGCCGATCTTCCTCCAGATGCAGCAGAGCTGGTTCAAGGGCCACGACGGAGAGATAGCGGAGGAGTGGAGCATGCCGACCGCGGGCTACGCGCCGCCGCCGAACCAGTCCGCGTCCCCGGCCGCCGTTGCGCCTCCGCCGGCCCCCGTCTCGCCCGCGGTCGCCCCCGCGTCGCCCGCGCCGGCGTCCCCGGCTCCGGCGCGGCAGAACGGATCGCTCCCGGTGGATGCGGGTCAGGACGGCGGCAACCAGTCCGTGCCGCGGCCCCGCCGGTCGGCCGAGGACGCGTGGCGTACCGCCGCCGACGAGGGCTGGCAGCGGGCGATGGCGGCGGCGGAACCGACCGTCAACGACACGACCCGCTCCGGGTTGCCGAAGCGGGTGCCCCAGGCCCAGCTGGTGCCCGGTGGTGTGCAGACGATCCCCCGCAATCAGACACGGCGCAGCCCGGACGAGGTGCGCGGTCTCCTCTCCGCGTACCACCGGGGTGTGCAACGAGGGCGTACGGCCGGCAGCGAGGAAGCTGCCGAAGGCGCCCCTGCCCCGAAGGAGAACTGACAGTGACCAGGCCCCCCACCATGCAGGACATGGGCTGGCTGCTCAGCAACTTCGCCGACAGCGTGGCCGGGATCGCGCATGTCGTCGCGGTCTCCGCCGACGGCCTGCTGCTGGCCTCGTCGCGGGACCTGCCGGCGGACCGCGCCGACCAGCTCGCGGCCATCACCTCCGGCGTGGTGAGCCTGACCGACGGCGCTTCGCGCATGTTCAACGCCGGCCAGGTGCAGCAGACGATCATCGAGATGGACAGCGGCTACCTGTTCCTGATGTCCATCAGCGACGGATCGTCGATGGCCGTACTGGCCGCCCGCAGCTGCGACGTCGGCCAGGTCGGGTACGAGATGGCGCTGCTCGTGGAGCGGGTCGGTGCCGCCCTGGTGCCGGCGCCCCGCGAGGCCGTCGCCGGTCAGGTCTAGTACGACCCGAGCGCGTCCGATCACAAGCCGGAAGGAGGTGACCGCTCGATGGGACAGCCGCACGACCCCCGCGGCAATCTTGTCCGGCCGTACGCGGTCACCCGGGGCCGGACGGAGCCGCGCCGGGACATCCCCATCGAGGCGGTGCTGGTAGCCAGCCAGGCCGCCGTTCAGGAAGCCCGGTTCGCCGGGCACGACAAGTACCGCATAGCCGTGCTGTGCGAGCCCCGGGCACAGTCGCTGGCGGAGATCGCGGCCTACAACCGGATCCCGCTCGGCGTCGCCCGGGTTCTCGTCGCCGACATGGTCGCCGACGGGATGTTGTCGCTGCACAGTGCCGCTCCCAAGAAAGGGTTCACGGAGCGGATGGATCTGCTGGAAAGGGTGTTGAGTGGACTTCGCAAGCTCTGAGCGGGCGGGGGCGCAACCCAAGGAGATCACCTCCGCGAAGATCGTCATCGCTGGTGGCTTCGGCGTGGGCAAGACGACGCTGGTCGGCGCGGTCTCCGAGATCGAGCCGCTGACCACCGAGGCCGTCATGACCTCGGCGGGGCAGGGCATCGACGACGCCTCCAAGGTGCCCGGCAAGGAGACGACCACGGTGGCGATGGACTTCGGCCGCATCACCATGGCCGACGACCTGATCCTCTACCTGTTCGGCACACCGGGCCAGACGCGCTTCTGGTTCATGTGGGACGAGCTGATCAGGGGTGCCGTGGGCGCGGCCGTGCTGGTCGACACGCGTCGCATCTCCGACGCCTTCGCGCCGCTCGACTATTTCGAGAACCGTCACCTGCCGTACCTCGTGGCGCTGAACTGCTTCGACGGCGCACCCCGGTACGAGCCGGAGGAGGTGCGCGAGGCGTTGGCGATCGCGCCGCACGTGCCGCTGATCATGTGCGATGCGCGCCATCGGGACTCGGTGAAACAGGTGTTGGTGGGCGTCGTGGAGCACGCCATGCGCACGCTGGTGGCCGAACAGGAGCGAGGCTTCCCGACCCCGGTCGGCTGACGGCCGGTCAGGCGGGCAGCCGGTAGCCCCGTTTGACCACCGTCTGGATCACCCGGGGCGTGCCCAGGCCGGCGCGCAGCCGCGCGACGGCCATCTCCACGGCGTGCTCGTCGGCGCCCCGGGGCAGCGTGCGCAGCAGGGCCGCCCGGGACAACACCCGCCCGGGCGTCGCCGCCAGCGCGCGGAGCACGGCCATCGGAGCGGGGGCGAGGGGCTTGAGCTCACCGTCCACGATCGCGGCATGGCCGCGCAGGGTCAGTGCATGACCCGCGACCTCGATGCTCAGCGCGCGCTTCGGCAGCTCGTCCACGATCGTACGGACGAGCGCGCTGAGCCTCGCCCGCGCAGGCGACACCACCGGAACCTCGTGCCTGCGCAGCGGCGCCGCCGTCACCGGTCCCACGCAGGCCGCCAGGACGTCCCTGCGTAGCGCCTCCAGCACCTGCTCAGTGCCCGAGCCGGCCGCCCGCAGCACGGCGCCGACGGCGGGTGCGGCGGTGAAGGTGACCGCGTCCACGAGCCGCCCGGTGATCAGGTCGACCAGTCGGTGCAGCGGGGCAGGGTCGATCGGCGGCGCCCAGCGGTACACCGGCACCTCGATCACCCGGGCACCGGCCGCCTCCAGGGCTTCCGTGTATTCCGGCTGGCTGTCGCCGTGCAGCTGCATCGCCACGGTGAGGCCCGCGATGCCCCGGGCCGCCAGGTGCCCGACGACCTCCTCGTAGCTCTCGCCCTCCGGCGACCAGCGATCCCGCAGCCCGGCGGAGCGCACCGCGGCCCGCGCCCGGGGACCGCGCGCCACCAGATAGGCACGGGACAACGCGGCGTGCAGCGGCTCGGCCAGGCCCCACCCGTCCGCGGCCTCCAGCCAGCGCCGCATGCCGATCCCGGTGTGGACCAGAACGATGTCGGGTGGTGTCGCCAGGCAGGCACGGGTAGCCGTGCGCAGCCCGGCGTCGTCGGCGATCGGGACGATCCGCAGCGCCGGTGCGAGCACGACCCGCGCACCCCTGTTCTCCAGGAGGGCGGCCAGCTCGTCGTGACGGCGGTCAGAGGTGACTCCGACGGTGTAGCCGGACAACGACGCCGTGGGCTCGGTCAGCGCCCACGCCGGGATGACGGTTCGGCGCGTACCCCCGGTCCGGTCGGTCGTCATCCGGCGGCCCGACCTCCCTCTGCGGCCGTCGTTCCGAGAAGCCGCGGCGTGGCCGGCCGGTCCACCGAAGGGCACGCCCGGAGACCGCCGTCCTCGGCGTTGACCCGCTCCCACGTCACGCCTGCGTTCTCCGCCGTACCTCCGACCGGCGCACGCCGCGGCTCTCTGCCGGAACGGTGACCCGTTCCGGCGGGCGCCGCCAGGTCCGTCCTCGACCCTGGCGGCAGTTCGAGGGTGATGCGCCCGGGTGTGACTGCACCACTCGTCATGACCGAAGCGTGCCTGTGGGCGATTTCGGCCTCGCGTCCCATATGTTTCGAGCCTGCTAAGACCACGGTGGGTGGAATCACGTCACCCGCCTTCGGCGTGCCGTGGGTCACCGCCTATCCTGGGACCGATAAGTTATGCGGTCCGTCGGGCTCGACGGGCCTCCTAGCCCGTTTTGACCGCGCGCCGGGCAGCCGGGTATTGTTGCCTGCTGTTGTGCGACGGCTGCGAGCGTTCCCCTTCGGGTACGCTTGACGTTCGTGCCCAGGCGCGACCAGCGCGCGCCCCCAGACCGACGACGAGACAAGGTAATTCTGTGCGTACGTACAGCCCGAAGCCGGGTGAGATCGAGCGTCAGTGGCACATTATCGACGCTTCTGACGTCGTTCTGGGCCGCCTGGCCACCCACGCCGCCACCCTCCTGCGCGGAAAGCACAAGCCGACGTTCGCCCCGCACGTCGACACCGGCGACTTCGTGGTGATCATCAACGCGGGCAAGGTCGCGCTGACCGGCAACAAGCGGCAGACCAAGGTCGCCTACCGGCACTCCGGCTACCCGGGTGGTCTGAAGCAGGTCGGCTACGAGGAGCTGCTGACCAAGCGCCCCGAGCACGCGATCGAGCTGGCCGTCAAGGGCATGCTCCCGCACAACAAGCTCGCCCGTCAGATCATCAAGAAGCTGAAGGTCTACCCGGGCGCCGAGCACCCGCACGCCGCGCAGCAGCCGGTGCCGTTCGAAATCAAGCAGATCGCGCAGTGAGCGCGGGCGAAGGAAACAGCATGTCCGACATCGTCGAGCCCGAGGTCGTCGAGACCGTCGAGGCGCCCGCTGAGACCCCGGCGGAGACCCCCGCGGAGACCGTGGTCGTCGTCGAGGCCGCGCCGGTCACCGTTCGCGCCCCGCGCCCGGGTGACCGTCCGATCCAGACCGTCGGCCGCCGCAAGGAGGCCATCGTCCGGGTCCGCCTCGTGCCCGGCTCCGGCAAGATCATCTGCAACGGCCGCGAGCTCGAGAACTACTTCCCGAGCAAGGTGCACCAGCAGCTGATCCGCGAGCCGCTGACGACCGCCGAGAAGGCCGAGCAGTTCGACGTGATCGCCAACCTCCGCGGCGGCGGCATCACCGGCCAGGCCGGCGCGCTGCGCCTCGGCATCGCCCGCGCGCTCGTCTCGAACGACGGCGACGACCGTCCGGCGCTGAAGAAGGCCGGCTTCCTCACCCGTGACGCGCGGGTCAAGGAAAGCAAGAAGTACGGCCTCAAGAAGGCCCGCAAGGCTCCGCAGTACTCGAAGCGCTGAGCGCAGCGCTCGCCTTGCACCACGTCTGACCGGTACGGCCGGGTGCGCCCCTCCCATGGGGCGTGCCCGGCCGTTTCGCATTTCCCTCCCCGCCACATACCGGTCCGCCTTTACTGGAGGCTCAGGACCGCGAAAGGAACGACCGCCATGGGGCGACTCTTCGGCACGGACGGCGTACGCGGGCTCGCGAACGGTGATCTCCTCACCCCGGAACTGGCGCTCTCGGTCGCCGTCGCGGCCGCCCGGGTGCTCATCGAGAGCGACCGGAGCCACCAGCCGCTCGCGATCGTCGGCCGCGACCCGCGGGCCAGCGGCGAGATGCTCGAGGCCGCCGTGGTGGCGGGCCTGACCAGCGCGGGGGCGAACGTCGTCCGGGTCGGGGTGCTGCCCACGCCCGCGGTCGCGTACCTGGTCGGTCAGGCCAACGCCGACCTCGGGGTGATGCTCTCCGCCTCGCACAACCCGATGCCCGACAACGGGATCAAGCTCTTCGCCCCGGGCGGCC
Source organism: Actinoplanes sp. NPDC049681 (assembly GCF_044465265.1). Lineage (NCBI taxonomy): Bacteria > Bacillati > Actinomycetota > Actinomycetes > Micromonosporales > Micromonosporaceae > Actinoplanes > Actinoplanes sp. NPDC049681. The sequence goes on from NZ_JBITLP010000003.1 coordinate 361,064, forward strand.
AGAAGCTCCCGGACGAGATCGAGTCCCGCATCGAGGAGGCGGTCGAGGACGGCCACGGACTCGTCGGCCGCCCCACCGGCGCCGGCGTGGGCCGGGTGCACGACCTGCTGGACGGCGCCGAGCACTACGTGAAGCACCTGGTCGCCTCGACCCCGCACAGCCTGGCCGGCATCAAGGTGGTGGTGGACTGCGCGAACGGTGCGGCCAGCGAGGTCGGCCCCGCCGCGTACGAGCAGGCCGGCGCCGAGGTCATCGCCATCCACGCCGACCCCGACGGGCTGAACATCAACGACGGCTGCGGCTCCACCCACCTGGACGCGGTCCGCGAGGCCGTGGTCCGCGAGGGCGCCGACCTGGGCCTGGCCCACGACGGCGACGCGGACCGCTGCCTGGCCGTCACGGCCACCGGCGAGGTGGTCGACGGCGACCAGATCATGGCGATCCTGGCGCTGGCGATGCGCGACGCCGGCACGCTCACCGACGACACCCTGGTCGCCACGGTCATGAGCAACCTCGGCCTGCGCATCGCGATGAAGCAGGCCGGTATCCGCCTCATCGAGACCAAGGTCGGCGACCGGTACGTGCTGGAGGAGCTCACCGCGGGCAACTACGCCCTCGGCGGCGAGCAGAGCGGCCACATCGTCATGCCGGCGTACGCGACCACCGGCGACGGCGTCCTGACCGGCCTGCACCTGATGGCGACGATCGCCTCCACCGGCAAATCCCTCGCCGACCTCGCGGCGGTCGTGCACAAGCTCCCGCAGGTCCTGATCAACGTCAAGGTGCAGGACCGCGAGGCGGGCGCGCAGGCCCCGACGGTGCAGGCCGCGGTCGCGCTGGCGGAGGACGAGCTGGGCGAGACCGGACGGGTGCTGCTGCGGCCGTCGGGCACGGAGCCGCTGGTGCGGGTGATGGTGGAGGCGGAGACCCAGGACCAGGCGCGGGCGGTTGCCGAGCGGGTGGCGGACGAGGTACGCGCGGCCAGCCCGGCCTGATCGTGCCTCTCAGCCCGCTTCCGCGCCCCGACCGCGAGGGCGGCTGAGCCGCGCGTCCGCGCCTCGACCGCGGGGGCTGAGCCGCGCGTCCGCGCCCTGGACCTGGGCGGCTGGGCCGGGCGGGAACGCCCGGCTCGGCGGCTCTCAGGCCAGGGAGCGGAGCCGGCGGGCGGCCTCGTCGATCACATCCTCGCGCTTGCAGAAGGCGAAGCGGATCAGGTGCTGCCCCTGCTCCCGATGGTCGTAGAAGACCTGAGTGGGCACTGCCACCACGCCGCAGCGCTCCGGCAGTTCTCGGCAGAAGTCGACCCCGTCCGTACCGCCCAACGGCCTGATGTCCGCCGTCACGAAGTACGTGCCCTCCGACGGCAGCACCCCGAAGCCGGCGTCCGTGAGCCCGGCGACGAGCCGGTCGCGCCGCGCCTGGAGCCCGTCCCGGAACGCGGTGAAGTAGGCGTCCGGCAGGCCCAGCGCCACCGCCACGGCCGGTTGGAGCGGCCCGGCGTTCACGAAGGTCAGGAACTGCTTGACCCGTGCCACCGCCGAGACCAGCGAAGCCGGGCCGGTGGCCCAGCCGACTTTCCAGCCCGTGCACGAGAACGTCTTGCCCGCCGACGAGATGCGCAGGGTGCGCTCGCGCATGCCCGGCAGGGTGGCGAGGGGTACGTGCGGCGTGGCGGCGTCGGTGAACACCAGGTGCTCGTACACCTCGTCGGTCACGGCGTACACGTCGTGCTCCTGGCACAGCCGCGCGACCAGCGTGAGCTCGTCCCTGGTGAAGACCGCGCCGGTCGGGTTGTGCGGTGAGTTGAGCAGCACCATCCGGGTCCGGGCTCCGAAGGCGGCGCGGAGCTCGGCCTCGGCGAAGCCGTACCTGCCGTCGGCGCCCGGCCGCAGCGTCACGGGCCGCCGCACGGCGCCGGCGAGCGCGATCGACGCCGCGTACGAGTCGTAGTACGGCTCGAAGCACACCACCTCGTCCCCGGCCTCGCACAGGGCAAGGATGGCGGCCGCGATCGCCTCGGTGGCGCCGGCGGTGACCACGACCTCGGTGTCCGGGTCCCGCGCGAGCCCCCAGAACCGCTCCTCGTGCGCCACCACGGCCTGCCGCAGCGCGGGGATGCCGGGCAGCGGCGGGTACTGGTTGGCGCCCGACCGCAGCGCCTCGGCGGCCGCGGCGAGCATCTCCGGCGGCCCGTCCGTGTCCGGGAAGCCCTGTCCCAGGTTGACCGATCCGGTCCGCACGGCGAGCGCGGACATCTCGGAGAAGATGGTGGTGCCGAACGGGCGCATGCGGCCGACGAGCGGGTCCGCCGAGATCGACGTCGTCACGCCCGTCAGCCTACGGCCCGGGTCAGAAGATCAGTTTGCTGCAGGTCGCGGTGAAGCTCGTGCTCGTCTTCTTGGCTACTTCTTTGCCGTCGACCGTCGCACTGCAGCTGATCGAGCCCTCGGAGGTGTCGCTCCGGACGGCGACCACGGAGACCAGCGCCGAGCCGTGCAGCGTCACCTTCTTGTGCCAGGGCAGGGAGACGTTGTGTTCGCGCTTCGGGTCCTTGCCGAGCTCGTCCATGTAGAGGATCTCGACGGGGCCGTCGCCGGTCACCTCGTACTCGACCGTGATCTCCTCGCCCTCGCCGGGCAGCTGTGGGACGCCGGTGGGCAGGTCGGGCAGGTCGGTCGGCAGGTCGGTCGGCAGGTCGGTCGGGAGGTCTGTGGGCAGGTCCGTCGGCAGCGCCGGCGTGTCGATGGTCGGCGGCGTGGGCAGGTTCCTGATGGCCTCCTCCGCCTTGTCGGTGGCCCGGTTGACCAACAGCACCGCCGAGGTGACCCCACCGGCGCAGAGCAGCAGCGTGACCGCGATCAGCACGGCCACCAGCGGGGTGTTGCTGCGCTTGGGCGGCGGCGGGGGAGGCGCACCGTAACCGGGAGGCGGTCCGTATCCCGGGGGCGGTCCGTAGCCGCTGGGCGGGGGCGGATAGCCCGGCTGCTGGTACGCCGACGGGCCCACGGGTGGGAACTGCGACGTCGCGTGATAGCCCTCCGGCGGCCCGCTCACCGGCGGCTCCGGCTGGGGGAGGGACGCGTACCCCGGCTGGTACTGCGGCGGGACCGGCGGCTGGTAGGGCTCGGCGGACAGCGGGTCGCCCGATGGTGACGACCAGGGCTGGCCCGAGGGCGGCTCCTCCGGTGGGAGCGGGCGCGTGGGGTCCGAAGGCGGTGGGTAGCTCAAAGGTCTCTCCAGAGCAGGCGTCGGCCCGACGGTACGCCCTCGCCGCCAGCAATGGATCACCCAGTCGTGTCACGGTCGGCGCTGACCTGGCCTTGGAGCGGACCACTCCTGTCCGAACGGCTCTTTCGATCACGTACGATGCGCGAAAGTATGCTTCTCGCGCACCACCCATGAGCGAAAGTCCGCTACGCTGCCCCACATGTGTGGGATCGTGGGTTACGTCGGTAAACGTCCGGCGCTGCAAATCGTCCTCGACGGGCTCCGCCGCCTGGAGTACCGCGGATATGACTCGGCCGGTGTCGCGGTCATCGACGGCGACGTCATCCAGACCGAGAAGCGCGCCGGAAAGCTGGCGAACCTGGAGAAGGCGCTGGCCGACCGGGCGGGCGACGGTATCGCCGCCGGGCCGACGGCCATCGGGCACACCCGCTGGGCGACCCACGGCGGCCCCACCGACCGCAACGCCCACCCGCACCTGTCGGCCGACGGCCGGGTGGCAGTGATCCACAACGGGATCATCGAGAACTTCGCCCGGCTCCGCGCCGAGCTGGAGGCGACCGGCATCGAGTTCGTCAGCGACACCGACACCGAGTGCGCCGCGCACCTGCTCGCCGCCGAGATGCGGGCCCTGCGCGACTCCGGCTCCACCGCCGACGGGCCGCACCTGCTGGCCGAGGGCATGCGGCGCGCCGTACGCCGCCTGGAGGGCGCCTTCACCCTGCTCGCGATCGACGTCGCCGTCCCGGACGCGGTCGTGGCCGCGCGCCGCAACTCGCCCCTGGTGGTCGGCCGGGGCGACGGCGAGAACTTCCTGGCGAGCGACGTCTCCGCCTTCATCGAGCACACCCGTGAGGCGATCGAGCTCGGCCAGGACCAGGTCGTGCTGATCACTCCCGGCGCCATCGAGATCACCGACTTCGCCGGCCAGGAGGCCGCCGGCAAGGAATTCCACATCGACTGGGACGCGTCGGCCGCCGAGAAGGGCGGCTACGACTACTTCATGCTCAAGGAGATCGCCGAGCAGCCGCAGGCCATCGCGGACACCCTGCTCGGCCGCCTCTCCGACCGCGGCGAGATCGTGCTCGACGAGGTCCGGCTCACCGACCAGGACCTGCGGGACGTCGACAAGATCTTCATCATCGCCTGCGGCACCTCCTACAACGCCGGCATGGTCGCCAAGTACGCGATCGAGCACTGGGTGCGCATCCCGTGCGAGGTCGAGCTCGCCAGCGAGTTCCGTTACCGCGACCCGATCCTGGACCGCTCGACGCTGGTGATCGTGATCAGCCAGTCCGGCGAGACGATGGACACGCTGATGGCTCTGCGCCACGCCAAGGAGCAGAAGGCGCGGGTGCTGGCCATCTGCAACACCAACGGCTCGACGATCCCGCGCGAGTCCGACGCGGTGCTCTACACCCACGGCGGCCCGGAGATCGCGGTCGCATCGACCAAGGCGTTCCTCACCCAGCTCGTCGCCTGCTACCTGATCGGCCTGCACCTGGCCCAGATCCGCGGCGTCATGTACGCCGACGAGGTCGCCTCCGTGGTTTCCCGCCTCCGGCGCACGCCGGACAACCTGCGGGAGCTGCTCGGCCAGATGGAGGAGGTCCGGGAGCTGGCCCGCGACCTGAAAACCGCGTCGACCGTGCTCTTCATCGGCCGGCACGTGGGCTTCCCCGTGGCGCTGGAGGGTGCGCTCAAGCTGAAGGAGCTCGCCTACATGCACGCCGAGGGCTTCGCGGCCGGCGAGCTCAAGCACGGCCCGATCGCCCTGATCGACGAGGGCACGCCCGTGGTCTGCGTGGTGCCCTCGCCGGCGGGCCGTGGCGTGCTGCGCGACAAGGTCGTGTCCAACATCCAGGAGGTGCGCGCCCGCGGCGCCCGTACGATCGTCATCGCCGAGGAGGGCGACGACGCGGTGAGCGCCTACGCCGACCACCTGATCCGGGTGCCTCGCACGCCGACCCTGCTCGCGCCGCTGATGACGACGGTGCCGCTGCAGATCCTCGCGTGCGAGATCGCGGCGGCCCGGGGCCACGACGTCGACCAGCCGCGCAACCTGGCCAAGTCCGTCACCGTGGAATGACATCGGTCCGTCCCAGCGTGATGTTCGCGAGCGCGTCGAGCGCCGGGCCCCCCTCGTCCCAGTAACCGAGGTGCCCGGCGCCCGCCTGGCTCGCAAAGACGCGGGCGCCGAACGCCGGGTCGGCGGGGTTGGTGCCGAACCACAGGTCGTTCTCCGGCCGGCCGAAGGCGAGCGGCGCTCCGGCCGGCCGGGCCTGGCTCAGCACCAGGTCCTCGGCCAGGCTCCGCGGTGAGACGGCCGCCCACTGGATGACGTCCGTGGCCGAGGTGGACGCCCACACCTCACCGGACGGCACGTGCAGGCCGTCGGCGGAGTTGACGCCCACGCCCGGGGAACCGACGAAGACGACGCTGTCGGCGGCCAGCCCGGGGCGGGCCGCCGCGGTGCCGACGACCAGGGAGCCGTAGCTGTGCCCGAGCAGGGTCTGGCGGGCGGGACGACCCTCGTGCGTCGCCCGGAGCCCGTCCTGGAAGCGTCGCAGCGCCGGCGCGCCGGCCTCCGCGGCGGAACGGCTCGAAGCCTCACCGAGAAAGTCCGGGGCGTCATAGCCGAGCCACATCACCGCGCTGGTCGCCCTGTCCGGCGCGAGCTCGCCCGCGCGGACCGCTATCCGCTCCGCGCGGGCCAGCTCGCCGCCGAACGACGCCAGATCGGCGGTCATGCCCGGCACCTGGGTGACGACGTGGTCGGCCAGGTCGGGATCGCCCAGCGCGACGACCGCCCGTCCTTCTCCACCCGGCTCGATCCTCAGCAGGTACGCCCGGGGCCCGTCCCCGCTCGCGAGCCGTTCCCGCAGCGCGCCACCGATCCGCAGTCCGTCCAGCAGCAGCCGGTTGGCGCGGTCGCGGGCGGCGGCCGGAACCCCGTCCAGTGATCCGATCCATCCCGGCTCGCTGACCAGGAGCCAGTCCCGTTGCGCGGGGCTCAAGGCGCCCCACCATCCGCTTACCTCGGCGGGCGCGGCCGTGCAATCCGGCGGTTCGATCGTCGGTGGCGCCGCCGAGGTCAGGAACAGCTCGAGCAACTGTCCCGCCGCGGTGGCGTCGGCCGCCAGCGCCGCGGCCATGTCGTCCCGCGATCTCGCTCGTGCCACGGCGGCGGCGAACTCGCTCAACGCCTGGTCGGCCGCCCAGCAGCCGAGCCGGAAGAGATTGAGCCGGCGCAGGAGCCCGCCGAGGCGGGCGGCGACCGCGTCCGCGGCGGCGCCCGTCCACACCGCCCTTAGCCGGGCCGCGCAGGTTCGCACGTCCGTCACCCAGCGGCCGGCGGCTGTGGCCCAGGCCCGCCAGGCAGCCGCGGTCTCGCACCACCGCGCCGGCTCGGTCGCCTGAAGGACGGTCACCGGATCCTCCGCAACCCGGTCGCCGCCCGGTCGTCGGCCGCCTCGTAGTCGTCCGCCGTCAGGGCCGCCGCGCGTCCCGTGGCGACGATGTCCTCGGCGATCTCGGCCAGGGTGCGCCTGGCGGCCGCGGCTGCGACCGTACCCGCGTCGGCGGCCGACCAGTGCGGGCCCGGAACCGGCGGTAAGGGGTTGAGGTGCAGGCCGCTGCCGGCGGCCACCAGGGCCGAAGCCCAGGCGCGCACGCCTTCGGCGTCGACTTCGAGATCGGGCGTCATCGGCAACCTCCGGAGGGGGAAGGACTCGGGCCGACGACGTTAGGGAATCGGCCGGGTTCGCGGTTCCGGCCTGTGGACAACGCCCGTCCGGAACCGCGTTGTGGATAACCGATCCCGCTAGGGTTGCGTGTGTGATCGTGTCTGTCGGGATCGACGTGGTGCTGGTCGACCGGTTCTCCCGGGCGCTGGATCGCACGCCGCTGCTGGGGGACCGGCTCTTCACCGACGCGGAGCGGATGACGCCGTCCGGCAGTCCGCGGTCGGCGGAGTCGCTGGCCGCGAGGTTCGCCGCCAAGGAGGCGGTGGCCAAGGCTCTCGGCGCACCCGCCGGGCTGCGCTGGCACGACTGCGAGATCGTCTCCGACCCGGACGGCCGCCCATGGCTGACCGTCTCCGGTACGGTCGCGGCGGCGGCAGCCGAGCGGGGCGTCAACCGATGGCACCTGTCGCTGTCCCACGACGGCGGCATCGCCTCGGCCATGGTGGTCGCCGAGGCCTGACGGAACACGGACGAGGGAGCGCGGATGCGGCAGGCATGGCGGGTTGCGGACGTCCGCTCGGCGGAGAAGGCCCTGATGGGGACGCTGCCGGACGGCACCCTCATGCAGCGCGCCGCGGCCGGTCTCGCCCGCCGCTGCGCGCTCATGCTGCAGGAAAGCGGCGGCGTCTACGGCGCGACGGTGGTGCTTCTGGTGGGCAGCGGCGACAACGGTGGGGACGCGCTCTACGCGGGCGCCCGCCTGGCCGCGAGGGGCGCTGCCGTGCAGGCCGTCCTGCTGAGGCCCGACCACGTCCACCTGGCCGGCCTGGCAGCCCTGCGCCGCGCCGGCGGCCGCACGGTGACCGATCTTCCGGCGCGCGCGGACCTCGTGGTCGACGGCATCGTCGGCATCGGCGCGAGCGGTGGGCTGCGGCCTCCCGCCGCGGGCCTGGTCACGGCGCTGCCCGGCCTGCGTACCCGGGACGGCGTGAGGACGCCGGTCGTCGCGGTGGATGTGCCGAGCGGGGTCGCGGTGGACACCGGTGACGTGCCCGGTGACGCGGTGCACGCCGACGTCACGGTCACTTTCGGCTGCCTCAAGCCCGCGCACGTCGTGGGTCCCGCCGCGGCCCTGGCGGGCCACGTCGAGCTCGTGGACATCGGCCTGGGTGCCACGCTGCACGCTGCGGCTGCCGTACGGGTGGCCGACGCGTCCGACATCGCGTCGTGGTGGCCACGCCCCGGTGCGGCGTCGGACAAGTACAGCCGGGGCGTGGTCGGCCTGGCCACCGGTTCAGCCACGTACCCGGGGGCGGCGGTGCTGTCGGTGGCCGGCGCGCTCGCCGGGCCTACCGGCATGGTGCGATACGCGGGCACCGCCGACCGCGAGGTGGTGCGGCGGCATCCTTCGGTCGTCGCCGCCAAGCGGGTCGCCGACGCCGGGCGGGTCCAGGCCTGGGTGTGTGGCTCGGGGCTCGGGACGGATGATGATGCGCGTACGGAGCTCCGCAGCGTACTTGCCACCTCGCTTCCCGTCCTGCTCGATGCCGACGCGCTGACCATGCTGGTCGACGGGCAGCACGCGAGCGACCTGCGCCGGGACGCCCCACTGGTGATCACCCCCCACGACCGCGAGTTCGCCCGGCTGGCCGGCGAGGCACCCGGTGCCGACCGGGCGAGTGCGGCGTGCCGGCTCGCGGCCTGGCTCAACGCGGTCGTCCTGCTCAAGGGCGACCGTACGATCGTCGCGACCCCGTCGGGCGAGGTGTGGGCCAACCCGACCGGCAGCCCCGACCTCGCCACCGCCGGATCGGGTGACGTGCTGGCAGGCCTGCTGGGCTCGCTGCTCGCCGCCGGCCTGCCACCGGAGCGGGCGGCTGTCGTGGCCGCTTACGTCCACGGCCTGGCCGGGCGCCGGGCCGGACAGGGAGGCCCCGCCACATCCGCCGACGTCGCCGCCGCGGTCCGGCCGGTCCTGGCCGACCTGCTGTGACGCGGTTCTGTCAGAGGCGATCAGTAGGCTGGTGAACATGTGGCAGGCCGAGGTCCGGATCGATCTGGACGCGATCCGGGACAACGTGGCGACCCTGCGCGCCGGAACGACCGCCGAGGTCATGGCGGTCGTCAAGGCCGACGGGTACGGGCACGGCATGCTGCCCGCCGCCCGCGCGGCCCTCGCCGGCGGCGCCACCTGGCTAGGTGTGGCCACCCTCGACGAGGCTCTGATCCTGCGCCGGGCCGGCCTCACCGCGCCGGTGCTCGCGTGGCTGCACGCGCCAGGAATGCCGTTGCACGAAGGCATCGAGGCGGACGTCGACCTCAACGCGGGCAGCCTCGGGCAGCTGGGCGAACTGGTCGACGCGGCCCGCCGGATGCGGCGCCCGGCCCGGGTGCACCTGAAGATCGACACGGGGCTGGCCCGCGGCGGCGCCACCCGCGCCGACTGGCCAGCCCTGGTGGAGGCCGCGGCGAAGGCGCAGGCCGACGGCGAGCTCGAGGTCGTCGGCGTGTGGAGCCACTTCGTGTACGCCGACGCCCCCGGCCACGAGACCATCGACCACCAGCTCGCGGTCTTCGCCGAGGGCCTGGCCACGGCGGAGCGGTACGGCATCGAGCCGCGCTACCGCCACATCGCCAACTCGGCCGCGACGCTGACCCGCCCCGACGCGCACTACGACCTGGTCCGCCCGGGCGTGGCGATCTACGGGCTGTCACCGCTCCCCGGGCCCCAGCCGGCCGGCCTGCGCCCGGCGATGACGGCCCGAGCGCGGGTGACCATGACGAAGCGTGTCCCCGCCGGCCAGGGCGTCTCGTACGGGCACGCGTACCACACCGCGCGCGAGACGACGCTGGCGCTGGTGCCGCTCGGCTACGGCGACGGGGTCCCGCGGCACGCCTCCAACGTGGGGCCGGTGCTGCTCGGCGGCCGGATCCGTTCGATCGCCGGCCGGGTCTGCATGGACCAGTTCGTCCTGGACTGCGGCGACGACCCGATCGGGGTGGGGGACGTGGCGACGCTGTTCGGCCCCGGCGACGACGGCGAGCCGACCGCGACGGACTGGGCCGAGGCGATCGGCACGATCAACTACGAGATCGTGACCCGCTTCGGGGGCAGCCGGGTGCCCCGGATCTACGACGGCACCGCCGGGCTTTCCGCGCCCGGTTCGCCCGCCGACGGGGCCGGGATTGCGTCCGGTGAGCGTGTTCCCCCTTCGGAGGAGGTCGGATGAGCCCCGCCAAGCCGCCCGCCCGGTCCTCGTCGCGGGCCGTCCGGTCCGGCCCGCGCCGCCGGGCGAAACAGGTCGGCATCGCCGGTGCCGTCATCGGCGTCGCCGCCGCGGGCCTGGCGACGGCCTTCGCGGTGGAGCGGGCACTCGTGCGCAAGTCGCTCAGTGCACCCGGCGACCCGTACGCCGACGAGGTGTTCGGTGACCAGCCGTACGACGAGCAGCTGACCGTCACCGCAGCCGACGGCACCGACCTGCACGTCGAGATCGTCGAGCCGCGGGAAACCAACACCAAGCCGACGGTCGTGTTCGTGCACGGGTTCGCACTGGACATGGGCACGTTCTACTTCCAGCGGCAGGCCCTGACCGAGCGTGGTGATCAGCGGCTCGTCTTCTACGACCAGCCGGGCCATGGGCGGTCGGGCCGCCTGCAGTCGGGGGACTACGACATCGCGGCCCTCGGCAAGTCCCTGGCCGCCGTGCTCGACGCCGCCGTGCCGGAAGGGCACATCATCCTCGTCGGGCACTCGATGGGCGGCATGACGATCATGGCGTTCGCCGAGCAATACCCGGAGTGGTTCGGCAAGCGGGTCACCGGCGTGGTGCTCATGTCCACCTCCGCCGGCCTGATCGACAAGACCAAGCTCGGCATACCCTCGCTCCTGGCCCGGGCCAGCGCGCCGTTCTTCCCGTTGTGGGGCGGTGCGGCCCGGATCGGCGGCTCGGCCATCGACCGGGCACGGGTCGCCTCCTCGGATCTGGCGTGGCTGCTCACCCGCCGATACGGCTTCGGCGACGCCCGGCCCAGCCCGTCGTTGGTCACGTTCGTGGAGCAGATGAACTCCAAGACCTCCGTCGAGACGCTGACCAAGTACCTGCACACCCTCTACACGCACAACCGGTTCCCGGCGCTGTCCGCGCTCAAGGGCGTACCGGTGCTGGTGCTCGTCGGTACGAAGGACTATCTGACCCCGGTGACGCACTCGGAGGAGATCCTCCGGCACCTTCCCGAGGCGGAGCTCCTGAAGATCGACAACAGTGGTCACGTGGTGATGCTGGAGAAGGCCGACGAGGTCAACGCCGCCCTGATCCCGTTCCTGGAGCGCATCTCGTGACCACTGTGGACCGTGAGCGGGAGTGCCGACGGTGACTGCTACCGGCATCCGGCTGCCCACTGTGGACGACACGCGGGCGTTCGGCCGGCGGTTGGCAGCGCTGGTGCGAGCGGGCGACCTGTTGTTGCTGACCGGTCCGCTCGGCGCCGGCAAGACCGCGCTGGTGCAGGGCCTCGGCGACGGGCTCAAGGTGCTCGGCGCGATCACGTCGCCGACGTTCGTGATCGCCCGGGTGCACCGGCCGGACCCGGCGCGTGGTGGCGAGGTGCCGCTGGTGCACGCGGACGCGTACAGGCTGGGTGACGCCGCGGATCCACGGGCGGAGATCGACGATCTCGACCTGGACGCCTCGGCCGACGAGGCGGTCACGGTCGTCGAGTGGGGAGCCGGGCTGGTCGAGCAGCTGAACGACGAGTACCTCGCCGTCCGCATCGACCGGCTCGAGGACGACACCCGGCTGATCGACCTGGTGCCGCACGGCGGGGACTGGGCCGCCCGCCTCGAAAAGCTGTGACGACCGGAGATGATGTGAATCTGCCCGACCTGCTCCCGGCCGCCTGGCGCGCGGAGCTCACGCCGTTCCTCGACCCGGACGCCACCGCGGCGCTGGGTGCGTTCGTCGGCGAGCAGTACGCCGAGCACACCGTCTACCCGCCGATCGAGGACCTGTTCGCCGCGTACCGGCTGTGCCCGCCCGACGAGACGCGGGTGCTGATCCTCGGCCAGGACCCGTACCACGGCCCGGGGCAGGCGCACGGGTTGAGCTTCAGCGTCCGCGACGGGGTGCGCGTCCCGCCGTCCCTGCGCAACGTCTACAAGGAGCTCGCCGCGGACGTCGGGGTGCCCCCGGCCACCAGCGGCGACCTGACCGGCTGGGCGCGGCAGGGGGTGCTGCTGCTCAACGCGGTCCTCACCGTACGCGCGGGAGCGGCCGCCTCACACAAGGGCAGGGGCTGGGAAGTCTTCACCGACGCGACGATCCGCGCCCTGGACGCCCGGCCGGAACGGGTGGTGTTCCTGCTCTGGGGCTCGTACGCCCGCAAGAAGGCGGCACTGGTCACCAACCCGGTCCACACGGTGATCGAGTCGGGGCACCCGAGCCCGTTGAACGGCGGCAAGGACTTCTTCGGTGCCCGCATGTTCAGCGCGGCCAACAAAGCCCTCGCCGACGCGGGCCGTCCGCCGATCAACTGGGACCCCCGCGCCTGAGTCGCCCGGCAGCCTTGCCCAAGACGGATCAAGCGGCCGCCTGGCCCAGGTCGCCGCCGACCCGGCCGCTAGGGTTTGGTGGTGCTCGTTCTTGCTCTGGACACCTCCACCCCCGCGGTCACCGCCGCTCTGGCGGAGGTGGACGACAGCCACCTGACCGGCCTCGGGGAGCGGCGGACCGTCGACCCGAGGGCGCACGGTGAGCTGCTCGCCCCGCAGGTGCGGCAGGTGCTCGCCGACGCCGGCGTGCGGCCCGCTCAGCTCGGTGCCATCGTGGCCGGGCTCGGGCCCGGGCCTTTCACCGGCCTCCGGGTCGGGCTGGCCACCGCGGCGAGCATGGGGCAGGCGCTGGGCATTCCCGCGTACGGGATCTGTTCGCTCGATGCTCTGGGCCGCGCTGCCGGGCCGGGCCGGGTGCTGGTGGCGACCGACGCCCGGCGGCGGGAGGTGTATTTCGCGACCTATGTCGACGGGAAGCGGGTGACCGATCCCGACGTGGCGAAGCCGGCCGACGTGCGGGTCGATGCCGACCGGGCCGTCGGTGAGGGTGCGGTGAAGTACAGCGAGGTTCTCGGGCTGCCGATCGACGACCGGGTCCTGCATCCGCCCGGGGAGGCCTTGATCGCTCTGGCTCTCGACAAGATCCGGGACCGCGCGCCGGGTGACGCGCTCACCCCGTTGTACTTGCGGCGGCCGGATGCCGTGGCGGCCACTCAGCGCAAGCATGTGCTGCCCTGATGGAGATCGAGCGGTTCCGGTGGTGGCACATCGCCGACGTGCTGCCCCTCGAGGAGGAGGCCTTCGGGGCGGAGAAGTGGTCGGCGGCGATGTTCTGGAACGAGCTGGCCCAGCGGAACTTCTACGTGGTCGCCCGGGAGGGCGAGGAGCTGCTCGGCTATGCGGGCCTGGCGGTCACCGACGAGCACGAGAGCTGGGTGCAGACCATCGCGGTGTGGCGGGCCGCCCGCAAGCGGGGGGTCGGGCGGCGGCTGCTGGAGACGCTGCTGGAGCGGGCCGGTGACCGCAAGGTGCTGCTGGAGGTGGCCGTCGACAACCACGCTGCCCAGCGGCTTTATGCCTCGTACGATTTCGAGCCCGTCGGGATCCGGCGGGGTTACTACCAACCGAGCAACACCGACGCCCTGGTGATGATGCGTGATGCCTGACGAGCCCCTGGTCCTCGGGATCGAGACCTCCTGCGACGAGACCGGTGTCGGCATCGTGCGCGGGCACACGTTGCTGGCCGACGCGCTGGCCTCCAGTGTCGAGCAGCATGCTCGGTTCGGTGGGGTGGTGCCCGAGGTCGCCAGCCGGGCGCACCTCGAGGCGATCGTGCCGACCATGCGGCGGGCGCTCGACGATGCGGGGGTCACGCTGGGCGACATCGACGCGATCGCGGTGACCGCCGGGCCTGGTCTCGCGGGTGCGCTGCTCGTGGGGGTCGCTGCCGCCAAGGGGTACGCCCTGGCGGCCGAGAAGCCGATCTACGGGGTCAACCATCTCGCCGCGCACGTGGCCGTCGACACGCTGGAGCACGGTCCGCTGCCTGAGCCGGCCGTGGCGATGCTCGTTTCCGGCGGGCATTCGTCGCTGCTGCTGGTCGACGACCTCACGGCCGGGGTCACGCCGCTCGGCGCCACGATCGACGATGCCGCGGGCGAGGCGTTCGACAAGGTGGCGCGGCTGCTGGGGATGGGGTTCCCGGGCGGGCCCGTGATCGACCGTACGGCGCGTGACGGCAATCCTGCGGCGATCTCCTTTCCGCGGGGGCTCACCGCGCCGAAGGACCTTGCCGAGCATCGGTTCGACTTCTCGTTCTCGGGGCTGAAGACGGCCGTGGCGCGCTGGGTGGAGGCGCGGGAGCGCAGCGGCGAGCCGGTGCCGGTGGCGGACGTGGCCGCGAGTTTCCAGGATGCGGTCTGCGATGTTCTCACCGTCAAGGCGCTCGACGCGTGCCGGGAGCACGGCGTGGAGACGCTGATCATCGGTGGGGGTGTCGCGGCCAACTCGCGGCTGCGGCTGCTGGCCGAGGAGCGGGCGGCGAAGCTGGGTGTGCGCGTACGCGTGCCGCGCCCTCAGCTGTGCACGGACAACGGTGCGATGGTCGCGGCGCTGGGGTCGCATCTCGTCGCGGCGGGCGTGGCGCCGAGCCCGCTCGATCTTCCGGCCGATTCCGCGATGTCATTGACCTCGATCGTTGTGGCGGGGTAGGAAGCAGCATGATCGCACGCATGTGGGAGGTACGCGCCGCGCGCGGCGGCTTCGACGAGCTGCTGAGCTGGGTGATCGACGAGGCGCTGCCCGCGTTGGAGGTGCTGCCCTCGCACGTGTCGAGCGAGGTCTTCTCGTCCACGGATCTGCGCATTGTGGTCATCTCGAAGTGGCGAACCAGTCCGGCTGCCCTTCCCGAGCCTCCGGCAAACCTGGTGGCCCGCTCTCCGCACGTGTGGGATTTCACGCCCGTCGACAGATAACGCGCTGGATCGTGACGGCGCCGTTACGTAACGTCGAGGGGCGATGCGCGACCTGCCTCCGGCCGATCCCGGCTCTCCCGATCACCGGTCCGCCACCCGCTACCTCGGCTGGCTCGCCCGGAGCACCGCGGTATCCGTCGGCGCCGCGATCTTCTTCGCGGTCGTGTGGATGGTCTGCCAGGCCTTCGTCCCCGCCGTCGTGGGCAAGGCGATCGACGCCGGGCTGACCCATCGCGACGGCCGTCAGCTGCTGGTCTGGAGCATGGTCCTGCTCGGCGTGGGCCTGGTGCAGATCGGCGCCGGCCTGCTGCGCCACCGCCGGGCGGTCTTCAACTGGCTGTCGGCCGCGTACCGGACGGTGCAGGTCGCCGTCCGGCAGGCCGGTCGGCTCGGCGTCGCTCTGCCGCGCCGGCTGGACGCGGGCGAGGTCGTGGCCATCGGTACGGCGGACATCACGCACATCGGTAACGCCATCGACATCACCGCCCGGGGCGTCGGATCGATCGTCGCCGTCCTCACCGTCAGCACGATCCTGCTGGTCACGTCCGTGCCGCTGGGGCTGGTGGTGGTGCTCGGCATCCCGCTGCTGATGGCGGTCGTGGGCGTGCTGATCCGGCCGCTGCACCGCCGCCAGCAGGCGTACCGGGAGCAGCAGGGACGGCTCACCGGCCGGGCCACGGACCTCGTCGGCGGGCTGCGGGTGCTGCGGGGGGTGGGCGGCGAGCCGGTCATGTCTGCGCGTTACCGCGCCGAGTCGCAGACCCTGCGCGCCGCCGGGCTGCACGTCGCCCGCGTCGAGGCCCTGCTCGATGCCGCGCAGGTGCTGCTGCCCGGCATCTTCCTGGTCCTGGTCACCTGGCTCGGCGCGCGCTTCGCGATCTCCGGGCGGATCACGGTGGGGCAGCTGGTCTCCTTCTACGGGTACGCCGCCTTCCTCGTCTCCCCGTTACGCCAGCTCACCGAGACGATCGACAAGATCACCCGGGGGCACGTGTCCGGGCGGCGGGTCGTGTCGATGCTGCGGGTGCGCTCGGATCTGCGCCCGCCGGTCCGCCCGGTCCCGGCACCGCGGCGCGGCGATCTGGTCGACCGCGTGTCCGGAGTGGTCGTGCGGCGGGGAACGGTGACCGCCATCGCGGCCGCTCTGCCCGCCGACGCCGTCGCCATCGCGGACCGGCTCGGGCACTACACCGCGTCGGGCGCGGGGACGACGCTGGCCGGCGTACCGCTGAAAGATCTTGATCCGGCGACCGTGCGGGAGCGGATCCTGGTGGCGGACAACGACGCCCGGCTGTTCTCCGGGCCGCTGCGGGAGGATCTCGATCCGCACGGAACCGGCCGGGTGTCCGCGGCACTGGCCGCCGCGTCCGCGACCGATGTCGTCGAAGCGCTTCCCGACGGGCTCGACAGCGAGGTCGCCGAGCGGGGGCGCAGCTTCTCCGGCGGTCAGCAGCAGCGACTGCGGCTCGCCCGCGCCCTCGTGGCCGACCCGGAGATCCTCGTGCTGGTGGAGCCGACCAGCGCGGTGGACGCGCACACCGAGGCCCGGATCGCCGACCGGCTGGCCGCGGCCCGTAGCGGGCGAACGACCGTCGTCTGCTCGACCAGCCCGCTGGTGCTGGACCGCGCCGATCACGTCCTGTACGTCGAGGACGGTGTGGTGGTCGCCGAGGGAACCCATCGCGAGCTGCTGGACGGCAGCTTCGCCTACGCGAGGACGGTGCTGCGCGAGTGAGCAACGCGCTCCCGGTGGCGGACACCCGCCAGGTGCGCCGGTACGCCCGCGATCTGTTCCGCCGGCACCCGCGCGCCCTCGTCACCACCGTGGCCCTGCACGCGCTGGCCGCGATGACCGGCCTGGTCGGGCCGCGACTGCTCGGCGACCTGGTCGAGTCGATCCAGCACAACGCCGGGGTGGGCACGGTGGACCGGATCGCCGCCACCATCGCCGTGTTCGTGGTGGTGCAGGCGGTGCTCGTACGGTTCGCGTACCTGGCCTCGGCGCGGCTCGGCGAGCAGGTCCTGGCCGAGCTGCGCGAGGAGTTCGTCGACCGGGTCCTGACCATCCCGCTGTCGACAGTGGAGCGGGCCGGCACGGGTGACCTGCTCACGCGCACCTCGCGGGACGTCGACGCGCTGTCGCGGTGCCTGCGCTTCGCGGTGCCCGAGACGCTGATCGCCCTGATCACCGCCTCGCTCGCGGTGGGCGCCCTGGTCCTGGTCAGCCCGCTGCTCGCGGTGCCGTTGCTCGTCGCCGTGCCGATCCTGACCGGGTCGACGCGGTGGTACCTGCGGCGGGCAGCGGGCGGCTACCTCCGGCAGAATGCCGCGTACTCGCAGGTCACCGATGGTCTCGCGGAGACGGTCGAGGGGGCCAGGACGGTGGATGCGCTGCGCCGGCAGCGACAGCGCATCGCGCGTACGGATGCCGACCTGCGCCGGTCCTGGCGGGCCGAGCGCTACACGCTGTTCCTGCGGACGGTCTGGATGCCGTCCATCGAGATCGGGTACGTGCTGCCGGTGGTCGGCACGCTGCTGCTCGGCGGCTGGTTCTACCTGCACGGCTGGGTAAGCCTCGGCCAGGTCACCGCGGCGGTGCTCTACTCGCAGCTGCTGGTCGACCCGATCGACCGCTTCCTCGGCTGGCTCGACGAGCTGCAGGTCGGCGCCGCTTCCCTCGCCAGGCTGCTGGGCGTCTCGTTCGGCACGCCGGCACCGTCGCGCCTGACCCCGCGCGGCGCCGAGATCGTCGCCAAGGACGTGCGCTTCTCCTACGTCGAGGGCCGGGAGGTGCTGCACGGCATCAACCTGAGGATCGCCCCGGGGGAGCGGCTGGCCATCGTCGGCCCGTCCGGTGCGGGCAAGTCGACGCTGGGCCGCCTGCTGGCCGGGGTGCACGCGCCGGGCGGCGGGTCGCTCACCGTCGGCGGCGTTGCGCTGGCCGGGCTGCCGCTGGACCGGCTGCGCACGGAGGTCGCGCTGGTCAGCCAGGAACACCACGTCTTCATGGGTACGCTGCGCGACAACATCGCCATGGTGCGGCCCGGCTCGTCGGCGATGGACGTACGGGAGGCGCTGACCGCGGTGAACGCGCTGAAATGGGCGGACGAGCTGCCCGACGGCCTCGACACCGTCGTGGGAGCGGGCGGGGTGAGCCTGTCCGCGGCCCAGGCGCAGCAGGTGGCGCTGGCCCGGCTGGTGCTGGCCGACCCGCACACGCTCGTGCTGGACGAGGCCACCGCGATGCTGGACCCGCGCGCCGCCCGGGACCTGGAGCAGTCACTGGCGGCGGTGCTGCGGGGCCGTACGGTCGTCGCGATCGCGCACCGGCTGTTCTCGGCGCACGACGCGGACCGGGTGGCGGTGGTGGAGGACGGGCGGATCACCGAGCTCGGCTCGCACGACGAGCTCGTCGCCGCGGGTGGCTCGTACGCGGCGCTGTGGGATTCCTGGCACGGCACGCCGCCGGTGGGTTCTAGCGCAGGGCCAGGAACACACCCAGGAGAGCAAGCGTGACGATCGCGACCGCGAGCAGCAGCAGGAACTCGCGTCGCTGCCGCTCCTCGGGCTGCTCGGCCGGCAGGTCGCTGACCACGGCGGCGAGCTCGTCCAGCGTCCGGGCGCCGGCGGCCACGTCCACCCGCTGGGCGAACTCGTCGAGCGTCAGCCGGCCGGCGCCGGTGTGCCGCTCCAGGGCGGCCACGATCCGCTGCCGGTCCTCGTCGGAAGCGCGCATGCGGGCACTCTAGCTCGCGGCGCCCAGCAACGGGTCTTCCAGAAGGCGCTCGAAGGCGAGCTCGGCCGCGCCGATCAGGGCGGCGTCGGTGCCCAGCTCCGGCGTACGCAGGCGGATGTGCTCGCGGCAGGCGGGCAGGGCGACTTCGTTGAGCCGCGACCGGATCTGGGCGGCCGCCACGAGGTACACGTCGCGCAGCGTGCCGCCGAAGATGATCGCCTCGGGGTTGAAGATGTTGACCAGGTTGCCGACGCCGAGGCCGATCCACTCGCCCACGTGCCGGACCGCCTGCTGGGCCACCCAGTCGCCGCGCATCGCGGCCTCCACCACGTCCAGGATCGCCTCGCGGCCGCTGCGGTCCTCGCGTCCGGCCAGCTTGAGCAGCGGGTACTCGCCGATCTCGGTCTCCCAGCAGCCCCGCGAGCCGCAGCTGCACGGCCGCCCGTACGGGTTGACGACCATGTGGCCGACCTCGCCCCCGTAGCCGCCGTGACCGGTGATGCGCCGGCCGCCGGCGATGATCCCCGCGCCGACGCCGACGTCGCCGTACAGGTAGATGACGTTGTCCCGGCCGGCGGCCGCGCCGCGGCTGTGCTCGACCAGGGCGGAGACGTCGGCGATGTTGCCGACGATCATCGGGCCCACGTCGCCGATCTCCTCGACCAGCGCCTCGCCGACCGGTTCCTCGACCCACCCGATCGTCGGGGCGAGCCGCACCATGCCGTCCGCGCGGCGCACCATGCCGGCGATCGCCAGGCCGGCGCCGACGTAGCGGGCGCCCTCCGGCACGTCCTTGCGCATCTCGTGGATGAAGCCCGCGAGCGGCTGGACCGCGTCCACCACCTGCATGCCCCGGGGGCGGGGGGCCTCGCGCCGGTCCAGGATCGTGCCGCCGAGCCCCACCCGCGCCGCGCGCAGCCGGTCGACCTCGATGTTCAGCGCGTACGCGTAGACCTTCGACGACTCGGGCCGGACGACCAGCGACGGTCGCCCGGCCCGGCCGGTTTCTCGTTGTCCCTTCTCGGTCACCAGGCCCGCGGCGGTCAGGTCCGCGGTCAGGGCGCCGATGGTGCTGCGGTTCAGGCCCAGCTTGGTGGTGAGCTCGGCACGGGACGTAGCCCCATGAACGTGTACGTATCGGAGCAGCGTGCCCAGGTTGTGCCGGCGTACCTCCTCCTGGCTGGGCCCGGCCTTCATCGGTTTCCGGTGGCGGCCGCCCTGCGGCGCGAGAGCGCGTCGACACTGGCGGCGAGCAGCAGGATGAGACCGGTGACGACGAACTTCGTGCCGGGGCTGTAGCCCATCAGGCCCATGCCGTTGTCGATCACGGCGATGACCGCGCCACCGATGACGGCATCGAGCACGCGGCCCTTGCCACCGAAGAGGCTGGTGCCGCCGATGACCGCGGCGCCGACCGCGTACAGCAGGACGTTGCTGCCGCCGGAGTTCGGGTCGACCGAGTTGGCGCGGCTGGCCGCGATGATGCCGCCGATGGAGGCCATGAAGGACCCGATGACGAACACCGAGATGCGGATCCGGTCGACCGGGATACCCGCCCGGCGGGCCGCTTCCTTGTTGCCGCCGACGGCGTAGACGTGCCGGCCGTACGTGGTGCGGCCTAGCACGAAGGTCCACACGATCAGCACCACCGCGATGATCGGAGCGACGATCGGTACGCCCTTCACCGAGATGATCAGCGGGTTGATGCTGCGCTCCTGGGTCAGTACGGCGACCGCCAGCAGCAACAGGACGGCGAGCGCGGCGATCCGTGCCAGCACGATACCCATCGGGTCGGTGACGAGCCCGCGGGCTGCCCGGCCACGGACGCGCAGGAACTGCACCGCGGCGTACCCGATGACGGCGGCGACCGCGATTCCCCAGCTGACCCCGACCGACATGTTGTTGTTGGCGAGGGACAGCACGAACTTGTCGTGGATCGAGATGTTCTTGCCGCCCTCGAGCAGCATGAGCAGGATGCCCTGGAACGCCAGGAACGCGGCCAGGGTGACGACGAAGGACGGAATCCCGATCTTCGACACCAGGAAGCCCAGCACGAAGCCGATCACCAGGCCGGTCAGGAGCGCGACCGGGATCGCGGCGTACCAGTGCCAGTTGTGGTTGGTCAGCAGGATGGCCATGACCGCGCCGCACACGCCGCTGGTGAAGCCGGCGGACAGGTCGATCTCGCCGAGGAGCAGGACGAAGACCAGCCCCATCGCGATGAAGATGACCGCCGCGCCCTGGGAGAACAGGTTGGCGAAGTTGACGGCGCTGAAGAAGGTCGGCCGGGCCACGCCGAAGATCAGGCAGAGAACGACGAGCCCGAGGATCGCCGGGAGGCTGCCGATGTCGCCGCCGCGGATCCGCCCCCAGTAATCGTGCAGGTGGCTGGCGACCGTGGGCTTCACTACGGTGACGCCGCCCGCGGTGGTGGTCGTGGTTGTCATGCGTCGGCTCCCGGAGGCGTGATGTCGACGAAACCGGCGGCGGCCGGCTTCTCGGGCGGCAGGCCGAGGTTTCCGCTGCGGCCGGAGGTGATGAGTTCGACCACCTGGGAGTGGGTGACGTCGCTGGTCTTCACCTGTGCTGCCATGCGGCCGAGGTAGAGGGCGGCGATGCGGTCGGAGACGGCGAAGACGTCGTTCATGTTGTGGGAGATCAGGACGACGCCGAGGCCGTTGTCGGCGAGGCGGCGCACGAGCTCCAGGACCTGCGCGGTCTGGGCGACGCCGAGGGCGGCGGTGGGCTCGTCGAGGATCACCACGCGGCTGTTCCACAGCACGGCCTTGGCGATGGCGACGGTCTGCCGCTGGCCGCCGGAGAGGCTGGCGACGTGTTGGCGCAGGCTCTTGACGGTGCGTACGGAGAGGCTGGCGAGGGTGTCGCCGGCCATCTGCTCCATGGTGGGTTCGTCCAGGACGATGCCGCGGACCTTCTCCCGGCCGAGGAACATGTTCTGCACGATGTCGAGGTTGTCGCAGAGGGCGAGGTCCTGGTAGACGACCTCGATGCCCAGGCTGGCGGCGTCGCGGGGGCTGTGGATCGCCACCTGGTTGCCGTCGAAGGTCACCGTGCCCGCATCGATGGTGTAGATGCCGCTGATGCATTTGACGAGGGTCGACTTGCCGGCGCCGTTGTCGCCGACGAGGGCGGTGACCTCCCCGGGGTAGACGCTGAGTCCGACGTCGTGCAGGACCTGGACGGGACCGAAGCTTTTGTCGATCCCGCGCAGCTCCAGTAGAGGTGTCGCGGCCACGGATGGTTCTCCTTCTCGATGCGGCGCCGCCCACGCCCGGCTAAGGCGTGGGCGGCGTCGTGCTTCAGCGTTGTACCGCGGTCAGCTCACGCCGTTATCGGTGCACAGCTTGGCGAAGTCACCCGTGCACAGCTGGTCCTTCGTCACGAAGCCGTCGGCGACGACGTCCTTGACGTTCTCCTTGAAGATCGCCTTCGGGGTGAGCAGGACGGCCGGGACGTCCTTGCCGGACTCGACGTCCTTGACGCTCTGGGAGACCGACTTCTGCTCGCCCTTGGCGAGCGAGATGGCGAGGTCGGCGGCGGCGTCGGCCTCCTGCTTGATCGCCTTGTAGACGGTCATGCACTGGTCGCCGGCGAGCACGTTCTGCAGGCCCTGCACGGTGGCGTCCTGGCCGGTGACCGGGACCTTGCCGTTGAGCTTGTTCTTCTTGAGCACCGCGATCGCCGCGTTGCCCAGGCCGTCGTTGGCCGCCAGCACGCCCTTGATGTCCTTCTTCTGGGTGAGCATCTGCTCGAAGATCGTGCCGGCCTGCGCGTTGTCCCAGTCGGGCACCGACTGGTCCGGGCCCTTCACGTAGTCACCGGACTCGTACTTCGGCTTCAGCACCGAGTCGTAGCCCTCCTTGAAGAGGGTGGCGTTGTTGTCGGTGGGGGAGCCGTTGAGCTCGGCGACCGTCGGCTTGGTGTACTTCATGTCGGTCAGGCACTTGACCAGGCCCTCGCCCTGCAGCTTGCCGACCGCCACGTTGTCGAACGACACGTAGTACTTCGCGCCGCCGTTGAGCGTGAGCCGGTCGTAGTCGATCGTCGCGATACCCGCGGACGCCGCCTTGTCGAGGACCGCCTTGCCCGTACCGGAGTCCAGGTTGACGATCATGAGGACCTTGACGCCGCTGGAGATCATGCCGTCGGCGATGGTCTGGAACTGGCTCTTGTCACCCTGAGCGTTCTGGATGTCGGCCGGTACGCCCGCCGCGTCGAACGCCGCCTTCAGGAACTTGGGGTCGTCGGAGGCCCATCGCTGGGAGCTCGCGGTGTCGGGCAGGATGACGCCGATCTTGCCCACCGACGACCCGCTGGTCCCCCCGCTGCCGGTCTCGGTGCCTTTGTCGCCGCCGCACGCGGCCATGCTGCCGCTGGCCAGCAGACCTGCCGCGGCAAGAGCCAACATTCCCTTACGCATTCCTAGTGTCCTCTCGGATCAATCCGGATCTTGCCTCGGATTCCTCGCGCGCGCAGCCGGGATGCCGCTCCATGACCTGTTTGTTGTGTGGGGCAACGTATTCCCGCGGCGCGGTGCAGCACAACCGGCATGGCGTACTCACTACGTGACGCTAGGTCACTTCGCGATCCGGAATCGGAGGTTCTCCGGAGAAAGAGCCGGTTTGCCCGTAACGGTGTTGTAACGCTTCGAGACTTATGTCCGGATTCGTGCCGTGGTGGCATCGGTCAGCCGGATCAGGTCCGCGGGCGCCATCGACACCTGCAGCCCGCGCCGGCCGGCCGAGACGTACATCCGCTCGAGCGCCAGCGCGGATTCGTCGAGCACGGTGGGGAGACGCTTACGCTGGCCGAGCGGGCTGATGCCGCCGCGGACGTAGCCGCTGCTGCGTTCGGCGGCCGCGCGGTCGGCCAGCGTCGCCCGCTTCCCGCCGGCCGCACCGGCCAGGGCCTTCAGATCAAGATCTCCGGTCACCGGTACGACGGCCACGGTCAGCGCGCCGTCCACCTCGGCGATCAGGGTCTTGAACACGGCCTCCGACGGCACGCCCAGCGCCTCCGCGACCAGCGCGCCGTAGTTGGGGGCGTCCGGCGAGACGTCGTACGGGTGCAGCTCATGCGCCACCTTCTCCGCGGACAGCAGTACGGTCGCCGGCGTCCCGGCCGCCTTCTTAGCCACGATCAGCGAGGTTAACGGCACAGCAGTACGGTCGGCGCGCCCGCCACCCGCGTCAGCACGATGGACGCGGAGCCGCTGCCCCGCAGGCGCAGGTCACGTCGCAGCTGCTCGGGCTCCAGCGCCGAACCGCGCTTACGGATCTCGGCGCGGCCCACTCCCCGCTCGCGCAGCAACGTGCGCAGTCGCTTCAGCGAGAACGGCAGCACGTCCGTGATCTCCAGGCGGCGGGCGTACGGCGTGTCCACGGGATCGTCGGTGTGGACGTACGCGATCTCCGGGTCGGCGAGCCGGCCGCCGATGTCCCCCGCGAACTCGGCGACCAGGTGCGAGCGGACGACGGCCGGGTCCGGGTCGTAGAGGAAGCGGCCGACCGGTCCCACCGGTGCCGCGTCGGTCCCCGAGCCGTGCAAGGCGGCCCCCGACGGCAATAGAGTCGCCCGCCGTGCGAATTCCGCGAGGGGCCCGCACCAGAACGCCGCCTCGACCAGATCGCCGTCGACGCTGACCCATTCGCCCTCGGCGCCCGGCGGCAGCAGCGCATGGTCGATGCCGGGAGCCAGCTTCAGCACCGTCCGTGGCACCCGGCCGGGCAGCGCCGCGATGAAGTCCCAGGGCGGCGACCAGGATTGCGGGTCCATGACCCGGCCACGACCCGCGCGACGGCGTGCCGGGTCGGCGAAGACCGCGTCGAACTTCTCCACCCGGACCGTGGTGGCGTCCGCGCACTCCACCGTCACGAGGTCGGCGAGCCCCGCCGCCTTGGCGTTCGCCCGGGCCACCGCCGCGGTCAGGGGGTCGGCGTCCACGGCGTACACGCGAATACCGTGACGGGCCGCGGCCAGCGCATCCGATCCCAGGCCGCAGCCGAGATCGGCTAGGTGCTCGACGCCGGCGGCCCGCAGGCGGGCGGCGCGCCGGTGGGCCACCACCGCGCGGGTCGCCTGCTCGAATCCCGGCCGGGTGAAGAACATCGTCGCCGCCGCCGCGCCGAACTTGCTCTCCCCGCGTCGCCGCAGGTCGTTCTGGGTGAGCGCGGCGGCCGCGAGCGGTGCGGCGATGCCGCGGGACCGCAGGGCAGAGGCCGCTGCCAAAGGATCTCCATCGGCCACCTCGGCCGCGGCCGCAAGAGCCGCAGACCCTTCCGGGGTACGCAGTGCGGCGAGCAGTTCGAGGTCCACGCGGAGTCATTCTGCCGTGTTGGCACTCTCCTTGACGGAGTGCTAGTTCCGGCATAATCTCCGATTAGCACTCTCAACCCGAGGGTGCCAGCGCGCGCCCCGTCCGGGGAGCGCGCTTGCGCCAGGCGGACCGGCACCCGCGACGACGGCCCCGCCCGGTGGCATGAGGCATGAGATCGGCCGATGCTGGCCGGCGAAACCTGTACCCAGGAGGGTATGCCCGTGACTACCGCGACCAAGGTTGCGATCAAGCCGCTCGAGGACCGGATCGTGGTCCAGGCGAACGAGGCTGAGACGACCACGGCGTCGGGCATCGTGATCCCCGACACCGCCAAGGAGAAGCCGCAGGAGGGCACCGTCCTCGCTGTGGGCCCGGGCCGCATCGACGACAAGGGCAACCGCATCCCGGTTGACGTCAAGGTCGGCGAGACGGTCCTCTACTCGAAGTACGGCGGCACCGAGGTCAAGTACGCCGGCGAGGAGTACCTGGTGCTCTCCGCCCGCGACGTCCTCGCGGTCATCGAGAAGTGACCTACTGACAGTGCTTCCCGCCCTGGCCCGCACCACGGGTCAGGGCGGTGGTGCGTGAAGGGACCTACACATGGCGAAGATTCTCAGTTTCTCTGACGACGCCCGGCACCTGCTGGAGCACGGCGTCAACACGCTCGCCGACACGGTCAAGGTCACCCTCGGCCCGCGCGGCCGCAACGTCGTCCTCGACAAGAAGTTCGGCGCGCCGACGATCACCAACGACGGCGTCACGATCGCCAAGGAGATCGAGCTCTCCGACCCGTACCAGAACCTCGGTGCGCAGCTCGTCAAGGAAGTGGCGACCAAGACCAACGACGTCGCCGGCGACGGCACCACCACGGCCACCGTGCTCGCCCAGGCGCTGGTCCGCGAGGGCCTGCGCAACGTGACGGCCGGCGCCAACCCCATCGCCCTCAAGCGGGGCATGGACCAGGCCGCCGAGGCCGTCTCCAAGGCGCTGCTGGCCAAGGCCGTCGAGGTCGGCGACCACAAGTCGGTCGCCAACGTCGCCACCATCTCGGCCCAGGACGCCACCATCGGTGAGCTGATCGCCGAGGCGATGGACCGGGTCGGCCGCGACGGCGTCATCACCGTCGAGGAGGGCTCCGCGCTCAGCACCGAGCTCGTCGTCACCGAGGGTCTGCAGTTCGACAAGGGCTTCATCTCCCCGAACTTCGTGACCGACGCCGAGGCGCAGGAGGCCGTGCTCGAGGACGCGTACATCCTCATCACGACCCAGAAGATCTCCAGCGTCGAGGAGCTCCTCCCGCTGCTGGAGAAGGTCCTCCAGGCCGGCAAGCCGCTGCTCATCATCGCCGAGGACGTCGAGGGCCAGGCGCTGTCGACGCTCGTGGTGAACGCGCTGCGCAAGACCTTCAAGGTCGCCGCGGTCAAGGCCCCCGGCTTCGGGGACCGCCGCAAGGCGATGCTGCAGGACATGGCGATCGCGACCGGTGGCGAGCTCATCGCCCCGGAGCTCGGCTACAAGCTCGACCAGGTCACCGTCGACATGCTGGGCACCGCCCGGCGCGTCGTGGTCGACAAGGAGAACACCACCATCGTCGACGGCGGTGGCAAGAAGTCCGAGATCGAGGACCGCGTCGCGCAGATCCGCAAGGAGATCGAGGCGTCGGACTCGGACTGGGACCGCGAGAAGCTCTCCGAGCGCCTGGCCAAGCTCTCCGGCGGCATCGCCGTCATCCAGGCCGGCGCCGCGACCGAGGTCGAGATGAAGGAGCGCAAGCACCGCATCGAGGACGCCATCGCGGCGACCAAGGCCGCGGTGGAAGAGGGCACCGTGCCCGGCGGCGGCGCCGCCTTGGCGCAGATCGTCTCCGCCCTCGACAACGACCTCGGCCTCACCGGCGAGGAGGCGATCGGCGTCTCGATCGTCCGCAAGGCGCTGGTGGAGCCGCTGCGCTGGATCGCGCAGAACGCCGGCCACGACGGCTACGTCGTAGTGGGCAAGGTCGCCGAGCTCGGCTGGGGCCACGGCCTCGACGCCTCCACCGACGAGTACGTCGACCTCGCCGCCACCGGCATCATCGACCCGGTCAAGGTGACCCGCAACGCGGTCTCCAACGCCGTGTCGATCGCCGGCCTGCTGCTCACCACGGAGAGCCTCGTGGTGGAGAAGCCGGCCGAGCCGGAGGCCGCCGCGGCCGGCGGCCACGGGCACAGCCACGGTGGCCACGGCCACCAGCACGGCCCGGGCTTCTGACCGGTAGTTTCTCGAAAGGGCGCGTCGCTTCCGCGACGCGCCCTTTCTCCGGTTCGGCGGAAGGGTGCGCGGATGATCGTCGTCGTGGAGGGCCCCACTGCGGCCGGGAAAACGTCCTGGTGCCGCCGGTACGTCGGCAGACACGTGGCCGAATACCAGATGACCGGCCGCGAACCGGCGGACGCCGTGGCGCTCGCCCGGCACTGGGTGCGTGCCGGCATGCAGCGCTGGTCCACGGCCCTCGACCTGGAACGCCAGGACGGCATCGCGTTCTGCGACACCGACCCGGTGAAGCTGCACTACGCCTGGGGGATGGCGGCACTCGGACTCGCCCCCCGCGCACAGTTCGACCGGGAGCTGGCGGTCACCCGTGAAGCCTTCCGCAGCGGCCGGCTGGGCTTCGCCGATGCGGTCCTCGTGAGCCTGCCGGACGTCGCGACACTGCAACGCCGCCGCGACGGGGACGAGACCCGGCGGCGGCGGAACTTCGCCGCCCACGTACAGCTCAGGGAGCCGTTGCAACAGTGGTACGCGGCCCTGGAGAGCTTGTCGCCGGGACGGGTCGTGTGGGATCTGCCCGCCACCGGGGTGCCGAAGCTGCCGGAGCCGCGATCCGACCGGTGCTCGGTGGACCTGCTCGACTCGTTGGTCGCAACCTTGCCGGCGCTGCGGGCAGCCGTCATTACTTCGTAAGGAGCATCGGTCGCCGAGCGGTGGAGGATGGATGGCGTGAAGCCTTCCGCTCCTGCCGCTGGACCCGTCCCGGTTCTTCCGCGGGCCGCATCGCGCCGGGCTGCTCTTCCCCGGCCTGCCGTTCTCCGGGCCACCTCGGCCGGGGTGGCGGCCGCGGCGGCAGGGGTCGGCCTGGGCGAGGTGGTCGCCGCTCTGACCGGACCGCAGTCCTCGCCGCTCCTCGCGGTCGGTGCCGTGGTGGTGGACACCGTTCCCGGCCCGGTCAAGGACTTCGGCATTTCCGTCTTCGGGACCCATGACAAGACGGCGCTGATCACGGGCACGGTCGTGCTCTTGGCGCTCTATGCCGCGGCGGTCGGCGTGGCGGCGTCGCGTTCGTGGATTCTCGCCTTCGGCGGTGTGGGGCTCTTCACGGTCATCGGCGTCGTTGCTGCGCTGACCCGGCACGATGCCGGTCCTGCGGCCGCGGTGCCCTCGCTCGTGGCCGGCCTCGTGGCGGCTGCTGCACTACGTCTTCTGATCCCGCTCGCCGTCTCCGCCTCGGCCTCCCCGCCCTCGGCGGCAGCCTCGCCTCCCGATGTCTCCCGGCACTCGGCGGCAGCCTCGCCTCCCGATGCCTCCCGGCACTCGGCGGCGGTCTCGCCTCCCGATGTCTCCCGGCACTCGGCGGCGGTCTCGCCTTTCGAGGCTTCTCCCGCCTCAGTGGCGGTCCCGCCTTCCGGCGCGTCCCCGTTCGAGCGGCGGCGCTTCCTCGTCGGGGCCGGCATTGCGGCTGCCGTGGGAGTCGTCGGTGGCTTCGGCGGGCGCTACCTGACGTCCCGCCGTGCCGTGACCGCCGCCCGCCAGGCCGTGGTGCTGCCCCCGCCCGTGCAAACGCCCCCCGCGGTCCCGCCCGCCGCTCAGGTCCCAGGGGCAACGGCCTACGTCACCTCGGCCGCCGACTTCTACCGCATCGACACCTCGCTGTACCCGCCCCAGGTGGACCCGTCGACCTGGCAGCTGCGCATCCACGGCATGGTCCGCAACCCGCTCACCATCACCTGGGAGCAGCTGTTGCAGCGCCCGATGATCTCGCGCTACGTCACGCTCGCCTGCGTCTCCAACGAGGTGGGCGGCGACCTCATCGGCAACGCCCTCTGGCTCGGCACCCCGATCAAAGCCCTGCTCGACGAGGCCCAGCCGCTGCCGGAGGCGGACCAGGCGGTGTCCCGCTCGGTCGACGGCTGGACGTGCGGCACTCCGACATCGGTCCTGCGCGACGGCCGCGACGCCCTCCTCGCCGTCGGCATGAACGGCCGGCCCCTTCCGGTCCGCCACGGCTTCCCGGTCCGCATGGTCGTCCCCGGCCTGTACGGCTACGTCTCCGCGTGCAAGTGGATCACCGAGATCGAGCTGACCAGGTTCGCGGACTTCGACGCGTACTGGGTGCCCCGAGGCTGGTCGGCTCAGGCACCCATCAAGACCCAATCCCGCATCGACACCCCCCGCGACGGCAGCCGCCGCAAAGCCGGGGCGCTCACGATCGCCGGAGTCGCCTGGGCCCAGCACCGCGGCATCACCAAGGTCGAGGTGCAGGTGGACGAGCAACCGTGGAGAGCGGCAACGCTTGCCCCGGCGGTGTCGGCGGACACCTGGGTCCAATGGTCGTACCAGTGGCAGGCGACACCGGGCGACCACACGCTGAAGGTTCGCGCAACGGACGCCGACGGCCAGACACAGACGAGCACACCGGCCTCCCCGGCCCCGGACGGCGCGACGGGCTGGCACACGGTCCAGGTGACGATCGACTGACCGAAGCAGCCCGCTCGCCCCGGCCGGCGGGCCCACCGCGGCGGCCGCTGCGGTGCCGCGTGCCCCTGCCGATCGGTTCGCGCTGTTCGTGACGAACGCCGATCGCCGGTGTCCGCCCTCTTGCGTGCCGCCTGCCGTCCGGCGACATGTCTGCCCGCCCGCTCGGCCGCCTGCCGTCCGGCGACATGTCCGCCCGCTCGGCCGCCTGCCGTCCGGCGACATGTCCGCCCGCTCGGCCGCCTGCCGTCCGGCGACACGTCCGTCTGCCCGCCCCGGCCGCCTGCTGGCCCGGCCGATCAGTGTCGCCGGCCCGGGTGGACGTCCGGCCTCAGAGCCGCGGGAGCACTACCGCTGTGGTCGTGTGCCAATCACGCCGGCCGTCAAGCCCGCCGTCGCCGGCTTGTGCGTGCGCGAATCGGATTGTCACGCTGACCGCACGCAGCTGAGCAGGCAGGATGCATCACCGGTGATCCGCCGCGGACGGTGCGCGCGGACACGACCGGTTGATCGGGTGTCACGCGAAAGCCGCACTTTTCGTCCGACGTCAAGGGGAAGTTCGCTCATACGGTGGCTTGCATGTTCACCGATGCGGCTGACATGCCGTTACAGACGCCGACGCGGCTCCCGGGTGGGAACCGCGTCGTCAGGTGTGTGGTGGTGATGCCGCGCCTCGGGCGGCGTCAGGCCGCCGGTGCTTGCCGTTGTGCCGGCACCGTGGACTTGTGGGGCCGGCCGAGGCGTGCCTCGAGCCGGGCAAGGTCGACCCGTCCGTGATGCCGATCGGCAAGGTCCTCCCAGCCGACCGCGAGCAGCCGCAGCCGCTCCGCTTCGCTGAAACCTCCCCAGACGCCGTACGGCTCACGGACAGCCAGCGCGTGGGCGGCGCACTCGGCCCGTACCGGGCACGCGCCGCACATGGCCTTGGCCTTCGCCTCCCGGCGATTGCGGGAAGATCCGCGCTCGCCGTCGGGGTGGAAGAACTGGGCGCTGTCGCGCCCCCTGCACAGGCCGAGTCGCTGCCAGTCCCACAGGTCGGCGATGGGCCCGGGCAGTCTGCGAACGTTCGACATCAACACCCTCCTCCCGCGCGGCACCGCGGAGTGTTGTCATGAGGGGCCTGGCTCAGGCCTGCCGCCCGTGTACCCCGGCAAACGCCGGATCACACACGACTGGTCGATGTCTTCGCCGGCCGTATCTCACCGGTGCCGAAACCCGTACCGACCTTTCCCATTTTTTCCATCTAAAGCGCGTAATGCTGCGGCCCTCGCGTGATCTCCTCTGAGAGAGAAGGAGGATCACTGTGCGTACCGTCCTCGTGTGCGTCCGTACCCCACTGGCGGCCCAGACCGTCGCGTCCACCGCGGCCCGGCTCGGCATGACCGGGGTGGTTCGGACAGCGGTGAGCGAGACCGAGGCCATGATCCGTCTGGCTGAAAGGCCGGCCGAGGTCGTTCTGGCCGACACCGCCGTGACCCGTCCCGACAGCGTCGGCTTCACCCGGCGCGTCCTCGCCCGCGCCCCGCAGGCGCAGGTCGTTCTCTTCGGCGCGGAAGACCCCCGGGTCGCCGCCGCCACGGTCGCCGCCGGCGCCCGTGGCGTCATCCGCGGTGTCGAGCACGATCTGGTCAGCGTGGTCGCCAAGGCGCTCCTGCTCCTGCTGTTGCCGGTACGCCCCCAGGGCATGCCGATCAACGGCGCGAACGCCCAGCCCGCGGCCGTGGGTGGAGCAGGGCGCAACAACAACTCGGCTGCCGCCCGCGGGCTGCACCGTGACGGCCTCGCGATGGCCGGCACCCCGAACTCCGCGGGGATCCCGGCCATGCTGCCGAACTCGCCGATGGTTCCCGCCCAGCGCGGGGACGGCTCGGAGATCGACCCGGCGACCGGGCGACCCCTGGTCTGGCCGGGCAACGAGTCCCGGGTCGGCGAGGCGGCCCCCGCCGGCCGTCGCCTGACGCTCACCGAACGGGAGCTCCAGGTGCTGCGCGGGATGGCCGACGGCAAGAGCAACGCGGAGATCGGCCGGGAGCTCTTCGTGTCCGAGGACACGGTGAAGACCCACGCCCGACGGCTCTTCCGCAAGCTCGGTGCCCGCGACCGTGCCCACGCGGTGGCGGCCGGATTCCGAGCCGGCCTGGTGGCCTGACGACAGAACGCGTGCCGAGGACGGCCGGGCGGGGTGGCCCGGTCACCCGTGGGCAGGCACGCGCCAGCAGGTGAGTGGCGACCACGACCGGGCGGGGCGGCCCGGTGAGGTCGCGCGCAAGAACGAGCGACGGCGGGTCACCCCAGGGGCGGCCCGCCGTCGGCGTCTCTGAAGGTCCCGGATCTAGGACCGCTCGTCGTCCGTGCCCTCCGTCAGGGTGTCGTGTACGCCATCCGCATAACCCCGTGCGTACTCCCACGTCACGTAGTGATCCGGATCCGGGTCGTAAGCCGGCTCATGCACCCGCGGCCGCCCGCTCGACAGCAGATGCCGCAGGTTTCCGCGCAGCAGATCCCAGTCGAAGTAGTGCGGTTCGTGGCAGTCCTCGCACTCGATCACCAGGCCGCGGATCCCCGTGGGGCTCAGGAGCGCCTGGTAGATCTCCAGGTCGGAGAGGTCCTCGAGCACGTCCTGCCGCTCGGCCTCGGTCAGCGGATCCTGCTCGGCGTCCTCGGTGAGGTCGTCGAGTCCCGCGGCCGGGTCGGCGGGGTCGCCGTTGAACGGGTCGATGGGCTCTTCTTGCACGCTGTATACCGTACCCATCAAGGGGCACTGTGTGCTGGCCCGCACGTGCTGTCCGCCCCGTCGGGTACGCCCTGACCGATGAGTAGGATGTAACACTCCGCCTCTTCTCTAGGGATGATCTGTGGAAACTGACTCCGCGCGCATGGTTCCTCTCGGTCTCACGTTCGACGACGTTCTTCTGCAGCCCGGCGAATCCGACGTGGTGCCGAGCCGGGTCAACACCATCACGCGGCTGACTCGCAACGTCGAGCTCTCCATCCCGCTGCTGTCCGCGGCCATGGACACGGTGACCGAGGCGCGGATGGCGATCGCGATGGCCCGTGAGGGCGGCATCGGCGTGCTGCACCGCAATCTCTCCGCGGAGGACCAGGCCGCCCAGGTCGACCTGGTGAAGCGGTCGGAGTCGGGGATGATCACGCACCCGGTGACCTGCAGCCCGAACGACACGCTCCGCGAGGTCGACGCGCTCTGCGGCAAGTACCGGATCTCCGGTGTGCCGGTGGTCGACGGTGACGGCACGCTGGTCGGCATCGTCACCAACCGTGACATGAGGTTCGTCACCGACGACAGCGCGAAGGTGCGCGACGTCATGACGAAGAGCCCGTTGATCACCGCGCCGGTCGGCGTGACGAAGGTCGACGCCCTGGCGCTGCTGCAGCGGCACAAGGTGGAGAAGCTGCCGCTGGTGGACGACAACGGTCGGCTGTGCGGGCTCATCACGGTCAAGGACTTCACCAAGAGCGAGCAGTTCCCGAACGCGACGAAAGATGCGCAGGGCCGGTTGCGCGTGGCGGCCGCGATCGGTGTCGGCGACGAGTCGTACAAGCGGGCTCGCGGCCTGATCGACGCCGGGGTGGACGTGATCATCGTCGACACCTCGCACGGTCACCAGCGGCAGGTGCTCGACATGATCGCCCGGCTGAAGAAGGACACCACCACCGACATCGTGGGCGGTAACGTCGCCACGTACGCGGGTGCCAAGGCGATGGTCGAGGCCGGTGCCGACGCGGTGAAGGTGGGTGTCGGACCCGGCGCCATCTGCACCACCCGGATCGTCGCGGGTGTCGGGGTTCCGCAGATCACCGCGGTGATGGAGGCGGCCCGGGCCTGCAAGCCGGCCGGGGTGCCGGTCATCGCGGACGGCGGGGTGCAGTATTCCGGTGACATCGCCAAGGCGATCGTGGCGGGTGCCGAGACCGTGATGCTCGGTGGTCTGCTCGCCGGCTCCGAGGAGAGCCCCGGCGACCTGATCTTCGTCAACGGCAAGCAGTTCAAGTCGTACCGGGGGATGGGTTCGCTCGGCGCGATGCAGTCGCGCGGGCAGGCGAAGTCGTATTCGAAGGACCGCTACTTCCAGCACGACGTGCCGGAGGAGAAGCTGGTTCCCGAGGGCGTCGAGGGCCAGGTGCCCTACCGCGGCCCGCTGTCGCGGGTGATGGCGCAGCTCGTCGGTGGCCTGCGCCTGTCGATGGGCTATGCCGGCGCGGAGACTATTGCGGACTTGCAGGAGCGCGGTCAGCTCATCAGGATTACCGCTGCGGGTCTGAAGGAGAGCCACCCGCACGACATCCAGATGACCGTCGAGGCCCCTAACTACCACTCCCGATAGCCTTCCAACCGCCCCACCCACCGCCCACACAACGAATGAAGGTTGCTGACCATGCGCGACGTGGTGGAGATCGGTCTCGGCAAGACCGCCCAGCGCGGGTATCACCTGGACGACATCGCGATCGTCCCGAGCCGCCGCACCCGGGACGTGGACGACGTGTCCACCGACTGGAAGGTGGACGCGTACCCGTTCCGGATTCCCTGCGTCGCGCATCCGTCGGACGCCACCATGAGTCCCGCGTCGGCGATCGCCCTGGGCCGCCTCGGCGGCCTGGGTGTGCTCAACGCCGAGGGTCTGTGGACCCGCTACGAGGATCCGACCAAGATCCTTGAGGAGCTCGCCTCCCTCGACGAGGAGGCCGACGCCACCAAGCGGCTCCAGGAGGTCTACTCCGAGCCCATCCGGCCCGAGCTGATCGCCGAGCGGGTCCGGACCATCCGCGAGGGTGGCGTCACCGTAGCCGTCCGGGTGTCGCCGCAGCACACGCTCGCGCTGGCCCCGGTGGTCCTCGATGCCGGCGTGGACCTATTGGTCATCCAGGGCACGCTGGTCAGCGCCGAGCACGTGTCCACGACGGACGAGCCGCTCAACCTCAAGGAGTTCATCGCCGACCTCGATCTGCCGGTCATCGTCGGAGGATGCACGGATTACAAGACCGCACTGCATCTGATGCGTACGGGCGCAGCCGGCGTGATCGTCGGCGTGGGTGCGGACGAGTGGTCCACAACGGACACTGTCCTGGGTATCCGGGTCCCGATGGCGACCGCGATCGCCGACGCGGCGGCCGCCCGCCGCGACTACCTCGACGAGACCGGCGGCCGCTACGTCCACCTGATCGCGGACGGCGGCATCCAGACCTCCGGTGACATCGCCAAGGCGATCGGCTGCGGCGCCGACGCCGTGATGCTCGGTGAGCCGCTGTCGCTGGCCGAGGGCGCCCCGGCGGGCGGCGCCTGGTGGCACTCCGCGGCGAGCCACCCGAGCCTGCCCCGGGGCGGTTTCTGCATCGCCGGCGAGCCGGACGGCACCCTGGAGGAGATCCTCTACGGGCCCGCCGACCGGCCCGACGGGCAGCTGAACCTCTTCGGCGGTCTCAAGCGGGCCATGGCCAAGTGCGGCTACCACGACGTCAAGGAATTCCAGAAGGTCGGCCTGGTCCTGGACAAGTGAGGCGATTCCTCCCCACGTAGGGTCGTATCTACGTGACACGGGGGGAGTAGCAGGCGATGCGGGTGGTAATCGCGGCGGTCACCGTCGCCGTACTGGCGTTGAGCGGTTGCAGCGACGACAAGAAGGAGCAGCCGCGAAGCAGCGCCGCGCCGAGTTTCGCGCCGGGTTCCGACGGTGCCGGTGACCCGTACTTCCCGACGTACGGCAACGGCGGGTACGACGTCGCCGGCTACGACCTCAAGCTCAAGTACGACCCGGCGAGCGGGAAGCTCGAGGGCAGCGCGACGATCCGGGCCACCGCGACGCAGGACCTGTCCCGCTTCGACTTCGACCTGGCGCACCTGACCGCGAGCAAGGTCACCGTGGACGGGCAGGCCGCCACCAGCAAGGCGGAGAAGAACGAGCTGGTGATCACTCCCGCCGCGGGCATCGCGAAGGGCAAGGCGTTCACCACCGTCGTCGAGTACGGCGGCGAGCCGCACGCGCTGGCCAACGAAGCGCTCGGCGACGGCGGTTGGATGCGGACCAAGGACGGCGGTTTCGCGCTCGGCCAGCCCGAGTCGGCGAGCACCTGGTTCCCGGTGAACGACCACCCGAAGGACAAGGCGACGTTCGCGCTCGCGATGACCGTGCCCGACGGCGTCGAAGCGATCAGCAACGGGGTGCCGGGGGAGCGGGCGACGGCCGACGGCTGGACCACCTGGCGGTGGACCGAGTCCAAGCCGATGGCCAGCTATCTCGCCACGGTCGTCATCGGCCAGTACCGGATCACCAGCAGCACGCATGACGGCAAGCCGATGATCATCGCGATCCCGGAGTCGCTGCCGGCTGACGGTCCCGCCGCCAGGTCCCTCGCGCAGACCGGCGAGATCACCGACTTCCTGGCGACGCAGTTCGGGCCGTACCCGTTCGACGCGTACGGCGGGGTGGTGATCGACGACGCCCGGGTCGGGTACGCGCTGGAGACCCAGTCCCGCCCGGTGTACGGCAGCGTCTTTTTCCGTACCCGGCCCAACCCGGTGGTCGTCGCGCACGAGCTGGCCCACCAGTGGTACGGCGACAGCGTGGCCCTCGAACGCTGGCAGGACATCTGGCTGAACGAGGGCTTCGCCACGTACGCGGAATGGCTCTGGCAGGAGCACAAGGGTGAGCAGACCGCCCAGCAGGCGTTCGACCGGGCCTACAAGGGCTTCGACTGGCGGGTGCCGACCGGCGACCCGGGCGCGGACCGGATCTTCGGCGAGGCGGTCTATCAGCGCGGCGCGATGGTCGTGCACGCCCTGCGCAAGACGATCGGCGACGACGCGTTCTTCAAGCTGCTGAAGGAGTTTCCCGCCGAGCACCGCGACGGCAACGCCACCACCGGCGACTTCATCAACCTGGCCGAGAAGGTCTCGGGCAAGGACCTGGCCGACTTCTTCCAGCGCTGGCTCTTCAGCACGACTCCCCAGCCCAAGCCCTAGTTCTTGACCAGCTCGGGATGCCCGGCCAGGTACGCCGCCGGGTCGCCCGCCGCCACGGCCCGCAGGAACGCGCGCCCGCTCGGGGCGAGCTGCTCGCCGATGTAGCCGCCGTTGCTGAAGACCGCGTCGCCGGGCAGGCCCACCGAGGTCAGCCCGGCGGGGCTCAGGTCGCGCAGCGCGTACGCGTACTCGATCGGCGTGCGCGTCCCCGAGAAGACCAGCGTGTCGCCCAGCGCGGTGAGCACCGCCTGCAGCTTGGCCGTGTCGGTGGCGAGACCGGCGCCCTCGGCCTCGGCGAGCAGCGACTTGACGAGTTGCCGCTGGTGCCGCTGACGGGTGTAGTCGCCGCCGGCGGTGTAGCGCTGCCGCGCGTAGTCGATGGCCTGCCAGCCGACGAGCTTGCGGGTGCCGGGCAGGTACGTCGCCTGCGGTCCGACGTAGCCGCCGCCGCCGGGACGCAGCGTGCGGGCGCTGCCGTCCGGGCGGCGATGCTGCGACACCACCTTCTGATCGATCGTCATGGTGACGCCGCCGAGCGCGTCGGTCAGCCTGCTGAGCCCGTCGAACGTCAGGATCGCGCCCGCGTCGAAGGACCGGATGCCGGTGTATCGGCTGATGGTCCGGGAGAGCAGCTCGTATCCCTGGGCTACGTTCGCCCGGTCCGTTCCGCGCACTCTTGCGCCGTAGCTCATCGCTTCGGTCAGTTTGTGCCGGCCGCCGCCGTAGCCGTTGCGCGCGAACGCGGGGATGTCGACCCGCAGATCCCGGGGCAGTGAGTACAGGTATCCGCTCCTGAGGCTCGCATCGACGTGCAGCAGCATGATGGCGTCGGCGTGCGGCTGCCAGTCGGGGATGCTCACCCTGGTGTCGACGCCGATCAGCAGCAGGTCGAGGGGCCCGGTGAGGTCCGCGCCGGGCGACGGGGCCGGGCTGGCCGTGCGGGGCACCACGCTCGGAACTGGCGCGCTCGCGGCGGGCGCCGCGGAGGGCTCGCCGGAGTCGCTGCGCAGGGCGAACACGACCGCCGTACCGGCTCCGAGCAGCACCACGACGGCGGCCACGATCATCCACACGACCCGATTGGTCCGCATAGTGGAACAGTATGCGACGTCAACAAGCTGCTCAATGGCCCAAGATCTCGTCCTTTGGAACGGGGTATGGACAAGAACAAGATCGCCCGTACGCTGACCGCCGCGATTCGCCGAGGCGGCGGTCGATCACGGGGAGGCCTTTCCTACATGAAGCTCGTCTCACGACGCGTCGTCGTCGGAGCGCTCTCGGCTGCTGTCGTGGCCGCAACCGCCGGAGTCTCGACCTGGGCGTTGGCGGACGAGACGCCTGAAGCCCCCGTCCGGCTCGTCGTCGGGCTCAAGTCCGATGCCGGCACCGCCGATTCGCTGGGCACGGTTTCCGCCATGGGCGTCCGGACGATCGACGCCGCGGGCCCGGCCCAGCAGGCCATGTCGGAGCTGCGCGCGCGGACCCTCGAGGTCTCCGCGGCCCGCAAGGACCGCGTGGTCGCCGCCCTCAAGAACGACCCGAACGTCTCGTACGTCGAGGTGGACCGGGTTCGCAAGATGAGCGCGATCACGCCGGACGACCCGTTCTACAACGGCAAGGACGAGGACGAACCGCACCTTCCGCTCCAGGTCGAGGTCGACAACGTCGGACTCCCGCAGGCGTGGGAGACCACCACCGGCGATGCCGCCGTCAAGATCGCGGTGGTGGACACCGGCGTCACCAGGACCGGCGACCTCACGGACGCGGTCCTCGACGGCTACAACTACGTCAGCAACACCACCAACGCGGCCGACGACGTGATCGGTGAGGGGCCCGACGGGCACGGCACCGCGGTCGCGTCGCTGATCGCCGGGCGCGGCAACAACGGTGTGGGCATGGCCGGCGGCTGCTGGAGCTGCAAGATCATCCCGGTGAAGGTGCTCGACAAGAACGGCAACGGCTTCGACAGCAACGTCGCCAAGGGCATCGTGTACGCGGTGAAGGCCGGAGCGAAGATCATCAACCTGTCGCTGGGCGGCGCCGGCTCCAGCCAGGTGCTCGCCGACGCGGTCTCGTACGCGAACCTGAAGGGCGTGCTCGTCGTCGCGGCGGCGG
Source organism: Actinoplanes sp. NPDC049681 (assembly GCF_044465265.1). NCBI lineage: Bacteria > Bacillati > Actinomycetota > Actinomycetes > Micromonosporales > Micromonosporaceae > Actinoplanes > Actinoplanes sp. NPDC049681. Next base: position 399,895 of record NZ_JBITLP010000003.1, read on the forward strand.
GCAACGAGGGTGGCACCACCCACGAGACCACCAAGCAGTACCCGGCGGCGTACTCCGACGTGGTCGCCGTGGGCGCTACGGGCCGCAACACCGACGTGCGTGCCCCTTTCTCCAGCTTCAACAAGAGCGGTGACACCTGGGTCGACATCGCGGCCCCGGGCGTCGTCGCCGCCATGGACCGGTACGGCAACTACCACACCGGCTGGCCGGGTACGTCGTTCGCGGCCCCGATGGTCTCCGGCGTGGCCGGGCTCATCAAGACCGTGCACCCGGACTACACCGGCTGGTCGCTGCAGCGCGCGCTGCTGAAGTCCGCGCGGCCCATCACGCCCTCCGGCTGGGTCACGTACGGCTTCCTCGACGCGCCGAAGTCGCTGACGATCGCCACCGACCCCACGCCGCCGACGCTGACCGGCCTCTCCACCCCGGGTGAGGGCTGGCGCATGCACGGCAAGATCGACATCAAGCCCACCGGCATCACCGACCCCTGGTCCGGCGTGCGCAATGTCGACCTGTACGTGGACGGCATCTACAAGGCGCAGGACCGCACCGCGCCGTACGAGTTCACGTACGACACCACCGGCCGCAACGGCAAGGTGGCGCTGGAGATCCGGGCGTACGACAAGGCCGGCAACCGCACGGTCTTCAAGCGCTCGATCACCGCGGACAACATCGCGCCCAAGGTGAAGATCACCAGCGGGCCGGCGAGCGGCGCCAAGGTCTCCGGCACGGTGAAGCTCACCGCGACCGCCTCCGACGCCAACGGCGTCCGCAAGGTCGAGATGCTGATCAACGGCAAGGTGAAGCAGACCGACACCACCGCGCCGTACAACTTCAGCTTCAAGGCGTCCAGCTACGCGTCCGGGATGAAGGTGCAGGTCCGGGCCACCGACGTCGCCAAGAACGTCAAGTACGACGCGACCCGCACGTACAAGCGCTGACCTGATCGCGAGAAGCCCCCGCCGAGCGCTCCCGGCGGGGGCTTTCCGCTACCCGACTGCACCCGTGCCGATCCGGTTCTGCCGGTGACCCGGCCGACGGTGAGGTCATGATGCTGCGCTTCGTGACCGTGGGACTGCTGGCGGGCGGCATCGCCCTGACCGGAACCGGCCCCGCCGCGGCGGCGCAGGCGCCCGTCTCGCTCGTCGTCGGCCTGCGGTCAGGTGCCGACACGGCCCCCGGCGCCGCGGTCGTGAAGAAGCTCGAGCAGAACGTCGACGTCGTCGCCAGCGAGCCGCTGACCGGTGCCGTCGCGGTGGACGTGCCCGCCGGGCAGGCCGCGCAGGCCGCGGAGGCACTGCGCGCCGACCCGTCGGTCGCCTACGTCGAGCCGGATCACATCGCCGGCATCGCCGCCACCACGCCGAACGACCCGGCCTTCTCCGGCCAGTGGGGAATCGAGAAGGCCGGTGTCGACGCTGCGTGGGACCGCACCCGCGGGCGTGGCGGCGTGGTCGTCGCCGTGGTGGACACCGGGGTGAAGGCGCTCCCCGACTTCTCCGGCCGCCTGCTCACCGGCCACGACTTCGTCAACGACGACAGCAACGCCACCGACGACAACGGCCACGGCACGATGGCCGCCGGTGTCATCGCCGCCGCCGGCAACAACGGCACGGGGATCGCGGGCATCTGCTGGTTCTGCAAGATCCTTCCGGTGAAGGTGCTGAACTCGCAGGGCCTCGGTACCTACAGCGCCATCGCCGAGGGCATCCGCTGGGCGGCCGACAACGGCGCCGACATCATCAACCTGTCGCTCGGCGGCGCCGACGACAGCCGGGTGCTGAGGGACGCCGTCGCGTACGCCACCGGCAAGGGCGTCGTGGTCCTCGCCGCGGCGGGCAACGAGGGCAGCGCGGCGCCGCACTACCCCGCGGCCATCCCGGCGGCCATCGCGGTCGGCGCCTCCACCCCGGGCGACGCCCGCTACAGCTGGTCCAACTACGGCAGCAGCTGGGTCGACATCGCCGCGCCTGGCTGCAACCCCGCGCAGGGCATGAACGGCGTCGTCGGCACCTTCTGCGGCACGTCCTCCGCCACCCCGTTCGCCGCCGGCGTCGCGGCCCTGCTGGCGTCGACCACCCCGGCGCCGACCAGCGCCACGATCCGGGCGACGCTGATCTCGTCCGCGTCCCGGGTCGCCGGCTCGTGGATGCCCGCGTCGTCGGGCCGGGTGAACGCGCCGGCCGCGCTCGCGGCGCTGCCGGTCGCGGACGACTCGGTCGACCCGACCACCTCCTTCGTCACGCCGTCGGGTTCCGCGCTGGTGCGGGGAACCGTGAGCGTGTCCGCCCGCGCCGCCGACGACCTCGGCGTCGCCAAGGTCGAGCTGCTGGCCAATGGTGTCGTGGTCGGCGTCGACCGGGTGGCCCCGTACGCCTTCTCGTGGCGCTCGGCGATCCGTGGCGGCACCGTCGCGCTGGGGCTGCGGACGTACGACCGCGGCGGCAACGTGGCGACCGCCACGCGTCGCGTCACGGTCGACAACTGGGGCCCGGCCGTGAGCATCACATCCGCACCGGCGAGCGGCACGCGCAACGTCGGTGGGACCAAGTACCTGCGCGTGGAGGCCACCGACCACAGCGGGATCCGCCGCACGGAACTGCTGGTCAACGGCAAGGTGGTGCAGAGCTCCGGTGCGTCGCGGCACACGTTCACGGTGCCGACGGCGAAGTTCGCCAAGACCATCGAAGTCCGGGTACGCGCGTACGACCGGGCCGGCAACGTCTCCTACACCCCGACCCGCAGGTGGTACCGCTGACAGCGGCTGCCCCGGCGCCCAGACGCTGCTCGGTGCGCCGGTAAACTCGCCGTCCATGAGCACACCGCGTCCGGTCCTTGTCGTCGACTTCGGCGCCCAGTACGCCCAGCTGATCGCCCGGCGGGTCCGCGAGGCGCGGGTCTATTCGGAGATCGTGCCGCACTCGATGCCGGTCGCCGACATGCTCGCGAAGAACCCGGCCGCGATCATCCTGTCCGGCGGACCGTCCAGTGTGTACGAGGCCGGCGCTCCGGTGCTGGACCCCGCGCTCTTCGACAACGAGGTGCCCGTCTTCGGCATCTGCTACGGCTTCCAGGCCATGGCCCAGGCGCTGGGCGGCACGGTCGCGCACACCGGTTCGCGGGAGTACGGGCGTACCGTCCTCTCCCCGGCCTCCGAGGCCGGAACCCTGCTCCGGGAGCTCCCCGCCGACCTGCCGGTCTGGATGTCTCACGGCGACTCGGTCACCGAGGCCCCGCGCGGTTTCTCGGTGACCGCCTCCTCCGCGGGCGCGCCGGTGGCGGCGTTCGAGGACCTGGTCACCCGGCGCGCGGGGGTGCAGTTCCACCCCGAGGTGGCGCACACCCAGCAGGGCCAGGAGATGCTCCAGCGCTTCCTGTACGACATCGCCGGCATCGAGCCGACCTGGACGCCCACCAACATCATCGAGGACCAGGTCGCGGCGATCCGCGAGCAGGTCGGCGACAAGCAGGTCATCTGCGGCCTCTCCGGCGGCGTCGACTCGGCGGTCGCGGCGGCGCTGGTGCACAAGGCGATCGGCGACCAGCTCACCTGCGTCTTCGTCGACCACGGCCTGCTGCGCGCGGGCGAGGCCGAGCAGGTGGAGAAGGACTACGTCGCGGCCACCGGCATCCGCCTCAAGGTCGTCGACGCCTCGGACGTCTTCCTCGGCCACCTCGCCGGCGTCACGGACCCGGAGCAGAAGCGCAAGATCATCGGACGGGAGTTCATCCGTACGTTCGAAGCGGCCGCCCGCGAACTCGACGCCGAACGCCACATCGAGTTCCTGGTGCAGGGCACGCTCTACCCGGACGTGGTGGAGTCCGGCGGCGGCACCGGCACCGCCAACATCAAGTCCCACCACAACGTGGGCGGGCTCCCCGACGACCTCCAGTTCGCCCTGATCGAGCCGCTGCGCACCCTCTTCAAGGACGAGGTGCGGGCGCTGGGCGCGGAGCTCGGCCTGCCGGAGGAGATCGTCCAGCGCCACCCGTTCCCCGGGCCGGGCCTGGCGATCCGCATCATCGGCGCGGTCGACCGTCACCGCCTCGACGTGCTGCGCGCGGCGGACCTGATCGCCCGCGAGGAGCTGACGGCGGCGGGCCTGGACCGCGACGTGTGGCAGTTCCCGGTGGTGCTGCTCGCGGACGTCCGCAGCGTCGGCGTCCAGGGCGACGGCCGCACGTACGGCCATCCGGTGGTGCTGCGCCCGGTCTCCAGCGAGGACGCGATGACCGCGGACTGGTCCCGGCTGCCCTACGAGGTGATCGCCAAGATCTCGACCCGCATCACGAACGAGGTCCGGGAGGTCAACCGGGTGGTCCTCGACGTCACGAGCAAGCCGCCGGGCACGATCGAGTGGGAGTGAACTCTGTCTATGGCCTCCGCTTCGCTGCGGCGGCACTGCGCCCCGGGGAGCCGATGACGAGGACGCCGAAACAGACCACGGCAAAGGGCGCCTAGTCTGTTTCGGCGCCCTCGCCATCGGCGGGCGCAGTGCGACTTTGGTTGCGGTGGGTCTGCCGGGGTCACGGGGCTGGTGGGGCGCTTGCCGGTCCGGTCGCGCCGGGGGCCGGGTTCGGGGCCGCGGCCGGGCTTGCGGCAGCGGGCGGAGCTTCCGGGGTCGGCATTTGCGCCGGGGTCGGCGTTTGCGCCGGGGTGGTGCTCGAAGCTGGTGTCGGTGTCGGTGTCGGTGTCGGTGTCGGTGTCGGTGTCGGTGTCGGTGTCCGGTCCGGGGCTGCGGTCGGGGCCTGGCCCGTGGTCGGGTAGGCCGGGCCGCCGGTGTAGGGGTCGGGGTAGTGGCCGGGGTAGGCCTGGCCCCATGAGGGGTCGGCGGGGTCGCGCCACGGCGGGAGCACGGGGCCCGGCTCCTCCGGCATCAGGAACCACATCACCGGGTAGGCGATCAGGGCCGTGCCCCAGGTCAGCACGGTCAGGCCGGCGAAGGCGACCCGGACGAGCACGGGGTCGACGCCGAGGTAGCGGCCGATGCCGCTGCAGACGCCCGCCACGATGCGGTCGTCGAGGGGACGGCGAAGTTGCCGGTACGGGGCGACGGTCGGATCAGTCATGACTCCAGAGTCGGCTTTTCCGCGTCCGGCGGCCTCGGTGAACGCCCGGAGTCCGACCCTGATTCCGGTCCCGGGGGTATCCGCCCATGCGCGCTGAAGGTCGTCGATGCGGCGGGTTCCGGCGTACCGTGGAGGGGGAGGTCTGGGGGCATTGCTGTGTGTTACATACTTGCTGCGATCGGTGCGGAGAACCGCCCTGAACTGCGATTACTGAGGGCTATCGCCCTGTCAGGAATCCGACAGACGTTTCCTGGAGTTAACATAAACCGGGCAAGATGCCGCCCGTGACCCCCGCACTGGAACCGCTCCGCAGGATTGCGGCCTATGCCGTCGCGACCGATCCCCACGGCCGCGTCCTCCTCGTTCGTGCCTCGCCCCGTTCCGGCACCCCGGGCGTGTGGTCCCTGCCCGGTGGCGCCGTCGATCACGGCGAGGACCCGAACCACACCGTCGTCCGTGAGACCGCCGCGGAGACCGGCCTGTCCGTCACCGTCACCGGACTGCGGGATGTCCTGGCCGACATGCGCTCGCTGCCGCACCGCGGCGTCACGATCCACACCGACCGCCTCATCTACGAGGTGTCGGTCCGCGGCGGCAACCTCATCGACCGCGTCGGCCAGCCCACCGACATCGCCCGCTGGCACACCCTCGAGGAGGCCCAGGAGCTTCGGCTGCGGCCCTTCACGGCGGCCGCGCTGGGGCTGCCCGCGGCCAGCGCCGACCTGCGCCCCGAGGAAGCACCCGACTTCCCGTCCTTCTACGCCTATCCCGGCCCGGACGGGTTGCACCGCGCGCAGCGCTTCGCGGCGTACGCGATAGCCACCGACCCCCACGACCGCCTGCTGCTGACCCGCATCGCGCCGGGCTATCCGGGCGAGGGTTGCTGGCACCTGCCCGGCGGCGGGACGGACTACGGCGAGCAGCCCGGCACCGCCCTCATCCGCGAGCTCGTCGAGGAGACCGGCCAGGAGGGCCGGATCGTGGAGCTGCTCGGCGTGGCCAGCCATCGCGACGCCGCCTCCCTGGGTCCCGAGGGCTATCCGATCGACTGGCACGGCGTGCGCGCCTTCTACCGGGTCGTCGTCGACGCGCCCACCGAGGTGACGGTCGGGGACGTCGGCGGCTCCACCTCCGAGGCGTGCTGGATGGCGCTCAAGGATGTCGCGGCGCTCCCGGCGAACGAGCTCACCGAGGTCACGGCGGAGGCCCTGCGAGCCGCCGGGTTGGTCTGACGTCCCGGAGATCCACCGCCGGATAGCCTGGGGCTCGTGAAGGTCAGACGAATCGGAGCGTACGGGCTGTGCCGTGACGCCTCCGGCCGGGTCCTGCTCGCCCACAACTCGGCGTTGTCGGCTTTCCCGGGCCTCTGGACCCTGCCCGGCGGCGGCGTGGAGCAGGGTGAGGACCCCGACGACACCGTCGTCCGGGAGTTCGCCGAGGAGACCGGCCTTCACGTACGCATCACGGGCCTCCACTCGGTGACCGCCGACGTCTTCCGCCTTCCGAACACGGATACGTGGGAACACACCGATCGGATCATCTACGACGTCGAGATCGTCGGCGGAGAGCAGCGCGACGAGGCCGCCGGCACGACCGACCGGGTGGCCTGGGTCACCCCGGGCGAGCTGCCGCTCATGCCGTTCACCGCGGGCGTGCTCGGGCTGCCGGTCACGCCCTCCGACGTGCCGGCGGACCCCGCGGAGGCGCCGGAGCGCGGCAACCAGCGGTTCGGCGCGTACGGGATCGTCACGGACCCCGACGGCCGGATCCTGCTCACCAGGATCGCCGACGGCTATCCGGGGGCCGGCCTGTGGCACCTGCCGGGCGGCGGGACCGATCACGGTGAGCTACCCGAGATCGCGCTCGCCCGGGAACTCGTCGAGGAGACCGGGCAACACGGACGGGTGATCCGCCTGCTGGGAACCTCCCACCGGTACGACCCGGCCGCGCTCGGCCCCGAGGGCGTCCCGGTGGACTGGCACGTCGTGCGCGTGCTGTTCAGGGTTTCCGTGGACCGGCCGACAGAACCTGTGGTGACGGAGGACGCGGGGGGTTCCACGGCGGCGGCGGGCTGGTTCGACCAGGTCACTGCCGGTGACCTTCCCCTGACCGAAGTTGCCGCGTCGGCACTGCGGCGGCTAGCCGAGGAAGGGGCTCATCGGGGAAGTGGGTTGCGAGACCTCGGTTAGACTCGTCACAGGGCCGGGCAGTGTGCGTGCCTCCTCGCCCGTGCGGAGGAATGAAAACTCCAGAGAACGATGTTGCACAGGAGGGTCGATTCGTCTCTCGCCAAGAGGCCTCGGCTGTGCGATTGTGTAACCCGCCTTAATCACGGTCCGTAGATGTACGGGCGATGGGCATCACCCCGCGACGGCGCAGCCGGCGGGCATACCGACCCCAAGATGGAGGAGCACGTGCCGAGAACCCCTTGGCGCCGGCGTCGTACGACGGATAGTCCCCGTCCCGCCGGACGTCGTTGGGCAGGCCGGCTGCGCCGCGGCGGAAGTCTCGCCCGGCAGGCCCTGTTGGTGCGGGTGGGACGCCGATCCGCCGATGCGGGCCGCGCTGCCACCGCCACCCGGGCTGAGGTGATCTACACCGGCACGGAGGTCGTCCCGTACGCCGGCCGTGGCCGTACGGTGGCCACCTCGGGCAGTCACGGCCCCGCCGTGATGGCCGCGCCGGCCGTCGTCGAAGCCGTGTCCGAGTCGCTGCTGCCGGGCGAGCACACGGTCCGCCGCCGCATCAGCTTCGCGCTGGTCAACTCGTGCACCCTCGCCAGCCTGGGCCTCGGTCTGCTGGCGATCTTCCTGGCGATGCACGGCGACGCCCGGCTCGCGGCCGGCTGTCTCGTCGCCTGCGTGGCCTTCGACGGCCTGGACGGGGCCCTGGCCCGCCGGCTCGGCGTGTCCAGCCCGTTCGGCGCCCAGATGGACTCCCTGGCCGACATGTGTTCGTTCGGTCTCGCCGCTCCGGTGGTCGTCTATTCGTCCCTGGAGCACACCGTGCCGACGGCCGCCGCCGCGGTGGCGTGCATGCTGGTGGCAGGCTGCGCGGCCATTCGCCTCGCGCGGTTCAACGTGTCGCCCAAGGACGGCAAGTTCTTCTCCGGTGTGCCGACGACGATGGCCGCCGCGGTGCTGGCGCTGACGGTGCTCATCGGGCTGCCGCTGCCCGGCGTCGTGGTGCTCGGCGGGGTGACGGTGCTGGCGTTCGCGATGGTGTCCAGCTTCCCGTATGCGAAGCTCGCCCGGGTCGTGAAGCTGCCGCCGTGGCTCTGGCTGCTGCCCATCGTGGGCGCGCTGGTCGACCCCCGACTGACCTTCGTCTTCGTCGTGGCTGCCTACCTGTGCAGCGGCCCCGTGATGTGGCTGCGCACCCGGCGGGCCTGACCCGGAACGTGCGAAAGGCCCCCACCCGGCCGGGTGGGGGCCTTTTTCGTGCCCTGCGGTGTCAGCGCCAGCGGGCGATGACCGAGCTCGCTCCGATCACCTTGTCGCCGACCGCGACGGTGGCCTCCGCCTTGTCGGCGGGCAGGTATACGTCGGTGCGGGAGCCGAAGCGGATCAGGCCCATGCGCTCGCCGCGGGCCACCAGGGTGCCGACCGGCGTGCGCTGGACGATCCGGCGCGCGATCAGGCCGGTGCGCTGCGCCACGACCACCGTGCCGTGGTCGGTGTCGAGCACCGTGTACGCCGCCACGTTGTGCTCGGCGGCGGCCGTCATCGCGTTGGCGTACCCGCCGTCGATCACGAAGTAGTCCTTGACCCGGCCCGCCACGGGCACCCGGTTGACGTGCACGTCCAGCACCGACAGGAAGACGGCGATGCGGAGGAATTCGCCCTCGCCGAGGCGCTCGTCGGTGAGGCGCTCCACGGACAGCACCTTGCCGTCGCTGGCCGCCACGATCGCGTTCGGGTCGTCCGGGGTGTCGCGCTCGGGGTCCCGGAAGAAGGCGGCCACCGGGCCCGCCAGCAGGGCCGGAAGCAGCCACAGCCTGGACTTGGGGCGGGCCGCACGGGCCAGTGCCGCGAGCCCGAGGCTGATGCCGGCCGCCGCTACCCCGTTGGAGTCGATGTGCATGCTGCGGGTGACCGGGACGCTGGAGGGACGGTACGCCGGGGCCAGCCGCGCCGCCTTCGCGGTGTCCGCCTGGCTGAACCGGAGCTTGTGGATGCGCAGCGGCGGCTGGTTGCGCACCACGAGATCCGAACCGACCCCGAAGAGGGCGCTCTGCCGGAACAGCTCGGCGGCCGCTCCGCCCGTACGCCCCGGGGCCGCCGGCGTGGCCACCGACACGACCGCGCCGTCCGTCAGGTACTTGCTCAGGCCGTCGAGGACGGCCCGGGTCTCGTCGGCGGTGCCGGTCAGCGGCTCGCCCAGGACGACCACGTCGGCCGGCTCCGCCTCGGTGAGCGACTCGACGATCCGCACCCGGTCGGCGATCCAGCTGCCGAGGCCGGTGATGTGGTCGCGGAGCAGGTCGGCGGTGCTGCGCTCGCCCGCCACCAGGATGAGCGTGTCGCCCGGCAGCAGGGCCTCGACCGCCGCGGCCACCACGGCGGAGGCGTGGTCGGCGCCGATCACGAGCGCGGTCGTCGCCTCGTTGTGGCGGGCGAACTCGGCGGTGAGGCTGCGCGCGGCGCGCGGGCCGACGCCGGTCACAGGGGCGGTGGACACGGGGGGAAACGCCGTCATGACAAGAGCATATTGCGCCGGCCGCGGGTCCCACCCGTTGGTGTGACCCGCGGCCGGCGCATGCGGTCAGTTCTGCCGGCGCCGGCCCTCCGGCTCGGTGTCCCCGTCCGCCGCGGGCGGCAGGTCGATCCGCTCGGCCGGGTTGTCGAGCAGTTCCCGGACGATGTCGGCGTGCATCTGCGGCGAGAGGTCGCCCGGCGTCTCCACCTGCGCCTCGGCGGCGACCGGCGCGGGTACCTCGGCCCGGCGCCCCGAGCGGATCGCCCCGAGCAGCCCGAGCGCGCCGAAGAGGATCAGGAGCCCCGCGACCAGCCAGCCCAGCGCCGGCAGCCGCAGGTTGACCACCTGCGAGACCGCCCACCAGAGCGCGACGAACGCGAAGATCAGGCCGAAGCTCAGCGAAATGCCGTCGGTACGGTGCGGCTTCACCGGGTCACCTCCACGTTGCCCGTGTCCATCTGGATCGCCAGCCGCAGCGTGCCGCCGCCCTTGCCGTCCGGCCCGAGGTCGGTGACACCCTGCACGTTCTGGCGGCCGGTCAGCTCGCGCCCGTAGATCAGCGCCCGGCCGTCGTCCATGCTGACGCTCGTCGTGGCGTCGACGTCGTCCGGCAGCAACACCCGGACCTGGCCGAACTTCATGGCGACCGTCACCGACTGGTCCTGGCCGGTGAAGTCGAGGGCGCGCAGGTCCAGCGTGGCGTTGCCGACCGAGAAGTCGTACCGGTCCGCCACGGCGGCGAGCGTCTGCGGCCGGTACGTGTTGTTCGCGAACTCCCCGCCGAAGCGTTCCACGCCGGTGGAGATGGAGAGCCCGATCGTGGCCAGGACGGCCAGGAAGATGAGCCCGCGGGCCCGCCCGAACCAGGCCCCGACGATGAGGCCGAGCGCGATCGTGGCCAGGGCGGCGGCGAAGTAGCCGGACACCGGGATGTTCGCCCCGGCCAGATCGACGGCGGCCAGGATGCCCATCACCACCACGACGCCGAAGAAGGTGATCCGGCCGAGCTTCGAGCGCTCGCGGGGCCGCTTCGGCGCCCGCTTGGGGGCGGGCGGAGCGTACGGCGGGTGCCCGGCACCCTGCGGCCACGACGTGCCCTGCCACGAGCCGTGCGGCGGCTGTCCGGAGCCCTGCGCCCAGGGGCCGTGCGGGGCGAACGGCGGCCGGTAGCCCCCGTTGGGCGGCCCGAACTTCGGGGACGCCGGCGGCCAGGGCGGTGCGGGAGGCGCGGATGAGGTGGGCGGAACGGTCGGTGCCAGGGGAGGCAGCGGCTCGGTCACCGGTTCGCCGGCCGGTGCCGCGGTGGGCGCCGGAGCGCCGGCGGCCGCGAAGGCACCCGTCGGGCCGGCAGCCGGGGTCTCCGGCGTGGCCGGCGCCGTCGGCGTGGCCGGCGGAAAGGTCGCGGTCGCCGCCCAGGGGTCCGCGGCGGGCGCCGGGCCCGGCCGGGTCGACTTCTTCAGCACGAGGGCGCCACAGACCAGCACGGCAGCGGCCAGCAGCGTCGCCCGGAAGCCGTCCTGCACGACGAACGCGAAGGACAGGGCCGCGGCGGCGCCGAGCACCACCACCGACAGCGGCGCCATGCCCGAGCGGCCGCGGCCGAGCAGGGACTCGACCGGCGAGGCGGTGTCGCCCTCCGCCGGGATCATCAGCCAGCCGACGAGGTAGATCAGGATGCCGACCCCACCGAAGAAGCCGAGGACGGCGATGAGGACGCGCCACAGCACCGGGTCGGTGTTGGTGGCCTGGCCGATCGCGCCGCAGACGCCGGCGACGTAGCGGCCGCTGCGGGGGCGGATGAGCTTCTCGCGCGAGAAGACCGGGCCGTCGGGAGCGCCGAACCAGGGCGGCGGGTTTCCGGGTGGCGGCGTCGCGCCGGGCGGTGGCGGTGGCGGGGCGTCCGGCGCGGGGGGAGCGTCCGCTGCGGGCGGCTCGTACGCCGGCGGGACGTCCCCGGCCGGGGGAGTGCTCGAAGGTGCCGGTGCGTCCTGCGACGACCCGGCAGCTTCGCGGGACTGGGCAGCTTCGTCGGTCATGGCTTCGATACTGGCGGTCCGGGCACCCGGCCCGCCTCAGGCGCCGACCCTGAGGCCACCCTGAGATCCCGGGCCGCCCGCCATGGGTGACTTTCCCCGTGGCCCGGGCGGTACCGGACGTGTGACGATCGAACCGGCCCACCCGCGGGCCCCGACCCGAGGAGCGCAGCGATCACCGCCACCGCCGTACCGCCGCCGACGCGTCGCCTGTACCGGCCGCGCGACCACCGTGTCATCGCCGGTGTCGCGTCCGGTATCGCGCGCCACCTCGGCATCTCGGTGACGGTCGTGCGCATCGCCCTGGTTCTCCTGCTCGGCTTCAACGGGCTCGGCCTGCTGCTCTACGCCGTGTTCTGGGCGGTGCTGCCCCAGCAGCAGCCCACCGGCGCGGCGAAACCCCATCGGGACCTCGCCCTGCTCCTGCCGTTCGGGGCGATCGGCCTGGGCGTGGTGCTGCTGCAGGGCCTGCTGTTCCGGGACAACGGCGGCGCCGGGACGGCCGGGTGGCTGGTCGCGGTGATCGCGGTCGGCGCCGGCGTGATCTGGCACCAGTCCGATCCCACCCGCCGGGGCGCCTGGACGGACGGCTCCCAGGCCCCGTGGCTGGCCGCCGTGGTTGCCGAGAGTGATCGGCGCTCGTTCGTGTTCCGCTTCATCGGCGGCGGGGTCCTCGTCGCGGTCGGCGTCATCGGCGTGCTGTTCGTGTTCCTCCCGAAGGGCAACCTCGCCACGGTCTTCAACGGCGTGATCTTCGCCTTCGTCGGCCTGCTCGGCGTCGGCGTGGTGGTCGCCCCGCTGCTGTGGCGTACGTTCAGCCAGCTCCGCAGCGAGCGCGAGGGCCGCATCCGCGAGCAGGAGCGGGCCGAGGTGGCCGCCATGATCCACGATCAGGTGCTGCACACCCTCGCCCTGATCCAGCGCAACTCCACGGACATCAAGGAGGTCCAGCGCCTCGCTCGCGGCCAGGAGCGCTCGCTGCGCAACTGGCTCTACAAGCCGACGGCGTCGCCCACCGAGCGGTTCGGTGCGGCGCTCGAGCAGGCCGCCGCCGAGGTGGAGGACACGTACGCGATCTCCGTCGAGACCGTCATCGTCGGCGACACGCAGTGTGACGAGCGGGTGGCCGCGCTGGTGGCCGCCGCCCGCGAGGCCCTGGTCAACGCGGCCCGGCACGCGGGGGTGGAGACCGTCTCGCTGTACGCCGAGGTCGAGGACGACGAGCTGAGCGTGTTCGTGCGCGACCGCGGCGCCGGCTTCGACCCGAACGGGGTGGAAGATACGCGGCATGGCGTACGCGGCTCGATCATCGGGCGCATGCAGCGGCACGGCGGCAAGGCCGTCATCCGCAGCGCGCCGGGGGACGGGACCGAGGTACGCCTGACACTGCCCGCCTCGCGCGACAGCGTCACCGCCGGAAAGGAGAACGCACGATGACCGAGCCAGCTACCGACGAGGGCCGCCGCCTGACCGTGTTCCTCGTGGACGACCACGCGATGTTCCGGGCGGGTGTCCGTGCCGAGCTCGGCGCGCACGTCGACGTGGTGGGCGAGGCGAGCTCTGTCTCCGAGGCGGTGTCCCGGATCGCGGCAACCGTTCCCGACGTGGTGCTGCTCGACGTGCACATGCCGGACGGCGGGGGCCGGGCGGTCCTGGACGCGATGCGGCGCAGCCACCCGCAGGTGAAGTTCCTCGCGCTGTCGGTGTCCGACGCCGCGGAGGACGTGATCGGGCTGATCCGGGCCGGCGCCCGCGGCTACGTCACGAAGACCATCTCCCCGGACGAGCTGGCCGCGGCGATCAAGCGCGTGGCGGACGGGGACGCGGTGTTCAGCCCGCGCCTGGCCGGTTTCGTGCTGGACGCGTTCGCCGCGCGTCCGGACGTGCCGGTGGCGGACCCGGAGCTCGATCAGCTCACCAACCGTGAGCGTGAGGTGCTGCGGCTGCTGGCGCGCGGGTACGCGTACAAGGAGATCGCCAAGGAGCTCTACATCTCCATCAAGACGGTGGAGACCCATGTGTCGAACGTGTTGCGGAAACTGCAGATGTCCAACCGATACGAACTGTCGAGATGGGCGGCGGATCGGCGGCTCGTCTAGGGCGGTTCAACCGTCCGGCCAGGGCGATTCGGCGCGCCCTGGGCTAAACGGGACATTGCGGTTACGGAAAGTTCTTGGATCATTACTACGGTAGAGTAACCGCTGGTCAGAAGCCTGTTTCTGACCGAAAGTATGATCTTCCAGAGGTCTCCCGAGCCCAACTGGCGAATATCGGGTTGATAACGGCGCCCTCAGGGACTAGGGGCTCTGTGCGAAGGTGGCACCTACTCACACAACCCCTCGTGAGCGCCCCTGAAGGAGGCACTCCCATGTTTGGGAATCGCCCATGGAAGATGGCGGTCGGCGCGACCGCCATCGCCTTGTTGGCCGCAGGTTGCTCCGGAGGCGGGTCGGAGAACACCGACACCAACTCCAACAGCATCGTGCTAGGTATCGGAGAGCCGCAGCACCTCATTCCGACGAACACCACGGAAACCAGTGGCGCCCAGGTTCTGGCCGCCCTTTTCTACCCGCTCGTCGACTTCGACGCGCAGAGCAAGCCGGTTGAGGTCGCCGCTGAGTCGATCACCTCCGACGACAACAAGGTCTGGACGGTGAAGCTCAAGCCCGGCTTCACGTTCAGCAACGGCGAGCCCGTGGTCGCCGATAACTACATCGACGCCTGGAACTACGGGGCCTACGGCCCCAACGGCCAGGGCGCCTCCTACTTCTTCGAGCGCATCGAGGGCTACGCCGACCTCCAGTCCGTCGACCCGGACGGTGAGGACGGCCCGCAGAAGGCTCCCGAGCCCAAGGCCAAGACGCTGACCGGTCTCAAGAAGGTGGACGACAACACCTTCACCGTGACGCTGTCCACGCCGTTCGCCGGCTGGGAGTCCGTCATGGGCTACACGGCGTTCCTCCCGCTGCCCAAGGCGGCCTGGAAGTCCCCCGGCGTCATCGCCGACGGCTTCGAGGACGCGATCATCGGCAACGGCCCCTTCAAGATGAAGGGCACCTGGGAGCACGACTCGCAGATCGTCGTGGAGAAGGTCGCCGGCTTCAAGGGCACCGTCCCGAAGATCGACGGCGTGACCTTCAAGATCTACCAGGACCAGAAGGCCGAGTACGCCGACCTGGTCGCCGGTAACGACGACATCCAGACCTCGATCCCGATCGAGAGCCTCGCGGCCGCCCCGGGTGACCTGGGTGACCGCTTCAAGAAGAGCCCGAGCTCCTCGTTCGCGTTCGTCGGCTTCCCGACGTTCCAGAAGGAGTTCTCGGACAAGCGGGTCCGGCAGGCCCTCTCCATGGCGGTCAACCGCAAGGAGATGACCGACCAGATCTTCCTCGGTTCGCAGACCCCGGCCACCTCGTTCGTCTCCCCGGCCGTCGCCGGCTACCGGGAGAACACCTGCGGTGCCAACTGCGAGTACAACCCGACGAAGGCCAAGGAGCTCTACACCGCGGCCAAGGGCCCGTCGAAGATCCAGATCACGTACAACGCCGACGGTGGCCACAAGGCCTGGGTCGACGCCATGTGCAACCAGATCAAGGCGTCGCTCGGTGTCGACTGCACCGGCGTGGGTGAGCCCAAGTTCGCGGACCTGCTGACCAAGGTCGAGAAGAAGCAGCCGGTCGGCCTGATCCGCCTCGGCTGGGTCATGGACTACCCGCTGATGGAGAACTACCTCGGCCCGCTGTACGGCACGGGTGGTTCCTCGAACTACTACGGCTACAGCAACCCGGCCTTCGACAGCCTGGTCAAGGAGGGCTCGGCGGCCAAGACCACCGACGACGCCATCAAGAAGTGGCAGCAGGCGGAGGACATCCTCGCCGACGACATGCCGGTGATCCCGCTCCGCTTCGGCCAGAACGTCTTCGGCCACTCGGAGAAGGTCAAGAACGTCGACGTAGACATCTTCACCAAGGTCGACCTGTACAAGGTCGAAGTTGTGAAGTGATCTGAGCCGTTCGTGCAGTGGTGGCGTCACGGATTTTGTGCAACCGTGGCGCCACCGCTGTGTGTAATCCCCCTACTTCAGCCGCCGTGCCCACGAGGTCCGGCGGCGCATCTTCCGCGGAAGAGGCTAAATCCGTATGTTCCGCTACATCGTGCGGCGCCTACTCCAGATGGTCCTGACCTTCTTCGGGGCCACCTTCATCGTGTACGCGCTGATGTTCGCCAACCAGGACGACCCCATCCAGGCATTGGCGGGCGAAAAACCCATCACCGCCAACGTGCGGCAGGCGCTGACCGAGCGTTACCACCTCAACGAGCCCTTCATCGTGCAGTACTGGTACTACATGAAGGGCCTGCTCACCGGTAACTTCGGTATCTCGCTGACCGGCCGCAAGATCAGCACCATGATGGAGACGGCCTGGCCGATCACCATCAAGCTCGCCCTCATCGCCATGGCCATCGTCGCGGTCGTGGCCCTCGTCGCCGGCGTCATCTCGGGCATCCGGCGCGGCAGCATCTTCGACAACGTGACCCTCGTGATCACCCTGATCATCCTGTCGCTGCCGATCATCGTGCTGGCCCCGCTCTGCCAGCTCATCTTCGGGATCAAGCTCGGCTGGTTCCCGCCGACGGCGGGCGCTCATCCGACCCTGTGGGCACTGTTGCTGCCCGCCCTCGTCCTCGGCAGCCTGGTGCTGGCGACCGAGCTGCGCGTCACCCGCGCCTCCGTCGCCGAGAACCTGCGCTCCGACTACGTTCGCACGGCCCGCGCGAAAGGTCTGTCCCGCAGTCGGGTGATCGGCGTGCACGTGCTGCGCAACTCGCTCATCCCGGTCGTGACGCTCATCGGCGTCGACATCGGCGGCCTCATGTCCGGCGCGATCGTGACCGAAGGCGTGTTCAACATCCCCGGGGTCGGCTTCAACCTCTTCCGCGGCATCCGGACCGAGGACGGTCCGCTCGTGGTCGGGTTCGTCAGCGTCCTCGTCATCGTCTTCCTGGTCGTGAACCTGCTGGTCGACCTGCTGTACGCCGCCCTCGACCCGAGGATTCGTTATGAGTGATCTCGAAGCAGTGACCACCGCGACCGGCCCGAGCGGCGACGCGCCCACGGAGCCCCGGCACGCGAACAAGGCGAACAAGAAGGACAAGCCGCGCAGCCTCGCCGGCGACGCCTGGATCGACCTGCGGAAGAGCAAGATCTTCTGGTTCGCGGCCATCCTGGTTCTGATCATCACCCTGATGGCCCTGTTCCCGTCGCTCTTCGGTGCCGGCGACCCGCGTGCCTGCGCGCTGTCCCGTCAGCACGCCGGGCCGAGCGGCCATGCCTTCTTCGGCTTCGACTACCAGGGCTGCGACGTCTACGCGAAGACGATCTACGGAGCTCGTAACTCGCTGCAGGTCGGCCTGCTGGCCACGCTGATGTCCGGTGTCATCGGCCTGTTCTTCGGGCTCGGTGCCGGCTACTTCGGCGGCTGGGTGGACGCGATCCTCTCCCGCTTCATCGACGTCGTCCTCGGCATTCCGTTCCTGCTCGCCGCGATCGTCCTGGCCAAGCGGCTGTCGGCCGACGCGGGCAGCAACGGCGTCGCCGCGGTGACCCTGACGCTCGGCGTCCTGGGATGGACGACGGCGGCCCGCATCATGCGGTCGTCGGTGATCGCCTCCAAGAACCAGGACTACGTGGCGGCGGCGCGGATGCTCGGCTCCGGGCCGGCGCGGCTGATGGTGCGGCACATCCTGCCGAACTCGACCGCGTCGTTCATCGTGGTGCTGACGATCCTGCTGGGCGCGAACATCGCCAGCGAGGCGACCCTGTCGTTCCTCGGCATCGGCCTCAAGAACGGCGCCATCTCCTGGGGCATCTCGATCGCCGAGGCGAGCCCGTTCGCCCGGATCGCGCCCGCGCCGCTGGTGTGGCCGTCCGTCTTCCTCGCGGCCACGGTGCTGGCCTTCATCATGCTCGGCGACGCGGTCCGCGACGCCTTCGACCCGAAGTTGCGGTGACCGCAGACATGACCGACATCAAGGCGGAGATCGACGTTCTGCCGGGTCTCGACCCGCGCGCGCCGCTCCTCGAAGTGAACGACCTGCACGTGGAGTTCCGCACCCAGTACGGCGTCGCGCACGCCGTCAACGGTGCCAACTTCTCCCTGGCACCCGGCGAGACCCTGGCAATCCTCGGCGAGTCCGGCTGCGGCAAGTCCGTGACCGCTCAGGCGATCATGGGCATCCTGGACAGCCCTCCCGGCTTCATCACCCAGGGCGAGGTCAAGTACCGCGGCCTCGACCTGCTGAAGCTCCCGGAGCGGGACCGCCGCAAGGTACGCGCCAACCAGATCGCGATGATCTTCCAGGACGCGCTGTCGGCCCTGAACCCGGTGTTCACGGTCGGCTACCAGCTCGCCGAGCTCTTCCGTAAGCACCGGGGCATGTCCCGGGCGGACGCCCGCAGGCGCTCGATCGAGCTGCTCGACCAGGTCAAGATCCCGGCCGCCCGGAGCCGGATCGGCGACTACCCGCACCAGTTCTCCGGCGGTATGCGCCAGCGCGTGATGATCGCGATGGCGCTCGCGCTGGACCCCGAGGTGCTGATCGCCGACGAGCCCACCACGGCGCTCGACGTGACCGTGCAGGCGCAGATCATGGGCCTGCTCGCGGAACTCCAGCAGCAGCGCAACATGGGCCTCATCCTCATCACGCACGACATGGGCGTGGTCGCGGACGTCGCGGACCGCATCTCCGTGATGTACGCGGGCAAGGTCGTCGAGGAGGCGCCGGTCTACGACATCTACGCGCGCCCGGCCCACCCGTACGCGAAGGCCCTGCTCGAGTCGATTCCCCGGCTCGACATGAAGGGCCAGCAGCTGAACGTCATCAAGGGCCTCCCGCCCGCGCTGACCGCCATCCCGAAGGGCTGCGCGTTCAACCCGCGGTGTGCGTACGCCCAGGACGTCTGCCGGCAGGATCCGCCGCCACCGCCGTACATCGTCGCGCCGGGCCGTACCGCCCGTTGCCACTTCTGGAGGGAGGTCGTCGGCGAATGAGCGACCGTAACGACGTGGTGCTCGAGACCAAGGGTCTGGTGAAGCACTTCCCGATCACGCAGGGCATCGTGTTCAAGTCGAAGGTCGGCGCCGTGCGCGCCGTCGACGGCGTGGACATCCAGCTGCGCCGCGGCGAGACCCTCGGCGTCGTGGGCGAGTCCGGCTGTGGCAAGTCCACCCTGGCGAAGCTGCTGGTCGGGCTGGAGAAGCCGACCGCGGGCTCGATCAACGTCCGCGGCGAGGACATGGTCAAGCTGAAGGGCGGCGGACTGCGCCGGGCCCGCCGCAACATCCAGATGGTGCTGCAGGACCCGTACACGTCGCTGAACCCCCGCATGACGGTCGGCGACATCATCGGCGAACCCTTCGCGATCCACCCCGAGGTGACCCCGCGCAAGGGTCGCGCCCGGGCGGTGCAGGACCTGCTCGACACGGTCGGCCTCAACCCCGACCACGTCAACCGCTACCCGCACCAATTCTCCGGCGGTCAGCGCCAGCGCATCGGCATCGCCCGCGCGCTCGCCCTCAAGCCGGAGATCATCGTCTGCGACGAGCCGGTCTCCGCGCTCGACGTGTCCATCCAGGCGCAGGTGATCAACCTGCTGGAGGGGCTGCAGAACGAGTTCGGGCTGTCGTACATCTTCATCGCACATGACCTGTCGGTGGTCCGCCACATCTCCGACCGGGTCGCCGTCATGTACCTCGGCAAGATCGTCGAGATCGGTGGCGACGAGCAGATCTACGAGAACCCGACGCACCCGTACACGCAGGCGCTGCTGTCCGCCGTACCGGTGCCGGACCCGAGGCTGCGCGGCCTGCGCGACCAGATCGTGCTGGAGGGCGACGTGCCGTCGCCGGCGAACCCGCCGTCGGGCTGCCGGTTCCGGACGCGGTGCTGGAAGGCGCAGCCGGTCTGCGCCGAGCAGGAGCCGCTGCTGCAGATCCGGGAGCGGTCGCCGCACCCGAGCGCCTGCCACTTCGCCGAGCCGCGGGACGTCGTCCACGCGCTCTGAGCGTCACGGTGGAAGGGGTCCGTCCGGCTGGGCGGGCCCCTTTTCCGCGTACGGGCTCAGAGCGGGCCGCGGCCCGCCCGCAGGAGCAGGAGCGCCACCTGGGTGCCGTCGGGGCCGAGGGCCTCGCGGAAACGCTCGACGATCTCGCGCTCGCGCGACAGCACCAAGCGGGTGCCGCCGGAGGCCAGCCGGGTGCGGCCGACCTGCTGGGACAGGCGTGATCGTTCCTGCCACAGATCGATCAGCGCCTGGTCGATCTCGTCGATGCGCTCACGGATGGCCTTGATCTCACCGGCGGCGAGCTGGTCGCTGGTGCCGGTCGGCTGGTCCGCGGTGCGGTCCGGGCCGGCCGCGCTCGCCGGCTGGTCGATCAGGTCTGCGCTCATGTCGTGCTCCTCGGGTGCTGACGCCTCGGTCGGCCCGGCCCGGGCAGCATCAAGCCCCGGGCTGGGAAGCCCGGGGCTTGGTGTAGGCCTGTCGTTCAGACGCGTCCTACGGTCGCCGGACTTCCGGTGCCGTAGTAAAAAAATCGGACGCGCTGGATCACGAAGCGAGTATGCCCCCGGTCCGGGCCGCCCCGCAAGGAAACGGCCCGAACCGTGGGACGGGTCAACCCGCCTTGGTGATCCGGTCGGCCGGGCCGGGCGCGACCGGGGTGCCGGTGCCGAGGTAGCCCACCAGGGCGTCGATGTCGAAGCCCGGAGCCGTCACGCGGTCCGTGCCGGCGGTCAGCTTCGTGAACCCGTCGCCGCCGTTGGCCAGGAAGTCGTTCGTGGTGACGCGGTACGTGGTGGCCGGGTCGATCGGCGTGCCGTTGAGCGCCAGCGCGGACACCTTCGAGCCGGCCGCCGCCGTGCTGTCCCAGGTGTAGGTCAGACCCTTCGAGACCTGCAGGATCTTCTGCGTGGTCTGCCCGCCGAAGCCCACGAACTGCTGCTCGAGCACCTCCTTGAGCTGCGCGCCGGTGAGGGTCTGGGTGACCACGAGGTTGTTGAACGGCTGGACGGTGAACGCCTCGCCGTACGTGACCTTGCCGTCCGGCTCGCCGCCCGCGGACGCCTCGGCGTCGAAGTCGGCGCGGATGCCGCCCGGGTTCATCAGCGCGAGCTGCGCGTTGTTGCTCTGCGTCCAGGCGAGCTGGGCGTCCGCGATGACGTCACCCAGCGGGGACTCGCCGTTGGCGCCGGCCGTACGCACGATGTCGCCCGTGATGGTGCCCACCACGCGGTTGGCGATCGGCGCCACCGCCGTACGGTATTTGTCGGCGACCTTCTTGGCGTTGGGGTCGACCGTGTCGGGGTTCTTCAGGTAGACGCCGGCGGCGTCCTTGAGCCAGCCGCCCTTGCCGTCGGAGACGCCGTTCTCGACCACCACGTTCTTCGCCGTGACCTCGGAGAACCGGCCGGAGCGCCGATCGATGCTGTAGTCGATGTCGGTGATCAGCTGGCCGTTGGTGCCGGCGCTGGTGACGACCGAGGTGCCCTTCGAGTTGGGCAGTGTGCACGAGTAGAACCGGTGCGTGTGGCCGGAGACCACCAGGTTGAACTCGGGGTTGAGGCCCTTGACGATGTCGACGATCGGGCCGCTGAAGTTGTTGCAGTCCGAGACACCGGGCACCGGCACCTGCGCGGAGGAGCTCTGCTGGCCGCCCTGGTGGACGAGGAGCACCTGCGCCTTGACGCCGAACAGCTTCAGCAGGGTGCCCCACTTGTTGGCGGTCTCGACCTCGTTGGCGAACCGTACGTTCTTGATGCCGGCCGGGTTGACGATGCCGGCGGTGCCCTCGAGGGTGAGGCCGACGAAGCCGACCGGCACGCCGCCCACGAACCTGATGTCGATCGGCGGCAGGATCGGCAGGCCGGTCTTCTTGTTGATCGTGTTCGCCGCGAGGTAGGTGAACTTCGCGCCCTTGAAGCCGTCGCCGTCCTGGCAGCCGTCGACCGGGTGGCAGCCACCGCGGTCCATGCGCAGGAGCTCGTCGACGCCCTCGTCGAACTCGTGGTTGCCGACCGAGGAGACCTGCAGCCCCACCTCGTTCATGAGCTCGATCGTCGGCTCGTCGTGGAAAGCCGCGCTGACCAGCGGCGTCGCGCCGATCAGGTCACCGGCGCCGACGGTCAGGGTCTTACGGCCCTCCGCGGCGGCCTCGGCCCGCAGCTTCTTCAGGTAGGTGGCCAGGTATTCGACACCGCCCGCGGGCGTGCCGTTCACGACCGCCCCGGACCCGCCGGGCGGGTCGATGGCGCCGTGGAAGTCGTTGTAGCTGAGGAACTGGCCCTTGACGGCCGGCCCGGACAGCCCGTAGTTCACGCTGACCGGCGCGAGGCCGGGCAGGTACTGCGGGGCGGCCTGGGCTTTATCGGAACGTGTCATCGGCAGGGTGGCGACGACAGCCAGTGCGAGGGCCGGTACGGCGAGATGACGCAGCACAGCCCAGCCGCGACGGCGGGGGTGGTCCATAGTATTCGGTCTCCCGATTCGGGTAACGGTGCAACCAACCCCGACAGCCTTCTGTATCGATGCTGGTCAGCGCTACTACTTCTGGATGACAGGTTGGTTGCTTTGCTCACCGCCGTACGGTGACCGCGTCGGCGCGTGATCCTGATTCGAGGTAGTTCGTACGCGTCGATACCGCTCGCCACGTTCCGCTCCGATACTGGCGGAACCGTTTCGTCGCCACCCACGACTGCTCCCCGGGCTCGTCGCAGCCGAACGTGCACCGCGGGCGCGCCGAACCCTTGTAGGTCCATGCCGCCGGGCGGGTGCCGCGGAAGTAGAAGTGGATCGGGCTCGTGTCGAACAGCTCCCAGTTGTCGTGCACCCACGAGGTCAGCGTCACCCAGCCGCCCGCACGTACCGGTTCCGGTCGGGCATTGAGGTGGACGATCCCCTGGAAGCGCAGCCGGAAACTGCGTGTGACCCGGATCCTGCCGCCGGCGTACTCGACGCTGACGGTCCAGACGAAGCGGCCCGGCTCGTCGATGTCGTAGGGGAGGGCGTTGATCCCGCAGAGCCGGACGCGGTCGCTGATCGCGGCGGAGGTGCCGGACTGCTTGATCGCGAGGCCGAGGGTGGCCTTGCGCGCACCGGTGTCGTCCCGGGTGACCGTGCTGGCGACGGACGTCCAGGGGATATCCGGCGCGGCGATCTGGGCGGTCATGGCCACCTGTCTGCACCGGCCGGTCGTCACGACGGGGTTCGCGTCGGTGAGCCGTACCGATGTCAGCTCGGGTGGGGTGGCGGCGTGGGCGGGCACCGGGCCTGCCGAGATCATGAGCAGCGACACCGCCGCTGCGGCAAGCAGCCTCATCCGTGGACCCCCGTCCGGACGGCGGCCGCGACGCCCGGCCGTAGAAAGATTGTCGGACCCCGGGCATAGACTTGTCCGCGCGATGCGAGCTCTCCCCGAAAATTCCCAGCCTCTGTTCGCCGTCCCTCCGGTCCAGCAGGAGGCTCCCCGGCGGCCCGCGCCCCGGCGCCTCGATCCGGAGACCCTGCTGACCGGCCTCAACGGGCCCCAGCGCGACGCGGTGACCCACGCCGGCTCACCGCTGCTCATCGTCGCCGGCGCCGGCTCGGGCAAGACCCGGGTGCTGACCCACCGGATCGCCTACCTGCTCGCCGAGCGCGACGTGCATCCGGGCCAGATCATCGCCATCACCTTCACCAACAAGGCGGCGGGGGAGATGAAGGAGCGGGTCGCCGCGATCGTCGGCCCGCGTGCCCGGCTGATGTGGGTGTCGACGTTCCACTCCGCCTGCGTGCGGATCCTGCGGGCCGAGCACGAGCACGCCGGGCTCAAGAGCACGTTCTCGATCTACGACGCCGACGACTCGCGGCGGCTGATGCAGATGGTGGCCCGCGAGCTCGACCTCGACCCGAAGCGCTACACCGCGCGCGGCCTCGCCGCCCAGGTCTCCAACCTGAAGAACGAGCTGGTCGACCCGGCGGAGTTCAAGGACAAGGCGAAGGGGCCCAACGAGCGGGCGGTCGCCGAGGCGTACGAGCTCTACCAGCGCCGCCTGCTGGAGGCGCACGCGCTGGACTTCGACGACATCATCATGGCGACCGTGCACCTGTTCCAGTCGCACCCGCACGTCGCGGAGGCCTACCGGCGGCGCTTCCGGCACGTGCTCGTGGACGAATACCAGGACACCAACCACGCGCAGTACATGCTGGTCAAGGAGCTCGTCGGCCCCTCGGACGGCGAGGTGCCCCCGGGCGAGCTGTGCGTGGTCGGCGACGCCGACCAGTCCATCTACGCCTTCCGCGGCGCGACGATCCGCAACATCCTCGAGTTCGAGCGCGACTACCCGGACGCGCGCACGATCCTGCTCGAGCAGAACTACCGCTCGACCCAGACCATCCTCTCCGCCGCCAACGCCGTCATCGACCGCAACACCAGCCGCAAGCCCAAGCGACTGTGGAGCGATCAGGGCGCCGGGGAGCAGATCGTCGGCTACGTGGCCGACACCGAGCACGCCGAGGCCGACTGGGTCGCCCGTGAGATCGACCGGCTGGGCGACAACCACGAGGTGCGGCCCGGGGACGTTGCCGTCTTCTACCGTACGAATGCTCAGTCCCGGGTCTTCGAAGAGGTGTTCATCCGCGTCGGCCTGCCCTACAAGGTCGTCGGCGGCGTCCGCTTCTACGAGCGCAAGGAGGTCCGCGACGCGCTGGCCTACCTGCGCGCCGTGGTCAACGACGACGACACGGTCAGCATCCGGCGCGTGCTCAACACGCCGAAACGCGGCATCGGAGACCGGGCGGAGGCGTGCATCGAGGCGCTGTCCACACGCGACCGCATCTCGTTCGGCCAGGCGCTGCGTCGCGCGAAGGACGCGCCGGGCATCTCGACCCGTGCGATCAACAGCATCGGCGACTTCGTGCAGCTCCTCGACGACCTGCGCGAGCTCTCCCGCACCGCGCCGCCCGAGGAGGTGCTGGAGTCCGTCCTCCAGCGGTCCGGGCTGCTGTCCGAGCTGGAGGAGAGCCTCGACCCGCAGGACCAGGGCCGGGTCGAGAACCTCCAGGAGCTCGTGAGCGTCGCCCGGGAATACACCGAACGCGTCGAGGCGCAGGCGGAGGAGGACGACGCCCAGGCCGCCACCCTCGCGGGCTTCCTCGAGCAGGTGGCGCTGGTCGCCGATGCGGACCAGATCCCCAGCGACGACCCCGACCACCAGGGCGTGGTCACTCTGATGACGCTGCACACCGCGAAGGGCCTCGAGTTCCCGGTCGTCTTCCTGACCGGGCTCGAGGATGGCGTGTTCCCGCACATGCGTGCCCTCGGCGACAACACGGAGCTGGAGGAGGAGCGGCGCCTGGCATACGTGGGCATCACCCGCGCCCGGCAACGGCTCTACCTGTCCCGCGCGGTGACCCGTTCGGCGTGGGGGCAGCCGCAGTACAACCCGCCGTCCCGGTTCACCGACGAGTTGCCGTCGGAGCTGGTCCGCTGGGAGCGTACGGGCGGCTCGTACACCTCGTGGTCGGGCACGGGCGGCGGTGTGGGCGGCCGGGGCGGCGACTACGGCCGTGACTACGGGCGCGGCGGCGGTTTCGCCGGCGGCACCCCCAAGGCGCAGCGCCTGGCGGAACGCCTCGGGGTGGACGCGAGCAAGCTCACCACGGCCAGCGAGATGAAGCAGCCGCCGAAGGTCGCGGCCGGCGACCGGGTGAACCACCAGCGCTACGGGCTGGGCCGGGTCGTGACCGTGGAGGGCCAAGGGCCGGGAGCGCGGGCTCAGATCGACTTCGGCGACCAGGTGATGTGGCTGGTGCTGCGGCACGCCCCGATCGAGAAGATCTAGCCGGCCTCGCCGCAGCCGTTGATGTCGACCCCGTGGTCGTGCATCCACCGCGTCGGCTCGATCGGGTTCTTGTACGACCCCTGGTGCACCTCGAAGTGCAGGTGCGGCCCGGTGGAGTGACCCGTCGAGCCCTCCTCGCCGATCATGTCGCCGGGCTCCACGTGCTGGCCCACCGTCGCCGTGATCACCGACATGTGCCCGTAATGGGTGAGGAAGCCGTTCCCGTGGTCGATCAGGACCGCGTTGCCGTAGCCCTGCTCCGGGCCGGCCGCCACGACGATGCCCTTGCCGGCCGCGTGGATCGGCGTACCGGAGGCCGCGGCGATGTCGACGCCGGCGTGCAGGCGGCCCCAGCGCTGGCCGAAGCAGGAGGTGACCGAGCCCTCGGGCATCGGGTTGACCCACAGCGGCATCGGCTTGGCCTTGCGGCGTTGCGCCACGAACGGCAGGCCGGCCTGCTGCAGGTCGACTGCCTGGTCGGCTGCCGCCATGCCGCCCTTCACCTGGACGGGGGCGGCGGCCTCGGCCGGGATGCCGGGCACGATCGCGGTGGTCGGCGTCGTCGCCTCGGTGACGGCGACCGGGGTGGCGGCCTTGGCCACGGCACCGGCCGGCGAGGAGCCGTCGGTGGCCACGGTGACCGCGGTCGCGCCGACTCCGGCAACGAGGGCGGCGGCCACGGCGTAGCGGCCTTTCTCGGCGATGGGCTCACGCGGGGCGCGGTGGCTGTGCAGCGGGACAGTCCTGCGGTGCCGGCCAGGCGTGTTCCGAGGGGCTCGATGCTGCACGGTGGGTTGATCCTCCAGGCTCCGGCTTCCGTCCGACACCTGCCTGTCGGCACGGTTCTGGAGGAGCCTGAGGGAGCCAGGCGTACTGCTACCGCCCCGGTTGCGAGCCGGTTGCGGCGCCGGCGGATCAGGAGGCGGCGAGGGCCCCGTACACCGACTCGATCTTGAGCTTGATGTCGACGCCGTGCGCCCGCAGGAACACGATCGGGTCCGTCGGGGAGCCGTTCACGTAAACCCCCACGTGCAGGTGAGTCCCGTACGAGTGGCCCGTGTTGCCCACCTCGCCGATGACCTGCCCGGCCTTCACCTGGTCGCCGGCCTGCACCAGCAGGCGGCGGGAGTGCGCGTAAATGATCTGAGTGCCGTCGTCGTGCTTGATGGTGATCGCGTACCCGTAGCCGCCGTCGTAGCCGGCCGAGACGACAGTGCCCGCGTGGATTGCCTTGTACGGGGTGCCCTCCGGGGCCGCGAGGTCGATGCCGGAGTGGAGCTGGCCGAACCGGACACCGTACCCGGAGGTGAACTCGTAGTCGTCGAGCGGCAGGAGCCAGGCCTGCGCGGCGGCTTCCTCTTCGCTGACCTGGGTGGTGGTGCCCCGCTCCTCGCCGCGGGAGGCGCGGTCGCCGCTGTCCGCCGAGCGGTCCGCGAGCGCGTCCTGGGCGACGGATGCCTCTTCGAGGTTCTGCAGCACCTTCGGGTTGACGGCCTTGGCGTCGGGCAGCTGCGCGGCGGCTCCGAGGGCCACGACGCCGGCGCCGACGAAGGCCGAGGTGACGACCGCGGCGTAACGGCTCCGCGGAGGGGTAGGTACGCGGCGACGGCCGCGATAGCGGTCGGGCTCAGACGACAAGCGCTGACGCACGAACAACCCTCCGTCGGTGGCAAAGAACGGCAGCCACCGGGGGGAACGCTTGCTGAACGGTGGTTTGCCGGGCCGCAGGTCCGGGGTTAACCGGTTGACAGCCGGGAGCCACGGTAACGAAACGCAACGCCGGTCACAAGTCGCACCGCCAATTCCCTGACAGTTCCCTCTAGGTATTCGGGAGCGATTGTCCGAGTTGGTCATCTTTTCGGAGGAGCGGCAGGGTTGGCTCTCCGTAACTGAGTTCGAAACGCAAAGTCATGTGACGTGGAATACGGTAAACGGTGCTTGCACTGGATGGCGACCGCGCTCGGGCGCCGGCCGGTAGTACGGTGCGGTGGCTACCAGGGTTCAACCGAGCCGGGTTACCGTTCGTTAAGGTCTGACTCGACGCGCGCCGAAGGGGTCGCACATGGAAGCACGGATCAGGGTCGTGGTGGCCAAGCCGGGCCTCGACGGGCACGACAGGGGCGCCAAGGTGGTGGCCCGCGCCCTGCGTGACGCCGGCATGGAAGTCATCTACACCGGGCTGCACCAGACGCCCGAGCAGATCGTGGAGACGGCGATCCAGGAGGACGCCGACGCGATCGGACTCTCCGTCCTCTCCGGGGCCCACATGACGCTCTTCCGCCGGGTGCTGGAACTGCTCGCCGAACGTGACGCAGCCGACATCGTCGTATTCGGCGGCGGCATCATTCCGGCGGACGACATCGCCGAACTGGAGAAGATCGGCGTCGCCCACATATTCACCCCGGGCGCCACGACGGCATCCATCATCGAATGGGTGCGCGCCAATGTCGCCGCACCGGTTTCCTGACGGATAATCACCGAATAACTGCGAAGAGTTAAGGGGAGAGGCCGGACGCACCCCTCACACGTCCGGCCCCTCATGCACGATGCCCCGCCGCCACCCCTCGACCGACAGGGCATCGGCCGCTTTCGTCGTCGCTCAGCGCTCCGACACCACACTCAACGACGCCTCCGGAGCCGGGTTACGCGTCGTTCTTCGGCAGAATCAAGATCTTTTCAGGTACGCGCACACGGCCCCGGCGGACGCAGCACCACCCGACCCCGCCTCCGGCGGCTACCGCGCCCGGGCCGTAGTCACTCCAGGCCGTCCGCGGCCCCGGCCCAGCCCGTGGCGCGCCCCGGCCGCAGGATCCGTGGCCTCTGTGCGCCCGAAACCTCGTCGGGCGTCTCCGCGGCTGTCCGAGTCCACACCGCCCTCGCCTCGGCGGCACCGGCGTCCGCACCCCGCCCGGCGGGGGCGGACGGCCGGGGCCACCTACGGTCCGGGTGCGCCAGCCGCCGGAGGCGGGGCCGGCCGGTGCTGCGCCTGTCGGCCCGTGGCCGCGTACCCGAAAAAAGCTGTGCAAGACCGCACAGGTCCCACCCGCGAGGCCGTCGTCGCGGCCGGGGTGGCTAGGCTGCGAAACGAGGCCCCCGAGCACCGCCGGGGCCGACATTTCTTCTCACGCTGGCGGCGACGCAACGACGCGCCGCGCACACAGGTCGGGACGCAGGTACGCGGCTTGCCGGGGCAAGCGTCGCGAGCGAAAGGAGACACGTGGACCTGTTCGAGTATCAGGGGCGCGACCTGTTCGAACGGCACGGGCTGCCCGTGCTGGGCGGCGGCGTCGCCGAGACCCCGCAGGAGGCGCGGGCGATCGCCGAGCGCCTCGGTGGCAAGGTCGTCGTCAAGGCGCAGGTGAAGGTCGGTGGCCGCGGCAAGGCCGGCGGCGTCAAGCTGGCCGACGGTGCGGACGAGGCCGAGGCCCGGGCGACCGACATCCTGGGCATGGACATCAAGGGTCACACGGTGCACAAGGTGATGCTCGCGGAGACCGCGGACATCCAGGAGGAGTACTACTTCTCCTACCTGCTGGACCGCGCGAACCGCACCTTCCTCTGCATCGCCAGCGTCGCCGGCGGCATGGAGATCGAGACGGTCGCCGAGGAGCAGCCGGACAAGGTCGCCAAGATCGCTGTCGACGCCGTCGAGGGCGTCACCGAGGCCAAGGCCCGGGAGATCGTCGCGGCGGCGCAGTTCCCGGCCGAGGTGTCCGAGCAGATCGTCGACATCGCGCAGAAGCTGTGGCAGGCCTTCGTGGCCGAGGACGCCACCCTGGTCGAGGTCAACCCGCTGGCCAAGGTCGGCGACGGCCGGGTGCTGCTGCTCGACGCGAAGATCACCCTGGACGAGAACGCCGGGTTCCGGCACCCCGACCACGAGGCGCTGGTGGACCAGTCCGCCGTCGACCCGCTGGAGCAGGCCGCCAAGGCCAAGGACCTCAACTACGTCAAGCTCGACGGCGAGGTCGGCATCATCGGCAACGGCGCGGGCCTGGTCATGTCGACGCTCGACGTGGTCGCGTACGCGGGTGAGGCGCACGGTGGCGTCAAGCCGGCCAACTTCCTCGACATCGGCGGCGGCGCCAGCGCCCAGGTGATGGCGAACGGCCTCGAGATCGTGCTGGGCGACCCGGCGGTCAAGTCGGTGTTCGTGAACGTCTTCGGCGGCATCACGGCCTGCGACGAGGTCGCCAACGGCATCATCCAGGCTCTCGCCCTGCTCGGCGAGCGCGGCGAGGCCGTCACCAAGCCGCTCGTGGTGCGACTCGACGGCAACAACGCCGAGGCCGGCCGGGCGATCCTGGACTCGGCGAACAACCCGCTCGTCGAGCGGGTCGACACGATGGACGGTGCGGCCGAGCGTGCCGCCGAGCTCGCGGCTGCGGGGAAGTGACGACATGGCTATCTGGCTCACCAAGGACTCCAAGGTCATCGTCCAGGGCATGACCGGCTCGGAGGGTTCGAAGCACACCCGCCGCATGCTGGCCGCGGGCACGAACGTGGTCGGCGGCGTGAACCCGCGCAAGGCCGGCACGAGCGTGGACTTCGACGGCACCTCCCTCCCGGTCTTCGCCTCCGTGGGCGAGGCCATGAAGGAGACCGGTGCGGACGTATCGGTCATCTTCGTCCCGCCGGCTTTCA
This sequence comes from Actinoplanes sp. NPDC049681, assembly GCF_044465265.1. NCBI lineage: Bacteria > Bacillati > Actinomycetota > Actinomycetes > Micromonosporales > Micromonosporaceae > Actinoplanes > Actinoplanes sp. NPDC049681. The sequence continues at coordinate 430,215 of NZ_JBITLP010000003.1, forward strand.
CCAAGGCCGCTGTGCTCGAGGCCATCGACGCCGAGATCCCGCTCGCCGTGGTGATCACGGAGGGCGTACCGGTGCAGGACTCGGCCGCGTTCTGGGCGCACAACATCGCCCAGGGGCAGAAGACCCGCATCATCGGCCCGAACTGCCCCGGCATCGCGTCCCCGGGCGCGTCCAACGCGGGCATCATCCCGGCCGACATCACCCCGGCCGGCCGCATCGGCCTGGTCTCCAAGAGCGGCACGCTGACCTACCAGCTCATGTACGAGCTGCGCGACTTCGGCTTCTCCACCTGCGTGGGCATCGGCGGTGACCCGATCATCGGCACCACCCACATCGACGCCCTCAAGGCGTTCCAGGACGACCCGGAGACCGACGCGATCGTCATGATCGGTGAGATCGGCGGCGACGCCGAGGAGCGGGCCGCCGAGTTCATCAAGGCGAACGTGACCAAGCCGGTCGTCGGCTACATCGCCGGCTTCACCGCCCCGCCCGGCAAGACCATGGGCCACGCGGGCGCGATCATCTCCGGCTCGGCGGGCACCGCCGACGCGAAGAAGGAGGCGCTCGAGGCCGCCGGCGTCAAGGTCGGCAAGACCCCGAGCGAGACCGCGCGGCTGATGCGCGAGGTCATGAGCTGATTTTGGTACGGCCACAGACGCGCCGCCGCACGGACCCGCCACGGGCCCGGAAGACGAGCTCGACATCATCCGGGATCTCGCCCCGGCCGGCGTGCGCCCCG
>NZ_JBITLP010000003.1:430963-656202 GCF_044465265.1 Actinoplanes sp. NPDC049681
GGGCCCCCGGCCTTCTGGGGCGCCACCCCCCCGGGCGTCCCGGGGGGGTTTTGGGGCGTGGTATTTGGTTTTTTTGCGCCCCCCCCCCCCCGCCCCCCCCCCCCCCCCCCCCGGCGCCCGCCGGCCCCGCGTCCGCATCTGCCCGCGGGCCTTTTCGCGCGGCCGGACGCGGCGAGTCGCGGTTTCTGCGTCGCCGCGGGCCGTCCGGCGTGGAAAAGTAGTCGGCGATGCCGATCTCACCCGACCGTCCCGACGGTCGACCCGCCGGCTCGGGGGACCCGCTGGAGGCCACCGAGACCTCCGACGACGCTGCCCGCCGCACGCCCGGCGCCGCCACGGGCCCGGAAGACGAGCTCGACATCATCCGGGATCTCGCCCCGGCCGGCGTGCGCCCCGCGGTGCCCGGCCACACCACCGTCCGCGTCGGTCCGTCCGGTTCGCGGCCCGGCCCCGGCTCCGAGGCCAAGCCCGCGCAACCGGACCAGCACCGGCCCACGGTCGCGATCGATCCGCGCAACCATCCGACCGTCCGCGTCGACACCGGCAAGCACCCGACCGTCAAGCTGCCCGGCCAGCGCCGCCCGGCCGACTCCCGCAACCGCGCGCCCCTGCCGGTAGCCGCCGCCTTCGCGACCCTCTGGGCGGCGCTGCTCTCGTACGTGCCGGTGGCCGCGGTCATCGGGCTCGCGCGCAGCCTCGAGGGCCAGGGCGGTCTCGGCGGGGCCGCGCACGCCGGGCTCGCGGGGTGGCTGCTCGGGCACGGCGTACCCATTGGGACGTCGATCGGTCCGCTGGGCCTGGCGCCGCTGCTGCTCACTCTCCTGGTGGGCTGGCGGCTCAACCGTGCCGGCCTGCACGTCACCCGGGCCATCGGCGCCCGGCGCAGCGGATCACCCCGGGCCGCCGTGCTGGTCGCGGTCACCATCGGGGCCGCGTACGGAATCCTCGGTCTGCTGGCCGCCCTCGCCGTCGACGGCCGCGGCACGGACGTCTCACCCGGGCGCGCCGCGTTCCATCTCTTCCTCGCCGGGCTCGCCTTTTCGCTGATCGGCTCCCTGCGCAGCACGGATGCCCTGGTGGTGGTCGCCCGCCGCATCCCGCAACCGGCACGCCACGGCCTGCGCACGGGCGTCGTGGCGGCCCTGCTGATCCTCGTAGCCGGCGCCGCGTTCGCCGGACTGTCCATCGCAGTCGGCGGCGGTCAGGCCGCGGACATGATCGGCGCCTACCGGACCGGCGTCGCGGGCCAGACGGGCATCACCCTGATCAGCCTCGCCTACGGCGCGAACGGCGTCATCTGGGCGGCGGCCTACCTGCTCGGCCCCGGCTTCCTGCTGGGCACCGACTCCGCCGTACGCCTGACCGAGGTGACCGTCGGCCCCCTGCCGACCCTCCCCCTGCTGGCAGGCCTCCCCAACGGCCCGATGGGAGCGAGCGGCGCGGCGTTGCTGGCGGTCCCCGTCCTGGCGGCGATGGCAGCGGGCTGGCTGCTGACCCGCCGGCTGATGGGCGTGCACCACGTCGTGGGCGGGCACCTCCGGGACAACCGCCACCCGGTACGCCCCGGAGAGCCGGTGCCGGCCGAACCATCGTGGTCGCTGGTGCTCGCGTCGGCGCTGCTGGCGGGCCCGGTCGCGGGGCTGGTGCTGGGTGTGCTGTCGTGGCTTTCCGGCGGGTCGCTGGGCAACGGCAGGCTGGCGGAGATCGGACCGGTGCCGTGGCACGTCGCCCTGATCGCGACGGTGGTGGTCGGCGTGTCGTGCAGCATCGGAGCGGCGGCGGGACGGGCGTTCCGGGCGCCGGTCCACAAGTAGAACCGGGCCGACCGCGTCCCGGGCCGACCGAGCGTGGGTCGAGCTGGGGCGGGGCTTCGCGGCAGTTCGTTTGCTGGCGTGCGCCGAGTTGCGGCGGGGCTTCCCGGAGGCCCCTTTTGCCGGCCTGCGTCGAACCTGCCGCCCGGCCAGGGCTGTTCCTTCGGTGGCGTGCGCCGAACGGGCCGCTTGCTCCCCGGCCCCGCCTGCCGGGACGTGCCTCGTCGGGCGCGTCCCGGGGGTGGAAACGGCGACGGGCGCCCCGGCCGGAGCCGGAGCGCCCGTGCGGGCCCGCAGGATCAGGGCGAGGTGATGTTCGACAGCGCGCCGGTCGCGGCCAGGATGATGTTGATGATCAGGGCCAGGACGACGATGCCGAAGGTCACGTAGGCGAGCGTGGGCTGCTTGCCGACCTTGCGGGCCTCGAGCAGGCTCAGCACGCCGAACACGATGGCGAGCGGCCAGCAGCAGAACGCGAACACGATGCCGAGGACGCCCCAGAGCGTCGTCTTGTCGTTGCCGGCGGCAGCCGGGGGCTGCTGTCCGTAGTAGGGCGGTGGCGTCACGGGCGATTCCTCCAGATAACTCCGCGCTGGGGCGGTCGTGTGCAAATCCAGGCGCACGCGGACCATCGCGTGAGCGGGCGCAGCCTAACCGATGATCAGCTGTTTCCGCTGTCCGCGAATCGACCCGTTTGCGGCGGCGAACAGGCCCGGCGATAGGGTGCTCGCGTGACAGACCCCGCGCCCGCCCGCCTGGTCGTCCTCGTCTCCGGCTCCGGCAGCAACCTGCAGGCCCTCCTCGACGCCGCCGTGGATCCCGCGTACGGCGCGAAGGTCGTCGCCGTGGGCGCGGACCGGGACGGCATCGCCGGCCTCGATCGTGCCGCCGCTGCGGGAGTTCCCACGTTCGTGGACTCCGTCAAGGCGTATGCGACCCGGGACGACTGGGATGCCGCCCTCGCCGCGCACGTCGCCGAGCACAAGCCGGACCTGGTGATCTCGGCCGGCTTCCTCAAGCTCGTCGGCAAGCAGTTCCTCGCCGCGTTCGGTGACCGCTACGTCAACACCCACAACGCGCTGCTCCCCGCGTTCCCGGGCATTCACGGCCCGCGCGACGCCCTGGCGTACGGGGTGAAGATCGCCGGCGCCACCCTCTTCTTCGTCGACGCCGGAGTCGACACCGGGCCCATCATCGCCCAGGTCAGCGTGCCCGTGCTCGACGGCGACACGGAGGAGACGCTGACCGAGCGGATCAAGGAAGCCGAGCGCCGCCAGCTGGTGGAGTACGTCGGCAGGCTGGTCCGCGAAGGCTGGACCATCACGGACAGGAAGGTCACCATCCCATGAGCGCCGAAGGCCGACGCCCGATCAAGCGAGCGCTGCTGAGCGTCTACGACAAGACGGGCCTCGTCGAGCTCGCGCAGGCCCTGCACGCCGCCGGGGTGCAGATCGTGTCCACCGGTTCCACCGCGTCGACCGTCGAGGGTGCGGGCGTACCGGTGACCCGGGTCGAGGAGCTGACCGGTTTCCCGGAGTGCCTCGACGGCCGCGTCAAGACGTTGCACCCGCGGGTGCATGCCGGCCTGCTCGCCGACCTGCGCCTGCCGGCCCACGAGCAGCAGCTCGCCGAGCTCGAGGTGCAGCCCTTCGACCTGCTGGTCAGCAACCTCTACCCGTTCACCCAGACGGTGGCCTCGGGCGCGAGTGTGGACGAGTGCGTCGAGCAGATCGACATCGGCGGGCCGGCCATGGTGCGGGCGGCGGCCAAGAACCACCCGTCGGTCGCGGTGGTGACGGGCGTGGCGGCGTACCCGCTGATCCTGGACGCCCTGCGCGACGGCGGTTTCACGCTGACGCAGCGCAAGATGCTCGCGGCCCGTGCCTTCGCCGACATCGCGGAGTATGACGTCGCGGTCGCCAACTGGTGTGCGACGACCCTGGCCCCCTCGGAGTGGCCCGAGTTCGCCGGCCTGGCCCTCAAGCGGGACAACGCCCTGCGGTACGGCGAGAACCCCCACCAGCAGGCGGCCCTGTACGTCGACCCGAACGCGCCCGCCGGCCTCGCCCAGGCGCAGCAGTTGCACGGCAAGGAGATGTCGTACAACAACTACGTCGACGCGGACGCGGCCTGGCGCAGCGCCAACGACTTCACCGAGCCGTGCGTCGCGATCATCAAGCACGCCAACCCGTGCGGCATCGCGATCGGCGCGGACGTCGCCGACGCGCACCGCAAGGCCCACGCCTGCGACCCGGTGTCGGCGTTCGGCGGGGTCATCGCGGTCAACCGCGAGGTGACCCTGGAACTGGCGAAGCAGCTCGACGGCATCTTCACCGAGGTCGTCGTCGCCCCGTCGTTCGCCCCCGACGCGCTCGCGGTCTTCCAGGAGAAGAAGAACCTGCGCGTGCTGGTCGCCCCGGCCTGGAACCCGCCGCCGGCGGAGATCAAGCAGATCGGCGGCGGCGTGCTGGTGCAGATGGCCGACCGCATCGACGCCGAGGGCGACGACCCCGCCAACTGGACACTGGCGACCGGCGAGGCGGCATCGCCGGAGGACCTGCGTGACCTGGCGTTCGCCTGGCGGGCGATCCGCTCGGTGAAGAGCAACGCGATCCTGTTGGCGCACGACGGCGCCACGGTCGGTGTCGGCATGGGTCAGGTCAACCGGGTGGACTCGGCGCACCTCGCGGTCAACCGGGCCGGCGCGGACCGGGCCAAGGGCAGCGTGGCGGCGTCGGACGCGTTCTTCCCGTTCCCGGACGGGCTCGAGGTGCTGATCGCGGCCGGTGTCAAGGCGGTCGTGCAGCCGGGTGGGTCCATCCGCGACAACCTCGTGATCGAGGCCGCGGAGAAGGCCGGCCTCACCGTCTACCTGACCGGCACCCGGCACTTCTACCACTGACGTGCACGAGCCCGAGGTCGTCCGCAACCAGACCTTCTCCGGCAAGGACTGGGCGCTCGCCGACGTGGAACGCGCGGTGTACGAGGACTGCGCGTTCCACGACGTCGACTGGTCGGAGGCGCGGCTGAGCGGCTGCACGTTCACGCACTGCGAGTTCGGCAACGTCCGCTTCAACGCCGCCGAGCTGAGCACCTGCGCGATCCTCCAGTCGACGCTGCGCCGGTGCAATTTCTTCGACGCGAGGCTGAGCGACTGCAAACTCACCGGGAGCCAGTTCGTCGACTGTGGACTGCGTCCGCTGACCGTCGACGGCGGCGACTGGGGTTTCGTGTCGCTGCGTGGCCAGAACCTGACCGCCGTGAAGCTGGGCGGCCTGCGCCTGCGGGAGGCGGACCTCGAGGGGGCCGACCTGACCCGGGCCGATCTGCGCGGCGCGGACCTGTCGAACGCCCGGCTCAAGGACACGGTGCTGAAGGGCGCCGACCTGCGCGGAGCGGATCTGGACGGGGTCGCGCTGCGGGAAGCGGACCTCACCGGAGCGAAGATCGACATCGCCCAGGCGGGGCTGTTCGCCCGTGCGTACGGGGCGATCATCGGCTGACCTGCGGCCTCACGGGCGGGCGAGTGGCCTACTTCGCCGGATCCGGCCCTGCCGGGTATTGCGGCGTGAACCGACTGATACGGTCCGGAAAAACCGTCCCGCGGACTGGGAGTAAGAGCATGGGCAAGAAGGTCACCGTCGTAGGCGCCGGTTTCTACGGGTCCACGACCGCACAGCGTCTGGCCGAGTACGACATCTTCGAGACCGTGGTGCTCACCGACATCATCGAGGGCAAGCCGGAGGGTCTCGCGCTCGACCTCAACCAGTCGCGCCCGGTGGAGGGCTTCGAGACCAAGGTCATCGGCGCCACGACCGGCCCCAACGGCGAGGGTTACGAGGCCATCGAGGGTTCCGACGTCGTGGTGATCACCGCCGGCCTGCCCCGCAAGCCCGGCATGAGCCGCATGGACCTGCTCGGCGTCAACGCCAAGATCGTGCGCCAGGTGGCCGAGAACGTCGCGAAGTACGCCCCGAACGCCGTCGTGATCGTCGTCTCGAACCCGCTCGACGAGATGACCGCGCTCGCCCAGATCGCCACCCAGTTCCCCAAGAACCGGGTGCTCGGCCAGGCCGGCATGCTCGACTCCGCGCGCTTCACCAACTTCGTGGCCGAGGAGCTGAAGGTCCCGGTCGCCAGCGTGAAGACCCTGACACTGGGCTCGCACGGCGACACCATGGTGCCGGTCCCGTCCAAGTCCACGGTCAACGGCAAGCCGCTCGCCGAGCTGCTGCCCGCCGAGAAGGTCGAGGAGCTCGTCACCCGCACCCGCAACGGTGGGGCCGAGGTCGTGGCCCTCCTCAAGACCGGCTCCGCCTACTACGCGCCGTCCGCCGCGGCGGCTCGCATGGCCAAGGCCGTTGCCGAGGACTCCGGCGCGGTCATGCCGGTCTGCGCCTGGGTCGACGGCGAGTACGGCATCTCGGGCGTCTACCTGGGCGTCGAGGCCGAGATCGGTGCCGAGGGCGTGAAGCGCGTCGTCGAGACCGACCTCACCGAGTCCGAGCTGGCGGGCCTCAAGGAGGCGGCCGAGGCCGTGCGCGCCAAGCAGGCGGACGTCGCCGACCTCTGATCCACGTCGTCCGGCGCCGCACGCCGGCTTCGGAAGACCCTCTCGTCGAAGGCCGGGCCGTTTCGGTCCGGCCTTCACCCTTTTCCCGTACGGCTCCACACCGTTGCCAGGAGCAACACCGTGAGCAACGAGCCACAGCAGGCGATCCGCGTCATGGATGGGACCCTATCGACGCCGGCAGCGCCGCCCGGGGTTGTCCACAACGCGTGGTTATCCACAGGCCGTCCGGTCTCGCTGCGGCCGGGTCGCCGGGCATGCGAGGGTGTCAGGAGTGAGCGACGCCGAGCCCGAGGAGGATCAGACTGAGCGCGGCGGCCAGGATCGCGGCCGTCGACTTGGCGGCGAGCTCCGGTGACTGCTCCCGCAACACGTAGGCGGCCACCGGCACGACCGCGGCGGCCACGAGCCACAGGCTGTTCATCGTGACGGCGAGCAGGAACGCGAGCATCGCCGCCGCGATCAGGATCACCCTGGTCCGGGGCGGGTTGGGACGTTCGTCACGGTGCTCGGTGCGGTCCATCGGGAGAAAGCGTAGAACCCTCGCGCCAGGCCGGGGGCGACGGCGATCTTCAACCGACAGGCAGTACGCTCGTACTGCTAAGCATGAGTCCCGGGAGAGGAGCGCCGGCCGATGGCGAAAATCAAGGTCAACAACCCGGTGGTGGAGCTCGACGGCGACGAGATGACCCGGATCATCTGGAAGCAGATCCGTGAGCAGCTGATCCTGCCTTACCTCGACGTCAACCTCGAGTACTACGACCTGTCGATCCAGCACCGCGACGAGACCGACGACCAGGTGACGATCGACGCGGCCAACGCCATCAAGCGGCACGGCGTCGGCGTCAAGTGCGCGACGATCACGCCGGACGAGGCCCGCGTCGACGAGTTCGGGCTGAAGAAGATGTGGCGCTCGCCGAACGGCACGATCCGCAACATCCTCGGCGGCGTCGTGTTCCGCGAGCCGATCATCATGTCGAACGTACCGAGGCTCGTACCCGGCTGGACCAAGCCGATCATCATCGGCCGGCACGCCCACGGCGACCAGTACAAGGCGACCGACTTCGTGGCGCCCGGCCCGGGCAAGCTGACCCTGACCTTCACGCCGGCCGACGGCTCGCAGCCCATGGAGTTCCTGGTCAGCGACTTCCCGTCCGGCGGCGTCGCCATGGGCATGTACAACTACGACGAGTCGATCCGCGACTTCGCGCGCGCCTCGTTCCGCTACGGCCTGGCCCGCAACTACCCGGTCTACCTGTCGACCAAGAACACGATCCTCAAGGCGTACGACGGGCGCTTCAAGGACCTGTTCGCGGAGATCTTCGAGACCGAGTTCGCCGAGGACTTCAAGAAGGCCGGCCTGACGTACGAGCACCGCCTCATCGACGACATGGTCGCCGCCGCGATGAAGTGGGAGGGCGGCTACGTCTGGGCCTGCAAGAACTACGACGGCGACGTGCAGTCCGACACCGTGGCGCAGGGCTTCGGCTCGCTCGGCCTGATGACCTCGGTGCTGATGACGCCGGACGGCAAGACCGTCGAGGCGGAGGCCGCGCACGGCACGGTCACCCGGCACTACCGGCAGTGGCAGAAGGGCGAGAAGACCTCGACCAACCCGATCGCCTCGATCTTCGCGTGGACCGGCGGCCTCAAGCACCGCGGTGTGCTCGACGGGACCCCGGCCGTCACCGAGTTCGCGGAGACGCTGGAGAAGGTCTGCGTCGAGACGGTCGAGGGCGGCCAGATGACCAAGGACCTGGCCCTGCTCATCAGCCGGGACGCGCCCTGGCTGACCACCGACGAGTTCATGAACGCCCTGGACGAGAACCTGGCCCGCAAGCTGGCCTGATCCCGCTCCCGCAGAGGGCCCGCCGGCACCACGCCGGCGGGCCCTCGCGCGTCCACGGGGGAGTCGATGAGGCCGGGTGCGGTCGCGGGGTCGGTGACGCCGGGGCCGCGGTCGCGGGCTCGCGGAGTCGGTGGGGCTCGGGTGTGGGGGACGACCGCCTCATTCCTGCGGAGAGCCAGGGTCGCGAGCGTTCACACGGCCTATTTCCGTAAAACGGGCCGGTGACCCAAACGTGATGTTTAGGATGCGTAACCAGGGGGTACGCGGCTCGTTTCCCCTAGCAGAACGGATGACGGTCGCGTCGCACGAGGTGTCGCCCGCCGGTCCGGCAGCCTTGTCCCGGGCGCCGATCGGTTACCTCGAGCGTGGTGCGGCCTGTAGGCGGAACGCCTGCCGTCCCTTCCCTGCGGGGGGCCTTGTCCCGGGCCCCCCGCCCCCTAAATTCAGGCGGTCAGAGCGCGTCGCGCAGGATCTGCGCCGCCCTCTCCGGCACGATGTCGTTGATGAACGCGCCCATGGCTGATTCCGAGCCGGCCAGGAACTTCAGTTTGTCCGCTGCTCGGCGGATGCTGAAGAGCTGCAGGTGGAGGTAGCCGAGGTCGCGGCCGGGTCCGGTCACGGCCTGGTGCCAGGCCGCGATGTACGGCATCGGCTTGCCGAACAGGGCGTCGAAGCGCTCGAGGACGTCCAGGTACAGCTCGGCGAACGCGTCTCGTTCCTGGGCCGTCAGTGCCGGGATGTCCGGGACCTGGCGGTTGGGTGCGAGCTGCACCTCGAACGGCCAGCGGGCCGCGGCCGGCACGTACGCGGTCCAGTGGGCATTGGAGCCGATGACCCTGATCTCCGCCTTCTGTTCCGCGGCCAGGACGTCGGCGTAGAGGTTGCGGCCTCCGGTGCGGTCGGCGTGCTGCCGGGCCGCCTCGAGCATGGCCGCCGTGCGGGGCGGGACCACCGGGTACGCGTAGATCTGGCCGTGCGGGTGGCTGAGGGTCACACCGATCTCGATGCCACGGTTCTCGAACGGGAAGACCTGGGCCACGCCGGGCAGGGCCGACATCTCCTCCGTACGGTCGGCGAGGGCGTCGACCACCGTACGGATGCGTTCGGGTGACAGGGCTCCGAAGGAGCTGGTGTGGTCGCTGGTGAAGCAGACGACCTCGCAGCGGCCGACGCCCGGGCGGACCGGGACCATGTCCGTCAGCTCCGTGATCTCGTCCGGCTTCACCCGGTCGCTGAACGACGGGAACTGGTTCTCGAAGACCACGACGTCGTAGTCGGGCGCCGGGATCTCGCTGGCGAAGTCCGGGGTGGAGGGGCAGAGCGGGCACTTGTCCGACGGCGGCAGGAACGTGCGGGTCTGGCGGTGGGCCGCCACCGCGACCCATTCGTCGACGAGCGGGTCGTAGCGCAGCTGGGAGGTGGGCGGCGGCGGTGGCAGTTGCCGGGTGTCCTGCCACCGCATGCGGTCCTCGGCCGGGGATTCGTCGAAGTAGATCAGCTCACGGCCGTCCGACAGCTTGATCGCCGTCCGCTTCTCGATCACTGCGAGCTCACCACCACGAGTTCGTCGACCTGTTCGGCGAGGATCGCGCGGGCCGACTCGTCGAGGCCCTCGTCCGTGATCAGGACGTCGGCCCGGTGCAGCGGGACGATCGAGGAGATGCCGACCGTGCCCCACTTGGTGTGGTCGGCCAGGACGACGAGGCGTTCTGCCGCCTCCACGAGCGCCCGGTTGACGTCCGCCTCCATGAGGTTGGGCGTCGTGTAGCCGGCTCGTTCGCTCATGCCGTGCACGCCGAGGAACAGCATGTCGAGGTGGAGGGTGCCGATGGCGGCGACCGCGACCGGGCCGACCAGCGCGTCCGAGGGTGTTCTGGTGCCGCCGGTCAGCACCACCGTCTGGTCCGGGCGTCCCGCTCGGTAGAAGACGTCCGCGACCGGGATCGAGTTGGTCACCACGGTGAGTGCCGGGACGTCCACGAGGCGCTGGGCGAGGCCGGCGGTCGTGGTGCCGGCGGACAACGCGATGGCGTCGCCCGGTGAGACGAGGGCGGCCGCGCGCATGGCCATGGCCGCCTTCTCGGTGCGCTGGCGCACCGACTTCGCCGCGAAGCCCGGTTCGTGCGTCGAACCAGGGCTCACCGTGGTCGCCCCGCCGTGTACCTTCGCGAGAAGGCCCCGGTCCGCCAGGGACTCGAGGTCACGGCGGATGGTCATGTCGGACACGCCGTACTCGGCGGCGAGCTCGCTGACGCGGACGCCGCCGGCCGCACGGACCCGGTCCAGGATCGCGGCTTGACGCTGCTGGGCGAGCATCAGCAACCCCCCGAGGTGAACCGCACTATTTCGAACACGTGCGAACACTACCTGGTGATCGGGTGTGAGCAAAAGAGTGTGTTAGATACCTCGGCCGCGTTTGTGCAGGGCGGAGAGGACGTTCTCCACCTTCACCGCGCCGGTCATGGCCGCGAGGGCGATGGCCGTACGCGGTTCCTTCCAGTTGGCGCGGACCGCCTCCTTGCTGAACTGCCAGGCCTGGGAGCGGTTGCCGGTCGCCGCGGACCAGCACGCCAGCTGGCCGTACACGCGGGCCGCGCCCGGGCGGCAGCCGCTGATCTCGGGGTGGCGCTGCATCATCCACCTCAGCGACGAGATCTTCGTGGCGTACTCGTACGCGTAGTGCGAGGTGCGGCCCCACAACACCCGCACGAGCGGCTCGTCGAGGTGCACGATCGGGTTTCGGCGGGACGCCCGCAGCAGCAGGTCCCAGTCCTCGTTCTGGCTGCCCGGCGCGTCCTCGGCGACCAGGCCGATGGCGTCCTCGCGCAGCGCCTCGCGCCGTACGAGGAACGACGACGAGTGCAGCATCGCCATCCGCGAGCGGGCCAGCTCGTCGATGGTGACCCGGCTGCGCCCGGCCAGCCGGGGCGTGCACTTGCCCTCGTACTCGACCTCGATCGCACACGTGGCGAACTCGGCGTCGTCCTCGGCCACCAGGGCGGCGACCTGGCGGCGGAGCTTGTCGGGGGCCCACCGGTCGTCGTCGTCACAGAACGCCACGAGCTCGGTGTCCAGGGCCAGGATGCCGGTGTTGCGGGCGCCGGCCAGGCCGGACGTACGCCAGTTGGTCAGCACCAGGACCTGGATGCCCTCGGTGGAGGCGAGCAGGTAGTCGGGTTCCGTCTGGTCGTACACGACGACGATCTTGATCTCGCCCGGATAGCGCTGTTCGCGGACCGCGGCGATCGCCTTGCGCACGAGCTGCGGGCGGTTGCGGGTGGGGATCACGACGCCGACGGACGGCCAGTTCATCACGCCTCCTGGGGGGCTTCTGCGGGGTTGAGCGAATAGCCGTACGCGCGCAGCATCGGGGCGCACACCGCGCCGACGAGCCGCCGCTGGTTGCCGGGCAGGGCGCGGACCCAGGCGTCGTCGCGGCGCAGCGGCAGGCGCCCGACGGTGAAGCGCATGGGATTGCCGGCGGCGCTGTGGCCGACGCGCAGGTCCGCGTACCCGTCTCCGAGGAACGACAGGTCGCCGTCGGTGACCGGGACGCCGGCGTGGTCGGCCAGCTCGCGCAGGGTGCCGCGCGGATCGGTGAGGAACTGTTCGTAGCGGATGCGCCGGACCGGCACGCCGCGCCGCGCGAGCAGGCCGAAGGCCGCGTTGTGGGCGTTCCAGAGCAGCGCCGAGCGGCCGGGGGAGTAGCGCGTCATCTCCTCGCTGCCGTCCGTCTCCGGCCGGGCGACGGTCTTGGTCCACGAGTACGCGACCCCGCGCGCGTCCCGCACCACGTGCACGACCCGCAGGTCCACGTCCTCGGCCCAGCGCAGCACGTGAGCGAGCGCGCTGTGCTTGGAGGAGTCGACGACGACGGACGCGCCGGAGACCTCGGCCGCCGCGGCGTAGATCCGGGCGTAGAAGCTCGCGTATTCGCGGACGTCGGCGAGCTGGGCCGGGGGCAGCTGGGCCGCGGCGAGCCGGGGGATGAACCGGGTGCGTTCGACGGTGTCGCGCAGCGCGTGTACGCGGTCCACGTCGACGTTCTGCCAGCCGCCGTACGCCTGCTCGCCGACCCGCCGCCAGAACGTGCAGGCGGCGAAGCGTGCGCCGCACCCGCACCGCTCGTTGTCCCGGATGTCGCGCTGCCAGAGGTGGACGATCTCGCCGAGTGCGCACACCGAGGGCAGCTCGCCGAGCAGGCGTTCCACGAGCGTTGTCCCGCTCCGTCCCAATCCGCCCAGATAAACAACGCGTGCCACTTCTGCCCACCTTCGCTCGTTTCGCTCCTATAACGAGCGAACAAGCGCGAAGGAGGCGTTGGGGTGTCAATCGAGGCTTTCGACCGGGTCGAGCTCGACGGAACCGGCTTCGACCGGATCACCGAGGGCGAGGTGGTCGCCGTGGTCCGCGAGGCGATCTCGGCCGGGCGCGGGGGCCGGATCCTCACGCCGAACATCGACATCCTGCGGCAGTCGCGAGTGGACGACGAGGTGCGCACGTACCTCGACGATGCCGACCTCGTCGTCGCGGACGGCATGCCGCTGGTCTGGGCCAGCAAGCTGAGCGGCACGCCGCTGCCCGAGCGGGTGGCCGGTAGCAGCCTGATCTGGTCGCTGTCGCGCGGCCTGGGCCTCGACGGGCGGTCGATCTTCGTGATCGGCGGCAGCCCGGCGGGCGACGGTAAGGACGGCGCCACCCGGGCTGCCGACCGGCTCGCCGCGGAGTGCCCGGGCCTTCGGATCGCCGGAACGCTCTGTCCCGACTACGGCTTCGAGAACGACGAACAGGCGTACGCGGACCTCCGCGCGAAGGTCGCCGGCGCCGAGCCGGACCTGGTCTTCGTCGGCCTCGGCTTTCCCAAGCAGGAGGCGGTCGTCACGCGGCTGCGCGCCGAGATGCCGCAGGCCTGGTTCGTCGGCTGCGGCGCGGCGGTGAACTTCGTCGCCGGAGACGTCGAGCGGGCGCCGCGCTGGATGCAGCGCACCGGCCTGGAATGGGCTCACCGGCTCGGCACCGAGCCGCGCCGGCTGGCCGGGCGCTACCTCAAGCACGACGCCCCGTACGCGCTCAAGCTCCTGGCTCAGGCCCGTCGACGTTGAAGTAGGGGTCCCGGGTGAGCCGGGTGAAGGCCCGGAACGCGGGCCTGTCCCCGGCCAGCTGGAACTGCTGATTGGGCCCGTTCCCCGAGGGGTCCGACTCGAAGTAGACGACCGCCTTGATCTGCCGGTTGGCCTTGAAGGTGCGCTGGGCGTCCTGGAGCCAGGCCGCCCGGCCCGCCGAGCCCCACGCCTTCGCCACGCCGAACTCACCGATGATGATCGGTTTCGGGTGCTGCGCGGCGAACTGCAGGAACGGGCCCATGAGTTGGCCGATCGGCTGGAAGACGTTGCCGGCGTACACGTCCACGCAGGTCCAGTCGACCTGGTCGTCGCCCGGGTAGAAGGCTTGCGCGTCACCGCGGATGAAGCCCTCGGCGGTCGGGCACCACACCCAGGAGACGTTCCTGGCGCGCTCCTCGGCGAAGATCTCGCGGATGCGCTTGTACGCCGCGATGTAGTCCTCGGGCGACCACATCGTCGCGCGCAGGTTGGGCCGGTCCATCTCCCACCGGATGCGTAGCAGCACCGGCTTCTTCACCTTGCGGATCGCGCGCGCCTGCTCGCGGATCAGCTGGTCGTGCTCTCCCGCGGTGATCGAGCGGTTGTCGCCGGTCGCCCAGCTCACCATCAGCGTGGCGCCCCGGTCCAGGAACTCGGCGTCCGACGCGGTGCCGACCATCTGGTCGAAGCGGCGGTACGTGTTGACGATGTCCAGCGGCCGGCCGAGATCGTGCTCCAGGGCGTCGACCGCCTCCACGCGGCCGGCGTGGGTCAGGGCGTCCGGCTTGATCCACGCCCCCAGGTAGGCGCCCTTCGCCGGCGCCTCGAACGGTCCCGCCTCGAACGGCCCCGGATTCACCGCGACCGCGACCGGCGGGCTGGTCAGGTCGGGTGACGGCGTCGGCTCGGGCTCGGCCCGCCGGTGCGAGGTGCAACCGGCGAGCACGAGCGCGAGCAGCCCGGTCAGGGCGGCAGCACGGCGCACGGCGCTTACTTCTTCCGGCGCGCCGTGTACAGCACGTTGACCGCGAAACCGTCGGTGCCGGGCAGTGCGCGCGCCGCCGCGTCCGCGGCCCGGGCGAGGGGGATCTTGTTCAGCGACTCGGTCAGCATGGAGAAGCCGCGCCGCTCGACGATCTCGAAGCCGTGCCGGTCGAGCAGCTGCTCCACCTCGCCGTGCGAAAGCTCGGCGAACCACCGCTGACCGGAGTGCCGGCGGGCGCGCAGGTGCCGCAGGGAGCCGGCGTTGCCGTGGTTCTCCACCACCAGCAGGCCGGCGTCCGGTGTCGGCAGCGCCTTCGCGGCGAAGGCGATGGCCCGCTCGCGGACCTGCTCGTCGACGTTGAGCAGCAGCCGGAACATCGTGACGATCACCGGATGCCCCGCGGGCACCGGGTTCGGCACCGGGCCGTCGGCCGGGATCTGGTGCCACTCCGCCCGCGAGCCGACCTCCTCGGCCTTCGCCATCATCTCGGCCGACGTGTCGTAGCCGTGTGCCTCGCGGACCAGCCCGTGCAGGGTCCGGATGGCCCGGCCGGTCCCGCAGGCGAAGTCGTGCTGGACGGGCAGCTTAGCGCCGAACTCCCGCTGCACGAGCTTGCGCAGATACGCCTGCTGCCGCTCGTTGATCCGCGACGCGTAGCTGTCCGGCGCGTACGTGACGTGCTCGTACTTGGCGACGGCGTCGGCGTCCTGGAACACCTTGGTGTAGTCGGTGGTCAACCGGTCCTCCTTGACATGAGCTTGCGAGGCTTGAAGGCGTCGAGCGCGAGCGGTTCCCGCAGCAACCAGGCGCCGGCACCGAACACGGCCACGGCCAGGCCGGCCGAGAGCGCCAGGCCGAGGGGGCCGGTTCCGGTCACCGCGGTCACGATCCTGGGGAGTACGCCGAAACACCCGACCGACAACGCACCGGCGGTCAGCGTGCCGCGGCCGAACGGGTGCAGCCGCGCGGCGCGGGCCACCTGGACCAGGGGCAGCAGGTTGTTCGCGACCAGCGCGCAGGCCAGCCCGATCGCGGCGCCCGTCGCGCCGTACCGGGGAATCAGCAGTGCGTCGAGGCCGATCGTGACGACCAGAGCGACCAGGACGTTGTAGAGGTTCCACGACGTGCGCCCGGCCATCGCGAGAACCATGTCGACCATGCCGCACCCGGTGGCGACGAGCATCGCGCAGGCGAGCACCACGACCACCGGCGTCCCGCTGCGGTAATGGCTGCCGAACAGTCCGAGGTAGAGCGGCGCGAACAGGATCACCAGCAGGCTGATCGGCCAGGTCACCAGCACCAGCCAGCCGGTCGCCGTCCGGTAGAGGTGGTTGGCGGTGTCCCGGTCGCCGACCGCGAGCGCCTCGGCGAGCCGGGGCTGCACCGACTGCGAGATGCCCTGGTTGGCGAACTGGATGAGCACCACGAACCGCCCGGCGACCGCGTACACGGCGGCGGCCGCCAGGCCGCCCAGCGCGGCGACGAGCAGGACGTCGACCCGCTGCAGCGCGAGCTGCGCGACGCTGGCCAGCGCTCGCGGGCCGGTGAAGCGCCAGAACTCGCGGCGCAGGTCCAGGCGCTCGCTGCGGCGGGAGCGGAACCGCTCCGGCTTGCCCGCCAGATAGATCTTCCGCAAGGCGAGCGCCGCCAGGATGGACACCGGCAGGTAGGGCACCGCCCACGCGAAGGCGAACGCCGGGAGCGAGGCACCGGTCCAGAGGGCGGCCACCCCGGCCGCGCCGACGCACAGCAACTGCAGCGTGCTGCGCAGGACGCGGTCCAGGGTGACCGTGGGGCGCATCGCCTTGTACCCGCGGGTCGCCGTCAGCAGGGCGTCGGTGAGCGCTTGCAGGGGCAGGAAGACGGCGAGTGTCCGCAGCCCGGTGACCACGTCCGCCGAGCCGCCCGCGGTGAGGCGGGCGATCGGGGCGGCCCCGAACCACATCCCGGCCCCGAGCAGCGTCGCCAGCACGAGCACCGGGACGAGGCCGGTGCGCAGGCAGGCACCCAGCAGATGGTCGCGACCGGTGGCGCGCAGCCGGGCCGGCCAGTAGACCAGCCCGGTCTGGGTGCCCAGCTTGGCCAGACCGCCGATCAGCACGAACGCCGCCGTGGCCGCGAAGAACGCGCCGGCGTGCTCGGCGCCGAGGGCGCGCGCGACGATCCAGGTGACCACCACGCCGGTGCCGCCCGCGAGCGCCGATCCGGCCATGTTGGCCAGCCCGCCCCGCGCGACGCTCCGCGTCCCGTTCTTCGCCGGGGCCTCGGCCACCGCCGTCACGTCTGGCGCCAGATCGGGATACGCCCGAGCCACGTCATCAGGGCCTCGTCGTGCGAGGCGTAGTGGCTGCTGAGTTCTCGCCGGATACCGGGGTCCATGTCGGACTGCCGGGGCCGCGCGTTGTGCCGTTCGAACGGCGGGTGGCCGAGGTTGATCGGTAGCCCCAGGAACGCGCACACCTCGTCGTAGACCTGCTCCGGCTGGCTGAAGAACCGCTCGCTCTCCACCACGTGGATGCGTTCCCGGCCGACGTGCTGGGCCATGACGCTCAGGTATCGGGCGTACTCGCCGCGGGCCCGGTACGCCTGGTGCTGGTGGGCGAAGGAGTAGTACTTCGGGTCGGCCGCCAGCCGGTCCTCCTGGCGGTGCAGCCGGGCCGGCTCGAGGGCCAGCGCGTTGCCGAAGTCGCGTTCGTGCTCGAAGCCGCGCGCCACCTCGTGATGGTGCTGCGAGTACGCCCGCTCCACCGGGTCGCGCACCAGCACCACGAGCTTCGTACCGGGCAGATCGGCGGCGATCCGCGCGGCCGCCTGCGGGTGGTACATGTAGTACGGGCTCGACTCGAACGTCTGGGCCGGCACCCCGTACTGCTCGTAGACCTTGTCGGCCTGCTTCTGCAGCGGGAAGTGCGCCTTGTACCAGCCCATGCCGCGCTCGTACGAGACGTCGAAGTAGTGCACACCCTTGTGCAGCACGGCTTTCAGCACGGCCGGATGCGCTGCGAGCGCCCGGTAGAGCGACGTCGTGCCGCACCGCTGGCCGCCGCAGATGAGGAACGAGGGCGTCATGCGGCTGGGCGCGGTCAGCCGCCCGTAGGACCGCGACCCGAGGTGCACGACCCGCTTGACGGGCGCCGGAACCTTGCGAACATCCATCAGAGTGCCCTCCCGCCCTCGTGGCGTTGCGCTGCGTAGATCGCGAACGGGCTCACAGCTCCTCAACCCTTCGAATAAGTACGGGCAGCAGCCAAGTCCCCAACACACCCAGCCGAGCACCGGCCTCGGCCTGGCGGTCGGTCAGGTACCGGGCGGCCAGGTCGACCAGGTAGAGCAGCGCCGTCAGCTCCCGTGCCTCCGGGGCGACGCCGAACGGCTGGAGCAGCTCGTCGGCGCGGCGTACGGTCGCCTCGACGGCCCCGGCCGCGTCCCCGTTGGACTGGATCCGCCGCTGCAGCTCGTAGTGCACGGCGTCGAACCCGACCGGCACACCCTTGGCGAACCGTTCCCAGTCCCACACCAGCAGCGCGTCCGCGAGGTTCGCCATGTTCCACGGTGCCCAGTCGCCGTGCCATGCGCCGTACTGCAGGGTGGTGCTCCCGGAGTGCGTCGCGAGGAGCTCGGCCGCCGACATGAGGGCGGCCCCCTCGGACCGGTCCGTCACCGCGGCGAGCCGCCCGCGCAGCTCGGCCCAGTACGCGCTGCCGACCAGCGTCCCCGTGGTGTAGCCGCAGCAACCGGCGATGTCGACCATGGCGGCGGTGAGCCGGCGCGGGGTCAGCGGCGCCCGCGGCAGCCACACCGGCAGCGCCGACTGGATCAGCACCTGCGAGCCGCGCCACTGCCCGGCGTGCAGGACCGTCGGCACGGTCAGCTTGGTGAGCCCCACCGTGCCGAGCGCGGCCAGTGCGGCGGTCTCGGCCTTGACCAGGCGCTGCGTGAGCGGGCCGGTGCCGAGCTTGCCGAAGCCGAACGTTTCGCCGTCGGGGCTGATGAGCTGCAGCACCGGCTTGCGGTTGGCGCGTGCCGGTCCGATGTGGATGCTCACGGCCAGCTCCCGGCCCAGCGCCTCGCTCAGGTAGCCGTCGATGCTCTCCGACGCCGGGCCGGTGACCCGGATCCGGTCGCGCAGCAGCACGCTCGACGCGCCGGTGCGGACGGCGGCCACCACGGCGTCGCGCTTGAGCCGGGCCGCGCGGGACTGCGGCTCGGCGTAACGGCGGACCGCGGCGGCCGACACGCGGCGCGACGTGGTCGGTACGAGGAGCCGGGGCCGCCGCGCGTCCGGCACGACGAGGTACTCGGCGATCGGCTCGCCGCGCCGGTCGTCGGTCGAGCAGGGCTCCGGATAGAGCAGGGCGAGTACCTCCGCGAGGTACTGCGTGCGCAGCGCCGAGTCGCCGGCGGTCAGCTCCGCCGGCGCGGTCTTAACGGGCATGTGCGTCCCCCTCTATGTGGTTGCGCCACAGCAGCGCGTAGGCCAGGAACATGAACGCCAGCGGGGTGGGGGTCGCGTTGTACCAGAGCATCGCGGAGAACGAGCTCACGATGGCGGCGCTGCCCGCGATGCCGATCGCCGTACGGTCGCGGCGGAAACGCCACAGGCCGTAGCAGAAGAACCCCAGGTACGCGACCGTGCCGACGGTGCCGTGGGCGTACATCAGCTGCCAGAGCTGGCCGTTACCGCCGACGGTGAAGTTGCCGCAGCGCTCGCACTCCGAGCTTTCGCCGACCGCGATCGAGTTGCGGCCGCCGATGGTGTTGCGGGTCGAGCCGTAGCCGATGATCGGGGACTCGACGAAGCCGTCCACCGCCCGCTGCACCAGGAACGAGCGCACGCCGTTGGACTTGCCGTTGTCCAACCGGGCGTTGACCACGTCGCCCAGCGGGGTGGCGAGCAGGGCGATGACCAGCCCGGCGGCGGCCAGCCCGACCGCGCCGATGATCCACAGGCGGCCCATGAGGACGTACCGGACGGCGACGTAGAGGACGACGACGCCGATGCCGATCCAGAGGCCGCGGTTGAGGGAGACCACCGCGGGCACGATCGCGATCCCGAGGCAGAGCACGGCGAGCAGCTTGGTGCCGGCGCGGCGGGTCGCCCACGCGGCCACCACCAGCCAGCCCATCAGCAGGCAGAAGTTGTTGCCCCACGTGTTGGTGTAGCCCCACGGCGCGGCCGGCCGGGGCTTCTCGCCGCCGACCAGGTCCATGATCTGCGCCGCGTACGGGTGCACCAGCGACTGCACGAAACCCTTGCCGCGTACCCCGCTGGGCAGCAGCCACTCGACCGGCGAGGTGAACTCGAACCGGCCCGCGACCATGCCCAGCAGGCCGCCGGCCACAGTCACCACGAACAGCCAGCCGAGCAGTCTCACCAGGCGCCGCCGGGGCAGTTCCGCCTCGGTCAGATTGCCGGTGTAGACGAGCAGGACGGTCAGGGACGCGTACATGCCGAACCGGTAGACGACCGCGACCAGGCGGTCGGTCGCGTGTTCGACCACCGTCCCGGCCGGATCGGCGCCCAGCGCCGCGATGCTGATGACGACCGCCGCCAGGAACAGCGCCCACCAGCCGAACCCGGGCGGCAGCCGCAGCGCGCGCCCGGCCGCCCGCCGGCGCACCAGCATCACCAGCATCGGCACGGCCATGATCGGGAAGATCAGCACCCCGAGGCCGAGCGCCCACCACAGCGGATAGAGGGCGAGGATGCTCGCGGCCGGCCACGCCGGCAGCCAGGTGGGTCGTTCCGGTGCCCTGCTGTGTGCCGCCCGCTGCGCCGCGCCGGGGACGACCAGCGTCACTTCTTCTCGTCCGGCTTCTCGGTGGTCGTGACCGCCGAGGACGACGGCTTGGTGGCGGGTGTCAGGTCGATGATCGCGGTGACCTCCTCGGTGCCGTCACCTTGCCGCGGCGGCCGGACCGGACCACCCTGCGGCAGCCGCAGCGGCTGGGTCCGGTCGCCGTCGATGACCGCCGTCTCGTCCGGCTTCTGTGCGCTCAGCGCCACCACCGGCAGGTTCTCCGCGGCGGTGACGCGCGGTACGGCACTGAGCTGCGGCAGGACCACGGCCCCCAGCAGCGGCGTGCCGACGCGGCTCAGCTGCTCGGCGGCGTCCAGCAGGGCCGGGCGCTTGGCGCGGCGCAGCTCGACCGCCAGGATCGCCGCGTCGGCGAGGCTGGCGAGGCTCTGGGCGTCGGCGCTGCTGCTGGTCGACGGTGCCTCGATGACCACGTATCCGGTCTGGCGGCGCAGCGCGTCCAGGGTGTCGCGCAGCCGCTGGGACTGCATCAACCCGGCCGCGGTGGCGGCGCCGCCGGTCGTGATGACCCGCAGCGAGGGGATCCGGGGGGTGCGCTGCAGCGCCTTCGCCAGGCCGATCCGGCCCGCGAGCAGGTCGGAGAGCCCCGGCATCGCGGCCACCCCGAGCATGCGCGCCAGCGGCGCGGCATCGACCACGCTGTCCGGCAGGTGCGCCCCGATCAGGACGACGTCGCTTCCGGTACGCGCGAGCGCCGCCGCCAGGTTCGCGGCGACGAGCGTGGTGGCCGACCCGCGGCTGGCGCCGGTGACGACGATGATCTGGTCGCCGGCGTTGAGGCTGGCCAGCACCTCGTTGCGGAGCCGGTTGAACACCCGCCCGCCCGGCCCGTACGGCTGGAGCACGTCGTCGAAGTGCGGGGTGGTCCGCTCGTCCAGGGCGGCGAGGACCGGGATGCGCCCGCGGTCGCGTACGTCGGCGGCGGTCCGCAACCGGCGGTCGAACCGTTCGCGCACGAACGCCAGGCCCAGCCCCGCGAGCAGGCCGATCATCGTGCCGCCGGCGATGTTGAGCATCGCGTTCGGGCTGGTGGGCTCCTCCGGCAGGCGGGCGTCGCTGATGATGCTGCCGGCGCCGACCGTGGCGGTGGTCAGCACGTTGAGCCGGCCGGTCAGGTTGTTCAGCTGGTTCTGCGAGTTGTTCCGCAGACTCTCCAGGTTGCTGCGTTCGGAGCTGCCGTTCTCCGCCTTGGCCAGCCGGTTGTTGATGCCGGTCAGGTTCGTGGTGAGCTGCCGGACCTTGAGGTTCAGGGTCTTGATCTGCTGGTCCAGCCCGGAGCGGGCGGTCTCCTCGCGGTTGCGCAGGTACGCCTCCGCGAAGGCGTGCGACCCGGCCTGGGCGTCCTTCGGGTTGTCGGCCTCGAACCGGATCACCAGCACCGTGGTGTTGGCCGGCACCTCGACCGAGACGCTCTTGGCCAGCTCGATCGGCGAGACCGGGGAGCGCAGCAGCGCCGCCGCCTTCGCCGCCACCGCGCCGGAGCCCACGAGCTGGGCCTCGGTGTCGAGGTTGATCGTGCCCTTGGTCCGGCCGCCGGAGGCGTTGGTGTCCCCGTCGACGGCCTGGACCAGCACCGACGTGGAGGATTCGTAGACCTTCGGCAGTGCCTGGGTGACGGTCGCCCCGACCGCCAGGCCGGCGCCGGTGGCGGCCAGCACGACCCACCAGTGCCGGCGGAACACGCCCAGGTAGTGCGAGAGGTCGGCGGACACCGGGCGAGTCGCTTCCATCGGTACGGCGGCCCTTTCGCAGGCGGAGTAGGAGTTGTCGGCTATCGGGCGTTTCGCCCCCGAGGGGTAAACGGCCCGTGCGCCGATGCGTAACTACTCCGCCGCCACCGGTTACTTCATCTCCGGCTCCACCCAGCCGTTCTCCACGAGGTACGCGAGCACCAGATCGATGGCCTCGGGCACGGTCATGTCGGTGGTGTCGACCACCAGCTCGGCATCCGTCGGCGTCTCGTACGGGTCGTCCACGCCCGTCATGCCGCGCAGCTGCCCGGCGCGGGCGCGGGCGTACAGGCCCTTGCGGTCGCGCTGCTCGCACACCTCCAGCGGGGTGGCGACGTGCACGAGGATGAACCCTGCCCCGGCCTCGGTGGCCATTCGGCGTACGGCGGCGCGGGCGTCCGCGTACGGGGCGATCGGGCAGGCGACCGCCATGCCGCGGTGGCGCGCGACCTCGGCCGCCACCCAGCCGATGCGCCGCACGTTGCGGTCCCGGTCCGCGCGGCTGAACCCCAGCCCGGCCGAGAGCTCACGCCGGACCACGTCGCCGTCGAGGAAGGTGATGGTGCGCTCGCCGCTCTCGCGCAGGGTGTCGGCCAGCCCGCGGGCGATCGTGGACTTGCCGGACCCGGAGAAGCCGGTGAAGAAGACGACCAGGCCGCGGTGCCGGCGCGGCGGGCGTACCCGGGTGAGTTCCTTCGCCACGGCCGGCGGGGTGTGCCACTCGGGCAGCGGGAAGCCCCGATCCAGCAGGTCGTTCACCTCGGCGGCGGACATGGCCAGGCGGCGGTTGCGCGGCGGGATGTCGTCGCGCCAGCGCCACTGACCGTCGCGGTTGTCGTACGCGAGCTCCCGCGGCACCAGCACGCGCAGGCCGGCCCCGGAGAGCATGTCGCCGGTGGACAGTACGTGGGTGACGCCGTACGCGGTGGCGACCTTGGCCCGCAGCAGCGCGTCGCGCATCTCGTCGCCGCGCGTCATCAGCGGGACGGCGACGATGGTCGCCGGCGGCATCCGGTCGCGGGCCGCGAAGATCGCCCGGACCAGCGCCTCCGGCGGCAGCCCGTCGGGGCCCGGGCCGGTGACCGGGATGAAGATCAGCAGGTGGGCCGCGAGGGTACGGGCGGCGTGCGCGATCTGGGCCAGCTGGGGGCGGTGCAGCGGACGGTCGGCGATCACGCCCAGCACGCGCCCCGGGGGCAGGAGCGCCTTGACCTCCTCGGGGGTCCGGCGCAGCCGCTGGAACGGCCCGTGGCCACCGTCGCCCATCCGGCGTACGGTGCCGCCGATCGCGTAGCGGCCCTCGGTCGTCGGCCAGGCGTCGGTGATCTCGATGGCGGCCACCGGCGCGCCCTCGGGGTCGGTGAGCACCACGGTGCGCCGCCGCGGGTCGTCCAGGTCGAGGCCGGTGGCGAGCTCGGCGGGGATCTCGCACGTCACGGCGACCGGCCAGGACGTGCCGTCGGCGAGCCGGCCACGGCGGCGTACGGACTGCAGGTCGGCGCGGCCGAGGAAGCCGGTCAGCGGCGCGTACGCGCCGGCCAGCAGCAACTCGAGGTCGGCCAGTTCGTGCGCGCGCGGCGTGTACGACGGCGCGTCACGCAACACGTCCTCGGGCAGCACAGAACCGTCGTTCACCTAAGACTCCCCCTGCAGTGACTTGAGGGACAGTTTCGCAGCCGGACCCCTCGGGGTCGAGCGCGGCCTCAGGCCCCGACCATGTCAGACGGATGCTCTGCGTCGGGTAGTCGACAAAACGGACTTTAGGTCCGATACTGGGCGATCGTGAGACGTCGACCCCGCCGCAACCTGTTCCTGCACCTCGCCGCCATCACGGCCGTCTTCAGCATCTCGGCCGTCGCCACGCTCTCGTGGGCCTGGACGGGTGGCGTCGACCAGCTCAGCCTCCCGTACGGTCCCGAGCCCGTGCTGATGCCCGGACCCGCCGTCACCGGGAAGGCCGGAGCCTCGCGAGGTGCGCCGTCGCCGGCCGAGCCCGGCGTGCCGATGTACCCGGGGTCGCCGTCCGCGCCCGGCTCGGCGCGCCCGTCCGGATCCACGTCGCCCGCCGCCGACCCGGCCCGTGTGGCGCCCCGGGCTCCGGTGCCGGCCGGCCCGTGCCGTACCGGGAAAAAGCTCGTCCCGACCTGCGGGGTGCTCTGGGGCGTGGCGCCCGGGGCCTTCACGGACGCCCGCGGCAAGCAGGCGCTGGCGGCCTTCGAGGAGAAGACCGAGCGCCACCAGGACATCTACCACGCCTACCACCGCGGCAACGGGCAGCTCTTCCCCACCAAGGACGAGATCGCCATCGCCCGCGAGCCAGGCCGTGAACGCCTGCTGTTCCTCAACTGGAAGCCGCGAGGCGCGTCCTGGGCCAAGATCGCTAAGGGCGACCCGGCCACGGACAAGTTCCTGGACAAGCTCGCCGCGCACATCAAGAAGGACTTCCCCGAGCAGTTCTTCTTCACGGTCCACCACGAGGCCGAGGACAACATCCGGGAGAAGGCCGGCTCCGGCTACACGGCGAAGGACTACGCCGCCATGTACCGCCACGTCGTCACCAGGCTGCGCGCGCACGGCGCCGACAACATCGTCACGGTGCTGGTGCACATGGCGTACGTGCCGCACACCAGCAAGAAGTGGTTCGCCGACATGTACCCCGGCGACGACGTGGTCGACTGGATCGGCTTCGACACGTACGCGTACAGCGAACCGGGCTACGGCCACGGCGACTTCGCCGAACTGCTGAACCGGCAGTCGTCGGCCCGGCCCACCTGGCCCGGCTTCTACAACTGGGCGACCGCCGAGCACCCCGACAAGCCGCTCATGGTCGCAGAATGGGGCGTCTGGTCGTCGAAGAAGAACCCGGGCCACAAGGCCGAGTTCTACCGGGAGGTCGGCAAGCAGATCCCGCGCTTCCCCGGCATCCGGGCGATGGTCCACTTCGACACGCCGCACAACCAGGAGGGCCGCGAGTCGTCCGTCGACTCGACGCCGGAGTCGCTCGCCGCGTACCGCCGGCTGGGGCGCCTGCCGATCTTCCAGGTGGAGGTCAAGCCCGCCCTGCCGTGAGGTGCGGACACTCACCGTTGCGTTCCCCCCGTTGATGCGCTGCAATTTCTGAAGGCGCTCGAGGGGGGATCGTGACGGAGGCGGACGTAAACGAGCTCGGGATCGCCCGCTCGGCCGTCACTCGGAAGATCCTCTATTCCGCCGCCTCGGGTGGGCTTACGTTCCTGATCGCCAACACTCTGGAACAGCCGGTCGCGACCAGCGTGACTCTTGCGATCCTGATTGGTGGCATCGCGCTCGTGATGCGCTCACTCGTGGACATCGAGCGGCGCCTGGCATCGGTGGAACGGCGGGAGCGCGCTGGACGGGAGAGACTGGAGCGCCTGGTCGTCGAGTCGTTCTCGAAGATCGGCGACGCCACCGAGCTGATGCAGCTGATCGAGGCGTCGACCATGGCGCCGGGCCTGGTGGAAGAACTCGTCCGGCACTCCGCGAGAATCGCGCCGGCGGCACCTGCGATCATCTCGCGCTTCGCCAACGACCACCTGGCGGAGACGTCGGAACTCCTCAAACAACTCGCCGAGGGTGGCAGAGCGACCCGCTACGGCGAGGATCGAGACTGGCTTCTGGCACTCACCCGATCGTCGGCCGTCTCGATCGATGCGGTCAGCCTGGCCGATGTGGACCGCGGACTCTGGTACAGCGAGATCGGGCAGCGGTATGCGGAGGCTCAGCGGCAGGCTGCCGAAAGAGGGGTCGTCATCCGGCGGATCTTCCTTCGCGATCCGAAGGCCGGCGATGAGGCCGACATCGTCCGGGCATGCCGGGAGCAGCAGCGGTTCGGGATTCGAGCCCGGATGGTGGAACGCGACCGGATCCCGTCCACGCTCCACGTCGAGGTGCTGGACTCCATCGTCTTCGACGGGGTGGTCAGCTATGAGACGACGCCGGCCCCGGTGGCGGCGGAGGCCGGTCGCCCCGCCATCGCGGAGACTCAGCTGATTCTGCGCGAACCGCGGGTGCTTCGCCGGGTCGAAGTCTTCAACGCGCTCTGGGAAGTCGCCGTCGAGCCCGACTCGGCCTAGGGCAATGAGCGAGCCGGACCCGGCACGAAGGCCTCCTGCCGGCGGAGCGCTAGCGGCAGGAGGCCTTCACAACTAGCTGGTCTCGCCGGCCATCGAGAAGGACCGCAGCCGGTCCACCGAGAACACCGCACAGCCCACCACGAAGATCGCCGCCATCACCGCGGCGACAGGTACGGACACCTTCGACTCCAGCAGGCCCGTCGGGGCGATCTTGTCGGCGATGCTGATGACGTACTGCTCGATGGAGAGCACCCGGGTGCCGCTGACGAAGCGGCCCAGGAGCCCCTCCCACACCAGGATGTAGACCAGGCCCAGCAGCACCGGGCGCCGCGTCAGCAGGCTGAGCAGCAGGAACAGCGCCGAGTACGCGAGCGCGCCCACCACCGCGGCCACCGCGAGGGCGCCGCCGAGCCGTACGGAGTCGGCCAGCCAGCCCGCCAGGAAGAGCGGGATCGCGGACGTCAGCGCGCTCACGCCGACCGCCACGCCGAGCTTCGCGGTGATGATGTCGCGGCGGGGGAGCGGCTTGGTCAGGATGTGCACGATGGTGCCGTCGTCCACCTCGGAGCCCAGCACGCCGGTGCCGACGATCAGGGACACCACCGGCAGCAGCACCGCCAGGCCGAGGCCCACGAGCACGGGCGTGCCCCAGTCGGAGGGCCTGACGTCGTACGCCCGGCACAGCGCGGCCAGGCCCACCAGCAGGATGGGCAGGGGCAGCAGGAGCAGGACCCGCCGGCGGCCGAAGAGGCCCCGGGCGGTGATCCACGCGACCGTCGACATGTCAGGCCTCCAGCAGGTAGGAGAAGACGCTCTCCAGGGATTCGTCGGACGGGATCAGCTTGCGCAGCCGGATGCCCGACTCGAGGGCGATGCGCGGCAGGGCGCGGGTGAAGCTGCCGTAGTCGCCGGCCCGGACCGTCATGCCGGTGCCGTCGATCTCCACGCCGGTGACGGACTTCTCGGCGATCAGGGCCACGGCCAGGCGGCGGTCGTCCGACGACTGCACCGCGAAGACGTGCGGGCGGTTCGTCATCAGCCGGCGGATCTTGCGGTAGTCGCCCGAGGCCGCGAGCCGGCCGGCCACGATCACCTGGACCGTGCCGGAGACCTGCTCGACCTCCTCGAGGATGTGCGAGCTGAACAGGATCGTGTGGCCGCGGTCGCCGAGCTCATGGAGCAGGCTCATCATGTGCATGCGCTGCCGGGGGTCCATGCCGTTGAACGGCTCGTCCAGGAGCAGCACCTGCGGGTTGTGCACCAGCGCCGCCGCCACCCGGGTGCGCTGGCGCATGCCCTTGGAATACGTCTCGATGCGGCGATCGGCGGCCGGCGCCATCTCGACCATGTTCAGCGCCCACTCGGTGGCGGCCTTCGGGTCGGACAGCTTCTGCATCTTCGCCGACGCCAGCACGAACTCGCGGGCGGTGAGGAACCCGTGCACCGCCTCGCGCTCCGCCACCAGGCCGAGCTGCCGGTAGACGGCCGGATTGCGCCAGGTCGGCGTGCCGTCCAGGGTCACCGTGCCCTTCGAGGGCGCCAGGAAGCCCGCCATCATGTGCAGGACGGTGGTCTTGCCCGCGCCGTTCGGGCCGAGCAGGCCGGTCACTCCCGGCTCGAGAGCCAGGCTGATGTCGTTGACGGCCACGACGTTGCCGTACCAGCGTGACACGTTCTTCAGGTCCACCGTGGTCACAGCGCGGCCACCCTCCGGTAGCGGGCGAGTAGGAGCAACAGGCACGTCACGACCAGGGTGAGCGCCTCGATGGCGTACACCGGGCCGTACCGGCCGATCATCAGACCGGGATGGGCGGACGGGACCAGCCACTCGCCGACGCCGCTGACCAGGCTCATCGGGCTGGCCAGGCCGGCCATCTCCTGCGCGTCGGTGGACGGCAGGATCGACAGCACGCCGACCACCGGGGTGGTCATCAGGAACACCGCGACGATGCCGCCGGCGGCGAACGCACGCTTACCGGTCAGCGAGGCGACCAGCAGGCCGATGCCGGTGAACACCAGCGCCCAGAGCAGGCTGTAGCCCCAGCCCGGCAGCAGGTCGCCGAGCTCGTGCCAGACGTCCGACATGCCCTTCTTGGTGGTGAAGGCCGCACCCAGGAACATGATGAATTGGGGTACGGCGAGCAGCGCCCAGACCGCCGTCACCATGGCGGCCACCTTCGCGCCGATGTAATCCGCGGCCCGCAGCGGCCGGCTGAAGTAGAGCGGCAGCACGCCGGCGCGCAGATCCCGGGAGACCAGCTCGGGCGCGACGATGGCCACGAAGAAGATGATCAGCCAGCTCATCGCGTCGGCGAACTCGAGATAGCCCAGCGGCACGATGCCGGTCTGCGACCGTACGGCCGCCAGGATCACCGCCACCAGGGTGACGATGCCGACCACCAGCCACGGGAAGATCTTGGCCTTGGCCGAGCGGCCGAGCCCGTACGCGGCCCGCAGCCCGTGCACGTAGATCGCGCCGAACACCGCGCCACGGCCCAACCGCGGGCCGGTGTAGCGCTGGTAGCCGATGTCATGGATGACGCTGGACTCAGACATCCGCGGTCTCCCTGGGGGCGAAGAGCTCGGCCACCCGGTGGCGTCGCTGGTCGAGGCGGTGCAACGGCAGGTCGAGGTCGGCCACCGCCCGCAGGATGCGGTCGTAGGTGTCCTCGTGGTCCAGCGGTACGAGCAGCAGCCGCCCGTCCACCTGAGGGGTGAGGCCGAGGCCGGTGAGCGCGGCCGCGAGTTCCTCCGTACCCTCGGAAACCTCGACCGCGAGCACGTCGCTGGCCGCGGTCATGGCCGAGATGCGGTCGGCGCGCAGCAGCCGGCCGCCCTCGATCGCGATGAGCGAGTCGCAGATCCGCTCGACCTCACCGAGCAGGTGCGAGCACACCACGACGGAGATGCCGAACTCGGTGCCGATGCGGTGCACCAGGGCCAGCATGGCGTCGCGGCCGGCCGGGTCGAGTCCGTTGGTCGGCTCGTCGAGCAGCAGCAGATCGGGGTCGTGCACCAGCGCCTGGGCCAGCTTGACCCGCTGCTTCATGCCGGTCGAGTAGCCACCGATCTGCCGGTAGCGCTCCTCGTAGAGCCCGACGTGCCGCAGCGCCTCGGAGGCCCGCTCCCGGGCGGCGGTGCGCGGCAGGCCGCTGATGCGGCCCAGGTGGGTGACGAACTCGGCCGCGGAGACGTCCGGCGGGAGCGCGTCGTGCTCGGGCATGTAACCGACCTTCGACCGGACCCGGTCCGGGTCGACCGTCGGATCGATGCCGAAGACCCGGACCTGCCCGCCGGAGGGTGGGATCAGGCCGAGCAGAATCTTGATGAAGGTCGACTTGCCGGCGCCGTTCGCGCCGACCAGTCCGATGATCCCGGGTTCGACGGAGACGCTCAGCTCGTGCAGGGCGGTCACCCGCCCGCCGTACGTCTTGGTCAACCCTTGGGTTTCGATGAGGCTCACGGGTGTCAGCCTAGGAAGAGAAGTCACCTGTACGGATCAGGTAATGACCCCGACTCACCCCTGAGTCGCCCCTATGCCTCAGGGTGGGTGGAGCTGGGCAGGCTCCGTAGCCGCGTCATGCGATCCACCCTGCGAATCGGTCGGACAGATCCCCCGGTATTGACCCGCAGGCCGCGAAGTCATCGAACGCTTCCCACTGGCGCAAGGCGAGGTAGACCCGCAGGGCCGATCGGCTGGTCAGGTACTCACTCAGCAGATCGGCCTTCGCGCTGGGGCACGGCCAGGTTCGCCCGCACTTGCCGCAGTCCCACGAAGGCCGTTCGGGAAGGTGCTCTCCCGGCTGTTGCGGAACCGGAAGAGGCCTCGTGATCATTTTGGCGGACGTGACCGCGCTCCCGAAGTGGTCTCGGGGACTGCCACATTGGTCAGCGAGCCACAGCGCGGGCACCATCGCTGTTTGACCTTGAACAGGCATAGTCCGGCTAGGAAGCCGACAACGAAGAACGCGACTGCTGTGCCTAGCATTGGTGCCCCCGACCGTGTGACATTCGATGTGGACTCGGACCACGATGCACGCCGGCAGGGACTGTCCTCTTCCCACTCGTGGGGGTACCCATGAAGGGGATAGGGAGGTCGGCCGCGGGCATTGCGAGCGGAGGCGTACGAGTGAGTACGGACAGGTCGCCCACCGGCATACCGGCACACGTTCTTGATCGCCCAGACATGAGCGATGCTCTTGCCCGGCACGACTTCGGACAGGTGTTCGCCCTGGCGAAGAAATGGGCCGGTTTCAGCTATTCCAAGATTGGTGCTGCCTGTGGCATGAAACCCGAACGAGTCGGGGCTCTGGCGCGCGGATCGGGAATTGTCACGTCGTATGAGAAAATAGCGCGGATCGCTGACGCTCTACGCATTCCTGGCCATATGGTTGGTCTCGCTCCCCGGGCGTGGGAGAGCGGGCGACAGGACGGAGGTAGTGGCGTGTTCCGCAGGGATTTGCTCAAGGCCTCCGCTGCTGTCGGAGCGGGATTCGCAGTCGGTCCTGGGCTTCAGGACGGAAGGCGTAGGCTCGGCTCGGAACTCCCGGGCATCCTGAGACAACGCGCGGCACGTCTCAGGCGCCTCGACAATGTGCTCGGCGGCGGCGACACTTTCCGCATCTATGCGGCCGAGTATCAAGCCACGGAGGCTCTTCTCAGCGACGGGTTCTGTTCGGACAAAACCCGCACCGGATTGCTGTCGGTGCTGGCTGAGCAAGCGCAACAAGCAGGATGGGCCGCATTCGATGCCGGCAACCACTCTGAAGCCGTGCGACTTTACGGCGCAAGCCGTGCAGCGGCGGGGCAGGCTGAAGACCGGCTGCTCGCCGGCAATGCCCTCGCCTTCCTCGCGTATCAACAGCTATCGGCCGATCCGGCCGCCGCTGTCCAGCTCGCCACGGCCTCGTGCGAGGTTGCCGGCTCGGCTGCGGTCGGTTCGGCCGGTGCCTTGTTGCATGAGCGTCGGGCCTGGACGCACGCGGTTCTTGGAAACGCGAGCCAGGCGGCGCGGGCGCTCGAAGACGCACAGACGGCCCTCGTGGCCGGGGGTTCGGATCCAGACCCGGACTGGTCGGCATGGGTCGACGAGACTGAGCTTCACATCATGGCGGGACGCTGCTGGACGGAATTACGGCGACCGCTCCGAGCCGTCCCGATCCTCAAGACCGTGCTCGCCGACTTCGATGACGCGCACGCCCGTGACAAGGCTCTCTATCTGTCATGGCTCGCGGACGCCTACCTCGATGCGGGAGAGGTCGAGGAAGCTGCCGTCACCGTGAGCCGTGCCCTCGACCTCTCGGCAGGCGTCGCCTCGGTCCGCCCCCGGCAGCAGCTTTCCAGGGCGCTCGATGCCCTCAGCGAACACCAAAATCTGTCCGAGGTGGCGCAGGTTTTCGAGAAGATTCGCGCCTAGCTTTCGGCACCGCGCGTCGATGCGCGGATCCATTCGAGGCACTCCGATGAGCCCGCGAGGATCTGCGTTGCGATGATTTCAGGATTCTTCCACGGGTGGTTCTGCATGAGCTTTTCCTGCAACTCTTCGAACAGATCGAGTCGTGTTCGCAGGGCGAGGCGCCATTCTTCACCGGTTCCGAACTCACCGAGATGCCAGAACACCGAAACGGCGGGTCCCGTGATCTGCGCCCCGGCGGCGAGGCGAGATTCGACGGCCATCCGAGCAAGCGCGACAGCGGCGTCCCGGGACTCGGTAGCCGTGGTTACTTCGATGTAGACCGTACCGGATTCCCCGTCGGGTCTTGCAGTCGTCGTCATTCAGCCATTCTCGCCGATCGGCCGGCGCTCGGCACTCGGTGCTTTGCGCCCCGCAGGCGGCCGGCCTGAAATGACCAGTGGCCGGGACACCACGAGGTGCCCGGCCACTTCGCAACCTAAGGTTCAGCCGGTGTTGCGCATGCCGGCGGCGATGCCGTTCACGGTGGTGAGCAGCGCCCGTTCCAGTGCCGTCGAGTCCGACGGGGCGCGGCGGGCGCCCGGCGCGGTGGCCATCTGCCGGTCGACGTCGCCGAGGTCGCGGTACTGCCGCAGCAGCGCCACCTGGAGGTGGTGCAGCGGCTCGAGGTAGGTGTCGCGGACCCCGAGTGTGCGGGTCAGCTCCGGCTGAGCGGACAAGAGCTTCTCGTTGCCGGTGATCGCGAGGACTTCCTGGACCGTCTTCTCGTACTCCTGCTCGATGGTCGCGAAGATCGGTTGGAGCCGGGCCGGCACCAGCGTCTCGACGTAGCGCCGGGCGATGGTCAGGTCGGTCTTGGTCAGCATCATCTCCACGTTCGAGATGAAGGTGCGGAAGAACTGCCAGTCGGCGAACATCTCCCGCAGGACGTCGCCCTGGCCGGCTTCGCGGACCGCGGCCAGGCCGGTGCCGACGCCGAACCAGCCGGGCACGATTTGACGCGTCTGGGTCCAGCCGAAGACCCACGGGATCGCCCGGAGGCCGCCCAGGCCCGCGTCGGCGTTGGGCCGCTTCGCCGGGCGGGAGCCGATGTTCAGGGCACCGAGCAGCTCGGTCGGGGTCGCCGCCCAGAAGTACGCCGGCAGGTCCGGGTTCTCCACCAGCTCCCGGTAGCGGCGGAAGGCCGCGCCCGAGGCGGTGTCCATGGCCGCGTCCCAGCGGGCCAGGGAGGTCAGGTCGACCGAGGGCTCCTTGTGCAGCAGGGTCGCCTGCAGCACCGCGGCCACGGTCAGTTCCAGGTTCTCCCGGGCCAGGGCCGGCAGCGTGTACTTGTCCGAGATGACCTCGCCCTGCTCGGTGACCTTGATCGGGCCGTCGAGCGTGCCGTACGGCTGGGCCAGGATCGCCTCGTGGGTAGGGCCGCCGCCCCGGCCGACCGTGCCACCACGGCCGTGGAACAGGCGCAGCCGGACGCCGTGCCGCGCCGCCACGTCGCGCAGCGCGCGCTGGGCCTTGTGGATCGACCACTGGCTGGTGGTGATCCCGCCTTCCTTGTTGCTGTCCGAGTAGCCGAGCATGACCTCCTGGAGGTCGCCGCGCGCCCGGACGATCTCGCGGTACGCCGGGAGGGAGAGCATCTCGTCCAGCAGCTCGCCACCGGCGTCCAGCTCGGCCGGCGTCTCGAGCAGCGGCACGATGCCGATCCGCGCGCGCCCGCTGTGGATCTCGATCAGCCCCGCCTCGCGCGCCAGCACGGCGGCGGCGAGCACGTCGTCGACGCCGAGGGTCATCGAGATGATGTACGACTCGATGACGTCCGAGCCGAATCGGTCCTGGGCCTCGCGGATGGTGTTGAAGACGTCGAAGGTCTTGCGGGCCGACTCGGTGAGCGGGGTGTCCGCCGACGACAACGGCCGGCGTCCGCCCAGCTCGGTGGCGAGCAGCTTGGTGCGCTCCTCGCGGCTCAGCGACGCGTAGTCGCCGACCTCGCCGACCTGCGTGTACATCTGGGCCAGCACCTCGTGGTGCTTCTCCGCGTGCTCGCGCACGTCGAGGGTGGCCAGCTGGAGGCCGAACGCCGAGACGGTCCGGATGGCCGACGCGACCGTGCCGACCGCCGTGAGCTGGCCGGAGTTGCGGGCCAGCGAGGCCCGGATCAGCTCCAGGTCGGCGATGAGCTCGTCGGTGCCCAGGTAGTCGCGGCCCGGTACGTGGGCGGTGCCCTGCCGCAGCCGCATGCGGGTGTTGGCCAGCTTGGCCTTCACGCAGCGGACCTTCAGGCGGTACGGCTCCTCGGCGTTGACCCGCCGGAACCGCGGCGCCACCTCGGGCAGCGCGTCCAGGTCCGCCGCGAGGCTCGCCGAGAGGTCGAGAGAGACGCCGCGTAGCCGCCGCGACACCGAGAGCTCGTCGATGAGCGCGTCCATCGCCGCCTCGGTGGCCTGGATGCCGTGCTCGTGCTGGATGATCAGCACGTCCTTGGTGACGGCCGGGGTGACGAACGGGTTGCCGTCACGGTCGCCGCCGATCCAGGAGCCGAAGGTCAGCGGCCGGGCGGTCGGCGCGGTCTCGACGCCGAGCTGGCGCAGCGTCTCGGCGAGGTCGTCGAGCACCTGCGGCGCGGCCTCGGCGTAGAGGTCCTTCAGGTAGTAGACGGCGTTGCGGGCCTCGTCGGTCGGGTCCGGCCGGTCCAGGCGCAGCTCGTCGGTCTGCCAGAGCAGGTCGATGAGCTCGGCGAAGCGGCGGGTCGAGGCGGTGGTGTCCGACGCGCCGTAGAGGACCGCGGCGGCGGCCTCGGCGTCCAGCGAGTCGGCGAGCTGGCGCAGCTTGGACAGGATCGAGCGGCGCGCGGCCTCGGTGGGGTGGGCGGTGAAGACCGGGCGTACGGCCAGCCGGCGGGCGGCCGCGGCGATCTCGTCGGCCGGCACACCCCGCTCGGCGATCCGCTTGGCGGCCTGGTCCAGCCATCCGCCGTCGCGGGCGCGGCGGCGCTGCAGGTCGCGGGCCCGGTGCACCTGCTCGGTGATGTTCGCCAGGTGGAAATACGTGGAGAACGCCCGCGCCAGCTTGGTGCCGGTCGTGACGTCCATGGCGGCGAGCCGGCCGGCGGCGGCCGTGGCGTCCGCGCGGACCAGCGCACGAACCTCCTCGACCAGGTCGAGCAGGGGCTTGCCCTCCTGCCGGGCGAGGGTCTGGCCGAGCAGCGTGCCGATGCGGCGGATGTCGGCGCGCAGGGCGGCGTCGGGGCCGTCGGGGTCGAGCTGGCCGTGCTGGTCTGTCACCGGGGCGCTCCTTTGCATGACGTGCGGAGGACAGCGCTGTCCCGACTCCCGCGATCGTATCGGTGCCGTGCCCCGGCTGCGTCATTTGAGGCAAGTCTCATAGCCCCTTACAGGGCTCAGCGGGCGAGTGCGAGGGCGTACTCGGGCCACCATCGGCCCGCTTCGGGAGCGCCGCTGCCGCAGGCGCCGTCGGACTCGCCCGGCCGCTTCACCCACAGGTACGCGTCCACCAGCGGCACCCCGGTCCGCATGGTGGGCGGCTCGCCGAGCGCTCGCCCGGTGGGGTTGCACCAGTGCCGGTCCCCGGCGCCCTTCTGCGCCGGGCCGTTGCCGTTGCGGCTGGTGTCCACGACGAAGTGGGCGCCCCCGAGCAGGGCGGACAGCCGGGTCCCGTACGCGACGTTGTCGGCCGTCGTCTCGAAGTTGGCGACGTTCAGCGAGAAGCCCGTGGCGCGGCCTATGCCGGACTTGCGCAGCGCGGACAGCATCTCGGCGGGCTCGGCGATCCAGCCCGGGTTGCCGGCGTCGAGGTAGACGAGCACGCCCGGGGTGGCCCGCAGCGCGCCGACCGCCTCCGCGAGCAGCTCGTAGCGTTCCCGGGTGTCCTGGTCGTCGAGGCAGCCCCGGACGGCCTGCGGGATGGCGTCCGGCTCCAGCACGATCAGGGCCCGGTGCCCGTGCAGGGACGCCGCGATCGCGCGTACCCATGCCCGGTAGGCCTCCCCGTCGGCGGCGCCGCCCGCCGACTGCCCGGAGCAGTCCCGATCGGGGATGTTGTAGAGCGTGAGCACCGGCAGCCGGCCGGCCGCGGTCGCGGCCGTGACGAGCTGCCGGACCCGGTCGGCGTAGCCGGGGCTGTCGTCGGCGAACCAGGTGGCCACCGGCCGGTCCGCGATCCGGCGGATGACGGCGGCGTCGGCGTGCCGCCCGGCCGCCTCCCACTTCCGGGCCTGCTCCGCGGCGGCACCGTTCGGGTCGACGTAGAGCTCGGCGCGGGGTGCGGGCGCGCTGGCCCGCACCGCCGCGGGCCCGGCGACCACCGGCCAGTCATCGCCGCGCCTCGAGAGCACCACGATCGCGGTGAGAACGAGGGTCAGGGTCAGACCGGCGGCGGCAAGCGACCACCGGGCGGCGTGCCTCGGCATCAGCGCACCTGGATCCAGCGGGCCACGGACGGCACGCCCTTGCCGTCGACGAGGAACAGCATGTACCAGCCCGACGGCACCAGACCCTTGGCTTTCGGTACGGACAGAGCCAGCCCGCCCGTCGCCGGCGTGATGTCGAGCGCCACCGAGCGCTGGTCGAGGTCGGTGACGTGGGTGACGGCGCTGGGCCGCATCAGCCGGGCCGCCCGGATCCGGGCCGCGTCGCGGGTGGCGACGGCGAAGGTGGTCCCGCGCTGCACGGACTTCGGTCCGCCGCTGATCACCGGACGCGGGCCCCGGAACAGGTACGGCGGGGAGTACACCTCGATCCGCTGCTCGAACGTGCCCGGGTTGCGCCCGCTCGGGTCGTACAGCGGGTCGGACCCCATCGTGACGACCCGGCCGTCGGGCAGCAGCAGCGCCTCGGAGTGGTAGTTGCGCCCGACCGTGGAGTCCGCCGCCGTCTCGAACTTGCCGGTGGCGGGACGGTAGATCTGCGCGTTGAACAGGTCGCTGCGGGTCTTGGTGCCGTACCGGCCGCCGCGGTAGCCGGAGGAGCCGCCGGTGGTGAAGACGGTGTCGTCGGGAAGCAGCACCGTGCTGAGATAGCGGGCCGGCCGCGGCAGGTCCGGGCCGGGCCGATACTCGGGCTTCGGCTCGTCCAGGTCGGCGATCGCCGTGCGGGCGGTCGAGACGGCCGACTCACCGACCTCCCCGCCGCCGAAGATCATCACCCGCTGGTCCTGCGCCGGCGGCAGCAGCACCGACGAGCTGGTCTCGGTCATCCGCGGGTCGCGCAGGCCGGGCACCTCACGGAAGGTGTTGTTCTTCAGGTTCCAGAGCCCGGGGGTACGTCCCTCGGTGTCGGAACCGTATCCCGCGTTCGAGCCGGAGAAGAACAGCTTGCCGTCCTCCATGAGGTGCAGCGCGGGGTACGTCGGGAAGACCCGCTTCAGCTCGGGCGCGTCCACCCAGCGCTTCTGGTCGCGGACGTAGCGCTCGTTGCGGCCGGGCAGCATCCGGCCGAACTGGTCCAGGCCGGAGACGGCGAGAACGTCCCCGCCCGGCAGTTCCGCCAGCGTCGGGTACCACCGGTGCTGCACCATGTCGCCGGTGCGGACATAGCGCTCGGCTCGCGGGTCGAACTCGTACGACGTGTTGTCGCCGCCGTACTCCTGCTTCTCCCGGGTGATCTTGTCCGCGAGGCCGTACACGTTCCGCTCGTCCTCGCCGGTGAGCCCGGCGACCGTGTACTGCGCCGGGTTGTCCACGACCGGCCCGTCGCCGGCCTCGACGGCGTCGACCCAGACCTCGGCCTCGCCGGCGTGGGTCATCACCTCGTCGCCGTGATTCATCGTGGTGGCGGCCGGCACGGTCAGATCGTCGCGGGTGCGGTAGGCGGTCCCGTCCCGGGAGAGCAGGGTCGTGCCCTTGGGAAAGGTACGCGGCCCGCCGTCCGGGTCCTCGTTCTTGATCTTCATGACCCCGGCCGCATGGGTGATGTTCTTCTCCAGCACCTCGTACGACTTCGTCCCGCCCGCCACCAGCAGGTTGCCGTTGGGCAGGAACGTGTGCCCGGAGCAGAACACGTCGGTCGGCGTCGGGACCTCGTTGAACGCGTCCTTCGCGGGGTCGTACAGGACCGTACGGAACGTGCCGGCCTCGAAGTTGTCGCGGTTGTTGCCACTGCCCGCGATGATCAGGACCTTGCCGGTGCTCAGCATCGCGGCGTGGATGGCGTTGACCCGGAAGCCCGTCGGTACGGGCAGCCGCGACCAGTGGCCGTACTTCTCCTTGTAGGACTCGCGGTTGATCGTGAAGTCGTGGTAGGCGTCGGCGCCGAAGGCGACCATCGGCCGGTTCACGAACACGAGCACGCTCAGGACGACGACGGCGATCCCGGCGCTCAGCAGGCGCCGGGGCGTCGACGGGCGGGGACGGGGTTTCATGCGTACGACTCCACGGCTTCTTCGGTGTTGTTGGTGTCGGCGGTTTGCGGCGCCCTTCGGCGCTGGAGTTCCTGCCCGGCCCAGATCGCGGGCGGAGCGAGGCAGACGATGAGGTTGAGCACGGGCCACAGCGACATCGCGCCGTCGACGTGGCCGCCGATCGGGGCCGAGATCAGCAGCGCGACGTAGAAGGCGGCCCAGCGCAGGCTCTGATGGAAGGTCAGCAGCCGGTCCGGGCTGGCCGAGTCGCCCTTCGGCGTCACGACGAACCCGGTACGGCGGCCCAGCAGCGCTCCGATGAACGAGGAGACGTAGACGGGCGTGGACAGCGTCGAGATGACCATGCCGGCGAGCCCCGACGACCCGGCCTCCTCGTGCGGGCTCGTGTTGTGCCGGCGGTTCCACAGGTAGAGCCCGATCTGGATCAGCGCGGCGTCGACGTACAGCATCAGCCACACCTGCTGCGGCACCTGGACGCCCTTGGCTCCGAGCACGAGGTAGCAGACCGCGTTCATCGCGCCGAGCAGCCAGGCCAGCGCCGTCAGCGGGTAGTACGACATCAGCAGCGCATAGTGCAGCCCCCGGCGGAACCCGAGCCGCCAGGCGAACCGCGCGAACGACCGGACCACGACCTCGTCGGTCCCGCGCGACCACCGTTGCTGCTGGGTGAAGTAGTCGGTCCACGACGAGGGTCCCTCGCCGACCGCGAGCACGTCCGGCGTGTAGACCGAACGCCAGCGCTCGCCGGACTCGGGGTTGCGGGCACTGTGGACGGCCAGGCTCGTCGCCATGTCCTCGGTGATGGAGTCCTGCAGGCCACCGATGGCGCGCAGGGCCGCGATCCGCACGGCGTTGTTGGTGCCGACCAGCATCGAGATCCCGAGCCGGTTGCCCGCCCGCTGCAGCAGCGAGTGGAAGAGGTACTGCTGCGACTCCGCCCAGCGCGTCACGACGTTGTCGTAGTTGCCGTAGATCTGCGGGCCCACGACGAACGCCACGTCCGGGTCGCGGAAGTAGCCCAGCAGCCGCTCGCAGAAGTTCGGCGACGGCACGTGGTCCGGATCCACCGAGACGAAGACGTCGTAGTCGTCGCCGTGCGCATCGACCCACGAGTTGTAGTTGCCGTGCTTGGTCTTCGCCTTGTACGCGCCCGCCTCGGTGTTGTAGCGCTCGACACCCTTGCGGCTGAAGTGCTTGGCCCCGATCCGGGCGCACATCGCCTTCACCGCGTCGTCGTCGCCCTCGTCGAGCAGCCAGACGTCGTACGGCCCGGCGTGCCGGATCACCCGCGCCGCCCGGAGCGTGCGCTCGACCATCTCGATCGGTTCCTTGCCGGGCACGATCGTCGTGAGGAACGCGACGCGCAGGCCGGCGTCGGGAACCATCGGCACGGGATCGCGGGCCCAGAGGGTGGCAAGGCAGAGCGTGACCACGTTGACGAGCCGGAACAGTTCGATCAGGCCGGTCGCCGCGATCATCACGACGGTCGCCGCGTACAGCCAGAGATGCAGGCCCGCGTCCGGAACCTCCATCGAGGACAGCAGCCAGGCGAAGAACGTGCTCTCGAAGGCGAACGCGAACAGCGTGATGAGGACGGTGAGCACCGGGCGGCGCTGGGCCAGCGGGCGCATCCGCACCCGCTGCGGGCCGTCCCCGGGCACCTCGGCAGGCCCGGCCAGCACGCTGTACCCGCTGTACTCGTAGCGGCCCGGCAGCAGCTCGGTGGGGGCGTTGAGGGCCCGTACGAGCGCGGGATCCGCCGGCGTGCGCGGCGCGGGTATCTCGGTGGAAGGGTGGGCAGGGTCGCTCATCGCGTCCTCTCGCATCGAACCCGGGCAGCAGGAGACGAGCACGGCGGATCACCGCCGTGCTGCATCTGGTGTGGACTGTCAGGCGGACAGCGGGATGGCGGACCGGACCCGCACCGGGGCCTCGGCCACCGGGGCGGCGTTGCGCGCCCGGCCGATCTGACGCGGCCGGGCCG
The DNA here is from genome assembly GCF_044465265.1 of Actinoplanes sp. NPDC049681. NCBI lineage: Bacteria > Bacillati > Actinomycetota > Actinomycetes > Micromonosporales > Micromonosporaceae > Actinoplanes > Actinoplanes sp. NPDC049681. The sequence goes on from NZ_JBITLP010000003.1 coordinate 470,696, forward strand.
CATCCTTCGCCCCGGCCGGCAGGAGGCGGGCGGGGGTGGTCGTGGGCTTCGCCTTCGTGACGAACGCGTGGCGGGCGGCGGCGAAACCGGAGCGGTCGCCGAACATGTCGCTGCTCATCTCCGCGAGCTCCCGCGATTCGTACACGTCGAGCGGCACCCGTTCGCCCGCGAGCCGCCGGGACTTGTCCGCCCGGAGCTTGCGGGCCGTACGCGCGTCGGCGCACTTCATGGCCAGCGCGGTCAGCCACTCGGCGTACGCCTCGGGGTGCCGCGGTCCGACCTCGTCGACCAGCCCGAGCGAGCGCGCCTGCTGGGCGCTGACCGGGAGCTTGTCGTCGATGAGGCGCTGGGCGGTCTCGGCCCCCACGCGCCGCGGCAGGGTGTAGGTGTGCAGCTCGGAGCCGTACAGGCCCATGTCGTAGTAGGGGTTCAGCACGATGCCGTCGCGCGCGGCGACGACGTCGGCCCCGAGGCCGAGCATGGCGCCGCCGGCTCCGGCGCTGCCCGCGTACGCCGCCACGACGACCTGCCGGGTGCAGCGGATGAGCTCGGTGCAGACCTCGTTGATGGCCCGGATGTTCGCCCACGCCGAGGCGGCGGGGTCGGTGGCCGCCTCGATGACGTTGAGGTGGATGCCGTTGCTGAAGGCGTCGGTGCCGCCGCGCAGCACGAGCACCCGGGTGTCCTGGGCGGCGGCATGCCGCAGGGCGGCCAGCAGTCGCCGGCAGTGCCCGCTGGACATCGCGCCGTTGTAGAAGTCGAACGCCAGCCAGCCGACCGGCCCGGTGCGCCGGTAGCGGATCTGCCGGTACGACGGCGCCTCCGGCTCGATCCCGGCGGGCAGCGGCGACTGCGGTACGCCGCGCAGCCGCTTGCCGAGCAACGTGGTGGCGGGCAACTTGAACCGGCCCGGCTCGGACGCGTCACGCAGATGGCCGAGCCAGACGCTGCCGTCGCCCGTACCGACGAGCACGGCGCCCTGCCGGCGTGCGGCGATCGTGCCGGGACGGATGCCGCGGGTCAGCGCCAGGTGCACGTCGTACGCGAAGACCTCCAGCCCCGCCAGCTGCGTCCGTACGCCCGGAGCGCCGTCGGCCGCCCGGATCCGCCGGACGATGTGGTCGGTGGGCGCCGACCAGTCGAAGGCGCGGTCGGCCTGCTTCATCGCCGGCCGCGGCCGGGCGCCCTGCACCTCGACGGTCAGCTCGGTGGCGGCGGTGGGCCGGAACGCCGGATCGGCGGCCTTCGCCACGACCTCGAGGGCGCACTCCAGCGCCGCGTCGGCGACCGGGCCGTTGTAGAGCGAGGACTTGCGCGGTGCGGCGGGAATGGGGAAGGTCCGGGTGGCCCAGATCGGGCCGGCGTCCATCTCCTCGACCGCCTGCAGGGCGGTGACGCCCCAGGTCGAAGCCCCCTCGGTGATGGCCCAGTCGAGCGAGGACGGCCCGCGGTCGCCGACCGGGCCGGGGTGCAGGATCACGGTGGGGATGTGCTGCCAGACCTGCGCGGGCACGCGTTCCTTGAGGAACGGGCACAGGATCAGCTCGGGCCGGGCGGCGCGGACTCCCTCGATGATGTCCTGCGAACCGGTCGCGAGCAGAACGCCGACGTCATGGCCGGCCTCCCGCAACGCGCACCACACCCGCTGACTCAGCCCGTTGAACGCGGACACGAGAAGAAGAACCCGCACATTGCCTCCCCAGACAACACTTCCCCCAGACAAACGGGCAGTGTTGACTACCTGTTTGCCGCTATGTCGGACATGTTGTCCGATAGTGGTCCGTCACACCGGCCACCCGGTGCGGCGGACTAAGCTTGGGGGCATACCCCCCGTCCAACTGGCGTCGGGGTTTTTCGATGTGCCTTCGAGAGAGTCTTTTTCATGCAACTCAGTGGCCTCGTCCCGGCCGCCCTGCGTGACCGCGGGCTGGCGCGGGCCCGCGACCTGGCCCGCAAGGGCGGGGTCGACTCCGACGCGCTCGACCTGACCGCACCCGCCTCGCTGCGGCCGTTCGTCGTGGCCGCGGTCGCCGGACCGGCCGACATCGGCGGTGCCGACCGTCCCGTGCTCGCGGTGACCGCTACCAGCCGGGAGGCCGACGACCTCGCCGACGCCCTCGGCTGCCTGATCTCCGCCGACCGGGTCGCCGTCTACCCGTCCTGGGAGACGCTGCCGCACGAGCGCCTGTCGCCGCGCTCGGACACGGTCGGGCGGCGCCTGGCCGTCCTACGCCGGCTCGCCCATCCGGCGGAGGCCGGGGGCAGCCCGCTGCAGGTCGTCGTCGCGCCCGTCCGGTCGCTGCTCCAGCCGCAGCTCAAGGGCCTCGGCGACCTCGAGCCGGTCGAGCTGCGGCCCGGGGGAGAGGCCGAGCTGGAGGAGGTCGCGCGCCGCCTCTCCGACATGGCGTACGCCCGCGTCGACCTGGTCACCAAGCGCGGCGAGTTCGCGGTGCGCGGCGGCATCCTCGACGTCTTCCCGCCCACCGACGAGCATCCGTCCCGGGTGGAGTTCTGGGGCGACGAGGTGGAGGAGATCCGGACCTTCGCCGTCGCCGATCAGCGCACCATCGACCCCGCCGAACGCCTCTGGGCGCCGCCGTGCCGCGAGCTGCTGCTGACCCCGCAGGTGCGGGCCCGCGCGGCCGAGCTGGCGGCCCAGCATCCCGAGCTCGCCGAGATCCTCGACAAGCTGGCCGAGGGCATCCCGGTCGAGGGCATGGAGTCGCTAGCCCCGGCGCTGCTGCAGGGCACCGACAGCATGGAGCTGCTGATCGACTGCATGCCGGCCGGCACCCACGTGCTGCTCTGCGACCCGGAGCGGATCCGGACCCGGGCCCACGACCTCACCCGTACGTCCGACGAGTTCCTCGAGGCGAGCTGGGCCGCGGCGGCCGTGGGCGGGCAGGCGCCGATCGACGTCGGCGCCGTCGCCTTCCGCACCCTCGCCGACGTGCGGGCGCACGCCGCGACGATGCGCCAGCCGTGGTGGACGATCTCGCCGTTCGGCCTGGCCGAAGCCGACGAGAAGCCCGTCTCCGACCAGCCCTGGCTGGAGACCCCGGAGGTCGAGGTCAGCCCCGACACCGGCGACGCCGTCGCCCTCAAGGCCCAGCCGGTGCCGCTCTACCACGGCGACACCGCGCGTCTCGCCGGCGACCTGCAACGCTGGGCCGCCGACGGGTGGGCCATCACGCTCGTCTTCGAGGGCCACGGCACCGCCCAGCGCGCCACCGAGCTGCTGCGCGACGCCGGCCTCGGCGCCACCCCGGTCGACTCCGTGGCCGCCGCCGTCGAACCCGGCCAGATCCTGGTCACCTGCGGCGGCCTGAACCACGGCTTCGTCGACGACAGTTCCAAGCTCGCCGTCATCACCGGCAACGACATCAGCGGCGGCCGCGGCGCGTCCACCAAGGACATGCGCAAGATGCCCAGCCGGCGGCGCAACACCATCGACCCGCTGGAGCTCAAGCCCGGCGACTTCGTGGTGCACGAGCAGCACGGCATCGGCCGCTACGTCGAGCTCGTGCAGCGCACTGTCAACGGCGCCGACCGCGAATACCTGGTGATCGAGTACGCCCCCAGCAAGCGTGGCCAGCCCGGGGACCGGCTCTTCGTCCCCACCGACCAGCTCGACCAGCTCTCCCGCTACGTCGGCGGTGAGTCGCCGTCGCTGCACAAGATGGGCGGCGCCGACTGGCAGAAGAGCAAGGCGCGTGCCCGCAAGGCCGTCCGCGAGATCGCGGCCCAGCTCATCCAGCTGTACGCCGCCCGCCAGGCGTCCAAGGGCCACGCGTTCGGCCCGGACACGCCGTGGCAGCGCGAGCTCGAGGACGCGTTCCCGTACACGGAGACCCCGGACCAGCTGGCGGCGATCAGCGAGGTCAAGCACGACATGGAGCTGGCCGTACCGATGGACCGCCTGATCTGCGGCGACGTCGGCTACGGCAAGACCGAGATCGCCGTCCGCGCGGCCTTCAAGGCCGTGCAGGACGGCAAGCAGGTCGCCATCCTCGTGCCCACCACGCTGCTCGTGCAGCAGCACTACAACACGTTCGCCGAGCGGATGAGCCAGTTCCCGCTGAACATCAAGCAGCTCTCCCGGTTCCAGACGCCCAAGGAGGCGGCCCTGGCGCTGGAGCAGGCCGCCGACGGCACGGCGGACATCGTCATCGGCACCCACCGTCTGCTGGCGAACTCGACCCGGTTCAAGAACCTCGGCCTGATCATCGTCGACGAGGAGCAGCGCTTCGGCGTCGAGCACAAGGAGCAGCTCAAGGCCCTGCGAGCCTCCGTCGACGTGCTGACGATGTCCGCGACCCCGATCCCGCGCACCCTGGAGATGGCGATCACCGGCATCCGGGAGATGTCCACCATCGCCACTCCGCCGGAGGAGCGGCACCCGGTGCTCACGTTCGTCGGGGCGCAGGACGACAAGCAGGTCGCCGCCTCGATCCACCGTGAGCTGCTGCGCGACGGCCAGGTCTTCTACCTGCACAACCGGGTCGAGTCCATCGACAAGGCCGCCCGCAAGCTGCGCGAGCTGGTGCCCGAGGCCCGGGTCGCGGTGGCGCACGGGCAGATGAGCGAGGAGCAGCTCGAGAAGGTGATGGTCGGCTTCTGGGAGAAGGAGTTCGACGTCCTGGTCTGCACGACCATCGTGGAGTCCGGCATCGACATCCCGAACGCCAACACCCTCATCGTCGAGCGCGCCGACCTGCTCGGCCTCGCCCAGCTGCACCAGATCCGCGGCCGGGTCGGCCGGGGCCGGGAGCGGGCGTACGCGTATTTCCTCTACCCGCGCGAGAAGCCGCTGACCGAGCAGGCGCACGAGCGGCTCGCCACCATCGCCCAGCACACGGAGCTCGGCGCCGGCATGTACGTGGCGATGAAGGACCTCGAGATCCGCGGCGCGGGCAACCTGCTCGGCGGCGAGCAGTCCGGCCACATCGAGGGGGTCGGCTTCGACCTGTACGTCCGCATGGTCGGCGAGGCCGTGCAGGCGTTCAAGGGCGAGCGGCCGGAGGAGGAGCCGGAGGTCAAGGTCGACCTGCCGATCGACGCGCACCTGCCCACCGACTACATCGCCGTCGAGCGGCTGCGCCTGGAGATGTACCGCAAGCTCGCCGAGGCCCGCGACGACGCCCGCCTCGACGAGGTGGTCGCCGAGATGACCGACCGGTACGGCACCCCGCCGGAGCCCGTCGCCAACCTCATCGCGGTCGCCCGGTTCCGGCTCGTGGCCCGGGCGTACGGCCTCACCGACGTCTCGGTGCAGGGCAAGCACCTGCGCTTCTCGCCGCTGCCGCTGCCCGACTCGAAGCAGATGCGGCTCAAGCGCTACCACCCCGACTCGGTCTACAAGCAGGCGAACGACCAGGTCAGCGTGCCGCGGCCGAGCACCCGTCGGATCGGTGGGGAGCCGCTGCGCGACCAGGCGCTGCTGCAGTGGTGCACGCAGCTGCTCAAGGACGTATTGGGTGACATTCCGGCCCCCGTGCCGAGCGTCACATCCGGAGCGTGAGAGAGTCTTGACCATGCAGCGTGCTCGCCGACTCGCATCCACCGCCGTCGTCGCCGTCCTCGCCGTCAGCGGCCTGACCGCCTGTCAGCAGTCGCCGGACGTCGCCGCGTACATCGCGGGCGGCACGATCACCGAGGCGCGGATCCAGGGGATCTACGACCAGGTACGCGACGAACTGACCGCCGCGCGCACCAAGGCGCAGCAGCAGGGCGAGGCGAACGGTGCCTCGGCCGCGCCGCTGCCGCCGCTGACCATGCCGATCAAGCAGCGGGACATCCTGAACACGCTGCTGAGCGTGGACGTGCTGCGCAAGTCCGCGCAGGAGCACGGCGTGCAGCCGGCTGATGCCCCGACGGTCGAGCAGGTGGCCCAGGCGCGCAACTACTCGCCCCAGTGGGAATACACGCAGCTCTACGCGGAGACGTACAGGCTGCGTACCGCCCTGCAGAAGGCGATGACCCCGGCGCAGCTGACCGACGCCGACCTGCGCGACGTCCACCAGCGGCTGGTCCAGGGCGGCGCCGCCGACCCCAGCACCACGTTCGAGCAGTTCAAGAGCACCCTGTCGGAGCAGAACAGGGCGCTGCTGCAGTCGTACGTGGCCATGCGCACCGAGCTGGAGAAGATCGTCGAGAAGGACCACGTCAAGCTCAACCCCCGGTACGGCGCCCAGCAGGTCAGCCTCCTGTCGGCGCAGTCGGCGGACGGCAACGACGTGCCGCTGGTGGTGCTGACGCTGGCCGGCTCGGGCGGCGACGAGCCGTACGTCACCGACGTCTCCGCCGTGACCCGCGTCTCCTGATGCCGGAGGCCGCCCGGATCGTCCTGCTGGTCACCTCGCCGAGGCTCCCGGCCGGACTGCTCACGGCGGCCGCCTGGGATCTCGTCCGCGCCTGGCCCGTGTTCGCCGCGGCCGACAGCGACCAGGCCGCGGCCCTGAACGCCGCCGGGGTCACCGTCACGGTCGTCGAGCCGGACCCCGAGCGGCTGATCGCCGCGCTCGCCACCCACTCCACGGTCGTCTGGCTCGCCGGCGCGGCCGGTGACGAGGATTTCGCCCGGCGGCTGGGGCTGCGGCTGGCGCGCGAGCCCTCGCTCGCCGAGCTCGAGCTCTGCTACGGCTCCTGGGACCCGCCCGGCGCCCGGTTGCTCGACGCGGTCGCCGTCATGGACCGGCTCGCCTCGCCCGGCGGCGACCCGTGGAAGCGGCAGCAGACGCACGAGAGCCTGGCGCCGTACCTGCTGGAGGAGAGCTACGAGGCGTACGACGCCATCGTCTCGCACGACCTCGCCGCGCTGCGCGAGGAACTGGGAGACGTGCTGCTCCAGGTTGTGCTGCACGCCCGGCTCGCCGAGGAGCTGCCCGAGGACGAGCGCTGGACGGTCGACGACGTGGCCGGCGGGCTGGTGGACAAGATGGTGCGCCGCAACCCGCACGTCTTCGCCGGTGAGGCGGTCGACGGCGTCGAGGCGATCATCGACAACTGGGAGCGGATCAAGCGGCAGGAGAAGGCGCGCGACTCCGTCCTCGAGGGCATCGCGCTGAGCCAGCCCGCCCTGTCGCTCGCCGCCAAGATCCTGCAGCGGGCGAACCGGGCCGGGCTGGACGTACCCCTGCCCGCCGGTCCGGACCTCGGTGCCACGCTGCTACGGCTGGTGGCGCAGGCCCGCGCGGACGGTCTGGACCCCGAGGCCCTGCTGCGGCAGGCCGCGCTGAGCTACGCCGACGCCGTACGGACACGCGAAAGTGTCGGACCCGCCGAGTAGATTTCCCCCATGCCGGAGTTCGTCCCGCTCGCCGAGCGCATCGTCGACGCCATCCTCGACAGTGACCCCGCCCTGGCCTCGTCCGCAGGGGATCACCGCTACGACGACCGGCTGCCCGACCACTCACCCGGAGCCGTCGCCGAGCGCGTCACCATGCTCCGCGACGCGGCCGACGCCTTGGCCGGCATCGACCCGGACACGTTCGACCCGCAGGACCAGGTCGACCACGCCATCCTCACCGCGGTGGTCGAGCGGGGCGTGTTCGAGCTGACCGACGTGCGCGAGCACGAGTGGAACCCGCTCGCCCACAACCCCGGCCCGCTGCTGCACGCCCTCATCGCCCGCCCGTTCGCCCCCGTCGAGGAGCGGCTGGCGGCCCTCGGCGGTCGGCTCTCCGCGATACCCGACGCCCTCGCCACCGCCCGCGCGGTCCTGCGCGACGTGCCCCGCCTGCACGCCGAGACCGCCGTCGGGCAGTTCGCGGGGGCGGCGGCGCTGATCCGCGGCGAGCTGCCCGGCCTGCTCGCCGAGGCGCCCGGCCTGCGCTCCGCGATCGAGCCGGTCGCGGCCGCCGCCCTGGACGCGCTGGCCGAGTTCGACGGCTGGCTCGGCGCCCGGCTGGAGAGCGGCGAGCCGGGCCGTGACCCGCGCCTCGGCCGCCCGCTCTGGGAGGCGCGGCTGTGGCACACCCTCGACACCGAGCTACCCGCCGCCGAGATCCTGTCCCGCGCCCGGCAGAACCTCGACGAGGTCGGTGCGCAGCTCCGCGAGGCGGCGGCCGAGCTGGTCGGCGGCCCGGCCACCGACGAAACCGTCCGCCGCGCCCTCGACACCCTGGCGGCGGAGCACCCCGACGACGCGACGATCGTCGACCTGGCCAAGGTCACCATGTCCGAGGCCACCGACTTCGTCCGCGAGCACCACCTGATGACGCTCATCGACGACCCGTGCGTCATCGAGGAGATGCCCGAGTTCGCCCGCGGCGTGGCGGTCGCCTACTGCGATCCGCCGGGCCCGCTGGAGACGGCGGAGGTCCCGACCTTCTACTGCATCGCGCCGGCCCCGTCCGACTGGCCGCCCGAGCGGGTCGAGTCCTTCTACCGCGAATACAACGACCACATGCTCCGCAACCTGACGGTGCACGAGGCCATGCCGGGCCACTTCCTCCAGCTGGCCCACTCCCGCCGGTTCCGCGCCGCCACCCGGGTCCGGGCGCTCGGCTTCTCCGGTCCGTTCGTCGAGGGCTGGGCGGTGTATGCCGAGGAGCTCATGTCCGGGCTGGGCTTCGGCGGCCTGCCGGTCCGCCTCCAGCAGTTGAAGATGCAGCTCCGGATGAGCCTCAACGCGGTGATCGACCAGCTCGTGCACTGCGAGGACCTGCAGGAGTCCGAGGCCATGCACATGCTGACCGCCCAGGGTTTCCAGGAGGAGGGTGAGGCGGCGGGCAAGTGGAAACGGGCGCTGCTGACCTCGACTCAGCTCTCGACGTACTTCGTGGGCTACACGGAGGTGTCGGCGATCGCGGCAGCCCGCCCCTTCGGGGCAACACCGAAGGCCTGGCACGACGCGATGCTGGCGCACGGGTCCCCGCCGCCCCGGCACCTGCGGTTCCTGCTCGGCGTCTGACCGCCGCTCAAGAGCCGCGGCGGTCGATCAGCTTGGCGGCCTTGGGCATCGCGAAGACGTCGTCGGCCACCTGGTCCGCGTAGTGGGTCATCGCCACGTCGACCTGGGTCTGGTTGAGGACCCCGCTGAAGCTGCCCAGCACGCCCTCGTTCGTGATGCAGGTGCCGAAGTCGCGTGCCGCGGCGCCGTCCACGCCTTTCAGGTCGAGGCAGGTGGCGTGCCGGCCCGCGATGGTCGTGTCGTGCTGGTCGACCTCGAGGTCCGGGTCCAGGACCGCCCTGTTGAGCAGGCCCAGCACTGTGGCGGGCGTCACCATGCCCTTGGCATCGGCGCTGCGGAAGACCGCGGGCGGGGGCGGGCTGGTGGGGGTGGCCGGCGACGTCATGGTGCAGGTCGCGGGCTTGGCCGTGGTGCGGCACTCGGTCGTGGCGTCCACCGTGACGAGGACCTTGCCGCCCGGGTAGACGTACGCGGCCCGGGCGGGCTTCTGCGCCTGGGCGATCGTCGCCGTGCGGCCGCCGGAGAGCTGGTAGGTCGCCTCGTAGGTGCGGCTGGCCGCGCCGGCGAGCTGGGTGGCGAGATCCGCGACCAGGTCGGTGCGGCTCAGGCCCTGCTCCGGCGTCTCGTCCAGGTCCGAGCAGCCCGCCGCGGAGGCGAGCAGGAGGGCGGCCGCCACGAGGCAGAGGCGGGACTTGGGCGCGAGCACGTGCCCACCTTTGCCGATCCGCGCAACCCGGCGCAAACCGGTAATCAGGCGGTTGCGGAGCGTCTCCGGTCAGGCCCGCGAACGGCTGAGCAACTGCTGGCGCATGACGTACCGGCGGATGATCCGGGCCATCGACTCCTCGGTGTCGAAGATCGCGACGATCTCCACCGACATCGGGCCCGGCGGGACCTGCTGGGGCAGCATCGCCACGCGGGACGCCACCGCCGGGATGTCGACGATCTCGTTGCCGAGCTGGATCCAGAGCTGCACGTCCTCGCCCTCGGCCACGTTCGTGCCCTCGAAGTGGGCGCGCATGCTGTGCTCGCTGATGTCGCGGATCCAGCCGTGGGCGTCGTTCCAGCCGGGGCGGCGCATGATGACGCGCTCCCCGCCTCCGCCGCGGACGAAGTGCCGGTGCTGCTCGACCTCGGCCTCGCCGGACGCGCGCACCTCCACCTGGTTCTCCTGGATGCCGACCACCGCACAGGGCAGGGCGAACCTGCCGCGCGGGGCCGCCGACCAGCGCAGGGTGATCTCGTCCCCCACGTGCGGAACGTCCGCCAGCGGCGCCGACAGGGTCAGTCCCTCGTCCTCGGCGTGGAGCACGCGGACGCGGGCGGCCTGCTCGTCGGTGGCGGTCATCTCCACGTACGAGCCGGGATCGGGGAGGTGCGCGGGAGTAGTCATGGCAACCGGGGTGATCGGCACCGGCGCGCCCGGCATGAGGCAAGTGGCCGCCGAAGTTCACCGGCCGCCGCCACGGCCGCCATCCCGGCTCGATACCCTCAGGGTCGTGGTCGGCCGCAGGGTCGCGGTCTGAGGAATCCATCCGTACGAACAACTGAGGAGCCACGACAGATGGCCACCATTGAAGCGATCGTCGCCCGGGAGATCCTCGACTCGCGGGGCAACCCGACCGTCGAGGTCGAGGTCGGGCTGGACGACGGCACGATCGGCCGCGCCGCGGTCCCGTCGGGCGCGTCGACCGGCGCGTTCGAGGCGATCGAGCTGCGCGACGGCGACAAGGGCCGCTACCTCGGCAAGGGTGTCGAGAAGGCGGTCAGCAACGTCGAGGACAAGATCGCCGACGAGCTGATCGGGTACGAGGCCAGCGAGCAGCGCCTGATCGACGAGAAGATGCTCGACATCGACGGCAGCGCCGACAAGTCCGAGCTCGGCGCGAACGCGATCCTGGGTGTCTCCCTCGCCGTGGCCAAGGCCGCCGCGCAGAGTGCCGAGCTGCCGCTCTTCCGCTACGTCGGCGGCCCGAACGCGCACGTGCTGCCGGTGCCGATGATGAACATCCTCAACGGTGGCGCGCACGCCGACTCGAACGTCGACGTGCAGGAGTTCATGATCGCCCCGATCGGCGCGGCCTCCTTCCGCGAGGCGCTGCGCACCGGCGCGGAGGTCTACCACGCGCTGAAGTCGGTCCTCAAGAAGAAGGGCCTGTCGACCGGCCTGGGCGACGAGGGCGGCTTCGCCCCCAGCCTGCCGTCGAACGCCTCCGCCCTGGACCTGATCGCCGAGGCCGTGCAGGCCGCCGGCTTCTCCCTGGGCACCGACATCGTGCTGGCGATGGACGTCGCGGCGACCGAGTTCCACAAGGACGGCGCGTACGTCTTCGAGGGCTCGCCGAAGTCGACCGAGGAGATGATCAACTACTACGCCAAGCTCGCGGAGACGTACCCGATCGTCTCCATCGAGGACCCGCTGTCGGAGGAGGACTGGGCCGGCTGGTCCGCGATGACCGCGCAGCTCGGCGCGAAGCTCCAGATCGTCGGTGACGACCTCTTCGTGACGAACCCCACGCGCATCGGCCGGGGCATCGCCGAGGGTGCCGCCAACGCGGTCCTCGTCAAGGTCAACCAGATCGGCTCGCTGACCGAGACCCTGGACGCCGTGGACATGGCGCACCGGGCCGGCTTCAAGACCATGATGAGCCACCGGTCCGGCGAGACCGAGGACGTCACCATCGCCGACCTGGCCGTCGCCGTCGGCAGCGGTCAGATCAAGACCGGCGCGCCGGCCCGTTCCGACCGGGTCGCGAAGTACAACCAGCTCCTGCGCATCGAGGAGGAACTCGGCGACGCCGCGCGGTACGCCGGAGCGGGCGCGTTCCCGCGTTACCGCACCGCGTAACGCTGCGTCGACAGATCATGGAGTTGTGGCTCCACGTTCCGTGGGCATAGTGTCCTGGAGCAGGTGCCGCAACTCCATGGTCTTGGCGAGTGCCGGGGGAGGGCAGGGATGACGCAGCGCCGCACACCGAGTGGGCAGGGGCCGTCGCGCCGCCCCACCGGCCACGCGGGGCGTCCGGGGGTCCGCAGCGGGGCCCGGCCCACCCGTACCCGGGACACCGGGGCGACGCGCATCGAGCCGCGACGCAATCCCGCCACCCGGACCACCGGCAGCATCGGCCGCTCCGGCAGCAGGCCCGCGGCCGCTCGGCGGGCCGCCGCCTCGGGAGCCACCAAGCGCACCGTCGCCACGCGACCCAAGGCCTTCACCGGGCGCGCCACCGTCCTCATCGTCGTGCTGGTTGCGTTGGCCCTCGCGTACACCTATCCCGTGCGCGTCTACCTCGCCCAGGAGTCCCAGATCGCGCAGATGCAGGCCGCCCAGGCCGCGCAGCAGGCGCGGATCAAGGGTCTCGAGGAGGAGGTCGAGAAGTGGAAGGACCCGGAGTACGTCCGCATCCAGGCCCGTGACCGGCTCTTCTACGTCAAGCCGGGCGAGGTGCCGCTGCTGGTGCTGAACGACCCGGCCGGTGCCGCCCGCGACGCGGGTCAGGGCACCGCGGCGAGCACCCCCGACCGGTGGTACGACACACTGTGGGGAAGCGTCGCCGCCGCCAATGCAGAATCCGCGAAAGACAGATGACGACTCCTTCCGAGACCGATCTCGAGATCGTCGCCGAGCAGCTCGGCCGCCGCCCCCGCGGCACCCGCGCCGTCGCGCACCGTTGCCCCTGCGGCAATCCCGACGTGGTGGAGACCGAGCCCCGCCTGGACGACGGCACGCCGTTCCCCACGATGTTCTATCTGACCTGCCCGCGGGCCACGGCGGCGTGCAGCCGCCTGGAGTCCGCCGGGGTCATGCGCGACATGCAGGACCGGCTCACCACCGATCCCGAGCTGGCGAAGCGATACCAGGCGGCGCACGAGGACTACCTGGCCAGGCGCGAGGCGGTGCAGCACGTGCCGGAGATCGAGAAGATCTCCGCCGGCGGCATGCCCGACCGGGTCAAGTGCCTGCACGTCCACCTCGGGCACGCGCTCGCGGCGGGTCCCGGCGTCAATCCGTTCGGCGACGAGGTACGCGCCGCGGTCGAGCCGTGGTGGGCCGGGGGGCCCTGCGTGGACCCGGAGGCCCGGTGACCCCGGTGCCGGTCGAGATCCGCCGCGCCCGTACGACCGATGTGAAGGCCATCCGCGCGCTCGTGGACACGTACACGGCGGACCGGCGGCTGCTCAGCAAGGCCACGGTCACCCTGTACGAAAGCGTTCAGGAGTTCTGGGTCGCCGTGGACACCGGCCAGGACCGGGTCGTGGGGTGCGGTGCCCTGCACGTGATGTGGGAGGACCTGGCGGAGATCCGTACGGTCGCCGTCGACCCCGCGTACCGCGGCCAGAAGATCGGCCACCGCATCGTCACGGAGCTGCTCGGCGTCGCCCGTGAGCTCGGCGTGGCCCGGGTCTTCTGCCTGACCTTCGAGACCCGCTTCTTCGGCTCCTTCGGCTTCGCCGAGATCGACGGTGCCCCGGTGCCGCACGCCGTCTACGAGCAGCTGCTCCGCTCGTACGACGAGGGTGTTGCGGAGTTCCTCGACCTCGAACGGGTGAAGCCGAATACGCTCGGCAACAAGAGGATGTTGCTGCATCTATAGGAGTCCAGCGTGAGAGTCGCCGCCATCGACTGTGGCACCAACTCGGTCCGCCTGTTGATCGCCGATGTGGCGGGCGGCTCGCTGACCGAGGTCGCCCGGCGGATGGAGATCGTCCGGCTCGGCGAGGGCGTCGACCGCACCGGCCGGCTCGCGCCCGAGGCGATCGAGCGCACCCGCAAGGTCCTCGTCGGGTACGCGGCGGAGATCGCTGAGCTGGGCGTCTCCCGGGTTCGCATGTGCGCGACCTCGGCCTCGCGCGACGCCTCCAACGCCGAGGACTTCCGCGCGATGGTCCGCTCGGTGCTCGGCGTCGACCCCGAGGTGATCACGGGGGACGAGGAGGCGCGGCTGTCGTTCCGCGGGGCCCTGCACGGGCTCAACGCGGAGCCGCCGTACCTGGTCGTCGACATCGGCGGTGGCTCGACGGAATTCGTGGTGGGCTTCGAACGGGTCGAAGCCGCGGTCTCCGTGGACATCGGCTGCGTGCGCATGACCGAGCGCCACCTGCACGGCGACCCGCCCACCGCGGCGGAGGTGGCGGCCGCCGAGCGCGACATCACCAAGGCCGTCGACAACGCGCTGCGCAAGGTCTCGGGCCACGGCGCGATGACCCTCGTGGGCCTGGCGGGCTCGGTGACCACGGTCGCGGCGCTGGCCCTGCACCTGCCCGAGTACGACGCCACCCGCATCCACCACGCCCGGATCCCGTACGACGACGTGGCAAAGGTGACCGCCGACCTGCTGGGCTCGACGGTGGCCGACCGGCTCGACCTGCCGGTGATGCATCCCGGCCGGGCGGACGTGATCGGGGCGGGGGCGCTGATCCTGCGGGTCATCATGGACCGCGCGGGCAAGGCGTCGGTGGTCGCCAGCGAGCACGACATCCTGGACGGGATCGCCTTCTCGCTGGCCTGAGTCACCGGGCGAGCAGCCGGGCCAGCAGGTCGCCGAAGGTCTGCAGCTCCTCCTCCGAGAGCCCCGAGAACGAGTCCACCAATGCCGACCGGACCAGGTCTGCGCCGCGTCGCCGCAGGTCGTCGCCCTTCTCCGTGAGCCGATGCCGCACGGCCCGGCCGGGGCCCGGTATCCGCTCGATGAGTCCCCGCTCGATCATGCGGGTGGCCAGCGTGCCGAACGACTGATCGCGCTGGAAGGTCAGCTGAGCGAGGTCGTGCAGCGAGGCACCGGGGTTCTCGTGCAGGTGGCGCAGGGCGTCCCACTGCACGATCGAGATGCCGAGCGGGGCCAGCCGCTCATTGATGCTGCGGTGGTGCCGCATCTGCAGGCGCTTCACGGACAGGCCGATCTCGCCGATGTCTCGGGGCATGGGCAGCACAATACCAGGTTGCTTATATCAGCATACTGATCTAAGGTTCCTGATATGCTGATCTCGTACCTGCCGTTCAGCGCCGCGACCGGCGCGGATACGCCGGATCTGCCGTGGGTCACCGACGCCTTCGCCGTCGTCCTGGGCGCCACCGTCCTGTCCGCCGGCGTGCTGGGCGACCTGTTCGGCCGCCCCCGGATGGCCCTGCTCGGCCTGGTCCTGACGGTCGCCGGCGCGGCGCTCGACGTGGTGGCCGGCACGACGGCCACGCTCCGGCTCCTGTGGACCGGGCAGGCCGTCGCCGGCGTCGGCGGTGGCATGGTCATGTCGGCCACCCTGGTGCTCATCCCGGCGCGTCCGCGCGCCATCCCGCTGTGGGCCGTGGTCGCCGGCCTTGGCGGTCGTCCGCGCCCGAGGGCCGGCGACTGGACGTGCCCGGCCAGGTCGTCGCCGCGCTGACGTTCGCCGTCATCCACGGTTCGCCGGCTGGGGCTCCCCGGCCGCCGCTCGGCGCCCTGAGCCTGTTCACCGTCGAAGCGGGGTCGCGCCTGGGTGCGTACGCCTGGCGCCTGGTCGTCCTCGGCGCCGGCGCCGACCTGCTCGGCGCCGTTCACGCTGCCGCTGTCCTGCTGGCCGTCGTCCTCGCGGTCGCCGCGGCGGCCACCCTTCTGATCACCTCCGAAAGGACCGCATCATGCCCCCCGAGATCATCGACATCGCCGGCACGCCCGTCCCCGTCACCTACACCGAGACCGGAGAGGGTCGCCCGTTCCTCTTACTCCACGGCGGTGGTGGTCCGCAGACCGTCGCCGGGTTCGCCGACCGGCTGGCCGCCGAGCGTCCCGCCCGGGTGATCACCCCGATTCATCCCGGCTTCGGCGGCACGCCGCGTCCCGGCGAGGTCGCCACCATCGGCCGGCTCGCCGAGCTGTACGTTGCCCTGCTGGAGCGGCTGGCCCTCGACGACGTGGCGGTGATCGGCAACTCGATCGGTGGCTGGATCGCCGCCGAGATGGCGTTGCTCGACACCGCCCGGATCGGCAGCGTCACCCTGGTCGACGCCGTCGGTATCGAGGTGCCCGGCCACCCGGTGGTCGACTTCTTCGCGCTGACCTTCCCGGAGATCGCCGAGCGCAGCTACTACGAGCCCGCCAAGTTCCTCATCGACCCCGGCGCCATGACCTCGCAGCAGCAGGCGGTGCTGGCCGGCAACCGGGCCGCCCTGACCGCGTACACCGAGAAGACGTCCATGATGGACCCCACCCTTGCCGGGCGGTTGTCCGCGGTGACCATCCCGGTTCGCGTGATCTGGGGTGACCACGACCGCATCGCCGACGCGGACTACGGCCGTGCGTACGCCGACGCCATCCCGGGGGCCGAATTCGTCCTCCTCGCCGAGACGGGTCACCTCCCGCAGATGGAGTCACCGGAGCGGCTCGTCGCCGAAGTCTGGAGGCATTGATTGGACACTACTTCGCACCGCGCACTACTGTGCCACCCGTGGATACGACCCAGCTCCTGAAGGGAGTCCTGGATCTCGCCGTCCTCGCGGCCCTCCGCGAGGACGACGGCTACGGCTACGACATCCTCCGCCGGCTGCGGACCTCCGGACTCACCGAAGTCGGCGACGCCAGCGTCTACGGCACCCTGCGCCGGTTGTTCAATGCCGGCTTCCTCAACACGTACGTCGTGCCGAGCGTCGAGGGGCCGCACCGGAAGTACTACGCGCTCAATGCCGCCGGCCGGGCCGAGTTGCAGCGGTCAGGCAAGATCTGGCACGAGTTCGCATCAACGATGGACGATCTGCTTCGCGAGCGGGAGACGGCGTGAAACCCACGGCTCAGGACGAGATCACCGCGTACGTGTTCGCGGTCCGCGCAGCCCTCGGTGACCTGCCCGAGGCTCAGCGTGAGGAACTGCTCGAGGACCTGCACGAGCATTTGACCGAGGTCATGGCCGACGGCGAGGGGTCGCTGGTCGATCGGCTGGGCAGCCCGGAGGCGTACGCGGCGGAGCTGCGCGGCACGGCACCGTTCGTGGGCGGCTTCCCCGACCCGCCCCCGAGCCGGCACAACCCCCTGGCGGACCTGCAGGACCTGGTGGTTCCGCAGCTGCGCGAGCACGTCATGCCGAAGGTGCGGGCCGCCGACGCCCGGCTGGGCAAAGTCATCGGATACGAGCACGCCAGCGACTTCCTCGCCCTGCTCCGCCCGGCCTGGTGGATCCTGCGCGGCTACCTGGCCGCCATGGTCGTCGCCGCGATGCTCGACGACAGCGGTCAGCCGATCGGCCTGCTGCCGCGCATCGGAGGTAGCGATGCGGTGGCCCTCGTCCTGCTCGCCGCCGCGATCTTGGGCTCGGTGTGGCTGGGCCGCCGGGTGCCGCGTCTGCCGCGGGTTCCTCGCCTCTTCCTGTACGCGGGTTCGGTCGTCCTGGTGATGGTCGCGCTGGCCGGCTTCTTCGAGGCGGACAGCAGCACCCGCGACTCGTACTACTCGGACGTCAACTACGAGAACCCGTACAGCGGGGTCGAGGACGTCTTCGTCTACGACGAGCAGGGACGGCTGGTCACCAACGCCCGGCTGTTCGACCAGAACGGGCAGCCGATCCACCTCGGCAACGCGTACTGCACCGACGACGAGGGCAACTACGTCGAGAAGGACGGCGGCGTCTACCCGTACTGTCCGAGCCAGGCACCGTTCCGCATGCCCGGCGCGACGTCGTCCGCCAAGCCGAGCCCGAGCGCCTCGCAATCGAAGACTCCTCGTTGACAGACATGTGAGAGAACGGCATCTGGCCGCCGCGGTCGTCGTCCTCGCGGTCGCCGTGACCGTCGGGGTCCTCTCGGCGGGCGAGGACGAGGCGAAGGACGCCGCCGTCGGCGACTGCCTGGCGACCTCGGCGCGGGTACGGCAGGGCGAGGACGCGCAGGCCGACGCGACGGTGGTCGGCTGCTCCCAGGCGTCGGCCGCGTACACCGTGGTGGGCCGCGTCGACGGCCAGAGCGACTCCCGGAGCCGGGCCTGCGAGTCGTTCTTCGCCGCGGACGAGGAGTACTTCGTCTACAGCAGCACCGCCGGGGACGGATACCTGCTGTGCCTGCGGCGGGTGGGCTGAGCGATGCTGGACGCGTGCTCAGCCGTACCCCTGAGGACGTCGCCGCCCACGCGGCCGCGGCGCCCGGCCTGACCGCGCTGGACGCGGACGTAGCGGATTGTTTCGCCTGCCCACGGCTGGTCGCCTGGCGTGAGGAGGTCGCGGTCACGAAGCGTGCCTCCTTCCGCGACCAGGAGTATTGGGGGCGGCCCGTGCCGGGCTTCGGGCCCGCCGGCGCGTCGATCGGGATCCTCGGGCTGGCCCCGGCCGCGCACGGCGGTAACCGCACCGGACGGATCTTCACCGGCGACCGGTCGGGCGACGTGCTCTTCGCCGCCCTGCACCGGGCCGGCCTCGCCAACCAGCCGACGAGCGTCGCCGCCGACGACGGGCTCGCGCTGCGGCACACCCGGATCTTCTCGGCGGTCCGGTGCGCGCCGCCGGACAACAAGCCGCTGCCCGCCGAGCGGGACACCTGCGCGCCGTGGCTGCACCGCGAGGTGTCCCTGATCAGACCCACACTGCGGGTGGTGGTCGCGCTGGGCGGCTTCGCCTGGGCCGCGTGGTGGCCGATCCTGCGCCACGTGTACGCCCAGAGCCCGCCCGTACCGAGGCCCGCATTCGGCCACGGCGCCCACGTGACGATGGCCGGCCTCCCCGATCTCCTGGGCTGCTATCACGTGTCGCAGCAGAACACCTTCACCGGCCGGCTCACCCCCGCCATGCTCGACGACGTCTTCGACAGTGCGAAACGGCTCGCGGGCCTGGCATGATTCGTGTCCTGCCGACTTTCCCGCCGATCCGGATCAGGGCCTGAGCATTGGAACTCGCCGCACTGCGTCGCTGGTGGCCGCTCGCCGCCGTCCTCGCGCTGCTCTTCCTCGCCTCGCTCGCGGCCACCCGGTCGGCGCCTCAGCTCGAGCGCTTCAACCCGGACGCCGGTGCCGAGGCGGCGACGACCGCCGCGCCGCTGCTGCCGCCGAGCCCCGAGCCGATCCGGTCGGCCACCCCCGAGCCGGTCGAGGCGGCCCGCGGCCTGCCCGACTGGGTCGGCACCGCGGCCGCGATCGTCATCGGCATCGCCCTCGTCGCCGTTCTCGTGCTGGTGGTCTGGGCCGTGCTGCGGGAGCAGGGACGCCGGCGGGCGCGGCGCACCGGCCGCCGGGTCGCCCCGCGCACCGAGGCCCGTACGGCCGAGGACCTCGTCGCCGCCCTGGACGCCGGCCTGCAGGAGCTCTCGGACACCGACCGTGACCCGCGCCGGGCGGTGATCGCGTGCTGGGTGCGGCTGGAGCAGGCCGCGGCGGCGGCCGGCACCCCCCGGCACGCCGGTGACAGCCCCACCGACCTGGTCGCCCGCCTCCTGGCCGAGCAGCGGGTCGAGGCCGCCGTGCTGACGCCGTTCGCGGACGTCTACCGGCAGGCGCGATACGCGACCCACACGGTCGACGAC
Organism: Actinoplanes sp. NPDC049681; assembly: GCF_044465265.1. Lineage (NCBI taxonomy): Bacteria > Bacillati > Actinomycetota > Actinomycetes > Micromonosporales > Micromonosporaceae > Actinoplanes > Actinoplanes sp. NPDC049681. The sequence continues at coordinate 490,081 of NZ_JBITLP010000003.1, forward strand.
CAGATGCGCCGCCAGGCGGTCAGCGCGCTGGAGCGGCTGCGCGCCGACCTGGACGCCGGGGTGCCGTCATGAGCCGCGACCCCGACGGCGGCCTCGAGGACCTGTTCGGCGGTGTCGCCGAGCGTTCCCCGGCCGAGGAACCGCTGGTCGCCGAGAGGAAACCGCGCTCACGGGCCTTCCGGATCGCCGGCAATGTGCTGCTGGTCGTCCTCGCCACCGTGGTCACCGTCGCGGTGCTGCGCTCGCGGGGCATCTCGGTCTCGGTGCTGCTGATCGTGGCCGCGTTCGCGGCGCTGCGCCTGCTCATGCTCGCGGTGTCTGAAGTGGCGCCGCCACCGCTGCCGCGCGTGAACCGCCGCCGCGGGGAGGAGAACGGCGACTATCGATGGGCCGGCAACGACACGCTGCGCGTCGCCGTACGCCGCTGGGAGCAGCAGCTGGACCGGGCGCAGCACGACGGCGAGCGCTTCTCGCGTATCGTCCAGCCGGCATTGGCGGAACTCGCGGACGAGCGCCTGCGGCTGCGGCACGGCATCACCCGCGCATCGGATCCGCGGCGGGCGCGCGAACTGCTGGGCGAGCCGCTGTGGCAGGTGCTGGACGACCCGGGACGGCGGCTGCCGAAGGCCCGGGAGCTGTCGGCGTACGTCGACGCGCTGGAGAGGATCTGAGAAGGGTGGATCGGTGACGGACGCGAGCGTGGAGGCCCTGCCGCCCTATGAGGTGGGCAGGCTGGCCGGCGCGGTCCTCGACTCGGTCGGCAGCGTGCTGGTCGGCAAACGGGACGCCCTCGAGCTCGTGCTCGCCGGCATCCTGGCCGGCGGCCACGTGCTGCTCGAGGACCTGCCCGGCCTGGGCAAGACGCTGACCGCCCGCTCCTTCGCGCAGGCGCTCGGCCTGGACTTCCGCCGGCTGCAGTTCACCCCGGACCTGCTGCCCGCCGACGTGACCGGCTCCTTCCTGTACGACCAGCGCAAGGGCGATTTCGCCTTCCGGGCCGGTCCGGTGTTCACCAACATGCTGCTCGCCGACGAGATCAACCGCACGCCGCCGAAGACCCAGGCCGCGCTGCTGGAGGCGATGCAGGAGAAGCAGGTGTCCGTCGAGGGCGTCACCTACCGCCTCGACCCGCCGTTCCACGTGCTCGCCACCGCCAACCCGATCGAGTACGAGGGCACGTACCCGCTGCCGGAGGCGCAGCTCGACCGGTTCATGCTGCGTGTCTCGTTCGGGTATCCGACCCAGGACGAGGAGTGGGAGGTCTTGCGCCGGCGCATGTCCCGCCGCCGGGAGGACGCTCAGCTGGCGCCGGTGGTGAACGCCCGCACCCTCCAGTCGATGCAGGCCGCGCTCGAGTCGGTCGCGGTCGAGGACTCCATCGGCCGCTACATCGTCGCCCTCACCGCGGCCACCCGCGAGCACGCCTCGGCGCTGGTCGGCTCGTCACCGCGCGGCTCGCTGGCGCTGCTGCTGCTCGCCCGGGCCCGGGCCGTGATGGCCGGCCGCGACTACGTGGTGCCGGAGGACGTCAAGGACGTCGCCGTGCCCGCCCTCGCACACCGGATCACCCTGCGGCCGGAGATGTGGCTGCGCCGGGTCGACCCGTCGTTCGTGGTCCAGGAGGTGCTGCAGAACGTCCCGGCCCCGGCCAGCGGCGCGCTGCCGACGTACGCCGGCGGGTACGCCGAGCAGTGACCATCACCGATCCGCCCCCGCTGCGGGCCGCGGTGCCTCCGGCGGAGGCGGCGGCCGACGAGGGCTGGGCGCCGCCGGTCTGGGTGCCCACCCGCGCGCTGGGCCGTACGGTCCTGCTCACCGGCCTGCTGCTGGTGCTCGGCGTCGCGCTGGGCCGGGTCGACCTGGTGCTGCTCGGCGCGCCGTTCGCCATCGGGGCGGCCGTCGGGTTGCGCCGCATGCCGCGGTCGGCGCCGGAGCTGCGGATCGACGCGGACGAGGACCACATCGTCGAGGGCGGCGCCGTGGAAGCCTCGGTGACTGTCACCAATCCCGACGTCATCAACTACGACCTCGTCGTGGTCCGCACCCGGACGTCGCCGTGGCTGCGGCTGGAGGACGCGGACCGCCCGTTCGCGATCAGCGTGGCGTCCGACGGCTGGACCGCGGTGGAGCTGCCCGGCACCGCCAACCGGTGGGGACGCCACGACGTGGGCCCGGCGGCCGCCCGCGTGGCCGCGTGCGGCGGCCTGCTCGCCTGCCGCCCGGTCGTGGTGCCGGCCCGGGGGGTGCGGGTCTACCCCGAGACCGAGCCGTTCGCGGCCACCGAGGCGATGCCCGCGGCGGCCGGCCTGGTCGGCAACCACCGCTCGCGGCGGCCGGGTGAGGGCGGCGAGCTGGCCGGCGTACGCCCGTTCGCGCCCGGCGACCGGCTGCGCCGCATCGACTGGCGGGTGTCGCTGCGTACCCGCGACCTGCACGTGGCCTCCACCCTGTCCGACCGGGACGCCGAGGTCCTGCTGCTGCTCGACGTCCTCGGCGAGGCCGGGGTGTCGGGCGGGGTGAAGGGCAAGGCGTCAGTGCTGGACACGACCGTGCGCGCGGCCGCCGCCATCGCCGAGCACTACCTTCAGCGCGGCGACCGCGTCTCCCTCGCCGAGTACGGCTCGACCGCCCGCCGCCTGCGCCCCGCCACCGGCCGCCGCCAGTACCTCACCGTCCTCGAGTGGCTGCTGGACGTCCGGGCCGACACCACCGACCAGGAGCCGTACGAGCACGGCTTCGGCGCGCACAACGTCTCGTCGGACGCCCTCGTGGTGGTGCTCACCCCGCTGGTGGATCCCCGGGCAGCCGACATGCTCGCGGGGCTCGTCCAGTCGGGCCGCTACACGGTGGCCGTCGACACGCTGCCGGAGGGCGCCGCGCCGCCGCAGCGCAGCCAGTGGACGCCGCTCGCCACCCGGCTGTGGCGGATGGAGCGGGAGAACGTGCTCGGGCGGCTGCGGGAGCACGGCGTACCCGTGGTGACCTGGGCCGGCGCGGGCAGCCTGGACCTCGTCCTGCGAGACGTCGCCCGGCTCGCTTCGGCCCCGAGGGGACGCTGACGTGCTCGGCGGCGTGGTGGGCCGCATCGACCGGGCGCGGACAGCGGTCAGCCGCGCCACGGTCATGCCCGTCCTCCTGCGGGGCGGGATCGGTCTGGCCTTCCTGGCCGCGATGCTCGTTGCATGGCCGGTCTCGCTGGTCCTGAGCCGAGTCGTCGTCCTCCTCGCGATCGTCGCGTGCTTTCCCGCGTTCGCGCCGCGCGGCAGGGGCGTCACCGTCACTGCCCTGGCCGTCGTCGGCGGCTGGATCCTGGACACCACCTGGTACGACGCCCGCGTGGCGCTGTGGCGGGTCCTCGCCGTGGCGACCCTCCTGTACGCCGGCCACAGCCTCGCGGCGCTGGCGGCGGTGCTCCCGTACGACGCGATCGTGAACCCGGACGTGGTGACGTCCTGGCTGGTCCGCGCCGGCGCGGTGATCCTCGGCTCGGCGGTGCTGACCGTCGTCGCGCTGGGCCTGACCGCCGAGCTGGCCGGGGGAGCGTTCGTCCTCGCGACCCTCGTGGGCCTCGCGGCGGCCGTCGGCGTGACGCTGCTCCTCGCCCGGCTGCTCCGCCGGCCGTAAATTCTCAGCGAAATGCAACCGAAACACGGGCGTTACGACTCTTGACTTTTGGACTTGTGATTGGTCACAGAACGAGGCACGGAGTCGGCCCGGCCACGACAATGAATACGTGAACCCGCAACGCATCGTGGTGGTAGGCGCAGGACACGTCGGCTTGTACGCGGCCCTTCGCCTGTCGAAGAAGCTCAACGCCCGCCGGGCCGAGGTGATCGTCATCGACCCTCAGCCGCACATGACGTACCAGCCGTTCCTCCCGGAGGCCGCGGCCGGCAACATCTCGCCGCGCCACTCGGTGGTGCCGCTGCGTCGCGAGCTGAAGCGCTGCCACATCGTCTCCGGCGAGGTCACGAAGATCGAGCACGCCCGCAAGACGGTCACCGTGCAGCCGATCGAGGGCCCGATCAAGGAGATTGCCTACGACCACATCATCGTGGCGCCGGGCTCGGTCTCCCGCACCCTGCCGATCCCCGGCCTGCGCGAGCGCGGCATCGGCTTCAAGACCATCGGTGAGGCCATCTACCTGCGCAACCACATCCTCGACCGGCTCGACGTCGCCGCCGTGACGCCGGACCCGGAGGTGCGCCGCGCATCGCTGGCCTTCGTCTTCGTCGGCGGCGGCTACGCGGGGGTCGAGGCGCTGGCCGAGATGGAGGACGTCGTCCGCGACGGCCTGAAGTACTACCCGGAGCTCAAGAAGGAGGAGGTCCGCTTCGTCCTGGTCGAGGCGTCCAACCGGATCCTCCCCGAGGTCGGCCCCGAGATGGGCGCCTATGCGGCCCGCCAGCTCCAGAAGCGCGGCATCGACATCCGCCTCGAGACCCGCATGGAGTCCTGCGTCGACGGCGAGGTCCACCTCTCCGACGGCGACGTCTTCCGCGCCGAGACGATCGTGTGGACGGCCGGCGTGAAGCCCTCGCCGATGCTCGACCACACCGACCTGCCCCGCGGGCCCCGCGGCCACGTCACCTGCCTGCCGACCCTGCAGGTGGTCGACGGCGACCGGGTCCTGGACGGCGCCTGGGCGGCCGGCGACTGCGCCCAGGTCCCCGACCTCACCAGCCCGGGCGCCTGGTGCTCGCCGAGCGCCCAGCACGCCGTCCGGCAGGCCGCGGTCCTCGCCGACAACATCCGCCAGGTCGTCTACGGCGGCGTCCCCAAGAACTACAAACACAAGTACGCGGGCAGCGTCGCCAGCCTCGGCCTCTACAAGGGCGTGGCGAAGATCTACGGCGTGAAGCTCAAGGGCCTCCCCGCGTGGCTGATGCACCGGACGTACCACATGAGCCGGATCCCCTCGTTCAACCGCAAGGTCCGCGTCCTGGCCGACTGGACGCTCGCCTTCGTGCTGAAGCGTGAGGTGATCTCGCTGGGGCAGCTGCACACGCCCCGCGAGGAGTTCACCCACGTCACGCCGCCGCTCGGCGACGACCGGGCGGCCGAGCCGGTGGGCGCCGGCTCGCGCTGACGAAGACTCGGCCCGCCCGGTGGTTCACCGGGCGGGCCGTGCACCATTTCCGCCCGGCCTGCCCGGGTGACCGATTCCGGCCGGTCCGGCGTCGTGCCGGGTGGGCGCCACCGGATACGGTGAGCATCAGCGCACCGGCCCGGGTGGTGGAACGGCAGACACGGCCGCCTTAAAAGCGGCTGCCCAAAAGGCGTGCGGGTTCGAGACCCGCCCCGGGCACACTGAGTAACCGCACGGAGATCATCAGCCGTTGGTTGAGGTCCCTGGCGCGCCCCACTGGGGGCACGCCACGGATTCGCAACGGGCTCGGGCGTGCCGTCGGGCGAGTCGAGGATTGCTTGCGCGGTGGCGCTGAGCATGTCTCCGGTGGGAGCTGGCCTTGCTCGGTGAGTTCTGCGAGCAGGCCAATCTTTTTCGTAGGTCGGCGAGGATTGTCCGGCACCGTTCCCGAATCCGACACCGCCATACGTGGTCGAAGCTCTCGCCTCCGGACGGCTCGGACTTTTCGAGCTCAGTGCTGAGGTTGGTCTGGCGGCGCTGAAGAGCGGCGATCTCTTCCGGCGTGCCCGTCTCCGGAATCGGTGGATCCTTCAGCCGGCCACCTTCGAGGTGTACTCGGTGGTGTAGGTCTTGCTCAGGTCGACTTGGTCCTTCTTGCCCTTGACGTTCGGGGAGAACCGGCTGAGCACCTCGAGGACGTTCTTGGCGCCTTCCTCCTTCATCAGGCCGTCGCCGTTGAACATGCCGATGCTGTCGTGGACCGCCTTGGCGTACAGCGTGGGATCGCCGGCCGCGTACTCCGCCGGCATCTTTGCAGCGATCTCCTCCGCGTCATGGCCCTTGATGTAGCGCAGGGTCTTGACCAGAGCGTTCGCCAGCTTCTGCACCTGCTCCTTGTGGCCGTCCACCCAGGCGCAGTCCATGTAGAGCGAGCTGGCTGGATAGAGCCCGCCGAGCGTGGCCCGCGCACCCGCCTCGGTCCGCATGTCCAGCAGGACCTTGCCCTTGCCGGTGCTGAGCAGTTTCGCTGCTGTCGGGTCGGTGGTCATCCCGGCGTCGATTCCGCCGTTGTCGATCGCCGCGATGAACGTCTGCCCGGCCCCGGCCTTGACCGTCGTGTAGTCGGCGCTGGTCAGCCCGCCCTTGGTCGCCAGGTACTGGGTGAGGAAGTCGGTGGACGAGCCGGGGCTGGTCACGCCGAGCTTGCGACCCTTGAAGTCGGCCGGGCCCTTGAGCGAGGCTGCCTGCGCGGTCGAGACGATCTCCACCTCTCCGGGCACGTCGGCGAACTGCACGACGCTGGTGATGCATTTGCCCTTGGTCTGAAGGTCGATGGTGTGGTCGTAGAAGCCGACCACTCCCTGCACGTCGCCGGCGATGAGCACGTTTTCCGCGGTCGCGCCGGACGGCTCGGTGAGCAGCTGCACGTCCAGGCCTTCGGCCTTGAAGCCGCCGAGCTGTTCGGTCAGCTTCGCGGGCAGGTAGATGACCTTGTCGATACCACCCACCATGATCTTGATCTGCTCGTTGCCGCCGCCGGCCTTCGCATCGTCAGGACTGGTTCCACGGCAACCTGCTACCGCGAACGCGACGACGCCGGCCACGGCCAAGAATTTACGCACGGAGGTCTCCTAGATTTGATTCGGTTCGGCTTGCATAGGGGGGCGCCACCGGAGCAACCGGCCCTCGAGCAGGGTGAGAAGCCATTCGGCGAGTAGCGCCACGACGGTGATGACGATCATTCCGGCGTAGATTCCGGCCGCGTCGAACGTGCCCTGTGCATTGGCGATGAGCAGTCCGAGGCCCTTGTCGGCGCCGGCGTATTCGCCGACCACGGCGCCGATCAGTGCGAATCCGAACGCGGCGTGCAGCGACGCGAAGATCCAGCTGGTGGCGCTGGGGACCACGATCGACGTGAGGACTTGAGTGCGCGAGGCGCCCAGGATTCGGGCGTTGTTGACCAGGTTCCGGTCAACTTCGCGGGCGCCCTGGAAGGCGTTGAAGAAGACTGCGAAGAAGACCAGCACGACCGCGGTGGCCACCTTGGAGGTCAGGCCGAGGCCGAACCAGATGATGAACAGCGAGGCCAGCACGATCCGGGGCACTGCGTTGGCGGCCTTGATGAAAGGTGCGGCAACCTCGGCGACGAAGCGGGCCCGGCCCAGCAGGATGCCCAGCACGACGCCGGCCAGCGCGCCGATCACGAAGCCGAGTACCGCCTCCTCGAGCGTTACGAACAGTTGTGTCCAGACCGAGCCGAACGCGGTGCCGGTGGTGAACCAGTCGACCAGCCGGTCCCAGATCGCCGACGGTCTCGAATAGAAGAACGGATCGATCCAATGGGTCGCGGCCAGCTCCCAGCCGGCCAGCCACAAGACCACGAGGACACATCGAACGGACCACAATTTCGTACGTCGATTGACTCTCTTCCTGGTTGCGACCGGAGCGACGTCAGGTGCGGTGGTGGTCATCTCAGCCTGCACGGCTAGCCTCCTGCCGGGCGCGCGCCACCTCGTCGCGGAGGCTGTCCCAGATCTCGCGGTAGGTGCTGATGAACGCCGGCGTCATCCGGATCTCCTCGACGTCCCGCGGCCGCTGCAGCGGCACGTCGAAGATCGCTTTGATGGTGGCCGGGCTCGAGGTCATCACGACCACCCGGTCGGCAAGCGCGATTGCCTCCTCGAGGTCGTGGGTCACGAAGATGACCGCCGCGCCGGTGCCCTGCCACAGCCGCAGCAGCTCGTCCTGCATCAGCTGCCGGGTCTGCACGTCGAGCGCGCTGAACGGCTCGTCCATCAGCAGGATCCGCGGCTCGTTGACCAAGGTCTGGGCGAGCGCGACCCGCTTGCGCATGCCGCCGGAGAGCTGGTGCGGGTAGTAGGCGGCGAACCCCGCCAGCCCGACCCGCTCGACCCAGACCATCGCCTTCTGCCGCGCCTCGGCCTTGGTCGCTCCGCGGTAGCGCGGTCCGGCTGCGACGTTGTCGACCACCGAACGCCACGGCAGCACGGCGTCGGCCTGGAACATGTAGCCGACGCCGTCCGGGATGCCCCGCACCGGCACCCCGTCCACGTCGACCTCGCCACTGGACGCCGGCTCCAGGCCGGAGACCAGCGACAGCGTCGTCGACTTACCGCATCCGGTCGGACCGACCACCGCGACGAACTCGCCGGCCTCGACATCGAGGGTGAGGTCCCGGACGGCGGTGTGCGGTTGACCACCTGTGCCGGGGAAACGCTTGGTAGCGTTCCGTAACGCTATTACCGTCAAGGTCAGCGCCTCCTGACTGTTACTCCGAAATTGCGTTTCCGAGACGGTAGGAAGTCCGGTCGCGGGCCGGAATCCTTGTGCAGGTTGCGGCGCTAACCCGCGTTGACCGCGTATTGCGCGTTTTGCTCAGCTGCTCGGATCGGTGTCACCGGCGTTACAGTGCCGTCATGTTTCGCCGCCCCGTCTCCGTCGCCTGGCAGGTCCTCGGCCTGCAGGTCGGTCTGCTGGTGGTCGTGTTCGGGATGGGCTGCACGCTGATCGGCTGGCTGTTCAACACCGAACTCACCGAGCAGTACGGCAGCCGTGCGCTGGCCGTCGCGCACACCCTCGCCGCCGACCCGGCGATCCCGGCAGCCGCCGCGGCCGGAGACCCGGCAGGTCTGCTTCAGGACCGGGCCGAGGCCGCCCGCAATGCCAGCGGCGCACTCTTCGTGGTGATCACCGATCGCAACGGCATCCGGCTGGCCCACCCGAACCCGGAACGTCTGCACGAACCGGTCAGCACCGACCCGTCGGCGGTACTCGCCGGCCGCGACACGATCAGCGTGGAACGCGGCACCCTGGGCCTGTCGGCCCGGGGCAAGACTCCGCTGCGCGCCGCCGACGGCAGCATCGTCGGCGAGGTCAGCGTCGGATTCCAGGCCGCGGAGATCCGCGGGTACGTGTGGCGCCAACTCGGCCTGGCCGGCGTCGTTGCCGGCTGCGCGCTGCTGCTCGGGGTGGCCGGTTCCGCGCTGCTCAGCCGCCGCCTCAAGCGGCTCACCTTGGGTCTCGAACCGGCTGAGCTCGCCGAGCTCATGCGCGAGCGCGAGGCCGTGCTGCGCGGCATCAGCGAAGGCGTGCTCGCCGTCGATGCCACCGGCCGGGTCACGGTCTGCAGCTCCGAGGCGGTACGGCTGCTCGGCACCGGCCCGGCACCCGGCTCCCCGGTCACCGCGGCCGGACTGCCACCCGGGTTGGTGACGGTCTTCGAACGGCGCGAGGCCGACAACGAGATCACCATCGCCGGCGACCGGGTCCTGGTCGTTAACTACCGCACGGTCCGCCGCAACGGCCGCGACCTGGGCGGCGTACTCACCCTGCGGGACCGCACCGACCTGGAGAACGTCACCCGGGAACTGGACTCGGTGCGCCAGCTCAGCAGCGCTCTGCGGGCGTCCCGGCACGAGTTCGCGAACCGCCTGCACGTACTCTCCGGACTGCTCCAGGGCGGTCACCGCGAGGAAGCCCTGGAATACCTGCACGCCGTCTCGGGCAGCGCGCTCGCCGCGGCTGGCCCGGTCGGGGCGGTCGACGATCCGTACCTGCAAGCGTTCGTCGCGGCCAAGACCGCCGAGGCCGCCGAGAAGGACGTACGCCTGACCTTGTCGGACACCAGCTGGGTCGGCGCCCGGGTGACCGCACCCGTCGAGGTCACCACGGTGCTGGGCATCCTGGTCGACAACGCCCTAGACGCGGCCCGCCGCGGCGCCCGCCGGCCCGCCTGGATCGACCTGGCTCTGCTATCCGACGACGACGCCCTGCACATCTCGGTCGTCGACTCCGGCGACGGGGTCGACCCGGTCCTCGGCGAACAAATCTTCACGGCCGGGATCACCACGTGCGCCGAGGAGGGACGGGGCCTCGGCCTGGCACTGGCCCGGCAGGCCGCGAGGCAGCTCGGCGGCGACGTCAGCCTGAGCGCCCCGGTCGGCGACGGCCACGGTGCAGTCTTCGAAGCCCGGCTGCCACACGCCCTCGTCGCGGTCTCCGCGTGATCCGGGTACTCGTCGTCGAGGACGACTTCCGAGTCGCGCAGGTGCATGTCGGCTTCACCACCCGGGTTGACGGATTCACGGTCGCCGGCACCGCCCGCACCGCAGCCGAAGCCCGGTCGTTCCTGGCCGCACAACCCGTCGACCTGGTGCTGCTGGACAGCTACCTGCCGGACACGCCGGGCCTCGACCTGCTCGCCGAGCTCAGCGTCGACACGATCATGCTGACCGCGGCCTCGGACACCACCTCGGTGCGTCTGGCGCTGGCTCGCGGAGCATTGAACTACCTGGTCAAACCATTCACCGCGGAACAGTTGGGCGACCGGCTGGCGGCCTACCGCCGATACCGGGCGGTCTTCGCCGGGCGACACAACCTGGCCCAGGACGAGATCGACCGGGTCTGGCGGCTCCTGCATGACGGTGACCGCCCGGCCGTCCCGAAAGGGCAGTCGCCGGTCACCGTGCACCTGGTCATCGAGGCCCTTCGGCACGCCGCCGAACCGCGCACGGCCGCCGAGATCGCCGACGAGTTGGGCATTTCCCGCGCGACCGCGCAGCGCTATCTGGCCGCACTGGCCCGCGACGGGGCGGCCGAGATGCGACTACGCTACGGCGCCACCGGGCGTCCCGAACACCGCTACCGCTGGCTGGCAGCCAGCTGATATTCCGATCGCGGATACACCGGCGCGCTGGGGCCGGGCTCTGCGTGACCCGCCCGGGCACGCAAGACCGACGGCACCGCTGTCCCATAGCCGATCGGGCGGGCTCGCGCAACTGCAGACCGTCTCGATCGCGGGGCGGGTCGTACCGCTTCCGTGCCGCACGAGTATGTCCCACTGCTGTGTGCCGTAGCCATTCCGGCGCACTTTCCTATGCCGGGCCGGTCGTATTGATCGACAGCGTGGTCCATTTCATTCCTGACGCGAATTGCCTGCGTTGAATCCCGCGATACTCGATTCCGTAGCGCACATCCACCGGAAGGAGAGATGGTCATGAAATGCCGCGTCAAACCTTCGGCGGTCGCTGTCACGGGACTGGCCCTGATGCTGAGTGCCGCAGCGGCGACCGCTCACGCAAGCACTCAAAGGGCACCGGCTCCCTCCGCGCCGTCTTCGCCGCGGAATGCTGCCATGGCAGCGTTGGAAGCGAACGCCGCGGAGATCGGCCGTGGACCGGGTGACCGGTTCACGGCCATGTCGATGACCACATTGCAGGGCGGCGCCGGACGTTCCTCGGCCTGGACGACCATGCGCTATGCCCGTACGTACCGGGGGCTGCCGGTTCTCGGTGGCGAAGTGGTCGTCAGTCTTCGCCCCGACCGGACCACGCAGCTCGTCTCCTCGTACCTGCACAGGGCTATCACGATGGGCACCGCACCAAAGCTGACCGCCGCGGCGGCGTCCCGTCGGGCCCGGGAACGTGTCCCCGGCGCCGGGCGGACGACCTCGGCGCCCCGGCTGGTGGTCGACGCCTACCACGCCGAACCCCGGCTCGCCTGGGAGGTTGTCGTTGCGGGCCACCGTCGTGCGGGGATCCCCTCCCGCGTCCATCTGACCGTGGACGCGCTGACCGGCGCGACGATTACGAGATACGACGAGGTCAAAGCCGCCGGCACCGGCGACTCGTTTTTTCACGGCACCGTAAGAATGAACACTGCACCGGGCGAATCCGGCTTCGAATTGCGCGACGAGGACCGCAGGTTCAAGGTCGGTGACGACAACAATCGCCAGGATCCCGCGGCGCCGTTCGGCGATCTGTTCCTCGACGAGGACAACAGGTGGGGCGACGGCAGTCAGGACGACCGGGCGACCGCGGGGGTGGACGCCTTCTTCGTCGGCCAGAAGACCGCCGACTATCTGACCGAGGTCCTCGGCCGGCCGGGACTGCCGTGCGGGCAGGACGACACACCGCTGTCGGCACATCTGGGTGAAGACGTGTTCGATGCGTTCTGGACCGGTTGCCAGGGTGGCGCCCACTTCGGCGACGGCGGAGCGCAGACCCGCAACAAGCCGATGGTGGCCTTCGACGTGGTCGCCCACGAGATCGGGCACGGGGTCGCGGAGCCCACCCTCGGAAACGCGACCCTGCAGAGCGCGGGGCTCCACGAGGCGACCGGCGACGTCCTGGGCAGCTCGGTGGAGTGCTGGGTCAACGAGCAGACCCCCATGCCGAAAGACCCGTGCGACTACCGGGTGGGCTCCGGGTTGGGCTTTGTCATCCGGGCCATGAACAAACCGTCGAGCGTCGACGGCCATCCGGACTGCTTCTCCGACAAGATCGATCAGTTGCAGGACGAGCATGAGGTGGCCGGTGTCGGGAACCACTTCTACTATCTGCTCGCCTTCGGTACGAGTCCCGGCGACGACCTTCCGGACAGCCCGACCTGCAACGACACCCGTCTGACCGGCATCGGCCGCGACGAGGCCACCAAGATCTGGTTCGGCGCGATCGACCTGGCCCAGGGTGAGGAGACCTACGCCAGCTTCCGGGGCAAGACGCTGGCGGCGGCGGAACGCCTGTACGGACGCGCCAGTGTGCAGTACGAGGCCGTACAGGCCGCCTGGGCCGCGGTGAACGTCGACTCCGGTGACGACCGCGGAGCGGGCAACCCCGACGGACCCGGCGGTTCGGATCAGCCCGGTGGGTCGAGGGAGCCGGGCGGCTCGGACCACCCGGACTACCCCGGCGATGCCGGCGCAGACGACTGACCTGACGAGGCGGTATCGGGCCGGGTGACGCGGATCGCGCCCCGGCCCGGCCGGCATGGGGCGACGCCTATTCCCCTTGCTCGCGGAGAATGCCGGCATCGTGGGCGAGCAACGCCGCTTGCAGCCGGTTGGCGCAACGCAGCTTGACGAGGACATGGCTGACGTGCGTCTTGACGGTGCCCTCGCCCATGTACAGCCGGTGGGCGATCTCGGCGTTGGACAGCCCGGCGCCCAGCATGACGAGCACCTCGCGCTCGCGGTCGGTGAGCGCGCCGATCAGTTTCCGCGCCTCGCCCGCCCGCGCCGCCAGCGCGCCGGTCACCGCCAGATAGTCGTCGACGATCTCTCTGGCCAGGCGCGGGGACAGGATCGCGCCACCGCTCGCGGCGCCGCGTACCGCTTGGATCAGTTCCTGGGGGCCGGTGTTCTTGAGGATGAAGCCGGTGGCGCCGCTGCCCAGCGCCCGCAGCACGTTCTCCCGCTCGCCGAAGGTCGTGAGCATGACGACCTTCACGCCGGGCGCCTGCTGGGCGATGCGCTCCATGGCGGTCAACCCGTCCATGACCGGCATGCGGATGTCCACCAACGCGACGTCGATCGCATCGCGGCACGCGATCTCCACCGCCTGCCGCCCGTCGCCGGCCTCGGCGACCACCTCGATGTCGCCGGCGTGCCGCAGCACCAGCCGGATGCCGGCGCGCACCAGCGCCTCGTCGTCGGCCAGCAGCACCCGAATCGGCCGCGCCGGCGGATCGCCGGGCCACTCAGGTGCGGAGGTTGCGCCCACGGAACTCCGTCCTGTTCGTCGGTACGGGGAATCGCGCCTTCTCGATGAGCTGGTCACCGCGGAAGCAGAACCGGTCCACGCTGGCGCTGTCGGCGCGGTGGAAGAGCGCGTACATGCAGAAGTCGGCGCGCGCCGGGCGGGCAGACTCCAGCTGGGCAGCGAGGAATTCAGCGGCCGGGTCGTTGCCCCCGGTCAGGTCCTCGAGGTAGTCCCGCGACGCGCCGACGGGAATCGCGGCGAAGTCGGCTCTCCGGACCGGAATCGAGTTGAACGTCACGATGACCACGGCGACCGCACCGATCACACCGAGCCCGAGCACGGCCCGCATGCCCAGGCGGGACCAGCGGCCGTCCAGCGTCAGGGCCGGCGGGGGCACCGCCGGAACCTGCTCGGGCCGCAGCACGTCACCGGTCGGGTCGGCCTCGGTGGTCGGCCCGGCGGTCGCCGCGATGCGCAGCGGCAGCTCCACCAGGAGCCGGAATCCGCCGTCCCGCGTGGGTCCGGCCTCGAACACCCCGCCCAGCAGCCGGGTCCGCTCCCGCACGCCGGCCAGTCCCCAGCCGGTCCCTGCCGTACGCACGGGCGGCAGCGGGAACGCGGCCGGTGCGACGCCGTTGGAGACCATGAGCCGGAGGCGATCGCCGGAGTGGTCGACCACCACCGTCGTCGGGGCACCGCCCGCGTACCGGCTGACGTTCGTGAGGCCCTCTCGCGCCACCCGGTGCACCGCGTGGCGTACCGGGTGGGGAATTCCCGTCAGGTCCGTGCCCAGCCACACCAGATCGACCGGAAGGCCGGCGGCCCGGAACTGTTCCACGATCTCGGTCACCTCGGCCCGGGTGCCGATCCGGTCGGCCGGCTGCACACCGTTGGTGCGCGTGTCCGAGCTGCGCAGGATGCCGAGGATCGAGTGCAGCTCTTCCATGGCCGTCTGTGCCGTGCCCCGGATGACCCGCGCCTCCTCGTTCACGGCGTGCGGCGCCGCCTCGGCATCCAGCTCCAGCGAGCCCGCGTGCAGCGAGATGAGGCTGAGCCGGTGGCCGAGCAGGTCGTGCATCTCCTGGGCGATGCGGGAACGTTCCTGTGACCGCGCGACCGATGCGGCCAGCCGGTGATTCGCCTCCAGGAAGCTCGTCTGCCGGCGTAGCGCCTCGACCAGCCGCTCGCGCTGTCCCAGCAGGCCCTGAACCAGGCCGGGGCCGATCAGGCAGGCCACGACGTTGATGCCGACGATGGCTACGGCCGGACGCCACTGGGGGCCGGCGGCCACGACAGCGACCGCGAAGCAGACGGCGGCCGCCACACCCAGGGCCAGCGCCGGCCGTAGCCGAGGGCGGTCACCACTGACCCGGTGCGCGGTCACCACGAGCGCTGCGGCGGTGGACGGAAGCCAGGCCGCCAGCATGGCCGCGGCGAACAGCGCGGGCACGGGCGCCCGGCGGCGCAGCGCGGCCGCTGCCATCGCGGCCGCGACGATCACCGGCAGGAGATGGTCGTTTCCGAGCCACCACGGCTCCCAGGCCGCCGACACGTATTGCCACGACAGGAACGTCACCCCACCGACGAAGCACAGCATGACGAGCTCACCGCCGGCCCGGCGTGGCCGCCCGCCCTGGGTGACCGCCGAAGCCCGACCATGCACGCCCTCCACCCCAGGAAGTACGCAATTCCCCGCCGAAAGTTTCACCACGACCGCCCCGGCACCCGGGATAGCCCGCACGTGCGGGGTTTTTCAGGTCGTTCACAGCTTCTGCGGACCGTTCCGAGCTGCTGGTGCGCTTACCCTGGAAGGGCACGACCCCTGCGTGCCTCGACCCCAAGGGAGCTGGACACAGTGAAGACGACGAACCCGGTGCTCTCGCGCCTCGGCCAGGCGGCCGAGCGGGAGCGCGCGGCCGGATACGGACCGTACGGACCGCCCGCCGGTCAGCCGGGTTACGGTCAGCCGTACCCGTCGGCCACGGGCTATCCCGCAGCCCCGCCCGCCGTGCAACCCATGACGATCGACGACGTCGTCGTCAAGACGGTGACGCTGCTGGGCATCACGGGCGTCTCCGCCGTCGCGGCCTGGAACCTGATTCCCACCAGCCTGATGGGCGCCGCCTGGATCGGCGCGGCCGTCGTCGGTCTGGTGCTCGGCTTCATCATCTCGTTCAGCCGGATGGCCAACCCGGCCCTGGTCGTCGCGTACGCGGTGGTCGAGGGGGCCTTCGTCGGCCTGGTCAGCAAGTTCTTCCAGGAGATCGCCGGCTACCAGGGCGTCGTCCTGCAGGCGGTGATCGCCACCTTCGGCGTCTTCTTCCTGATGGCGTTCCTCTACAAGGCCCGGGTGATCCGGGCGACGCCGAAGTTCGTCCGCGGCATGATCGCCATCATGGCGGGTCTCTTCGCCGTCATGCTGATCAACTTCGTGCTGGCGCTCTTCGACGTGCACACCGGCCTGCGTGACAACGGCCCGCTGGGCATCGTCTTCAGCCTCGTGTGCATCGTCGTGGCGTCGCTGAGCTTCATCCTCAGCTTCAACGAGATCGAGGAGGGGGTCCGGATGGGCCTCCCGCAGCGTTACTCGTGGACCGCGGCGTTCGGCATCCTGGTCAGCCTGATCTGGCTGTACATCGAGATCCTGCGCCTGCTGAGCTTCCTGCAGGGCGACGACTGATTGTCGGCCCCCGCACCGCCCGGCCCGCCTCGCGCGGGCCGGGCGGTTTTCTTTCGGTAGGGTCACCGCGTGGCAGCCGAGGAACTCCAAGTCGCCGTCCAGCGCCTGCTCTCGCAGGTCGGGCACTGGGAGACGGGCCGGTGGAGCGCGCCCGCCGGCTCCGGCACCCGCGGTGACCTCGTCTACGAGCTGGTCCAGCGCCTCGCCGACCACGCCGCCGACGCGGAGCACCGGCCCCGGCGGGCGGTGCCCCGGGAGCCGGACATGGTCCTGCCGGACCAGCTCCGGGTGATGACGGCCGACCTGACCGCCGCTTCCGACGCGATCCTCGAGGCCGCCACGGCTGACGTTCTTTCCGTACGCAAAAAGCTTTGACCTTGACCCTGGGGTAAGCCGCAGGGTGAACCACATGACGGAACGTTGTGTGCTTCTCGACATCGGGGGCGTCCTCGAGATCACCCCGCCGACGGGCTGGGGGGCGCGCTGGGAACGGCGCCTGGGACTGCCCTTCGGTGAGCTGAATCGCCGGCTCGCCGACGTGTGGGCCGCCGGCAGCGTCGGCGCGATCACGGAGGGGCAGGTGGGGCGGCGGATCGCCGAACGGCTCGGCCTCGACGACGCTGCGCTGGCCGCGTTCCTCGGCGACCTCTGGGAGCAGTACCTCGGCACCGCGAACGAGGAGCTCATCGACCACGTACGCGGGCTGCGGGGGCGCTGCCGGCTGGGGATCCTCAGCAACAGCTTCGTGGGGGCCCGTGAGCGTGAGGAGCGGGCGTACGCCTTCGGCAGCCTCGTCGACGAGATCGTCTACTCGCACGAGGCCGGGCTGCTCAAGCCCGACCCGGCGGTCTTCGCCCTGGCCTGCGACCGGCTCGGCACCCGCCCCGCCGACTGCCTCTTCGTCGACGACCACGGCCCGCACGTCGCCGCCGCCCGGGCCGCGGGCCTGCACGCGGTGCACTTCACCGGCAACGCCGGCACCATCAGCGCGATCGGGGAGTTCCTGAAATGAGATCCGCCGGAGCCGGCGCCCCGTTCGGCAGCCGGACCCGGCGGAAGATCGTGATGCGGTGTCAGCTGAGGCGCTCGAGCACCATCGCCATGCCCTGGCCGCCGCCGACGCACATCGTCTCCAGGCCGATGGACTTGTCGTGCCAGTCCAGCGCGTTGAGCAGCGTGCCGGTGATGCGGGCGCCGGTCATGCCGAACGGGTGGCCCACGGCGATCGCGCCGCCGTTGACGTTCAGCTTCTCCAGCGGGATGTTCAGCTCCCGGTACGACGGGATGACCTGCGCGGCGAACGCCTCGTTGATCTCGACCAGGTCGACGTCGTCGATGGTCATGCCGGCCCGCTTCAGCGCCTGGCGGGACGCCTCGACCGGACCCAGACCCATGATCTCGGGGGAGAGGGCGGTGACGCCGGTCGACACGATCCGGGCCAGCGGGGTGATGCCGAGCTCGCGGGCCTTGGTGTCGCTCATGATGACCACGGCCGCGGCGCCGTCGTTGAGCGGGCAGCAGTTGCCGGCGGTGATCCGGCCGTCGGGGCGGAAGACCGGCTTGAGCCCGGCCACGGCCTCCATCGTCACGCCCGGGCGGGGGCCGTCGTCGGTCGAGACCACCTTGCCGTCCGGGGTGGTCACCGGGGTGATCTCGCGCTGCCAGAAGCCGTTGGCGATGGCCTTCTCGGCGAGGTTCTGGCTGCGGACGCCGAACTCGTCCATGTCCGCGCGGCTCACGTCGTACGCCTGGGCGAGGTTCTCCGCGGTGTAGCCCATGCCGAGGTAGATGTCGGGGAGCTGGCCGTCCTCGCGGGGGTCGTGCCAGACGCCGCCGTTCGTGGCCGCCTCGGTGGTGCGTACCCGGGCCTCGGCGAACTTGGGGTTCTCCCAGCCGCCGCCGACGACCGCCTGGGCGTCCGGCGGGAGCGCGTCGGAGTTGCCGCGGAAGTAGCGGGAGACGGTCTCCACGCCGGCGGAGACGAAGACGTCACCCTCGCCGGCCTTGATCGCGTGGAACGCCATCCGCGTGGTCTGCAGCGAGCTGGCGCAGTAGCGGGTCGTGGTGGCGCCCGGAAGCCCGTCGAGGCCGAGCAGCGTCGCGACCACGCGGGCCATGTTGAAGCCCTGCTCGCCGCCGGGCAGACCGCAACCGAGGTAAAGGTCCTCGATCAGGGTCCGATCGAGCTGCGGCACCTTGCTGAGGGCGGCGTCGATGATGGTGGCGGCGAGATCGTCGGGGCGCAGGTCCTTCAACGAACCCTTGACGGCCCGGCCGATCGGGGAGCGGGCGGTGGCGACGATGACAGCTTCCGGCATGAGCCAACGTTAACGCGCCGGTAACTTATTGCGGAAGCGCCACTTCGTCACACCGTTATGTCTGTTTGATCACTCCTGGATCGAGCGCCTGCCGGCCGCCTGTGCCGCGTCCAGAACCGCCGGGAAGAGCGCGTGCGCCCACACCCTGTACCCGTCCGCGGAGGGGTGGAAGCCGTCGTAGCAGAGGGTGCCCGCGTCGGCCCGGAACACCGCACCGGTCTCGTCCGCGAGGTCCACGACCACACCGCCGGCCTCCTGCACCGCCGCCGCCTGGGCGCGCGCCACCCGGCGTCCCAGCCAGCCCGTGACCTGCCGCAGCGGCTGGGCGATCGAGCGTACGGCGCCGAGGTCGGGGCACGTGCCGACGACCACCTGCACGCCCGCGTCGCGCAGCCGGCGTACGGCGTTGCCGAGGTGCTGGGCCGCCTCCTCGGGCCCGCGCAGGCCGGTCGCGTCGTGGGCGCCGATCAGCACCACCGCCACGTCCGGGCGGTCGCCGAGCAGGGCCCGGGCCACCTGGGTGGCGAGGTCCGTCGACCGGGATCCGGCGACGCCGACGCTGGACAGCAGCACGTGGCGCTTCCCCGACTCCGGGGTGCCGTCGGCGAGCAACCGGGCCAGCTGGCCGCCGACCGTCTCCGACAGCCACTCCACGCCGACCCCGATCGCGGCCGAGTCGCCGAGCAGCACCAGGCGCAGCGCCGGGGCGGCCGACGGGCCCATCGACGTGCGCAGCGCGAGCCCCATGGTGGGCTTGGCGTACCGCCGGCTCTTCGCGGCGAGCGCCTCGCCGGCGAGCAGGGCGACCCCGCCCACGGCCGAGGCGAACAGCGTGGTCGCCGCCGCCCTGCCGATCCGTCCCGTCAGGCCCGTCATGTCGCCTCCCTGCCGCGTGGGGTGCTCGCCCGGCCGTCAGTCCACGGCCGCTTGATGATCCTCCGGAGTCCAGCCTACGGCGCCGGACGCCGCCCGGCTCGACCCACGCGTAACACCGGACCACCCGGGAATGCCCGAGGAGGTGGACAACAGCGCCGCCGCCCGGTTGCCGAACCAGGTGTGCGGCTCGCCGAACCACGGGTGCCGGCGCAGCTGCGCCCACCGGCCCGCCGGCCCGCGCTCCCGGCCGTCCACCTTCGCCGCGCTGACCTCGGTGCCGGCCGCGCGCACCGCCTCGTGGGCCGCCTGCGGGAGGCTGCGCACCCCGTCGGGCCCGGTGGCCGGCGACCGGTCGTCCTCACCGAGCACCGCCATCAGCGTCGGCATGATGACCGCCGCGGCCCGGGCGTACCCCTCGACCGACGGGTGGAAACGGTCGGCGCCGAACATCCGTACCGGATCTGCCACGAAATACGGGCCGAGCAGGTCGCCCAGCGAGACCGTACGCCCGCCCGCCTCGACCACCGCGACCGTCTGCTGCGCGGCGAGCTGGCGGCTCCAGGTGCGCGCCAGCCAGCGCAGCGGCGGCTTGATCGGCTGGATCGCGCCGAGGTCGGGGCACGTGCCCACGACGACCTTGCAACCCACGGCACGCAGGCGCCGCACCGCGTCGCTGAGATGGCGGATCGCGGCGGCCCGGACGGAGACGTGGGTGACGTCGTTGCCGCCGATGATGATGACCGCGACCTCGGGGTCGTACTCCAGCGCCGCGTCCACCTGGTGCGGCAGCCCCGCGGAGGTGGCGCCGACCACGGCGACCCGGTGCAGGCGCACCGGCCGGCGCAACCGGCGGGAGACGCCGGTGGCGAGCAGGGCGCCGGGCGTCTCGCGCGGCCGGTGCACGCCGTAGCCGGCCGCTGTGGAATCCCCGATGATCACCATGCTCAGCGGCTTGCCGGGGAACTTGGCGCCGTACAGCCCGTCGCCGCGTGGGGGAGGGGCCTCGGCCATGGGAATGACCCGGCGTGCGTCGGCCGCCTGGCGCAGCAGCACGCCCGCGGAGAGGAGCGTGAATCCCGCCGCGGCCCCCGTGACCCCGCCGGCCACCTGGCCGGCGAGCCTGATCCGGCGTCGATCCGCCTCTGTCCAGTTGCGCACCTTCTGCACGCTATCCCTCGCTCTCGCTCGAGTTCCGGCGATGGTGGGGTCTTCGAGATTAACGCGGGCGTGCGACAGAAGCCTGAACCCCGTGCCTAGCGGGCATAACTAGCGCATGGACGTCATGCTGAAACCAGCGAAAGGGGACGACCATGGCTAGGACCTTGCACCGCACCGCCGCCTTCACGGCGCTCGGGAGGGCCCTCATGAAGGGCTCACGCGGGGGCCCCTCGGTCGGCAAACGGCTGGCAGCGCTGCCTCGGATGATGATGGCGACCGCGCGCGGCGAGTACGACGGCGGGATGCGGGTGGCCATGATGGCCGCAGCCACCGCGTACGTGGTCTCGCCGATCGACGTGGTCCCCGAGCTGTTCCTGTGGATCTTCGGGCTGGTCGACGACGCCGCGATGATCGCCTGGCTGGCGGGCACCGTGCTCAGCGAGACGGACCGCTTCCTGGAGTGGGAGAGGCAACGCGCCACCATCCTGCCCGGGACAGTCGTGTCCTGAGTCGTAGGCTGGCCTGACAACTCACTGGTCAGCACCGAGAAGGGCACAAAGACGTGCGGTACTACGACAACGTCGTCGAGATCATCGGGGACACCCCCCTCGTCCGGCTGCGTAGCGTCACCGACGGCATCGCGGCGACCGTCCTCGCCAAGGTGGAGTACTTCAACCCCGGCGGCTCGGTGAAGGACCGGATCGCCCTGCGCATGGTCGAGGATGCGGAGAAGGCCGGCATCCTCAAGGAGGGCGGCACGATCGTCGAGCCGACCAGCGGCAACACCGGCGTGGGCCTGGCCCTGGTCGCCCAGCTGCGCGGCTACCGGTGCATCTTCGTCTGCCCCGACAAGGTCAGCGAGGACAAGCAGAACGTGCTGCGGGCGTACGGCGCGGAGGTCGTGGTCTGCCCGACCGCCGTCGCCCCCGAGGACCCCCGCTCCTACTACAACGTCTCGGACCGGCTGGCCCGGGAGATCCCCGGCGCGTGGAAGCCCGACCAGTACAGCAATCCGGCCAACCCGCGTTCGCACTACGAGGAGACCGGCCCCGAGATCTGGAAGCAGACCGAGGGCCGGATCACCCACTTCGTGGCGGGCGTCGGCACCGGCGGCACGATCAGCGGCGTCGGGCGCTACCTCAAGGAGCAGGGCGGCGTACGGGTCGTCGGCGCGGACCCGGAGGGCTCGGTCTACTCCGGCGGCACCGGCCGGCCGTACCTGGTGGAGGGGGTCGGCGAGGACTTCTGGCCCACCACGTACGACCGCAGCATCTGCGACGAGGTCATCGAGGTGTCCGACTCGGACTCCTTCGAGATGACCCGCCGCCTCGCCCGCGAGGAGGGCCTGCTGGTCGGCGGCAGCTGCGGCATGGCCGTGGTGGCGGCGCTCGAGGTGGCCCGCAAGGCCGGCCCGGACGACGTGATCGTGGTCCTGCTGCCGGACGGCGGCCGCGGCTACCTCTCCAAGATCTTCAACGACACCTGGATGGCCCGGTACGGCTTCCTCGCCACCGGCGACGGCTCCCCGACGGTGGCCACCGCCCTGGAGGCCAAGGGCGGCTCGATGCCCCCGCTGGTCCACGTCCACCCGACCGAGACCGTTCGCGACGCCATCGACTACATGCGTGAGTACGGCGTCAGCCAGCTCCCGGTCCTCAAGGCCGAGCCGCCCGTCGTGACCGGCGAGGTGGCCGGCTCGATCGCGGAGAAGGCCCTGCTGGACGCCCTCTTCACCGGCCAGGCGCACCTGCACGACACGATCGAGCGCCACATGGGGGAGCCGCTGCCCATGATCGGCGGCGGCCAGCCGGTCAGCGAGGCGGTCGCGCTGCTCGAGAAGGCGGATGCGGCGATGGTGCTGGTCGACGGCAAGCCCGCCGGCGTCCTCACCCGCCAGGACCTTCTGGCCCATTTGAGTTGAGGTAGCTCTGCGCCGGGTGCGGGACGTTCCGCACCCGGCCTTCCTCAGTTGAGCTCGGTGGGGACGGAGACGACGTCCACGAGCGCGTTCCTGCGGAGAACCGTGATCGGGAGGCTCTTGCCGATCGCCGGTCCGAGCATGAGGCGTTGCAGGGCCTGCACGGTCTGGACCTTCTCGCCGCCCGCGGTGATGAGGATGTCGCCGAGGTAGATGCCTGCGGTGCCGGCCGGGCTGCCCGGGACGACCTCGACCACGCGGAGGCCCAGCTTCTGTCCGAGCCGCTCGGCGAGCGGCGGCGGGAGCGGGGTCGGGATCCCGGCGACCCCCAGCCACGCACGCCGGACCCGGCCCGTGGCGACCAGCTCACCGATGATCTGCCGGGTCGTCCGGTTGACGGGTACGGCCAGACCCAGGCCGTAGCCCGCCACGGCGGTGTTGACGCCCACCACCGTTCCCGCGGAGTCGGCAAGAGCACCGCCGGAGTTGCCGGGGTTGAGGGCGGCGTCGGTCTGGATGACGTCGTCGATGATGCGTACCCGCCGGCCGTCGCGGGCGGGCAGGGAACGGCCGAGGCCGGAGACCACGCCCGCCGTCACCGAGCCGGCCAGGCCCATCGGGTTGCCCACGGCGACGACAAGCTGACCGATGCGCAGCCGGTCCGCGTCCCCGAGCGGAGCGGCCGGGGCGCCCGGGTTGTGCACCCGTACGACGGCGAGGTCGGAGAGGGAATCCGCGCCCACCACGTCGAACCGGGTCTCCGTGCCGTCCGCGAACGCGGCCGTGCCGCCCGTGGCACCGGCCACCACGTGGGCATTGGTGATCAGGAACCCGTCATCGGTGAACGTCACCGCGGAACCGGCGCCCGCGCCGCGAGCGGTGCGGACACTCAGCGCGGCAACGGAGGGAAGCAGGCCGCCGGCGACGCCGGTGACCACCTGGCTGTAGGCATCGAGCGCCTCCATGTCGACACCCGTGTGTTCGGTATCCATGACCGCAGCAACAGCGCGCCCATCGGCATCGATGCCCGTGCCCCGTCCGCCCACGGCGAACAACCCCCATCACTCATAGTCGCGAAGGTCGCACACTCAGTCCGATCGACGTCCCGGGGGCGGGGGTTGTATGGGGTACGACAGCGCCGCGCTCGCAGGACGGAGGTTCGTACACGATGGTCATCGTCGACCAGGCCGCGCCGGCCGGCATCGTGGACCGGCTGCTCTGGCAGGACGCCCAGCGGATGCTGGGGCGGCACGCCGAAGCGGGACACGACGGCAACTGTGTCTGGTGCGGATGGCGGTGGCCCTGCGCCCCCCGGCGCATCGCCGAGCGCGCGGACGCCGCCTCCCGGCGCCCGTGGCGGGAGGCCTGGACGCTGCGCCACGACCTCAACAGCATGCGTGACATCCCCGGCGTGTTCGACGACAACCGGGTCCGCCGGGAGACGCGCAAGAACGACGACCTCAACCGGGGCCGCTTCGACTGACTTGCTCAGGCGTCGACCGGGACCTTGACCGTCCCCCGGCAAGGATCCGACTCTCCTCGGCCCGGACCGACGCCGTACCGCGGTGACATCCCCGCAGCCCCGCCAGCGCGAGCGATGTCCCGCACCCGGACCCGCCCCGCCGATCGACCGGCACGCCTCCGCCGGTCGGCGCCTCCGGCCAGGCGCAAACCCGGCAGGGGCGGGCGCGGTAGGCGGGAGTGCGTGACCACAGGTTCCCCCGCATTCACTCGGTCACGCGCTCCCGCCCTCCCTCCGCCTCAGACCGTTCGTGAATAGCGGACCTGGTCCACCGGCTCGTTCCCGATCGCCTCGACGCGGGTCACGCCGTCCGCGACCCACCCCCCACGCTCGTAGAAGCACCGCGCGCGGCTGTTGGCCGCCAGCACCCAGAGCACCGCCCGCGTCCCGATGCGGCCCAGCTCGGGCAGCGCGTCCAGCATCAGTGCCCGCCCGACCCCTTTGCCGACGAAGGCCGGGTCCGCGTGGATCGCGCTGAGCTCGGCGACCCCGTCCTCCTCGGCCGGCCCCAGATAGGTGAAGCCGGCCAGCACGTCGCCGGCGACCGCGACCGTGAGGCGGTGGGTGTCGCGTTCCCAGTGCCACCGCTCCGACCACCACTCGCCCAGCGCGGCCGGACTGCCGAACGTCAGCGCGTCAGGAGAGACGATGCCGGCGTATGCGCAGGCTCGGGACCGGTAGTGCAGATCGCCGATCGGGAACAGGTCATCGTCAGCCGCGGGCCGAAGCTGCACGCTCATGCGACGAGCCTAAGCGCGGGGGCACCGGCACCCGCATGAGGTCCTCGGCGAGCACGATGTCGCCGTCGAACTCCGCCCGGGCCTCGTCGAGGAAGCGGGTGCTGTCGGCGTACCGCTGGGAGAAGTGGGTGAGGACCAGCGTGCGCACGCCCGATTGCCGGGCCACCGACGCGGCCTGCCCGGCGGTGAGGTGGCCGACCTGGGCGGCCATCGCGGCGTCCTCGGCGAGGAACGTCGACTCGATCACGAGCAGGTCGGCGCCGTCGGCCAGGGCGAACACGTTGTCGCACAGGCCGGTGTCCATGACGAAGGCGAACCGCTGGCCCGGCCGCGGCGCGCTGACGTCGTCGATCGTGACGGTGCCCGAGCGACCGGTCCGCTGCAGCTCGCCGACGGCCGGGCCGGTGATTCCGTACGCCTCCAGCAGCGCCGGAACCATCCGGCGCCCGTCCGGTTCGGCCAGGCGATATCCGTACGTCTCGATGGAGTGCCGTAGCGGCAGAGCGGTGAGCGTGCCCGCGGTGGTCTCGGCGCGGAAGCCGTCGGAGACAGGCTCGGGAAGGAGGTCCGCGACGTCGTAGAAGCTGGTCGCGTGCCGGAGCCGGTCGAAGTAGTCGCGGCCGCCCGCGGGGAAGTGGACGCGGACCGGGTGCGGCACCTTGTCGAGGGAGATCCGCTGGATGACGCCCGGCAGGCCCAGCGAGTGGTCGCCGTGGAAGTGCGTGATGCAGATGCGCGTCAGCGGGGTGACGGCCAAGCCGGCCATGAGCATCTGGCGCTGGGTGCCCTCGCCCGGGTCGAAGAGGATCACCTCGTCGTCCCAGCGCAGCTGGTAGCCGTTGTGGTTGCGGTGCCGGGTCGGCACCTGGCTGGCCGTACCCAGGATCGTCAGCTCACGCATCGGTGCGCTCCCCGGAAATGAAGCGACCCCCGGGGACTTCCACGCGCCTCGCGGTGCGTGGTCCGGTCGGACTAGGCCGGATCCCCGGGGGTCGGGTGGCTGTCTGGTATTCGCCGCACCGCTGCCACACGGTCTCGACGTTATTGCAGAGAACTTTCTCGAAGCTGTCGAGGACAGCGGCTAGCGGACAGCCACCTCACGAGTCCCGTTGCTATACAACTTCGGACCACCTCCCTTCACGTGTACGGCCACGTTAACCACCCGGGGAGGCTGTCGACAACGCCTTATTTCTCACTACAGGCGCGGGAATACTCGAGGAGACAATTCGGTCCCCTCGACCGCCAGCGAGGCCGGTCCGACGATCTCCGGATCCGGGGTGCCGACGACCTCCGGGTCCTTGTCGTCGTAGTGGAAGCGGTTGAGGACGTAGCGCATGGCCTCCAGCCGGGCCCGCTTCTTGTCGTTGCTCTTCACCACGGTCCACGGGGCGTCGGCGGTGTCCGTGTAGAAGAACATCGCCTCCTTGGCCTCCGTGTAGTCGTCCCACTTGTCCAGCGACTCCAGGTCCATCTTCGAGAGCTTCCACTGGCGTACCGGGTCCACCTGGCGGATCGCGAACCGGGTGCGCTGCTCGCCCTGGGAGACCGAGAACCAGAATTTGACCAGGTGGATGCCCGAGCGGACGAGCATCCGCTCCAGGTCGGGGGCCTGCCGCATGAACTCGAGGTACTCGGCGCGGGTGCAGAAGCCCATCACCCGCTCGACGCCGGCCCGGTTGTACCAGGATCGGTCGAACATCACGATCTCGCCGGCCGCCGGCAGGTGCTTGATGTAGCGCTGGAAGTACCACTGGGTGCTCTCGCGCTCGTTCGGCTTCTCCAGCGCCACCACAGAGGCACCACGCGGGTTCAGGTGTTCCATGAAGCGCTTGATCGTGCCGCCCTTGCCCGCCGCGTCCCGGCCCTCGAACAGGATCACCAGCCGTTCGCCGCTGGCCTTGCACCAGTTCTGCAGCTTGAGCAGCTCGATCTGCAGCAGGCGCTTGTCGTGGTCGTACTCCGGCCGGGAGAGCCGTTCGTCGTACGGGTAGTCCTCGCGCCACGTGTCGACCGGGCTGCCGTCGGCGTTGAGCAGCACCGGGTCGTCGTCATCGTCGTCCGCGACCCGGTATCCGCCGAGCTCCTTGATCGGCCCCGCGTACGGAGGAGTGGTGATGTCCTCCTGGGGCTGCTGGTCGTTCTCGGGCTCCATACCCCGCTTTCATACCCACGGACGGCGACGTACCACCTAACGGCGCATGAACGTCAGCCCAGCCATGACCGCAGCTTCTTCCGGCGCGACGCCGCGATCGCCTCGGGCAGCTCGTGGAAGGTCTCCTCTCCGACGCGTTCCTGGCGGGCGTAGAGCACGCCGTACTCGAAAGCGTCCGGGGCCGTCCCGGCCACCTCGCGCAGCACCTCCCGGGCGACCACCGAGTCCTGGTGGGCACCCAGCACGTCCTGCAGCGAGGTCAGCGCGGAGACGAGCTTCTTGCCGGGCTTGCCGGCGGCCGGCGCGAACACCTCCACGGCGTACCGGGCCTGCTTGTACTTCTTGCGGGCCTCGTGCAGCTCGGCGTCCACCCCGTCGGCGACGGCCGTGTCGAGCAGGGCGTCGGCACGGTGCAGCACCTTGCGTACGCGGCGCAGCGCACCCCCGTCGTCCGGGCGGGCCTCGTCGACGAGCGTGTCCATGGCGTCGAGCATGCCGAGGTACCGGTCGCTGTCCAGCGCCGCCACCAGCTCCTCCCGGCCACGGGTCACGTCGTCGTCCAGCTTCTGCCGGATACGGCCCGCGACCTGCGGGTACGCCTCGGCGGCGGCCACCAGCTTGTGCGACAGGACCTGGCCGTCGCGGACCGCGCCGAGACAGTCCGCGAGCCACTTCAGCTCGCCCTTGAGGAATTCCGCGTGGTCGGGGTCGAACGCGTCCTTGAACGTCTTCAGGGTGCTGCGCAGGCGGCGGGTGGCCACCCGCATCTTGTGTACGCCGTCCGCGTCGCCGGCTCGTACCGCCGGGTCCTGGGCCTCGATGGCGTCGCGCTGCTCCCGGGCGTACCCGAGAACGGGGTCCGTCTTGCGCCGTTTGCCGGTCTTCGGCGTGGCCAGGCGATCACCCAGCGCCCGGGCGAGCTTCGACGGCCCGGCCGCCGGAGTGGCCCCGGCCGCGCTGAGCAGGCCCTCCACGGCCTCGAGAACCTCCGGGCCGCCGTCGACGAGCTCGACCTCGAGCTCCTGCCACCGCTGCGTGCCGTCATCGGTCTCGGCGGCGACCTCGTCCTGAGCGACCAGCGCGAGCGTCCGCCCGTCCGCGTCGCACAGCGGCGTCTCGACGCGACGGGTCCGCAGCTTCGCCACGGGCCGCAGCGGCCGCGTCCGCACGATGGTCCGCACCTCGGCGGCGAGCTCGGCGGGCACCTCGTCGCCCTCGGTCAGCGGCAGCCGATGCTCGGTACGGGCGGACCCCGCACCGGGCGTCTTCAGATGCCACCCGGCGTCGTTCCCCCCGGTACGCCGGCGCAGCGTGTGTTTGTTACGAGCCAGCCGGAGATCGTCGGTGTCGAAGTACGTGGCGTCGAGCTCGTGCGTCTCCGCCTCGCCGGCCCGGCTGACGCCACAGGCGCCGGCCAGCTCGGGCAGGGCGAAGCCGGACGGGACGTCGTACTTGCGTTCGTTCTCCGTGGCGGTCTGCATCCCCCAAGTCTGGCGGATGTGAAGCGGCTCAGCGACCTCTCAGGAGCGCGCGGCACCCTTGCGCCATGCACGAAACGGATCGACGCAGAGTGTCGCTCGCCGGCCTCGGCCTCATCGGCGCCGGCGCGGTGCTCGGTCTGGCCCTGGCCGGCCCGGGCGACCAGCAGGACGACAAGCCCGCCGGCCCGCCGACCGCCACGGCCCCCGCCGACCCACCGCGCTCCCCGCCGGCTCCCAGCTGATCCGAGGCTCGCGTTCAGCGGTTTCTCAGACGACGCTCGCACACTGGCTGCAGGTTCCTGGGGAGTTCGGCGCTCGTCCCCCGTGCGTGCACCGGCTCTCCAGGAGCCGACTTACACCCGGGCTTCCTCGCCCCGACTGCGCAGATACTGCGCGCGCGAGTAATGAGCGGCGGCGGCGCCGTAGTACATCGTCGCCAGCGACACGTGGAAGCTGTTGTCGGTCAGCGCATTCTTCGCATTGGCGGTCTCCGACCACCGGATCTCGGCGTCGGACGCACTGATGCCCCGCCGGGCGCACCGAAGCCGATTCAGCTCCTTACCGATCCGCCACGTCTCGAGGGCGCTCTCGGCCTGCCGCATCATGGTCCGCGCCTTCTCGATGAGGGACTCGGCCAGGACCCAGGCGGCCTGCTCCTCATCGTTGTGGAATGTGGGCATCGTGACACCTCCCGAGGGCTACCTCCTGAATTGTCGGTCCATTCAGTGTGTGAGGAGCTGTCGGCAGCTGTCGATCTTTTCCACCCGCACGTGTTACGGCCGCCGCCCAAACCTGACCGGTCGACGGAGGTCAGCGGATCATCGAGCCTCTGGTCATAGACGCGGCGCCGACTCACTGCTGGGGTGCGAACTTCTTGCGTAGAAGGTCGATGTGCGCACGGTCGGTTATCCACTCCCGGACCAACCCGCACTGCAGGCAGATCCCGCGGGAAACCAGCAGTTCCGGATGATCACCTGCCCGGATCCCCGCCGACGATGCACGGCCTTACGCAGGCGATCACGGAGTGCAAACGAGGGGACGGCGACTGACGCGCTCGTCGCTGTCCCCTCGCCGGGGTGCCTTATCCGCTGGTCAGTCGGTACGGGCGACGCCCACCGGGCAGGTCATCCCGTTTGGGACAAGCCTCTAGATATGTGACCCTAGAGCGCCCGCCTCTTCCTGTCCGCCGACAGGCGCTAGTACTCCGGCAGGTTGCGGGTGCTGTAGCGCAACTGTTCGGCGGCACTGTGAAGCGCCTGAGCCTTCGCTCCAAGGTCCATGGAGCCGAGGACGTCTGCCGCTTCGGCCAGACGGCCCGCAGCCTTGCCAAGATTCAGCGCTGAATAGATGTCGGCGGCCTCTCCCAGCGCTCTTGCCGACTCGGCCAGGCGGTACGAATCAGTTTCCTTCAGCATGCCAACGACCAAGCGTAGTTCTGCGACGTTATCGGTGGTGATCTGTCCTGTCTTGGCAGCCTGCGTCGTGATCTCGTCGAGTCGGCCCACTAGCTTCGCGAGGCGCTCGCTGGGTTCTTCGAAAAACTGGACTAGCAAGCGCTCCATGCCGTCCTCGGTCAACGGCGCGCCTACAACGCCGCCGAACCTTCGCTCCCTCTCCGCCTTCCACTGCAACATGCAGGATGCCGGAGGATTCCGGCCGGATGCGAACCCCCAGGGAAGTGGAGATCTTGGCTCAGCGCGGCTCTCAGCGGGCCGCGCAGGGGCCCGCAGAGACATCGACCCCTCCATCCTCGCCCCCATCCGCAACGCAGCACCGGGAGGCCGTCACCGTGCGACTCAGGGCCGTCGACAGCACCATAGAGACCGCCGCAGAAGCGGACTCGATCGTCAGCCGAACGCCCCAATGTTTCAGCGAGGAAGCGACCTCTCGGCCGCTGGCGCTTGTCGATCAAGGTCGCCCGACGAACACGGCGCGAGTGCCGGCCAACATCGATCAAATCCGAGCGATGGTGACGCGATCGAGGGCAGAACAGGGGCTGGCCCCGACTATCGAGGACGCCGACGTCCTTGAGAAAGTCGCGGCGATCTTCAAACTTGCTGTGGAGCTCTCCACCGCCCCGTCTGCTCGTTCTTATCCCGGCCGCAGGGTCGCCTAGCAGGCGAAGAGCGGAACTCCCCGACCTTAACCTGGTCGGGGAGTTCGTCGTTGTCAGGACGTGTTGTCGAGCCAACATGGTGCTGCGAAGAGGCGATTTAATTCGGAAGTGCTCCGACCTTGTCTCTCAGCTTTTGTACAAGCTGGAGGTCCGACTCTAGCCGAGTGCGGACCGCTGACTGGTAGTCGTCAACCGATAGGTATCTCAAAGCCCTTGCAATCCTTCCTCTCATGGGTGTGTCGCGTATCGGTGCCAGCTGAACCAGCCCGTCAAGGTCACCTGCGGCGAGGAGAGAGTTAATGCGGCTTAGCAGGGCGGGATAGGGGGATGGCATGGCGACTGAGATTGGATCTATCCCGCCGATCAGGCCATTCTTGTCAGGTAGGCCGTCGAACACTTTCCGGCCGATTTCCTTGACTGCGATAGAGGCCGCCAGGTGTTCGGGGATCCCACTCTGTCGCACGGAAGCTAAAGCGTCCTCAGTTGCCTTTCTCACCATGTCGTCTTTTGGGACTCCGAGTGCGGCGCTCTGTTGCTCTGCCATCGCCTCGATGGCCTCGCTCCCGTAATACAAGCTCTCAATTTCGCTCACCGGCAAGACAAGGATGCCCTTATTGGCGAGGGTTCGAATTTCGTCAGTTGATCTGCCGTCTCCGTCTACGATTCCTTTGGCGTGAACCCAATGTAGATTCTCATTCGAGGTAAGGCCAGTGACGGATCTGATTACGTGGTCGCAGCTTCCCGACGGGGTCGGAGTCCAGTCCGGGAAAAGAATCCTGTAGAGGCTCACATCGAGGCTTTGTCGCTCGCCCTCGACAAAGAGGATCTGGCGACGCCCGCCAAGAATCTCCCTTCGTGCCGCCTCGGGAAGGGTCTCCGATAGGTCGGCCCTGGCCAGGCTCCACCCGATAGGTGTGGTGTCCAGCCATTTGCAAGTGCCCAGCACATAGACTTGAGTTTCCGAAGCGGGCAATGCCGACGCGAGTTCCAAATCGTGTGTGAGGACAATGAAGGAACAATCGGGGCGCGATGCAATCACGGCTGCGATCAGTGATGCCGAGATGCGACGGTGCACGTGACGTTCCGGCTCGTCAATTATGAGGATGCTGCCCTCTTCCGCCGATAGCACTTCAGCCGCTAGTAGGACGGCGCTTTTCTCTCCGTCCGACATCATGAAGATGGGATATTCTGGGCCTGTGTTCGATTTGACGACGCTGAACGTAGAGGTGGCGGTTAGCGCAAGCTGGATATCGAGCCCAGACCGAGCGAGAATTCCGTTTAGCAGAGTAAGCGGCGAAGGCTCCACCTGCATAGCAATCTCATCGTGCGATGCGCCGCTGTCGTGCAATGCAGCAAGGTTGCTGTTGCGGTAATTGATCGTTGACAATAAGTCGAACAGAACGATTTCAGACCGCAAATCCGCTGCGTGGTCCAGATAGCGCGAATTCTCTTGCATGTTCCACGTCTTAATGTTCGCCGCGGCGCTATCTCGGCGAGCGGGGGTGATATTTGGACCGGCGTTCTCGAACCACAATTTGCGGTGAGCGATCAGTCGCTTAACCTTGGTTCCAGTCGCTTTGGTGTCAAGCCAAAGGCCGAGTGCAGACTTGCCAGATCCATTTGCCCCGAGGATCATTGTTGTGCGACCAGCTTCGGCCGCTAAGGCTACAGAAGCGCCTGGCTCTAGGCTCGGTATGTTCCACATAAAAAGCGCGGTGGATGCAGCCGGGGGCGCCGCCGCAGTGGAGTTGCTCGTCATGGTTGCACAATAGCTACCATGCGACTAGCCGACCAACTCTGAGAATTGAACTGCAACATCAACGACCGAAGCCCAGTACGGATACGGCTGGACTGAATTCTCTGCCAAGGAGCTTGGCGCTTAGAGCTCGCGTGGGTGGTGAAGTTCGGTCGCGGGTTGTTCTGGCCGACGAGGGGCGAAGGGCGCCATCGTCAGCCGCCCAGACGTCAAACCGCCCGGAGAGGTGCTGGCGTAACGCTGCCACCTCGGAGCACGGGATGCTGGGATCCAGGTCGTCGTGCCTACGTGGAAAGTTCGTGAACGCCCCGATGGCCCACCCGCCGGCGACCCACCAGCGGCCGCAGTAACCCTCGAACAACGCGGCAGCGTCCCGTGGAGTGCGGGCCTTCCATGGCCCGTACAGCCGAACCATCTCGTCGTGGCCGAACACTCGGTGCAGAGTAGACGACAAAAGGTGCTATCCACGAGCGCACTCTCATGCCGCCGTCCGTGCTCGGTGCGCCGATCGGACCTAGCTAGCAATGAGATAGTGGAACGCCCCGACCGGGTAGGTCGGGGCGTTCGTCGTTGTCATGGCGTGCTGTCGAGGCCGAGGTTAGGGGCACAGTACTTAAGCCCTGTAGGTGCAAGATGCAGTTACCCTTCCAGAGGGAGCACGTCGAGAGTTCGACTGAGTCGGTTAAGCGCGGAGTGCTTTCACATGCCGATGAGCGAACGCGCGAGGTGCCCCTGCGCCGACTGAGCTCACCGCTTGGGGCCGAACTTCTTGCGCAGAAGGTCCAGGTGGACACGGTCGGTAATCCACTCGCGGACCAACCCGCACTGCAGGCAAATCACGCGAGAAAACGGGATCACTCGCAAGGCGCTCACCGCAATGCCACTGCGGTTGAAGCCGTCGTTCATGCTGCTCGGCACACAGACGATCTCAGCGCTTCCGCAATGCGGACACAGCCCGAAGTTGATCTCACCCATGAACTTGATGATCGCAGCAAGTACCAGCGGGCCGGAGAAGGAGGCCGAGTCCTTACACTTACCCGGGCATGCCCGCCATGACCTGATCAGCCGCGCGGGTTTGCCGCCGTCCGTGCTCGGCGGGCCTGATACGGAGCAGGGGATGACAGAACGCCCCGGCCGTTGGTCGGGGCGTTCTGCAGCCATCAGGGTGTGCTATCAAGCCCGAGGTTGGGGGCACAGTACTTGAGTCCTGTAGGGCCGTGGTTGCAGTAGCCGCCCGGATTCTTGCTGTCGGACAGGTACTGCTGGTGGTAGTCCTCCGCGTAGTAGAACGCGTCCAGCGGCTTGATCTCCGTGGTGATCGTGCCGTGGCCCGCCTTGCGCACCACCGGCTGGAAGGCGTCAAGCGACGCCTGAGCGAGCCGCTCCTGCTCCGACGTCGTCGTGTAGATCGCCGAGCGGTACTGCGTACCGACGTCGTTGCCCTGCCGCATGCCCTGTGTCGGGTCGTGGTTCTCCCAGAAGGCCTTGAGCAGGTCCTCGTAGCTGATCTTCGCGGGGTCGTAGACCACCTGGACGGCCTCGGTGTGCCCGGTCGTTCCCGAGCACGTCTCCTCGTACGTCGGGTTGCGGGTGAAGCCGCCCGCGTAACCCACGGAGGTGGAGTACACGCCCGGCAGGCGCCAGAAGATGCGCTCGGCGCCCCAGAAGCAGCCCATGCCGAACACGGCCGTCTCGAGGCCGGCCGGCCAGGGGCCCTTCAGCGGGGTTCCGAGCACCGTGTGCTTGTCGGCCACCGGCATCTCGATGAGGCGGCCGGGGGCGGCCTGGTCGGGGGTGGGCAGCTCGAGCTTCTTGTACCGCAGGAACACGGTGTCTCCCTTCGTCCGCCGGGTGTAACACCATCCACCCGGGGTTCCTTACCCGAGCGCGTCGCCGATACGGGAAGCGTAGGCAGCCGCCTCGTCGTCCGAGTCGTACTTGTGCCGCGGCCAGAAGAACCCGCGCAGGCCGTCGCCCTTCGTCCGGGGTACGACGTGGGCATGCAGATGGGGGACCGATTGCGACACGACGTTGTTCATCGCGACGAATGTTCCTTTTGCCCCGGTCGCGGAGGGGACAGCGGCGGCTACCCGCTGCACCAGCGCGAAGAATCCGGGCAGGAGATCCTTTTCAAGAGCGGTCAATTCGGGTACGTGCGGTCGCGGCACCACCAGCACGTGGCCCTTGAACACGGGCCGGATGTCGAGGAAGCCGACGCCGTCGGGGCTGTCCACGACCTTGAATGCGGGAACGGCGCCCGCCACTATCCCGCAGAAGAGGCAGTCGGCCATCAGCGCAGACTAGCCTTGCCCCTCATGACGGGTAACGAGTACGGCTTCGACACACTGGCCATCCACGCCGGGCAGGATCCCGACCCGCGGACGGGTGCCGTGGTGCCGCCGATCTACCAGACCAGCACGTACGCCCAGGACGCCGTCGGTGCGCCCCGGCTGGGCTACGAGTACAGCCGCTCGGGCAACCCGACCCGCGACGCCCTGCAGGAATGCCTCGCCGCGATCGAGGGCGGCCGGCGCGGTCTCGCCTTCGCCAGCGGGCTCGCCGCCGAGGACACGTTGCTGCGCACGGTCTGCCGCCCCGGCGACCACGTGGTGATCCCGGACGACGCGTACGGCGGCACGTACCGCCTCTTCAGCAAGGTCGCCGAGAACTGGGGCCTGGACTGGACCGCGGTGGCGCTGAACGACCTCGACGCGGTCCGGGCGGCGTTCCGTCCCGGCCACACCCGGCTGATCTGGGCCGAGACGCCGACCAACCCGCTGCTCAACATCGCGGACATCCCCGCGCTGGCCGGCCTGGCCCACGAGTACGACGCCATGCTGGCCGTGGACAACACGTTCGCGTCGCCGTACCTGCAGCAGCCGATCGCCCTCGGCGCCGACGTCGTGATCCATTCCACGACCAAGTACCTCGGCGGCCACTCCGACGTCGTCGGCGGCGCCCTGGTCACGGCCGACGTGGACCTCGGCGAGCAGCTCGCGTTCCACCAGAACGCGATGGGCGCGGTCAACGGGCCGTTCGACGCGTGGCTGACGCTGCGCGGGATCAAGACTCTCGGCGTACGGATGGACCGGCACTGCGACAACGCCGAGCGGATCGTGGCCTACCTCGAGACCCACGCGAAGGTCGGCCGGGTCCTCTATCCGGGCCTCGAGTCGCATCCCGGACACGAGACCGCCGCCAAGCAGATGTCGCGCTTCGGCGGGATGATCTCCTTCCGCACCAAGGGCGGTCCCGAGCAGGCCATCGAGGTCTGTAACCGGACGAAACTCTTCGTCCTCGCCGAGTCGCTCGGCGGCGTCGAGTCGCTGATCGAGCACCCCGGCCAGATGACACACCTCAGCGCCGCGGGCTCACCGCTTGAAGTCCCCGCCGATCTCGTGCGACTGTCTGTCGGCATCGAAACCGTTGACGATCTGCTCGCGGATCTCGAGCAGGCGCTCGGCTGAGGCGCTTTATAGACACAGTAGACAGGCGGAGACGGGCCATGGACAACCTGGCGACCACGTGGGTGGGTGCCACGGCGAAGCAGATCTCCCGGGCGGTCCGCCGCGGCGACACGAGCGCCACCCAGGTGGTCGCCGACCACCTCGAGCAGATCGCGATCTCCGAACCGTCGCTCACCGCGTTCCGCGTGGTGCGCGGCGGGGAGGCGATCGTCGAGGCCGAGAAGGTGGACGAGCAGGAGGACCTGGCCAACCTGCCGCTCGCCGGCGTACCCGTGGCGGTCAAGGAGAACACCCCGGTCGCGGGCCTGCCGACCTGGCACGGCTCCGCGGCCGCCCGGACCCCCGTGGCCGAGGAGGACCACGAGGTGGTCCGCCGGCTGCGGGGCGCCGGCGCGGTCGTCGTCGGCGTCACCCGGATGCCCGAGATGGGCCTGTGGGGCACGACCGACGGCCCGGACGGCGCCACCCGTAACCCGTGGTCGCTCGACCGTACCCCCGGCGGCTCGTCGGGTGGCTCGGCCGCCGCGGTCGCGGCCGGCCTGGTCCCCATCGCCCACGGCAACGACGGCCTCGGCTCGATCCGCATCCCCGCGGCCTGCTGCGGCCTGGTCGGCCTCAAGCCCGGCCGCGACGTGATCCCGTGCGACCTGGGCCTGGACGGCTGGCTCGGGCTCGTCGAGCACGGCATCCTGGCCACGACCGTCGGCGACGCCGCCCTCGGCTTCAGCGTCCTGGCCGGGCGCGCACCGGCGAAACTCACCCCGCCGGGCAAGCTGCGGGTCGGTGTCTCCTTGCGTTCCCCGGTCGCAGGGGTACGCCCGGACGAGCCGAACCGTGGTGCCGTGGCGACAGCGGCCAAGCTCCTGGTCGGCGCGGGCCACGACACCGTGACCGCGGAGCCGGCGTACCCGACGGCGGTCGGCCTCGCCGGGCTGCTCACCTGGTTCGCGTCGGCCTACCGCGAGGCGGACGCCGCCGGCATCGACCTCAAGGCGCTGCAGCCGCGTACCCGTCGGCACGTCCGTCTGGGCAAGATCGCCTGGAACCGCGGCTGGGTCCGGCAGGAGCAGCGCGACGGCTGGCGCGAGAAGAGCATCAAGTTCTTCGAGGACAGGAAGATCGACGTCCTGCTGACCCCGGCGCTGGCGGCCACCCCGCCGCCGGCCGACGGTCACTCCGCCGGCCGCTGGCGCCGCAACATCCTCGACAACATCCGGTACGCGCCGTACGCCGCCCCCTGGAACATGGCCGGCCTGCCCGCGATCGTGGTGCCGATCGGCCTGCGCCCCGACGGCCTCCCGGTCGGCGTCCAGTTCGTCGGGCCGCCCGACTCCGAGCTGCTGCTGCTCTCGATCGCCGGCCTCCTCGAGGTGGCCAATCCCTGGCCGCGCCACGCGTTCGTGTGAGCGGATGGCACGATCACAGCCATGAGTGACCTGCTTTCGCTCGCCGACGTCGAAGCCGCCCGGGCGCTGCTCACCGGCGTCGTCCGCACCACGGCCCTCGAGCACTCCGCGCCGCTGACCCGCACGCTGGGCGTCGAAACCTGGCTCAAGTGCGAGAACCAGCAGCGGGCCGGCTCGTACAAGGTGCG
The DNA here is from genome assembly GCF_044465265.1 of Actinoplanes sp. NPDC049681. Lineage (NCBI taxonomy): Bacteria > Bacillati > Actinomycetota > Actinomycetes > Micromonosporales > Micromonosporaceae > Actinoplanes > Actinoplanes sp. NPDC049681. Next base: position 527,446 of record NZ_JBITLP010000003.1, read on the forward strand.
CGGCGCGTACACCCGGATCTCCCGCCTCTCGGACGCCGAGCGGGCCCGCGGCGTGGTGGCCGCCAGCGCGGGCAACCACGCCCAGGGCGTAGCGCTCGCGGCGGGCCTCCTGGGCGCCAAAGCCACGGTCTTCATGCCGCAGAACGCCCCCCTCCCCAAGGTCTCGGCCACCAAGGGCTACGGCGCCGCGATCGAGTACGCCGGCAACACGGTCGACGACTCCCTCCGAGCGGCCCGCGAGTACGCCGACCGGACCGGCGCGATCCTCATCCACCCCTTCGACCACCCCGACGTGATCGCCGGCCAGGGCACGGTAGGCCTGGAGATCCTCGACCAATGCCCGGACGTCGGCACGATCATCACCGCGGTCGGCGGCGGCGGCCTCATCTCGGGCGTAGCGGTCGCGGCCAAAGCCCTGAAGCCCGACGTACGCATCATCGGCGTCCAAGCCAGCGGCGCCGCGGCGTACCCCCCGTCCCTGGCCGCGGGCGCCCCCGTGACGCTGACGGAGTCGGCAACCATCGCGGACGGCATCGCGGTGATGCGCCCCGGCGACCTCACGTTCTCCCACGTCAGCGAACTCGTCGACGACATGGTCACGGTCACCGACGAAGACCTGTCGGCGGCCCTGCTCTCCCTGCTCGAACGCCACAAGATGGTGGTGGAACCCGCCGGCGGTGCGGCGGTCGCAGCCCTGCTCACCGGCAAGGTCGACGTGACATCACCGGTCGTCGCCATCCTGTCGGGCGGCAACATCGACCCGATGCTGTTGATGCGGGTGATCGAACACGGCTTGGCATCGGCGGGACGCTTCCTGCGCCTGTCGGTCCAGACGGGAGATCAGCCGGGCGAGCTGGCCCGGCTGCTGACCGAGATCGCCGGGCATCGGGCGAACATCGTGGATGTGCTGCACTCCCGGCACAATCCGCGGTTGAGCTTCGGGCAGGTGGAGGTGCAGCTCTCGGTGGAGACGCGAGGCCCGGACCACTCGGCAACGCTGATCGGGGCGCTCCGCAATTCCGGGTACGCGGTGACCCTGCTGTCCGGGACGCCCTGAGCGTCGGCGCTTGCCCTGCCGTTCGCGCGAGCGGCCGGCGTGGCCCGCGTTCGGGTCCTGTTGGCGGGCGGCGTGGCCCGCGCGCCGGTCCTGTGGGCAGCTTGGGTGGCTGCCTGCTGAGCGCTTCCGTGTCGGGCCGGTTCTGGGCGGCGCCTTCCCGGACGAGCCGCATGCCGTCCAGGGGTCGTCGGGGTTCGCCGACGACCACATTCGCCCGGGTCGTCCGGCTGCCGGGGGAACGCCGGGGTTTGTCGGGGCCGTTGTGGTCCGGACGGCCGGCACGCTCGATGCGCGCCGGCCGTTGCGGGGTGGGTCAGGCGCCGAAGGGTGAGAAGTCCACGACGGTGACCTTGATGTCCGCGCCGCTGGGGGCGGTGTAGGTCACGGTCTGGCCCTTGCCGGCGCCCAGGATCGCTACGCCGAGGGCCGACTCCGGGCTGTACACCGTGAGGTCGGTGGTCGAGGCGATCTCGCGGGAGCCGAGCAGGAACTTCTCCGTGTCGGTCTTGTCCTCGTCGAAGTAGATCGTCACCACCATGCCGGGGGCGACCTTGTCGGCCGTCGGGGCCTCGCCGACCTCGGCGTTGCGGAGGAACTCCTTCAAGTAGAGGATGCGGCCTTCCTGCTTGCCCTGCTCCTCACGGGCGGCGTGGTAGCCCCCGTTCTCCCGCAGGTCGCCCTCCTCGCGGCGGGCGTTGATCTCGGCGGCGATGGCCGGCCGGGCTGCGATCAACTCGTCGAGCTCGGCCTGCAGCCGGTCGTAAGCGTCCTGGGAGAGCCAGGTCTTCGACGCTTCGGAACTGGTCACAGACTCTTCTCCTTGCAGCGGGACAGGCGTACGGAGCGAATCACCAAGCTTACCAGCGGTGGACTCACGTCCGGTTTTGCGATGACGCAGAGTTATACGCGAGGTGGCGGTCGCCTTGGCCGTTCTTTTGTATCCCGGGGGTCCGACACTTTTCCCGGGCGCCGCCGGCTGCTGGACCTTCGGCAACCTCAAGCGGCGGCCGTAGCGGCCAAGTCCAAGCCTCTGACCTCGTCTTTTGTAGGTGGAGCCCACCTGGCGCTCCCGGAGGCGCCGCGCGTCAGCTTTGGGCGCGGCAGCCGAGAACCTCGCCCACGAAGGCCTTCGCGGTGGTCGGGACGACCTCCGACACCTCGATCGTGGGCTTTCCGTCGGCGGCCCGTACCGTGACTGTCCGAGTTCCGACCACGTTGCCGTCGTAGTCGCGCGCCCGGAGGTTGCAGGTGGCGACTCCGCCGGGCGGTATCCGTACCGTGAAATCGACCGTGATCTGGGTTTGGGTCACCCCGGTCCATCGGACTATCTGGGCGTCGTAGGCGGGGTCGCCGTATTGGTGGTAGAGGCGTACGGCCAGAGCCACCGCCGCGACCGCAACCACAATGCCGACGATGATCGGTCCCGCCAGGCGTCGGCGGCCGTCGCGCCGCCGGCCGTAACGACCCGGCGGGAATACCGGCGCTGTGGCGCGCGTCTCGCTCACCAGGGGGACCTCTCCTGCGAAAACTGTCGGTGCCATCGGCCAGAATGGCCGTGTCCATCTTCGCAGCCGGAGCCGGGCCCGCTGAACGAGGTCCGGTCGAGGGAGATATCAGTGGCTGAGCAGTTGCGTCTCATGGCGGTGCACGCGCACCCCGACGACGAATCCAGCAAGGGCGCGGCCTCCATGGCGCGCTACGTCGCGGAGGGCGTCGACGTCCTGGTCGCCACGTGTACCGGCGGCGAGCGCGGCAGCGTGCTCAACCCGAAGATGGACCGGCCCGAAGTGCTGGCGGACATCGCCAACATCCGCCGCAAGGAGATGGACCTCGCCCGCGAGATCCTCGGCGTCAAGCAGGCCTGGCTCGGCTTCGTGGATTCCGGCCTGCCCGAGGGCGACCCGCTGCCGCCGCTGCCCGAGGGCTGCTTCGGCCTGGTCGACCCCGCCGAGGGTGCCCTCCCGCTCATCAAGCTGATCCGGGAGTTCAAGCCGCACGTCATGACGACGTACGACGAGAACGGCGGCTACCCGCACCCCGACCACATCATGTGCCACAAGATCTCGGTGGTGGCCTTCGAGGCGGCCGGCGACCCGGAGAAGTACCCGGAGCTGGGCGAGCCGTGGCAACCGCTGAAGCTCTACTACAACTCGGGCTGGAGCCGCGCCCGCATGCTGGCGCTGCACGAGGGCATGCTCGCGGCCGGCCTCGAATCGCCGTACACGGAGTGGCTCCAGCGGGCGCAGGAGCGTCCGGACCGCGGCGACAAGATCACCACGCGGGTGGAGTGCGGGGAGTACTTCGAGGTACGCGACAACGCGCTGCGCGCCCACGCCACGCAGGTGGATCCGGACGGGTTCTGGTTCCACGTGCCGCTGGAACTGCAGCAGAAGGTATGGCCGACGGAGGACTTCGAGCTGGCGCGATCACTGGTGGACAGCTCGGTGCCGGAGTCGGATCTGTTCGCGGGGATCCGGGAGTCCGTCGAGGCTTGCTGAGGCTCAAAGTCTGAGCGTCGGCCGGTCGCCTCTCGCGGGTGGGGCGGGCGGCTGTCCAGTGCGCCTGATCAAGGCGTGCTGCGCGGACGAGTCGCGGCGGGGCGTTTCGTTGTTGGCCGGAGCCTCTCCCGGTGTTGCGGGCGCTCGTCGTGCGGGCAGGCGATTCTGGGTGGTGGCTCGACGGTTTCGGGGTGTCGACGTGCCCAGGCACGGATGGGACGAATCGACCTGGGCCGGGCGTCGCCGCGGTGAGTCGACCCGAGCCGGGCGCCGCCGGGAGGAGTCGACCTGGGCTTGGCGCCGCCGGGAGGAGTCGACCTGGGCTTGGTGCCGCCGGGACCGGTGGGTCGGGCGCTGGACGGTGGGCCGGGTCGATCCGGCGTTGCATCGCGGCTCATGACCGTGTCGGCGGCCTCTGCGTCGAGCGCGGGCTGGGGCGGCCCCGGTGAAGCGTGCGTCCGCCCTTCGGCCTCGCGTCCGTCCTTCCTTCCGTCCCGCGTCGCGTTGGCCGCTACGAGGCGTCTTGCGGTCCTGCGAGGCGGGATTCTGCCGGGAGGGCTCAGGCCCTGTAGGGCGGTGTGCTGCCGGGACGGCTGGTGCTCTGCAGGGCGGTGTGCTGCCGGGACGGCTGGTGCTCTGCAGGGCGGTGTGCTGCCGGGACGGCTGGAGCTCTGTAGAGCGGTGTGCTGCCGGGGAGGCTCGAGCTCTGCGGGGCGGCGTTCAGCCGGGTGCTCGAGGGCGTGGACCGCCGTCGCTGCATGGTCGAGTTCCCCACTGGTGCGGTGGGCGATGGCTCTGTCGGCTCAGAGGATTAACTGCAAGCAATGCTGACATTACTCACGGTCACCGAAATGGGTTGGCCGGAGCGGTGGAGCCGACGAGGGCCTTCTCGCGGATGGCGGCGGATTGGGAGGTGTGCGGGATCCCGTGGCCGGGCGGGGCGGCGGTGGGCGTACCTTTGACGGGTGAACTTTTTCGTGGCGGTCAACAACTTCGGAGACACCCGGTCGGGCGGCCTGGCTGGGCCGATGGGGCTGTTCATCATCGTGTTGATGTCGGTCGCCACGGTTTTGCTGATCCGCAACATGAACAAGCGGTTGCGTCGGCTTCCCGACAGTTTTGCCGATCCCAAGGACGCGGCGCGGGAGGCGGAGATCGCCCGCCTGGATGCCGATCTTGCTCGTAGCGACGTTACTCCGGGTATTCCTGCCGGTGACGGTCTCCGGTCCGATGAGGACGGTGTCACCACGGAGGGCGAGGTCACGCGGTCGGGCGACGGCGACTCCACAGCGGAGCGGCCGGGATCGGGCGAGCGCGGCTAGTTACTGCGGGCTTCTTTCCACTTTGTCAAGTTGCCTTATTAAGGCGCCGCGGTGACGGATCGCCGTCCGAACATCGACAGTGCTTCCGGGTCAACCCCTGTTGCGTTCCGCCGGTTTGGCTTAGCCTTCCGCCGGGGGGCTTGACGTCCCTCGACCCTGCGCGGAAAGGGGGCCGTCGATGACCAACATCCGCCCCCGGCCTTCGCCGCTGCAGATGCACGTGCATTCTCCTGTGCCGCTGGTCAGCGGTTTGCGGTATGACCTCGGGCGAGATCCGGAAGAGCGTTTCGCGGCCTCGGGCCGGCGACGCTTCCGGACCCTTCGGTGCCGTTCTTCTCGGCCGTCCGCGGAGGCCTTCCGCATTGCTGTCGAGGGGCGAGACCCACGTACTGGTAACGGCTTCGACGGCCTGTCGGATCACTGTGACTTCGTCGGGTGTGCACAGTGTGCCAATTCAGGCTCCGCTGGTCGGACGCGCCGTCGTCAGTCCGTTCAATTCGTGGATTCGGCCGATCGGCGACGGAGCGCCTCGCGGGCGGGAAGACTCGCTCCCTCGTGTCTGTTGTGCTCAGCGGGCCGACCGGTCGTCGCCCTCCCCGGCACCCCGGCGGGCCTGCCGACCGGGGCGGAACGGCAGACGACCCCGGACCCGACAGGTGGCCGTAAGACGGCGTCGATCACCTCCGGCGCCCGGCGGCACCGGATCGGTGAGGAGGTGGCATGACTTCGCCTTCCGCTGCCTCCTCCCCGGGACGCCGGGATGCCGGTGCTGCGGTCGGCCGGCGCTCTCTCGGCGTACGTGTGATGACCGGTGTTGTTCTCGCCGCCGCAACCGTCCTCGCCGTTCTCGGAGCGCTATCGCCGTTGCAGCGGGTCGAGACGCTCGCGCATCCGTCGGTTGCCGGGGTCGGCGTGGCCCTTGCGCTTGCTTTCGTCGCGCAACTTGCCCGGTTGCGGTTCCGGATCGGACGGGGAACCGTCAGCATCTCCTGGGGCGAGACGGCGTTCATCGTCGGGTTCGCGCTCGCACCGCCGGGGTGGCTGCCCGCTGCCACGCTGGTCGGGGCCGCGGCGGCCTGGTTCCTGATCACCTGGCTCAACGGTCAGCGGGCCGCCGCCGACATCCTCCACCTGGCCGCGTCGCTCAGCCTGGGAACTTCCGGCGCGACCGCGGTCGCCTACATGCTTGCCGGTCCTGGAGCGCCGGCGGGGAGTTCCCGTACGCAGGTGGGCTTGATCGCCGGTGCCGCGACGTACCTCGTCATCACGCTGGGTCTGGCCGTCCTCACGCTTTCGCTGCACCGGGATGCGACGCCCGCGCAGATCGCCGGGCGTACGTTGCACGCCAAGCTGCCGATGTTCGTGGGCAACGTGCTGGTCGGGCTCTCCGCCCTGTACGCCGTGATCAACGAACCGTTGTGGCTGATCGCGTTCCCGCCCGTCCTGTGGCTGCTGCAGCGCACCTACCGCTACCACCTGCGGGCCGAGGAGGAGCGGCGGGTGTGGGAGGCGTTCGCGCGGGCCACGCGTACGCTCGGCGGTTCTACCGAGGCGGCCGTCGCTCAGGCGGGGCTTCGTGGTGCGCTCGACGTCTTCGGTGCGCTGCGTGTGGAGATCGAGGTGACACTCGAGCATCATGCCGGTGGGCAGCCGGTGTCGATGCCGAGTAGTGGCACCGCGCCGTTGCCGCGACGGACTCGGCCGGAATTGTCCATAGAGGCCGATCCGGTGCGCTACGGCAGCCGGCGCTATGTCGACGATGCTCCGCAGGATCCGCTGCCCGGTGCGGCGCCGGGGCCGGTCATCACGCGGTCCATGGCGGTGGGCGGTGCGACGGTCGGGGAGATCACCGTCTGGCTGGCCGAGCCGACGTTGCCTGCTGCCCGCGACGAGCTCGCTGTGTCGGCGTACGCAGATGCTCTGGCCGGCGCGCTGCATGATGCCGCCGCTCATGAGCGTCTGATGCTGCTGGACGCCCAGGTGGCCCACGACAGCGTCCACGACCAGCTCACCGGGGTCGCTAATCGCCGGGCGTTGCTCGCCGACGGCGAGCTCCTGCTCCAGGAGCAGGATCGCGACCAGCCGGTCGCGGTGCTCCTGCTGGATCTCCACAACTTCCGGGAGATCAACGGCACGCTCGGTCATCGGGCCGGCGACGAGGTTTTGCGTACGGTCGCAGCCAGGCTCACCGATCTCGCTCGCGAGCGCGAGCTGGTGGCCCGCCTCGGCGACGACGAGTTCGTCGTGCTGCTCCCCACCGTCGCCACCCTGACCGATTCCGCGACGCCGCTGCGCGAGGTGCCGACTCCGCTGCCGCAGGCCGTACGCCGGGCCCGCGAAGTCGTCGACGCCATCGGCCGGCCTGTTCAGATCGGGGGCGTACGGCTCGCCGTGGACGTCGCCGTCGGTGTCGTGGTGGAGAAGGCGGGCCACGCCGACCTCGGGGAGCTGATCCGGCGCGCCGGTATCGCGCTCGACCAGGCGAAGGAGCTGGGCATGGGCGTCGCTGCGTACGACAGCGCCCGCGACGCCAGCAGCACCGACCACCTGGCGCTTCCCGCCGAGCTGCGCGACGCGCTCACCGTGGACGACCAGCTGGTCCTGATGCTCCAGCCGGAGGTGGACCTCCAGAGCGGCGCGCCCACCGGCGTCGAGGCGCTGATCCGCTGGAACCACCCGCGGCGCGGCATGCTGACGCCCGATTGCTTCGTGGGCACCATCGAGCAAGGGGAGTTGCTGGCCCCGTTCACACGGTACGTCCTCGACCACGCGCTCGAGGCCGCCGCGGGGTGGGCGGCGGCGGGTGTCGACGTACCCGTCTCCGTCAACATCTCCGCCCGCAGCCTGCTCGACGCGACCTTCCCGGCCCAGGTCGCGGACGCCCTGCGTCGGCACCGGATGCTGCCCGCGCAGCTGGTCCTGGAGATCACCGAATCGATGGCGGTGAGCGATCAAGGTGTGGTCGACGAGGTGCTCGCGGCGCTGCGGGAGCTGCAGGTGCAGATCTCGGTCGACGACTTCGGGACCGGGTTCTCGTCGCTCTCGTTCGTGACCCGGGTGCGGGTCGACGAGCTGAAGGTGGACCGCTCCTTCGTCACGGATATGACCGAGTCGCCCGCAGCGGCGGCGGTGGTGCGCGGCGCGGTCGAACTGGGTGCGCGGCTCGGGGCGCGGGTGGTCGCCGAGGGCGTCGAGACGGCCGACCAGCGGGCGGCGCTGCAGGCGCTGGGGTGTACGGCGGCGCAGGGGTACCACTTCAGCCGGCCGCTTCCGGCGGAGAAGATCGTTCCGGCGTTGCGGCAGCTGGCGGATGCTGCTCCCGCCAAGATCGTGCCGCTGCGCGCGGACGGTGCGTCCTAGCTGTCGGTCTGCGTCGGCTGTCTTGCGGTGAACTCCCATTGGCGGGCAGACGGGGTCGCTGCCGACCGTCGGCGCTTCGTAAGGTTTGCCGGCGGCGGTCGGGGCTAGGTTGAGGTCATGGCCAACCGACTGGCGACCGCGACCTCGCCCTACCTGCTCCAGCACGCCGACAATCCCGTCGACTGGTGGCCCTGGTCGGACGAGGCGTTCGCCCAGGCCCGGGAGCGGGACGTGCCCGTGCTGATCTCCGTGGGCTATGCCGCGTGCCACTGGTGCCACGTCATGGCGCACGAGTCCTTCGAAGACGACGGCATCGCCCGCCAGATCAACGACGATTTCGTCGCGGTCAAAGTGGACCGTGAGGAGCGTCCCGACGTCGACGCCGTCTACATGACCGCCACCCAGGCCATGACCGGCCAGGGCGGCTGGCCGATGACGGTCTTCGCCACGCCGGAGGGCGAGCCGTTCTTCTGCGGCACCTATTTCCCCAAGGCCCAGTTCTCCCGCCTGCTCGAGTCGGTCACCACAGCCTGGCGAGACCAGCGCGAAGGCGTCGTCAAACAGGGCTCGGCGGTGGTGCAGGCGATCGGGGGAGCCCAGCTGGTCGGCGGCCCGACCGCCCCGATCTCGGCGACCCTGCTCGACACCGCCGCGGTCCAGCTCGCCAAGGACCACGACGACACGTACGGCGGCTTCGGCGGCGCACCGAAGTTCCCGCCGCACATGAACCTGCTGTTCCTGCTCCGCCACCATCAGCGCACCGGTTCGGCCGAGGCGCTCGAGATCGTGCGCCACACCGCCGAGCAGATGGCGCGGGGCGGCATCTACGACCAGCTGGCCGGTGGCTTCGCCCGCTACGCGGTGGACAACACCTGGACCGTGCCGCACTTCGAAAAGATGCTGTACGACAACGCGCTTCTGCTCCGCGTCTACACCCATCTGTGGCGGCTGACCGACGATCCTCTCGCGCGCCGCATCGCCCGCGAGACCGCCGCGTTCCTGCTGCGCGACCTCGCCACCCCGGCCGGCGGCCTCGCCTCGGCGCTGGACGCGGACACCGACGGAACGGAAGGCCTGACGTACGCATGGACGCCCACCCAGCTCACGGAGGCGCTGGGCGAGGAAGACGGCACCTGGGCAGCGGACCTGTTCCGCGTAACCACCAAGGGCACGTTCGAACACGGCACCAGCGTCCTGGTCCTGGCCCGAGACATCGACGGCGCCGAGGAAGAACTGGTGAACCGCTGGCGCGACGTCCGCCGCCGGCTGCTGGCGGCGCGCGATGAACGGCCGCAACCAGCGAGGGACGACAAGGTCGTGGCCTCCTGGAACGGTCTGGCGATCACCGCCCTGGCCGAGCACGCACTGTGGCTGGAGCTGTCGACCCCGAGCAGCACCGCGACCTCGGATGACGCCGCTGATTCCGCCGGGTGGGCGAGTGACGTGCGGCGTGCTGCGGTTGCGCTGGCCGAAGTCCTGGCCGAGCGGCACATCGTCGACGGGCGGCTGCGCCGGGTGTCCCGGGACGGCGACGTGGGCCAGCCGGTCGGCGTGCTCGAGGACTACGGCGCGGTGGCCGAGGCGTTCTGCGCGGTGCACCAGCTCACCGGGGAGGGCCGATGGCTGACGCTGGCCGGCTCGTTGCTGGACGTGGCCCTCGCCCACTTCGGCACCGGTCAGGGCGGCTTCTACGACACGGCGGACGATGCCGAACGCCTGGTGACCCGGCCGGCCGATCCCACCGACAACGCGACGCCCTCCGGGCTTGCGGCCGTCTGCGCGGCCCTGATCGCCTACTCGGCGCTCACCGGTGAGACCCGCTACCGCGAGGCGGCGGACGCAGCGCTCGAGACGGTGGGGCCGCTCATCGGCAGTCACCCCCGGTTCGCCGGGTACTCGGCAGCCGTGGCCGAGGCGGCGCTGGCGGGCCCGTACGAGATCGCCATCGCTACCGAGAACCCGGAGGATCCGCTGCTGGCGACGGCATACCGGCACGCTCCACCAGGGACGGTGATCGTCGCGGGGCCTCCGGACAAGCCGGGTGTGCCGTTGCTGGCGGACCGGCCGTTGATCGACGGGCGAGCGGCGGCCTACGTATGCCGAGGCTTCGTCTGCGATCGCCCGGTGACGACCCCCGAGGAATTGGAGGAGCGACTGGCCGGGTGACCAGCCAGGGGTCCGGCGGGCACATGCGGGCCGGCTGACGCGCCGTGGGTCCGGCGGGCACATGCGGGCCGGCTGACGCGCCGTGGGTCCGGCGGGCATATACGGGCCGGCGGACGCGGGCCGGTAGGCACGTCCGGACCGGCTGACGCGCCGTGGCCCGGCATGAACGGACATTGTGTCAATGTGAGCGTGAATCGGTCGGACGAAGGTCCAGGCTGGCGGCCCTTATCGTCACCCGCTCGCCCCCGGCCACGGTCAGAGACGTCCGAGGCGCGCTCGCGCCGGGTCACGTGGACGTGCCGGCGCCGCCATCACTGTGGCGCTCGGGGTGGTCGCGGCGATCACTGTGGCGCCCGGGGTGGTCGCGGCGATCACTGTGGCGCTCGGGGTGGTCGCGGCGATCACTGTGGCGCCCGGGGTGGTCGCGGCGATCAGTGTGGCGGCCAGGGCGGTCTCGGCGATCAGGGTGGCGGCCTGGGCGCACCGCGGTTCCTGCCGTGGTCGGCGCGCACCGCGTTCACTTGGCGGATGTGGCCGCAGCATGGTCTCAGCAGCCGGCTCGGCAGATATCGCGCGAATCATCGAGGGTCTGCCCGGGACAACCGACGTTGGCGTAGTGGGCCTGGATCACCGCTGACGTCAGCGGGCCGGGCGTTGCGCCTTCCGTGGAGCGCGTCAATGGGCTGTGGCCGCCGGTGAAGGGGAGGGTGCGGCCTCCACTGACGGCTTTATGACACGTTCCCGGACCATGTATTCCAGGCAGAAATGAATCAAGCGCTCCCGGGCCTCGTCACGGCGATCGGACTGCGGGTCGGTGCTGAATGTCTTCATGGCCTCGACCACCTTTTTCATGACGGCGGCTTTGGCGATCTTCGGCACCATTGCGGTCGGCTTCGCCTTGATCTCGTAGATGAGATCACGGGTGACTGCGAGCAACTCTCGATCTTGCAGGCCGTGCAGATAGATCGACGCCTCGTGGCGGAGGACGTGATCGAGCAGCTCCGTCGACCACTCGATTCCTTTTCCGAGAATGGATGCCACGTGGTGCATCTCGCGCGGTTCGGTCGTTGATTTGCTGCTGAAGTCCGCGCGTACCGTTAAAGATCCGGCCAGGCCGAAGATCATGCCGTCGAGCCAGGCGTTTCCTGTCGGCGAGAGCCGACTCAGATGTGCGGGGAGCCAGCCGATCAAACCCGCGCCGAATCCCGCGAAGGCGACGTAGATCAGCACGCCGAACGCCGCTCCCTTGCGGCTCCAGCTGTACCAGCACTGGTAGAAGCGGTACGGGAATCCGAAGACGGCAAAGATCGCCGACACGGACAGCGCCGAAACGATCGACATTGCGGCCTCGCACGGGGCGAAACGGGGTGGACAACGGACGTAGCATAGACGCCGTCCGGGCCGGGAAGGCAATCACCTTTTATTTGTGACGGCTCTTCGAGGTGGGCGGGTAGTGGTGGATCAAATAGTGCGAGCCGCAGACCGGGAGTCGTTTGACGGCCGGGAAGAAGTGCTGCTCGGAGAGCTGTGCCGGCATGCCGCCGAGCGATTTCCCGGGAGGATCGACTCGCCGGCCGTGCGGTCGATCTGCGGGAGAGTCCTGATCAAATGGCGGGGGCGCCCGTCGCGGGACACCGACGGGGCCGTCGTGCCGGGTCTGAAAGCCGACATCATCGGTGCCGTTCTGGCCTGGTTGCGGGACAACGGAAAGATTCCGCCGGGCAGCCGTGAGTATGACGAACTGTTCACCGAAACGGTTTTCAACGGCCGATTCGACGCCGCCGAGATTCGCCGGGGCATGCGTACGCTCGTGCGGCGTGGCCAGGTGCTCGACGTCCTGATCGTCACGTACTACCTCGACATGGCCGAGATCGACGGGTCCCCGCCGCATCCCGCCGAGGTCGTGGAGCGACTGCGCGGGCCGCGCCGGACCATCGACCGGGCCTGCGTACGCGAGACCGTCCTGGAGTTCTACCAGCTCCTGTGCCGGCAGGCGGCCTGACGTGAAAGTCGGGAAGGATCCGTTGCTGGACCTCGTGACCGCCCTCATGGCGCCCGAGGCCCAGGTGCCGCAGCAGGTTTTCCGCGAGGGCATCGCGGCGCTCCGGGGATACCTGCGGCGGCGCTACAGCCCACCCCTCACGGCCGCGGACGTCGACGAGGTTGCGGGGGATGCGATCAGCCGCCTGTACGAAGCGTCCGAGCGCCGTTACGTCTCGGAGCTGGGCAACCCCACCGGCTACCTGATCGCGATCGCCAACCGGATGGCCCTGGCGGCGATCAAGGCTTCGCACCGCACCGTACCCGTGGACAGTTCCCTGCCCGGCTCGCTGACCATGACCGACGAGGCAGCGGCGGCGCGCCTCGATCGCTTGGCGAACGTGTCGATCGTGCGCCAGGCCATGGCGGACGCCCGGCGGGACAAGGACGCCACCGCGGTACGGCTGGCCGCGTATCTGCTCGACGAGATCCAGTGCACGGGAGACGTGCCGAGCAGCCGTACGGCGGCCCGCGCGCTCGGCATCAGCCACGTCGGAGTGGCCAAGGCCCTGCGACGCCTGCGCGCCTACCTCGTCGAGGCCGACCGCGAATAGGCGCGGAGTCACGGGCAGCTGTGTTCCGCGACGATCGCCGAGGCCGTGTCGGCCAGCTTGTCCAGGCCCCCGGCCTCCACAGGCGCGGCGGCTTCGGCCATGACCTCCCATGCCAGGGGTGTCAGCTGGAGCCCGGTCTCACCGGCCGGTCCGGCGCCGCTCCCATCGGCGGTGGCCAGGCCCGTGGCCAGCAACGCCGAGCGGGATCCGAACGGCAACACCTGTACGGCCGCCTGCACGATCGACATGGGCGCTCCGTCCATGTCCGCCAGGAACTGCACGAGTCCCGGAGTCAGATACTGCATCGCCTCGGTGGCGGTGAGCTGCTCGCCGGCGATCGGTACGGTGTGCCCGTCTCTCATGGCAGGTCCTTCGTGGCTTCGGGTACGACTACCTGTACGAGCGAGCCGGCCCGTGGCTTGGTAACCCGGGAGCCAAGATTCTTTCGGCGGAGCCGTGAGGACCACGGAGGCTCGCACCGGTACTAGGGCCCGGCGGGGCCTGGTGGAAACCCGGGCGGTCAGGTTTCTCGCGTACCAGGCCAGCCGCCTCACCAGCGGGAAAAGGCGGTCGATAGGCTGGGGCCGCGATGGATACTCGAACCGGCCTTCCCGTTGTCGGCATGGTGGGCGGCGGGCAGCTGGCCCGGATGACCCACCAGGCCGCGATCGCCCTTGGTCAGTCGTTGCGTGTGCTGTCCGTGCACCCGGCTGACAGCGCCGCCCTGGTCGCCGCCGATGTGCAGATCGGCACTCACACCGATCTCGCCGCGCTGCGGGAGTTCGCCAAGGGGTGCGACGCCGTCACCTTCGACCACGAGCATGTGCCCAACGGGCATATCGCCACGCTGGCCGCCGAGGGCGTGAAGATCTACCCGGGCGCGGAGGCGATCGTCTTCGCCCAGGACAAGCAGCGGATGCGGGAGCGGCTCTCCGAGCTGGGCGCCCCGGTCCCGCGCTGGCGGCCGGTGTCCACCGCGGCGGACATCGCCGACTTCGCGGCCGAGGTCGCCGCCGCCCCGACGTCTGCCGACGGGACCGCCTGGCCGGTCGTGGCGAAGGCCGTACGCGGTGGTTACGACGGCCGCGGCGTGTGGATGCTTTCCGATCTCGCCGCCGCCGAGGAGCTGGTCGCCACCGGGACGCCGCTGATCGTCGAGGAGCGCGTACCCCTGCAGCGGGAGCTCGCCGCCCTCGTCGCCCGGTCGCCGTTCGGGCAGGTTGCCGCCTATCCCGTTGTCGAGACCGTGCAGCGGGACGGCATCTGTGTCGAGGTTCTTGCGCCCGCTCCGGATCTCTCCGAGGCGCGGGCCCTCGAGGCTCAGCAGCTGGCCATCGACCTGGCCAACGCGCTCGGGGTGGTCGGGCTGCTCGCCGTCGAGTTGTTCGAGACCGCGGACGGGCTGGTCGTGAACGAGCTGGCGATGCGCCCGCACAATTCGGGGCACTGGACGATCGAGGGGGCGCGTACCTCTCAGTTCGAGCAGCATTTGCGTGCCGTGCTCGACTATCCGATGGGGGAGACCTCGTTGGCGGCCCCGGCCGTGGTCATGGCGAACGTGCTGGGTGGGCCGCCCGGCGGGATGCCGATCGACGAGCGGCTGCATCATCTGTTCGCCGCCGATCCCGGCGTCCGGGTCCATCTGTACGGCAAGCAGGTGCGCCCCGGCCGCAAGATCGGGCATGTCACCGTGCTCGGTGACGACATGGCATCGGTACGCGCGCGGGCGGTCCGCGCCGCCCGCCGTCTCCAGGAAGGCGAATGATGGCACCGCTCGTCGGCGTGATCATGGGTAGCGACTCGGACTGGTCCACGATGGAGGCGGCGGCGCTGGCCCTCGCCGAGTTCGAGGTGCCGTTCGAGGTCGGTGTCGTCTCGGCGCACCGTACGGTGCAGAAGATGGTCGACTATGCGACGTCCGCGGCGGACCGTGGCCTCAAGGTGATCATCACGGGTGCGGGTGGGGCGGCTCATCTGCCCGGCATGGTCGCGGCGCTCACCCCGCTGCCGGTGATCGGGGTGCCGGTGCCGCTGAAGTACCTGGACGGCATGGACTCGCTGCTGTCGATCGTGCAGATGCCGGCCGGCGTGCCGGTGGCGACCGTTTCGATCGGTGGTGCCCGCAATGCCGGGCTGCTGGCGGTGCGGATGCTGGCCGCGTCGGACCCGGCGCTGCTGAAGAAGATGCAGGCCTTCCAGGCCAACCTCGAACAGGTCGTCGCCGAGAAGGACGAAGCCCTCCGCCAACGCCTCATCGGCTGAAAGCCGGCCGAGCCGCCGAAGCCGGCCGAGCCGCCGAAGCCGGCCGAGCCGCCGAAGCCGGCCGAGCCGCCGAAGCCGGCCGAGATCCAGAAAGCCGGCGGAGGGCAGTCAGCGCATCCGGACCAGCGCGCCCCGCAAGCGTTCCTGAGTACGGCGGCGGTTCTCGTTCGTCGCCCCCAGGAAGAGCAGCACCACCCCGACCGGCACCAGCACCAGCCACGGACCCACCAGCGTCGTGGCGAAGTGCAGCGTCGCCACCGCCGTGACCGTTGCGCCGATCACCACCGGTGCCTGCTGCTGCAGGCGGGAGCCGATGATCAGTGTCGTCACCGCGCCCAGCAGCAGCAGGAGTTCGCGCAGGTCGCCGGCTTCCGTGGCGATCACCAGGCCGGTCGTCGGGACGAATGCGGCGAGCAGTGACGGCCCGTACGCGGCCCAGCTGCTCAAGTCCGGCCGCTGGCGTGCCTCGAGGATGCCGACCAGCAGCGCCAGCGCCGCGAACGGAAGCGTGTACGCCTCCGGCAGCGCCACGTCGGCCAGGGCCACGAACAGCCAGATGCCGATGACCTCGAAGCCGACCGCCAGCCAGAACAGGTTGCGGCGCTGGTTCGGGCTGCGGTCCGGGCGGGTCGCCGCGAGGCCGAGGACCGCGCCCCAGGCTGCCAGCAGGGCCGCCAGGTGCGACGGGGAGTTGTACGCGAGGGCGCCCGCCAGCAGCGCCGACCCGTAGCCGCTCCACTCGACGGTGGTCGCCTCCAGGCGGTACTCCGGCAGGGCCAGGCGCGGCATGGCGGCCTCGAGGATCAGCAGCGCCGCGCCGACCGCCAGCACGCCGAACGCCGCCCATTCCCGCGTCAGGCCCGCGACCAGCGCGACGGTGAGGACGAAGAACTGGCCCTGCGCCGCCGCGAACAGCCAGCCCAGCACCCGGGCGTGCCGGCTCTTACCGGCGATAGCCGCGACGAGGCCGACTCCGATCGCGCAGCCCAGCGTGAACAGCGTCAGCCGCTGCGTGGCGAGGCTGCCCGCGAGCCCGGCCCCGCCGGCCAGCAGCCCGATGATGAAGACGATGGTGCGGGTGTAACGCAGCAGCGTCGCCCGGGTCGCCACCGGCGGCGGCGTCAGCGCCAGCCCCAGCATCGAAATCGTGAAGACCACGAGCGCGGCCGACGTCGACGCGGGCCACTGCGCATTCAGCGCGATGGGCGCGATCAGCAGGGTGATCGCAAGACCCGGCAGGATCACGGGTACGGCCTCAGCCGGCTTGCCGCCGAACCCGAGTGCCGCCAGCGCCGCCGCCACGGTCAGGAGCACGGTCGCGAGCACGCTGGTGCCGTCGACGCTGCCCGAAGCCGGATTGGTGAGGGCCTCGATCGGGCCGTCCCAGATCGCGCGGAGTTGCGCCATCGGGTCGACGAGCGCCGCTCGCAGCGCCGGGGCGATGGACAGCAGGGCGAGCAGGGTCGGCAGGGCCGCGACGACGACCGCGCCGGTGGCCGGGTCGACGAGCCAGCGCCCGCGCAGGCCGCTGGGGCGCAGGCCGGCTCGCCGCGTACCGATGAAGCGGGTTTCTCGCCAGGTGTGGGGCGGCGCGAGGGTGAGTCCCGGTGCCGGGACCGCGCCGCGGAGAAGCTCCGCGATGACGCCGAGCAGTGCGGCCGCGGCGGCGTAGAGGGCGGTCGGATAGTCGCTGGGTATGGAGGCCACTGCGGTGACGGTGGCGCCGCCGACCAGGCCGATCGTGGCCCACGGCAGATACTGCGGCACCGAGCGGCCCGCCAGGGCGAGCAGGGCCAGCATCACGCTCGACCCGGCCAGCGCCGCGGTGAGGACCACCTGGGCGGTGCGGCCCTGCTCCGCCGCGATCGCCGCCAGCACGCCCGGGGCCGCGAGCAGCGCGCCCATGGTCGCCGCGCCGCCGATCTGGGCACGGTGCCGCGGCATGCCGGTGTCGTCCAGGGTGTACGCGAGGATCTCGTCGGCCTCGGCCCGTTCCGCCCAGCCGAGCCGCGCGGCGGGCGTCAGGTCGGCGCGGGCCAGCCACGCCACGAGGGCGCCGGTCAGCACGATGAGGCTCAGCGCGACCGCGGTCGACCAGGGCCGGATGAGACCCGCGCCGGCCGCGTGCAGCGCCACCACGGCGGCGACCCCGGCGCGGGACAGCGCGGCTCGGGGGTCGGCGGCGGCCACGGCGGCGACGCCGTACCCGACGGTGACCGCTCCGCCGATCAGCAGCGGTGACCACCAGGGCAGGCCGAAGGCGGCCGGTGCGGCGACCGTGGCGAGGGCGACACACACCGCGCTGACGTCGTAGCGGGCCGGGCGGGGGAGGGCCGTGGTGGCGGCGACGGCGATGATCAGCAGGGCGATCGGCGCCTGCCAGGCCCCGGGCGTCGCGGTGTCCGGGTAGCCGCTGATGTCGGACGCCCAGATCGGGCCCGGGGCGGCGACGATCCGCAAGCCGTCCGCCACCGCCTGCCAACCGGCGATCGCGCCGACGACGAGACCGGCCAGGCCCACGCCGCGGACCGGGCCGCGGCGCCAGTCCTCCGGCAGCGCCCGTACGCCGAAAGCCACGATCAGCACCACGACGGCCCCGACGGCGAGCGGCGCGTCCGGGAAGGCGAGAGCGGTGACCCGGGCGAGCGCGCCGCAGACCGCCACGGTGGCCGCCGCGGCGGCGATGTCCGGGCCGTCGAGCAACCGGTCCGCGCGCCGCCCGTTGTCCAGCGACTTGGCGAAGAACAGCAGGCCGGCGGCGACGAGCAGGAGCGCGCCGACCCAGATGTCGGCGGCAGTCGAACCCGGCGAGAGCAGCGCGGCCAGGGCGAGGGCCACCGCACCGAGCCCGGCCCCGGCGGTCAGCGGCAGGCTGATCTCGCGGCGCGCGACCTGGAAGACCGCCGCGTACGTGAGGGTGCCCGCCACGGCGAGGAAGCCCAGCGCCAGCGCGGGCACGGTGACCGCCTCGGTGGGCGGGGGCCCGCCGCCGGGATCGTTGACCGCGAGCACGGCCGTCGTCACGGCACCGGGGATGGCCAGGGCGGCCGCCCCGGAAGCCCAGTCTCCGACCAGCCATGCGTACAGGCGTACCGGAATCTGGCGGGCAGCGACCGCGACCATCACGCCCGCCCCGGCCAGAGCGGTGAGGACCGCGGCGGTGAGCCACGACGCGCTCAGCGCGGCGCCGAAACCGAAGAGACCGACCACCCCGGCCGCGGCGATGTGCGCGACGGCGACCCGGCGGGTCGGTGCCAGCAGGCCCGCGGCGCCGATCCCGATGGCGGCGACGACCAGCGGCCAGGGCGCCTCCGACCAGGGCAGGCCCAGCGAGGCGGGCACGGCGAGCGCGGTGAGCGCGACTCCGGTGACCGCGCCCTCGCGGCGATATTCGGCCGGCAGCGCGAGCGCCGCGGCGACGGTCAGCAGCAGGGCGCTGAGCGCGAGCAGCCAGCCCGACTCGCCCGCGGCCGCAGCGATCCGGCCCGCGTAGGCGGCGGTGTCCGCGTGCCAGACCGGCCGGGCGGCCTGCACCGGCGCCAGGGCGGCGCGCAGGGCGTCGACCGCCACGAACAGACCGATGAGGGTGAGGGCCCCGGCGGACGCGTACTGCGGGCCGCGGCGCACCTCGTCGGCCAGCATCCGGACGACGGCCCCGGTGACCGCCACCGCGGCGGCTGCCGCGGCGAGCGTCCACGCGGGCGACGCCACGTCGGCGATCCGGGCGCAGGCGGCGATGACCGACAGCGTCAGGACGGCCCCGGCGATGTTGCTGGCGGTGATCTGGTCCGTCAGCCGCGCGGCCGCCGACGCGGTCACGGCGGCGACGACCAGGATCAGCCCGGAGCGAACGGCGTCCGGCACGGTGTCCGCGCCCAGCAGGCCGGCACCGGCGTACAGCAGGGCCCCGGCCGCGGCCACGCAGAGCAGGGTGAACGTCAGCTGCCGCAGCCAGCCCGCGGAGGGCGGCGTGGCGGGCGGGGCGAGCGGCACGGAACCCGCGGGCTCGGCACCGGCCGGGCGCGGACCCGGGAAGATGCGCGTCGGCAGCCAGCGCCGGCGCTTGCGGCCGGTCAGCCCGTCGATGATGAGGTCGGGCTCCTCGGGCCGCGACTCGGGCCGGTCCGGCATGCCGTACGCGACGTCGGCCGCGGCGGGATCGGCGGGCTCGGCGAGGACGTCAGGGTCGTAGGAGCCCGGGTCGGCCGGATCGTGCCGGGTCTCGAAATCCCGCGCGCCGATGTCGCGGGCGTCGGCCTCGGCCAGCGACTCGCGGTCGGCGGCGACGGGCCGGCCCACCGGCCAGCGCGGCAGCAGCCGGCCCTGCCGGATCACGGTGGTGAGCAGCAGCAGGTCGATGAGGGCCACAGCGGTCAGCGCGACCGCCCACCCGGCCGGGCTCTCGACCATCGGGTACGCCAGCAGCGGCGGCACCGGCTGCACGGCGACGACGGTGGCGTAGCGCGGGGCGGCCAGCCGCGTCATGCCGGCGTAGACGAACGCCGCGGCCGCCGTGATGAGCAGGGCGATGCCCAGGAAGACGGGGGACGGGACGGACGAGCCGCCGAGCAGGGGGCTGCCGTGCAATGCGTACAGCGTCATCGGCAGCAGGACCAGGCCGACCGCCGCCAGCGTCTCGCCGGTGGATGTCAGCCCGCGGCGCGCGATCGCGGGCGCGGCCGCCAGCGCGATGCCGGTGCCGATCGCCAGGATGAAGGCCCGGCCGACCGCGTTGCTGGCGGCGCCGGCGAAGACGACCGCCGCGGCGCCGAGGACCAGGGCGCTGAGCCCCAGCAGGATGTTCTGCACCGACTGGGAGGAGGTCTCCGGCGGGTGCGGCGGCGGATGCTCCGGCGGCAGCGGCGCGACCCGAGGACGGCGCGGCGGCGGCATCGACGCCGAGGGCGGTGGCTCCTCCGTCGGCGGCGGGTCGTCGACGAGCACGGTCACGCCGTCGGTGGCAGCGCCCGGCGGCCCGGTGTACGGCGTGCCCGGCGGCGACCACGACGGCCTGCCCTCGGCGGGCGCGGCACCCTCGGCGGGGCGCCGGCGCACCCGGCGGGTCGGCTTGGCCGAGGAGCGCTTCTTCTGCTGGTTGGCGTGCGCCAGGATGTCGCGCTGGAACTGCGCGGCCTGGATCTTGCTGGCGATGGTCGTCCGTTCCTTGGCCGCCGCCATGTCCCGGATCTTCAGTTCCGCGATCGACGCGTCGATGCGGGCCAGCTCCTCGTCGTAGCTGTCCGGCTCGTCAGCCTGCGCCACGGCACCTCCTTGACCCGACCCACCCGAAGCATGCCCTTCCGACACCTCATTAGAACAGTCCCAAGCGGGTCGAGATCAATGGAAACGGCCGCGAACCCGGCAGGTTCGCGGCCGCGGCCGGAAATCGGTCAGTCGTCAGAGGGCTGGTGCGGGCCTGCCCATGCCGCGATACTGCCAGCCCGCGCGGGCCCACAGGGCCGGGTCCAGGCAGTTCCTGCCGTCGATGACGCGCCTGCCGGCGACGGCCTCGCCCAGCGCGTGCGGGTCGGCGTTGCGGAACTCGGCCCATTCGGTGAGCACGCACACCAGTTCGGCGCCGGCCACCGCGTCGGCCATGGAGGTCTCGTACGCCAGCCCGGGCTGCACCGCCCGCGCGTTCTCCATGCCCTGAGGGTCGTACACGTGCACGTCGGCGCCGGCCTTGGCGAGGGCGGCCGCGACGGCGAGGGCGGGCGCGTCGCGCACGTCATCGGAATTGGGCTTGAACGCGGCGCCGAGCACGGCGATGCGGGTGCCGGACAGGTCCGGGCCCGCCGGCCCGGACCGGCGCCCGAGGAGCTCGGCGGCGAGCTGCAGGACCCGGGTGCGGCGGCGCTGGTTGATCAGGTCGACCTCGTGCAGGAAGCGCAGCGCCTCCCCGGCGCCCAGCTCCTGGGCCCGGGCCTGGAACGCCCGGATGTCCTTGGGCAGGCAGCCGCCGCCGAAGCCGACACCGGCCTGCAGGAAGCGGTTGCCGATCCGCGGGTCGTAGCCGATCGCCTTGGCGAGCTGGGTGACGTCCCCGCCGGCCACCTCGCACACCTCGGCCATCGCGTTGATAAAGCTGATCTTGGTGGCGAGGAACGCGTTCGCGGCGACCTTCACCAGCTCGGCGGTGGCGAAATCGGTCACCACCAGCGGCACCTCGCGGTCCTCGGTGGCGGCCAGGTCGAAGACGCCCTTGTGGGCCGCGTACAGCATGCCGTTGGCCCACTCGGTCTTCACGCCGACGACGATGCGGTTGGGGCGCAGCACGTCCTCGACGGCGAAGCCCTCCTGCAGGAACTCCGGCGACCACGCCACCTCGACGCCCAGGTCCGGGTCGGTGTGCTTGGCGACCAGCTGCTCGATCCATTCGGCCGTACCGACCGGGACCGTGGACTTGCCCACGATCAGGGCGCGGCGCTTCAGGTGCCGGGCCAGGTTCGTCACGGACGCTTCGACGTACGCGAGATCGGCGCCCATGCCGTCGGCCCGCTGCGGCGTCCCCACGCAGATGAAATGCACGTCGGCGAAGTCCGCGACCTGCTCGTAGGAGGTCGTGAAGCGCAGCCGCCCCGACGCCAGGTTGCTCCGCAGCAGCTCGTCCAGCCCCGGCTCGTGGAACGGCACCTGCCCGGCGCCCAGCTTGGCGATCTTCGCCTCGTCCACGTCGAAGCCCAGCACCTCGTAGCCGAGCTCGGCGAAGCAGATGGCGTACGTCGCACCGAGGTAGCCCGTACCGAGGAACGCCAGCCGCGGCCGCGAGGCGCCGGAAGGCACCTCGACCTCGGGAAAGGCGGGTACGGTCTGCGTGGTCGGGTACGGGATGGTCACGCTGTGAACTCCAGTCGCACGGGGCGCCGGGAGGGGGGTCCGGCACCGTTACGTGGCACACACCTTCTCACGGCGCCGCCCGTCCGGCCCGACCGCCGTCGGCCGGACCGCTCGCTGTCGCCGCCGGAGCGAGGATAGTGCGCGTACCCTACGCGTCGGTAACATTGGCGGGGAGCCGTAGAGAAGGGGCCACAGTTGATGTCTGAGTTCGACGTCTACCAGCTGCCGGAGGACCACGAAACGATCCGCGCGGCCGTACGCGAGATCTGCGACGCGCGCGTGGCGCCGAACGCGGCCGAGGCGGACGAGACCGGAGAGTTCCCGAAGGCGTCCTACGACGCCCTGCGCTCGGCGGACTTTCACGCACCGCACATCCCGGCCGAGTACGGCGGCGCAGGCGCGGACGCCCTCGCCACGGCCATCGTCATCGAAGAGGTCGCCCGGGCCTGCGCCAGCTCGTCGCTGATCCCGGCGGTCAACAAGCTCGGCACGATGCCGCTCATCCTGGCCGGCTCGCACGAGCTGAAGGAGCGCTACCTCACCCCGGTCGCATCCGGCGAGGCCATGTTCTCGTACTGCCTGTCGGAGCCCGAAGCCGGCAGCGACGCCGCGTCGATGACCACCCGGGCGGTCCGCGAAGGCGACTACTGGGTCCTCAACGGCGTCAAGCGCTGGATCACGAACGCGGGCGTGTCCGAGTACTACACGGTGTTCGCCGTGACCGACCCCACCGCCCGCTCCAAGGGCATCTCGGCCTTCGTCGTGGAGAAGTCGGACGAAGGCGTCAGCTTCGGCGCACCCGAGAAGAAGTTGGGCATCAAGGGCAGCCCCACCCGCGAGGTGTACTTCGACAACGTCCGCATCCCGCTGGACCGCATGATCGGCGCGGAGGGCACGGGCTTCGCGACGGCGATGAAGACCCTGGACCACACCCGCGTCACGATCGCGGCCCAGGCGATCGGCATCGCCCAGGGCGCACTGGACTTCGCCCTCGGCTACGCCAAGGAACGCAAGCAGTTCGGCAAGCCGATCGCCGACTTCCAGGGCCTGCAGTTCATGCTGGCCGACATGGGCATGAAGCTCGAGGCGGCCCGGCAGCTGACATATGTGGCGGCCGGCAAGAGCGAGCGCGGGGACGCGGACCTGACGTACTTCGGCGCGGCAGCCAAGTGCTTCGCGTCGGACGCGGCCATGGAGATCACGACGGATGCCGTGCAGATCCTGGGCGGGTACGGCTACACGCGCGACTACCCGGTCGAGCGCATGATGCGCGACGCGAAGATCACCCAGATCTACGAGGGCACGAACCAGGTGCAGCGCATCGTCATGGCGCGGCAGCTGCTCAAGGACTGACGCGAAGCTGCGTTCGTGGAATGCTCCGGCCGGACACGGCCGGAGCATTTCTGTTTTTGGGACGCGAGTGCGCTAGCCCGGGATGACGGAATCGGCGGCGGGGTAGCTCGCCCACCAGTCTTCACGCCGATGTTTCGCCAGCTTGCCGGCGAACCGTGTGAGGAGCGCGTAGTCGCCGTTGAAGGTGAGCATCGCGTCCTCGCCCCCACCGGTCATCACCCGTCGGACGATGGTGAGCATGTGGGGGATGCTCCACTGGAAGTCGGCGAATTTGTCCATCCGAAATCCGACGGACACGTAGGTCTTCGGTTTCCACGTCAGCGAGCCGTCGTCGGTTTCGGCATCCAGGTAGCCGTGGCGTCCTGCGTATACGGTCACCTGGAACCCGTAGCGCTCCCACAGGTCGGCCGAGAGCAGTGGTGGAGTGCCGGTCGGCCGCTCATCGAGACCTGGCAGCGCACGCTTCGCCACCCGTTCGACCGGGGTGCTGCCGGCCAGTGTCAGGGCGTACTCGATCGCCATGGTTCTATTCCGTGATGAGGTCGTCCGCGCCCGGGTAGGTGCTCCACCAGTCGGCATGGTTGTGCTTGACGAGGTTTCCGTCGAAGCGGGTGAACAACAGCTCATTGCCGTTCAAGGTCAACGCGGCGTCTTCCGGGCCGGTGGCCAGCACTCGGCGGATCACCGTCAGCATGTTGATCACGGACCGTTGCGCAGCAGTGTCCTTATCCATGCGGAAGGTCAGCGAGACGTACGCGCCCGGCTCCCACTCCCACCTGCCGTCGTCCGCCTGAACCTCCAGGTAGCCGTCGGAATCGGCGAGGACGGTGACCCCGAACCCGTACCGCGCGTAGAGGTCGGCCGAGAGCAACGGTGGCGTTCCCGTCGGACGCTCGTCGGCGTCCGGCAGGGCTCGCTCGGCGACCTGCTCCACGGGAGTCTCACCGGCGAGGGACAATTCATACTCGAGCGCCATGCGTCGTGCTCTCCCTCATTGTCGAGGCTCGGGGACGATCTGAACGACGTCACCGTCCGGCGTGATCGCCTTGACCTCTTTGAGACGGTCGATCGGCCAATCGCCGAACTGCTTGCGGAGCGCGGTCAGGTCGCCGCCCCAGTCCTCCAGATTGACTACCACGCGCTGCGTCTGATCACGCCTGATCTTCTTACGGACCTCCGTCCAGACACTGCGTACCCCCGTGTCGGTCGCGGGCGAGTAGCAGTCGAAGACCCGGCCTTCTACCAGGTAATCCGGGCGCGACGCGGGATCGCCGGTGTCGCCCGTGTCCTGCCTGGCCCGAGCGACCTCGTCGGGCGTCGGATTCTGTTTCACCCGGTAGCCCAGGCCGGCGAGGATCTCGGCGCCGGAATTCTCTCTGCCGATCGATCGGCGGCCTTCCGCCTTCTGATTCGGGTCGATGCGCGTCGGGCGCCCTTCCGGCCTCCCGCCGGGACGGCCCGTCAGGGACGTGCCTTGTTGACCGGCCCCGGGTCGGCCCGCATGGGCCTCCTGCGCGGCTGTTTCCTGCGCCTCGTGCACGCTGCGCGGACCCCCGCCGGCTCCTCCGCCGCGGGACCGCGAATGGCCGGGCGGTTCCCCGCCATCGCCGTGGCCGCGAGTTCGTCCTGGCACGAATGCGCCACCCCCGGAACGTCTTCGCGAATGGAGTGGAGGGTAGCAATGGGCTGCTATGGGTGAGCCGCGCTGCGACGCGGTGCGACTGTCAGAGAAGGTGGGTCGGTTCCTCGTCGGCCGGCGGGCGGGAGGTCGGGAGGGTGAGCGGCCGGGTGTCGTCCGCTGCCTCGTCGGCCGGGCGCTCCAGGTTGGCCACCGTCGACGTTTTGCTCGCCTGCGTCGTCGCCTCGCCCGGCGGCTTGTGCTCGGCCCCTACGGCGCTGAGCCGGGTGGTCGGGTCCTGGGCCGGATCCGGGCGTTCCTCGCCGAGGATCGACATCGACTTGGTCGTTTCCTCCCCGGCCGGCTTCGGCACGGTAGTCGCCGTCGATGGCAGGACGGTCGTCTTCTCGTCGGCCGGGATGGGAAGGAGCTGGGTGCGGTCGCCCGGGATCTCCGCCGGGATCATCTGGGTCTTCTCGTCGTCCGGGGAAGAAGGAGGCTTCGAAGAAAGGGGGAGCGCCGTCGTCCGCTCTTCGGAAGCGGCGACGTCCCGCGTCGGTTCCTCGGAAGCGGCGACGTCCCGGGTCGGCTCGTCCGGAAACAGAGACGCCAGGAGCGTCGTCTTCTCGTCGTTCTCGGCGGGCCGCCGCTGGTGCGGGATGGGCGGCACGAACACCGTCGTCGGTTCCGCGGCCATCGGCATTCCGGGCGCCGACGCCGCGCCATGGGCCCGGCCCAGGGTTCCGATCAGGATCACCTGGGGTGGCTCGTAGCCCGCCCAGCGGCGCGCACTCAAGGCCGTGCACACCAGCGGCACGGCGAGCAGTACCGCCAGGCCGTACCCCGGGGTGCTGATGTTGAAGCCGTCCTTGGTCACACCCGGCGGCCAGACGCTCGCGTAGGACGATGGGGAGATGCGGGCCCATGCGCCGATGCCCAGGAACGCCATGCCCGCCACGAGCGGTCCGGACGGGGAGATCGGGGCGAAGAGCAGGATCGCGTACGCGGCCCCGGCGAGCAGCAGAAGCAGCAGCCCGCCGGCCGATTCGACGCCGCCGTTGTCGCGGGCGCGGCCGGTCAAGTCCTGGTCGAAGCCGACGCCGCACAGGATCCACGCTGCCGGGGCCAGGGCGAGGGCGTACAGGATCGACCGGAGATGGCGCACGCGTGGACCGTACCCGGACGCGGCAACCGCGAGGAATTAACGTAACGGGCATGAGTGACCAGCCGGTGGGGCGGCCCACCTCGCACTCGCGCGTCACGTTGAGCCGGATCATGAGCGCGATCGACGTCAACCTGTACGGCACCGTGCACGGCGGCGTCCTGATGAAGTTCGTCGACGATGTGGCCGGGGCGGCGGCTGCGCGGCACAGCGGCGGGACCGCGGTGACGGCTGCGATCGATGAGATCGTCTTCGTCGAGCCCGTGCATACCGGGGACCTCGTTCATGCGTACGCGCAGGTGAACTGGGCCGGGAGCACGTCCATGGAGGTGGGCGTACGGCTGACCGCGGAGCGGTGGGACACGGCCGGTGGCGACCCGATCACCGTGGCGACCGCCTACCTGGTTTTCGTCGGTGTCGATGTGTCCGGTCATCCGCGGCCGGTGCCCCCGGTGCTGCCGGAGACCGCCGAGGATGACCGGCGCTTCCGGGAGGCCATCATCCGCCGTGAGCACCGCCTGGCCCGCCGCAAGGCCATTCAAGACGCGCGGCTGAAGGACCAAGGCTGAAGGACCATTAAGGTGGCGGCATGAGTACGGGCACAGTGCTGTGGACCCCTCCGGCGGACGTCATCGAAACCTCCCGGATGGGGCGTTTCCTCACGTGGCTGCGCGCCGAGCGGGGTGTCGAGGTCGACGACTACGCCGGATTGTGGGAGTGGTCCGTTACCGATCTCTCCGGGTTCTGGCGGGCGATCTGGGACTATTTCGAGGTCATCGCCCACGACGAGCCCAGCGCGACGCTCGCCGACGCGAAGATGCCCGGGGCGCGGTGGTTCCCCGGTGCCACGCTCAACTATGCCGAGCACGTCCTGCGCATGCCGGGCCTCGGCGACGACGATCCGGTCGTCATCGCGTACTCGCAGACCCGGGAGCCGGTCACCCTCACCGCCCGGCAGCTGCGCGACCAGGTCCGGAGGGTCGCTGCCGGGCTGCGCCGGCTCGGCGTCGGCGCGGGCGACCGGGTGGCGGCCTACTCGCCGAACATCCCCGAGACGTACGTCCTCATGCTGGCCACCGCGAGCCTCGGCGCGATCTTCTCCTCGTGCGCGCCGGAGTTCGGTTCCCGCAGCGTCATCGACCGGTGGACGCAGATCGAGCCGCGGGTGCTGGTCGCCGTCGACGGCTACCGGTACGGCGACAAGGCGATCGACCGGCGCGCCGAGGTGGCCGCGATCCGTGACGCGCTGCCGAGCGTCGAGCACCTGATCACCATCCCGTACCTGTACGACCAGGGGGATTGGGACAGCCTCGACGGTGACGACCCGCTCACGTTCGCCGCGGTCCCGTTCGACCACCCGCTCTACGTTCTCTACTCGTCGGGGACCACCGGGCTGCCGAAGCCGATCGTGCACGGCCACGGCGGCATCCTGCTCGAACACGTCAAGATGCTGGCCCTGCACCACGATCTGGGCCCCGGTGACCGCTTCCTCTGGTTCACCACGACCGGCTGGATGATGTGGAACTTCCTGGCCTCCGGGCCGGCCGTCGGCTCGGCGATCGTGCTCTTCGACGGCAATCCGGGGCACCCCGACCTGGGCGCGCTCTGGCGGCTCGCCGCCGACGCCGGCGTGACCTTCTTCGGTACGTCGGCACCGTTCATCCTGGCCTGCCGCAAGGCCGGGGTGCGGCCGCCGGCGAACGTGATCCGCGGCGTCGGGTCGACCGGTGCGCCGCTGCCGCCCGAGGGTTTCCGCTGGATCTACGAGGTGCTGGGGGACAAGCCGCAGCTGCAGTCGCTGTCCGGTGGCACGGACGTGTGCACCGGCTTCGTCGGCGGGGCGCCGCTGCTGCCCGTCACCGAGGGCGTCATCTCGTGCCGGGCCCTGGGCGCGCGGGTCGAGGCGTTCGATCCCGAGGGCAAGCCGGTGGTGGGGCAGCTGGGTGAGCTCGTCATCACCGCGCCGATGCCGAGCATGCCGGTCGGTTTCTGGAACGACGCGGACGGGCGGCGCTACTTCGAGGCGTACTTCGACGTGTTCCCGGGTGTGTGGCGGCACGGCGACTGGATCACCATCGGCGAGGACGGTACCTGCGTCATCACCGGCCGGTCCGACGCCACCCTCAACCGTGGCGGCGTGCGCCTGGGCACCGCCGAGTTCTACTCCGTCGTCGAGGGCATCGACGAGATCGTCGACTCCGTCGTGGTCCATCTGGACGAGCAGGACGAGCTGCTGCTGTTCGTGGTGCTCGCGGAGGGTCTCGAGATGGACGACGCGTTGCGCGACCGGATCAGGCGCGAGCTGCGTGCCGCGCTGTCGCCGCGGCACGTTCCCGACGAGATTCATCAGGTACGGGCAGTGCCCCGCACTCTGTCGGCGAAGAAGCTCGAGGTGCCGGTGAAGCGGATCCTCACCGGCACGCCGGCCGACCGGGCGGCGGCGAAGGGTGCACTGGCCAACCCCGAGTCCCTCAAGGCCTTCGAGGAGTACGCCGCTAGGCGAGGGTGAGCGTGACCTTCTCCTCGGCGGTCCGCTTCTCGGCGACGGCCGGGTCGAGGCTTGCACACAGGACGATGCTGGCTCCGGCGTACAGCGGGGCCAGCAACCAGTCCGCCGGGTCGGGGTAGGCGGCGGCGTCGATCAGCACGCGGCTGCCCGGCTCGATGCCGAGGTCGCGGGCGCGCGCCACGGCCGTGGCGGAGACCTGCCGGTGGGTGGCCCCGCCGAGCGCCGCGTCCTCCGGGTCCACCGGCTGGTACGGCGTGAAGTGGTCGCCGTAGCCGCGCACCTCCACCGTGTAGTCCGCGTACCCGGCGGGGAGCGGGCGCAGCGGCATGGCGAGGGGCAGCAGACCGGTCGCGTAGCGGTCGCCGGCCGACCACCCGGCGGCGGGCTCGACGGTGCCCGGCCAGGCGAAGAGGGCGTCCACCGGCTGCGGGTTCGTGTGCACCGCGACTCCCGCGGCCCAGGCGCCGAGCAGGACGGCCGCGGTCTGCCAGTGCGGCGGCAGTAGCACCGCGGCCGAGTCGCCGGGGCCGAGGCCCGCGCCGTCCACCAGCAGGTTCGCCGTCTTGGCGACCCAGTTGTCCATCGTGGCGCCGGACAGCTCGGTGCGGTCCCCGGTCGCGTCGTCGTACCAGGTCAGCAGCGGGGTCGTCGGGTCGTTGCGTACCGCCGCGGCGAGGGCTGCCGGAATCGTCTCGTTCATCGGTTCCGACGATAGTCGGATTACTGACAGTGATGACTGGGTATCGGGGCGGCGTACCCCGGGAAAGTGCACGTAACTAAGAGATGTCGGGGGGCGTCGCGGTCAGCACGGCAGGCATCGAGCGGCGTACCCTTGCCAGTGGTCTGGCCCACAGATGTGAGGAGTTGCCACGTGACCGCCGGTCGCAAGCCCCGAGTTCTCGTCGACGCCACCAGCGTCCCCGCCGATCGAGGCGGGGTGGGGAGATACGTCGACGGCCTGCTCGGTGCGCTCGGCGCGATCGGATCGGACCGGGTCGATCTCGCCGTCGTGGCGCAGCGTTCGGATGCGGAGCGTTACTCCCGGATGCTTCCGGGTGCCGAGGTCATCGCCGGGCCCGCGGCCATCGCGCACCGCCCCGCCCGGCTCGCCTGGGAGCAGACCGGGCTGCCGCTGCTCGCTCAGCAGGTCGGCGCCCAGGTGCTGCACTCGCCGTTCTACACGTGCCCGCTGCGGGCGGGTTGCCCGGTCACGGTCACCGTGCACGACGCGACCTTCTTCACCGAGCCGGAGCATTACGACAACACGCGGCGGACGTTCTTCCGCAGCGCCATCAAAACCTCGCTGCGCCGGGCCGCGCGGGTCATCGTGCCCAGCAAGGCGACCCGCGACGAGTTGATCCGGCTGCTCGACGCCGACCCGACCCACATCGACGTGGCCTACCACGGCGTCGACCAGGGCGCTTTCCACGCGCCCAGCGATGAGGAGAAGGCGCGGGTCCGGGCGCGGCTCGGCCTCGGCGACTCGGGCTACGTCGCCTTCCTCGGCGCCAAGGAGCCGCGCAAGAACGTGCCCAACCTGATCCGCGGCTGGGCCCGCGCGGTCGCCGACTGGCCGCGCCCTCCCGCGCTGGTGATCGCCGGCGGCCAGGGGCACGACGACGACATCGACCGGGCGGTGGCCGAGGTCCCGTCGCACCTGCGGCTGCTGCGCCCCGGCTACCTGCGCTACGCGGACCTGCCCGGCTTCCTCGGCGGCGCGCTGGTGGCGTGCTACCCGTCCTTCGGCGAGGGCTTCGGCCTGCCGATCCTCGAGGCGATGGCCTGCGCCACGCCGGTGCTGACCACGCCGCGACTGTCCCTGCCCGAGGTCGGCGGCGACGCGGTGGCGTACACGACCGAGGACCCGGACCGGATCGCCACCGACCTCGCCGACCTGCTGCACGACGAACCGCGCCGGCTCACCCTCGCCAAGGCGGGCTTCGACCGGGCCAAGGAGTTCACCTGGGCATCCAGCGCCGAGGTGCACATCGCGACGTGGAACCGCGTGGCGGCCTGATGGTTCGTTACACTGCGTGCGCATGAGTGAGAATCGGGGCGGGCTGTACGCCGTCATTCCCGCAGGTGGCAGTGGTACGCGTCTATGGCCGCTGTCGCGCGCCGGTCACCCCAAGTTTCTGCACCCCCTGACCGGCACCGAGGCGTCGCTGCTCCAGGCGACCGTGAAGCGGCTGCTGCCCCTCGCCGACCCGTCCCAGGTGTTCATCGTGACCGGCGTGGCGCACGCGGCGGCCGTGTCGCGCCAGCTCACCGCCGTACCCGAAGAGAACATCCTCGTCGAGCCGTCGCCGCGCGACTCGTGCGCGGCCATCGCCCTGGCCGCGGCCGTGATCGCCCGGCACGATCCGGAAGCCGTCATGGGCTCCTTCGCGGCCGACCACCTCATCGCGGACGGCGAACGCTTCGTCAGCGTGCTGCGGGACGCGATGGACGGCGCCCGCAAGGGCCTGCTCATGACGCTCGGCATCACCCCCACCCGCCCCGAGACCGGCTACGGCTACGTCCAGTGCGGCGGCCCGGTCGGCGAGGGTGCGGTCCTCGCGGTCGAGGAGTTCAAGGAGAAGCCCTCGTACGAGGTGGCCGAGGGCTACGTGAAGTCGGGCAACTACCTGTGGAACGCCGGCATGTTCGTCTGGCGCGTCGACGTGTTCCTCGCCGAGCTCGCTCGCCAGCAGCCCCAACTGCACGCCGGTATCTCCCGCATCGCGCAGGCGTGGGACTCGCCGGCCCGTGAGGAGGTCATCGGCGAGGTGTGGCCGACACTCCCGCGGATCTCGGTGGACTACGCGGTGATGGAGGGCGCGGCGGCGGTCGGCCGGGTCGGCACGGTCCCCGGCGACTTCGGCTGGAACGACGTCGGCGACTTCCACACCCTCGGCGAGGTGCTCGCGGCGGACCAGGCGGGCAACGTCGTGGTCGGCCAGGAGGCGCTCGCGAAGCCGGGCGTGATCCTGCGCGAGACCGAGAACCTCGTGGTCGTGCCCAACTCCGGCCGGCTCGTGGCGGCGCTCGGGGTCCGCGACCTCATCGTGGTCGACACGCCCGACGCGGTGCTGGTCTGTCCCCGGGACCGGGCCCAGGAGGTCAAGTCGATCGTCGACGAGCTCAAGGAAAAGGGCGAGAACAGCTACATCTGAGCCGCCGCGCGGCTCACAGCCGGGCGAATGCCGGCGCCAGTTGCTGCACCACGCCGTCCGCCAGCGGCGACGGCAGCGTCTCCGCGGTGAACCACGCCAGATCCGCCGACTCGTCGCTGATCTGCTCCACCGCTCCCGCCGGGCACACCGCGAGGAAGCGGACGTCGTAATGCCACGAGGCCTCGGCCGGCTGCCCGTCGGCCGGGGCGCAGCGCACCGCGTGGACGTCCACGTCGATCGGATCGGGGTCGAGGCGCAGCCCGGCGATGCCCGACTCCTCGGTCGCCTCGCGCAGCGCGGCCGCCGCCAGCGTGAGGTCGCCCGGTTCGCAGTGGCCGCCGACCTGCATCCACATGCCGAGCCGCCCGTGCAGGCACAGCAGCACGCGCCGCCGTTCGTCCACGATGAGCGCGCTCGCCGTTACGTGTCCCGGCCGGTGCGCCCGAGTCATCGCCACCGGGCCCGCCCCGAGCAGCTGGACCGTGCGCTTCCGCGCGGCCGCGGCCGCCTCGGACGTGGGTTGCCACCCGGACAGGACGCGGACCGCATCGTCGAAGAGGATCACTGTGCCGCCTCGGACACGGCCACCGTCGCGCCGGTCTCGTCGTAGGCGACGGCGGACGCCAGCCCCTCGGCCGCCAGCGCGGACCGCAGCCGCTGCACGTCGGCGCCGAAGCGCATCAGCCCAGCCGGGCTCGGATCGCCGGCGGTGCAGCGCAGCGTCTGCGGCGACGGCACCGCCACCGCGCCGTCGAGGCCGGCGGTCGTGATCGCCCGCTGCACCGCCTCGGCGCTCGCGGGCCGGTCGGTGGCGGCGTCCCGGAGGGCCGCGGCCCTGCGCAGTCCTTCCGCGTGGGCTTCCGCCGTACCCAAGGAGAACATGTCGCTGGCAGCATCCCGCAGCAGGATCTCCGCGCCGGGGGTCTCCGCGGCGCCCGCGCCCGGATATCCGCGCACCACCGCGACCGGCACCTGGTCGCACTTGCCCTTCACCAGCTCACCGGCGGCGGCGAGCTCGTCGATCACCGCCATCTGGGTGAGGCTGAGCTCGTTGCCGTACGGGTCGATCTCGCCGCGGTGGTCGCGGAACGGCTCGATCCCGGCCGCACCCAGGGCCACGTCGGTCAGCCCGTTGCGCCAGGTGCGGCCCATGGTGTCCGAGACGATGACGCCCACGTGCAGCCCGCGCGCGGCGAGAGCCGACCGCAGCCGGCGTGCCGACTCGTCCGGCGCCCGCGGCAGCAGCACCAGGTGGGTCTTGTCGACATTGGAGGCGTCGATGCCGGCCGCCGCCATCACGAAGCCGTGGTGGGTCTGCACGATCGCGGTCGGACCGCGGCGGGCCACCACCCGGCGGGTCTCCGCGGCGAGCGCCTGCGCCCGGGCGGCCTCGCGTTCGGGTCCGTCGGCGGGCACCTCGACCAGCCGGCCCTCCGCCTTGGACACGATCTTGCTGGTCACCACGAGCACGTCCCCGTCGCGCAACCAGGGCGCGTTGCGGGTGATCAGCTCCGCCAGGTCGTCCCCGGCCGTCACGTCGCCGATGCCGCGCACCGGCAGGATCTCCAGCCCGTCCATCACGCCCCACCGCCTCCCGCCAGCTCCAACGCGGCAGCGACCATCGCGGACGTCGCCTCCTCGTCCTTCATCCACAGCGGCACCGCCCTCGTGCGCACGCCCGCGATCTCGGCGCCCGCGTCGGTGGTGTCGACCAGCCAGCCGTCCAGCAGGCCGCCGTCGGAGCGGGCGCCGTACATCCCGCCCACACCGGCCGCGCTGACCTCGACGCCGAGGGTGGCCAGGCAGCGGTCGGCCATGCCCCGCACGGGCGCCCCGCCGATGATCGGCGACACCCCGACGACCGGCGCCGGGCCGTCCACCACGGCCTCTCTGAGCTGCGGTACGGCGAGAATCGGTGCGATCGACACCACGGGGTTGGACGGCGCCACGAGGACCACGTCGGCCCCCGCCACGGCCTCCAGTACCCCCGCGGCGGGCTTCGCCGTCTCCGCCCCGACGAAGACGAACCGGTGCGTGGGCACGTCGCCGCGGTAGCGCACCCACCACTCCTGGAAGTGGATCGCCCTGCGTTCACCCTCGACGTCCGCCACCACGTGAGTCTCGAGCCGGTCGTCGGTGGCGGGCAGCAGCTCGATGCCCGGCTGCCACCGCTGGGACAACGCGGCGGTCACCTGGGACAGCGGATAGCCGGCGTTGAGCATGGTGGTCCGTACGAGATGGGTGGCCACGTCCTTGTCCCCGAGGCCGAACCAGCTGGGCTCGGCACCGTACTTCGCCAGCTCCTCCTTGACGACCCAGGTCTCGCCCACCCGCCCCCAGCCGCGCTCGGGGTCGGCCGCGCCGCCCAGCGTGTACATGACGCTGTCGAGGTCGGGGCAGATCCGGAGGCCGTGCATACGTACGTCGTCGCCGACGTTCACCACCGCCGTGACGTCGGCGCCGATGCGCCGCGCGTGTGCGCGTACGCCCATCAGGAACCGGGCGCCGCCGATCCCCCCGGTCAGGACCACGATCCGCATCCGACCATCCTTGCGCACGGCCCGCCGGTCCGCGGCGCCCGGGGCACGGGTGTGATGCGGCTAGCATGAGCCGACCGCCCGCCCCCGCAAGATCAGGAGAGCCGCTGTGACCAGCACACCGCCGCCACAGCCCCTGCCGCCGCAGCAGCCGTCCCGGCCGATCCTGCCGGTGCTCCGCCAGCTGCGGGACCTCGCCGCGTACGCGCTCGTCGCCGCGCCTGCCGTCTGGCTCTTCGTGGCGATCATCCGGCTCGTACCGTCCGGGGTGGGGCAGGACTTCCTCACCCGCGTGCAGAACAGCTTCTACAGCTACGTCAACGTCGAGATCATCCTTCTGCCGCTGGCGGCGGTGCTGCTCTCGACGCTGGTCGAGCCCCGGCACCGCCACGCGCGGCTGATCACGGTCGTGGCTCTCGTCGAGTACGCGGTGGCCGGTTTCTTCGGGGTCGTCTTCGGATTCCTCATCGGCATCGTGAAGATCGCCGGGTTCAGCATCCGGGTCGCCTTCGAGGAGCTGCTGGTGCGGGCGGCCTGGCTCGCGGTCTTCGCGGTCGCGGCGTACGCGGTGTACCTGGTCTGGCGCACGCTGTTCCACACGCCGCGTCCCCAGCAGCAGCCCGGCGTGTACGGCCAGCCGCAGCAGCCGTGGGGACAGCAACCGCCGTACGGCCAGCCGCAGCCCGGTCAGCCTCAGGCGTGGGGGCAGCCCGCTTGGGGGCAGCCGACTTCGCAGCAGCCGACGGTGCAGCAGGGGTTCGCTCCGCAGGCGCCTCCTGCCTCGGCGCCACCCGCTTACCCGGGCCCCGCTATGACGGGCCCGGGAGCGCCGGGTCCGGGAACGCCGGGTCCGGGAACGCCGGGTCCGGGAACGCCGGGTCCGGGAACGCCGGGTCCGGGAACGCCGGGTCCTGGAATGCCGCCGGGCCCGTTCGTCCCGGCCCCCGGCAACCCGCACAGCGCCCAGCCGGCCTACGCCCCACCGCCCATGCACCAGGTCCCGCCCGTGCACTCCGCGCCGCCGGTCCCATCGGCGCCGCCGGCCCCGCCGGGACAGCACCAGTCCCCGGGCGGCCCCGCGGATCCGACCCAGACGCTGCCGGCACGGGGAGATGACGAGGACCGCACCCGGATCGTCGGTGAGGAACCGCCGAGGGGCTGAGTGTTCCAGACCACTGCGCCTCCGGAGTCGCCTCAGCGGCAGTGGACCTCTTTCCGGCCTACGCTGCACGGGTGGTAGCCGTGGACATTCCGCCGACCGAAGCCAGCATCCGCCGCGCCCTGAAGCGGGCCGCCGACGGCAAGGCGATCGACACCGACGAGGCGGCCGCTCTGCTCGCGGCCGAGGGTGCGCTCCTCGACGAGCTGTTGACGATCGCCGGTGGCGTGCGGGACGTGGGGCTGCGTGAGGTCGGCCGGGCGGGCGTCGTCACGTACTCGAAGAAGGTCTTCATCCCGCTGACCCGGCTGTGCCGCGACCGGTGCCACTACTGCACCTTCGCGACCGTGCCGCACCGGCTGCCGGCGGCGTTCCTCGAGCGCGACGAGGTCCTCGCGATCGCGCGGGAGGGCGCGGCGCAGGGCTGCAAGGAAGCGCTGTTCACGCTCGGCGACCGGCCGGAGGATCGCTGGCCGGCGGCCCGGCAGTGGCTCGACGAGCGCGGCTACGACTCGACCCTGGACTACGTCCGTGCCTGCGCGATCGCCGTGCTGGAGGAGACCGGCCTGCTGCCGCACCTCAACCCGGGCGTGCTGAGCTGGGCCGACCTGCAGCGGCTCAAGCCGGTCGCGCCGAGCATGGGAATGATGCTGGAGACCACGGCGACGCGGTTGTGGTCGGAGCCGGGGGGTCCGCACTACGGCTCGCCCGACAAGGAGCCGGCCGTGCGCCTGCGGGTGCTCGACGACGCCGGCCGGGTCGGCGTGCCGTTCACCACCGGCATTCTCATCGGCATCGGTGAGACGCGCGCCGAGCGTGCCGACGCCATCTTCGCGATGCGGCGCACTGCCCGCGAGTACGGGCACATCCAGGAAGTCATCATCCAGAACTTCCGCGCCAAGCCCGACACCGCGATGCGCGGCATGCCGGACGCGGAACTGCGTGAGCTCGCCGCGACCGTGGCGGTGACCCGCATCATCCTGGGCCCGCGCGCCCGGGTCCAGGCTCCGCCCAACCTCATCGCGGGCGAGTACGACCTCCTGCTGCGCGCCGGCATCGACGACTGGGGCGGCGTGTCCCCGGTGACGCCCGACCACGTCAACCCCGAGCGCCCGTGGCCGCAGATCGACCTGCTCCGGGAGATGTCCGCGCGGTCCGGCTTCGAGCTGCGCGAACGCCTGACCGTCTATCCGGAGTACATCCGCCGCGGCGAGGGCTGGCTCGACCCGCGCCTGGCCGCGCACGTCGCGGCGCTCGCCGAGCCCTCCGGCCTGGCCCGGGAGGACGCGATGCCCGCGGGTCTGCCGTGGCAGGAGCCGGACGACGCGTACGCGGGTGGCCGCACCGACCTGTTCGCGACGATCGACACCGAGGGCCGCACCAGCGATCGCCGCGGCGACTTCGACTCGGTCTACGGCGACTGGTCGGAG
This sequence comes from Actinoplanes sp. NPDC049681, assembly GCF_044465265.1. NCBI lineage: Bacteria > Bacillati > Actinomycetota > Actinomycetes > Micromonosporales > Micromonosporaceae > Actinoplanes > Actinoplanes sp. NPDC049681. The sequence continues at coordinate 564,465 of NZ_JBITLP010000003.1, forward strand.
GTGGCCGCGCACGTCACCGCGGACAGCACCGAGCGGATCGAGACGGATGTCCTGGCCGGGCTGCGGCTCGCCGCGGAGGACCCCGCGCGGCTGCTGCTGCCGGAGCACGAGGACAAGGCCATGGCCCTGTTCCACGCGGACGGCTCGGCGCTGGACGAGCTCGCCCGCATCGCCGACGACCTGCGGCGGGAGGTCAACGGTGACGACGTCACGTACGTGGTGAACCGCAACATCAACTTCTCCAACGTCTGCTACGTGGGGTGCCGCTTCTGCGCCTTCGCCCAGCGGGAACGTGACGCGGACGCGTACAGGCTGTCGGTCGAGCAGGTCGCCGACCGGGCCGAGGAGGCGTGGCGTGACGGTGCCACCGAGGTGTGCATGCAGGGCGGCATCGACCCCAAGATGCCCGTCACGGCGTACGCGGATCTGGTGCGGGCGGTGAAGCAGCGCGTCCCGGGCATGCACGTCCACGCCTACTCCCCGATGGAGATCGTCACCGGTGCCGCCAAGGCGGGTGTGTCGGTGCGCGACTGGCTCACCGAGCTGCGCGACGCCGGCCTCGACACGATCCCGGGCACCGCCGCGGAGATCCTCGACGACGATGTGCGCTGGGTGCTGACCAAGGGCAAGCTGCCGGCGGCCACCTGGATCGACGTGGTGACCACGGCGCACCAGGTCGGCATCCGCTCGAGCTCGACCATGATGTACGGCCACGTCGACCATCCCCGTCAATGGCTCGGCCACTTCCGGGTCCTGGCCGGAGTGCAGGACGTGACCGGCGGCTTCACGGAATTCGTCGCGCTGCCGTTCATCCACACCAACGCACCGATCTATCTGGCGGGCATCGCGCGGCCCGGGCCGACCTGGCGCGAGAACCGGGTCGTGCACGCCATGGCCCGCATCCTGCTGCACGGGCGCATCGACAACATCCAGTGCTCCTGGGTGAAGCTCGGCGACGAGGGCACGATCGCGATGCTCAACGGCGGGTGCAACGACCTGGGCGGCACGTTGATGGAGGAGACCATCTCGCGGATGGCGGGATCGGAGCACGGTTCGGCGCGGACGGTCGCGGAGCTGAAGGAGCTCGCCGCCGCTGCGGGGCGGCCGGCGGCGCAGCGGACCACGGTCTACGGCCGGCACTGAGACGGGAGCGATCTCCGTCCGTACCCCGACCCCCTGGTCGCAAGGTTACAAATTGGGGTAATTTGGACGCGACGCGCCGACTGTGCGTTACCTCTCGGCGGCTCTGAGAGATAGGGCTGGAACGGGACCGTGAGGTGGCGACGGCGCCTCGGGATAACGGGCCTATTTATCAGGTTCGGCTTGACGACGCACGTCTTACACGCGTGTAATTTCGGGTGGGGTTGTGGGAAAGAGGCGCCGCGAACCGCGTTTTTCCCGCAAGAAACACGCCGCGTGCGTGGGGGGTCAGCGCTGGCATCGCTGCCGGCGCGGAGAAGGAGGCACGCCGATGGAAACGCAGGTAGAAGGAGTAGACCTGCTCGGGGACGCGCCCGAGTGGCAGGAGCGGGCCCTGTGCTCGCAGACCGATCCAGAGGCATTCTTCCCGGAGAAGGGCGGCTCGACCCGCGAGGCGAAGCGCATCTGCGGCCGTTGCGACGTGAAGGCGGAATGCCTCGAGTACGCCCTCGGCCACGACGAGCGATTCGGCATCTGGGGCGGTCTTTCCGAGCGGGAGCGACGCAAGCTCAAGCGCCGGGTGGCGTGAGCGGCGGCTCTCGTGCGGACGCCGGGGGGCCGTCCTACGAGAGTTCGTCGGGATCCACGCCGAGCAGGTTGGCTACCTGTTCGATGATCACATCGTGGACGAGGTCGGCGAGGTCCTCGCGGTCCATCGCCCGGAATTCCAGCGGCCGCCGGTAGAGCACGATCCGCGGCGGCAGCTCCTGGCGTCCGGGCCGGCCCGGCAGCAGGCGGGCCAGTGGCACCTCGCCGTCCTCGAGCACGTCGGAGTCGTAGACGTTCAGTTCCGGGGGCACGTCCTCGACCGCGAACTCCACGCCGGCCAGCTCTTTCGCGTACCGGCGCTCCAGGCTCTCGACCGTGTCCAGCACGAGATCGTCGAAGATCTCCGCCTTGGTCCGGGCGAGCGGCACGGTCGCCGGGACGAGCCGGCCGCGAAGCCCGCGGCCGTGCCGGTCGCGGCGGGCGGGACGGCCCGGCCCGGGGGTACGCGCGGACCGGCCGGGATCGGATCCGGCCCGGCGGCGGTCGGGACTGGTGGTCACGCGACCAGCCTAGCCCCCGCCGCGCGTCCTACGCGGTACGGCGGAGCCGGCCGCGTTTCGTCACCGGGAATTCGCCCCATTGGGACGGCGTGTCGGTGCGCCATGTCGAAATCGTGATGCATTGTGGGTCGGCGTGTCGCGCCAGCATCCGCCCCGCGCGAGCGCGCTTAGAGATAACGTGCCGCCGTGAGGTCCGCACGGCGCTGCTCCCGCAACGGCTGTCCCCGACAGGCGGTCGCCACCCTGACCTACGTCTACAGCGATTCGACGGCCGTGGTGGGCCCGCTGGCGGCGTTCGCCGAGCCGCACACGTACGACCTCTGCGAACCCCACGCCCGCAGCCTCACCGCGCCCCGCGGCTGGGAGCTGGTGCGGCACGACGGCGACTTCGCGCCCCCGCCGCCCACGACCGACGACCTGGTCGCGCTGGCCGACGCCGTCCGCGAGGCGGCCCGCCCGGCCCCGCCGCCGCGCCCGGAGGAGCACGACAACCTGCCGGGCCACCAGACCGGCCGCCGCGGCCACCTCCGCGTCATCCCGCCGTCCCACTGAGGCGACCCAAGCGGCAGCACGCCGGCCGCGACGCGCTCAGGGCAGGGCGATCAGCGTGTAGCGCTGCTTCAGCCACGGGATCAGCGTCTCGTACGCGCTGATGGTCCCCGGCTGCCCGTAGTCGTGGGACAGCACGATCGCACCCTTGCTGACGTGCTGCTTCACCGATCGGATGACCTTCGCCTCGTGGGCGGCCCCGGACTCCCCGGACGGGTGCTCCCAGTCGCGCGGATCCACCTGCCAGTAGATCGAGGTCATGCCGAGGTCGTCGGCGGCCGCGACGAACGTCGGTGTGAAGTTCCCGCCCGGCGCCCGCATGTACCTGATCTCCGCACCCGGCACCGCGGCGCGGATGGCGTCGTTCGTCCGCTGGAGGTCCGCGCGGATCACCGACGGACTCTGCCGGCCGAGGGTGAGGCTGTGCCGCCAGGTGTGGTTGCAGAGCGTGTGGCCCTCGGCGGCGATGCGGCGTACGAGGTCCGGGTGGGCGGCCACGTTCTGGCCCACGAGGCAGAAGGTCGCCTTGACGTGCATCCGCTTCAACAGGTCCAGCATCTTGGGCGTCTGCACCGGGTCCGGGCCGTCGTCGAAGGTGAGGGCGACCCCGGACCGGCCGGTCTTCATGAGGCTGTTGGCCGGCCCGCCGTGGTGCTGGGTCTTCTGGGTCGGCTTCGGCTTGGAGCTGGCGGGCACGTCGGCAGCATCCGGCTCGGCGGAGGGGGAGGCGGAGGGTGCCTTGGCCGGGTGGGAAGGGTGCGAGACCGACGGTCTCGGCGCTGCCGAGGACGTGGCGGCGACCGGCTCCACCCAGGCGGGATCGTTCTGGGCCGCGACGGCCGTGCCGCAGCCGGCGAGCCCGGCCAGCCCGGCCAGCGCCAGGCCGATCACCACAAGCTTGGGGGTACGCATCGCCACAACTCCGTCCGCAACACGGGAACCAGGACGGGGTGAACTATGGTCCCGTGACGCCGCGACGGGGGCGTCCCGGCGCGGAGGTGGCACGCTTCGGGGAGAAGGTGAGGGGATCGTGAACGGAGCGGATCCGGACCGCTGGTCCGAAGTGGCCGCCGGGTGGTCGGAACTCTGGGGCGGCTTCGCGCAGCCCGCCTGGCGTGCCGTCCTGGCGGCGAGCGGCGCCGGACCGGGCGCCCGGGTGCTCGACGTGGGCTGCGGCAGCGGCGACTTCCTCGGCTATTGCGGCGAGCACGGCATGACGACCGCGGGGATCGACCCGGCCCCGGGAATGGTCGCGCTGGCCCGTCGCCGGTCAGCGGACGTACGGCTGGGCGGAGCGGAGAAGCTGCCGTGGGACGACGGCACGTTCGACCTCGCGGCGTCGTTCAACGCCCTGCAGTTCGCCGACGACACCGACGACGCCCTGGCCGAGATGGTCCGGGTGACCGTTCCCGGCGGTCATGTGGCGGTGGCGAACTGGGCGGAGGCCGCACTCAACGATCTCGACGCGGTGGAACGCGCGCTGGACGACGGCCCGTCGCGCCCCGACGGCGACCTGCGCCTGCCCGGCGGCCTACGGGAACTGCTGGCGGACGGCGGTCTCGCCGACGTGGTGGAGGGCCTCGCCGAGGTGCCGTGGGAAGCCCCGGACGACGACGCGCTCGTCCGGGGCATTCTCCTTGGTGAGGATCCGGCGTCGGCCCCTGCGGTACTCGCCGCGTCTACCCCGTACCGGAGAAGGGATGGGAGTTATCGGCTGGTCAACCACTTCCGCTTCGCGGTGGGGCGGAAGACAGGACGGCCAGCTCCGAAGGGGTGAGCACGCGGCTGCGGATGAGGAAGCGCACCCCCTCCGGTGCCTCCAGGCTGAAGCCGCTGCCACGCCCCGGCACCACGTCGACCGTGAGGTGGGTGTGCTTCCAGGCGTCGAACTGCGACGTGCTCATCCAGAACGACACCGGTTCGTCCACGCCGTCGATGTGGAGCTCTTCCAGCAGGACGTCGCTGGAGCCGGTGCGGAACTCCCCGTCGGGATAGCACATGGGGGCGCTGCCGTCGCAACAGCCGCCGGACTGGTGGAACATCAACGGCCCGTGCTGCCCCCGCAGCGAACGGATGAGCTCCGCCGCCGCGGGGGTCACGTCCACTCGGGCACCCATCAGAAGAAGCCCATGGCCTTGGGGGAGTAGCTGACCAGCAGGTTCTTCGTCTGCTGGTAGTGGTCGAGCATCATCTTGTGGTTCTCGCGGCCGATGCCGGACTGCTTGTAACCGCCGAACGCCGCGTGCGCCGGGTACAGGTGGTAGCAGTTCGTCCACACTCGACCGGCCTTGATGTCGCGGCCGGCCCGGTACGCCATGTTCATGTCCCGGGTCCAGACGCCGGCGCCGAGGCCGTACAGGGTGTCGTTGGCAACCTTGACGGCATCCGCGTAGTCGGTGAAGGAGGTCACCGACACGACCGGCCCGAAGATCTCCTCCTGGAAGATCCGCATCGAGTTTGAGCCCTCGAAGATGGTCGGCTGCACGTAGTAGCCACCGGACAGATCCCCGCCCAGGTCTGCCCGGGCGCCACCGGTGAGCACCTTCGCGCCCTCCTGCCGCCCGATGTCCAGGTAGGACAGGATCTTCTCGAGCTGGTCGTTCGACGCCTGGGCGCCGACCATGGTGTCCGTGTCCAGCGGGTTGCCCTGCCGGATGTTCTCGACCCGCTTCACGCCGGCGGCCAGGAAGTCCGAGTAGTGGCCCTGCTGGATCAGCGCCCGCGACGGGCAGGTGCAGACCTCGCCCTGGTTGAGCGCGAACATCGCGAAGCCCTCGAGCGCCTTGTCCAGGAAGTCGTCGTCGGCGCGGCTGACGTCCTCGAAGAAGATGTTGGGACTCTTGCCGCCGAGCTCGAGGGTGACCGGGATGATGTTCTCGGAGGCGTACTGCATGATCAGGCGGCCGGTCGTGGTCTCGCCGGTGAACGCCACCTTCGCGACGCGCTTGGAGGACGCGAGCGGCTTACCGGCCTCGACGCCGAAGCCGTTGACGATGTTGACGACGCCCGGCGGCAGCAGGTCGGCGACGAGCGACATCCAGTAGTGGATGGAGGCCGGCGTCTGCTCGGCCGGCTTGAGCACCACGGCGTTGCCGGCGGCCAGCGCGGGCGCGAGCTTCCAGGTCGCCATCAGGATCGGGAAGTTCCACGGGATGATCTGCGCCACCACGCCGAGCGGCTCGTGGAAGTGGTAGGCGACGGTGTCGTCGTCGATCTCGCCGAGGGTGCCCTCCTGGGCGCGCAATGCACCGGCGAAGTATCTGAAGTGGTCGATGGCCAGCGGGATGTCGGCGGCCATGGTCTCGCGGACCGGCTTGCCGTTCTCCCACGTCTCGGCGACCGCGAGCTTCTCGAGGTTCGCCTCCATCCGGTCGGCGATCTTGTTCAGGATGTTCGCCCGCTCGGCGGCCGGCGTACGGCCCCAGGCATCCGCCGCGCCGTGCGCCGCATCGAGGGCGCGCTCGACGTCCTCGGCGGTGCCGCGGGCGATCTCACAGAAGTCCTGCCCGGTCACCGGGGAGGGGTTGGCGAAGTACTGGCCCTTGACGGGCGGCACGTACTCGCCGCCGATCCAGTGGTCGTACCGGGACTCGTAGGCGACGATCGCGCCGTCGGAACCGGGCGGGGAGTAGACAGTCATGGCGCACGACCTCCGTATCCGAGGGGATACGCGGACGCTACTGACGAAGACGTTGCACAGACGTTGCAGTATTTGTGGCAGCGCCTCCGGCACGGCGGGGATTGCCCCCCGACGGGCGCAGTCCGTAGTCCTCGCTCAGAGCGGAGACCCGGTTTTCGGCCAGGAGGCGGGCGGGGGAGCGCGGTGCCAGACCCGCCGCGTAGACCTCCCACATCTCCAGGTCCTCGGCTCCCCAGGCGGTGTTCAGCCAGGACTGGAGCAGACCCGGGTCGCCGGCCGTGAGGATCGCGGTGCGGAGGCGGGAGTCGATGAGGCGGCGGAGCCTGATCACGCCGGGGGCGTCCGACGACGGGAGCAGCGGTCCGGTGTAGGCGGCCAGCGCGTCCGTGACCAGGCCGCGGTCCAGCAGCCGGGTCACGTGGAGGAAGTCGGCGGAGACCTCGCCGCACAACCGGTAGGGGCGGGAGTCCAACAGCGACGGTCCCAGGATGCGGCGCAGGCGCGACAGCTCCGCTCGTACCGTCACCGGATTTTGATCGTCGGCGTAGAGATCGAAACCCAATTGATCTCCGGTACGCCCGTCGGGGTGGACCAGAAGCAGGCAGAGGAGTTCCGAGTGCCGGCGGCCGAGCCGCAGCTTGCGCCCGCGAACCGCCACCACGGCGTCTTCGCGCCCGAGCACCGACACCGTCGTGGTGTCCGGCGCGGGCCGCGGCAGATGGGTGCCCAGATAGGCCTCGGCGGCGAGCGCGGTGGCCCGGACCAGTGCCAGGCTGTGCGGGTTGGCGAGGTGGTCACCGCCGGTCACGTCGATCGCGCCGAGCAGGGCGCCGGTCGCCGGGTCGTGGATCGGTGCCGCGGCGCAGGTCCAGCGCTGCACGCCGCGGGTGAAGTGCTCGGTGGCGAAGATCTGCAGCGGGTGGTCCACGGCCAGGGCGGTTCCCGGCGCGTTCGTGCCGGCGTGCGCCTCGTCCCAGCGGGCACCCGGCACGAAGTTCATGGTCTCCGCCCCACGCAGGGCCGACGCGTGGCCCTCCACCCAGAGCAGGCGGCCGTGCGCGTCGCAGACCGCCATGAGGTGGTCGCCGTCGTCGGCGAGGCCGCCCAGCAGATCCCGGAAGATCGGCAGCACGCGGGCCAGCGGATGCGCCGCCCGGTACGCCTCCAGCGCGCCGTCGCTCAGCTCGATGGGCGCCGTGCCGTCCGGGCTGACGAGGGCGCCCGCCGAGCGCCGCCAGGAGTCCACGACCACGGAACGCACCTGGTGGACGCGTCGCTGCCCGGTCACGAACGACTCGTGGGCGCGGCCGACCTGGCTGATCCGCTCCACGGGATCGGCGCCACGGTCGAGGGCGAGCCAGGGGTTGGACATGGGCGCACCTCCAGACCTCCCCATCGTGGCCCGCGTCACGCCTCCCGACAACACCTGACCGTCATCCACAGGCCCTGCTCAGGCACGGCTTTCCGGCATAGGCTGGCGGCGTGGACGCGACAGCTTTCTATGTGGCAGGTGAGCCGGCCCACGGCACCGACGAGGTGACCGTGACGCATCCGTATGACGGCCGCACGGTCGGGCGCACCACCTGGGCGGAGCCGGACCAGGTCGAGGCGGCGGTGGCCGCGGCGGCCGCGGTGGCCGACGAGGCGGCGGCCCTGCCGGCGCACGTGCGGGCCAAGGCGCTCGACCACGTGTCGCGCCGCATCGCCGAGCGGCGTCAGGAGATCGCCGAGCTGATCACCGCCGAGAACGGCAAGCCGGTCAAGTGGGCGCTGGTGGAGGCGGACCGGGCCGTGTCGGTCTTCCGCTGGGCCGCCGAGGAGGCCCGCCGCTTCGCCGGGGGGCTGCAGCGCCTCGACACCGATCCCGGCGGCACCGGCCGCATCGCCGTCGTCAAGCGTGTGCCGCGCGGACCGGTCCTGGGCATCTCGCCGTTCAACTTCCCGCTCAACCTGGTCGCCCACAAGGTCGCCCCGGCGCTCGCGGTGGGCGCGCCGATCGTGCTCAAGCCGGCGCCGGCCACCCCGCTGACCGCGCTGCTGCTGGGCTCGATCCTGGCGGAGACCGACCTGCCGGCCGGCATCTTCTCCGTCCTGCCGGTCCCCAACGACCGCGCCTCGGGGCTGGTCACCGATCCTCGCCTGCCGATCGTGTCGTTCACCGGCTCGGGCCCGGTGGGCGCCGAGATCCGCCGCGCGGCCCCCGACAAGCACGTGACCCTGGAGCTCGGTGGCAACGCGGCGGTGCTGATCTGCGGCGACTACGCCGGCGACGAGGACCTCGCCTGGGCAGCCCAGCGCGTCGCCACGTTCGGCACCTACCAGGCCGGGCAGAGCTGCATCGCCGTCCAGCGGGTGTACGTCCACGAGGGCCTCGACCTGCTTCCCAGGCTTACCGAGGCGGTCGGGGCGCTGCACACCGGCGACCCGTCGGACCCCGCGGTCGAGGTCGGCCCGATGATCAGCGAGGACGCCGCCCGCCGGGTCGAGGCCTGGGTCGACGAGGCGGTCGCGGCCGGCGCGACGGTGGTCACCGGCGGCAAACGCGACGGCGCCACGTACCCGCCGACGATCCTGACCGGCGTGCCGGCGGACGCCAAGGTGGTCGCCGAGGAGGTGTTCGGCCCGGTCCTCGTGGTCTCCGAGGTCCCGTCCGACGAGGCCGGCTTCACCGCGATCAACGATTCGGCATACGGCCTGCAGGCGGGCGTCTTCACCCACGACATCCAGACGGCGTTCGCGGCGCACCGACAGCTCAAGGTCGGCGGTGTGATCGTGGGCGACGTCCCCTCGTACCGGGCGGACCAGATGCCGTACGGAGGCGTGAAGGGCAGCGGCGTGGGCCGTGAGGGCGTCGCGAGCGCCATGGAGGACTACACCGAGCCGCGGGTCATGGTGCTCACCGGGGTGGAGCTCTGAGCGCCTGGCCGGGGACGGAAGAAGAAGCCCGCACCGCCCAGGACGCCCTGCGATCCCGGCTCATCGTCGGCGGCGGACCCGCCCAGCCGGCGACGGTCGCGGGGCTGGACGTCGCCTACCACGAGGACGGCGAGCGTCTCGCCGCGGCGGTCGTCGTGCTCGACACCGCCGACCTCCGCGTGCGCGACACCGCCGTGGTCCGGGGCAAGGCTGCCTTCCCGTACGTGCCCGGCCTGTTCGCCTTCCGCGAGGTCCCCGCCCTGCTCGAGGCGCTCGACAAGCTCTCTGTACGCCCGGAGGTGCTGATCTGCGACGGCCACGGGCTGGCCCACCCGCGGCGTTTCGGGCTGGCCTGTCACCTCGGCGTGCTGACCGGCCTGCCGTCGTACGGGGTCGGCAAGACGCCGCTGATCGGCACGTGGGAGCAGCCGGACGACCGGCGGGGCGCCCGCGCCGACCTCGTCGACGCCGGCGAGACCGTGGGGGCGGTGCTGCGTACCCGGCAGGGGGTGAAACCGGTCTTCGTCTCTGTCGGCCATCGGATGGACCTCGACGGCGCGTGCGGGTTGACGCTGCGGCTCGCCTCCCGCTTCCGGTTGCCGGAGACCACCCGGCTCGCTGACCGCGCCTGTCGGGACGCCCTTCGGTAACCGCACCGAGTTGGTGACGCCACGCGATTGCGGCCTGCCGGCTACCCGTGCTCCGTTAGTCTCGGCGGGACGGAAATTCGGCCTAGGGGTGTGCGTTGACTGATCTGTCCCAGCTCGTGAAGGCGTACGACGTGCGTGGCGTCGTGCCCGACCAGCTCAACGAGACCGTGGCCTGCGCCCTGGGCACTGCCTTCGTCGAGATGCTGCGGGAGTCGGGCGACGACGCCGAGAAGATCGTCATCGCCCACGACATGCGCGAGACCGGTCCGGCCCTGGCGACGGCGTTCGCGCACGGCGCCAACTCCGCCGGTGCCGCGGTCGTGCACATCGGGCTGGCGTCGACGGACCAGCTCTACTACGCCTCCGGGTCGCTCGGGCTGCCCGGTGCCATGTTCACCGCCAGCCACAACCCTGCGCAGTACAACGGCATCAAGCTGTGCCGCGCCGGCGCCAAGCCCGTAGGCCAGGACAGCGGCCTCGTGATCGTGCGCCTGCGTGCCGAGGAACTGCTCGGCGACCTGGACGCCGTCGCCGAGATGCCCGAGCGCATCGAGCACGTGGACCTGCTCGAGGGCTACGCGAAACACCTGCGGTCCCTCGTCGACCTCGGCGGCATCCGGCCGCTCAAGGTGGTCGTCGACGCGGGCAACGGCATGGGCGGCTACACCGTGCCGGCCGTGCTGGGTGACCAGCTGCTGCCCGCGCTGCCGCTCGAGATCGTTCCCATGTATTTCGAGCTCGACGGCTCGTTCCCCAACCACGAGGCCAACCCGCTCGACCCGGCCAATCTGGTCGACCTGCAGGCGGCCGTGCGTGAGCACGGCGCCGACATCGGCCTGGCCTTCGACGGCGACGCCGACCGCTGCTTCGTGGTGGACGAGAACGGCGACCCGGTGTCGCCCTCCGCCGTCACCGCCCTCGTGGCGAAGCGCGAGCTGCTGAAGTTCCCCGGCGCCACGGTGATCCACAACCTGATCACCTCCGCGGCCGTGCCCGAGATCATCAAGGAGAGCGGCGGCGAGCCGGTACGCAGCCGGGTCGGCCACTCCTTCATCAAGGCGGAGATGGCGCGTACCGATGCGGTCTTCGGCGGCGAGCACTCGGCGCACTACTACTTCCGCGAGTTCTGGTTCGCCGACACCGGCATGCTCGCCGCGATGCACGTGCTCGCCGCGCTCGGCGGCCAGGACCGCCCGCTGTCGCTCTTCGCGGCCGAGTACGAGCGCTACTCGGCGTCCGGCGAGATCAACTCGACCGTCGAGGACGCCGCTGCCAAGATCGCCGAGGTTCGCGCCGCGTATCCGGACGCCACGGTCGACGAGCTCGACGGCATGACCGTGCAGCTCGGCGACGGTGCCTGGTTCAATCTGCGCGCCTCCAACACCGAGCCGCTGCTGCGCCTGAACGTGGAGGCGCCGAAGCCCGACCGGATGGCCGCCCTCCGCGACGAGGTGCTCGCCATCGTGCGCGGATAGGATCGTCGGGCCCGTAGCAGTTCCGCGAACCCGCAAGGAGTCGTCCGGTGGCCCTCGATCCGCACCTGCTCGACATCCTGGCCTGCCCGGACACGCACCACGCACCGCTCGAGCACGACGCGGACGCGCAGACGCTCACCTGCACCGAGTGCGGGCGCGTCTTCGAGGTCCGCGACGACATCCCGGTGCTGCTGCTGGACGAGGCCCGGCCGGGCTCCGGCCCGGCCTGACGGGCACCGCCTGCGCGGTGGCGAGCGGCGTCCACGGTTAGGATCACCTGGTTCCCCGTCAACGCCCGCGTACGTGAAGGAGCCGCTCGGTGGCCCTCGATCCGCAGACGCCGCAGCACCCGGCCGCAGCCGCCGGCGAGGTGGCGTGATGGCCACCCCAGACGACGGCACGGCCGGCCTGACCGGGCGCCGCGTCGCCGACGAGTCGCTGCTCGAGGACGAGAAGGCGATGCTCGCCAAGGATCCCGGCGGCATGCTTCGGGCCACCGCGTCCGCGGGCGCGCAGGTCCGCGAGTCCGCCGCCCTGGCCGCCGAGGCCAACCTGAGCGTCCTCGCCGACGAGGGCCGGCCCCGCGCGGTGGTCGTCGCCGGCATCGGTACGGCCGGCCTGACCGGCAACATCCTGGCGACCGTCGCCGGCCCGCGCTGCCCCGTGCCGGTCATCGGCCACCGCAGCGCCGGAGTGCCCGGCTGGGTCGGCGCGGCCGACGTCGTCATCGCCGTGTCCGCGTCCGGGCGCAGCCCCGAGGCGCTGGCCGCCGCGGACGCCGCCGCCCGCCGCGGCGCCCGGCTGGTCGCCATCGGCAACCCCGATTCCGAGCTGCAGGCGGTCGCCGAGCGTGCCCGGGCGCCGTTCATCCCGGTGCCGCGGCGCGCCCCCGCCCGGGCCAGCCTCTGGGGCCTCGCCGTGCCGGTGCTGCTCGCCGGCCGCTGCCTCGGCCTGGTCAAGGTCAACGAGGCCGACCTCGCGGAGACCGCGGCCCGGCTCGACGCCGACGCCGAACGCTGCCGCCCCGGCGCCGAGACCTTCGTCAACCCGGCGAAGTCGCTGGCCATGGACCTGGCCGGCTCGGTGCCGATCGTGTGGGGTTCCTCCCCGCTCGCCACCGTCGCCGCCCGCCGGTTCGCCGACACGCTCGCCGCGAACGCCCGCTACCCGGTGATGGCCGGTGCCCTGGGCGAGGCCGGGCGGGGCCGGGTGGGCCTGCTCGACGGGCCCTTCGGCGGCCTGGCCGAGTCGACCCGCGACATCTTCGCCGACCCCGACGACGAGCAGGAGGCCACCACCCGGCTGCGCCTGGTCGTCATGCGTGACGGCGGCCTCAACCCGCAGGACGAGGCCGACGAGCCGGTCGCCGTCGAGGAGCGCCGGGCGGACGCCGTGCAGGTCCTCGCCGAGCGCCGGGGCGTCCGCGTCGACGTCGTGACCGCCGAGGGCGGCTCCGCGCTGGAACGGCTCGCGTCGCTCACCGCCGTACCGGACTTCGCATCGATCTACCTGGCGCTCGCGCACGACCTCGACCCCATGGCCGTGCCCGCCATCAACGAGATGAAGGAACTGTCGAACCCCATGCCCGAGGCCCTGCAGTGAGCGCCGGCGGAGGCACCAAGGCGATCATCGCGGCGCTCGGTGCCAACCTCGGCATCGCCGCCACGAAGTTCGTCGCCTGGTTCCTGACCGGCTCGTCCTCGATGCTGGCCGAGGCGATCCACTCGGTCGCCGACTCCGGCAACCAGGCGCTGCTGCTCGTCGGCGGCAAGCGGGCCAACCGCAAAGCCACCCCCGAACACCCCTTCGGGTACGGCCGGGAGCGCTACATCTACGCGTTCATCGTGTCGATCGTGCTCTTCAGCGTCGGCGGCCTGTTCGCGCTCTACGAGGCCTGGCACAAGATCGAGCACCCCGAGCCCATCACGGAGTGGAAGTGGGTGCCCGTCGCGGTTCTGGTGATCGCGATCGGCCTGGAGGGCTTCTCCTTCAAGACCGCCATCCAGGAGTCCAACCACACCCGGGGCAAGACCTCCTGGGTCGATTTCGTACGCCGTGCCAAGGCTCCCGAACTGCCCGTCGTCCTGCTGGAGGACGCGGGCGCACTGCTCGGTCTGGTCTTCGCCCTCTTCGGCGTGGTCCTCACCCTCGTCACGGGCGACGGCGTCTGGGACGGCATCGGCACCGCGGCCATCGGCCTGCTGCTGGTGGCCATCGCCGCGATCCTGGCGCTGGAGACCAAGAGCCTGCTGCTCGGCGAGGGCGCCAACCCGGAGGACGTCGCCAAGATCGAGCAGGCCATCGCGGGCACCGCGGGCGTCGAGTGCATCATCCACATGAAGACGCTCCACCTGGGTCCCGAGGAGCTCCTCGTGGCGGCGAAGATCGCCGTACCGCCGACCGACCGCGCCGAGGACGTGGCCCGGCACATCAACGACACCGAGGTCCGCATCCGCGCCGCGGTGCCGATCGCCCGGGTCATCTACCTCGAGCCGGACATCTACAGCCCGACCAAGGCCACGCCGGCGAGCGCTTCGGACGCGGCCGTCACCACCTGACAAGACACGGAACGGGGGCGGCCCGGTGGCTGCTGTACTTCCGCTCACCGGCGTGATCCGGCCGTACGCCTGGGGCTCGCGCACCGCGATCGCCGGTATCCAGGGCCGTCCGGCACCCAGCGACGGCCCGGAGGCCGAACTGTGGCTGGGCGCCCACCCCGGTGACCCCTCGACGGTCACGCGGGCGGACGGCCCGGTCAGCCTGGCGGCGCTCATCGCCGACGACCCGAAGGGCCAGCTCGGCGCCGAGGTCGTGGACGAGTTCGGCCCCCGCCTGCCGTACCTGATGAAGGTCCTGGCCGCCGCGGCCCCGCTGTCCCTCCAGGCGCACCCCGACGCGGACTACGCCCGGCGTGCCTTCGCGGCGCAGGAGGCGGACCCGGCCGCGCCGAAGAACTACACGGACGCGCACCACAAACCGGAGATGCTGGTCGCGCTCACGCCGTTCGAGGCCCTGTGCGGCTTCCGCCCGCCCGAGGAGTCGGCCGCCGAGCTCGAGGCGTTGGGCATCGCCCGGCTGGCACCCGTGACCGAGGCGCTGCGCCGGGGCGTGCCCGGCCTGAGCGACGCCGTACGCACCCTGCTGACCTGGCCGGCCGACGACCGCGCCCCGCTGATCGACGAGGTCGTGGCGGCCGGTACGTCCCCGCTGGCAACCGCCCTGGCGAACCACTACCCGGGCGATCCGGGCGTGCTGGTGGCGCTTCTGCTCCACCACGTCAGGCTGGCCCCGGGCGAGGCGATCTGGATGCCGGCGGGGAACCTGCACGCGTACCTGGACGGCACGGGCGTCGAAATCATGGCGGCCAGCGACAACGTCCTGCGTGGCGGACTGACCCCGAAGCGCGTCGACGTGGACGAGCTGCTGCGTGTGCTGCGCTTCGAGGTCCTCGCCGACCCCCTGCTGCCCGCGACCGAGGTGGCGCCCGGGGTGGAGACGTGGCGGGTGCCGATCCGGGACTTCGCGCTGTACCGCATGCGTTTCGGCGACGCCACGCCGCCGCGGAAGCTGCCGGGGGAAGGGCCGCGCATCGTGCTGGGGACGGCGGGGGATGTGTTCGTGGCCGAGGCGGTGGACGGGACTCCGGTCGAGGTGACCCCGGGAACGGCGGCATACGTGCCGGCGGAGACGGGTCCGGCGACTGTGGCGGGTGTGGGAGAGGTGTTCGTGGCGACCGTCGGCCTCTGAGCGCGGAAGGCCGTCTGCGAGCGGGGAGGCCGTCTGCGATCGGGAGGCCCGGTGGCCGGGTGCCGGTGGTGGTCCGGGGCGGCCGCTGGGGGGCCAGGGCGGCCGCCGGTCGGGCCGGTGCGGCAGGCGGGTAAGCCGGGGCGGCAGGCGGTAAGCCGGGGCGCCGTAAGCCGGGGCGGCCGCCGGTGGGCCGGTGCGGCAGGCGGTGGGCCGGGGCGGCAGGCGGTGAGCCAGGGCGGCGGGCGGTGAGCCGGCGCGGCAGGCGGTGAGTCGGGGTTGGCTGACCGCAGACCGGTAAGGCAGCAGTGACCCATCAGGCTGGCCGCGAGACGCGGGGCGGGCCACCGAGCCAAGGGGCGGGCCCGAGCCGGGGCGGGTGAGGCGGCTGGCCGGGGGGCCGCTTCGCCGACTGAGCACGCGGCTCGGTGAGGTCGACCGTGAGCTGGTTTGGCGCGTTGCGAGCCGTGATGTCGGCCGGGAGGCGCGGGGGGACCGGGAGCGGTCCCAGGCGATTGCGGATGCTGCCCGTGCGGTGGGAGGTGTGCAGGGGCGGTGGTGGTTTGAAGGCTGGGTGGGGGCTCGGAGTAGTGGCCACGCCACGCAGCGAGAAGAGGTCGGACAGAAAAAAACGGAAATATGCTGATTCTCTTGACAGAGATGACTGCTGAGTGTGAAGCTATGAACACGCAGCGTCAATGGTGATCGGGGGGTCCCACGGACGCGCGCGGTACCAAACCGGGGGGATGAACGGGGCGGCGGGTCTTTGACTCGTCGCCCCGTTCGCTGTGCGGATCAGGCGTGCTCACTCCTGAGGTGTCGGGGGTGGTGATGCGGTTCGTAACTCTGTGCCCGTACCGAAAAAGGGTCTGGTTTGTGACAGCGCAACCACCCACCCCCGGGACAAATGCCGCGCGTAGAGTGAACCGCTGCCAATCCCCGTACCTCAGGAGCATGATGACCAGCACGCGCCCCACGTCCGTGGCCGAGGGCGACTACAAGGTCGCCGACCTCTCGCTCGCCGCTTTCGGCCGCAAGGAGATCGAGCTCGCCGAGCACGAGATGCCCGGTCTGATGTCGCTTCGCAAGGAGTACGGACCGAGCCGGCCGCTGCGCGGCGCGCGGATCACCGGTTCGCTGCACATGACCATCCAGACCGCCGTCCTCATCGAGACGCTCACCGCCCTCGGTGCGCAGGTGCGCTGGGCGAGCTGCAACATCTTCTCGACGCAGGACCACGCCGCCGCCGCGATCGTCGTGGGCCCGGACGGTACGCCGGAGAAGCCGCAGGGTGTGCCGGTCTACGCCTGGAAGGGCGAGACCCTGGAGGAGTACTGGTGGTGCACCGAGCAGGTGCTGCTGTGGCCGGACGGCGAGGGTCCCAACATGATCCTCGACGACGGCGGTGACGCCACGCTGCTGGTGCACAAGGGTGCGGAGTTCGAGAAGCTGGGCGCCGTGCCGTCGGCCGACACCGCGGATTCCGAGGAGTACGCGGTCATCCTCAAGCTGCTCGCCCGGTCCCTGCAGGAGGACGACCGGCGCTGGACCCGCGTCGCGGCCGCCATCAAGGGCGTCACCGAGGAGACCACGACCGGCGTGCACCGCCTCTACGAGATGCAGCAGAACGGCACGCTGCTCTTCCCGGCGATCAACGTCAACGACTCGGTGACCAAGAGCAAGTTCGACAACAAGTACGGCTGCCGCCACTCCTTGATCGACGGCATCAACCGGGCGACCGACGTCCTCATCGGTGGCAAGGTCGCGGTCGTCTTCGGGTACGGCGACGTCGGCAAGGGCTGCGCCGAGTCGCTGCGCGGGCAGGGTGCGCGGGTCATCGTCACCGAGGTCGACCCGATCTGTGCTCTGCAGGCCGCGATGGACGGTTACCAGGTGGCGACGATGGAGGACGTCGTCGAGACGGCGGACATCTTCATCACCGCGACCGGCTGCTTCGACGTCATCACGCACGAGCACATGGCGCGGATGAAGCACCAGGCGATCGTCGGCAACATCGGGCACTTCGACAACGAGATCGACATGGCCGGGCTGGCGAAGCGCAAGGACGTCACGCGGGTGAACGTCAAGCCGCAGGTCGACGAGTGGAAGTTCGACGACGGCCACTCCGTCATCGTGCTCTCCGAGGGGCGCCTGCTGAACCTGGGCAATGCCACCGGCCATCCCTCGTTCGTGATGAGCAACAGCTTCTCGAACCAGACGATCGCGCAGATCGAGCTGTTCACGAAGACCGACGACTACCCGGTGGGCGTCTACGTGCTGCCGAAGCACCTGGACGAGAAGGTCGCCCGGCTGCACCTCGGCGCGCTCGGCGTACGGCTCACCGAGCTGACCAAGGAGCAGGCGGCCTACCTGGGTGTCTCGGTCGAGGGACCGTACAAGCCGGACCACTACCGCTACTGAGCTGTCGCATAGGAAAAGCGAACCGGTGGTTGCCGCCGCCGGTTCGCTTTTTCCTGTCCGCGCGCCGCCCCCGCAGGCGATGCGCAAGTCGTACCTCTTCTCCCATTAGCACATGGTCCCGCCGGATCTGCAAGTGCATAAAGTGCCATGCAAGTTGCACTGAGTCACCGGTACGGTGGGCGCGTGGCCAGACCGACATCGATGGCAGCCCGCCGGGAGCTGGGCGAAGAGCTCCGAAGGCTGCGCGGTGATCGGCGGGGGGCGGACGTGGCGGCCGCGCTGGGATGGTCGGAGTCCAAGCTCAGCCGGATCGAGACGGCCCGCACGGGGATCAGCGATGCGGACCTCGACCGGCTGCTGCAGGAGCTGGGCGCCCAGGCCGTCGACCGGTCGCGGTTCCGGGAGCTGGCCGGCCGCGGGCGCGCCCGGGTCTGGTGGGCCCCGTACCGGTCGTCGGTCGCCGAGCGCTACGACGAGTACGTCGCCTTCGAGGCCGAGGCCACCGTGATGTGCGAGTGGGAGGCCCAGCTCGTACCGGGGCTGCTGCAGACCGACGAGTACGCCCACGCCGTGATCCGGGCCGGCGCCGACGTGCGTGACGAAGAGACGCTGGAGCGGCGTACGGCTCTGCGGATGGCCCGGCAGAGCGTGCTGTCCCGCGATCCGGCCCCGCGGCTGTGTGTGGTGCTCGACGAGGCCGTGCTGCGCCGCCAGGTCGGCGGTCCGGGGGTGCTCCGGCGCCAGCTTCAGCGCCTGTACGACGCCAGCCGGCGTCCCGGCGTCGAGCTGCTGGTCCTGCCCTTCGCCGCCGGCTCGCACGCCGCCCTGACCGAGGCGTTCGTCATCTTCGAGTTCGCCGACCGGCCGCCCGTGGTGCACAGCGAGGACTTGATCGGCGGTCAGCTGCGGACGAAGGAGGCCGAGGTGGAGGTCTACCGGGAGGCCTTCGCCGACCTGCGCGCCCGCGCCCTTCCACCCGGTGAGACGCGCGACTTCATCGCTCGAACAGGCGAAGAACTGGATTGATTAGATCTTCGTTCAAGTAGGCGAGTAACCATTCGTAAAGGGGCATGATCTTGCAGAACAAGGCTCTCACCTGGCGAAAGAGCACCCGCAGCGGGGCGGCGGGACACTGCGTGGAGGTCGCTACCGCGGCCGCCACGGTCTTCGTCCGGGATTCGAAGGACGCCGCCGGCCCGGTGCTGGCATTCGGCGTACCGGGATGGGCGGACTTCATCGCCGGCGTTCAGGCCGGGGAGTTCGACCGCTGATCCCCAGTGCGGGCGGTCTTGCGCGGCCGCCCGCCGCTCACGCCCGCGTCTGTGACCTGACCGATAGGTGCCCCGCTTGACGGCATGGGCGCTTTCGTGGCTAAGGTATGGCGAGCCTTACTTAGGGATGCCTTAGCAAACGGAGTGCCATGCTCGCCACCTACCTCATCGGCCTGCGCGAGGGGTTGGAAGCCACGCTCGTGGTGAGCATCCTCGTCGCTTTCCTGGTGAAGGCCCAGCGCAAGGACCGCCTCGTGCAGGTGTGGGCGGGCGTCGGGCTCGCCGTGGGGCTCTCCGTCTTCTTCGGCTGGCTGCTCAGCTACACGTCGACCACGCTGCTGCAGAAGTACGAGCACCGCGAGCTCTTCGAGGCGATCACCTCGGTCCTCGCCGTCTGCTTCGTCACCTGGATGATCTTCTGGATGCGCCAGGCCGCCCGCTCCATCGCGGGAGACCTGCGCAGCAAGCTCCAGGACGCGCTCGCCGTCGGCTCCCTCGCGGTCGCCGTGATGGCCTTCCTCGCCGTGGTGCGCGAGGGCCTCGAGACCTCGCTGATCTTCTACTCCGCCGTGCAGGGCGCGTCGTCCAACACCGGGCCGCTGCTGTCGCTGCTCGGCGGCATCGCCTCGGCCGTCGTCATCGGCTGGCTGATGTTCGCCACCGCGGTGCGGATCAACCTGTCGGTCTTCTTCAAGTGGACCGGTGCGCTGCTCATCCTGGTCGCGGCCGGCATTCTCAAGTACGGCGTGCACGACTTCCAGGAAGCGAACGTGCTGCCGGGGCTCAATTCCCTGGCGTACGACGTCAGCGGCGTACTGAACCCGGACGCCTGGTACACCGCCCTGCTCACCGGCATGTTCAACATCACGCCGACGGCGTCGGTGCTGGAGACCGTCGCCTGGGCCGCCTACGGGCTCCCCGTACTCGCGATCTTCCTCTGGCCCGCGCGCAAGCCGGCGCCCGCGCCCGCTCGTGAAACCCCCGCCCCGGCGCCCGCGCCTCAGCAATAGGAGAACCGTTCCATGCGTACCACCCCCTTGCTCGCGCTGGCCGCTGCCGGCCTCCTCGGCGGCACCCTCACTGCCTGCGGAGGCGGCGCCGACGACAAGGCGGCCGGCACTGCCGCGGGCGGCCCCATCACCGTGAAGGCCACCGACACCGGCTGCGAGGTCGCCAGGACCACGGTCGACGCGGGGACGAGCGTCTTCTCCATCACCAACGGCGGCAACAAGGTCACCGAGTTCTACGTGTACGCCGCCGGCGACCGCGTCATGGGCGAGGTGGAGAACATCGCCCCCGGCCTCTCCCGGGAACTGCACGTCGAGCTGCCCGCCGGCACGTACGAGACCGCGTGCAAGCCCGGCATGAGCGGCAAGGGCATCCGCGCGGCGTTCACCGTGTCGGGCTCGTCCGCCCCGCTCACCGCCGACGCCAAGCTCGCCGACGCGAGCGACAACTACTCCCGCTACGTGAAGAGCCAGACCGCCGCGCTGCTGCCCAAGACCGAGGAGTTCGTGGCGGCGGTCAAGGCGAAGGACGTCGCGAAGGCCCGGGCGCTGTTCCCGGTCGCCCGTACGTACTGGGAGCGCATCGAGCCCGTCGCCGAGATCTTCGGCGACCTCGACCCGAAGATCGACGGGCGTGAGGAGGTCATCGAGGAGGGCATGCCGTTCACCGGTTTCCACCGCCTCGAGAAGGATCTCTGGGCGGCCAAGCCGGATCTCTCCAAGGACGGCGCGATCGCCGACCAGCTGCTGACCGACGTGAAGGCGATCGTCGCGAAGGCCAACGCCGAGAAGCTGTCCCCGCTGCAGCTCGCCAACGGCGCCAAGGAGCTGCTCGACGAGGTCGCCACCGGCAAGATCACCGGCGAGGAGGACCGCTACTCGCACACCGATCTCTGGGACTTCAACGCCAACGTCGAGGGTTCCAAGGCCGCGATCGCGGCGCTGCGCCCGGTGCTCGAGGAGCGCGACGCGGCGCTCGTGAAGACGCTGGACACCGAGTTCGCCAACGTCGACGCCGCGCTGGCGAAGTACCGCGCCGGCGACGGATGGAAGCTGCACAACCAGCTCAGCCAGAGCGACCTGAGGGGCCTCTCGGACGCGATCAACGCGCTCGCGGAGCCGATCTCCAAGGTCGCCGCGGTCGTCTCGAAGAAGTAGGGATTCATGAGTGACAGCACGGTGTCACGCCGGCGAGCGATCGCGCTCGCCGGCGTCGGCGTAGCCGGAATCGCCGGAGCCGCCGCCGTCGGCGGCGCCCTCGTCCGTGGGGAGGTCGCCGACGACGACCACGCCGGCGCCGCCCTCGGGGCGATCGCCTTCACCGGCGAGCACCAGGCCGGCATCGTCACGCCCGCCCAGGATCGCCTGCACTTCGTCGCGTTCGACGTCATCACCAAGGACCGGGAACGCCTCGTCGCGATGCTGAAGGACTGGACGGCGGCCGCCGCCCGGATGACCGCGGGCCGCGATGCGGGCGAGATCGGGGCGGTCGACGGCATCCCGGAGGCCCCGCCGGACGACACCGGCGAGGCGCTGGGCCTGCCGCCGTCCGGGCTGACCATCACGGTCGGCTTCGGCCCCACGCTGTTCCGCGACGCCGACGGCAAGGACCGCTTCGGCATCGCCGCGAAGCGCCCGCCGGCCCTGGACGACCTCCCGCACTTCCCGGGCGACGTCCTCGACGCCTCACTCTCGGGCGGCGACCTCTGCGTCCAGGCGTGCGCCAACGACCCCCAGGTGGCGGTGCACGCCATCCGCAACCTCGCCCGGATCGGCATGGGCGTGGTCAGCGTGCGGTGGTCCCAGCTGGGCTTCGGGCGTACGTCCTCCACGTCGCGGACCCAGGCCACGCCCCGCAATCTGTTCGGCTTCAAGGACGGCACGGCCAACCTCAAGCTCGAGGAGGCCGACCTGCTCAAGCAGCACCTGTGGGTGCAGCCCGGCGACGGCCCCGAGTGGATGACCGGCGGCTCCTACCTGGTCACCCGCAAGATCCGCATGATCGTCGAGACCTGGGACCGCACGTCGCTGGCCGAACAGGAGTCCATCGTCGGCCGCCACAAGGGCAGCGGTGCGCCACTGGGCATGGCTCAGGAGTACGACGAGCCCGACGTGAAAGCCCTCCCGGTGGCGTCGCACGTGCGGCTGGCCCACCCGGACCTGAACGACGGGGCGCGGCTGCTGCGCCGCGGCTACAACTTCGTCGACGGCTCGGACGGGCTGGGGCGGCTCAACGCGGGGCTGTTCTTCATGGCGTACCAGCGGGACCCGCGCAAGCAGTTCGTGCCGGTGCAGCGGAACCTGTCCCGCCACGACGACATGAACGAGTATCTGAAGCCGATGTCGCAGGCGTTGTTCGCGTGTCCGCCCGGGGTGTCGGGCCCGGACGATTTCTGGGGGCGGTCACTGTTCTCCTGAGCGCGGTTCCCCTTTGATTTCACGGTCCGCCGGGACATGATCAGCAGCGGCGCCCACGCTTGATCGACGGCCGGTCACACGGGTCGGAAGGGGACAGTGCAATATTGGATCGCATGAGAGCCCGCGTACTCGTCGTCGACGACGACCCCGCGCTGGCGGAGATGCTCGGCATCGTCCTGCGCAGCGAAGGTTTCCTGCCCTCCTTCGTGGCCGACGGTGAGCGGGCCCTCGCCGCGTTCCGGGAGAACAGGCCCGACATAGTCCTGCTCGACCTGATGCTCCCCGGCATGAGCGGCATCGACGTGGCGCGGGCCATCCGCGCCGAGTCCGGCATCCCGATCGTCATGCTCACCGCCAAGAGCGACACGGTCGACGTGGTGCTCGGTCTGGAGTCCGGCGCCGACGACTACGTCGTCAAGCCGTTCAAGCCCAAGGAGCTCGTGGCACGGATGCGGGCCCGCCTGCGCCGGGGCGAGGACGCCGCGCCCGAGCTGCTGACCATCGGGCCGCCCGGCAACCAGATCACCATCGACGTACCGGCGCACACCGTCACCCGCGACGGTGAAGAGGTGAAACTGACGCCGCTCGAGTTCGACCTGCTGGTGGCGCTGGCGCGCAAGCCGCGCCAGGTGTTCACCCGCGAGGTGCTGCTGGAGCAGGTGTGGGGCTACCGGCACGCGGCCGACACCAGGCTGGTGAACGTCCACGTCCAGCGGCTGCGGGCCAAGATCGAGCCGGACCCGGAGCGGCCCGAGATCATCCTGACCGTACGTGGAGTGGGGTACAAGGCCGGCACCGGCTGAGCCGCTCCCTTCGGTCAGGGTTCGTCCCGCCCTTTCGTCAGAGGTTCGTAACGCCCGGAGGGCGGGCCCGGGACCCCCGACGGGCTAACCTTGCCCCCGATGCGTGCTCCTGCCTGGCTTCCGATGCCGATCCGCCGCACCCTCCGCGTGGTGCGGCGGTATTGGCGCACCGCCGTGCGCCGGGGGATGCAGGTCTCTGCGCCCGCCCGCCGGGCCTGGCGGCGGTCCCTGCACCTGCGGGTCGTCACCCTGACCCTCGTCGCCTCCAGCCTCCTGGTGGGCGGTTTCGGCTGGTTCATCGCCGGTCGCAGCACGACGATCCTGCTCGACCGGGCCGAGGACGAGGTCCGCTCGCAGATGCAGAGCAAGGTCGACTACGCGAGGAGCCAGCTCACCGTGCACCGGCAGGTGCGCGACCCGAAGCTCCCCACGACCATCAACGACACCGTGACCCGCCTCGCCGACGGCGACCCGGCCGAGAGCGGCGGCGCCATCGTCTCCCTGCGTGCCGACAATTTCCCGGAACTCAAGCCGGTCACGTCCACCAAGGTCGACACCACCTCCCTGATCACCCGCGAGCTGGTCCACGACGTCGCCGGCGAGGGCCTCGTGGCCCAGCAGATCCGCACCGCCGAGGTGGGCGGCGTCCAGACCAAATACCTGGTGTACGGCTCACCGGTGCCGACCAGCTTCGGTCACATGGAGCTCTACTACCTGGTGCCGCTGACCACCGAGGACCGGGCCGCCAACCAGATCCGCACCACCGTCCTGGTCACCGGCATCGCGCTGGTCATGCTTCTGGGCGTCGTCGCCGGCCTGGTGACCCGCATGGTGGTCACCCCCGTCCGGGTCGCCGCCCGCACCGCTCAGCGCCTCTCCGCAGGCCTGCTCGACCAGCGCATGAAGGTGGACGGCGAGGACGACCTGGCCCTGCTCGCCGCCTCCTTCAACCAGATGGCCGCCAACCTCCAGCGCCAGATCGTGCGCCTGGAGGAGATGTCCCGGCTGCAGCGGCGGTTCACCTCCGACGTGTCCCACGAGCTGCGCACCCCGCTCACCACCGTACGGATGGCTGCCGACCTGATCTTCGCCGAGCGCGACGAGTTCGAGCCAGCCGTGGCGCGCAGCGCCGAACTGCTCCAGGCGGAGCTGGACCGCTTCGAGAGTCTGCTGACCGATCTCCTCGAGATCAGCCGCTTCGACGCCGGCTTCGCCGCGCTCGACGCCGAGCACACCGACCTGGTCCCCATCGTCGAGCGGGTCGCCGAACGCCTCGGCGGCCTGGCGGAGCGCGTAGGCGTGACCATCGAGCTGCGCCTGCCGGACACCCCGGTCATCGCCGAGGTCGACCCCCGCCGCGTCGAGCGCATCCTGCGCAACCTGGTCGGCAACGCGGTCGAGCACGGCGAGGGCAAGCCGGTCGAGGTCACCCTGGCCACCGACGAGGCGGCCGTCGCCGTCACGGTCCGAGACCACGGCGTCGGCCTCAAACCGGGCGAGGAACGCCTCGTCTTCAACCGCTTCTGGCGCGCCGACCCCTCCCGCGCCCGGCAGACCGGCGGCACCGGCCTCGGCCTCTCCATCTCGGTCGAGGACGCGCGCCTGCACGGCGGCTGGCTCGAAGCCTGGGGCGAACCGGGCGGCGGCGCCCAGTTCCGCCTCACCCTCCCGGTCCGCTCCGGCGACCGCCTGGTGGCGGCCCCGCTACCCCTCATCCCGCGGGACCGCGCCGTCGACGAGCTCCCGGCCGGTCCCGGTCCCGCTCCCGCTTCCGTGGCCGCCCTCGCTCCCGCCTCCGCTTCCGTGGCGTCTCCGCCTACTGCGGCTGCCTCCGCCAGCGAGACAGTCCCCACCGCCTCCGGCGGTAGCTCCGGCACCGCGAATCCCGCTCTTCCTGACGCCGGACCGACGGGTGACGCTGCTGGCCGCGGCGGGCCCGCTGGTGGCGTTGCTGTGCATGGCAGCGGGCCGGCGGTCGAAGACGCCGGGCGCGGCAGCGGGCCGTCGGATGACGCGGCCGAGCCCGATGGACCGGCGGGCGACCGCGACGCCGGAGAGCCGGCGGAGGTGGGTCGATGAAGCTGCTCCCGAATCCCCGTCGCCGTCCCGCCGCGGTCCTCGCTGCCGTGCTCGGCGTCGTGCTCGCCCTCAGCGGCTGCGGCATTCCCGACAACACAGAGGTCACAAAGGTCGGCCGCGGCCCGTCGCCGGGATTCGCCACCGGGGACGACGGGGCGCCGCCGCGTCACGAACGGGACGCGACGACCGAGATCTCCGAGTTCGTGCGCTACTACCTCGAGGCCGCCGGCGGTGACCCGGACAGCGCGCTCGAGCGGGTGCAGAAATTCCTCTCCCCGTCGGCCGCCGCGACGTTCAAGGCACCCAGCGAGATCAAGGTGGTGCACCTCGCCGACACCCCGCTGGTGAACCCGGGCAGCGACAAGGTCACGCTCAAGGTGCAGACCCTGGGCGTGCTCGGCCACAACGGCGTTCTCGGGCCCGCTCCGGACACCGGCATCCAGACGTACGAGCTGACCGTCGCCGCGGTCGCCGGCAAGGACGGCCTCTTCGTCACCAAGGCGCCACCGGTGCTGCTGCTCAGCGACGAGGCGCTGAACACCTTCTTCCAGCGCCGGACCATCTACTTCTGGAACCACGAGTTCACCGCGCTGGTGCCCGACGTGCGGTACCTGCCCGCTGACATGCCCTCCGAGCAGGTGCCCCAGCAGATCATCAAGTGGCTGATCGAGGGGCCGTCGAACTGGTTGCGGCCCGCCGTGGAGCCGCTGCCGGAAGGCACCGCGCTGCTCGGCAACGTGCCCGCCGTGGCCGACGACACGCTTCAGATCAACCTCAGCGCCCAGGCGCTCGAGCCGCCCGACGACCCCAAGGCGCTCGACCGACTGCGGCGCCAGCTCCAGTGGTCGTTGAAGCCGAACCTGTCGCGCGTCCTGGAGCTGAAGATCGGCAACGAGGAACAGAACGACTACGACAGCGACGACTACCTCACCAGCAACCCGACGTACCGGCTGGAGGATCCGCCCGAGCGGTTCCTGATCTACAACGGCCAGATCCGGCGGATGTCCCGTACGCCGGGCGCCACCGAACCGATCCCGGTCATCCGTCCGGAGGCCAACCGCAACGTGAAGGCGGCGGCCCTCGCCCGCAGTCCGGGCGACCGCCGGTACGCCGCCCTGGTCACCGCCGAGGGCAACCGCCAGGTGCTGCGGGTCGGTGGCACGGCGCTGGGGGACCGTACCGACCTGCAGCGGGTGGCGCTTCCCGGTGGCTCGACCGGCCAGCCCGCCTGGGCCATCACCTCCGACGATCCGCAGACCGGCGCCATCGGGCTGATCACCGTCGCGGGGAAGCTCTACAGCTTCTCGGCGGACGGCTCACCCGTGCGCGCGGTCAGCTGGCCCGGCCCGCCCGGCTGGATCTCGGCCGTGGCGGTCGCCCCGGACGGGCGGCGGATCGCCATCGTCGTCGGCGGCAAGTTGTATCTGACGGCGATGACGGCCGACGGGGACGGGCCCCACCTCCCCACGTACTGGCCGGTCCAGGTGCCGGCGCTGCGCTCCGTCTCGGCCGTCGACTGGGGCACCGAAAGTTCGCTGGTGGTGGCCGGCACCCGCGCCGACCGGGACCGGGTCGCGATCATCGACACCGCCCTCGACGGCACGGACTCGACCGAGCCTCAGCCGGACATCGGCACCGAGACCGTCACCTACCTGGCGGCGTACCCGGTCAGCCCGGTCAGCGGCAAACCCTCGCCGGACGTGGTGCAGTACATGGCCAACGGCGCGGCCTTCGACGTGCTCTCCGGCCCGGTACGCATCAGCGTCGGCGACCTCGCCGACCCGGTGACGAACCCGCCCACCGGGATGGTTCCCACCTCGCCCTTCTTCCTGCGCTGACCGGCAGGCGACCCCGTGCCGAACGGACACCTCCTGGCCGACCTCGCCGATCTCGTCCTGCCGAGCGCCTGCGCGGCCTGCGCCGCCGACCACGTCCCTCTGCGCCACGGCGTCTGCGCGGCCTGTGTAGCCACCCTGGAGGCGCTGCACGCGTACCCGACCATCCCGAACCCACCCCCGCCCGGCATGCCCGCCTGCGTCGCCCTCAGCGCCTATGCCGGGCCGATGCGCGGGGCGCTGCTCGCGTACAAGGAGAGGGGCCGGCACCACCTCGCCAGGCCGCTCGGCGCATTGCTCGCCTCCGCGATCGCCGAGATGGCGGTCCGGGCCGGCGGCGGACCTGATCGGCCCCTGTACGTCGTTCCCGTGCCGTCGACGGCCAAAGCGGCCCGCGAACGCCACGGCGACCACATGGCGCGACTGGGCGCACACGCGGTGCGGCGGCTGGGCCGGGCGGGGTGGGAGGCTCGCCTCAGCCGGCCGCTCCGGGCGCTGCCGCGTGGTGATTCGGCGTCACTGAGCGTAGTCGAACGGGCGGCCGCGGCTGAGAGTTCGCTGCGAATCAAGGGTGCTCGGATCCGCATTCCGCGACGGCGGCCGACGATCGGAGGCACCCTGATAGTGGTGGACGACATCGTCACGACGGGGGCCACGCTGGCCGCCGTGACGACACGGCTCCGGGAGGCGGACATGCAGGTCGCAGGGGCTGCGGTGCTGGCGGCGACGCGGCTGCGCAAGGTCCGTGGGGCACAAGCGGGCGAACGTCGCGGTGCCGTCGCGCCAGGGACGAAAGTCCTCGCTCCCATTCCCCGAACGAGGGGTGACGGGCAGCCGTCGGCAGGTTAGCGTCTTGGTGACGAGGGTAAGCGACTCGCCTTACCCGCCACCGGAGCGAAGTCGACCAGTCTGACAGGGCAGTTCCGACCCGCCGCACCGGAAAGGAGCGTCCTCGTAAGCCGATTCGGTCACGTGCGCGGGATTGCTCCGTGATCCCCGTCGTCACCGAAACCAGCACACCGCGTCGAAGTGCAAACGTTGGGGGAGGTCACGAGTGGACATTGTCGTCAAGGGCCGCAACGTAGAGGTTCCTGATCACTATCGGGAACATGTCGCCGACAAGCTGGCAAAAGTCGAACGCTACGATCAGAAACTGATCAGAGTCGACGTCGAGCTCTTCCACGAGCGCAACCCGCGGCAGTCCGACAACTGCCAGCGCGTGGAGATCACGGTCGTGACCCGTGGGCCCGTGATCCGGGCCGAAGCCACCGCGAAGGATTTCTACGGCGCCCTCGACTGCGCCATCAACAAGCTTGACGGGCGCCTGCGCCGTGCCGCCGATCGCCGGCGTGTGCACCGCGGACGCCACGCGCCGGTCTCCGTGGCCGCCGCGACCGCCGGGCTGCCGACCGACCTGCCGAACCTCACGCCGCAGGCCGAGAGCTCCTCGCCGACCGAGCTGTCCGAGCACGGCGACAACCAGCCCTGGCGCATCGTGCGCGAGAAGGAGCACCCCGCGGACCCGATGACCGTCGACGACGCTCTCTTTCAGATGGAGCTCGTCGGCCACGACTTCTATCTCTTCCACGACAAGGAGAGCGGCCGGCCCAGCGTCGTCTACCGGCGGCGTGGCTACGACTACGGCATCCTGAGCCTGGAAACGACCGCGTAGACGGCCTCTCCTCCTCCGGGGCGGCACCGATCCCGTCCCGGGGAGGACCCAGGGCTCCACCAGATCCCGGAGACCACAACCGATCCGGGGCACCGAGCCGAGGCTCACAGCGACGCCGGCTCAGCCGTCCAGGCGCGGACCCTCCGTAAGAAGGTCCTCCGCCAGCAGAGCGAACTGCACGTCGTCGCTGCGGCGCCCCCCGGCCCCGGGCAGACGCGAGCGCAGATACGCCTCGCGTTTGAACCCCGCCTTCTCCAGCACGCGCTGCGATCCCACGTTCTCCGGCAGGGCACCCGCGATCAGCCGGGCGATGCCCGTCTCCGCGAACGCCCACAACGACACCAGCTGCGCCGCCCGGGTCGGGTAGCCCCGGCCGCGCCAGGCCGGGAGCATGCTGTAGCCGATCATCGCCTGGCCGGTGCGCGGCTCCTGGTAGTAGAGGCCGATCTCGCCGGTCGGCGTACCGGTGGCGGTGTCCACGATGACCAGGTCCGCGCGGTCGCCGGCCAGCCAGTGCGACGGCGCCCAGGCGCACCGCCGGCGCATCTGCTCGGTGCTGGGCCGGACCGGCGGAACGCTGGTCGCGACCACGTCCGGCTGCGAGTGCAGCTCCACGTAGAAGTCGGCGTCGGACTCGGCCAGCGGGCGCAGGGTCACCACGCCGTCGGTCAGTTCGCCGCCGGGGAGGTCGGGCAGCAGCCGTTCCACCGGGCCGGGCGGGTCTGCGGCGAGCCGGGCGTACGCGAGCACGTCGTCGCGGTCGCCGTCGTGGCCGGGCAGCGCTGCCCGGCGTACCCCCTCGGGCTGGAACCCGGCAGCGAGCGCGACCCGCTGACTCGGCGCGTTCTCCCGATGGGTGAGGAGTTCGAGCCGGGCGAGCCCGGTGTGGAACGCGTGCTCGGCGAGCGCGCGGACGGCCGCCGTCGCCACACCGCGGCCGCGTGCCCACGGCCCGGTCCAGTAGCCGATCTCCGCCTGACCGCGTCCCGGCTGCACCCGGTCCATGCCGATACCGCCGAGCATGCGGTCGCTGACCGGATCCGCTACCGCGTAGAAGCCACCGCCCGCTGCGAATAGCCGGGGCGCGAGCTCGTGCAGGTATTCCTCGGCGTCCGCGCGCGTGAACGGCACCGGCAGCATCGCCATGAACCGGCGCATGTCCGGATCGTTGTAGCCCGCCATCAGGTCGTCCAGGTCGGTGGGACGCAGGCCGCGCAGCCGTACGCCGTCGCCCGGGATCGTCGGCGCGATCACGCGGCCTCGCCCCTGAGCAGCGACGCCGTCCAGCAGTCGCGTCGCTCGCCGTCGATCACCAGCGCCCGCCGTAGCAGACCCTCCATCGTGAAACCCGCCTTCTCCGCGACCCGTCGCGACGCCTCGTTGCCGACTTCAGCCCGCCACTGGATGCGCGTCAGTCCCAGCGTGTCGAAGGCCCAGCCGCAGACCGCCCGGACGGCTGTCACCGCGTACCCCCGGCCCCGCACGCTCCGCGCAACAGAAAAACCCACCTCGCCTGCCGCCGGGTCCGTGCCAGTCAGCTCAAGATGAACCGATCCCATGTACGTGTCATCGCGGTCGACAACCGCAAACACCGCTCCTTCGCCTCCGGACCATCGCCGGGGCACATTGACGGCCACATGCTGCAGTGCGTCCGCCTCGGTGTAGGGGAGCCGGACACCGAGCCACCGCACCACATGGGGGTCGTTGCGGCAGGCGGCGATGGCGGAGACGTCCTTCTCCGCCGGCTTGCGCAGAGTCAGCGTCCCGGCCTGGATGGTGGGGTGGTCGCCGCCGAAGACGCGGGCCGCACGGCGTACCGAATCAGCCACCTCGGTCCCCGGGAGAGTGAGATTCTCCCTGGTGAGTGCCGCCAGCCAGGTGTCCGGAGCGGGCCGCGTGCCGATCATCCGGAAGCCCAGCCGGAGCGCCGTCAGGCGCGAAGCATGATTACCCACCGTGGCCCTCCAGTCGATCCTGGTCAGGCCCTCGTGCTCGAACGCCCAGTGAACTAACGCCCGGCCGGCGCGCTCGGTCACCCGGCGCCCGCGAGCCCACGGTGCCGTCCAGTAGCCGAGCTCCGCCGTGCCGCGCGCCCGGTCGAGGGCGTTGAGCGCGATGCTGCCGGCGAGGCCTTCCTCGTCGAAGACGCCCAGGTGAAGAGCGGTGCCGGCCCGTTGCCAGGCCGCTGCCGTCTCCCCCACGAAGGCGCGGGCATCTGCCATCAGGTACGGCCGGGGCAGGCCACTCACCCAGCGGTGGAGCAGGGGGTCCTGACACGCCCGGAACACCTGATCGGCATCGCCGGGCTGCCAGGGGCGGATCGTCAGCTCGTCGACGCGCAGATCAGGGAGGTGCACGGGGGCCATCCTGCCCTCGGTCGCGCGCGGACCGCCACCGGGTTGGAGATGGCCGACGCGCGAGCGGCCTGAAGGGTTGCGCGACCGGCGGAGATGCGCTGTCAGCGAACTCTCAGCCCTGTTTCGTCCTCTTTGCGAGTTTAGTAGGAGGCTCGGGTCACGGCTTCCCATGGAAGACGCCTACGATGGTCCGGCAGACCGTCTAGGGGAGCGTTGACCCGTGTCGATTTTGGAAAAAGTCCTTCGCGCCGGTGAAGGCCGCATGTTGCGCCGCCTCAAGGCGATCGCCCAGGCGGTCAACTCGATCGAGGACGACTACACCGACCTCACCGACGACGAGTTGCGCGAGCAGACCGAGCACTTCAAACAGCGCTATGCCGACGGCGAGTCGCTCGACGACCTGCTGGTCGAGGCGTTCGCGGTCGCTCGCGAGGGAGCACGCCGGGTGCTCGGGCAGCGCGCGTACGACGTCCAGCTCATGGGTGGCGCCGCGCTGCACTTCGGCAACATCCCTGAGATGAAGACCGGTGAGGGCAAGACGCTCACCGGCGTCTTCCCGGCGTACCTCAACGCCCTCAGCGGGGACGGCGTGCACATCATCACGGTGAACGACTACCTCGCCCAGCGCGACGCCGAGTGGGTCGGCCGGGTGCACACGTTCCTCGGCCTCACCGTCGGCGTCATCCTGCCCAACCGGCCCGCCGCCGAGCATCGCGCCGCGTACCAGTGCGACATCACGTACGGCACCAACAACGAGTTCGGCTTCGACTACCTGCGCGACAACATGGCGTGGTCGGCCGCCGAGCTGGTGCAGCGCGGCCACAACTTCGCGATCGTGGACGAGGTCGACTCGATCCTCATCGACGAGGCCCGCACCCCGCTGATCATCTCCGGCCCGGGCGAGCACTCCGCCCGCTGGTACGGCGAGTTCGCCGCCCTGGTCAACCGCCTCCAGAAGGGCAAGGACGGCGAGGGCGACTACGAGGTCGACGAGGCCAAGCGCACCGTCGCCGTCACCGAGCGCGGCGTCGCCCGCGTCGAGGACCGCCTCGGCATCGACAACCTGTACGAGTCGGTGAACACCCCGCTCGTGGGCTACCTGAACAACGCCATCAAGGCCAAGGAGCTCTACAAGCGCGACAAGGACTACATCGTCGACGAGAACGGCGAGGTCCTCATCGTCGACGAGTTCACGGGCCGCATCCTGCACGGCCGCCGCTACAACGAGGGCATGCACCAGGCCATCGAGGCGAAGGAGGGCGTGGAGGTCAAGCAGGAGAACCAGACCCTGGCGACCATCACGCTGCAGAACTACTTCCGCCTCTACAACAAGCTCGGCGGCATGACCGGTACGGCGCAGACCGAGGCCGGCGAGTTCAACCAGGTCTACAAGGTCGGCGTCGTGAGCATCCCGACGCACCGGCCGATGATCCGGATCGACCACCCGGACGTCATCTACAAGACCGAGAAGGCCAAGTTCAACGCGGTCATCGAGGACATCGCCGAGCGGCACGCCACCGGCCAGCCGGTGCTGGTGGGCACGGTGTCGGTCGAGAATTCCGAGATCCTCTCCCAGCTGCTGCGCCGCCGCGGCATCCCGCACAGCGTCCTCAACGCGAAGTTCCACGCCCAGGAGGCGCAGATCATCGCGCAGGCGGGCCGCAAGGGCGCGGTCACCGTCGCGACCAACATGGCCGGCCGCGGCACCGACATCCTGCTCGGCGGCAACCCCGAGTTCCTCGCGGCGGCCGAGCTGCACCAGCGCGGCCTCGACCCGGTGGAGAGCCCGGAGGAGTACGCGAAGGCCCTCGAAGAGGTCATGCCGTTCGTCAAGGAGGCCTGCGAGGAGGAGGCGGCCGAGGTCATCGCCGCCGGCGGCCTGTACGTCCTCGGCACCGAGCGGCACGACTCCCGCCGCATCGACAACCAGCTCCGCGGCCGCTCCGGCCGTCAGGGCGACCCGGGCGAGTCCCGGTTCTACCTGTCGCTGCAGGACGACCTGATGAAGCGGTTCCGCGCCGGCGCGGTCGAGGCGGTCATGGACCGCTTCAACATCCCGGAGGACGTCCCCATCGAGTCGAAGATGGTGACCCGCCAGATCCGCAGCGCCCAGACCCAGATCGAGGGCCAGAACGCGGAGATCCGCAAGAACGTCCTCAAGTACGACGAGGTGCTCAACAAGCAGCGCCAGGTCATCTACGCCGAGCGTAAGCGCGTGCTCGACGGTGAGGACATGCACGACCAGGCCCAGCACATGATCGACGACGTCGTCACCGACTACGTCCACGCCGCGACCTCCGAGGGCTACGCCGAGGACTGGGACCTCGAGCAGCTCTGGACCAACCTCAAGCGCCTCTTCCCGCTCAGCCTCACGATCGAGGACGTGGTCGAGGAGGCCGGCGGCGAGCGCAGCGCCATCGACCAGGAATTCCTCATCGCGCAGGTCAAGGAGGACGCGCAGCGGGCGTACAAGGCCCGCGAGGACGAACTGGGCGAGGAAGCGGTCCGCGAACTCGAGCGCCAGGTCCTGCTCGCCGTGATCGACCGCAAGTGGCGCGAGCACCTCTACGAGATGGACTACCTGCAGGAAGGCATCAGCCTGCGGGCGTACGCCCAGCGCGACCCGGTGGTCGAGTACCAGCGCGAGGGCTTCGACATGTTCAACCAGATGATGGAGGGCATCAAGGAGGAGGCGGTCGGCTTCCTCTTCAACCTGGAGGTCCAGGTCGAGGAGGCCCCCACGGTCACGGTCGACCCGTCCCAGGCCCGCGAGATGCCCACCGACGAGCCGGAGCAGCACGTCGAGGTCCGCGCCAAGGGCCTCGGAGGAACCCGCCGCCCGCAGAACCTCCAGTACACAGCCCCCGCCATCGACGGCGAGGCCGGCGCGGGAGCCCCGCAGATCCAGCAGGCGCCGGAGCAGCAGGCGCCCGCCCTGGGCCTCGGCTCGGCCCCGGTCGTCCCGGCCAGCCCCGCCCACACAGGCGCCCACCGCGCCGCCGGCCGCAGCTCGGGCCAGGCAGAGGCGGGCAACGGCCCGTCCCGAAACGCGCCGTGCTACTGCGGCTCGGGCAAGAAGTACAAGCGCTGCCACGGCGCGCCCGGCGCGGTCTGATCCCTCCCGGGCGGGTCTCCTGACCGCCGCCCGGTGCGTCTCACAATCCGGCCTCCGCGACTCGTTCGCGGGGGCCGGTTTCGTCGGGCACGGCCTCGGGACCACAGCGCGCGGCCCGGCGGCCCGGCAGCTCGGGGGCCCGGCGCCCGGCAGCTCGGGGGCCCGGCGGCCCGGCAGCCCAGCAGCCCGGCAGCCCGGCGGCCCCAGCAGCCCGGGGGCGGGGCAGCCCGCCAGCCCGGCGGCGCGGTGGCGTGGCACCCCGGCGGCGTGGCGCCCCGGTAGCGCGGCGGCCTGGTGTCCCGGCGGCCTGGTGTCCCGGCGGCCTGGCGGCCTGGTGTCCCGGCGGCCTGGCGGCCTGGCGCCCTGATGGTCGGGCAGCCCGGCGGCGCAGCCAGCGCGGTTTTTGCCGGGCCCGGGCGGTCCGCCGCTTGGGGGGTGTGCCCCAGGACCGCCGACCGTCGCCCGCCGTTTTGCGCTCCTCGGCCGCCTGCCCGTCCTTGGTTGCCTCTCCGCCGCACCGCCCGCCGCGTCCTCGACGGTCTGCGGAACATCGCTCGCGCGCCTTCCCTCGCTGGTTGCCTGCCTGCGCGCCGGCCTCCGCGCGGCCGCTTGTCGGCCGCCTGCCTGCCCGTCGTTGACCGCCTGCCCGTGGTTGACCGCCTGCCCGTGGTTGACCGCCTGCCCGTGGTTGACCGCCTGCCCGTGGTTGACCGCCTGCCCGGGGTTGACCGCCTGCCCGGGGTTGATCGCCTGCCCGGGGTTGATCACCGGTCCTTGACCGGCTGCCTGTCCTTGACCGGCTGCTTGCCCTTGGCCGACGCCCTTGGTCGCCTCGGCCCTGGCTGCTCGGCAAGCGTCACCGTGGTGCCCAGGACGGCCGCCGCCTGTGGTGCTCACCGGACGCCCCGGGTGATTCGAGTGGCCTGGCGTGGTTGCCGCAGTCAGATCAGGCGCAGGACCGTGGCCAACCAGGCCTCGTCGTGTTGCTCGAGGCGGAGGGCCATCGCCCAGGTACGGTCGCCGATCAACAGCAGGACCGCCGCCTCCACCGCGCCCGGGCGAGGTTCGCAGAGGCTGGATCTCAGTACCGCCACCGGGGCGGGCCGCCGGACGCGGGAGTGGACCCGGCGGGCTTCCGCGACTCTCCGGGCGCCGACGAGTCCCTGGGCTACGACCGTGGCGGCTTCTCGCGGCTGGGCGAGCCGGCGGAGGTGCGCCGCCGGGCGGTACCCGTTGAGGACCTCGACGCAGGACCCGACGAACCTCCGAACGGCCAGCTTGGCATCAGGGGAAGCCCCGACGACCGACGCCGAGCGGCCCGACCCCGCCGAAGAGGCGGACGGCCCGGAAGTCCCCGACGGCCCGGAAGCATTCGACGGCCCGGGAGCGCCCGACAGCCCAGAAGACGCAGATCCCGGCGAAGAGGCCGCCGCCGCGGAGTAGCCGGACCGAGAGGCGGCGGCCGTCAGCGCGGCGGAGCCCGAGGCAGGGTAGGAGGCGGCCGCCACGCTGCGCGCCTGAGAGCCCAACAGCCCTGCCGCGGAGGTCGGCCTCCTCCAGTCCAACGTCAGCTGGTGCGGGGAGGACCACGTCTCCGGCGCGCGCTCGTCGTCGAAGGGTGGCTCGCTGCGTGGCGCCCTGCGGAGCCTGATTGCCGGTGTTGCCTGCTCTTTCTCCAGTTCTGCCGTCGACACACCGCACCCCGATCCTTGCGTTTGCCTTCGTTTGCTTACGACGACGAGTGTGGCGGGTGCGCGCGAGGACGGTCAATGCCAGGTTCGGAGCCTGTGGACAACGGGTGGACTACTCCGCGTCCCGGTCGATGAGCGGGTTGTCCTGGACCCAGGCGGCGGTCTCCGCGTACTTGTGCTCGATGTATTCCTCGAGCTTGGCCCGCTCCACCCGCCATTGCCCACGCCCGCCGATTTTGATGGCGGGGAGTTCTCCGCTGCGGACCATGTGGTAGACCTGCGAGTCGGAGACGTTCAGCTCGGCTGCCACCTCGGACAGCAGCATGAACCTGGCCTCCACGAGCCCTCCGCTCAATCGGTTGTGGCGTGATCGGGCCTTAGTTTGCCATCGTTTGCCTACGACAGCTCCGGCGGATGCGGCGGCCTGTGCAAAGAGCCGTCCAGGGCCCGGCCGGTGAGCGGACTTGAGTAGACGACGCTGGTCGTCACTGGCCCCAGCCCCGAAATTCGGCCCGTGACCTCCTCGAGGTGTCGCATCGACCGGGTCAGCACCTTGAGGACGAAGCAGTCCTCACCGGTCACGTGGTGCGCTTCGATGATCTCGGGGGTCGTGTCCAGGAGCGCGTGGAAGGGCCTGTAGTTCCCGGTCGGGTAGCGCAGGCGTACGAATGCCATCACGGTGAGGCCGACCCGCTCCGGGTCGATTGCGGCGCGGTAGCCGGCGATCACCCCGGCCTCCTCGAGTTTGCGCACCCGCTCCGCGACCGCGCTCGGCGACATCGCCACTGCCCGCGCCAGGTCCGCGTAGCTCGCGCGGCCGTCTCGCTGCAGCTCCGCGAGAAGCTGCCAATCGGTACGGTCGAGAGCAGAATCAACGGCCACGGCTGGAAGCTACCGCTGGATCGACGGCAATAGCAACCGATCGCCGTTGTCATCCCGTGGAGCGACGACGTCCTGCGACCTAGCGTGATCGGCATGAGACCACCCGCTGAGATCTTCGCCGAACGCCTCGCCACCCAGACCGATGTCGCCGACGTCCGGAGTGCCCCGGACGGCGGGTTCGTGCTCGTCGACTCCCGTTCCCGTGCCGCCTGGGATCAGGGCCATCTGCCCGGCGCCGTACACCTGCCGACCGCGGACATCGCCGGCCGTGCGGGGGAGCTGATCGACCCGGCGACACCCGTGGTCACCTACTGCTGGGGGCCCGGCTGCAACGGTGCCACCCGTGCGGCTCTCGCGTTCGCGCTGCTCGGGTACGAGGTCAAGGAGATGCTCGGCGGTGTCGAGTACTGGATCCGGGAAGGCTTCCCGCTGATGACCGCAGCGGGCGAGGTGGTCCGCGACCCGGATCCGCTCGTGGCACCCACCGGCGTCGCTTGCGGCTGTTGAAGGCGCGGAGTCGACCTTCCGGTAGCGTGCGCGGGGACGGTCGAGTCGCCCAGGGGGAAGCAAGTGCCGATCACCGATCTGGTTCGGGTGTACGTGCCCGCCACCGTGCCGATGCTCACCGGGCTCAAGTCGTCCGGGCAGCTCGGTGACGGCCCGGTCGTCGCGCAGGCGGTGACCCCCGCGCTGCGCGAGTGGTACGCCGAGGGCGACGAGGAGGAACTCGAGTACGTCGCCTTCACCCGCGCCGCTCAGGCCGCCCTGCAGCTGCTGCGGCACGACTCCGCGGCGCCGCGCCGGCGGGTCGTCGTCTCGGCCGATGTCCCCGCCGGTTCGCTGGTGCGCGAGGACGTCGAGCTGGGCTCCAGCACGGTACGGGTGCCGCAG
Organism: Actinoplanes sp. NPDC049681; assembly: GCF_044465265.1. Taxonomy (NCBI): domain Bacteria; kingdom Bacillati; phylum Actinomycetota; class Actinomycetes; order Micromonosporales; family Micromonosporaceae; genus Actinoplanes; species Actinoplanes sp. NPDC049681. The sequence goes on from NZ_JBITLP010000003.1 coordinate 602,130, forward strand.
CCGATCTCCCTCAAGGAGGTGGCGTCGATCCACGTGGACGGCGCCGAGGCCGCCGAGGCCGTCGCCGCCGCCGCGGACGTGGTGGAGGAGGCGCTGGCGGGGGACCCGGACGCCCAGTTCACCGTCGACGGCGCCGAGGATCACGAGCTCGAGTGGTACGCCGTGAGCGAGCTCGACGAGCTGACCTGATCAGTCGTCGGTGCGACTGCCGACCGGTTTCGCCTCCTCGTCCCGCGCGGCCCGCTCGATCTCGTCGGGGTCCGCCGGCTGTTCCGGCGCCGTCTCCGCCGGGGCGGTGGGGGAGCCGAGGGTGCGGCCGACCGCCACCATCGCCGTGAACGCCCCCACGAAGAGCACGATCAGGCCGTTGTTGAGCCGGCTGCCGCTGAGCATCTGCTGCACCGTCAGCTCCAACTCGCTCACCTTGCCGGCCAGCTCCAGCACCCGGGCTCCCGCCGTACGCGTAAGAGCCTCACCGACCACCAGCAGCAACCCCGGTCCGGCGCCCGCCAGGGCGTAGAGCGGCCACCGGAGGTCCACGCCGGTGCGGTGCCGGGCGCGGCGCAGCACGCGGTAGACGATCAGCCCGGCCGCGAGGCCGCCGAGCGCGCCCTGCGCGAAGCCGAAATAGTTCGCCGCGTCGGCCCGCGACGACGACGTGTCGCGCGCGCCGAAGACCGGAAGCAGGTCGTGCTGCAGGAAGCTGAGCACCACGCCGACCAGGAACACCCCGATCGCGCCCCAGCAGACGGCCGCGGTGATGCGGGGATAGCGGAAGCCGGCCAGCGCGCCGCCGATCGTCGCCGCGGCCGCGATGGTGCCGCCGACGACCGCGTAGATCCAGCCGTCGGTGTTGATCGTGATGATGGTGAGGCCACCGAGGAGCCCGAGGACCAGCCCGGTGCCGGTGGCCGCGGCGAAGCGGACGGTGCGGCCGCCGCGAGTGAGGGACGTCACCACGGCGAGCGCGACCGCCGCGCCGGCGACGAGGCTCGCCGAGACGGCTCCGGGCATCGCGTATGCGGTCGAGGTGACCTCCATCGCGGCGTCCCCACGGCCGGTGATCGTGGCCCGCGCCGACCACAGCATCGCGGCCATCCAGGCGAGCCCGGCGATCGCCAGGAGGATGCCGCGCGAGGGCGCCCGTTCCGGCCCCTGCCAGGCCGTTTCGCCCGCGATGACCTCGCTGTCCGCCTCACTCATGGACCTCAGCGTACGCGGGGCCACCGACGCTTTCCGACCGCCTGGGAGGGGTCGCTCGCGTGCAAGGATGGAGCCGACTCACGATGTCGTTCAACGAGGAACCCAGAAGGTCGAGGAGTACGTGATGGACGCCCAGTTTTCCGTGCCGGTGCCACGGAACGAGCCCGTACGCGGCTATGCGCCCGGCAGCCCCGAGCGCGCCGCCCTGCAGTCGCGGGTCGAGGCCCTCGCGGCCGAGCGCCTGGAGCTGACGAACACCATCGACGGCGTCCAGAAGCGTGGCGGGGGCGACGCCATCGACGTCGTGCAGCCGCACAAGCGGCACCATGTGCTGGGCGTGACGTACAACTCCACCCACGAGGACGCCGCGGCCGCTGTGGCCGCCGCCAAGCGGGCCGCTCCGGCGTGGCGGGCATTGCCGTACAGCGAGCGCGCCGCGGTTTTCCTGCGAGCGGCCGAGATGCTGGCCGGCGGGTGGCGGGACACGCTCAACGCGGCCACCGTGCTCGGTCAGTCGAAGTCGGCGTACCAGGCCGAGATCGACTCCGCCTGCGAGCTGATCGACTTCCTGCGCTTCAACGTGGCCTTCGGCGAGCAGATCCTCGCCGAGCAGCCGCAGTCCGCGCCGGGCTTCTGGAACCGCTTCGACCACCGTCCGCTCGAGGGCTTCGTGTACGCGATCACCCCGTTCAACTTCACCGCGATCGCCGGCAACCTGCCGTCCGCGCCCGCGCTGATGGGCAACACGGTGGTCTGGAAGCCGTCGCCGACCCAGCAGTTCTCCGCGCACTTCACGATGCGCCTGTTCGAGGCGGCCGGCCTGCCGCCCGGCGTGATCAACATGGTGACCGGCGACGGCCTGGCCGTCTCCGACGTCGTCCTGGCCGATCCCGACCTGGCCGGCATCCACTTCACCGGCTCCACGGCCACGTTCCGGCACCTGTGGCGTGAGGTCGGGTCGAACATCGACCGCTACCGGTCGTACCCGCGGCTCGTCGGTGAGACCGGCGGCAAGGACTTCGTCTTCGCGCACCCCAGCGCCGACGTGGACGCGCTGCACACCGCGCTGGTCCGCGGCGCGTACGAGTACCAGGGCCAGAAGTGCTCCGCGGCGTCCCGGGCGTACGTGCCGCGCGGCATCTGGGAGGGCGGCCTGCGGGACCGGCTCGCGGCGACGGTGGCCTCCATCCGGTACGGCGACGTCACCGACCTGTCGACGTTCGGCGGTGCCGTGATCGACGGCCGGGCGTTCGCGAAGCACGCGGCGGCCCTGGACCGGATCAAGAACAGCGCCGCCTGCACCGTGCTGGCCGGCGGTACGGCCGACGACAGCGAGGGCTGGTTCGTCGCTCCGACGCTGGTGGAGTCGAGCGACCCGGCGCACGAGGTGTTCACCACCGAGTACTTCGGCCCGATCCTCGGCGTGCACGTCTACGAGGACGGCGACTTCGAGGGGGCGGTGGCTCAGGCCGAGGCCGTCTCGCCGTACGCGCTCACGGGTTCGATCTTCGCCACCGACCGCGCGATCGTCGACTGGGCGAGCACGGCCCTGCGGAACGCGGCGGGCAACTTCTACATCAACGACAAGCCGACGGGCGCCGTCGTCGGCCAGCAGCCCTTCGGCGGTGCCCGCGGCAGCGGCACCAACGACAAGGCCGGTTCGATGCTCAACCTGCTCCGCTGGGTGTCCCCGCGGACGATCAAGGAGACCTTCGAGCCGCCGACGGCGTGGCAGTATCCCCACATGGGCTGATTGTCCGGTTCGCGGGTCGTCGTCTTTTCTTCCGCGGGAGAACGGGCGGCGATCCGCAACCTTTATGGGGCTTCGTGACTTCGAGCGCCGTCTGACCGTTTCTCTGCTCCATTCTACCGTGCCGGACCCGTCCTCAAGGGCGAAACGCCCGGTCGCGACCCTCGTGGTCGGACTGTCTGTGCGGGACAGTCGTTTGTGGAGACGCAAATTGGACGGATCGGGCGAAATCCTGGACGCCGGAGCGACAAAGTGGCAGCTTAGAAGGCATGCCCGACTCTCAAATCAACCCAACGGCTGCCGCTCTGCTCGGCCTGCTCCACGATGGGCCGATGACCGGCGGACAGCTGATGGCGGCTGCCGAACGCCGCCTCGGGCCCTACTGGTCGATGACGCGGAGCCAGGTCTACCGCGAACTGCCCGTCCTCGCCGAAATGGGCCTCGTCCGACTTGGCAAGCCGGGGCCACGGTCCAGCCAGCCCTATGCCATCACCGCCGCCGGCAAGCGTGCCTTCAGCCGGTGGCTCGCCGAGGCCCCCGGCCGCGATGCGATCCGTAACCCGGTCGCCCTGCGTGTCGCCTTCGGCCAGCAGCACGCCGGTGGCCAGCTCAAGACGCTCTACACCGGCGCCAACGAGTACCACTCCGAGGCCCTCGCCATGGCGCGGGAGCAGGCCAAGGAGGCCAAGAAGGCCGGCGACGCGTACGGCGCCGCCGCCCTCGAGTTCGCAGTCGCGTACCACAAGGCGGCGCTGACCTGGCTCAAGGCCGCACCCGCGGAGTGACGATCGAAGCACGCAGTACGGGCCGCCCGGCCGCGACACGGGCCGGGCGGCGTATTCTTGACCGTCGTGAGTGCAGCCGACTTTCCTGAACAGCTCAAGGCCCTCGACGCCACCCTGCGCAACATCGAGAACGTGCTCGACCTCGACAAGCTGCGCCGCGACCGGGCGGAGCTCGAGGAGCAGGCCTCCGCCCCCGACCTGTGGGACGACCAGGCCCGCGCTCAGGACGTCAACTCCCGGCTGTCGTACGTCGCCGGCGAGATCTCGAAGATGGAGAAGCTTCGCTCGCGCCTCGACGACGCCGCCCTCCTGCTGGAGATGGCCGAGGACGAGGGGGACGCCGACTCGGTCGGCGAGGTCGGCGACGAGCTGGTCAAGCTGCACAAGGCCATCGAGGAGATGGAGGTTCGCACCCTCCTCTCCGGCGAGTACGACTCCCGTGAGGCGGTCGTCGCCATCCGGGCCGGTGCCGGGGGAGTCGACGCCGCGGACTTCGCCGAGATGCTGCTGCGCATGTATCTGCGCTGGGCGGAGCGCCACGGCTACCCCACCGAGGTGTACGAGACCTCGTACGCCGAGGAGGCGGGCCTCAAGTCGGCCACCTTCGCGGTGAAGGTGCCCTACGCGTACGGGACGCTGAGCGTCGAGTCGGGCACGCATCGCCTGGTCCGCATCAGCCCGTTCGACAACCAGGGCCGGCGCCAGACGAGCTTCGCCGGCGTCGAGGTGATGCCGGTCGTCGAGCAGACGGACCACATCGACATCCCCGAGAACGAGATCCGGGTCGACGTCTACCGTTCGTCGGGTCCTGGTGGACAGAGCGTTAACACCACCGACTCCGCTGTGCGCCTGACGCACATCCCGACGGGCATCGTCGTGACGTGTCAGAACGAGAAATCTCAGCTCCAGAACAAGGCCTCGGCCATGCGGGTGCTCCAGGCGCGGCTGCTCGAACGCAAGCGCCAGGAGGAGGAGGCGAAGATGGCCGGCCTCAAGCAGGACACCACCGGCTCCTGGGGCGACCAGATGCGTTCGTACGTGCTGCACCCGTACCAGATGGTCAAGGACCTGCGCACTGAGCAGGAAACGGGCAATCCGTCGTCGGTCTTCGACGGCGAGCTCGACGAGTTCATCGAGGCCGGCATCCGGTGGCGCAAGCAGACCCAGATGGCCGGCTGAGCCGTCCGCGACACGCCGCCTGAACGAAGAGTCAGGCGGCGTTCACCTTGGGTGCAGATTCCGCCCGCCGCGGTGAAGATCAGCCTCGCGGGGCGCGAAAACCGGCCACCGCCGGGGTTGGCGTTTCCGTTACACCGCGTAGACTCTCCACCCGTGATTCAGCTCGAGAACGTGACGAAGACGTATCCGAAGGCGTCTCGGCCGTCGTTGGACGATGTCAGCGTCGGTATCGAGAAGGGTGAGTTCGTCTTCTTCATCGGCCCCTCCGGTTCCGGCAAGTCGACGATCATCAAGCTCCTCCTGCACGAGGTGGCGCCCACTCGCGGCAAGGTCGTGGTGAACTCCAAGGACGTCACCTCGATGCGGTCGTGGAAGATCCCGCACTTCCGCCGCTCGATCGGCTGCGTGTTCCAGGACTTCCGCCTGCTGCCCAACCGCACGGCGTACGAGAACGTGGCCTTCGCCCTGGAGGTCATCGGCAAGACCAAGGCCGTGGCCCGCCGGGTCGTGCCCGAGGTGCTGGAGCTGGTGGGTCTCGGCGGCAAGGAGCACCGCTACCCGCACGAGCTCTCCGGCGGTGAACAGCAGCGTGTCGCGGTGGCCCGGGCGTTCGTCAACCGGCCGCTGATCCTGCTGGCGGACGAGCCGACGGGCAACCTGGACCCGGACACGTCCATCGAGATCATGCGCCTGCTGGACCGGATCAACCGGACCGGCACGACGGTCGTGATGGTCACCCACGACTCCAACATCGTCAACCAGATGCGCCGCCGGGTCATCGAGATCGAGAGCGGGCGAATCGTCCGCGACCAGGCGCGAGGCGTCTACGGCTGACACCGGGCCCCGCCCCCACAGCTTTTCCTGATTTACGAACGCGGAGTCCCGGAAGGAACCCCCGATGCGTTTCAAGTACGTCCTCAACGAGGTGCTGGTCGGCCTGTGGCGCAACGTCACGATGACCATCGCCATGATCATCACCATGTCGGTGTCGCTCACCATGCTCGGCGCCAGCGTGCTGATGTACATGCAGGTCGACCAGATGAAGAACTACTACTACGGGGAGATCCAGGTTTCGATCTTCCTCCGTGAGGACGTCACGGACGCTCAGCGCGCCGCGATCAACCAGGCCATCGACCAGAGCCCGCTCGTGAAGGAGAAGGAGTACGAGACTCGCGAGCAGGCCTTCGAGAAGTTCAAGGTGCTGTGGCGCGACGAGCCCGACTTCATCAAGTCGGTCACTCCGGACAGCCTGCCGGAGTCGTACCGGGTCAAGCTCAAGGATCCTGAGCAGTACCAGGCGTTCGCCGACCAGATCAAGGGCCAGCAGGGCATCCAGGAGATCATCGACCAGCGGGAGCTGCTCGAGAAGGTGTTCAAGATCTTCAACGCGATCCAGGTGATGGCCCTGGTGGTGGCCGGCTTCATGGCCCTGGCGGCGCTGTTGCTGGTGGGTAACACCATCCAGGTGGCCGCGTACAGCAAGCGCCGCGAGGTCGCGGTGATGAAACTGGTCGGCGCGTCGAACTGGTTCATCCAGGCACCGTTCGTCCTCGAGGCGGTGGTGGCCGGCCTGATCGGCGCGATCCTCGGCTTCGTGTTCATCTTCGTCGGCAAGGTGGTGCTGCTCGACGGCCGGCTCCAGGCGCTGACGAACGTCCTCACGCCGATTCCGGACGGTAACGTCTGGCTGATGCTCCCGCTCTTGGCGGCGGTCGGCGCAGGAGTCTCAGCAATCACCGCCTGGATCACCCTGCGCTTCTACCTCAAGGTCTGACGACCCTCGAGCGCCCGGTCGCCGCGCATCCCGTACGGGGTGCGCGGCGATTGCCGTTCTGGGCGATTTCGGCGGATCGTGACGGAAAGTCGGAGTACGGTTACTCTTCGTGGAGTTCAATCGACGCCGACACCACGGGTCCCGTACCGCGCTGGCCGTCTGCCTGAGCGTGCTCTGCAGTGCCGGGCTCGCCGTCGCGGCCCCCGGCACGGCCCACGCCGACCCGTCCCAGGACGACGCCCGCAAGGCCGGCCGGGCCGTGGACCGCGCCGAGGCGATCCTCGAGGACGCCACGGCGACCGCGCGCAACGCCGCCCGCCGCCTGGAGGCCGCCACGGCCGCCCTGCCCGCGGCGCAGAACAAGGTCGCGACCTCCCGCGGGATCGTCGCCGCCGCGTCCGTCCAGGCGGCCACCGCCCGCCGCAAGGCCGACGCCGTCCGCGAGACGTACGACCGGACCGCCGCCGCCTTCGCCGCCGCCGAGCACCGGGTGTCGGACGCCCGCGACCGCGTCGACGACATCGCCGCCGCGTCGTACATGGGCGGCAACTTCGCCGCGATCAACGTGCTGGTCGGTGCCCGGGGGCCGCAGGACGCCATGGATCGCCTCGGCATGGTCGATCAGGTCATGCAGCACCAGCAGGACGACGTCGACACGCTCATGGCAGCGCAGCGGGTCGCGCGTATCCAACAGGACAAGGCCGGCCTCGCCAAGCGCGCGGCCGAGGACGCCGAGCGGGAGGCCGCCGACAAGCTGGCGGCGGCCCGCGACGCCCAGGCCGCCGCCCAGCGCGCCCGCGCCGCCGTCATCCGGCTCGCCCAGAGCCGCAAGTCGGCGCTGCGGCTCGCCCGCTCCCAGCGCGCCATCGTGCTGGCCAAATACGAGCAGGCCAGGGCCGAGGAGGCGCGCATCCAGGCCGCGCTGCGCGGCTGGGACGACAAGAACGGCGGCGGCTCGTACGCCGGCGGCACCCTGCTCATGCCCGTCCACGGCTGGAAGACCAGCGACTTCGGCACCCGCTACGACCCGTACTACCGGGTGTGGCAGCTGCACGCGGGCACCGACATCGCGGCCCCCGGCGGTACCCCGATCCACGCGGCGGCGAGCGGCCGGGTCATCCGGGCCGGCTGGAACGGCGGGTACGGCAAGTACACCTGCATCGCCCACGGCAAGAAACAGGGCCGCAGCTTCTCCACCTGCTACGGCCACCAGTCCCGGATCTCGGTGCACCCCGGCCAGTACGTGCGCCGCGGAGAGGTCATCGGGCGGGTCGGCACCACCGGCGCCTCGACCGGATATCACCTGCATTTCGAGACGCGCTTCGACGGCGTACCGAAGAATCCCCTGAATTATCTGCCGAGCTGCCTGTGCTGACCCGACGCTAGAATGGCCCTTTCCCCCGGGGTAAGGAGCTCAGATGCCGCGCGAACAGGGGCGCAAAGTGGTGGCCTCCAACCGTAAAGCGCGGCACGACTACGCCATCCTCGCCACCTACGAGGCAGGCATGGCGCTCACCGGCACCGAGGTGAAGTCGCTGCGCGCCGGGCGGGCCTCGCTGGTCGACGCCTTCGGCCACGAGAACAACGGCGAGATCTTCCTGCACGGGATGCACATCCCCGAATACACCCAGGGCACCTGGACCAACCACGAACCGCGCCGCACCCGCAAGCTGCTCCTCAACCGCGAGGAAATCACCAAGCTGACGGGCAAGCTCCGCGACGACGGCGTCACCCTCGTGCCGCTCCAGGTCTACTTCCACAACGGGTACGCGAAAGTCGAGCTCGGGCTGGCCAAGGGCAAGAAGGCGTACGACAAGCGCCAGGATCTCGCCGCCAGGGACGCCAACAAGGAAATCCAGCGCGCCATGGGGCGCCGGAGCAAGGGCATGGATTGACGGGTAACCTCGCCGCGGCCCACAACACCCGCGCGAAGGGATCGCCGTTGTCCGGCAAGCACACCCCAGGACAGTTCGGCCTGCCCCGTTACTCGTTCATCGCCGCGGCCGCCACGCTGCTCGTGATCCTGGTGGCGTGGGTCGCGGTACGTGCGACCGGCCCCGGCTACGACCAGGCACCCGTGCTGATCGTGCCGCCCTCGTCACCCGTGGCGGACGCCGGCTACGCGCTGCCGTCCACGATCCCGGTCGTCGCGCCGTCGCCCGTGGTGTCGAGCACGTCGTCCCGCCCCGTGCGCCCGTCCGCCACGCGGAAATCCGTCGCGCCGACTTCCGCCGTACCGAAGAAACCCGAGCGGACACCGACCCCCGCCCGGACCGCATCATTCACCGCGACCTACCGCACCGGAGCCACCTGGGACCGCGGCTTCATCGGCGCGGTCCAGGTCACCAACACCGGGCGGACCGCGCACGACTGGCGGGTGAGCGTCACCTACCCGTCCCGCGCCCGGGTGGCCGTGACCAACGTCTGGAACGCCCAGGTCACCCACGCCGGCGACACCTGGACCTTCACCGCCGCCGACCTGGCCCCGGGCGCGACCGCCGCCTTCGGCTTCCAGGCCACCCAGCAGTCCCGGGACGGCGCCCGCCCCACCGGCTGTGTGGTGAACGGCACGCCCTGCCGCATCGGCTGATACCGGAATGAACTCCGGGCACCGACGCGTTAGTCTTGTACGGCTGCCGCAGTCGCGGCGGCCCTACGAGGGGGTGACTGGTTTCGACTTCGTACGTGGAGACAGGGGAAGCGAGCCGAGGAAGCCGACGTCGTCTCGAGAATCGGTCGTCGGAAAACAATAAGCGCCAAGGATAACTCCCGCGCTGACTTCGCTCTTGCCGCCTGAGGTAAGTAGCAAGTCTGTCGGACTGAGCACACCTCCGGCTCAGATCTCCGGCATCAGCTAGGAGGTTGGCCAAACGGTCCCGGTCGCGGGGACCGTGCGGCGAGATCAATCAGCGACTGGGCCCGTCACACCATCTTGCTCACGTGAACGGTGGGGCCGAGTAGAGGCACAGTGAGCTGCGCTCGGAGAAGCCCTGACAAAACAACGAAGGACCCGGGTTCGATTCCCGGCACCTCCACGGCCGACGGCCCCCGGTTCGCGAAGAGCGCGAACCGGGGGCCGTTCCGTATGTCTGCTCCGGGGCCGAGCCCCCGGACGCCCCGCGGTGCGGTGGCTGCGGCTGGTGGGACGGTCAGCTTGCCGTTGCACAGATCGCGTACGCCGTCACGGAGCCGTTGCTCGTTCGGTTGGTGACGGTCCACGCCGTCGGCGATGACGGGTAGCTCGATCCGACCTGGGCGTTCGACGTGGCGTTGCCGCCGCCCCCGATGACCTTCTTGCCGGTCGGGCAGGTGGCGATGGAGGTGTTGTTGTTGGCGGAGGCGGTCACCAGTTGCCAGCCGCTCACGCCGTCTGCGCCTGCCGGGCCGCTGTCGCCCTTCGGGCCGGTCGCGCCGGTCTCGCCCTTCGGTCCCTGGCTGCCCGTCGCGCCGGTCTCGCCCTTCGGGCCGGTTGCGCCGGTCGCGCCGGTCTCGCCCTGCGGACCGGTGGCGCCGGTCTCGCCCTGGGCGCCGGTGGCGCCCTGCGGACCGATCGGGCCGGACACGCCCTGCGGCCCCATCGGACCCGTGGCGCCGGTGTCACCCGTCGCGCCCTGCGGGCCGGTGGCGCCGGTGTCGCCCTTCTCGCCGGTCGGGCCCTGCTGACCTTCCGGGCCCATCGGACCCTGTGGACCGACCGCGCCCTGCGGGCCGACGAGGCCGGACAGGAACTCGGTCACGGTGCCGTCGGCGTTGCCGTCCAGCGAGCGCCACACCTCGAAGGCGGATGCGCCGGTGTCGCCCTTCGCGCCCACCAGCGACAGCAGGAAGTCGTCGAGGGTGCCGTCGTGGGACTGGCTCCACAGCTCGTACGCGGACTTGCCGTCGAAGCCCTGCCGGCCGACCAGCGAGGCCAGGAACTCGTCCACGGTGCCGACGTGGCCGTTGGCCAGCCACAGCTGGTAGGCCGAGAGGCCGTCGGCTCCGCGCTCGCCGGCCAGCGAGGCGAGGAAGTCGCCCACCGCGCCGCTGTTCCCGTTCTGCAGCCACAGCTCGAAGGCCGAGAGCCCGACGGTGCCGTCAGCGCCCGCGTCTCCGGCCAGGCCTTGCGGTCCGCGGGGCCCGATCGCTCCGGTGCGGCCGGTGGCGCCCCTGGCGCCGGTGAGGCCCTGGATGCCGGGCACGCCCTGCATGCCGCGGCGGCCGGGGTCGCCGGTCCGGCCCTGCGGGCCGACGCGATTCCACGAGATCGGCGTCTCGGCCGAGCTGCAGCGGTGGCCGGCGGCGTGGTCGATGACGCGTACGGCGCCGGTCTTCTGGTGGGCACAGGCGTAGATCACGGACGACGGCGTCGAGGCGAACTTGCCGGCCGCGGCGGCGCCGACGGCGGAGCCGAACAGCAGCACCGAAGCCGAGACGGTGGCGATGCCGACCCGCTTCTTCGAGATCTTCATGGGGAGCCTTCCTGAGGGGCCGGGATCCTTGCAGAAGATTACGTTACGTAACGAAATGTCCGTCGTGAAAGCGCACAGTAGCGCTTATGTCCTTACGGCCAGGTCGCCTTGCCGCTTAGGATGGCCTGAATACGGTCAAGAGCGGCCAAACCGACGTTACTCAAAGTAGCTACCTTGCGGGTACGGAACGTTAGAGCAGCGAGCCTGTCGGTGGCACAACGGGATCGCACCCGGGCGGGACCTGTGGCAGCGGGTTACGGCGGCGATGGTCTAGCCATGGCCCGAGAAGCGCTGCGCGGCGGGTACGAACGGTTGCGGCTGTTCGTACGGCGGGACCTCATGCGGTCGCTGCGCCTGACGTTCCTGCTCGCGCTGGCACTGAGCGCCGTGGGACTCACGGTGCAGATGGGACACATGGCCGTCGGTGCCGGCGCCGTCTGCGCCGTGGTGCAGCTCTTCGGGCTGGCGCTTCGCCTGGTCGAGTTCCGGCGGGGCGCCCCCGTGCCGGTCTGGGTGGATGCGCTCGAGCTGGGCGGCCTGCTCCTCCTGCTCTCGCAGGTGACCGCGGTACACCCGGTCATCAGCGTCATCTACATGTCGCTGCTGTTCCGCGCCGCGATCGGGGGGTTCTGGCGGCTCATCCTGTCTCAGGCCGGGTATCTCCTCACCTGGCTCGTCGCCATCGCGCTGTTCCCGTCGGTGGATGCGGTGCCCGGCGCGATGATCTCCCTGCCGACCACCACGCTGCTGGTGTACGGCACCCGCACGCTGACGATGCGCCTCCAGGAGCAGCAGCGGGCCCAGAGCGCGCTGCTGGGCGCCGTACTGAGTGAGTTGCCGTTTCCCGTGGTGGTTGCCGATACCGGGGGCGCCGTGGTGCTGGCCAACCCGGCGGTCGCGGAACTGGTGGGCTGGACCGGCAGTGGTGAGCCGCAGCTGGGCGATCTCCGCCTCCAGGACGTCGAGGGCCGGCCCGTGGACCTGCGCCGGGTGATCGCCGACGCGACCCGGGCCAAGCTCGAGGTGCAGCTGGTGCGCGCCGACGGGTCCACGCGGCAGCTCAAGGTGCAGACCATGCCGATCACCGGTGGGATCGGTGCCGGGTCCGGTGTGGTGCTCGCCCTGCTGGACGTGACCGCTCAGCGCATGCACGAGCAGCATCTGCACCGGGCCGCGTACTTCGACATGCTCACCGGGCTCCCGAACCGCCGGATGCTGTTCGAGCGGCTCCAGCTGGCCCACCGTACGGACATGCCGTACGGGCTGCTGCTGATCGACCTCAACGACTTCAAGGCGGTCAACGACACCCACGGCCACAAGGTCGGTGACGAACTGCTGGCCGGCGTGGCCGAGCGGATCCGGTCGGCCGTGGACGAGCAGGCCACCGTCGCGCGGCTGGGCGGCGACGAGTTCGCGGTGCTGCTGCCGCACACTTCGGCGGCGGAGGTCGAGGCCGCCGCGGATCGGGTCCGGGAGACTTTGGTACGCCCGTTGCCGCTGAGCTGCGGCCCGGTGCTGGGGCGGGGCACGGTGGGCCTGGCGGTCGCCGAGCCCGGTCAGAGCCCCGAGGACGTCATGGAGCGCGCGGACGCCGCCATGTACCTGGCGAAGCCGGCCAGGCCGCGCCTCCGTACAGCGGAGAGCCCGCGTACCGCGCGGAGCGGCGATGAGGTCAGGGCAGGTCGATCGGGAGCTTGATGCCGTCCAGAGCCTTGCCGCAGGCACACGTACGCTCGGCCGGCAGGCGGGTCACGGCGTCCAGCAGGACGTCCCGCAGCTTGGCGGTGTTGTCCGCGAAGACCTTGAAGACCTCCTCCATGGTGACCCCGTGGTCGCCCTCCACCCCGGCATCGAGGTCGGTGACCAGCGCGATGGCCGTGTAGCAGAGGCCCAACTCGCGGGCGAGTACCGCTTCCGGGTGACCTGTCATATTCACGATCGTGCCGCCGATCGACGAGAACCAGCGCGACTCCGCGCGGGTCGAGAACCGCGGCCCCTCGACCACCACCATGGTGCCGCCGTCGACCGGGTTCACGCCCTCCGCGGCCGCCAGGACCGCGCGGCGGCCGTCCGGGCAATACGGGTCGGCGAACGACACGTGCACGGCCCCCGTGTCGTAGAACGTCTGCTCGCGGCCGCTCGTCCGGTCGATGAGCTGATCCGGCACCACGAAGGTGCCCGGGCCCAGCTCAGGGCGCAGGCCACCGACGGCACAGGGCGCCACGATCTGGCGTACCCCCAAGGAGCGCAACGCCCACAGATTGGCCCGGTAGGGAATCTTGTGCGGTGGGAAGCGGTGGTCGCGGCCGTGCCGCGGCAGGAACGCCACCCGCCGGCCGCCCACCTCGGCGACCGTCACCGGATCGGACGGAGCACCGTACGGCGTGGACACCTCGTGTTCGGTGGCGCCGTCGAGCAGCGCGTAGAGCCCCGATCCGCCGATGACGCCGATCTCCGCCTCTGAGGGTCGCTCGTTCATGCGCAGACCTTATCGGTGGCCGGAACCGCAAGCTAATGTCCAAGCATGGCGGGAAGGCAGGGCTGTCGTGTTCAGTGAAGAGCAGCGCATCGGAGGTCGGTCGGTGGAGTCGATGACCGGGCAACTGCTGGTCGCGACGCCGACTCTGAAGGACCCCAACTTCGACCGTACGGTCGTGCTGCTCGTGGCCCACGAGACCGGGGGAGCCCTCGGCGTGGTGCTGAACCGCGCCACCGAGGTCCCGGTCGCCGACGTCCTGGGCGACTGGGGCTCCCTCGCGGGCGACCCGGCGGTCCTCTTCGAGGGCGGCCCGGTCCAGCCCGAGTCGGCCATCTGCCTGGCCCGCACCCGCCCTGAGGTGAAGAAGCGCGTCTCCGGCTTCCACCAGGTCGCCGGCGCCCTCGGCACGGTGGACCTCTCCGCCGATCCGGACCGCCTGCGCGAGAGCGTGGCGGGCATCCGGGTGTTCGCGGGCTACTCGGGCTGGTCGCCGGGACAGCTCGAGGACGAGATCGCGTCCGGTTCCTGGTTCGTGTTCGACGCCCTGCCGGGAGACCCCTTCGTGAACCGCCCGGACGACCTGTGGGGCATGGTCCTGCGCCGCCAGGGCGACATTCTGGCAGCGGTGGCGCACTTCCCGCCGGACGTGTCGCTGAACTGAGGACCCCCTGCGGCGGGGGCGGTCAGGGTGTGTAATATTCCGTGAGTGCCCGGGAGACCGGACATGACGGTAGAACATGAGCAAGCAAGGAACGTAAGCAAGCAAGGAACATCAGCAAGCAAGGAACATAAGCAAGCAAGGGGCTGTGGCGCAGCTGGTAGCGCACCACACTGGCAGTGTGGGGGTCAGGGGTTCGAGTCCCCTCAGCTCCACCCTTGAGAAACGCCCGGACAGACGTCCGGGCGTTTTCGTTTTTGAGGTCAGCCCCGCGCGGCCGCCCGGCTTTCGCGTTTGCGGTCGTACATGGCTCGGTCGGCGTGGCGCATCAGGGCTTCGGCCTGGTAGCCGCAGTCGTCGACGGTGGCCAGGCCGATGCTGGCCGCCGCCGTCAGTTCGCCGCAGGCCAGGGCGAGAGGCTCCCGTACCGCGGCTTCCAGGCGCCGGGCCAGGGCGGCCGCTTCCGACGGGGTGGTGGCCTCCGTGGTGAGCACCACGAACTCGTCGCCGCCGAGGCGGGCGACGGTGTCCTGCGGTCCGCCGGCGTCCTGGAGTTGCCACGCCACGTGGGTCAGCAGGAGGTCGCCGACCTCGTGGCCGAGGGTGTCGTTGACCTGCTTGAAGCCGTCGAGGTCGATGAAGATCACCGCGAGGCCCGCCCCCGTGGCTTCAGCGGCGGCGAGGGAGGCGTTCAGGCGCTCCGAGAAGAGGGAACGGTTCGCCAGGCCCGTGAGGGCGTCGCGGTGAGCTTGTTTGCGGACCGTCTCGAAGAGCATCGCCTTGTCCAGCACCAGGCCGCCGAGGTCGGCGAGGTGGCGGAGCAGGGCGTCGCCCTCGCTGTCGGCCGGGGGAGCGTCGTGCACCACCAGGCGGCCCATCTGGCGGCCGCCCGCGCGCAGCGGGAGGGCTCGGACGCGGTCGGGTGCCGGCGCGCCGGAGCCGTGGCTGCAGGTGCCCGCGGTGGCTACCGGTCCGGCGTCGGGCAGCTCCGTGAGGTGTACGGACACGCACCCGCACCCGGTCTCGGCGGCGATCACGCCGGCCAGGGAGCGGGCGATCTCCGTACGGTCGAGCATGCCGGCGAGCCGGGCCGTGAACTCCTGGAGCCGGCGTAGCTGGCGTACCTGGTCCTGGGTGCGGCGATGCAGGCGGGACCGGTCGATGGCCAGCGCGATGCGGGCGGTGACGGCCCGCAGCTCGAGCACGTCGGAGCTGTCGAAGGCGACCGGCTCCTGACGGGCGACGAGCATGTAGCCGAGCAGGTCGCCGGAGGCCTCCAGGCGGGCCCAGACAACCTGTTCCAGGCAGTACGCGGCGAGCCAGGGCGGCAGGGGCACCTCGCCCGCGGGGCCGGCCAGCAGCGGCGCGGTGGCCGGCAGGTCCAGGACGCCCGCGGGCAGCGTCCCGGCGTCGGCGGGCAGGTCCTCGGCCGGTACGCCGCAGTGCGCGGCCACGACGAGGCCGGCCTGACCGGACAGCCACACGGCGACGATGTCGGCGCCGAACATCTCGGCCACCTCGCCCGCGATGCGGTCCGCGGTCTCGTCGGCGTCGGCGACCTGCCCCAGCACGCTGACGACCTGTGCCAGGCGGGTGGCGCGGGAGAGCGAGCGGGCCGCGCCGGACTGGGCGGCCGCGATCTGCTCGCGCAGGACCCGGTTCTCCTCGCGCAGGCGGTCGGCCTCGGTGCCGGGCGGCTGCATCTGCTCGACGGCGGCGGTCACAGCGCCAGCACCGCGACGGAGGCGTTGTGGAAGCCGGTCGAGCCCGAGATCCGGGCGAACTCGCCGTACGTGTAGAAGCCGCACGTGGGTACGCCCGCCAGGGCGCCGGTGATGGCGTCGGTCTCGGCGCGCATGCCGGGCTCGCCGAGCAGGCCGGCGCGGGCGGTGCACCCGAACACCAGGGAGCCGCGCGGGGCGCTGGTGAGTCGTGCGGCGGCGGCCGTGGCGGCGGCACCGGCCGCGGCGATGAGGTCGGCCGGCTCGCTGCGCATGATCTGGACGACGGAGTGGTCGCTGACGTAGCCGAACATCGCCAGCCCGCCGTCGTCGGTGGGGCCCAGGATGTGCCGGACGTCGAACCGGCCCGCCGCGGTGGGCAGGCCCAGCGGCCCGTCCATCACCGAGCCGGCCAGGAACTGCTCGCCGGCGCCCGGCTGGGTGTGGTCGCCGGTGACGGTCGCCCGCTTGTCGAAGTACACCTCGGCCGCGGGCCGGCCGTCCAGCTCGTGGATGACGTTGCCGTCGGCCCGCGTCACGATCATGGTGTCGCCCACGGGACTCCAGCCGTGTGCGGTGCCCACACCCACGGGGGTCGGCGAGCCGATCCAGATCACGACCAGGCCGTTGGTCAGGACGCGCTCCTCGCCGTACTGGTAGGTGGCGACCTGGGTCAGGTTTTCGCCCGCGCTGCCGCCGATGACCGGGACCGCGGCGCCGGCGGCCGCGTAGCACCCGCGCATGACCTCGCGCTGGTCGCCGGCCAGGCCGTCCGACAGGACGAGCAGGGTGTTGTGGGGATGACCGGCGCCCGCGCGTGCGCGAGCCGTCTGGGTGGTCTCGCGGGCTACGGCGTACAGGTCGGAGCCGAGGGAATCCGCCACCGCGACGCCGAAGGACAGGCCGGCCGCGGGCAGATAGGCCGCGCTGCAGCCCATGGTGCCCTGGGCGGCGCCGGTCAGCCAGCCGAACGAGCTGCACCCCAGGACCCGGGCGTCGCCGGCCTCGCGGCAGGCCGCGCGGAGGAACTCGTGCGGGTCGTAGTCGACGGTCGGGAAGATCAGGACGAGGTCGTCCGCGGAGGGCCGGCGTCCCCCGAGGGCGGCGCGCACGGCTTCAGTCGCGGCCTGGTCGGCGGTGCCGGCGCTGCTGCCGCCCACGCCCACCCGCTGGTCCGGATACACCGTCGAGGAGCTCACGTCATACCGAGATCGGCAGCCGAGGGGTAAAGCTGAATTCGCTACGCTGCCGATCCACACGCGCTGTGGAGTGGCACACGGGGGAGGGATCGGGAGATGACCGCACCGCTTGACCTGGACCGTCTGGCCGCAGCGGCCGCCCACGACCCGGCTGCCCTGGAGGAGCTCCTCGCGGCGGTGCGTCCCGAGGTGCTGCGGGTCTGTGCACGGTTCCTGCCCAACCGGGAGGACGCCGAGGAGGCCTGTCAGGACGCGCTGCTCGCGGTGGCCCAGGGAATCGCCCGGTTCGAGCGCCGGGCCGCCTTCCGGACCTGGCTGTATCGGATCGCCGCGAACCGCTCCCGCTCGACGTATCAGGTGCTGCGGCGGCGCTTTCTCACCGAGTCGAGCGGGCCGCTGCCCGAGCGGCCGGACCCGCAGCGGACCAGCGTCGTCGCCGGCACCCGGCTCGACCTGCTCGACGCGCTGGAACGCCTCGGCCCCCAGCTCGCCGAACCGGTGGCTCTGCGCGACGTCATCGGCCTGAGCTACGCCGAGATCGCGGTGTGCCTGGAGGTGCCGGAGGGAACGGTGAAGTCTCGGATTCACGAGGGCCGCCGACGGCTGCGCGAGCGGCTCGACGGCGAGAACTGTGATCTAGACCACAGGCCGAACAAATGACGGTGGCGCCATGACGAACAGGGTGCAAGGTTCGACGACCGAAGGAGCCACCGTCATGCACCGCCCCTCCATCAGCCGACTCGCCACGCTGGGTTCGCTCGCCCTCTGCGTGGCCGCGGCGACCGCCGCCTGCGGATCCGAACCGGTGTCTCCGCTGCCCGTCGATGCGCCGCCCCGAGCCGTGGCGTTCTCGGCACCCCCCTCGAAGTCCGCACCCACGACGGCGCCGGCGTGCCTCGGTGCGGTCGACACCGCGATCGACGCGCAGGAGCAGCCGCTGCCGCCGTCACTCTGCATCAGCGTCGGTGGCAGGCTACGGCTGCGGAACCTCGGACCCGGCCTGCTGGACGCGGCCCCGGACTCGCTCGTGGAGGGGTTCTACGGGGGCGGGGTGCACAGCATCCAGTTCGTGCGTCCCGGCACTGTCACGCTGCGCTTCCCCCAGGGCGAGGACGACCGTACGGCCGAAATCACGGTGGTGGTGCGCCGGTAGCGCCCTAGTGCACCTCGATCCCGGCGAGCAGCGCGTCGACGAACGCCGCTGGGCTGCTCGCCGGCGGTGCGATCTGGACGTACACGAGGCCCTCGCCGCCGGGAACCACCCCGGCGGCCTCGACGATGACCGGCTTGCCGGCCTCGCACGACGCGTGCCGAGCCACCACCCAGTCGACGCCGGCCGCGCGACTGGTCCGCACCGGGTCGGCGGTGCACCGGGCATGGCGACGGCCGGCCACGAATGCTGCGGGGGTATCGGTCCGGCCGAGGCCACGCGACACCCCGATGAAGGCTCCCGGCACCTTCGGGTCGGACAACCACCGCCCGGGCGCCGGCGAGATCACCAGGGCCGGATCGCGGCGGCCGTCGGCATCCCGCTGTCCCTCCCAGCCCTGGCCGTCGCCGCGCCAGCCGGGCGGCAGTGCGACGGTGATCCGCCCGGTCGTGTCGCTCGCGCTCGCCGGGAACCGCCCGCCGGCGGCGTCCGCACCCAGGGTGGTGACGGTGAGCGCCGCCCCGAGCAGCAGCCCCGCCGCCACCAAGGGCCGGCGGCGCCGAAGCGATCGGGACCGGTCATCGGCCGTGGTGGCTCGCCCCAGCGCGGCGGCGAACTGGGCCGCGTCGCGGAAACGGTCACCAGGCCGGTGCGCGGTCGCGGTACGCAGCACGTCGGCGACCCCCACAGGTACGCCCGCCCGCAGCCGTACCTGTGACCGGGGAACGTCCGTCCGCGCCGCCAGAAGCCGTTCGCCGAGGCGGCCCAGGGCGTACACGTCGGTGCGGGTGTCCACGATCGACAGTGGGTCGTCCTGCTCAGGCGCCATGTAGCCGGGAGTGCCGGCCCGGGCGGTGAGCCCGGAGGCCGCGGCGAGCGCCTTGGCCAGGCCCAGGTCCGCGATCAGCACCCGCTCCCCGCCCGCCGGTCCGGAGCGGAACAGGATGTTGCCGGGGGTCAGGTCCCGATGCACGATGCCGTTCTCGTGCAGCACACCGACACCGGCGGCGATGTCCTGCAGCAGCCGAAGGCCGCTGCCGACCGGCACCGGGCCTTCGGCCAGCCGGTCGCGCAGGCTGCCGCCGTCGGCCCAGGTCATGACCAGGTACGGACGGCCGTCCGGCAGCTCACCCAGCGAGTGCACCCGGACGACCCGTTCGTGATCGAGCCGCCACAGCAGCCGGGCCTCCTCCTGGAACCGCTCGCGTACCCGTAGGTCGTGGCTCCAGTTCTCGGCGAGCACCTTGATCGCGACCCGGGCGCCGAGCGACGCGTGGTGACCCAGCCACACGGTGGCGAAGGACCCGGTGCCGAGCAGCCGTTCGACACGGTAGGGCCCGATCTGCTGGGGCGCGATCATGCATCGAAGAATAGAGAACAGGGCCCAGCATGCCGGATGGGATGCGAGTCGGTAGCGGGATGGATGGCGTTCGGTAGCTTGGCGGCCGCGGCCGTCAGGAGGACGGCCGCGGCGCCGAATCGGGAGCGGTAGGGCTACTGGGGGAGTGAATCGTGCTGCTGACGTGGGCAGAGGTTTTTCAGGCCGTGGTGGCCGGGGCGGCGGGCATGCTGGGCGTCTACTCGGCCGAGGCCGGCCTGCGGTCGCTGCGGCGCAGCGGGATGTGCCCCGAGCGGTGGGCGCAGAACCGGACCTTCCTGCGGGCCCGCCGGGAGCCGGTCGCCGACCGCCTCGGCTGACGGTTGCGCTGTCGGCGGAACCGCCTCCGCCGGGGCGGCGGGCGCCCGGGATCGCCGCCAGAATCGACCGCATGGCCGCTTTCTCGCTTCAGGCACAGCCGATCGACGCCGCCGAGTGGTTGGACCTCGCGCGGCGCGCCGAGGCCGCCGGGTTCGACACTCTTCTCGCCGCCGACCACCCCGGGTCGTGCGCGGCTCCCTTCGTCGCCCTTGCCGCGGCCGCCGCCATCACCTCGACGATCCAGCTGGGGTCGTACGTCGCCAACGCCGGGATCCGGGAGCCGATGCTGCTCGCCGCCGACGTGGCCACGTTGGACGTTGTCTCCGGCGGGCGGGCGGTGCTGGGTATGGGAGCCGGCCACACGCCGGCCGAGTGGGATGCGGTCGGGCGGGTGCGGCCCGGGGTGCGGGGGCGGGTCGACCGGTGCGTCGCGGTCGCTGATGCCACCGTACGGCTGCTGGCGGGTGAGAAGGTCACGGTCGCCGGCCCGGAGCTGACGATGCTGAACGCCGTGCTCGAGGAGCCGCGGCCGGTGCGGGAGCGGGTGCCGCTGCTCGTGGGCACGGCGAACTCGCGGCTGCTGCGCTGGGCCGGCGAACACGCGGACGTCGTGGGACTGACCGGGTTCGGGCGTACGAAGGCCGACGGGCACCAGCACGAGGCACGGTGGCGTCTCGCCGAGATCGACGCGCAGGTCGAGCTGGCCCGCTCGGGCGGAGACGCGGCTCTCGAGGCGCTCGTGCAGATGGTCGAGGTCACCGACGACGCCGAGGCGGTGCTGGCCGGCCACGCCGAGCGGATGGGCATCAGCGTCGGCGACCTCGCGGAGGTGCCGTTCGTGCTCGTCGGCACCGAGGACGAGATCGTCGCGGCGGTGCGCCGGCACCGCGAACGGTGGGGCATCACGCGCTACGCCGTACGCCGGAATGCTCTTGATCTGCTCGGGCCGCTGCTGCCGCGACTCGCCTGACGGCTCACTCCTGGAAGAGCTCGCGCTCGACCTTCTGCCGGAAGTCGGCGTAGATCTGCTTGTAGCGCGCGACGGCACCCTTGTTGTCGCCGCGGTCGAGCAGGCACAGGGTCTCCTCGTGACCGGTGATCCAGGTCTGCCAGAGATCGCTCTCCGCGCCCATGGCCAGGATCCGCAGGGTACGGGCGACCACGAGGTCGACCATCGTCTGCAGCTCGCGGTTGCCGCTGGCCAGGATCGCGATGGTGCTGAAGTCGGCACCGGCCGCGCCGGCCGCCAGCACATTGCCGGCGCGCAGACCCTCGACGAACTCGCGCTGGCGCTGGCGCATGAGATCGATGTGGGTGGCCGTGAGGTTCTCGACCCCCCATTCGAAGCCGGCGCAGGCCAGTACGCCCATCACGTCGATGAGCTCGAGGGCGTTCTTCTGGGTCACCTTGGTGACGTGGCGGGTGCGGTTGGGTGCGATGTCGATCAGGCCCTCGACGGAGAGCTGAGCGATCGCCTCGCGGACCGGTGTGATGCTGACGCCGAGGCGGGCGGCGAGTTCCGCGTCCTTGATGAGGGTTCCGGGCGGAAGCTCGCCCGTGACGATCTCGTTGCGGAGCTGGCGCACCACGGCGGCCGTACGGGTCGGCGGGACCGTATAGGACATACGGGCAGCCTACTCACCGTCACGAAGCGGTGGCGGACGTACCCGGGCGAGGGGAATCCGGGGCATGCTGAACGGGTGCCGGACGCCGTACCGTTGATCGACCTCGATGTGGCGCCGACGCCTGCCCGCGCCGAGCCGGGAGCGCTCCACCGGCAGCTCGTGCCGCCGCGCCCGGTCCTGCTGCTGGGCGTGCTGACCGCGGTGCTCCTCGGTTTGGCCGCGGCGGCGCCGCCGGCACCGAGGATGGCGCGGGTCCTGTCGGCCGGGGGTACGGCGGCCGCGGCGTTCACGCTCGGGCCGTCCGCGCTCTACACCGCCACCTTCGGGCCGAACCCCAACAGCGAGTCGGGGGTACGCCGCTACGACCTTCCGGCCGGCACCCAGTCGTGGGCGACCGCCGTCCCGCAGAACGTGCAGGCGCTCACCATCGACGCCGCGGCCGGCGTGCTGCTCGCCCGTTCCGGCTCGGATCCCCGGATGACGTTCCTCGACGCCGCGGACGGCACCATCCTCTGGCACCTGGAGTCGGCGGCCACCTCGGCGCTCACCCTCGTGAACGGGAAGGTGCTGCTGCGTACCGATATCGGGGACACGACCGCCCGGCTGGCGCTCGTCGACGCGCGTACCGGGGGGCAGTTCTGGAGCCGGGTCGTGGACAGCCGCTCGGAGATCGGCAACGACCTCGAGGAGACCCCCGACCGGATAGTGGTCATCGGCAGGGACGGGCACGTCACCACCCTGCGGTTCGCCGACGGGGCGCTGCTCGGCGAGGGCGATCTGGGCGTACGCCCGCCGACGCAGCTGCGCGACGCGGTCCTGGCCGACTTCGTGGCGGTGACGGTTGCCGGGCCACGCGTCTACGTGTCGCGGCGGGAGCGGGGGAGACCTTCGCTGACCGCGTACGGGCTGCCGGCACTGTCCGTCGACTGGCGGGTCGAGGGCGGACCCGTCGGCACCGTGTACGGCTGCGGCCCGGTGCTGTGCATCTCGGACACCCGCTGGGTCAGCGCCTTGGATCCCGCCGACGGCTCGGTGCTCTGGTCCGACCCCGCTTGGAGCGCCGCGCGGTTCACACCCCAGGGGCTGATCGCGTACGACCAGTCGGAGGATCCCGAGTCGGCCATGATCGACCCGTCGACGGGGGCGGTGCTGCGGCGGCTGGGGAATACCGTCGTGCTCGGCGGGGTGTGGCTGCGTACGGACACCGAGATCCCGGGGCGTGTCTGGGTGAGCGTCGCGAACGGTCAGGTGCACACCGCGGGATCGCTGGAGTCCACGGCGCCGTACGGGTGTGTGGCGCGGGTGCCGTACCTGGCGTGCCCGACGACCGCCGGGCCGACCGGGGTCTGGCGCTTGCCCCTCACGTAGCGGCAGGGCCTAGCGTCGTCGGCATGGGCGTCCTCCGCGCAAGCACGCATGAGGTCACGTGGAGCGTCGGCGAGCTCGCCGCGGCGACCGGTCTGACCGTGCGGACCTTGCACCACTACGACGAGATCGGCCTGGTGCGCCCGTCCTGGCGCAGCCCGGCCGGGCACCGCCGGTACGCCGCCGCCGAGGTTCGCCGGCTGCACCGGGTGGTGGCCCTGCGCGGCTTCGGGTTCGGCCTGACCGAGATCGCGGCGCTGCTCGATGCGCAGGAGGCGGGGGACGTACGGGAACTGCTCCGGCGGCAACTCGACCAGGTCTCGGACCGGATCGCGCGGGCGACCGCCCTGCGCGATCGACTCGGGGCGGTGCTGGAACGGTTCGACGCGGCGGGCGACCCGTCCGCGGCGGTGCTGGTGAGGCTCATCGAGGGGATGACTGCGGTGGAACACACGTACACGCCTGAGGAACTGGAGCGGATGGCCGCGGCACGCCGGGAAGCGGCCGCGCGGTGGAGCCCGCAGGAGCTTCAGGAGATGGGGGAGCGCCGGCAGGCGATGTGGGACGCGATGACCCCGGAGGAACGGGCCGAGCTGCAGCGCAGCCGGCCCGCCCTGCCCTGAGTCACTTGGTCTTGGTGATGACCAGTTCCTTGGTCTCGGTCAGTGCCAACGGCTCGTTGTAGGCCGGTGGCGCATTCCATGCCTGCAGCTCGTCGCCGTTGCAGGCGGCCATCTTGACCTTGGCGGTGCCGTCGACGTGGGTGTCCTTGTTCGGCCCGGACAGGGCGGTGGGTGTGAGGCAGTATCCGAAGCTGTCCCGGATGACGTAGTCCAGCGTGGAGTCGTTGGTGTCACCGAACACCGTCCACTGGTAGTTCTTCGTGGTTGCCATGCTGCAAGGCGACATCGTGACGTATCCCGTCGTGTTGCCCGGGGATTTCAGGCAGGCATTGGGATTGCCGGTGCCAGCCGTCTTGATCAGCCCGGTCACCGGGTTCTTCGGGTCGAAGGAGATCGCGGGAATCGTCCACTGCTGATTCCAGCCCACGGCGCCGTCCGGGGCCTGCTTGCAGTACCACACGATCATGTACGAGTAGGTGGCATCGAAGTAGGTCACGTCGAGGCACCGGCTGAACTGTTTGTAATTCACCAGCTGGTTGGTCTTCGCCGACGCCATGCCGGCGCCCGCCGCAGCCTCGGGACGGAAGACGTTCTTGTTGGACACGCCTCCGCACCCGCCGACCACGAGCTGGCTCGCGGTGCCGGCGGTCTGGACGTTGATGCAGTAGCCGTCGAGGTTCACCCCGTCGGAGGTGCCTTGGAAGTTTCCGTTGTTGTCCAAGCTCCACTGCTGCCGTGCGGCGCGGGGGCTCAGGCACGGCTGGAACTTGATCGGGGTGTTGTTCACGTGCGGCAGCGGTGCGTCCAGGCACATGCCGGTCGATGTTGCGGCCGCATCCGGGTTGACGACCTGGAGGTAGAGGTCCGCGGTGTAGGCGAAGCGCTGGTCGTCGGAGCCGCCGTCCACGCACGGCTGCGCCCATGCGATGTCACCGGCCTTCGGTGTGTTGTTGAGGCCGGCGTCCATGCAGAGTTGGGTGGGGCTCGTCGGCGACGCCAGGGGAATCTGGCCGCCGACGATGTTCTTGTTGTTGGTCTTGAAGGTGTAGGTCGCTTCGATGGTGCGCGTGCCGGGGTCGCCGAAGTCGGGGACGGTGGCGCCCCGGCCGCCGACCGCCTTGAGGACGGCGTACTTCGGTACGGCCGTCGGCGGGCAGGGAAGTTCGGTGGCCGTGGTGGCGGTGCCGACGATGCCGAAGTACTTGATCGAGACGCGATAGCGCAGGGTAGCGGTGGCGGACGAGGTGTCCTGTAGGCCGCCCGTGTCCTGGCTCCCCGTGAGATTGCAGGGGGGAAGGTCCGCCAGCTTGCCGAGGACCACGGCATTGCCGTCGGCGTCCTTGCCGGGCGAACCGGCCGCGCGTAGGTGAGCGAGGGCCACGTCGATCCCGGCCTGCGCGCCGTCGAGCGACACGGTACGGGCGTCCACGACCCGGGTGGTGGTGTACTGGGTGACCACGACCGGCACCAGCGTGGCGCTCATGCCCATGGCCACCATGCTGACCAGCATCGCCATCGGCATCGAGCCCTCGTCGCCGCGTCCGGGGCGCCGGAACGGGTTCCTCACGACGGTTTCCCTTCGTTGCAGGCGGGCGAGTCCGGCGTGTCCTTGCCGGTGTTGAGCGCGGTGAACGTCGCATCGATGCGGGCCAGGCCGGCGCCCGTCCGTGCGGTCAGCTGGATCCGCAGCATCTGGAACTTGGACTCGAACTTGCCGCCGATCGGTGTGGCCCCGGGCGTCGGGGTCGCCGTGGCGAACGGGGTCGCGCCGTAGGCGTGCTTGGTGAACGGCTTGAACGGATTGGCCGGCGTGTCGGTCATGTCGATCTGCGAGGCGAGCGTCTGCCCCACCGTCCCCGAGGCCGGCGGCAGGCCTGCCTTCCAGCTGAAGAGCTGGAGCACGCCCGGCTTCCCGCTGTCGCCGGGCACCAACCGGAGTTGGTAGCAGTCGGTGGGGTCGACGCCGGCGAACCCCACGTACCAGGTCCCGCTGGTGGCCTTGGCCGGGTCACCGATCCAGGAGGCGTAGCGCAGTTGCTGATCGAAGCGCTGGAAGGCGCGGGCGAGCTGGTTCTGCGCGTCGCTGCGGGTGTCCGTCGCAGACACGGTCTTGTACACCTGGAGGATCGCGCCGGTGAACAGCACCATGACCACCGACATGATCCCCATGGTCACCATCAGTTCCGCCAGCGACGTCCCGGAGTCGTCCGGCCGCCGGCGGCCCCGTCGCATCAGGTCACCGTCCAGACGAACATCAGTTTCGCGGTGTCCGGAACGGCGCTGGTCACGATGAGCGTCACCGTGTACTTGCCCTTCACGGTCGGCTTGCCGCTGACCGTGCCACCGGAGCTGATCGTCACGCCCGGCGGCAGGCCGGTGGCGGTCCAGGTGTGCGACGGCGGGTTGGCGCCGGACGAGTCGGCGGTGAACGACGTGATCGTCGTGTTCACCGGGGTGCTCCGATCCGGGTTGGTCGTGGGGTCGGGAACCGTCACGCGCAGATCGGCGCCGGTGCGGTTGTCGACGATGCACACCACGTCCATGGTCGCGGTGGCGCCGGTCTTGTCCGTGACCGTGATGGTGGTGATGTAGCGGCTGCCGTTCGTCACCGTGCCGGTGACCCGGCCGGTGGCGGCGTTGATCGACAATCCGCCCGGCAGGTTCTGCCCCTGCCAGGTGTACGGCGCCGTCCCGCCCGTCGCGACCAGCGTGTAGTCGATGTAGTCGTCGATCGTCATCGTCTGCTGACCCGGGTTGTAGAGCGTCAGCGGTATGGCGACGCGCCACACGAACGAGACGGACACCGCGCGGGCGGGCGTGCCGGCGTCGGTCATCGTGACGGTGGTCGAGTACGCCTGGACCGCCGCGGAGGTGGTCCCGGAGATGACACCGGTCGTCGCGTTGATCGTCAGGCCGGCCGGCAGGCCGGTGGCGGACCACTTCACGGGCTGCTTGCCCCCGGCTCCGGCCATGGCGAGGTTGACGGGGGTGCTCGGCCGGGTCTGCTGGTCGCCCGGGTTGATCAGCATGGGCGCCTGGATGACGGTCCAGCCGAAGGTGGACTTGTCGCTCCGCTTCTGCGGCAGCTCGCTGTCGGACACGGTGATCTCGACCGTCGGGTACGAGCCGGCCGATGGCGTACCCGTGATCAGGCCGGTGTCGGGGTTGATGCTCAGGCCGTTGGGCAGCCCGGTGGCCGACCACTTCAACGGCAGCGTGCCGCCGGTCACGGTCATCTGCAGGCTCACCGCGTCGTCCGTGTAGTTGGTCTGGTCGGCGGGGTCCTTGATCACGGGCGCCGGCTGCTTGACGTCGAAGGTCGGGTCGGCTCCGACGCTGGCCAGCATGGAGGCGACGTAGACGCAGGCGTTCTCGGGGCAGGGGCGGCGCTGCGTCCAGGTCACCGCCACCAGGACCCGGACGAACTCCGGGCCGGTGGGAATGACCGACGGGTCCGCGGGCGCGGTGCATTCGCCGACGGGCACGGCGCCGGTGCTGGGGTCGGGTGTCGCAGCGGAAGTCAGCTTGGCCTGCCAGCATTTGCCCACGTACCAGCTCTGCTGGTACGTCGGATCCGTCGGCTGCTGTTTAGGAACGGTGTAGGCGGCGGTCGGCAACGGCGCGTCGGTGCCGGCCGACGAGCCGGTCAGGCCCTCGCCCCAGGCGATCCGCATCTTGTCGAGGTGGCGCTTCACCGCGGCGGGCGCGTCGGTCCACTGCTTCTTGACGGCCAGCTCGCCGCGGCCCGACAGCAGCGACGACGGGGTGAGCGCGCGAGCCCGCTCCAAGGCGTCGGTGGCCAGCTGGATGGCGACGTTCTGGCCGCTCTGCGAGTCGGTCGCCACCACCGAGGTGACCAGGAACGGCGCGGCGGCCGTCATCACCGTGGTGATGACCGCGATCGCCATCAGCACCTCGATGAGCGAGAACCCGCCGTCTCCGGACGCGCGCATGCGCCGCGGCGCGCCGGCTACGGCTGGATCCATCGGCATGCTTCGTCCTCGCTGGTGTAGGGCCTACACCGCTCCTATCGACGGGAGAGCCCGCCGACTTGAGGATTCCCGGGCATCAAGCTGTCCGCCGCGGCGGCAGGGCGCCCGGGTCCACCTCCTCGAGGAGATGCCGCTCGACGCCCGCCTCGTCGAGGATGCGTTCCACCGCGGCGATGGAGAGCCAGTCCAGGATGTCCTCACCGTGCACGATGCGATACCAGCGGGTGCCGCGGCGGCGTACCACCTCGACGCGCCAGGACCCGTCCGGTGTCTGCATGGCGCCCTCGATGTCGCCCACCGGCGTCAGTCCGTCGTGACGGCGGGGGCACCCGATCCGGCCGGCGGCGCCACGAACGCGCTGACCGTCAGGCTCAGCCGGGTTCCACCTTCCGCACTGACCTCCAGGTTGGCCGTCTGGATCAGCACCGCACGCTTCTGGCCACTGCCCTGGAGCGAGTCCAGGAATGCGGAGAGGTTGTCGACCGCACCCTCGGCGGAGAGCTGGATCTGGATCGACCACACGCCCGGCAGCGCCTTCAGCTCGGAAGGGATGCCGACGGAGATGCCACTGACGTCGACGTCCAGTGACGTGCCCGACGCCTGGAGCTGGCGCAGAAAGGCCGGTACGCCGGACCCGGAGGGCAGAGCATCCCGGTAGGTGTCCCGCGTGGCGGTCAGCGACTTCTCGTTCTTCTTCTCGTCCGCCAGCTTGGCGACCCGCTTGCGCAGGTCGATGGTCTGCGCCTGCCGCTCCTCGGTCTCGCTCGCCAGCTCCGCGGCCTCCGCCTTGGTGGTGCTCACTACGCCGAAGTAGGTGACCGCGATCAGGACGGCGGTCACGATGACGCCGATGATCATCCATAGGCGATCGGTACGGCCCCGCATCACTTACCCCCGGTCGACTTGCAAGGGTCGCCGAACCGCCCGCACAGCGCATTACGGGTGATGTCGACGGAGAGGCTGAAACTCACCTTGTCGCTCGAGGTGGTGACGCTGGTGACGTACGGGTTCGCGATCTTGGTCTGCTGGGCGAGGGCGTCGACGTACGCCGCGACGGCCTGCTTGTCGGGCGCCGTGCCGGTGACGGTCACACTGCCGATGGTGTCGGACTCACTGGTGCTCGGGAGCGTGCCGGCGGACGATGACTTGCTGCCCTCCTCCGCGTCGTCCACGGAGCCGTTGATACCGGTGACGTCGATGTTCACTGGATCCCCGGTGGTGCGCAGCATGGTGAGCAGATCCGCCCAGTCCAGGTCGTTGGCCATCGTGCTCTTGAGTTGCCCCTTGAGCAGGTCGGTCTCGTTGCGCAGCTGCACCACGGTCGCGTACTTGTCCTGGGCCCGCTGCAGCTTGGCCACCTCGGTGGTAGCCGCCGTCAGGTCTTCGTCGGCCGCCTGCTTGTCGCGGTTGGCAGCGACGATCCAGGCGCCGCACAGGCCGGCGACGATGATGACGATGACGATGACCCAGGTACGCACGCGGCGGGCACGCCGGCCGGCGACGATCTCCTCCGGCAGGAGGCTCGCCGAGATGTTCAGCACCCGGTTGATCCGCTGAGTGGTGACGGCGGGGTCCACGGGCATCAAGGTGGTGGCCATCAGGCTGCCACTCCCAGGGTGAGGCCGATCGACACCGCGGCCGAGGGCAGGAATCCGTCGAAGCCGCGCTGCTTCGCCTTGCGGGTGTCACGCAGCCGGCTGGCGTTGTCCGCGTACACGACCGAGACGCCGAGCTGCTTCTGCACGTGCTCCGCCAGCCCGGGCATCAGGGCGCTGCCGCCGCACAGGGCGATCCTGGTCACCTGCTTCTGCCGCTCGCCCGAGGCGAGGTAGGTGAACGAGCTGCGCAGCTCGCTGATGAGCGGCCGGACCGCGTCGCCGACCGCGGTGGCGCTGTCCGGGCGTTCGTTTCCGTGCAGCCCGTAGCGGCACTTGATCGCCTCGGCCTCCGCGGGCGGAATGCCCAGCCGGGTGGCGATGCTCTCGGTGATTTCGGTGCCGCCCCGCGGAACGGTACGCACGAACAGCGGCTCGCCGTCCGCGTGCACGACCACACTGGTCACGGCGGCCCCGACGTCGACGATGGCCTCGATCTGGGCGTCCAGCCGGGAGGCGGCGCGCAGCAGCGCGAACGACGCCAGGTCCACGTTGACGACGTGCAGGCCGGCGCGCTCGACGGCATGCACCAGATCCATCACGGCGTCCTTGGGGGTGGCGACGAGCAGCCCTCGGATGGTCGGGTTGTCGCCCGGTTCCTCGAGGGGCCGGAAGTCCAGCAGCGAGCGCTCGACCGCGAGCGGGAGCATGTCGCGTACCTGGAACGGCAGCGAGCGGCGCATCTCCTTGGCCGGCAGGTTCGACACCGACGCCTCGCGAACCACCAGCTGGGGGTTCGTCACGCCGAGCACGACGCGCTTGGTGGAGAACTTGCACGCGGCCCAGAGCTGCTTCAGCGCGGACGTGACGGCGAGCGGCTCGGCCGGGATGCCGGCCTGCATCGTGCCGGGCGGGAGCGGCACCTGACCGAAGTTGGTCAGGTTGTACTCGTCCTTGGTGCGGCGGACCTCCACCGCGCGGATGGAGGACGAGCCGATGTCGAGCCCGATCGGAGTGACGCCAGCCATCGGTTCCTTCCTTCTCCTCAGGCGATGGGGGTGAACAGGGAGACGTACCAGTCGGCGATGGGTGCCGCCGCGAACACGGCCAGGAAGGCGCCGGCGAGCATGTACGGGCCGAACGGGATCTTGCTCTTGCGCCCGGCCAGCCGGGTCGCCATCAGCGCCGCGCCGACGAGCCCGCCGAGCAGGAACGCGGCGAACGCGCCCACCGCCACCGGGCCCCACCCGAGCCATCCGAGGTAGAAGCCGAGCAGCGGCGCGAGCTTGACGTCACCGAAGCCCATCCCGCCGAAGTGGGCCAGGAGCCGGTAGACGGCCCAGAGCAGCGCGCCGGCGGCCAGTCCTCGCAGGATCGGGGTCGTCCCGTCGCCGAGCAGTGCCGCCGGCACGAGCAGGGCAACCGCCACGAGGTACGACGGCAGCACGATGGCGTCGGGCAGCCGCATCACGTCCAGATCGATCAGGGCGAGTGCGACGGCGACGGCCGCCAGGTAGAGGTAGGCGGGAAGTGCCCAGGAGTAGCCGAATCTGGCGGCCACCGCCACGAACAGCGCCGCGGTGCCGGCTTCGACCAGCGGGTAGCGGATGCTGATCCTGGTGCGGCAGTCGGCACAGCGGCCCCGCAGGAGCAGCCAGCCGAACACCGGCACGTTGTGCCGGTTCCGGACGGTAGCGCCGCATTGTGGGCAGTGCGAGCCCGGCCGGACCAGCGATTCTCCCCGCGGGATCCGGTAGATCACGACGTTCAGGAACGAGCCGACCGCGAGACCGAGGAGGGCCACGACGCCGAGCAGCAACGGCTGGGGCATGGTGGTCC
This sequence comes from Actinoplanes sp. NPDC049681, assembly GCF_044465265.1. Taxonomy (NCBI): domain Bacteria; kingdom Bacillati; phylum Actinomycetota; class Actinomycetes; order Micromonosporales; family Micromonosporaceae; genus Actinoplanes; species Actinoplanes sp. NPDC049681. Next base: position 633,217 of record NZ_JBITLP010000003.1, read on the forward strand.
TCCTCGTTCTCGTCGGTGTTTGGCTCAGAACGGCGCCGGCGTCGGCGCCATTCGGCACACGATCAGCTGGTGGTGAGGCCCGCGCAGTCGTCGACCTTGGGCTTGTCGCCGGCAGCCGCCTTCACCGAGCCACCCTTCGAGCTGTCGTACATGTAGACCTTGCCGGTGCCGCCCTCGTTGGTGGCGCAGATCTTGTAGCTGCCCGAGGTGCCGCTGCCGGTGATCTTCACGTAGTTCATCTTGGTGTTGTCCGACAGCGTGATCTGGTTGGTCGTGCCGCTGCTGTCGAGGCTGAAGCTCTTGTCCTTCACGCCGCTCGACTCCGGGTACTTGTTGCCGTTGTCGGTGTACCACTGCTCGACCGCGCTGACCGCGCCGCGCACGTCGGACTGCGCCGACTTGTCGGCGGCGCCCTGGCGGTAGTTCAGGTACACCGGGACGGCGATCGCGACCAGCACGCCGATGATGACCACGACGACCAGGAGCTCGATGAGCGTGAAGCCCTCGTCGTCCTTCTTGGCGCGCAGCCGGTTGATGATGTCCTGCATGGAACGTGCCTCCGTTGTGGCGTCAGGGTTGGGGCGGGGATGCGGTTGTCCGGGCTCGGGCGCCCGACGTCGACCGGAGACCGGTCGGTCACTGCTCCAGGGCCTTAGTTGCTCTGGATGTTCTGGTAGATGGTGAACATCGGTAGGTACAGGCAGATCACCATTCCGCCGACCACGCCACCCATGACGAGCACCATGATCGGTTCGATCGAGGCCGCCAGGGACTCGGCGGCGCTGTCGACTTCCCTGTCATAGAAATCGGCGACCTTGTCGAGCATCTGACTGATTTGACCGCTTTCTTCGCCGACCTCGATCATCTGCGTGACCATGGCGGGGAAGACCTTGTGGTGGCGCAGGGCCGAGGACATCGGCTGGCCGTCGCGCACGGCGGACTGGACGTCCTGCATGGCTCGGTTGATGACCTCATTGCCGGTGGTCTCGCCGACCACGGTGAGCGCCTGCATCACCGGCACGCCGACGTTGAGCAGCAGGCCCAGATTGCGCGAGAAGCGGCTCATCGCCAGCTTGCCGAGGAGTTGCCCGAAGACCGGCATCCGGAGCTTGATCGTGTCGACCTTCAACCGGAAATCGGCGCTGGTGCGCAGCTGGCGCTTGTAGAGGACCGCGCTGCTGATCGTCACGCCCAGGAACGTCGGGGCGATCCACGCCATGTTGTGGCTCAGGTCGACGAGGAACTGCGTGATGGCGGGTAGCTCACCGCCGAGATTCTTGAACATCTGTTCGAAGATCGGGACGATGAACTTGAGGACCGCCCCGATCATGACGAAGGTGAAACACAGCACGATCGCGGGATACGTCAGGGCGGCCTTGATCTTGCCCCGGAGTGCGGTGTCCTTCTCCATGCTCTCGGCGACCTGCTCGAGAGCCTGGTCGATCATACCGCCGGCCTCGCCGGCGCGGACCATGGCGATCATGAGGCGCGGGAAGATCTTGTCGTGCTTCGCCATCGCCGCCGACAGCGCGACGCCGGTGGACACGTCGGCACTGACCTCGCCGACCGCCTTCTTGAGGCTGAGGGCCGAGGTCTGCTCCTCGAGAATGGCCAGCGAGCGCAGCAGGGACATGCCCGACCCGGTCATCGTGGCGAACTGCCGCGCGAAGATCGCGAGGTCCTTCAGCTTCGTCCGGCCGCCCAGACCCGGGATCTTGATGTCCATGTTGAGGCCCTGGCCGGCCTCGGTCAGGTTCAGCGGCATCTCGCCGCGCTGCTTCAGCATGTGCATGGCGGCCGCATCGTTGGCCGCCTCCACCGTGCCCTTGGTCTTGCGGCCGGTCGAGTCGATGCCGTTGTAGTGGAAGGTCTTGGTCGCCGGCATGTCACACCCGTCCGATGAGGCGCTTGAGTTCGTCGGCCGAGTGGCAGATCTCCAGGGCCGCCTGCAGCGACACGACGCCCTCGCGGACCCGCTCGGCCAGGTGCTGGTCGAAGGCGAGCATGCCGTCGTTGCCGCCGGCCTGCATGAAGGAGGGGATCTGGTGGGACTTGCCCTCGCGGATCAGGCTCCGAATGGCCGGCGTGGCGGTGAGGATCTCGCACACCACGGCCCGGCCCTTGTTGTCGGCGCGCGGCGCGAGCGCCTGCGTGACGACGCCCTGAAGGCTGGCCGCCAGCTGCGCGCGGATCTGCAGCTGCTGGTGCGGCGGGAAGATGTCGATGACGCGGTCGATGGTCTGCGTGGCGCTCTGCGTGTGCAGGGTCGCCAGCACCAGGTGGCCGGTCTCCGCGGCGGTCAGCGCCGTCGCGGTGGTCTCCAGGTCGCGCAGCTCGCCGACCAGGATGATGTCGGGGTCCTGCCGCAGGGCGTGCTTGAGGGCCTGCGCGAACGTCTGGGTGTCCGAGCCGACCTCGCGCTGGTTCACCACGCTGCGCTTGTGCGGGTGCAGGAACTCGATCGGGTCCTCGATGGTGATGATGTGCGCCGCCCGGCTGCGGTTGGCGAGGTCGAGCACCGAGGCCAGCGTCGTGGTCTTACCGGAACCCGTCGGGCCGGTCACCAGTACGAGACCGCGCGGCAGGTGCGCGAAGCGGCTCACCGAGTCCGGCATGCCGAGCTCGTCCAACGGCTTGATCTTGTGGGGGATGGCCCGGAAGACCGCGCCGCACGAGTTGCGCTGGATGTAGAGGTTGCCGCGGAACCGGGAGACGCCCACGATGCTGTGCGCGAAGTCCAGCTCCTGCTCGTGGCGGAACGTCTCCCACTGGGCCGCGGAGACGCCGGCCCGGCACAGCAGGGCGGTGTCCGCCGAGTTGAGCTTGCCGTAGCCGGGCAGCGGGCGCAGACCGCCGTCGACCCGGATCATCGGCGGGGAGCCCACCGTCAGGTGCAGGTCGGACCCGCGCGCCTCGACGAGCGAGACGAGCATCTGGTCCAGCACGGCCAAATCTCCCGCGGCGGGCTCCGCCGGAGCGGCCTCCTGCGGTAGTTCTTGATCGACCGTGTACATCCGCTGCCCCGTCAATCTCCTCGTGAACCTCTGACGTCTCCCCATTCGGCACCGCGATCGAGGGCTTTAGGAGCTTTTCCGCCAGAAATGCGCGGTACCGGCCCGTCCGCGGTACCCTGCCGCGCCGTGTCAGACGGCGACGCGCGAGACCTCGCGTACCGAGGTCAGGCCGCCGGCCGCCTTCGCCAGGCCGTCCGCGCGCAGGTCGTACATGCCCTGGTCGACGGCGACCTCGCGGATCTCACCCGCGGAGGCGCGCCGGATGGTCAGCGTCTCGATCTCGGCTGAGACCGGCATGACCTCGTGCAGCGCGATGCGGCCGCGGTAGCCGGTGTTGGCGCAGTCGCGGCAGCCGATCGGCTTGTACAGCACCTCGGGGATCTTCAGGTCCTCGATCGGCCAGCGCGCCGCCTCCAGCTCCTGCTCGGTGGGTGCGTACGCCTCCTTGCACCAGTCGCAGAGCCGCCGCGCGAGCCGCTGGGCCAGTACGCAGTCCAGCGAGGAACCGACGAGGAAGGGCTCGATGCCCATCTCGGTGAGGCGGGTGACGGCGCCGGGAGCGTCGTTGGTGTGCAGCGTGGAGAGCACGAGGTGACCGGTCAGCGAGGCCTCGGTGGCGATCTGGGCGGTGTGGCCGTCCCGGATCTCACCGATCAGCACGACGTCGGGGTCGGACCGCAGGATCGCCGGGAGAACCGCGGCGAAGGTGAGCCCGGCCTTCGCGTTGACCTGCACCTGGTTGACGCCGCGCAGCCGGAACTCGACCGGGTCCTCGACCGTGATGACGTTGATCTCCGGCTTGCTGATCCGGCCCAGCGTCGCGTACAGGGTGGTGGACTTGCCGGAACCGGTCGGGCCGGTGACCAGGACCATGCCGTGCGGCTTGGTGAACGACTCGGCGAAGCGGGTGAGGTTGTGCTGGGTGAAGCCCAGCTTCTCCATGTCGAGGTCGATGCCGCCGGTGTCGAGCACCCGGAGCACGATCTTCTCGCCCCAGACGGTCGGCAGCGTCGCCGTACGCAGGTCGACCTTCCGGTCCCTGATCATGACGGTGATGCGGCCGTTCTGCGGCACCCGCTTCTCGGTGATGTCGACGCCGGACATGATCTTCAGGCGCGAGATCAGCGCCGACATGACGCCACGGGACACCATGTCCAGCTCGTGCAGCACGCCGTCGATGCGGTAGCGCACGCGGAGCCCGTCCTCGGTCGGCTCCAGGTGCAGGTCGGAGGCGCGGTTCTGGACGGCCTGCTCGATCAGGCTGTTGACGTACCGCACGATCGGCGCGTCGTCGGAGGTGGTGGCCTGCGCCGTCATGCCCGCCTGGTCGTCCAGCGGGTCGTCGGCCAGGTCGCCGAGGTCGCTGTCCTCGCGCTGCAGGCGCTCGATGATGCGGCGGACCTCGCTGCGGGCCACCACCACCGGGCGGACGGTCATGCCGGTGGCGGCGCGGACGTCGTCCAGCGCCACGACGTCGCCCGGGTCGGTCACGCCGACGACCAGCTCGCCGTCCGTGATCTGCAGGCCCAGCACCCGGTGCCGCAGGACGACCGGCAGCGGGATGCGCCTGAGGGCCGTGGGGTCGATGGGGTAGCTGGCCAGGTCGACGGTGTTCATGCCGAACGCGTACGCGGCAGCCTCGGTCAGCTGCTCCTCGGTGACGACCCGCGCGCTGAGCAGCACCGCCCGGACCGATCGGCCGCTGTTCTGCGCCTCCTCGGCCGCAGCGTCCACCGCGTCTTCCTCGATGCCCATCTGCTTGAGGGCGTCGAGCAACGGGCGGAAGGTCTGATCCATGACATCCTCACGACGTATGACCGGGGGATTACGTCTGTCCCATCGGACACTCCCGCCGTGAGCTGAGGACGCGTGTCAGGGGTGACGAAACGCTCTCCGGTATGCCGTCGGCGCCACCCCGACCGAGTGCTGGAAGTGCTGCCGGAGCGCCGTGGCGCTGCCCAGGCCCGAGCGGCGGGCGACCACGTCCACGCTCAGATCGGTCGACTCCAGCAGCAGCCGGGCGTGCGCCATCCGCTGCTGCAGCAGCCACTTCTGCGGGCTCATCCCGGTCTCGTCGCGGAACCGGCGGGTGAACGTCCGTACGCTCATCCGGGCGTGCCCGGCCAGCTCGTCCAGGCTGATCTGCTCCGCCAGCCGGCTCAGGGCCCAGGCGCGGGTGGTCTCGGTGCCGTTGCCGTGCGCTGCCGGGATCGGGCGCTCGATGTACTGCGCCTGGCCCCCGTCGCGCCACGCCGGCATCACGCAACGCCGGGCGGCCTGGTTGGCCACCGCGCTGCCGTGGTCGCCGCGGACGACGTGCAGGCACAGGTCGGCGCCGGCCGCCACGCCGGCCGAGGTGAGCATGTCGCCGTCGTCGACGAACAGCACCTCGAAGTCCCACTCCACCCGCGGGTAGAGCCGGCCCAGCCGCTTCGCCCAGGCCCAGTGGCTGGCGGCCCGGCGGCCGTCGAGCATCCCGGCGGCCGCGAGCAGGACCTCGGCCACCTCGGCCGTGACCGTGCCGTCGGTCAGGGGCGGCCCGCCGCTCACCCCCGGCACGAGCACGGTGTCGGCGGTCGCCAGCGGCGCCAGGTCGTGATCCGGCACGACCGTGAAGCCGCCGCGTTCGGGCCGCACCGGCCGGCCGCCCGGACCGCAGGTGGTCACCGTGTAGAGCGGGGTGTTGTCGGCGGTGCGGGCGGCCCCGAAGACCTGCGGCGGAACGCCGAGGTCGAAGCCGACCACGCCGTCGAGGACGAGCATCGCCACGGCATGGGTCATGGCCCGATTCTTGCGCATCATGGCTTCCCGGCCACTCGTCCGCCCGGCCGGACCTCCGCAGAATGATCGGGTGACTCTCCGCCGCCCGCATCCCGCCTGGCTCGTCGCCGCTGTCGCGTTCATCGCCCTGATCGGTGCCGCCGGCTTCCGCGCCACGCCGTCCGTCCTGCTCCAGCCGCTGCACGACGAGTTCGGCTGGTCGCTCGGCACGATCTCGGCCGCGGTGTCGGTCAACCTCCTGCTGTACGGCCTGACCGCCCCGTTCGCCGCGGCGCTCATGGAGAAGCTGGGCATGCGCCGGGTCGTGGCCGGGGCGCTGATCCTCGTCTCCGCCGGCAGCGGCCTGACCGTCTTCATGCGGGCGAGCTGGCAGCTCGTGCTGTGCTGGGGCGTGCTGGTCGGGCTCGGCACCGGCTCGATGGCGCTGGGCTTCGTCGCGATCGTGGCCAACCGCTGGTTCGTACGGCGCCGGGGACTGGTGACCGGTGTGCTGACCGCGGGCGGCGCGGCCGGCCAGCTCGTGTTCCTGCCGCTGCTCGCGCGGCTCACCGGCGCGCACGGGTGGCGGACCGCCGCGCTGACCGTGGCGGCGGCCGCCCTTGCCGTGGTGCCGCTGGTGTGGTGGCGACTGCGCGACCGGCCGGCGGAACTGGGCGTGGCCGCGTACGGGGCCGGCCCGGGCGATCCTGCGCCGCCCGCCACCCCGCCCGGCAGCGCCGCCCGCAACGCCCTGCGCTCGCTGCGTACGGCGGCCCGTACCCGGGCGTTCTGGCTGCTGGCCGGGGGCTTCGCGATCTGCGGGGCCACCACGAACGGGCTGGTCGGCACCCACTTCATCCCGGCCGCCCACGACCACGGCATGGCGGGGACGACGGCGGCGAGCCTGCTCGCCCTCGTCGGACTCTTCGACATCGCGGGCACGATCGCGTCCGGATGGCTCACCGACCGGGTCGACAGCCGGCTGCTGCTCGGGGCGTACTACGCGCTGCGGGGGCTCTCGCTGCTGGTGCTTCCGTCCCTGTTCGCCGCCACGGCGCATCCGAGCATGGTGGTCTTCATCCTGTTCTACGGCCTGGACTGGGTGGCCACGGTGCCGCCGACCGTCACCCTCTGCCGGGAGTACTTCGGGGCGAGCGGCGCGGTGGTCTTCGGGTGGGTCTTCGCCTCGCACCAGTTCGGCGCGGCGATCGCGGCCACCTCGGCCGGCCTGGTGCGCGACCGGCTCGGCAGCTACGACTGGGCCTGGTACGGCGCGGGCACCTTGGCGCTGACGGCGTCGCTGCTCTCGCTGATGCTGCTGGCCGGGCGGCGTACCCGCGAGACCGGCCCGGCGGGTCCGGGCATCGGCCTCGCGTTTCCCGCCGCCGCGCCGGCCGCGACTACTTCGGCTGGGTGAAGCGGATGCTGTTGCCGAAGGGGTCGCGCAGCCCGCAGTCGATCCCGTACGGACGCTCGGTCGGTTCCTCGGTGAACTCGACGCCCTTGGCGAGCAGCGTCTCGTAGGTCTTGCGGCAGTCGTCCGTGGAGAAGATCAGTGAGCCGCCCGTGGCGCCCTTGGTCACCAGCTCGCGGACCTGCCGCGCGGTCTCCTCGGACATCGCCGGCGGCCCCGGCTTCTCGAGCAGGATGTGCCGGTCGGGGTGGCCGGGTACGCCGACGGTGAGCCAGCGCATGAAGCCGAGGTCGACGTCGGCCGTCACCTCCAGGCCGAGCTTGCCGACGTAGAAGCCGAGGGCCTGATCCTGGTCCAGGACGTAGATCTGCGAGTGCGTGATGGCGTTGAACATGCGGATCACGCTAGCCAGCGGGGCGCCGGAAAACTTATCCGGAACTGCTCGGTCGCATCCATGCCATCGCGAAGCAGGTCGGTACGCCCGCGAGCGCCGCCGCCTCCCGCCGGTACTGACGCGGAGACCGGCCGACGATGTCCCGGAACGTCCGGCTGAACGTGCCCGGGCTGCCGAAGCCCACCTCGAAGCAGATGTCGGTGATGCTGCGGTCGCTCTCCCGCAGCAGGAACATCGATCGCTCGACCCGGCGGCGCTGCAGATAGCGATGCGGTGTCTCCCCGAACGTCGCCCGGAACGTGCGGGCGAAGTGGGCCGGCGACACGTGCGCGATACGGGCCAGGGCGGCGACGTCCAGCGGCTCGGCGTAGTCCCGGTCCATCGCGTCCCGGGCCCGCAGCATCCGCCGGTTCGTGTCCTCCACCGCGCGCATGTCAGAGGGGCGGAGGCTCGATCTCGGTCTCCAGGCGGGTGCCCGAGAGCGCGCGGGCGAGCAGCGGGTGGCTGTCGCCGTACACCTTCTGCAGCTCCTCCGAAGCGGCCTGCGTGGAGCCGTCGTCGCCCGCGTCCAGCGCCACGTTGAAGGCGCAGGCCAGGGTGTCCGGGTGATCGGCGCCGCGCACGATGCGGGAGCGGTTGAGCGTGTCCAGCGCGATCTCCCGGGCCTGCTGGGCGTCACCGGTGGCGAGCAGGTCGGCCGCCATGCCGTTGGCGCAGCTGAGCGTGAAGGGATGGTCGGCGCCGACGCTGCGCCGCAGGCCGCCGAGCGCCTCCTGGTCGATGGTGCGGGCTTCGGCGTACCGGCCGGTGGCCCGGACCACCCCGGCCAGATCGGCGGCGGCGGCGAGGGTGAACGGGTGCTCGTCGCCGAGTACGGCGTGATAGCGGGCCACCGCCCGTTCCAGCAGCCGGTGCGCCTCGTCGAGGTCGCCGGCGTCGCGGGCGCAGTTCGCCAGCGACACCATGGCGCCCAGCGTCTCCACGCTCAGGTCACCGAACTTCTGGCGGTAGAGCTCCACGTTGGTCGCCGCCAGCGCGCGGGCCTCCGTACGCCCGGAGCGCCGCGCCGCCATCGCCGCGAACCGCCCGGCCCACAGCGCCATCGGATGGTCGGGCCCCAGCGTGTCGAAGTGGCCGGCGACGGCGAGCAGCTCCGAGGCACCCGCGTAGTCGCCGAGGCCGAACAGGTCGAACGCCAGCCCGGCCCGCGACGACAGCGTCTCCGGGTGCCCGTCCACAAAGATCATCTGCCGGTGTCGCAGCACCTGCTCGTCCAGTGCCTTCGCGCCCCGGAAGTCGCCGAGCAGCCGCAGGTCCGCCGCGAGGTTGTTGGCGCAGCGCAGCGCGGTCGGGAAGCTCTCGCCGAACAGCCGGCGGTAGCGGACCAGGTTGTCGGCGTCCAGTTGCCGGGCCTGCCCGAAGTGGCCCTGCATCCGCAGGTCGGCGCCCACGCTGTTGGCGGTCGCCAGGGTGGTCTCGTCGTCGCCGCCGAGCACCTCGCGCTGCGATCGCAGGGTCTGCGCGTTCAGCGCCCGGGCGTCGGCGGTGCGGCCCACGGCCCGCAGGGCGTTCGCCAGGTGGAAGGACGCGAGCAAGGTCTGCTCGTCGGTCTCCCCGAGGCTGTCCCGCCACCGCGACACCGCCTGGTTGGCCAGGTCGCGGCTGGAGTCGTAGTCGCCGCGGGCGTAGAGGAAACGGATGCAGTTGATGACGAGCTGGCGGATCTCCTCCGAGTCGCCGCCGAGCACGTCGGAGTGGACCAGATGCGGGATGATCTCGGCGTACCGGGGCCAGTGCGTCGGGTTGTCGGGGTCGCCCGGGTCGGCGGCGGCCAGCATCGCGCGCACCGTGCGCAGCAGGGCGGCGTGCCGTTCCGAGCTGAGCTGCTGGCCCAGCATGCCGCGGACCATCGGGTGCACGATCAGGCTCTCGCCCGGCGGATCCAGGTCCGCCAGGCCGTAGCGGCCGGTCAGGCGGATCGCGGCCTTCAGCCGTCGTTCGATCCGGACGGTACGGGCGAGCTCCGGCGAGACCAGCCCGCGGGCGGCCCACAGCAGCTCCCACGACACCGGCGCACTGGCGAGGAAGGCGCTCAGCTGGAGCAGCTCGAAGGCGGCCGGGGACGCCTCGGCGAGCCCGTCGGCGGCCAGTCCCCAGGCGACCCGGATCGGGGTCGGGAAGGCCAGCTCGCCGGCGCGGGCGTCGTAGCGGCGCAGGTACTCCTCGACGCTCCAGCCGGTCGCGGTCCGCACCGCGGAGGCCTCGTCGAGGGCCATCGGTACGTCGCCGAGGTGGGCGGCGAGCCGGTCGGCGTCCGCGGCGGACAGCTCCGGGGCGCGGCGCTGCAGGAAGTCCACGCTGTCCGTACGGTCGAAGACGGGAACCGGCATGGCCTGCGCGACCTCGGTGGTCCACCGCGGATTGCGGGACGTGACGAGCACGTGGCCGGCGCCGCTCGGCAGGTAGGGCTTGATGTCCTCGGGCCGGTTGGCGTTCTCGAAGACGACGAGCCAGTTCCGGTACGGCTCACCGCGGCTCAGCGCGTCGCGCACCGCCCCGAGCGTGCGGTTGATGTCCCGCGCCTCCGGCAGCTTGAGCTCCTGCGCGAGCCCGACCAGCGCGGCCCGCATGCCGGCGGTCTGCTCGGCGGGGATCCACCACACCAGGTCGTACGTGTCCGCGTAGCGGTACGCGTATTCCACGGCGAGCTGGGTACGTCCTGTGCCGCCCAATTGGTGATCGGCGGAGGGCAGCAACACCACCGGTCCGTTGCCGAGCAGCTCGCGCATGTCGGCGAGGAGCCCCTCGCGCCCGACGAATCGCGTGTTGCGCGGCGGCAGACCGCCCCGGATCGGCACGCCGCCCCTCCCCACAGATGTCCCCGCCCTCTACTGTCATGCTGCCGATTACCGTACGTGGAATCATCACCACTACGGAAGATTGGCCCCACCGCATCAAACGGAAGGCCCCCCGGTGACCGACGAACCCGTGACGAGTCTCGACCGCGACGCCGACGTGGTCACCGTCGCCCTGCAGGGCGAGGTCGACGTGCTCAACGTGGACCAGGTCCGGATCGCCCTCGTCGAGGCCCTCGAGGCCCGCCCGCGGACGCTGGTCGTCGATCTCGAGAAGCTGTCGTTCATCGACTCCACCGGGCTGGGCGCGATCATCTTCGGCTTCCAGCGGGCGCGGGACGAGGGCGTCGAGTTCTTCCTGGCCCGCCCGACCCGCGGCGTGCACCAGATCCTGGTGCTCAGCGGCGTCCTCGAGGTCGTCGAGCTCAAGCAGTAGGGCCGCCCGGTGCGTGCTCCGGACGGCCCTGGAGGTCACGTCATCCGACCCAGGCGAATTCCCTGGCGGGCACCGCGACCGCCGTACGGAAGTTGTTGTTCACCGTGGCGGCCTCGGTGGCGTTCGGGTAGGCGTTGGTGCAGGAGACCGGCGCGCTGCTGCCCGACATGAGGTCCGAGCAGAGGCCGGTGCGGCGGTCCGGCAGCCCGAGGATGTGCCCGAACTCGTGCGCGGCGATCCGCGGGACGTAGTAGCCCTCGTTCACCGCCTCCCGGCCCATGTACCAGCGGCCGTTGCCCAGCGACGTGGTGTACGTCCGCGGCCAGCCGTTGTCGGCGTACACGCGGATGTTGGGGGTGCGCCCGGCCGGGACGGGCTCGAGCCGGACGGTGGTGACCCGGCTGTTCCAGATCTGCGCACCCTGGTTGACGACGGCGACGAACTCCTGCGCCTGGCTGGCGTCGTAGTACAGCACCCGTGGCGCGGCCGCCGCGGGATCCGCGGCGGCGACCTGCAGGCCGGCCGCCGCCAGGAACGCGAGCAGGACGGCGGACAGTCTCTTGAACAGCATCGATGACCTCCCTGAGGGTGGGGACGGACTGCCCACACGGTAGTCAGGGAACGACGTTCATCGATGCAGTTCGGTCATACCTGTTGCCGCCTCATGGTCACGTGATGGCGGCCGGTCGTTCGTCAGCGGGACAGGGCGGCTTCGCGGGCGAGCAGCGCCGTGAGGTCGCCGGCCGGCATCGGCCGGGCGAAGTGGTAGCCCTGCGCCTGCGCGCATTCGAGCTCCCGCAGCCGGGAGGCCTGGGTGGCGTCCTCGACGCCCTCGGCCACCGGCGCCAGCTTGAAGGTCCGCGCGATCTGCAGCACCGCCTCCGCCACGGAGGCGCCGGAGCTCTCCTGCATGGCCTGCACGAACGACTTGTCGATCTTGACGACGTCGACCGGCAGGGTGCCGAGGTGGCTCAGCGACGAGAAGCCGGTGCCGAAGTCGTCCAGCGCGATCCGCACGCCGAGGGTCTTCAGCGCGCCGAGCACCCGGGCCGACTCGACCAGGTCCACGAGCGCGACCGACTCGGTCAGCTCGAGCACGAGCAGGTTCGGCGGGAGGCCGGTGCGCTCGAGCACGCCGCGGACCTCGTCGACGAGGTCCGGGTTGCCGAGCTGGCTCGCCGACAGGTTGACGTTGAGCTCGAAGCCCGGGTTGTCGCGCTGCCACTCGGCGGCCTGGCGGCACGCCTCCTCCAGCACCCAGCCGCCGAGGCGGGGGAGCAGGCCCAGCGACTCGGCCATGTCCAGGAACGCCACCGGCGGGATCATGCCGCGCTCGGGGTGGTTCCAGCGGATGAGGGCCTCGACGCCGACCGTACGCTCGCCCTCGAGGTCGACGATGGGCTGGTAGTGCACCTCGAACTCGCCGGCGTCGACGGCACGGCGCAGGTCCGCCTCCTCGTGGCGCCGGGCCTCCACCGCGGCGAACTGCGCCGGGTCGAAGCGACGGGCGAGGCCCTTGCCCTCGGCCTTGGCCTGGTAGAGGGCGAGGTCGGCCTCGCGCATGACCTCGTCGACGGCGGTGCCGGCGCCGCGGGTGATGGCGATGCCGGCGCTGGCCGGGATGGTCAGCACGACGTCGCCGATGATCAGGGGCTGTTCGAGGTCGCGCAGGATCCGGTTCGCCACGGTGTCGGCGATCTGGTCGTCGACGAGGCGGGGGAGCAGCACGACGAACTCGTCGCCGCCGAGACGCGAGACGGTGTCGTTGTTGCGGACGTTGGCGGTCAGCCGCTCGGCCGCGGTACGCAGCAGCTCGTCGCCGACGGAGTGCCCGTACGTGTCGTTGACCTCCTTGAACCCGTCCAGGTCGACGAGAATCACGGCGGTCATGGTGTCGTCCGCGTCGGCGAGCGCGTCGGTGGCGTGGTCCATGAAGAGCTTGCGGTTGCCGAGCTCGGTCAGCGGGTCGCGGAACGCCTGCCGGGCCAGCTGGGCGCGCTGCCGGGTCAGGTCGCGGACCAGGCCCTCGTTGGTCCGCGCACCGAGGAACTGCCGGAGCAGGATGATCGCGGCGACGACGATGGTGAGCCAGGTCAGCCCGCGGTTGCTCGAGCCGCTGTGGGCGAACCAGTAGCCGGCCATGACGACGGCGGAGGCGACCGGGGCGTACTGCACCAGCGGCCACCGGCGGGCCAGCAGGAGCACGCCGGCGCCGAACCCGAGCACCAGGCTCACGCCGACGGCGAGCGTCAACGGCTCGGCACCGCCCCGCGTCGCGTCCGCGAACAGCGCCGGCCAGGCGAGCAGCAGCAGCGACGTGAAGATCATGATGACGTCGACACAGCGACGCACACGATCCACGGTCTTGCCGGTCCGGCTCATGTCCCACCTCCAACGGGCAGCATGATCGGCCCGGCGGCGGGTGACTTTAGGAAACCCACCTCGACACGGCGAGCGGGTCGGGAGGGTCGTCGCGCAGCGCGTCGTAGGCCGCCGCGGCGAGCTCCGGCGCGGCCCGCAGGCCGCCCGTCAGGAACATCCCGGCCCAGGCGGCTCGGTCACCCGGATTCTTCCGGTACGCCCTGAGCGCGGCGGCGTCGTCCCCGCGCACGTACGCGAGATCGCCCTCCGCGCCGTCCAGGGGCAGCCCGCGCAGCAACCGGTGGGTGAGATCCAACCGGGCGCTCGCCTCCAGAGCCCGCTGCGGTGCCGGGCGCAGCACGGAGGTTACCGGCGGCGCCGGCTCTCCGCGCCGCCACGCGGAGGCCAGCGCCGCCGCGTCCGCCGGGTCGACGTGCAGGTTCCGCAGCCGCCAGCGCAGCCGATGATCGCGGTTGGCGCCCTCGGCGAGGCGCAGGACAACCGGGTCGACCGGCTCGTCCAGCCAGGGCCGCACCTCCGCGCGCAACGCACCCACGAACCGCTCGCCGGCCGGGGTGAGATCGCGCAGGCCGTCCGCCGCGGCGGCCACCGCGGCGCGCCACCGGGCGAACTCGAACCGGGCGAGCGGGTCGCCGGGCCGGGCGCGCCAGAAGCGCGTGACCGTCAGGTACGCGTACGCGCCGTGCAGGATCCCCGACGCGGGCCGCGGGTCGTCGCGCCAGGGCGAGTAGCCGAGCTCGTCGGGGGCGGCGAGCAGGTCGAAGAGGTACTGCACCGCGTTGAGGATGCTGTGCTGGGTCTCGTGCAGCAGTCCCACGGCGAAGGCGGTCGCGTCGGCCGGCTCGGAGATCGCCACGGCGCCGAACGCGTCGGCCGAGGTGGCGCTGATGCCGCGGGCGGCCGGGTCGGCGCGTACGGGCACCACGCTGTCGAGGATGGCGGCCAGGATCGCGGCGTCGGGGCGTACCAGATCGACCAGGAGCCGCCACGCGTCCTCGAACGCCGTCTGCCAGCGGGCCAGCTCTTCCGCGGTCAGCGGGGGTGCGGGCGGCAGGCCGAGCCCGGCGCGCAGGGGATCCGTGTCCTCGAGCCGTACCGAGATGCGCAGCCCGTCGTGCTCGGCGGTGAGCCGCCTGCCGGGGACGCGCCGGGCGCGGGGCGTCCGGGCCCGGGCGGCGAGATCACTCAGGTGGCCGACGCCGGCCCGGTCCGGGGTCGCGCCGGCGCGCAGCGCGGTGAGGCAGCGGGTGGCCCAGACGCCGAAGAGGGGGCGGGCCAGCAGGTCGCGGACCCGCTCGGGCTCGGCCCGCTCCGCGGCGGCCAGCGCGGCGAAGTCGTCCGTACGGGTGGCCACCGCGATCTCGCGCAGCAGCAGGAGGTGGCGGCTCAGCCGGGCCCGGCGCAGTTCGCCGAGGGTGGCGGGATCCGGCCGGCCGGCGCCGAGCGCGGCGAGGGCGGTGTCGCTGAGCCGATGCGGCGAGGCCGCTCTGACCGCCGTCGATCCCATCCGTGCCGTGCCGTCCTAGAGGGCCGAGTTGAATCCGGCGATCGGCTCACCCGGACGGGCGAGCTCGTCGGCGAGCCGGCGCAGGCACCGGCCGAGGGCGCTTTCATCCGTTCCGTCCGCTTCGGCGTCCGCCGCGAGTTCGGTCAGCGACAGGGTCGACACATCGATCATGGCCGACCGCCATTCCGGCGTCGCACCGGTGGTGCTCCTGCCCCCGTCCACGTCCGCCTACCTTCGTCGGATGGTGCTAATTGTCGGTCAGCAACAATCAATGTATTGCCGCCACATTACGGCGGTCGTCGGGTCGGGTGATGTCCGGGCGTGTCCCGGGGCGGGGTCGCTCAGGGCGCCGCGGCGTGATCTCATAGGACGCCAACACCACGAAAGTCGGCAACGGAGGACAAACTGTGCTGGGGCGTGACCCGACGGGGGAGCAGGTGGAGGAACTGGCCGAGGACGAGGCGACCGGCGAGACCGACGCCGAACCCGAGCCCGAGTCGCCGGTGATGCCGTCGCCGCCGTTCCCCACCTTCCGGAGCCGGCCGACTCTGCCGCACCAGACGCCCGGTGTCGGCTTCGAGAGCGGGCGGGACAGCCGTGCCCGCTGAGGATCCGCGCCCGCCGCTGCCGCAGCGTGGTCCCGCGCCCGCGGTCGAGCGGATGGACAACGCCGAGCTCGCTCGCATGGTCGAGGCCGAGCATCCGTACCGGGGCAAGGCGCTCTTCGAGCTCTCCGACCGCATCCCGCACGACGACGACGCCGCGACCAAGGTGGCGATGCTGAGCCGGCTCAGCTCGCTGCGCGAGGCGCGGCTCTTCGACCGGGTCTCGCTGGCCTGGTCGGCGATCATCGCGTTGCTGGCCGCGGAGACCCCGCACTCGCGGGCGGCGGCGTACGAGGCGTTCGGTGCCCTGGACATCGCGGAACAGCGGGACATGCTGGACTATCTCGAGGTGACCGCCATCGAGGAGGCGCATCCGAGGATCGGGTAGGCGGCGCGGGCGGGACGCCCGCGCCGAGCGCGGCGTCAGGCCTCGACCTTCACGTCCTTCCAGAACGCGACCCGGTCCCGCACGGCCTTCGCGTCGGGCTTCGGGTCGGGGTAGAACCACACGGCATCCTTGGTGACGTGCCCGCCGGACTCCAGCGTGTAGTAGGAGGCCTTGCCCTTCCAGGGGCAGACGGTGTGCGTGTCGGAGGGGCGCAGCACGTCTTCCCGCACCGAGGAGCGCGGGAAATACGTGTTGCCCTCGACTACCACGGTGTCGTCGCTCTCGGCGATGATCTCGTCGTTCCAGATGGCCTTCGGCATACCCCGAACGTAGCGCGCCCGTCGGCCCCCGTCCGATATGCGGGGTTTATTCGCCTCCCGGGGGTGAAACGCCGGGGGACATCCGGACATTGCCCCCGCCCTGTACGACGATTTAAGGTCGATCCGCCCAGGACCCCCCACCGACGGAAGCGCACCGCCATGATCAGTTCGACCACGCTTCCGGGCGTCCGCGAGCAGGCCCGGCACGCGCTGCTGCTGCTCGGCGGCCCGGCCCCGGCCCGTCTCGTCGTGGACGTGCACACCGCCCTGTTCGACGGGGACCTGTCCATGTCCGGCATGGCGGTCATGCTGCGCGACGAGGAACGGCACTACGATCCGGACGCCCTCACCGCGTACCGGATCTGCCCGGCCCTGCACCACGACCTGACGGTGGCCCGCGGCCTGGTGACCCTCTCCGGCTGGCCCGCGGCCCGGCGCCTGGTGTCGGCGCGGTCGGCCCGGGCCGACGCCCTCGCCGCCGTGGTCCGCATCGCCGAGTTCGTCGCCATCCGGGCCCAGGCCGGCAGTGCCGTCCTCGACCTGCTGAGCCGCCTCGCCGAGACCGTGCCGGGCGGTCCCGAGGCGTTCCTCGTGCACGACCCGCGGGCGCTCGCGGACGCGGCCCGGGCCGCGCTCGCCGAGATCACCGTCGACGCGCTGCCCGAGGCGGTCGAGCGGCGGTGGGCGGCCCTCGACGAGCGGCAGCGGCTGTTCGGCGTCATGAGCCTGCCCCACCAGCGGGCGCGCGGGTGACGGCGGCGCTCGACCGGATCCGCGGCGGCGTACCCGCCAAACGGCACAACGCGCGCACCATCGCCGCGCTGACCGCCAACCCGGGATGCGCCCGGCGCGCGGTGCTCGACGCCGCGGGGGTCGACAAGCCGCGGCTGGCCGAGCGCATCGGCTTCCCCGGCAACTTCGGGCAGTCCCGCTTCGCGCTCGCGCGCGGCAACGGCTTCGAGGCGATGCTCAAGGCCGACGACTGCGCGCTCCTGCTGTCGGTGCTGCGCGACGTACTGGCGCTGGAGACATCCGCCGTCTCGTACGACGACCTCGGCGAGGACGACGACGCCACGCTGACCGCTCGGCACGGGCGTACCCGGGACCTGCTCGCGGCCGCCGCCGGAGCCGCCCTCATCGACCACCCCCTGCTCACCCTGGCCGTGGCCGGCCGCAAGGTCTTCCTCGAGCCGGACCTCATCGCCTTCCACGCCGGAAGCCCATCCCACCACCCCGCCACCGCCCACAACCGGACTGAAGGCGGCCTGCTGCACGTCGTGGAGATCAAGTCGTTCGCGATCGTCGACGGCCAGGCCGACAGCGCCAAGGTCTCGGGCGCCGCGGTGCAGGCCGCCGTGTACGTGCTCGCGCTGCGCCGGCTCCTCGCCGACCTCGGCCACGACCCGGCCCTGGTCAGCCACGACGCGGTGCTCGTGTGCCCCCGCGACTTCTCCCTGCAGCCCACGGCCGTGCTGGTCGACGTCCGCAAGCAGCTTTCCACCCTCACCCGGCAGCTCACCCGGCTCGCCTCGGTCGCTGACCTGGTCGCCGCCCTGCCGCCCACGCTGACCTTCGACACGGCGCTGCCGCCGGCCGACCTCACCGCCGCGCTCGGGCAGGTCGAGGCCCGGTACGCGCCCGAATGCCTGTCCGCCTGCGAGCTGGCCTCCTACTGCCGGCACGAGGCCGCCGGCAGCACCGCGGCGCTGGGCCGCCCGGTCCGGGACGCGCTGGGCGGTGTGGACACCGTGGATGAGGCGCTGGCGCTGGCGGCGGGCACGCGTACGCCCACCGAGGAACAGGCCGAGGCGGCCGCGTTGCTGCAGGCCGCCGCCCGGCTCCGCGCCGAGGCCCTGTGAGCACGCTGACCGCGCTCGCCCGGGCGCAGGCGTATGCGGCGGGCCGCGCCCAGCCGATCGCGACGGTACGCCACCTGCACCTGCACGAGCGGCCGCTGGTGCTCATCCCGTACACGATGGCCGGTGAACCCAACGCGCCGCTCGCCGCGATGGTCGGCACCGCGGAGGCGAACCCCCACCTGCTGGTCGTGGCCCAGCCGCGCAACCGCGACGACCGGTTCGCGTTCGCCGCCCGCCTCGCCGAGGTGCTCGTGCCGTACGTGGATTCGTTCACCGCGGTCACCGAGGCGGTGGCGGTGGACCGGGGACGCGACGTGCGCTACCGGTTCACCGACGCGCCGCAGATCTGGGTGCCGAACCCCGGCGGCATCGACTTCCTGCGGCTGTTCGGGCGTTCCACCCGCTTCCGCAGCACCGAGGGCGAGTACGCGGTGCCCGTGTCGGTGCCCCTGCTCGGACGGTGGCTGACGTTCTTCGCCAACGCGGCGGAGGTGCCGGGCTCGTCGTTGCTGCTCAACGCCGTACAGGCGCTGTCGTCGCATTGGGCGACCGGGCAGAGCAGTGCCGAGGACGCCCAGCTCGCGGCCCTGATGGCCTGGCTGTCCCCGCCGCCGGGGACGTCCGTCTTCGAGGCGGCGGCGCGGGCCGAGGACCCGGCGGTGACGCCCCCGGCCGGCCCGGCCACCGACCCGGCGTTCGACAACCACGTGCTCGCGCCGCTGCTGTCGGTCGCCGAGCCGGACGTGGCGGAACTGACGCGGGTGCTGCGCGACCAGCTCCTGCCCACCTGGACCCTGATGTGGCGCGCCCTCGACCTGCTGCGCGCGCTGCCCGCCGGCTCCCGGGTCCCCGGGCGCTGGGACGGCGACCGCGACTCCTTCTCGTCCTTCGTGCAGCACCTGGCGGACGGCGGCCCGCCGCAACCCCGCCGCGACGGTGCCGTGGCCGCGGCCGCCCGGCTCAGCCGCCTCGAGAACGCCGCCGCCCGCTACGCCGTCCAGCGCGCCTTCGACGACCCGCTCGTGATGGCCGAGCACCGGCTGAGCGGCGCGGCCTTCGCCGGCGACGTCACCCTGGCGAAAGCCGACCGGATCGACGACACCGGCAAACGACCGGTGCTGCGCCCGCGCATCATGGTGGTCACCCCGGAACCGGTACGGGTGGCGCCCGGCGCCGCATTGACCTCGCCCGCAAGGCCGGCCCAGAAGGCCACGGTGATCTCCGTGACGCCGGTCGACGGCTCGAAGACCGAGGTCCTGCTCGAACTCTCCGGCGGGATGGGCCGCAAACTGGTCGCCGAGCCGGGCAGCGTGCCGGAGGTCGGTGAGCGGCTGCTGCTGACGACACTCAGCGAGGCGTACCGCCCGGGCGGCGCCTTCCCGGAGCCGGACCAGACCCCGTGGACCCACGGCGGCCCGCCCTCACAGGAGCCGGACGAGTAGGAAGGCTATGTCGTCGGCGCGCCGGGCCGCCCCCTCCACGAGGCGGGTGCACAACTCGTCGCCCGGCAGCTTCTGGTGTCGGTGCAGGATCTCCCGGACCCGGGCGATGCCCTCGTCGAGCACATGCCCCGGATCCTCGACCAGGCCGTCGGTGTAGAGCAGCAACACCGACCCGGCCGGCACGGCGCGGCGGTGGGTCGTACGCTCCAGCCGCGGAACGACCCCGAGCAGCGGCTCCGGGCTCTCCCACCAGACGTCGACCGTGCCGTCGGGGCGCACCAGCAGCGGCGGAGGATGCCCGGCGTTCGCGAACGTGACCTCGTAGGCGGGGCCGTCACGGCGTACCCGGGCCAGCACCGCCGTGGCCGCCGCCGGCACCCGCAGCCCGCGGACCGCCCGGTCGAGCTGGGTGAGCAGGGGGCCGGGCTCGTCGTCACGCCCGTACGCGTCACCGCGCACCAGATTGCGCAGCTGGCCCATCGTTGCCGCGGCCTCGATGTCGTGCCCGGACACGTCCCCGACGGCGAGCATCACCGAACCGTCCGGCTGAGCGAAGGCGTCGTACCAGTCCCCGCCGACCGCGGCGCCGGCCTGCGCCGGCAGGTAGCGGGCGTGCAGCTCCACGTCGGGAATCGTGGGAAGCTCGGTCAGCATGCTGTGCTGCAGAACCTCGGCGACGTGCCGCTGCTGCCGGTACAGCCGGCTGTTGTCGATGGCCAGCCCGGCCCGCCGCGCGATGTCCAGCGCCGTCCGCTCGTCGCCCTCGCTGAACGCGGCCCGCTGTGGCCCGTTGACCAGCGCGATCGACCCCAGCACCCGCCTCGTGACCGGAGCGGCGACCGGAACGACGACGAACGAGGAATACCCGAGCCGCATGGCGATGTCGGCCATCTCCGGATCGGTGGTACGAGCCAGCAACGTCTCGGCAGTCTCACCCTGGCGGCGCACCGGCTGCCCGGACCGCTGCACGGCGAGAACCGCGGACCCCGCGCCGAGCCCGCCGGCCATCTTCGCGGCGAACCGCTCGACGTCGGCCGCCAAGGCAGGATCGCGATGCGTGGCGGAGACATGGCGGACGTTGCCGTTCGGATCGGCGAGCGTGACGAGACACCAGTCGGCGAGGCGGGGGACGACGCCGCCGGCGAGCCGCCGGACGCCCTCCTCGACGTCGAGCGTGCCGGCGAAGGCTTCGGTCAGCTCGGCGAGCATGGCCAGCTGGGCGCGGGCCTCTTCGGCCTGGTGGCGAGCTTCCTCGGCTTGGGTGAGGGCCTTCTCGGCTTGGTGGCGGGCTTCCTCGGCCTCGGTGCGGCTCGCTTCGGCCTGGTTGCGGCTCGCTTCGGCCTGCTTACGGGCCTCTTCGGCCTGGTTGCGGGTCTCCTCCGCGAGGTCGCGGGCGATCCGGAGGCGGAGCTCGGAGGAGCAGGCCTCGGCGAGATCGGTGAGGATCGCCAGCTCGTCGCCGGTCCAGGCGCGAGGCTCGGTGTCGATAGCGCACAGGGACCCGAGCGTCCGCCCGTCGGCATCGGTCAGCGGCACCCCCGCGTACGCCACGACCCCGAGCTCCGGGATGGCGAGGTTGTCGCGGACCTGGGCGTAGATGCGGGCGTCGGGAAACACCTTGGTGCTGCCCTCGATGACCACGTGCCGGCAGAACGAGTGGGAGTGAGGAGTCTCCCGCTTGGCACTCCACGGCTCGGCCAGGCCCACCTGCCCCGGAAAGAACTGCCGCTCCTCGTCCACCAGGGAAACGAGGGCGACGGGTACGCCGAGCAGCCGCTTGACCAGCGACGCGAACCGATCGAAAGCCGCATCGGGCTCGGCCCCGACACAGACCCGCTGAAGCGAACGCAGACGCGAGGCATCGCCGATCACACCGCGATCCGGTGCGCCGGGTTCCGAGCGCTCGGACATGCCCCTCCCACCGTCGCCCCCAGGCGGTTCGATCAGCCAGGCTACCCGCGGAGCCGGACGTCATGCAGGGCATGCGGCACCGATCCACATCACTCATCCGGGCGCCGCGGGCGCGGGGTACATGGGGTCCGAGGGTCGGGGTGCCGGCTTGAGCGTGGGTCCGGGTGCGTCGGAGGGTGCCGGTTCGGCCCGTCGGCCCTGAGCGTCAGGGTGCGGGCGTGTCCGCGGTCGTGACCCGGGCTTCGCCGGCGACCGGTGTCCAGCGCTCGGCCCAGCGCTTGCGCACCACGTCGAACGCGGCGTCGTCCAGCCCGTACGTCGACACGATCACCTCCATGCGACCCGGCTGACGGCTGGCCAGGTGTTCCCTCCCGGCGATCACGACGAGGTGCCCATCGGCGTCGACGAGCCACGCGACCCGCTTGCCGACCGGCGTGGCCTTGCCGCCCGCCAGGGCGAGCGCCTGGCGGCCGGTGGCCGTGCCCGTCAGGTAGAGCGTGCGGCGTACGCCCGTCGGCTTTTCGTCGAGCAGGTAGCGGAGCTGGATGAGGAAGGACCGCCAACCCTCCTCGATGGCGTCGTACCGGTCGCGATCGCCGGACGGCCGCCCCTCGCGCACCACCCGGACCGTGGCACGGTCCTCGTCCCCGGTGACCTCCAGATAGGACCCGTCGGCCCAGCCCATCTGCTCCGGCGCGAGGAAGGTCGCCTCGTCCACGAAGATGTGCCGGATCTCGGCGTCCAGCCCGTCGTAGTCCCACCCGAACCACTGCCGCAACACGTCCGGCTGGGTGACGGCGGCCCAGACCTGGTCCCGGCCCGCGGTCACGGAGACTTCGACGTCGTACGGCTTCGGCCTTTGCTGATCGGTCACGGTCACTATCCTGGCGGTAGTCTCCGGATCACGCCACGCGATCGCCGTCGATGTCATCAAGTCGTTTCGTGTGTCGTCCCCTTTCCGTTCCGGGGCGTTGGCGTTCGTCGCCGGCCGGCAGTGGTGTGCCGGGTGCGCGAGCCGGGTGCGGGGCTTCGGGCCGGTGCTCGCCGAGCTGCTTCGGACGGGCGGAGGAACCTTGCTCGGGACTGGCAGCCCCGGAGTAGGCCTGTCCGGAACTCTCCGGACTCGATTTCCGCTGGGCGGTCTTGGGCTGGGTAACGCGAGGCCGGGCGTAGCCGGGCTCGGCGGCCTTGGGCGGGTCGTAGCTGGGCTGGGCGGCGCTGGGCTGGGCGGCGCTGGGCTGGGTGGCGCTGGGCTGGGTGGCGCTGGGCTGGGTGGCGGCCGACTGCGGTCGGCCCGTCGGTGCGCGGTTCAGGGGGAATCGCCGGCCCGCGCTCAGACCTGAGCGGATGGTGCGGATCGTCTCCGCCCGACCCAACCCGCACCAAGCACCGGCCGCCATGAGCTCCCGCGACACGGTGGCGGCGTCGAGGAAGCCTGCACCCACGAGCCGGCCGAGCGCGAACGCCGCCCGGTTCAGCGTGTCGTTGCGCGTTCCGACCAGGGCTCGGGCCACCCGATCGATCTCGGCCTCGAGGGCCACTGCCGCATACCGCTCGGGATGGACGATCCCGGACCAACCCGAGCCGGCCGAGCCGGTGCCCGCCGAGCCGGTGCCCGCCGAGCCGGTGCCCGCCGAGCCGGTGCCCGCCGAGCCGGTGCCCGCCGAGCCGGTGCCCGCCGAGCCGGTGCCCGCCGAGC
>NZ_JBITLP010000003.1:656297-719607 GCF_044465265.1 Actinoplanes sp. NPDC049681
CGAGCCGGAGCCCGCCCAGCCCGAGCCCGCCGAGCCGGTGCCCGCCGAGCCGGAGCCCGCCCAGCCCGAGCCCGCCCACCCGGCGCCGGGCGAATCCCCGTGTCCGGGGAACGGCGGATCCGGCCCCGCGATCAGATCCCGCAACACATCGGGTGCCGACGGAGGATCGGCGCCGGGCCGCACGACCCAGTAATAAAAGGTGCCGCTCGCATGCCGGGAGGGTGGTGCCACCACGTAGCCGCCCGCCCCGCGCCAGTCGACGCCGGGCAGGAGGTGGACGCGGTTGCCGTACCCGAGGGGCGCGAACCAGAAATGCCAGCCTCCGCTGCCAGTGCGGACCTGGGGACCCACCGGCATGGCTCCGCCGAGGATGTGGCGCAGGCCGTGCCAGCCGGTGGGTGAGTCCACGTCGGCGACGTCCATGGCTGTGCCCGTACGCAATCCGATGTTGGCTTCCGGCCACCGCGACCACCACATCTCGATCCGGCGGGGGTCGACGGTCGCGTCGGTGAGGCCGTGCCGGAGCCGGGGGTGCTTGCCGGGCCGGTCGCAGTCCGGCCGCCCGCACGAGCAGGAGCCGTCTCGCGCGGGCGTGTGCACCGGCAGGACGGGGATTCCGTGCCGGGCGTACGCGAGAGCGGCGTCGAGCATCATTGGAACAAGTGTACGAGAGACTCGGGTGGTCCGCCTGGTTGTCCACAGGAGGTCCGGGCCTGTCAGGCGGCCAGCGTCTGCAGCACGTGCGCGATGTGGTGCGACGTGCTCCAGCCGATCCAGCTCGCCGGGCTGCCTCCGCCGCGCGCGCTGCGAGCGCGGGAGGCGATCTGGGCGTCTCCCCAGGAGAACCGGGCTCCTCGGGCGGGCCAGTGGGGTGAGTCGACCAGGGTTCGGCACAGGTCGTGGCAGCGGTCGTCGCTGCGGCCTCCGCGCCGGGCCCAGCGGTAGATCCACCAGTCGGTGTCCGCGGTGTAGCGCAGGGTCGGGAGCTGGCGGTGGCTGCTGCCGTTCCGGCGTACCGGGGAAGTGACGCCGTAGTCCGCATAGCCGACGCCCGGGTCGCTCAGCCGGGCCCACACCTGGGCGTCGAGGCGTCCCACGGTGACCGGCTCGTCGGTCGGCAGATCGTCCAGATTGGGCGGCATGGCGCCGGCCGCGACGGTGACCGAGCGCCACGGCATCGAGCGGGCCCAGCGCAGCACGAGCCGGGCGCGTTGCTCGAAGCGGTCCGCGTGCGCCGCGCATGCCGTCTCCGCGAGGTCGATGATCAGGTCGACGTGCTCGGGCTCGAGGCCGGCGCCGGCCAGCATGCGGGTGGTCTCGGTCGTGGCCTGCGCCGAGTTGCGGACGTCGACGTGGGGCTGAAGACGCAGGACCGCCCGCATCAGGTGCATGCGTGCGGCCAGGCCGTGCTCCACCAGGCGGCGGGGACTTTCGTACGCCCTGAGCACCGGCACCATCGCCACACCCAGCGCCGCGAGCCCCTCGGCAAGGTCGAGCGGTGGTGACACCAGCGGGTCCCGGGGGTCCGGCACCGCGCTGAGGTCGACGGCGATCACGCCGGTGCGGGGCGGCAGCTGCCGGACGAGCTGGGGGAGCCGATCCACCGGGGAGACCTCGACGATCGGGGTGACCCGCCGGGCCGCGGCCGCGTCGAGGTGGTGCAGGGCGGCCATCTCGCCGCGGCGGGGACGGAGGATGGGGCGGTACACGCCATCCTCCGTGATCTCCGGCCGGGTGAATACCGTCATTCACTCAAAGTAGCGAAATATGACGCTCTCGTGTCGATGCAGAGTCCATTCCCCACTTCGGGGGAAGTTGCGTCTCCCGTATTGTGTCGGACTCCCCGGATACGGTGGGCGCCGTGACCGCGACACCACCACCGGAAACCCCTGCCGCCGAGGCGGCCCGGGTCGTCGACGCCGTGCTGCGCGACCTGGCGACGTCGGAGCATCGCGGCGTCGTGGTCGACTCGCCGCCCGGCGCCGGCAAGAGCACGCTGGTGGTCAAGGCGGCCGGGGTGCTCGCCGCCACCGGTGCCCCGCTGATGATCGTCGCCCAGACCAACGAGCAGGTGGACGACCTCATCGCCCGCCTCGGGACGGCGTCGCCGGAGCTCGGGGTGGGCCGCCTGTCGGCGGTGGACTACGCGGCGACCGAGCGGGTCCGGTCCCACCCGTCGTGCCGGGTCGCGGCCAAGGTCGCCGACCTCGGCGGAGCACCGGTGACGATCGGCACGGCCGCCAAGTGGGCGACGGTCACCGACGGCACGTGGCCCTGGGCGATCGTCGACGAGGCCTACCAGATGCGCTCCGACGCCCTGCTCCGCGTCGCGCCCCGCTTCGAACGGGCGCTCTTCGTCGGCGATCCCGGCCAGCTCGACCCGTTCTCCACGGTGGAGGTGGACCGCTGGACCGGCCTTTCGTGGGACCCGATGCAGAGCGCTGTTGCGGTCCTGCTGCGGCACAACCCCGGCCTTCCGGTGCACCGCCTTCCGGTGTCCTGGCGCCTGCCCGCTTCCGCGGCCCCCGTCGTCGCCGAGGCGTTCTATCCGTTCACGGGATTCCGGTCCGGCACCGGCCCGGACGACCGGAGCCTCCGTTTCGCCGATTCGCAGGGCCCGGCCGAGCGGATCGACGAGATCCTGGACACCGCCGCGGCAACCGGCTGGGGCCTGTATGAACTGCCCGCGCGCTTCACCGTACGCACCGACGCGGAAGCTGCCGCAGCCTGCGCCGCGCTCGCCGCTCGAGCGCTGACCCGCGGCGGCGTCACCGCCTCCGAGTCGGGAACGGCTCCACTCACCGCCGACCGCATCGCCATCGGCGCGGCCCACCGGGACCAGGTCGCAGCGATCCGCTCCTTCCTCCCGTCCGAGGCGGCCGATGTCACGGTGGACACCGCGAACCGGCTCCAGGGCCGCGAGTACGACCTGACCGTCGTCCTGCATCCCCTCTCCGGCCGCCAGGACGCCACCGCCTTCCACCTGGAGTCGGGGCGGTTGTGCGTGCTGACGTCGCGGCACCGGCATGCGTGTGTCGTGGTGGCCCGCGCCGGGATCGCCGAGTTGCTGGACGCCCACCCGTCCACCGAGCCGGTTCACCTGGGCGTACCGGTGAAGTTCCCGGACGGCTGGGAGGCGAATCAGGCGATGCTCGCCCACCTGGCTCTGGTGCGCCGATGATCACTGTGCGTGGATGTTCGCATCGCTGTCACCCGCTCGAAATATGGACAGGATTCACTGTCAAATAGAGGACTGACTCGCGAGCCGACATGCAACTTGCATGCGCGATTCGCCGTGCAAGTTGCATGTTCGCGGGTCGCGGACCTGCTGCTCCAATGTCGCCGCAACGGTTTGACCGTCCTGCCGCATTTCATTCACGAACGTTTCTGAGATCTCGCGGGAATCCTCTTCCTGTCGATCTCCGGAGATGCAACTCTTCTAGCCAGACGTAGCGCCAGCGACACGGACGGTGGTGGTACCGAATGCGTCCAGACGTTCTTGTCGGTCCGAGCGACTGGGTTGTCGAGCAGTTCGGTGACAAGGTCGCCGCCGAGCTCTGGACCCGGGTTCCCGAGGCGTTGAGCACGGCGATCGAGCGTGAGGTCACCGCGCATCCCTCGACGGCTCAGACCGCGGAACGAGTCATCGCCAACCCGCGCTGGCCCCTGCCGTACGAGGAACTGGTCCTCTTTCTCGGCACCCTGCCCGGCGCCGAGATCATCAGCGTGCCCAAGTCGGTCTACCAGCTCGTGGTCATCAACGGTCACGTGGTCGTGCCCTGGTGTTACGGCCAGTCGGCGCGGGACTCGATGCGCGACGCGCCTGTCGGCCGCTCCTTCGGCCGTCTCGCCCGGGAGCTGCTGCGCCGCTTCGGCCCGCCGTGGCGTCGTCCCCAGGCCGAGTACCCGCTCCCGCTCGACGCCGTCGACGAGCGCGAGGTTGCCAAGATCTGCGCCGCCATCGCCCGCATCGTGCCGACGCCGGAAGTGGTGATCGCCGGCTTCGCAGGCGCACCCAACCTGGGTCTGCTGCGCGCCTGCCTCGGGGAGATCAAGTCGACCGACAACGGCTCGCTCAACTGGAGCCACGTCGACGACCTACCGCTGCCGCCGCCGGTGATCCCGCGCCCGCGTCGCATGCGGTTCCCCTGATCCGCGTCGCGCCGGTGCCGTGTGCCCCGGTGGGCCGGGAGAATGCCGGCATGGCGCTGGCTGACTTCGTACGGTATCCGCTGCTGTTCGGGCCCTCACCCGTGCACCGGCTCGAACGGCTGACCCGCCACCTCGGCGGCGCCGAGCTGTGGGCCAAGCGCGAGGACTGCAACTCGGGCATCGCGTACGGCGGCAACAAGACGCGCAAACTCGAGTACCTCGTCGCCGAGGCGCTCGAGCAGGGCTGCGACACGCTGGTGTCCATCGGCGGCGTGCAGTCCAACCACACGCGGCAGGTCGCGGCCGTCGCGGCGTACGCCGGGCTCAAGTGCGTCCTCATCCAGGAGAGCTGGGTCGACTGGCCGGACAGCGTCTACGACAAGGTCGGCAACATCCTCGTCAGCCGGCTCGCCGGCGCCGACGTGCGGCTGGTGCGGGCCGGCTTCGGCATCGGCTTCAAGGAGAGCTGGGACCGCGCGCTGGCCGAGGTGAAGGAGGCGGGCGGGAAGCCGTACGCGATCCCGGCCGGCGCCTCCGACCACCGCCTCGGCGGCCTCGGCTTCGCGAACTGGGCGAAAGAGGTGGCCGACCAGGAGGCCGAGCTGGGCGTCTTCTTCGACACCATCGTCGTGTGCTCGGTCACCGGCAGCACCCAGGCCGGCATGATCGCGGGCTTCGCGGCGCTCGGCGACGACCGGCCGCGGCGGGTGCTCGGCATCGACGGCTCGGCGAAGCCGGCGGAGACGTGGGCCCAGGTGGCCCGGATCGCCCGCGCCACGGCAACGCTCATCGGCGTCGGGCGCGAGCTGCGCGACGACGAGATCCTGCTGGACGACCGCTACCACGCCGGCACGTACGGCATCCCGGACGAGGCCACTGTGGACGCGATGCGGCTGGCGGCCCGGACCGAGGGCATGGTCACGGACCCGGTCTACGAGGGCAAGTCGATGGCCGCGCTGATCGACCTGGTCCGGCGCGGCGAGATCCCGGCGTCCGCGACCGTTCTGTACGCGCACCTCGGCGGCCAGCCGGCACTCAACGCGTACAGCGCCATCGTGACCTGACCCGGGCAGGGACGCAACGGTGGCCGTTTCGCCATCTGTCGGTCGGGAGTGGACAGCTGGTTCCCTCTCTCGTATGCAACGAAGAATGCTTCTCGTCAGCGGCGGCGCGGCCGTGGCCGGCATGCTGGTCGCGGGCAGGGCGTCGGCTCTTCCCGCGGTCGACATGGAAATGGTGCTGCTTGCCGCCCAGGTCGACCCGCCCAAGGACGGCACCGGCACCACCTCCGGCGCCGCCGCGCACGTGCTGGAGGTCGAGCGGGCCCTGCAGGCCAAGGGCCTGCTCGCGGCCGATGCGGTGGACGGTCACTACGGGACGTCCACCATCGCCGCCTACGCCGCCTGGCAACGGTCGCTCGGCTACTCGGGGATCGATGCGAACGGCATCCCGGGCGCCACCTCGCTGGCCAAGCTCGGGAGTGGCCGCTTCACGGTGACCAGGACGGTCTCGGCCGGCTCGCGGACCAGCACGTACGGCGGCAAGCGCGTCGACGGCCGTACGGGGGACATGCTCGCCGCGGCTGACGCGATGCTCAGCTGGAACCTCACGCTCGACCAGGGCTCGTACAGCACGTCGGATCCCACGTCCGCCGGTACGCACGACGGCGGCGGGGTGGTCGACGTCTCGGTGGGGAGCTTGTCCTCGACGCAGCGCTGGGAGACGGTGCGTGCGCTGCGTACGGTCGGGTTCGCCGCGTGGTTGCGTACGCCGTCGCAGGGGTCGTGGCCGTACCACATCCATGCCGTCGCGGTTTCCGACCCGGATCTGGCGAAGCCGGCCGCCGATCAGGTCCACGACTACTACTTCGGGAAGAACGGGCTCGCCAACCACGCCCCCGATGACACGCCCAGCGCCTACCGGGCGGCGTTCACGTGGTGGGAGAAGTACGCGCGGAGCTGACGGGCGGCGTACATCGGATAACCTGCGAAGAATGCCCGAGCCTGAGTCGCCCACCGTCATCCGGGACCGGGCCGTCTCCGTCGCCGACTATCTGCTGGCCGTGCGCGCGCAGATGGAACGGCCGGCTCGCACCGTGCCCGCGGAGGCGCACTGGCTCGACGCTCTGCCCGGGCATCCCGCATGTCAGAGCGGTCCGGCGGCCGACGGCACGACGTGGCTGCGGGTGGGTCTGCCGGACCTGCCCGGCCCGCCGCCGGTCCCGGCCGAGTTGCGCCGCCGGCTCAACGACGCGGGCGGCGAGATCGGGGCAGCGGCGGGCGACGAGCCGGTGGTGGAGGCGGAGGAGCCCGACGACGGGTTCGCGGCCTGGCGGGACGAGGTGTGGCGGCCGTGGTCGTTGCTGAGCCGCGGCGCCGAGCAGACCCGTACCCTGCATCGGCAGCTCTTCGATCTGATGCACCAGGTCGACATGAGCGCAGCCACCACCGAGCTCGTGTGGGGGCACGGCATCCTGGACACGGTCGTCGACGGCCAGCGGGTGCGCTATCCGCTGGTCGCGACGCCGGTGATCATCGAGTACGAGCCGGACCGGTCCCTGATCACGGTCTCCCCGCAGGGGCCGTCCCGGCTGCAGACCGACGCGCTGGCCGGCCTCGACGAGCGCTATCTGGCGCAGCTGCTCGCCCTGGCCGGGCCGGCGGGCACCCTCGAGGTGGACCTCTGGGACGACCTGGAGCGGCGGGAGCTGTTCGAGCGGGCGCTGGGCCGGCTCGGCTACGACCGGGTCGTCGCCCGGCCCGGTGACCAGGTGGCCGGTCCGCACATCGTCGACACCGGCGTCCTCTTCGCGCGGCCGAAGCAGCGGCTGCTGCGCGGGTTCCTGGAGAGCCTGCGTGACCGCCTGCTGGCCGGCGACACCGCGAGCGTCGGCGCGCTCGCGGCGATCGTGGCGCACGAGCCGAGCCGGCTCGAGATGCCCGGCGACCGACCGGAGGACTGGCATCGGGTGGGGGAGCGGCTGCTCATGCCGCTGCCGACCAACGAGGCGCAGGAGTCGATCGCCCGGCGGCTGGCCCACCACCGCAACGTCGCCGTCCAGGGCCCGCCCGGCACCGGCAAGACCCACACGATCCGCAACCTGATCTGCCATCTGATGGCCAACGGCAAGCGGGTGCTCGTCGTCGCGCAGAAGGAGGATCCGCTGCGGGTGCTCCGCGACGGGCTGCCCGAGCAGGTCCGGGCCCTCTGCCTGGCGGTGCTGGGGCGTACGACCGACCAGCTCGTGCAGCTGCAGCTCGCCGCCCGGGAGCTCTCCGACCGGGCCGCCACCCTGGACAAGGCCGCCGAGGCCGCCCGGGTCGAGCGGCTCACCGGCCGGCTGGAGGAGGCCGAGCGGGAGCTGGCCCGGGCGCTGGGCGGCCTGCGGGCCATCGCCCAGAGCGAGTCGGCCACGTACCGTCTCGACGACGTCGACCTCTCGCCCGCCGACGTGGGTTCCTGGCTGCGGGAACGGGCGGCCGCCCACGGCGGCATCCCGGACGCCGTCGATCCGCTGGATCCGCCGCCGCTGGGCGCCGACGAGTTCGCCGTGCTGCTCGAGCTCGCCGCGTCCCTCGCACCGGCGGACCGGGCCGCGGCGTTGCGCGATCTGCCCGACGTCGCGTCGCTGCCCGACGCGGCGCAGGCGAAACAGGACCGGGCCGACCGGGCGGCGGCCGCGGAGCGGGTGTCGCGCTTGGAGGCGGCCGGCGTCGACCCCGATTCGGTACGGGCACACGGCTCGAAAGCCCTGGCTGACCTGCTCGACGGGCTCCGGGACGCGGTCGCGTGGCTGCACCGGCGCGAAGGCACCTGGACCGACCGGCTCGGCCGCCTGCTCGCCGACCCGCACTGGGCCACCGTGTGGGCCGACCACGTCACCGCCACCGAGGAGCTCCAGCGGTCCCTGGCCGACCTGACCCGCCGCCTCGCCGGGCACCGGGTCGCCGCGCCGCCGTCGCTCACCGCCGAACCCCGACGGCTGCTGGCCAGCCTCGCCGAGGTGCGGGAACGGTTCGCGGCCGGCAAGGGCCTCCACCGGCTGCTCCAGGCGTCCCTGTGGAAGGTCGCCGACGAGGTACGCGTCGACGGCGAGCCGCTGCGTAGCGCCGACGACGTCGACATCGCCGTCGCCTGGGTCGAGCGCGCGCGGGCGCAGCGCCGGCTGGGCGAGCACTGGTCGGAGTGGATCCAGCGCCTGGCCATCCCGCCGCGCGAGGGCGATCCGGAGGTATGGGCGGGTGGGCTGCTCGCCGACGCCGCACAGTCGCTGGGCTGGGACGCCCGCCAGTGGCCCGAGCTGTCCGCCCGGCTTGCTGTGCTCGTACCTCAGGAAGACCTTGAGCTGGATGCGGCCCGGCTGGCGGAGATCTCGGAGCTCCTCGACGACAGCCCGGTGGTCCTGGAACTGGACCGGCTGGACGCCGCCGACCGCGCGGTGGCCGACGCCCTCGCGCCCTGGCCGCGGCTGGCCGCGGCCTGGCGGACGCTGGACGGCTGGGACGAGGCGCTGACCGAGACCCGCCGGTTGCTGGCCCTGCGCCCGGAGGTGTCCCGCTTCCTCGAGCTGCACGGGCGGCTCGCGGCGGTGGCGCCGGAGTGGGCGGCGCAGATCGCCGCCGGCCTGGTGCCGGCCGTTTCCGGGACCGCGTGCCTGCAGGCGTGGCAGTGGCGGCAGGCGCAGACCTGGTTCGACCAGGTGGTCGGCAGCGTCGACCCGGCGGTGCTGAACCGCCGCGTCGAACAGGGCCGCGAGAAGATCCGCAGGCTCACCGGCGAGCTGGTCGTCGCCTCCGCATGGCTCGAGGTGGCCCGCGCCCTCGACGACCGCCGCCGCGCGGCCCTGGCCGACTGGACCACCGCGCTACGCAAGATCGGCAAGGGCACCGGGCGCAGCGCCGCCGCCTGGCAGGCGCACGCCCAGCGGGCCATGGAGTCCGCCGTGGAGGCCGTACCGGTCTGGGTCATGTCGGTGGACCGGGCGATCGAGCAGTTCGCCGGCGGGGCCCGCTTCGACGTCGTCATCGTGGACGAGGCGTCGCAGGCCGACCTCTTCGCCCTGCCGGTGCTGTCGCTGGCGGAACGGGCCGTCGTGGTCGGCGACGACCAGCAGATCGGCCCCCAGCTCGGCTTCGTCGGCTCGGTCTCCGGCCTCATCCACAGCCATCTCGGGGACGTGCCGTCCGCCGAGCACTTCGATCCGGAGTCGTCGCTCTACGACCACGCGGTGCGCCGCTCGCCCGAGCGGATCCTGCTCACCGAGCACTTCCGGTGCGTACCGCAGATCATCGAGTTCTCGTCGCGGCACTACTACGACGGCAAGATCCAGCCGCTGCGCGCCGACCGGTCCGCCCTCGACCCGGTCAAGGCCGTCTTCGTCGCGGACGGCGTCCGGCAACCCCTCCCGACCTTCGGTGACGTCAACGTCGACGAGGCCGAGGCCCTGGTCGACCGGGTCGCGGCGATCGTGGCGGACCGGGCGTACAGGGGGAAGTCGATCGGCGTCATCAGCCTGCTGAGCAGCAGCGGCCAGGCGTCGTACCTGCTGTCGCGGCTGCGCGAGACCATCGGCGAGGACGAGATGGAGGCCCGCCGGCTGCGGGTCGGCGACGCGTACACGTTCCAGGGCGACGAACGCGACGTGGTCCTGGTGTCCATGGTGGTCTCCGACAACGACGGCCGCGTCGCGGCCTTCACCAAGCGCGAATACCACCGCCGGATCAACGTCGCCGCCTCCCGCGCCCGGGACCAACTCTGGATCTTCCATTCGGTACGCCCGCAGTCCCTGCACGCCGACGACGCCCGCGCGCTGCTGCTGAACTACGCCCTGAACCTCACCGCGTTCGGCGCGCAGGCAGACGCCGACATCCTCTGCGAGAGCGACTTCGAACGGGAGGTCCTGCGCCGCATGGTGGCCCGCGGATACCGGCCGACGCCGCAGTTCCGCATCGGCGGTTACCGCATCGACTTCGTGCTCAACGCCCCGGGCGGACGGCGGCTGGCGGTGGAGTGCGACGGGGACGCGTACCACGGGCCGGAGCAGTGGGAGAGCGACATGCGCCGGCAGGCGGTGCTGGAGCGGGTCGGCAACTGTGTCTTCGTCCGCATCCGGGGAAGCATCTTCGCCCGCGAACCGGAGGCCGCGCTGCGACCGCTCTGGCAGCGCATCGAGGAGCTGGGGATCACGCCGTTCGTGGACCGAAGCGACGCCGGTACGACGTCGGGGTCAGGCCCGTCTCCCGGCGCATCAGCGCGCGGAGATTAGTCGCTGTCCCCAGGCCGGTGCGGCGGGCCACCACGTCCAGCCGGGTCTCGCCGCGTTCGATCAGGCGGCGGGCCAGCGTGACGCGTTCGCCGGTGAGCCAGGCCAGCGGGGTCGTGCCCAGTTCGGCGCGGAAGCGGCGATGCAGGGTGGCCGGGCTCACCGCCGCCTGAGCGGCCAGGTCGGCGACCGTGAGCGGGTGATCGAGCCGTTCCTGGGCCCAGGCCAGGACGGGCGCCAGCGAGTCGTCCGGGATGCGGGGGACGGGACGCTCGACGAACTGGCGCTGGCCGCCGTCGCGGTGGGCGGCGAAGACCAGGCGGCGGCTGACCGCGTTGGCCACCTCGGCGCCGTGGTCGCGGCGGACGACGTGCAGGCCCAGGTCGAGGGCGGCCGCGCTGCCGGCGGACGTGAGGATGTCGCCGTCGTCGACGAACAGTACGTCGGGTTCGAGCCGTACCTGGGGGAAGCGGGACCGGAACGCGTCCGCCCACTGCCAGTGGGCCGTGGCGCGTCGGCCGTCGAGCACACCGGCCTCGGCGAGGGTGAACGCTCCGCTGCAGAAGCCGATGAGGCGGGCGCCGCGGGCGTGGGCGCGGCGGATCGCCGCCAGGACCGCGGGGCGGCGGGGCGTCTCGACGTCCGGGCGGTTCGGGACGATCACCGTGTCCGCGTCGTCGACCGCCCGCAGGGGCGCCACCCCGGTGAGCGTGAAGAAGCCGTCGCGCATCCGGGTGCGGGGGGCGGCCGCGCACAGGCGGAAGTTGTAGAGGAGGCGGCCGATCTCGGGGCGGCGCAGGCCGAACACCTCGGTGGCGCAGCCGAGCTCGAACGGGTTCGAGTTCTCGTCCACCAGCACGACGACGCGGTGCAAGGATCCTTGCGACATGTGCGATTCCTAGCACTCACCACGTACCCGGGGAAGGGGCGACGATCGGGGGGTGAGCGAACCGATCTCCCTGACCGGGGCCCTGGCGTCCTTCGACGCTCTCTGGAGCCCGCGCATCGTGACCACGGTGAACGACTACGACGTACGCATCGCCAAGGTGCAGGGTGAGCACGTCTGGCACACGCACGACCACACGGACGAGTTCTTCCTCGTCCTCGACGGCGAGCTGCAGATCGCCCTGCGCGAAGGGGTGGTGACCCTCCGCCGCGGCGACGTCTTCACCGTGCCGCGCGGGGTGGAGCACCGGCCTTCGTCAGCCGCCGGCGCGGCGATTCTGATGTTCGAGCCGTCCGGGACGCTCACCGTGGGCGACCGGCACGACGGCGTCCCGGATCACGTCGACGCCACCACGGGCCACCCGCTCTAGACAGCTGCCTCCTCGGCGGGCTCGATGCGGGCCTTGAGGCCGGAGTGCTCCGCGAGCAGGCTCAGGAGCGCCGGACCGTCGAGCAGCTCGATGGGCCGGCCCCTGACCGCCTCCTGGGCCTCCTGCTCAAAGCCGTCCGTGGCCACCAGGACGCCTTTCGTGGCGCCTGCCTCGGTCACGGCGGCAACCAGTGCCGTTGCGGTGGCCGCGTCCACGGTTCTGCCGCGTACCGCCTGGATCACGACCTGGCCGCCGAACAGCGGCCGCGGGTCGGTGGCCCGCCACCGGCCGTCCTCGGCGGCGCCGACCGCCAGGCCCATGTTGCCGAACAGGTCGGCGATCGTCTGCTCCCACTCCCCGGCGGCCATCGTCGCGAGGTTGGGACGCTGGTCGATGTCGGCCAGGACGTTGAACTCCTGCGTGAAGTCGCGGTCCGCCTCCCGGTCGAAGTCCACCACCGGGTCCACGCCGTCCAGCTGATCCGGCGTGCCGGAGAGGCCCGCCTGCAGGTGCTTGAGGCAGGCGATCGGGTCGACGCGGCGCAGCTTGATCGCGGCGAAGGTGTCCCGGTCGGTGCGCAGCGAGACCAGGCAGGGCCGCACGAAGAGCCCGGTACGCCGGTCGATCGTGTCCACGATGCCGTTGAAGAGCACCTCCCGGACCAGCCCGCCGCGGTCGGCCTCGATGATCTCGTGGACGGTCCGCAGCGCCACCATGGAGATGATCTCCGTGTAGCGGCGGCGGATCTCGTCGTCGTCGCGCGGCACCGCCAGCAGGTCGTCGCGGACCCGGTCGTAGCGGTACTCCTTGACCACCGGGATCACCTCGACCGGCGGGAGGTGGTACTCGACCAGGAGGTGCTGCTTCTTCGGCAGGTACGCGAGCCGGAAGTGCTGAGGGAAGTCGTCCGGGTACACGGAGTTGCCGAGCACCATCGCGAAGTACTCGACCACCGCCGTGGGGTTGGCGCTCGCGACGGCCGCGGCGAACCGGTCCACCTCCGCGTTGTACTCGAGCAGCTTCGCTTCATGACGGCGGCGGTTCTCCTCGTACTGCCGGCGGCGTGCCTCGAGCTGGCGGGTGCGGCGCCGCTCGCCCTCTGCCCACTGCGCCTTCGCCTCCTCGAACGCCTGCCGCGCCTGGGCGAGCTGCTGCTGGTGGAGGCGCTCGCCGCCGAGGATCTTGCCGACGCCGCGGGGCTCCGGCGGGGCGTAGCTCTGCCAGGACGGCTCCGGCGCCGGGCGGCCCAGCCGTCCCGGGTCGAACGCGGGCACGGCGATCGGCTTCTTGAACCGGTCGAGATCGATGTGGTCGTCCACGTCCAGCGTGGACAGCAGCAGCGCGTCGAGGTCCGACAGCCGTGCCCTGAGGTCCGCGTTCGCGGCGGCGGCGTCGGCGCTGCGGGCCTCCGCGTACAGCCTGCGGTGCTCGCGTTGCCGTTCGGCGTCGGCAGCGGCCTGCTGCGCCGCGGCGATCGCCAGGTCCGCGTTGCGCCGGATCAGCTGGCGTTGCTGGGCCGCGGCCGTACGCGCCCGTTGCTCGGCGGCCGCCTGCGTCGCGTGCGCCCGCTGCATGTCCCGAATGATGCCCATGCGTGGTCCTCGCTCACGTGTCCGAAGGGCCACCATATCCACCGTCTCGTGATCTCTTTACGGGGAGCACCGTCCCGGACGCGTTCGGTGCATGTTGATCGAGGTCGACGGGTAGGTGTCGCACATGGTTCCACTATCACCACTCGCAGTAACTGTCCGTCATGGACCCGGGGTCGCCGGCCGTGCGCCGGGACCGTCGGCCGATCGGCTAATTTCACCGTCTGAACGGCGGAGAACTGCCTGTTCGCTGTTTTGTTGGGCGAGCTGCGAAAACATTCTCGCGGCCGCCCCCTGTTACCCGGAGCGGTAACGGGTCGTAATAGGTCAGGGGCATCATCGCGGCAGGACGGGAGGTGACGGCTGCACATGACAGCACCGGACGAACGTTTTCCGCGTCCGCGCGCGTTGCGCGACCGGCTCTCCCGGCGTCCCCGCCTCGGCCCCAACTCGGCGCCCAAGCGGCCCCATCTGCCGGAGTCGCGCATGCCCGCCGACGACGAGGTCTGGTTCACCTACACCGCCGACGGCGACCGGATCATCTGGTCCGAAGGGCTCGCGGCGCTGCTCGGCCGGCCACCGAAGGGCGACGAGCTGAGCCGTCAGCTCCTGGCCCGGCACGTGCACCGCGACGATCACGCGAAGGCGCTGGGCTCCATCACCCGGGCCTGGACCGCGCGCGAGCCGGTGCGCACCACCGTGCGCCTGATGCGCGCCGACGGCGGCTGGTTCGACGTGGACTGCCGCCTCGAGCCCATCGCCGGCCCTGATGGCACGGTCAGTGGCGTCCGAGGCGCGCTGCGTGACGTCTCGGCGCGCGAGCGGGCCCGCCGCGAAGTGGCGCGCCTGACCCGCCGGGGCGAGACCGTCCAGGCCTCCATCATCGACCCCGACCCGGCGACCGGGTTGCTCACCCGCGCCCGGTTCGCCGACGAGATCGACCGCGCGCAGCGCAGCGGCGGGGGAGCGTTGCTGATCGTGCGCGTGGAACCCGACCGGACCGACGGCGTGCGCTTCGACGCCAACGCCGATCTGCTGCACCGGGCTGCGCGCGTACTCGAAGGGCTGGTCCGGCCGGACGACCTGCTGGGCCGCGTCGGCCCGAACGAGATCGGGGTGCTGCTGCCCGGCGCCTCCTGGGTCATGGCCCGCCGCCAGGCGGACCTCTTCGTCGAGGCGCTCCGCAGCCAGGCGTTCGTCCTGCCCGACGCATGGGTGCGCGCCCGCGCCTGGGCCGGCCTGGTGCGCTTCCGCCCGGACGGCGACGCGGGCAGCCACGACCTCCTCATCGACGCGGAACACGCGTGGCGGCAGGCCCGCGAGGGCGACCGGCCCCTGACCCTCATCGCCGACCCGGTGCCGGCGAAGGACCGGCAGGGCTCCTACCGCAACCGGGTCGCCGACGCCCTCGGCACCGACCGGTTCACCCTCTTCGCGCAGCCCATCCTCGAGCTGCAGACCAACCTGGTGCTGCGCCACGAGCTGCTGCTGCGCGTCCTGGACGAGAACGGCAACCCCCAGTCGCCGATCCACGTGCTCGACACGGCGGAGCGCCTCGACGCCGTCTACGACATCGACCTGTGGGTGGTCGAGCGGGCGATGGAGGTCGCGGCGACGCTGCCCGCGCAGGCATTCCAGATCAACCTCTCCGGGCGTACGGTGGGCGATCCGCGCCTGACCGCGGAGGTCGAGGCCTTGATCGACCGGTACGCGGTGAACCCCGAGCAGCTCACGTTCGAGATCACCGAGACGGCGCTGATCGGCAACCTGAGCGAGGCCCGCAACTTCGCCGACCGCATCCGCGACCTGGGCTGCCAGCTGGCGCTCGACGACTTCGGCTCCGGGTACGCGTCGTTCCGCTACCTGCGGCTGTTCCCGATCGACCTGGTCAAGATCGACGGCGAGTACGTCCGCGACCTCGTGCACAGCCCGCAGGACCAGGTGCTGGTGCAGGCGCTGGTGCAGGTCTGCCAGGCGTACGGGATCCACACGGTGGCCGAGTTCGTGCAGGACGAGGCGACGTTGCGGATGCTGCGGGAGTTCGGGGTCGATTTCGCCCAGGGCTACCTCATCGGCCGGCCCGAGCCGGTATCGGCATTGGGCCCGGTGCCCCGCCTGCGGCGGTCCTGACCGGCGCCGCCGGGGGATTGCCGACCCGGGCTTGCGGGTAACGGGCCAGGCATGGAGCACTACACGATCGCCACCGTTGCCGAGAAGAGTCCGGATTTCCGCCGTGTGCTGTGGACCGGCAAGCACACCCAGCTCGTGATCATGACGATCCCGCCGGGCGGCGAGATCGGCGAGGAGGTCCACGAGGTGGACCAGATCCTGACGTTCGTGAGTGGCACCGGCGAGGCCAAGGTCAGCGGCCAGACCCGCAAGGTCAACCAGGGTGACCTCGTGGTGGTACCGGCCGGGCACAAGCACAATTTCGTGAACGCCGGCCCGAACCCGCTGGTGCTGTACACGGTCTACGGCCCGCCGGAGCACGCGGAGGGCGCGGTCCACAAGACCAAGGAGCAGGCGGACAAGCTGGAAGAGGCCGGCAAGGACGAGCCCCCGCAGTCCTGAGTTCTGGTGCGCCGGGATCGGCCGAGCCCCCAGCGGCCGATCCGGGCGGCAGGTCACTAACCTGCAGCCATGGAACAGCCACGGTGGTTGACGGACGAACAGCAGCAGGCGTGGCGCACATTCGTCGAGGTTCTCGTCAAGGTCCCGGCCGCGCTCGAGGGCCAGCTGCAGCGGGATGCGGGCGTGACCCACATGGGCTACCTCGTGCTCGCCACCCTCTCGGAGCGTACGGACCGCCGGCTCGCGATGAGTCGCCTGGCGAAGAAGGCGAGCGCCTCCCTCTCCCGCCTCTCCCACGTCGTGGCACGCCTCGAGGCCCAGGGGTGGGTACGCCGCGAGCGCGACCCGGAGGACGGCCGGGTGCAGATCGCCGTCCTGACCGACGAGGGCTACCGCAAGATCGTCGACTCCGCTCCCGGGCACGCGGAGGCGGTGCAGCAGCTCGTCTTCGACCGGCTGAGCCCGGCCCAGGTCCGTCAGCTGCAGAAGCTCTGCGAGTCGCTGCTGGAGAAGCCGGCCGAGGGCAGCTAGAAGCGCCCGCCACCTCCCCGGCGTCCGCCACCGCCACCACCGGTGCGACGGCCGCTGCCGCCGAAGCCACCGCCCCAGCCGCCGCCGACTCCGCCGCCGTGCGACCGGCCACCACCGGCCAGGATGCCGCCGAGGACGGCTCCGGCGAACGCGCCGGGGTCGAAGCCGCCCGAGCCGTATCCCCCCGGGCCGTACCCGGACCAGCTCTGCACGTCGGAGTGGGCCGCGCTGCTCGCCGCCATGGCGTGCTGCTGGGCCTGCTGAGCCTCCGCCACCGCCGTGACCGGGTCCGACTCCGCGAGGCTCTCCGCCAGGGCCAGATGCCGATGAGCCTCCGAGAGCGAGGCCCGCGCTCCGGTGCCGACGGCCCCGCGCCGGGTGGTGATGAAGTCGGTGGCGGTGGCCACCTCGGCCCTGGCCACCGGGAGCGCCTGGCTGAGCAGCCCACGAGCGCGAGCCGATCGTTCCGCGGCGTCGCGGGCCTCGGCGAGCGCGCGATCCAGCGCCGCGTCGGCGGCCTGCAGGGCGGCCACGGCGGCGACCGGGTCCGGCTTGTCGGCGGCGAGCCGGGTACGCACCTCGGCGACCGTCTGCTCGGCACCGGCGACCGCGGCGGCGAGCCCGGCCGAAGCCCCGCTCGGCGCGGCGCGGCCGGCGGCGATCTCGGACTCCAGCTCGGTGAGCAGCGAGCCGGCCGCGGAGCCGGCGTTCTCGAGGTCGGCGGCGGCGCGATGCACGCCCGCCACGAGCTGTTCCGCCTGCTGCACAGCCTGCTCGGCCGCCCGCACGGCGAGCGCCGCCTCGGCACGCCCGCCGCCCGTGGCGCTGTGACCACCTGCGACGCCTTCGCCGGTGGGAGCGCTCTGGCTGCCGCCTTCGCCGGCCGCCGCGCTTTCGCCGGCCGCCGCGCTTTCGCCGGCTGCGGCGCTTGGGCCGGTCGCGGTGCTTGGGCTGGCGGCCGCGCTCGGGCCGGCCGCCGTGTCGCTGCCTGATCCGGCTGTCTCGCCGGCCGACGCCAGGGCGGCACGTGCCCGGGCGACGGCATCCGTGGTGAACTGCAGCCGCTCCCGTGCCTGATCGACATTCCCGGAGACCGCGGTGACCGTCTGGCCCGCGTACCGCCGGCTCAGCTCTTCCGTCACCCGCGCGGCCTCCGGCAGGGCGGCCTCCACCGCGGCCCGGCGGCGTTCCACCTCGGTGGCCGCCTCCTCGGCGCGGCCCTCCAGGTCGCGGAGCCGGTCGAAGGCCTCCGACTCGGCGTCCA
This sequence comes from Actinoplanes sp. NPDC049681, assembly GCF_044465265.1. NCBI lineage: Bacteria > Bacillati > Actinomycetota > Actinomycetes > Micromonosporales > Micromonosporaceae > Actinoplanes > Actinoplanes sp. NPDC049681. The sequence continues at coordinate 673,983 of NZ_JBITLP010000003.1, forward strand.
GTCGCTCGTCGGCACTCCGGCAACGGGCGATGATCTCCGCCAGCGTGCGGCGCCGGGCCTCGTCGTCCGGCGCCGGCTCCTCCTCCAGGGTCATCCGCAGCCGGAACGCCTCCGCCACGTCCGCCCGTGAGGCCGCCAGCGCCTCGGCGAAGCGGGCCGTCTCCGGCTCGCCGTACTGGGCCTTGGCCAGGGCCAGCTCGCTCCCGCTGGCCCGCAGGTCGTCGTCGAGCTCGAGCAGCAGGGCGTTCGCCTGGGCCGTGAGCTCCTCCAGCGACGGACCGGCGGGCGCCGGCGGACGCGCCCGCCGGCGGCGACGGCGCCACACCCACAGCAGCGCTCCGGCGATCACCAGCGCGAGAACGACGAAAACCCAGAGGTACGGGATGCCGTCGGTGGCGTCCGTGTAGCCGTCGGCCGCCGCGACGACCGCACCCGACCAGTCCGCTCTGGACAGGGCCGTTTCGATGTCCCGCTCGGCCACCCGCTCCAGCTCGGCGTCCGACATGCGGGGGTCGGGCGGGAACGAATACGCGTACGCCCGGTCGGTGGTCGCGACCGCCAGCAGGGCGTCGCGGTCTCCCAGGTCGCTGAGCTGGGCCGTCCGGTCCGTCCACTCCTGGGCGGGGACGCCGTCGAACGAGTCCACGAACACCACGAAGAGCTGGACCCCGGTCTTCTCGCGCAGACTGGCGAGCGCCCGGTCGACGGTCGCGCGGTCGGTGAGGACGCCGGCCTCGTCGGTCACCTGGGTCGCCAGCCGGGCCGGCGGATCCGCCCGGGCCGGGGCCGGGAGCAGCACGAGAGCGAGAACCAGCAGCAGTACGCGGCGGACGACGGTCACCCGGACACCGTAGATCCTCCGGCGCCTGATCGCGCCCGGCGCACCGCGGTGGCAAGGTGGTCGGCATGAGCCAGCGAGTCAACGGAGTCATCGCCCGGGCCAAGGGCGCACCCGTCGAGGTGACCACGATCGTCGTGCCGGATCCCGGGCCCGGCGAGGCCGTCGTGCGGGTCCAGGCGTGCGGGGTGTGCCACACCGATCTGCACTATCGCGAGGGCGGCATCAACGACGACTTTCCCTTCCTGCTCGGCCACGAGGCGGCGGGCGTCGTCGAGGCGGTCGGTGCCGGCGTCACCGACGTCGCCCCGGGTGACTTCGTCGTGCTGAACTGGCGTGCGGTCTGCGGCGACTGCCGGGCCTGCCGCAAGGGCAAGCCGTGGTACTGCTTCAACACCCACAACGCGGCACAGCGGATGACGCTGGAGGACGGCACCGAGCTGTCGCCCGCGCTGGGCATCGGCGCGTTCGTGGAGAAGACGCTGGTGCACGCCGGTCAGTGCACGAAGGTCGACCCGGCCGCCCGGCCCGCGGCGGTGGGCCTGCTCGGCTGTGGGGTGATGGCCGGCATCGGTGCGGCGATCAACACGGGTGGCGTCACCCGGGGCGACTCGGTGGCGGTCATCGGGTGCGGCGGCGTCGGCGACGGGGCCGTGGTGGGGGCGGCGCTCGCCGGGGCCACCACGATCATCGCGATCGACACCGACGATCAGAAGCTCGAGTGGGCGCGCAAGTTCGGTGCCACCCACACGGTCAACGCGCGCGGGACGGACGTGGTCGCCGCCGTGCAGGAGCTCACCGGTGGGAACGGCGCCGATGTCGTCGTGGAGGCGGTGGGCCGGCCGGAGACGTACAAGCAGGCCTTCTATGCCCGGGATCTGGCGGGCACGGTCGTGCTGGTGGGCGTGCCGACCCCGGAGATGACCATCGAGCTGCCGCTGCTCGACGTCTTCGGCCGCGGCGGGGCGCTCAAGAGCAGCTGGTACGGCGACTGCCTGCCCACCCGCGACTTCCCCATGCTGACCGAGCTGTACCTGCAGGGCCGCCTGGACCTGGACGCGTTCGTGACCGAGGAGATCCGCCTGGACGGGGTGGAGGACGCGTTCGCCAAGATGCACACGGGCGGCGTACTGCGCTCGGTGGTGATCTTCTGATGGGCGTACGCGTCGATCACGCGGTCACCAGCGGCACGTTCTCGCTCGACGGCGAGACGTTCGACGTGGACAACAACGTGTGGGTGGTCGGCGACGACACCGAGTGCGTGGTCGTCGACGCGCCTCACTCCGTACCGTCGATCATGCAGCTGGTGAACGGCCGCAAGGTCGTCGCGATCGTCCTCACCCACGCGCATGACGATCATGTCCGGGTCGCTCCGGAGCTGGCCGCGGAGACCGGGGCGCCGCTGCTGCTGCACCCCGCCGAGGACGTGCTGTGGAAGCTGACCCATCCGGGCGTGCCGATGCCGGCGCCGCTGAACGACGGCCAGGAGATCGCGGTGGCCGGCATCACCCTGCGCGTGCTGCACACGCCGGGGCACAGCCCGGGCGCCGTCTGCCTCTACGCACCGGCCCTGGGCTGCGTCTTCACGGGAGACACCCTGTTCCAGGGCGGGCCGGGCGCGACCGGCCGCTCCTACAGTGACCGGCCCACGATCGAGCAGTCGATCCGCAGCCGGCTGCTGACGCTGCCGCCCGAGACCGTCGTGCACACCGGTCACGGCCCGGACACGACGATCGCCGCGGAGAAGCTCTAGGCCGCTCGCGCGTAGGCGGGCACGGAACGGTCCGCGAGCAGGTCGAGGGCCAGGGCGGCGGTCCAGCTGAACGTCGGGGCGCCGATGCCCGCGCCGGTGTCCGGGTGGAAGTACTCGAAGTGCCCGGAGCGATGGACCAGCCGGACCATTGCCGTACGCAGGTCCTCGGCCTGGTCGCGATAGCCGTGCACCAGCATGCCGCGGCGCAGCAGCCAGTTGACGTTGATCCAGATCGGGCCGCGCCAGTAGCGCAGCGTGTCGAAGTCCGGCGCGGTCCGGTCGTAGCTGGGCACCGGCAGGCCCGTCGTCGCCGGCAGGCCGAACCGGGGTGACGCGGCCTCCGCCATGATCGCCTCGACCTGGTCGCGCGGCAGATCCGGCAGGAGGAGAGGCACCAGGCCGTTGATGCACCGGGCCGGACTGAGTTCTCCGGTACGCACATCGCGCGCGCGGAAGGTCGCGGTGCTGTCGTCGTACAGGTGCCGCGAGATCGCCTCGGTGATCCGACGCGCCCGCCGCCGGTGCGCCATCGGGTCGGCGCCGACCACCGCGGCGATGTGGACGAGGGCGAGTTCGGCGGCCGCCAGGATCGCATTGAAGGACGGGCACTCGACGACGAACGCGTGCCGCTGCGCCAGGTCGGTGTCCGCATAGCCGCCGTCGCGGTAGTCGAGGACCAGGTTCACGTAACGGGCGTAGTCCAGGTCGGTGGGCCGGTGCGCGGCGTCCGCGACCTCGATGTCCCGGCGCCGGAAACGCTCGAGCAGGCCGAGGTCCCCCGGTACGCGCGCCATCGCCGCATCCCACGAGGGGCTGTTGTCGAGGCCGGACTCCCACGGGTGCACGATGCTCGCCAGCCCGTTCCCGCCGGCGTCACGGCGCCGGGTCAGGTACTCCTGCTGTGCCACGAGCCGCGGGTAGAGCCACTTGAGCTGCTGAATGGCCTCGTGCGCGCACGCCGCCCCGTGCGAGGCGGCGCGCCGGTACACCGCCCAGGCGGCGACGGCGTGCAGCGGCGGCTGGACCAGCCCGGTGCTGCCCCGCGCGGGCCGGCCGCCGTACGCCGGAACGTCCCAGAAGCCCGGCCCGGGGAAGTAGTCCTCCTCGGCGGTCAGCGGGTCGAAGACGATGTGCGGTACGCGGCCGTCCGGCCACTGCGCCTCGAACAGGCTTCGCAGGTCGCGCCAGGCCCGGGTCGGGTTCACGTACGCGAGGCCGAGGGCGATGAAGGCGGCGTCCCAGCTCCACTGGTGGGGATACAGCCGGCGGGACGGGACCATGTGGTCCTGCGCCCAGTTGGTGTCGAGAACGGAAGCGGCGGACTTCCAGAGATCAGCAGACATGACGGGATTCACTACAGCGGTCGGGTCGGACGGGGACAAGTGCATCTTCGTATAGACCTTTCCGCTGCGGGCCGCGGCAAACCCCCCTCATCGGCCGGCGGGCGTCCCGCTGTAGAGATCAACCCGGGCGGCCGGTGCGACATGTCCGTTCGGCCGAGAGGCGGGGCGGCGCGCCGGCCCATGATCGCCTAAGCTGCGACGGCTTCAGGCGTTCATGGGGAGGAATGTTTCGATGCCGTCCAACTCCGTCCGGCGCGTCTCTGCGGCACTCGCCGCGATCGCCGCGACCTGCGGGCCCGCCGCGGCCGCCGCCGCACCCGCGGCCGCCGCCCCGGCCGCGGGACTCACCATGATCGTCCGCGACATGACCCTGCCGGTGGGCGGCGCCGGCACCCTGCTCAGTCCGTCGTGGTGGGCCGACGAGGAGACCGTGCTGTCCGAGCCGCGGCTCACGTACACCCTCAGCGGCCTGACCGGCGTCACCCTCGCCGACGGGGACGGCGTCGGGGAGTGCGTCAACGAGTCTCCGGTGAAGCTCGAGTGCACGGACGACTGGGAGCTCTCCACCGGCCCGGACGGCATCACCGGCTGGTTCTCCGCCATGCTCAAGGCGACCCGCTCGGCGACTCTCGGCACCTCCGGGACCCTGACGGCGACCTTCGTCGCCGACGGGATCGCGCCGATCACCGAGCAAGCCACGATCCGGGTCGCCGGCGGCGTCGACCTGAAAGCGGGTCCGGACGTCTCGTTGAGCCGCAAGCCCGGCGCCACCTTCGACGCGCCGCTCGTCGTCCACAACGCGGGCCGGACCGTGGCCGACGGCACCTCGGTCGTGTTCAACCGGGACTGGGCGTTCCAGACGACGACCCGGTTCAGCAACTGCTTCTACCGCGACGGCGAGCTCACCGCCTGCACGTTCGACCAGTCGCTCGCCCCGGGTGCCACGCTGCGCGGCGCGATGCCCTACAAGCTGCGTGCCGACACGTACGCCCCCGGCGGCGCGGTCAATCAGCTCGAGTGGCTCACCCCGGCCGAGCTGGAGGACCTCGAAGCCCTGTTGCGCCAGGAGGGCCGTACGCTCGGCACCCCGGGCGGCGGCGGAGTCCTCAAGCTGAGGCAGGCCGCGTCGGCGAGCAGCCGGCAGGCCGACACCAACCCGGACAACAACTGGACCAACGTGGGGATCCGCGCCACCGGCACGAACGGCGCCGATCTCGTAGCCGTCGGCGCGGACCTGAAAGGTGCGGCCGGCGAGGTGGTGACCGCCCGGGTCGGGGTCCGCAACGCCGGCCCGGCCACCGTCGACTTCGGCCGCTCCGGCGAGCCCGTCGCGAGAATCAAGGTCAAGCTACCGGCCGGCACCGAACTGGTCTCCGCGCCCGACGGCTGCTCCCGGGACGGCGCCGCCTACCGCTGCTCCGGCGGCTGGTTCCTGCAGACCGGCCACGCGGAGACGTACACGTTCAAACTGCGCGTCACCCGCGTCGTCCCCGACGCGAAGGGTGCGGTCGTGGTGAACGAGCCGTGCGAATGCGAGCAGTTCAGCCAGGACACCAACCCGGCGAACAACACCGGGGCGATCGTCCTCAACGGTACGGGCACGGGCACGGGCACCGGCACCGGCACGGGTGGCGGCGGTGGCCAGGGCGGCGGCCTGCCCGTGACCGGCCCGGTCGCAGGCGTGATCGGTGGCGCCGGGCTGGTGCTGCTGGTCGCCGGCGGCGCGGGAGTGGTCATCGCCCGGCGGCGCCGCACCCGCTTCGTCGCCTGACGCTCCGCACCATCACGACGCGCCCGCCCCGCCAGGCGGGCGCGTCGCTCGTTTCGGCTCAGGTGGCGTCCACGGCCAGCCACAGGCGGCTGCGGCGGCCCAGGAGATACGGCGAGTCGAGGCGCTTGGCGACCACGCCGCCGAGCCCCTGCGCCTGCGCGGCCTGCAGCGCGAACTCGCCCCCGCCCGGGAAATACGGCGGTGTCTGCCAGTTGTCGCCCGCCAGCCCCAGGCCCTCCAGCAGTTCACGTCGCTCGGCGTAACGGACCAGCTCCACGGTGGAGTGTCCTTCGAGCCACAGCAGGTCGTAGATCAGGAACTGCACCGGCGTGCGCTCCGCGGCCCGCCGTGCCGCCGCGGAGTCGCGCGGCGCCTTGCGGCGCTCCAGCAGCTGCGGGGAGACGGCGGGCCCTTCGAACGCCACGATCTCCCCGTCCAGTACGGCCTCCAGCGGCGCCAGCGCCTCCCCGAGCGGCCGCACCTCCGGGTACCAAGAGGTCACGTCGGCGCCGGTCGCGTCGGTGAGGCGTACCCGGCCGCCGGAGACGTACGCGAGGGTACGGCGGCCGGCCCAGCTCAGCTCGTACCCCCAGTCCTGATCGTCCGGCGGAAGGCCGGCGGCCCTGGTCGCGAGCATGGGTTCGACGGCCTCGGGCATGCTCTCCCAGCCGGGTTCCGGCGGGTCCATCCGGCGCACCATCCAGTCCCGGCCGCCGGTCTGAAAGAAGACGTAGCGTCCCGAGGTGCGGTCGCCGTGGAACGTGACACCGATCTCGTCGTCGCGCCACTTGTCCGCCTCGTAGGTGCCGCGGTCGTGGATCAGCATGTGGCCGCCGCCGTACTCGCCCGCCGGGATCTCACCGTGGAAGTCCAGATACTCCAGTGGGTGGTCCTCGGTGTGTTTGGCCAGGTAGTTGCGGGCGCGGTCGCGGGGCAGGCCGCGCGGCACGGCGAAACTCACGAGTACGCCGTCCCGCTCCAGCCGCACGTCCCAGTGCAGGCTGCGCGCGTGGTGCTGCTGGATGACGAACCTGTTCCGGCCGCTCGGGCGGGGCCGGGCCCGCGGTACGGGCTCCGGCGTGCGGCGGGCGTCCCGCTTGCGCCGGTACTCGTCCAGACGGTCGGTCATATCACGATTGTCTGCCCGGATTACACGGTTGTCATTCGCGCGGACTGTCGTACCCCCGTGCCAGGGTGAACCCATGTACGCCGAACGGGCATCGAAGCTGCCGCACGTGATCGCCTGGCGCAGCATCGTGCCGCCCGGCTGCCCGCCGACGCGGGTCCTGCCCGACGGCTGCCTCGACGTGATCTGGCAGGACGGCAGTGTCTACATAGCCGGGCCGGACACGACCGCGCAGGTGGTCGGGTCGCCCGCCGGCAGCAGGCTGTTCGCTCTGCGCTTCGCCGACGGCGTCGGCGCCTCCGTGCTCGGTGTCCCGGCCGACGAGCTGACCGACCGTCGCGTGCCCCTCGACGAGCTGGTCGCTCCGCCCGAGGCGCGCCGGCTCGCCGAGGCCGACGACCCGCTCGCGGCCCTGGAGGCCTTCGCGGGGCGCCGGTGGCGGACCCCTGACAAGGCGATGGTCGCGGTCGCCGAGCAGGCGCGCGCCGGCGTTCCGGTCGGCGCGATCGCCGAGCAATGCGGCCTCAGCGCGCGACATCTGCAGCGACGATGCCGGAGCGCTTTCGGGTACGGGCCGAAGACTCTGGCCCGCATTCTCCGGCTGCAGACGGCGCTGGGCCTCGCCCGGCGTGGCCGCCCGTTCGCCGACGTGTCGGTGGCGGCGGGCTACGCCGACCAGGCCCACCTGTCGCGGGAGGTGAAGGCGCTGGCCGGTGTGCCCCTGCGGGAGCTGGTCACGTAGGAAGCGGCGCGAAGAGCTCCACGTTGTTGCCGTCGGGGTCCAGGACGATGCCGTAACGCTGTCCCCATACGGCGTCCCAAGGTTCCAGGTGAGACTGATAACCGGCGGCCACGAGCGCGCTGTGCGTACGGTCCACGTCGGCCGGATCGTCGCAGGCGAAGGCGAGGCTGACCCGGCTGTCGCCGGAGGCGGGGGAGAAGCCGGGGTGGAAGGAGCGGATGGTCTCGTAGGGGTCCCACATGAGCCGGACGCCGGTCGGCAGGGTCACCTCGGCGTGCGGCGCGTCCCCGGCGCCGGACGGGATGTCGAGGCCCAGCCGGCGGTAGAACGCCAACGACTTTTCCATGTCGGCCACTGCCAGGCCGATCGCAGCGAAGGTAGGTGCCATGGCCACGACGCTACGAGCCGTCGGCGGGGCTCGTCTTGAACAAATCGGACGTGATCATTCTCGTGGGTGGCCTGGTTCGGTGGCGCCCGGTAGTGTCTTGGCTCCGACGCGTATCGACCACCCCTCGGAGGCGTTGCTGCGATGACCTTGCGCATCCTCGTCGTGGGCGCCGGCATCAGCGGCCTCGCGGCGGCCCGGGGGCTGCGGATCGCGGGCTTCCGGCCGGACGTGGTGGAGGAGCTGCCCGCCACGATGGTGCCGGGTGCCGGCATCTATCTGCCGGGCAACGCCTCGCGGGCGATGCGCCTGCTCGGTCTCGACGCCCCGCTGCGTCCCCTGGGCGATCTCATCTTCCGGCAGGTCTTCCAGGACAGCGCCGGGCGTGAGCTCTTCGAGCTCGACGTGGCCGCGCTCTGGGCCGGCGTCGGCGAGTCCCGGGCGCTGTCGCGCGGCGACCTGCAGCAGGTGCTGCTCACCGGTGTCGGCGGCGAGGTGCGCTACGACACCGCCGTTCGCGGCCTCGACCTGATCGACGGCGCCGCCAAGGTCGAGTTCGGCGACGGCAGCGTCGCCGAGTACGACCTCGTGATCGGCGCCGACGGCCGGCGTTCCATGATCCGGGAGAAGGCCGGCCTCGGAGGCCCGGCCGTCCCGACCGGTCAGATCGTCTACCGCAGCGTGGTCAGCGGAGGGCCCGCGCTCAGCGACTGGACGGCGCTGCTCGGTCATCGGGCCCAGTTCGTGGCCATGCCCATGGGCGGCCGGCGCCTCTATCTGTACGCCGACGAGTCCGCAGGCCCGGACACGCCCAACCCGGCCGATCCGCGGGCGCGCCTGCGGGAGGTCTTCGGCGGCTTCGGCGGGTGCGCGCCGGCGATCCTGGACGCGGTGGAGAAGGTCCAGGTGGCGCGCACCGACGAGGTGGCGATCGACGGCTGGACCGCCGGCCCGGTGCTGCTCGTCGGTGATGCTGCCCACGCCACCGCCCCCAGCCTCGCCCAGGGTGCCGCGATGGCCCTCGAGGACGCGGTGGTGCTCGGCGAGGTGCTCAAGGCGGCCTGCGGCGACGTCCGAGCGGCGCTGCGTGCATACGAACGCCGCCGCAGGGAACGCTGTGACCAGGTCCGGGAGCGGACCCGCGAGCGCGACCGGACCCGGGACGTGCCGCCGGCGGAGCGCGATCCTATGCTGCGCAGGCGGGGCCAGCGGATCTTCACGGATCACTACCGCGCGCTCGTGGAGCCGTTCTGAGACCTGGGTGGTCTTTGGTCACCCCGCGCCCGCCGGAGGTCGGCGGGGGACTATTCTGCCTGCGAGGTACGCCTTTCACTTCCGGCGTACGCAGTGGGACGAACGAGACACCGGAGGCTATCCGTGACGACCGTTGCGCCTAAGCCGATCGTGACCCGGCCATGGCCGGTCAGGCAGCAGGTCAAGGGCTCGGCCCTCGCACGGATCCTGCGGACGACGGACGCGAAGCAGATCGGGATCATGTACATGATCACCGCCTTCGTGTTCTACATCCTGGGCGGCTTCATGGCCCTGCTCATGCGGACCGAGCTGGCCCGGCCGGGCATGCAGCTGCTGTCCCCGGAGCAGTACAACCAGCTGTTCACGATGCACGGCACGATCATGCTGCTGTTCTTCGCGACGCCGATCGTGTTCGCCTTCGCGAACTTCGTGGTGCCCATCCAGATCGGCGCGCCCGACGTGTCGTTCCCGCGGCTCAACGCCTTCGCGTACTGGCTCTACCTGTTCGGCGGCACGATCACCATCGCCGGGTTCGTGACGCCGGGTGGTGCCGCCGACTTCGGCTGGTTCGCGTACACGCCGCTCAGCAACTCGCTGCACTCGCCGGGCATCGGCGGCAACATGTGGGTGGTCGGCCTGGCCCTGTCGGGTCTGGGCACGATCCTCGGCGGCGTCAACATCATCACCACGATCATCACGCTGCGCGCGCCCGGCATGACCATGTTCCGGATGCCCATCATGACGTGGAACATCCTGGTCACCAGCCTGCTGGTGATCATGGTCTTCCCGTTCCTGGCCGCCGCGCTCTTCGCGCTCGCCGCCGACCGCGTCATCGGCGCGCACGTCTTCGACGTCGACACCGGCGGCCCGATGCTGTGGCAGCACCTCTTCTGGTTCTTCGGCCACCCCGAGGTGTACATCATCGCGCTGCCGTTCTTCGGCATCATCACCGAGGTCATCCCGGTCTTCAGCCGCAAGCCCGTCTTCGGTTACAAGGGCCTGGTCGGCGCCACCCTGCTGATCGCGGCGCTGTCCATGAGCGTCTGGGCGCACCACATGTTCGTCACCGGCCAGGTGCTGCTGCCGTTCTTCAGCTTCCTGAGCTTCCTGATCGCCGTGCCGACCGGCATGAAGTTCTTCGTGTGGATCGGCACGATGTGGCGCGGTCAGATCAGCTTCGAGACACCGATGATGTTCGCGATCGGCTTCCTCGTGACGTTCCTCTTCGGTGGCCTCTCCGGCGTGCTCCTCGCCGCCCCGCCGATCGACTTCCACGTCTCGGACTCGTACTTCGTCATCGCGCACTTCCACTACGTGCTCTTCGGCACGATCGTGTTCGCGGTGTTCTCCGGGATCTACTTCTGGTTCCCCAAGATGTTCGGCCGGATGCTCGACGACCGGCTCGGCAAGATTCACTTCTGGCTGACCTTCATCGGCTTCCACGCGACGTTCCTGGTGCAGCACTGGCTCGGCGCGGAGGGCATGCCCCGCCGGTACGCCGACTACCTGCCGGGCGACGGCTTCACGTTCCTCAACACGTTCTCGACGGTCGGCTCGTTCGTCCTGGGCGCCTCGACCCTGCCGTTCATCTACAACGTCTGGAAGTCGTACAAGGTCGGCCAGCTCGTCACGGTGGACGACCCCTGGGGCGCGGGCAACTCCCTGGAGTGGGCGACCTCCTCGCCGCCGCCGCTGCGCAACTTCGACCGCATGCCGCGCATCCGCTCCGAGCGTCCCGCCTTCGACGCGAAGTACCCGGAGCTGGCAGCGGGCGAGCAGTCCATCGCCGGGCCCCCGGAGGGCGGCGCCCGCCCCCTGACCGGCGAGTCCGACGGCGGCGCGACGTACAAGGAAGACCTGACCGACCGCAAGTAGCCCGACCGCAACGACGAGCAGCCCGCCCCGGCGTCCCGGGGCGGGCTTCTTCGTTCCGGTGTCGCGGCCGGCTCCGGGGTGGGCCGGGAGTGAGGTCCGTCAAATCCGTTGGGAATGTCGTACCCCTGGCGGACACTGTCGGGCGGAGGTTAGGACCGCAATGACACTCACGCCTTACCGCGAGACGCTCGCCCTGCGCGGGATCCCGTCGCTGCTCATCGTGGCGACCCTGGCCCGGATCCCGATCACCGCCGGCACGGTCACGCTGACCCTGCACGTCACCCAGGACCTGCACCTCGGGTACGGCGCCGCGGGCCTGGTCGGGGCCGCGTTCACCATCGGCAGCTCGCTGGGCGCTCCGGTCATCGGGCGGATCACCGATCGCCGCGGGCTGCGACCGGTGCTGGTGCTGACCACCGCCGCCGAGGTGACGTTCTGGTCGGCGGCACAGGCCATGCCGTACTGGGCGCTGCTCGTCGCCGCCCTCGTCGCCGGGCTGCTGACGCTGCCCGCGTTCGCGGTGGCCCGGCAGTCGATCGCGGCACTCACCCCCGAGACACACCGCCTGCCCGCCTTCGCGCTCGACTCGATCACCACCGAGCTGTCGTTCATGGCCGGCCCCGCGCTGGGCGTGCTCATCTGCACGACGGCCGGCGCCCGCCCGGCCATGTTCGCCGTCGGCGCCGGCATCCTGCTCTCCGGCGTCGGTCTCTACCTGCTCAACCCGCCGATCCGCGGCAGGGACGAGGCACCCATCTCCGCCGGCGAGCGGGTGCCCCGCAGCACCTGGCTGCGCCCGCGCCTGATCGCGGTCCTGGCCATCAGCAGCGCCGCCACCCTCGTGCTCAGCGGCACGGACGTCGCGGTGGTCGCCGTGCTCCAGCACTCCGGTGAGGTCGAGTGGACCGGGGCGGTGCTCGCCATGTGGGCCGGATATTCGCTGCTGGGCGGATTCGCGTACGGGACGGTCAAGCAGGGTTTCCCGCCGTTGATGTTGTTCGCCCCGATGGCCCTGCTGACGGTCCCCGTGGGGCTCGCGGGCGGCCACTGGTGGCTGCTGGGCCTGCTGTTGCTGCCCGCGGGAGCGCTGTGCGCCCCGACGATCACGGCGACGGCGGATGCGGTGAGCCGCCTGACGCCCGCCGCTGCCCGCGGCGAGGCGATGGGCTGGCACAACTCATCCCTGACCGTCGGCGTCGCGCTGGGCGCCCCGCTGGCCGGCGTGGTGATGGACGCGACAGCACCGGCCTGGGGTTTCGCGGCGGTCGGCGGCGTGGGGCTGGCGGTGGCGGTGCTGGTCCTGCCCCCGGAACTCCGCCGCCGCCGCGAGGAGCGGACGGCCGCTCACCGGCTCGCCGAAGCGACCGTCCCGGTCGCGGCCGAGCTCCGCCCGGCCGCCGCGGACATGGAGGTGGCCGGGAGCCGGCGCAGTGCGTCGGGGGACGGCGTGGGCGGGGCTGGGCACGGCGGTGCGGCGGCGGGCGGTGCGGGGGCGGGCGCGTGGCAGAACGGCTACGGCGGTCCGGCCGCGGACTTCCCTTCGCCGGACGACGCTCCGTCAGCGGCTCGCTGAGAAGGCCGCGTAACCGGACGATGCGCCGTCAGCGGCCCGCTGGCCAGGTCGTCGTAACCGGACGATGCGCCGTCAGCGGGGCGCCGGCCAGCTCGTCGCAGCCGGAGGAAGCTCCGTCGGCGGCTCGCTGGCCAGGCCGCCGCAAGGCGAAGCGGCCGACCGCAAGGAGGAGCCTCGGCGGAGAGGCGTCAGCCGGCGGGGACGACGACCGGCTCGCCCGTCGTCGCCACCGCCGCCTCCTCGAACTGGCTGAGCGCCGCCGCGGTCGTGGCCGGCGCGACCCCGGCCGTCAGGTCCAGCAGGACCGTCGTCGCGAATCCCGCCTTCTTCGCGTCCAGGGCGGTCGCCCGCACGCAGTGGTCCGTCGCGATGCCCACCACGTCGACCTCCGTCACGTCGCGGTCCCTGAGCCAGTCCGCCAGGCCCTCGCCGGCCTCCGTGTGACCCTCGAACCCCGAGTACGCCGCCGCGTGCTCACCCTTGTGGAAGACCGCCTCCACCCGCTGCGTGACCAGCGACGGGTGGAACTCGGAGCCGGCGGTTCCCACCACGCAATGCGCCGGCCACGAGTCGACGAAGTCGGGGTGCGTGCTGAAGTGCGCCCCCGGGTCGACGTGGTAGTCCTTCGTCGCCACGACGTGGTCCCAGCGCCCGGTGGGTCCGGCGAGCGCCGACGAGATCGCCGCGGCCACGCCGGCTCCCCCCTGGACGGCGAGGGAGCCGCCCTCGCAGAAGTCGTTCTGGACGTCGACGATGATCAGGGCACGGGACACGGCGTCCTCCAGTGGTCGGGTCGGTCGGCGCGGGCGCCGGGGCGGCGGCTCGCGCCGTCAGGCGGTCGGGATCACCGTGACCGGGATGGCCGGATCTCCCGCGGACAGCTTGAGCCCCTCCCACGGGATGGAGATCAGGCACTGCCGCAGGTGCTCCCGCGACTCCGCCAGCGCCGGGATCTCGAGGATCTCACCCTCGGCCACGAACGACCGCTGGAGCAGCCGGTCGTTCGCCTGGTGGTCGGGTACGCCCTGGGAGACGACGATCTCCTCGGTGGCCGTACCCGTCGGCTTGTGGCGGCGGATCGCGGTCTTGCGGCCGCCCACCGTCGCCTTGTTCTCGGAACGCTTGACCACCGGCCGGCCCTCCACCTCGACGAGCTTGTAGACGAGCCCGGCCGTCGGCGCGCCCGAGCCGGTGACCACGGCCGTGCCTGCGCCGTACATGTCGACCGGTTCCGCGGCGAGGGTGGCGATCGCGTACTCGTCCATGTCGCCGGAGACGATGATTTTGGTTTCGGTGGCGCCGAGGGAGTCGAGGAGCTCGCGGGAGTGCTGGGCCAGGACCGAGAGGTCGCCCGAGTCGATGCGGACGGCTCGCAGGTCGGGGCCGGCCACCGCGATGGCGTTGCGGATGCCCTGGGCGATGTCGTACGTGTCCACGAGCAGCGTCGTGTTCTTGCCCAGCGCGGCGACCTGCGAGGCGAAGGCGGCCGGCTCGTCGTCGTGGAGAAGCGTGAACGCGTGGGCGGACGTACCCGTGGTCGGGATGCCGTAGCGGCTGCCCGCGGCCAGGTTGGACGTGGAGGCGAAACCCGCCAGGTATGCCGCGCGCGCCGACGCCACCGCCGCCTGCTCGTGGGTGCGCCGGGAGCCCATCTCGATGATCGGCCGGCCCCGGGCCGCGGTGACCATGCGGGCCGCCGCCGAGGCGATGGCGCAGTCGTGGTTGAGCACCGACAGGATCAGCGTCTCCAGCACCACGCATTCCGCGAAGCTGCCGCTCACGGTGAGGATCGGCGAGCCGGGGAAGAACAGCTCGCCCTCGGCGTACCCGTCGATGTCGCCGGTGAACCGGTATTCCGCGAGCCAGGCCGCCGTGGTCTCGTCGACGATGCCCGCCTTCCGCAGGAAGGTCACGTCCTCGTCGGTGAAGCGGAAGTCGCGGATCAGCTCGATCAACCGGCCCTGGCCCGCGGCGACGCCGTAGCGACGGCCGCTGGGCAGGCGCCGGGCGAACACCTCGAAGACGCTGCGGCGGTCCGCCGTCCCGTCCTTGAGGGCCGCACTGACCATCGTCAGTTCGTAATGGTCGGTCATCAACGCCGTCGAGAACTCTGCATCCACGCCACCACCCTATTGCGGAAGCAGTCGAAGTGCGGGCGCAAGCTCGTTGCGTCCGCTGACCCCCAGCTTCGTGTAGACGCGCTGTAAATGGTTTTCCACGGTACGTGGTGACAGGAACAGGCGGTCGGCGATCTCGCGGCTGCGTACGCCGTCCGCGGCCAGCTCGGCCACCTGCCGTTCGCGGACGGTGAGCGTCGGCTGCACCGAGCGGAGGGCGGGCGTCCGGAGGGCGTCGCACCGGCCGAGCACGTCGGCGAGCAGGGTGCTGGCCGCCAGGGCCCGGGGGTCGCGGGCGGACCGGAAGATGCGGACCGCGCCGGCCGCCGCCTCGGCCGCGAAGACCTGGTAGCCCAGGCCGGAGAACTCCCGGGCGACCGCGAGGTGGGCCTCGCCGTCCGCGTCGGCCAGGGCGTGGCGTACGAGCAGGGGGGTGGCCCGTCCGCCGACCGTCCCGGCCAGCTTCGTCATCCGCCCGGCCGCGAGTTCCGGCCGGCCCAGCCGGACCAGGTCGTAGAGAACGAGCAGCTCCACCGCGTAGAAGCCGTCGGCGCGCAGCCGGGCCGCGGCCTCCAGCAGCATCTGTACGGCTGTGGCCAGGTCCCCGGCGCAGGCGCTGGTCCAGGCACGGGACTGCTGCCACCACGCGTAGTAGAGGCCGGTGGCGTGACCGGCCGCCGCCTCGGCGATCTCCAGCGACGACCGGGCCAGGGCGTGGTCGCCGCGCATGGCCGCGATGTTCGCGCGGGCGAAGTGGGCGCTGCCGTCGTAGACGCGGGTCATCGCGAGCGCCGCGCAGGCCTGGTCGGCGGCCCGCAGCGCGTCGTCGGTGCGCCCGCGCAGCCAGGCCGCCCGGGCCTGGAGCAGCGACACCCAGCCCGAGCCGAACCCGAAGCCGCCGGACTGCGCCAGGTCCGCGAACTCCGCGGTCAGGATGTCGTCGATCCCGGGCAGGTCCATCGAGACGCTGACCAGCGTGCCCTCCGCCATCTGGAGGGCGTACTGCAGGGTCGGTATGTCCCGCCGCCACGCCTCCCGGTCGCCGGCGGCGGCCTTGAGCAGCGCGCGGGCGCCGTCCGGGTCGCCGCCCAGCGCCGCCAGCAACGCCAGCACGCACCGCGCCAGCCCGCGGGCGGGGGTTGTCGCCGCCGGCGCGTGCACGACGCCCACCGCGAGCTCGTGGGCGCGCTCCACCTCGCCGACCTGGAGGTTCAGGAAGGCTTCGACCGCGCGTACACGGGTGGCGTCGGCCGGATCGGCGGGTCGCACCGCGGCGAGCGCCGCGGCGGCCTCCCTGCTGCCCAGGCCGAAGAACTCCACGGTGGCGCGAGCGGTGATCCGGCGGCTGCCCTCGTCCGGTGCCGCGTCCAGCACGCTCAGGGCCGCTTCCGGTTCGTCGGCGAAGAGCAACGCGGTGGCCAGCAGCTCCGCCGCGGGGTAGCCGGCGCCGGCGTCGCGGGCCGCAGACGCCAGCCGCCGGGTCAGGTCCATGTCGAACCGCGCGAAGGCCTGCGTCGCCGCGTCCAGCAGCAGCGCGCCGTCCTGCGCCGTTCCGGAGTCGAGGCGCCAGACCGCCACCCGCAGCAGGTCGTTGCGCCGCCGGGCGCCGGCCTCCGCCACCAGGTCGGCTAGCGTGGCGAGCAGGCGGCGCGACCGCGTGACCGGGCATCGCCGTCGCACCACCTCGCCGTAGAGCGGGTGGGCCAGCCGGACGTCACGACGCCGCTCGTCGCCCACGACCCGGATCAGCCCGCGCTCCTCGGCGGTCTCCACGTCGGCCGGGTCGGCGGCGCGCAGCAGCAGCGTCAGCCCGACCGGCTCGCCGAAGGCCACGAGTTCCAGCACGTCGCGGACGCCGGTGGTGAGGCTGCCGACCCGGGCGTCCACCAGCTCGGCCAGGCTGGGCGCCAGCGCGAGGCGGCCGGTCCAGCGCCAGAAACCGTGCGCCTGGGTCAGCTCGCCGCCTCGGACCGCGGCCATCACCAGCTCGCGCAGCAGCAGCGGATTGCCGCCGCCGAGGCGGGCCAGCCGCTGCGCGGAGCCGGCCTCGACCGGCCCGCCGACCAGGGTGGCGAGCAGCGAGCGGGAGTCCTCGTTGTTCAGCGGCGCCAGGTCGGCGTGACCGACCAGGCCCTCGGTCCACAATGCGGAGATCGGTGCGGGCACCGGTTCGGAGGTACGCAGCGTGGCGAGCAGCGTCGCGTCCTCGCGGACCAGCAGGTGCACCAGGGCCGCCGAGGGCGGGTCGAGCAGGTGGGCGTCGTCGACCGCGAGCACGATCGGACGCTGGCCGGCCTTGGCGCGCAGGCCGTCGGCCGCCCAGCGCAGCAGCCCGGCGGGGGAGACGCCGGCGGGCGGATCCGAGGGCAGGATCTGCGCGAGCCCGCCGAACGGCAGGCCGGAGCTGGCGATATTCGCGGAGGCGCGGTGCACCGCCCAGGTGTCGCAGGGCAGCACGGCCACCGACTCGTGCAGCAGCCGGCTCTTCCCGATGCCGGCCGCACCACTGAGGATCAGGCCGTGTTCGGACTCGTTCGTGGCAACTGTCCGGAGGCGGGCCAATTCGTCGGCACGGCCCACGAATGCCCAGTCCTCCACCCGGCCAGCATATCGAGATCCGTCATGGTCCCGGAGCCGCCCGGAACATGTCCGATAATGAGTATCCGCCGCTCAGGCGGTGAGTAGTGCGGTGCCTGTTCCGTATCGTCCCGGCCGTTTACCGTTCGGCGGTGCCGGCGCGACGTGCCCGGGTCCTGCCTGGCGGGGCGGGCCCGGGCGCCTGCCACGTCCGTGCTCGGCCGGCCGCAGCACCAGGCGGGATCAGGCACGCGCCGGTGGCGTCGTTCGTCGGCGGTCGAGCCTTCGTCCCGGACGGCGTGGCACGATGGGGGGCATGGCGTTGCCTCAGGTCGCTCCCGTCGAGACGCCGCAGATCGAGGAGGTACCGGCTGATGACCGGCCGTGGGTGACCATCGTCTGGGACGATCCGGTCAATCTGATGTCGTACGTGACCTGGGTCTTCCAGAAGCTCTTCGGCTACAGCCACGAGAAGGCCGAGGAGCTCATGATGGATGTCCACAACAAGGGCAAGGCGGTCGTGTCGACCGGCGCGCGGGAGCGCATGGAGATGGACGCTTCCCAGCTGCACGGCTACGGTCTGTGGGCGACGGTGGACCGCGCGTGAGTACGGATACTGGGCGGGTGATCGACTGATGTTCCGGCGCAACGGCAACCTGTGCGTGGCCACCTTCGCCGTGGACGAGGTGCGGGTGCTCCGCAAGGTGGCCGGCGAGGTCGTGGGGCTGCTGATGGACGGCTTCGACCACACCGATCCGGTCGTGTCCCGGCTCTTCCCGGACATCTACCCCGACCGGCCCGACGACTCCGCCGAGTTCCGCCTCTACACCGAGGGCGATCTCAAGACGGGCAAGATCGATCAGGCCGGTGCGATCCTCGCGGCCCTGCCGGACGACGGCCCGGGCGAGGTCCGGCTCGACGGCGAGGAGGCCGAGGCGTGGCTGCGGGCGATCAACGACGCCCGGCTGGCCATGGCCACCCGGCTCGACATCCAGGCCGACACCGACCTCGGCGAGGAGCTCGACGAGGCGGTCATCCACGACCCGGGCTCGAGCCGGGTGTTCCAGCTCTCCGTCTACGCGTACCTGGGTTATCTCCAGGAATCCCTGCTCAACGCGCTTCCCGAAGCGTAGGGGCATCCAGCTCGCGCAGCTCGGCATCGTCGAGCGTCAGGTCGGGTGCCTGCGCGGAGTCGGTGATCGACTCGGGGCGGCTGGCGCCCGGGATGGGGATCACCACCGGGCTCTTGGCCAGCATCCAGGCCAGCGTGACCCGCTGCGGGCTCACCCCGTGCGCCTCCGCGACCCGCGCGAAGGGCGCGAAACGGTCACCCAGCTCGCCGGCGCGGCTGATACCGCCCAGCGGCGACCACGGCAGGAACGCCACCCCGAGCTCGTCGCAGAGCCGCAGCTCCGGCTCGGAGGAGCGGAACGCCGGGGAGAATTGATTCTGTACGGACACGAGCCGGCCGCCCAGAATCTCCTGCGCCTGCCGGATCTGGATGACGTCGGCGTTCGAGATGCCGGCCATCCGGATCTTGCCGGCGTCGAGCAGGTCCCGCAGCGCGCCGATCGAGTCCTCGTACGGCACCTTCGGGTCGGGCCGGTGGAACTGGTAGAGGCCGATCGCCTCCACGCCGAGCCGCTTGAGCGACGCCTCGACGGCCTCGCGCAGGTGGGCGGGGGAGCCGTCCAGCGTCCAGGAGCCGTCGCCGGGCCGCAGGTGGCCGCCCTTGGTAGCGACGAGGACGCCGGAGGTGTCCCCGCCCCAGCTCGCCAGGGCCTGCGCGATCAGGATCTCGTTGTGGCCGACCTCGTTGCCGTGCAGGTGGTACGCGTCGGCCGTGTCGATCAGCGTCACGCCCGCCTCGAGGGCGGCGTGGATCGTGCGGATCGAGCGCTCGTGGTCGGGGCGCCCCTCGATGGACATCGGCATGCCGCCGAGCCCGATGGCGCCCACCTGGACATCTCCGATGGTTCGCTGCCTCATGGCGTGGGAGTACCCGGCGTGAGCACTGCCACGCCCGCTTCGCGCCGGTGTCACGGTAATGTGAACCACGTGCTGACCATCGACAGCGCGATCCTCGAAGCGATCGTCGCCCACGCCCGCCGGGACCACCCCGACGAGGCCTGCGGCGTCGTGGCCGGCCCGCTCGGCAGCGATCTGCCGACGCGGCACATCGCCATGGACAACGCGGCGCGGTCGATGACCTTCTACGAGTTCGACTCGATGGAGCAGTTGCGCGTGTGGCGCGAGATGGACGACAACGACGAGGAACCCGTCGTGATCTACCACTCGCACACCGCCACCGAGGCCTACCCCTCGCGCACGGACATCTCGTTCGCCGGCGAGCCGGGAGCCCACTACCTGCTCGTCTCAACCCGTGAGCCGGACTCCGAGGAGATTCGTTCGTTCCGTATCGTGGACGGTGTGGTGACCGAGGAAGAGGTCAACATCGTGGATGCGACGGTGGACGCGTGAGTATGAGTGCGGACGGGTACGCCGTCCAGTCGTACATGTTCGGGCAGAGCCCCGCGTCGGTCTATTACGAGTGTCGCTGAGCGACGACTCCCGACCCGCCCTGAACGTCTCTCGACACACTCTTCCTGCAAGGAGCATCTTCACCATGGCTATCGAAGTACGCGTTCCGACCATTCTGCGCAGCTACACCGGCGGCTCGAAGGTTGTCGAGGGCTCCGCCGACACCCTGTCCGGCCTGATCGACGACCTGGACGCGAAGCACTCCGGCCTCAAGGGGCGGCTCATCACGCCCGAGGGCGGCCTGCACCGCTTCGTCAACATCTACGTGAACGACGAGGACGTCCGCTTCCTCGGCGCGCTCGACGCGAAGCTGAACGACGGCGACTCCGTGACCATCCTCCCGGCGGTGGCCGGCGGCGCGCTCGGCTTCGCCGCCGCGGCCGCGATCCTGGGTAGCTCGTCCGACCGCCCCGCCACCGCCCACATTCGGACTGAAGGCCAGTAAGCCGATGGCTCGCTACGAGAGCCTTCTGGACGCCTGCGGGGGAACGCCGCTCGTCGGCCTGCCCCGGCTCTCACCGACGGTGCCCGAGGGGGCACCGCCGGTGCGGCTCTGGGCCAAGCTCGAGGACCGCAATCCGACCGGCAGCATCAAGGACCGGCCGGCGCTGTTCATGGTGCGCGAGGCGGAGGAGTCCGGCCGCCTCCGCCCCGGCGACACGATCCTCGAGCCGACCAGCGGAAACACCGGCATCTCCCTGGCCATGGTCGCCAAGATGCGCGGCTACCGCCTGGTCTGCGTGATGCCGGAGAACGTCTCCGCCGAGCGCGTCCAGCTCCTCCGCATGTACGGCGCGGAGATCATCTTCTCGCCGGCCGCGGGCGGCTCCAACCAGGCGGTGGCCGTCGCCAAACAGATCTCCTCGGAGCACCCCGACTGGGTGATGCTGTTCCAGTACGGCAACTCCGCGAACGCCCGCGCGCACTACGAGACGACGGGCCCCGAGCTGCTGCACGACCTGCCGACGATCACCCACTTCGTGGCGGGCCTGGGCACCACGGGCACGCTCATGGGCACCGGCCGTTATCTGCGGGAGAAGGTCGACGGCATCCAGATCGTCGCGGCGGAGCCCCGCTACGGCGAGCTGGTGTACGGCCTGCGCAACATCGACGAGGGTTACGTCCCGGAGCTCTACGACGCCTCGGTGCTGAGTCGGCGGTTCTCGGTCGGCACCCGCGACGCGGTGCTGAGGACCCGGCAGCTCGTCGAGGTCGAGGGCATCTTCGCCGGCTTCTCCAGCGGCGCGATCCTGCACGCCGCGCTCGCGGTGGCGCACGAGGCCGTCCGCGAGGGCAAGCGGGCCGACGTGGCGTTCGTCGTCTGCGACGGCGGCTGGAAATACCTCTCCACCGGCGCGTACGGCGGCACCCTGGCCGACGCGGAAGACGCCCTGGACGGCCAGCTCTGGGCCTAGGGCCTAGTAGGCGACCGCCAGCAGGATGTCGGCGGTCACCGGCACGGCGGCGGCGGTCAGGAGCGCCAGCGGCAGCACCCGGCGGTGGATCGACAGGAACGCGCCCACCGCCAGTGCCACGCTCACCATGCCCAGGAACGCCAGCACCCACGTGTACCACCCGGGCACCCCGCCGCCGATCTGCGAGACGAGCCCGCGTACCCCGACCCCGACCCCGGCCAGACCCAGGAACGACGCGTAGATCGACATGCCGAGCAGGCGCCGGGTCCCGGGCGCCGGGTCGTCGGCCGCCGGGAAGCGGAACAGGGCCTCGTCGTCGGGACGGGGCGTGGCCGCCGTCCGGGCCGGCTCCCAGCCGAAGGGCACCACGTCCGGTGCCGCTACCTCGCTCGTGCGGGCCGCCTGCTTCACTTCCGTCGTCGTCACGTCGTACCCCTCCGCATTGCCCCGGGTGTCCCTTCACCCTGTGCAACGGGTGCGACTCACAAGGCGTAACGCGGGCCAAAATGACCCAGGTCACGACGGGTGTGACGTACGTTGTCGATTTAGCGACAAATCGATCAGACGTTTACGTGACGCAGCGGTCCCGGCGTAGGCTGCGCAGCGTGATTGACTGGTCTGCATTCTCTGCCGGTGACCTTTAGGTTAAGTCTTCAACCTAGAGCACCGCCGGCCGAGTCGTGGACGACCGAGCGTTAACCAGAGGGACCCGCATGCGACTGACCGTTCTCGGCTGTGCCGGCAGTTTCCCCGGCCCCGAGTCGGCCTGTTCCGCCTATCTCGTGGAGGCCGACGGCTTCCGGCTGCTGATCGACTTCGGCTCCGGCTCGCTGTCCGCGTTGCAGCGCTACGCGGGCATCGACGCCGTGGACGCCATCCTGCTCACCCACCTGCACTGTGACCACATGCTGGACGCGTGCACCTACGTGGTGGTCCGCCGTTACGCCCCGGGCGGCCCGCTGCCCCCGCTGCCGGTCTACGCGCCCCTCGGCGCCGCGGAACGCATCTCGGCCGCCTACAGTTCCGAGAACGAGCCCGTGGACGACGTCTACACCTTCTACGCGCTGCAGCCCGGGACGTTTCCCATCGGTCCGTTCACGGTCACGGCCGATCGGGTCAACCATCCGATCGAGACCTATGGGGTACGCGTGGAGCACGGCGGGAGCGTCCTCGCGTACTCCTCGGACACCGCCCCCTGCGAGCCGCTGCTGCGCCTGGCCCAGGGCGCCGACCTGTTCCTCTGTGAAGCGAGCTACCTGGACGGTGTGGCGAACCCGCCTGACCTGCACCTGACCGGCGGCGAGGCGGGGGAGGCCGCGACCAAGGCGGACGTGGGCCGGCTGCTGCTGACGCATCTCGTGACGGCATGGGGATCGGAAGCCTCTACTGTGGAGGCCGCGTGCGCCGCGTACGCGGGTCCGGTGGAGGTGGTCCGCCCGGGTGCCCGCTACGATCTCTGAGCTTGCCGAGGGGACGGCACGAGCGCACCATCGGACTCGATTGTGACCTTGGAGTGCCCTGCATGACCGGTCGATCAGTGGGCGGGCGTGGACTGCGCATCGTCCGGCTGGCGAACTTCGTCTCACCCCGTTCCGGCGGCCTGCGGACCGCCCTGCGCCACCTCGGCGAGGGCTACCTGCGGGCGGGCCACGAGCCGATCCTCATCGTGCCGGGCCGCGAGCGCTCCGACGAGATGACCGAGCAGGGTCGCGTGATCACGCTGCCGGGCCACCCCCTGCCGCGCACCGGCGGCTACCGCGTCCTCGCCGGCCGCCGGGAGCTCACCCGCCTGCTCGACGAGCTGGCCCCCGACCGCCTCGAGGTGTCCGACCGTGCCACCCTGCGCTGGACCGGCCGCTGGGCCCGCGAGCGCGGCGTGGGCTCGATGATGGTGTCCCACGAGAGCCTCGCCGGGCTGCTCGGCGTCTGGGGCATGCCGCACCGCGACTCCCTCGCCGACCGGCTCAACCGGCGTACCGCGGAGGCCTTCGACCAGATCGTCTGCACGACCGCCTTCGCCGCCGCCGAATTCCGGCGCCTCGGCGTGCCCAACCTGGTCGAGATCCCGCTCGGGGTCAATCTGCGCCAGTTCCACCCGAGCCGTCGCGACCCGGCCGTCCGGGACGGGTACGCCCGCCCCGACGAGCTGCTCGTCGTCTACTGCAGCCGGCTCTCCGCGGACAAGCGCCCGGAACTCGCCGTCGACACCGTGGCCGCGTTGCGTGCCGCCAAGGCGCCCGCCGTGCTGGTGATGGCCGGCGACGGAGCACGCCGGGCGGCGCTCGCGTACCGTGCGGCCCGCCTGCCGGTCCGGTTCGCGGGGCACATCACCGATCGTGACGCCGTCGCCGCACTGCTCGCGAGCGCCGACGTAGCCGTGGCACCGGGGCCGGTCGAGACGTTCGGGCTGGCCGCGCTCGAGGCCCTGGCCTGCGGGACGCCCGTGGTGGTGAACGCCGCCAGTGCGCTGCCCGAGGTCGTCGGCGAGGCCGGGATGGCCGTGCCCGGCACCGCGGAGGCGTTTGCTGAGGGCGTACGGAAAATCATGGAGCGTCCGGAGCAGGAACGCCGCGCCGCCGCACGGACCCGGGCCGAGCTGTTCGGCTGGCCGCAGGCCGTGGAGGGTTTCCTCCGGGCGCACGGTGCCCAGCCGGCACTGCGGCCACCGACGGTGGTGACCCGGCCCAGCGCACGGGCCCTGCGACCCGCCGTTCCGGCCGTGGCCGCAGCATCGCCCGTGTGGTCTGCCGACCGCCTCTGACCATCCACACCACGGAGTTGTCCACAGCCCGCGGCACCCCGCGGCACGAACCGGTCACGGTCCGCCTAGGCTCTTGGCCATGGCACGTCCCGACGGCCGAGCGCCGGACCAGCTTCGTCCCGTGACCCTGAACCGCCGGTGGAGCATCCATCCCGAAGGATCGGTGCTCGTCGAGTTCGGCAACACCCGGGTGCTCTGCACCGCGAGCGTGACCGAGGGCGTGCCGCGCTGGCGCAAAGGCTCGGGCCTGGGCTGGCTGACCGCGGAATACGCGATGCTGCCCCGCGCCACCAACACCCGTGGCGACCGCGAGAGCGTCAAGGGCAAGGTCGGCGGCCGCACCCAGGAGATCTCCCGGCTGATCGGGCGCAGCCTGCGCGCCTGCATCGACCTCAAGGCCCTCGGTGAGAACTCCATCGTCCTCGACTGCGACGTGCTCCAGGCCGACGGCGGCACCCGCACCGCCGCCATCACCGGCGCCTACGTCGCCCTGCACGACGCGGTCACCTGGCTCGCCGACCGCAAGGCCCTGGCCGGCAAGCCGGCCGCCGTGCTGCACCGCTCCATCCAGGCGGTCAGCGTCGGCATCATCGAGGGCGAGGCCCGCCTCGACCTCATGTACGCCGAAGACGTCGCGGCCGAGGTCGACATGAACGTGGTCTGCACCGGCGACGGCGACTTCGTCGAGGTCCAGGGCACCGGCGAGGCCAACGTGTTCCGCCGCGATCAGCTGGACGCCCTGCTCGACCTGGGCGTCCTGGGCTGCGCCGAGCTCGCCGCCGCCCAGCAGAAGGCCCTCGCGTCGTGACCGCCCGCCTGCTCCTGGCCACGGGCAACAAGAAGAAGCTCGTCGAACTCCAGCGCATCCTCGACGCCGCCCTCGGCGCCGGCGGCGTCGAGCTGGTCGGCCTCGGCGACTTCCCCGGCTACCCGGACGTACCCGAAACCGGCCTGACGTTCGGCGAGAACGCCCTCATCAAGGCCCGCGAGGGCGCCTCCCGCACCGGTCTTCCCACGGTCGCCGACGACTCGGGCCTCGCGGTGGACGCCCTCAACGGCATGCCGGGCGTCTTCAGCGCCCGCTGGTCCGGAGCCCACGGCGACGACCAGGCCAACCTGGACCTCGTCCTGGCCCAGATCAGCGACGTCCCCGACGATCACCGAACCGGCGCCTTCGTCTGCGCCGCGGCCCTCGTCCTCCCCAACGGCCGCGAACACCTCGTCGAAGGCCGCCAGACGGGCCGCATCCTGCGCGCCCGCCGGGGAAAGGGCGGCTTCGGCTACGACCCCATCTTCCTCGGCGACGGTCAGGACCGGACGAACGCGGAGCTGACACCGGCCGAGAAGGACGCCATCAGCCACCGCGGCAAGGCATTCCGCGAGCTCTCCAAGGTGATCGCCAAGGAACTGCCCCGCTAGGGGGCCTGGCAGGCACCGCGCCGGGCCCCGGGGCCGTCTCGCCGCACCCGCGGATCCGCCAGCCGGCGGGCTTGCCCGGCCGCGCACCCGCCTACCGCTCACCCTCCGAGCCGCGTAGGCGTCCACCGCACACCCTCCGAGTCGCGTAGCCGTCCACCGAGCGCCAGTCCGGCCGCCCACCTGCGCTGCCGCGCACCGCGTGCGACGTGGCGTGGCGGCTTGAGATGTGAGAAGACCTCCGGCGAGGTGGAAGTTACGAGGCTTTCACGCGCAGCCCCCTACCGCTCACCACCGCTGCTCATCGCCGCCCTCATCTGGCTTCGATGATCGGCAGGAGAGACCCCTAGGCGCGGGCACAGCTACCTGAGAAATCCCGCCGGTGCTCTGATGGATGCGACGGTATCGGACCACCCGGCCGACAACGGGAAAAAGGGAAGATCGTGACCGCCATCGCTCCGTGGGCCTGGCGCACCGGTCCGGGCGCGAGCTGCTTCCGGTGCGGCCGGGCAAAGCAGGAGGTGGGGAGGACATGACGACGCGCATGACGAAACGGCTGGCACTGGGGATCGCGACGATGGTGGCCGTGGTGGGAGCCGGTGCGGCTCCGGCCGAGGCCAACCCCAACGCGCCGCTGTTAGGGCCGGGGTCGACGGGCCACGGAGTGTGGTGTGTCCAAGGTGGTCTCAACTTTGTGGCCGGCGCGGGCCTGGTCCAAGATTCGATTTATGGCCAGGCTACCTACAATGCGGTGCTCAACTTCCAACGCTATTTCCACATGACGTACCAGGACGGCATCGTAGGACCCGAGACCGGGAGCTTCCTCGGCTACCTGGTGGATCTGCGTGTGCCGCACCTCTGGGAAGACGATGGCTGCTGGGACGCCGTACCCAGCTGAACTCCGAATCGGACGACGCCCGGAGGCGGGAGCAACACTCCCATTCGCGGAGCTTGTCGGTGAAGACGCCGGTGTCGTCGATGACGACACCGGCGCGCATGCGCTGGGGGTGTTCGACCGCTCGTGCCTTCACCGCCCTGGTCGATCCTCAGTGGAGTGCGCCGATCGTGGCCTCGATGTCGGTGCGCAGGGTGCGCCCGGCGATGACGGCGCGGGCCTGTTCCATCACCGGCGCGAGGAAGACGTCCGGTCCTGGTTCTCCGGCGAAGCCCGCCACGGCGGCCACGGCGGCCCGGCCCGACGGTGACGGTGTGAGGGGCGCGCGCAGCTGGATGCCGCGTACGCCCGCGATCAGCTCCACCGCCAGCAGGCTGGTGAGGTTGTCGAGAACGGTCCGCAACTTCTTCGCCGCGGCCCAGCCCATCGAGACGTGGTCCTCCTGCATGCCGCTGGTGGGCAACGAGTCGACCGAGGCCGGGTTCGCCAGCCGGCGGTTCTCCGCGACGATGCCCGCCGCCGTGTACTGGGCGATCATCAGTCCCGAGTTGACGCCGGCGTCCGGGGACAGGAAGGGCGGCAGGTCGCGGGAGCGCGCGACGTCGAGCAGGCGGTCGACCCGGCGTTCGGCGATCGCGCCCACCTCGGCCGCGGCGATGGCGAGGAAGTCGGCGGCGAAGCCCAGCGGGGCGCCGTGGAAGTTGCCCGTGGACTCGACGCGGCCGTCCCGCAGGACCACCGGGTTGTCCACCACCGAGCGCAGTTCGCGGTCGGCGGTCGTACGGACGAACTCCAGGGTGTCCCGGGCGGCGCCGGCCACCTGCGGCGCGCAGCGCATCGAGTACGCGTCCTGCACCGCATGAGCGAGGTCGTCGCGGTGCGAGTCCATGATGGCCGAGTCCTGGAGCAGCCGGTGGATGTTCGCCGCCGACGAGGCCTGGCCGGGGTGCGGGCGGATCGCGTGCAGCTCCGGCAGGAACGGGCGTTCCGAGCCGAGCATCGCCTCGATGGCGAGCGCGGCCGTCACGTCCGCCATGGCGAACAGGTGCTCGGCGTCCTCGATGGCGAGCAGCAGCATGCCGAGCATGCCGTCGGTGCCGTTGATGAGGGCCAGGCCCTCCTTCGCGGCCAGGTCCAGCGGCTCCAGGTGGGCGGCGTGCAGGGCCTGGGCGGCGTCGACGCGCGCGCCGTCCTTGCCGAGGACCCAGCCCTCGCCGAGCAGCACGAGCGCGCAGTGGGCGAGCGGGGCGAGGTCGCCGGACGCGCCGAGCGAGCCGTGTTCCGGCACCCACGGCGTGATGTCGTTGTTGAGCAGGTCGACGAGGCCCTGGGCGAGCTTCGGGCGGACCCCGGAAAGACCGAGGGCCAGCGACCGTACGCGCAGCAGCATCATCGCGCGCACCACCTCGCGGGGCATCGGCGCACCGACCCCGGCGGCGTGCGAGCGGATCAGCGCGTGCTGCAGCTCGGCGCGGCGTTCCGGTTCGATGGACGTGTTGGCGAGGGCCCCGAAGCCGGTGGACACGCCGTACACGGGACGGCCGGAGGCTTCGATGCCGTCGACGATGCCGCGACTTCGGCTCATGGCCGCGACGGCGGCCTCGGCGAGCTCGACCTTCGCGTCGTGCCGGGCTACGGCGAGGACGTCGGCGGGGGTGACGCCGGTGGGCTGGACGATGACGTTCATAGCGGCACTCCGTCGTGCAGAACTGTGCGGATCAGCGGAACTCCGGGCCGGTAGGCCAGGTGCAGGTGGGAGGGGGCGTCGAGGACCACCAGGTCGGCGCGGGCACCGGGACGCAACGCCCCGATGTCGTCGCGGCGCAGGGCCCGTGCGCCACCGGCGGTTGCCGCGTGGACGGCCTCCGCGGGGGTCATGTGCATTTCCCGTACGGCCAGAGCGATGCAGAACGGCATCGACGACGTGTACGACGAACCGGGGTTGCAGTCCGTCGCCAGCGCGACCGTGGCACCGGCGTCGAGCAACCGGCGCGCATCCGGGTACGGCGACCGGGTCGAGAACTCCGCGCCCGGCAGCAGCGTCGCGACGGTGTCCGAGCCGGCGAGCGCCTCCACGTCGGCGTCGCTCAGGTGCGTGCAGTGGTCGGCGCTGGCGGCGCCCAGCTCCACGGCGAGCCGTACGCCGGGACCGGCCGTGAGCTGGTTGGCGTGGATCCGCGCGCCCAGCCCCGCCTTGAGCCCCGCCGTGAGGATCTCGCGAGCCTGCTCACCGTCGAAGGCGCCGCGTTCGCAGAACACGTCGACCCAGCGGGCGTGCGGCGCGGCAGCCTCGAGCATCGGACCGGCGACCAGGGTGACGTAGTCGTCGGGGCGGTCCCGGTACTCGGCCGGGACGACGTGCGCCCCGAGGAAGGTGGTCTCGGCGGTCAGTTCGCCGGCGATGCGCAGGCTGCGCGCCTCCTCGTCGACGCTGAGGCCGTAGCCGCTCTTGATCTCGACGGTGGTGGTGCCCTGTCGGCGCATCTCGGTGACCAGGCGTCGTGCGGCGGACAACAGCTCGTCGTCGGATGCGGCGCGGGTGGCGGCCACGGTCGTGCGGATGCCGCCGCCGGTGTACGCCTCGCCGTTCATCCGCGCCGCGAACTCGGCCGCGCGGTCGCCGGCGAAGACGAGGTGGGCGTGGCTGTCGACGAAGCCGGGCAGCACCGCGTGCCCGCTCGCGTCGAGTCGTTCGTCGGCCTCGGGTGCCTGCGCGGCCGGTCCGACCCAGGCGATGCGTCCGCCGTCCACGACGACGGCGGCGTCGTGCAGGATGCCGAGCTCGTCGTCGCTCGTGAACAGCTCGCCGATGTTGGTGACAACCAGGCTCATGACAGCGCCTCCCGCAGGGCCGCGGCCACGTCGAAGCCGGTGTGCCGACCGCCGTCCACGACGACCCGCCCGTCCACGACGACGTCGGTGACGTCGGCGCCGGTCGCGGCGAAGACCGCGCCGGCCGGGTCGGCCCCCGCGGTCCGCACGGAGTCCAGCGAGACCGCTACCAGGTCGGCTCGCTTGCCGACCGCGATCTCGCCGGCGTCGTCCCAGCCCAGGGCGGTGTGAGCGGCGGCCGCGGCGAGCATTTCCGCGGCGCTGAAGTGTCCGCGGCGCTCGGTGGCGAGCCGCTCGTCCAGCTCCATGCCGCGGGCTTCCTCGAACAGGTCGATGACGGCGTGGCTGTCGCTGCCCAGGCTCAGCGGGGAGCCGGCGTCGGCGAGAGCGCGGCCGGGACCGACGCCGTCGGCCAGGTCCCGCTCGGTGGTGGGGCAGAGGCATACTCCGGTACGGCTACCGCCGAGCAGCTTGATGTCGCCGTCGGTGAGATGCGTCGCGTGGACGGCGGTGGTGCCGGGGCCCAGGACGCCGTGCCGGTGCAGCAGTTCCGTCGGTGTGCAGCCGTGCACGGCCTGGCACTGCTCGTTCTCCGCACGCTGCTCGGACAGATGGATGTGCAGTGGTGCGCGACCGGCGAGCCCACCGAGGAAGCGTGCCGGCACCGCGCGGACGGAATGCGCGGCGGCGCCGATCCGCACGCCCTCGCCGTCGCGCAGGGCCGACGTCCGGGTGAGCCAGCCGTCGAGGTCGCCGTCGCCGAAGCGCCGCTGCACACCTTCGAGCGGCTTGCCGTCGACACTGGACGTCAAGTAGAGCGTGTCGAGCAGCGTGATGCGGATGCCCGCGTCCCGCGCCGCACGGATGAGGGCGTGGCCCATCTCGTTGGGGTCCGCGTACGGTGTGCCGTCCGGGTTGTGGTGCAGGTAGTGGAACTCGCCGACGCTCGTGATGCCGGCCAGGGCCATCTCGCCGTACACGGCCCGGGCCAGCGGGTAGTACGAGTCCGGGTCGAGGCGGCCGGCGACCTCGTACATCAGCTCGCGCCAGGTCCAGAAGCTGCCGCGGTCGCCGTGCGTACGGCCGCGCAGCGCGCGATGGAACGCGTGCGAGTGGGCGTTGGCCAGACCCGGCAGCACGAGCCCGCGCAACCGGGTTCCGTCGGGCGCGGACCCCGGCGTGACCGCGGTGAACCGGCCGCCGTCGACCTCGAGGGCGACGTCGTGCTCGACCCGCCCGCCGATCCACGCCCGCTCGGCGAAGTACCTCATGTGAGCGCCTCGAGAACCGTCGCCAGGGCCTCGACGCCGGCCGCGCAGTCCTCGTCCGGGGCGTGCTCGGCGGGGGAGTGCGACACACCGGTCGGGTTGCGGACGAACAGCATCGCGGTCGGTACGTGCGCCGACAGCACCCCCGCGTCGTGCCCGGCGCCGGTCGGCAGGATCGGTGCGCCCCCGAGGACCTCCGCCAGCCGTGCGGCCAGCGCGGTGTCGAAGGCGACCTCCGGCGACACGGATTCCGGCTCGACCACGACCTGGGTGCCGTCGCGACCGGCCTGCTCGGTGGCGCGCTTCAGCACGACCTCCACCAGGCGGTCCAACGTGGGCGTGTCGGCCGCGCGCGCGTCGAGCCAGCCGCGGACCAGCGACGGGATCGCGTTGGTGGCATTGGGCGAGACCTCCACCCGGCCCACCGTGGCGTGCGCCCCGGCCTCCCGTGCCTCCGCGTTGGCGGCCAGCACGGTGTGCGCGAACGTCAGCATCGGGTCCTGCCGGTCGGCCATCCGGGTGGTGCCCGCGTGGTCGCCCGTGCCGGTGAAGTCCATCCGCCAGCGCCCGTGCGGCCAGATCGCGCTCGCCACCCCGACCGGGGCGTCCAGGTCGATCAGCGCCTTGCCCTGCTCGATGTGCAGCTCCACGACGGCGGACACCCGGCGGATCAGGTCCGGCAGCGCGCCCGCCGGCCGGGCGCCGAGCGCCTCGCCGAACGTGACGCCGTCCCGGTCGCGCAGGGCGGCGGCCTTCTCCGGCGTGATCGCCCCGGTCAGCAGCCGCGACCCGAGGCACGGTACGCCGAACCGCCCGCCCTCCTCCTCGACGAAGGCGGCGATGCCCAGCGGCCGCTCCGGTGTGACACCCCGCTCGCGCAGGGCGTCCACGGCGAGGAAGGCGCTGACGATCCCGAGCGGACCGTCGTACCCGCCGCCGTGCGGCACCGAGTCGAAGTGCGAGCCGGTCAGCACGGTCCCGGGCCCCCAGGGCCGGCCCCACCAGGCGAACAGGTTGCCGTTGCCGTCCTCGGTGACGTCCAGGTCGCGGCGGGCCGCCTGGTTGCGGAACCAGTCGCGCAGCACCAGCTCCGGCTTGCTCAGGGCGTACCGGAGATAGCCGCCCGCGGGATCGCGGCCGATGGTCGCGATCTCCTGCCAGAGCTGCTGAAAGGCGGCGATCATTTCTGTGCCATCGGAATGTGGACTCCCGATGCCGCGGCGGACTCGTAGCCGGCGTCGACGTGCCGGATGACGCCCATGCCGGGGTCGTTGGTGAGCACCCGCTCGATCTTCTGCCCGGCGAGCGCGGTGCCGTCGGCGACGCACACCTGCCCGGCGTGGATCGAGCGGCCGATGCCGACCCCGCCGCCGTGGTGGATGGACACCCAGCTGGCCCCGCTGGCCGTGTTGACCAGCGCGTTGAGCAGCGGCCAGTCGGCGATGGCGTCCGAGCCGTCCAGCATCGCCTCGGTCTCCCTGTACGGCGAGGCGACCGAACCGGCGTCGAGGTGGTCGCGGCCGATGACGATCGGGGCCGACACCTCGCCGCGCGCCACCATGTCGTTGAAGCGCACGCCCGCTTTGTCCCGCTCGCCGTAGCCGAGCCAGCAGATCCGCGCGGGCAGGCCCTGGAACGCGACGCGCTCGCCGGCCATCCGGATCCACCGGGCCAGCGGCTCGTTCTCGGGGAACAGGTCGAGCACCGCGCGGTCGGTGGCGGCGATGTCGGCCGGGTCGCCCGAGAGCGCCGCCCAGCGGAACGGGCCCTTGCCCTCGGCGAACAGCGGCCGGATGTACGCGGGCACGAAACCGGGGAAGGCGAACGCCCGGTCGTAGCCGCCGAGCTGCGCCTCGCCGCGGATCGAGTTGCCGTAGTCGAAGACCTCCGCGCCGGCGTCCAGGAAGCCGACCATCGCCTCGACGTGCCGGGCCATGCTCTCCCGCGCCCGGTCGGTGAACTCCTCGGGCTTGGCGGCGGCGTAATCGGCGGCGTCGGCGAGCTCCACGCCGACCGGCAGATAGCTCAGCGGGTCGTGGGCGCTGGTCTGGTCGGTGACGATGTCGATGGCCACGCCGCGGCGCAGCAGCTCGGGGAAGACCTCGGCCGCGTTGCCGACGACACCGATGCTCTTCGCCACCCGGTCCCGCTTGGCCGCCTCGGCCTGCGCGACCGCGTCGTCCAGGTCCTGCGCCACCGTGTCGAGGTAGCGGTCCTTCACCCGGCGGCGCAGCCGCGACTCGTCGACGTCCACGATGAGGCAGGCGCCGCCGTTCATGGTGACCGCGAGCGGCTGCGCGCCGCCCATCCCGCCGCAGCCGGCGGTCAGGGTCAGCGTTCCGGCGAGGTCGCCCGCGAAGCGCTTGGCCGCCACGGCCGCGAACGTCTCGTACGTGCCCTGCAGGATGCCCTGGGTGCCGATGTAGATCCACGAGCCGGCGGTCATCTGGCCGTACATGGTGAGGCCGAGCTTCTCCAGGCGGCGGAACTCGGGCCAGGTCGCCCAGTCGCCGACGAGGTTGGAGTTGGCGATCAGGACGCGCGGCGCCCACTCGTGGGTGCGGAACACGCCGACCGGGCGCCCGGACTGCACCAGCAGCGTCTCGTCGCCCTTGAGCGCGTCCAGCTCACGGACGATGGCGTGGAACGACGGCCAGTCGCGGGCGGCGCGGCCGGTGCCGCCGTAGACGACAAGGTCCTCGGGGCGCTCGGCCACGTCCGGGTCGAGGTTGTTCATCAGCATCCGCTTGGCGGCCTCCTGCGGCCAACCCTGAGCGGTGTACGCCGTGCCGCGCGGCGCGCGTACCTCTGCCATGCCGGGCTCCTTCATGCTTCGAAGATGTGGCGGCGGGCGGCCGTCGCCTCGAATTCCTCCAGGCGGCGCTGCACCGGCTCCGGCGCGGCGTCGCAGACGGCCTGCAGCAGCACCATGGCCATCGCCATCGGGCCGGTGTGCAGGTCGAACACGAGCTGGGTGCCGACCGGCGCGGGCAGCGCCACGTCGGCGGACTCGGCGGCCGGGCTGACCGCCGAATCGGTGATCGCGACCACGGCCATGCCGAGCTCCCGTGCCTCGCGGAGGGCGTCGAGCGCCTCCCGCGGGTAGCGGGGCAGGACGATCGCCAGCAGCGCGGTCGCCCCGGCGGCACGGGCCTGGTCCAGACGGTCGAGCAGCGTCGTGCCGCCGCCGTCGAGCACCCGCACGTCGGGCAGCACCTTCGCCGCGAAGTACCCGAAGTAGCCGGCCAGCGGCGCGGCGGCCCGCAGCCCGAGCACGGGCAGCGGCCGGCTGCCCGCCAGCAGCGCCGCGGCCTGCTCGACGGCCCCGAGATCACCCAGGTCGTCGGCCATCCGCTCGAGGTGGCGGCTCTCCGCGCGCAGGGCCCGCTGGGTCTCGTTCTCGCCGGTCTCCGGCGGGCTGGCCGGGACGTCGGCCAGAGACCGCAGCTCCCGCCGCAGGGCGGGATAGCCGGCATAGCCGAGCGCCATCGCGAACCGGGTCACGGACGGCTGGCTCACCCCGGCCAGCTCGGCGACCTCCGCGGCCGACAGGTACGCGGCGGAGGCCCCGTGCTGCACGAGGCTGTGCGCGATCCGTCGCTGGGTCGGGGTCAGCCGGGCGCCCTGAAAGAGGTCGAGCACGCGCCCGCCCGTCCTGACCGCTCCGTCATTCACAGATGAAGAGTATGCATAAAAAGTTTCACAGCGCTAGTGCCCTCCTGTGCGACGCTGGGCCGATGCGGATCTCGGCGCTCCACACGTACCCGGTCAAAGGGTGTCATCGGCTGGACCACGACGTGGCCGTAACCGAACCCTGGGGCCTGGCCGGCGACCGCCGCTGGATGGCGATCGACGCCCACGGCGTCGGCATCACCCAGCGCGAGACATCCGCCCTGACCCGCCTGCACGCGGTGCCGCGACCCGGCGGCGTGGTCCTGAACGGCTTCGACGTCGACGAGCCGCTCGACGGACCGCCGGTGAAGATCCGGGTTTTCCGGTCCAAGCCGCCGGTGGCCGCCCGCCTCGCCCCGGCCGCCACCGAGTTCGTCTCGGCCTTTTTGGGCCGCGACGCCCGCCTGGCCTGGCTCGCAGACCCCCGGGCGCGGCCCATCCAGCGCAATGCCCGCGAGGACGACCGGGTCAACCTCGCTGACGGCTTTCCCATCCTGCTGACCACCGAGGCGTCGCTGGACGCCCTCAACGGCTGGCTGGACGACCCCGTCCCGATGACCCGCTTCCGTCCGAACGTCGTCGTCGCCGGAAGCGAACCGTGGGCGGAGGACAAGTGGGTCGGCGGCGTGCTGCGGATCGGAGACACCAGCTACCGGGTGGCCGAGCCGAGCAACCGCTGCGTGGTGACGACCATCGATCAGGAGACCGGCGAGGGCGGCCGCGAGCCCCTGCGGACCCTCGGCCGCTTCCGCAACCGTGACGGCGGGCTGCAGTTCGGCGTCAACCTCATCCCCGACATCACGCCAGGTGAGACAAGCATCATCCGGGTGGGGGAGCCTGTCTTAAGCGTGTCTTAGGAGAGTTGCCCGCAGCGGTGGCCGCCCCGCAGGATGCCTCAGCGTGACAGCTCATCGCCTTCTGCGTCCCCGCTGGCTCGCCACGGGCGGCGCCGTCCTCCTGGCCGGCGTCCTCGGCACGGCGCTCCTGCTGCAGAACGGCGGCGGCGCCTGCGCGGCCCCGCCCACCAGCGCCAAGCACACGGGCAAAGCCACCTTCTACGACCTCGCCGGCACGGTGGGCAACTGCAACTTCAAACCCCCCGCGGACGACCTGTACGTGGCACTGGGCCGTACCGAATACTCGAAGGCCTTGTCGTGCGGCAGCTACATCGACGTGACCGGCCCCAAGGGCAAGGTCCGCGTCAAGGTGTTCGACTCCTGCCCCGAATGCACCCCCGGCTGGCTGGACCTGAGCCGCACGGCATTCAAGAAGATCGCCAACCCGTCCGCGGGCGTCGTCCCCATCACCTACCGCGCCGTCCCCAACGCCGCCCCCGGCCCGCTGAGCATCACCTTCGCCAAGGGCTCGTCCCAGTACTGGTGGGCGATCCTCATCGACAACCACGCCAACCCCATCAAGTCGGTACGCGCCAAGGGATCGGGCGGCAGCTGGATGACCGCCACCCACACCGACTACAACTTCTGGCTCATCGAACGGCGCACCGGCAACGGCCCGTTCCAGATCCAGATGACCGACATCTATGGCAACACGGCCACGGCGAAGAACATCAAGCTCATCCCTGAGAAGAAGCAGGCGACATCCGTACGCTTCGCCGGCGGCTCGGCCGCTGTGGTGAAGTCCGCGCCGTCCCCCACCCACACCAAGACGAAGGCCCCCGTGTCGAAGCCGAAGGCGTCCCCCGCGCCGAAGGCCTCCTCGCCGGCCGTCGTTCTCCCCGAACCCACGCTCGAAGAGAACATCGCCCTCGCCGCATCGGCGCCGAAGCCGCACTGCTAGGCGAGGTCGAGCCACATGACGACCTCGTCACGGTCGTCACCGTCCGCCACCCGCAGCGCCCCGGGAAAGCGCCCGACCGCGCGATAGCCGAGCTTGGCGTAGAAGGCATCGAGCCCGTGCCCGTCCCGCAGCGTCACCTGCAACCCGGCAAGCCCCATCTCCCGGCCGACCTCGGCGGCCCGGCGCATGAGCCCGGCACCGTAGCCACGGCCCTGACTGCCGGGCACCACCATCACCCGCTTGAGCACCCGCCAATGCGCCTTGAGCGCGAACCGGTTGTCGACGATGAAGAGCAAAGCCACGAGCCGGCCGCGGTCGGTCGCGATGAGCAGCCGGTCCGGGCCGTCGGTCACGCCGGCGAAGGTGTCCTCGGCGACCGGCCTCACCTCATCGGCGGTGACGGGCCCGACGAAGCCGACCGCGCCGCCGGCATTGGTGGCATCGACCCAGAGGTCGACGATCTGCTCGCGCAGGGCCGCGGTCAGGGGAGGGTCCAGGACGAAGGAGAGCATCGCACAGAACGGTACGTCAACCGCCCGCACCGCCAGAGCCGGTAGGCTCCCGCGGGTGGCTTCCTGACCCGGCCGGTCGGCGGCCGCTGGAATGACGTCATGGGCTGCCGCAACCCGGACTCCGCGGATGTACGCCGAGGACAGCCGCCTGCTGGAGCTTTCCCCGCACGAGTGTCTGTTCATCGACGACGACCCGCAGCTCGTGGCGACCGCGGAGGACCTCGGCTATCGCGGCGTCACGCTCGACCGGAAAGCCCGGAGCGGCAGGGCCGGCCCTGTCATCGTGTCATTGGACGAACTGCTCCCTATCGTCGCGGCGAGGTGATCGGCGACGGTTCCGTAGGAGCTGTGGTGGGGCCGGCGGGACTCGAACCCGCACTGTCACGGACCTAAACCGTGTGCCTGCTGCCAATTGGGCTACGGCCCCTTGCCTGACCACTCTAGGGCGTGCCGGATGCCGCCGTGTGCGCCGGTCCGGGCATGCTCTCGGAGACTCAGCAGATGAGGGCCGCGCAGCCTCCGGTTGGGCAGGCCGATCCGAGCGAGAACATTGCTGACCGTGTGGACGGCGACATCGATGCGGCCGTCAGTCGCGGTGAGCAGGCCGCGCGGCACGGCGGCCGCCTCGCGGATCCAGGCCGCGTGACGGCCGCCGTGGGTCGGCGGTCCCCGGAGGGATTGCTCAGTAGCGGAACATCGCCAGACTCTGCTGCAGGTCGTGGGCCACCCGGGCGAGTTCGTCCGCGGCCGCGGACGTGTTGGAGGCCGCGTTGGTCGTCTCGGCCGCCGTTTCGGCGACCTCGGCCACGTTGGCGGAGATCTCGGTGGAGGTGTTGGCGACCTCTGCCACGTTGCGGGTCATCTCGTTGGTGGTCGCGGTCTGCTGCTCGACCGCCGCCGCGATCGCCGTCTGGGTGGCGTTGATCTGGTCGATGACCGCGCCGATCTCGGCGATGGCGGTGACCGCCGCCGTCGAGTCGGACTGGATGGCGCCGACGCGGGTGCGGATGTCCTCGGTGGCGCGGGCCGTTTCCTGGGCGAGTT
Source organism: Actinoplanes sp. NPDC049681 (assembly GCF_044465265.1). Lineage (NCBI taxonomy): Bacteria > Bacillati > Actinomycetota > Actinomycetes > Micromonosporales > Micromonosporaceae > Actinoplanes > Actinoplanes sp. NPDC049681. The sequence continues at coordinate 711,490 of NZ_JBITLP010000003.1, forward strand.
CCTTGACCTCGCCGGCCACGACCGCGAAGCCCTTGCCCATCTCGCCGGCCCGGGCGGCCTCGATCGTCGCGTTGAGCGCCAGGAGGTTGGTCTGCTCGGCGATCCCCGTGATGATTTTGACGACCGAGACGATCTCCTGGGACGACGTGCCGAGCTGCTGGAGGATCGCTTCGGCCTCGCCGGAGACGCGGACCGCGCGGCCCGCCACCTCGGCCGCGCTGGAGGTGCTGCGGGCGATCTCGGAGATCGAGGCGCCGATCTCCTCGGCGCCCGCCGAGACCGTGGTGATGTTGACGCTGATCTCCTCGGAAGCGTGGGAGACGGCCTTCGCGCGTTCGGCGGAGCGCGACGCCGACGAGTTCATCTGGCCGGCGACCGCGGTCAGCTCCTCCGACGAGGATGCGAGCGTGGTGACGTTCTCGCTGACCGTACGCATGGTCGCGGTCAGCCGGTCCAGGGCGGTGTTGAGGGCCTCCGCCATGCGGGCGACCTCGTCCCGGCCTCTCACCTGCAGGCGCTGGTCGAGGCGGCCCTCCGCCAGGCCCTCGAGGACCGTCACGGTGCGGCCGAGGGGGCGGGCGATGGCGCGGCTCACGACGATCGCGATGACCATGGCGAAGACGACGGCGCCGAGGATCAGAACGATGGTGACGATCCGGGCCAGGGCGGCGCTGTCGCGTGCGTCCGCCATCTCGCTCTGCGCGGCCTTGTCCTCGATGCCCGCCAGGTTGTTCAGCGCGATGGTGATCTTGTCGGTCAGCGGGTCGATGAAGTTGTTCTGGGCGCCCAGGTAGGTCGTCATGCTGTTGGCCTTCGCCGCCGGTACGAGCTGCTCGTCGCGTACCTTGCGGTACTGCGCGAGGGCGGCGACGAAGGCGGCGCGGTCGGTGTCGGTGCCGGGGGCGGGCCGCGACGAGTATTCCTTCCAGTTGTCGTCGATCTTCTTGTCGAGCCGCGCGATCGCCATCTCGACGTTGCTCACGTCGGCGAGCGGCGAGCGCACGATCAGCTTGTACGACAGGGAGGTGGCCTGCTGCACGTCGGCGCGGACGTTGCCCAGGACGCCGATCGCCCGCAGGTGCGGGTTGTACATGGTCTCGAGCCGGGTGTTGGCCGAGGTGAGTTCGTACAGGCCGAAGGAGCCGACCGACACCACCAGGAGGCTCAGGATGCCGAAGCTCGCGATGAGCTTCTGCGACACGGTGAAGTTGCGCAGGACGCCCAGCGACGGCAGTCCGGCCCGCTTCGGCTGCTGCTTACGACGACGGCCGCGCGCTTTCCCGCCGGCCGCAACCGCGGCTCCAGCCGTGGGGACCACTCCGGCCGCGGGAGAAGCCGCGCCGGCCGGTGGGGCCGAGTGCGCGGGGGAGCTCTTCTTACCGCGGCGGAGCGTGGCACCCAGCCCGAAGCGGCGGGTCGGCTTGGCAGTCGGCATCGGCGTCTCCGGAATGGCTGGTGGTTACCTCTCTTATCGGCACCACCCCCCAGGATCCGAGAAATCACCCCAAAAGTCAGTCGATACCGAGATCCCGCCGCAGCTTCGCGACGTGGCCGGTCGCCTTGACGTTGTACAGCGCCTTCTCGACGGCGCCGTTCTCGTCGATCACGAACGTCGACCGGATCACGCCGGTGACCGTCTTGCCGTACAGCTGCTTCTCGCCGAATGCCCCGTACGCGGTCAGGACGCTTTTGTCCTGGTCGCTGACGAGCGGGAATGTGATGGCGTCCCGCTCGCGGAACTTCGCCAGTTTGGCCGGGGTGTCCGGCGAGATGCCGATGACCTCGTAGCCTGCAGCCTGCAGCGAGGCGAGGGAATCGCGGAAATCGCACGCCTGGGTGGTGCAGCCGGGCGTCATCGCGGCCGGGTACGCGTACAGCACCACCTTGCGGCCGCGCAGATCCTTCAGGGCGATGGTGTCGCCGGAGTCGGTCGGCAGGGTGAAATCGGGGGCCGGATCACCCGGCGAAAGGCGCTCAGTCATGCGTCCGAAGATATCCGGGCCGGTTCGGCGGAGCGCAGCCGCAGCAGTCCGGTGATCGCCAGGCCGGCTCCGGCGCCCAGTGCGATCAGTACGGCCGCCCGCGACATCCAGCCGGGCCCCGGAAAGTTCACCACCGCCTGGGCGAAGACCCCGGCGCCGGCCACCCCGTCGAACAGGGCCAGCGCGGCGCCGCCGAGGAGCAGCAGGAACGGCGTACGGCCCAGCAGGGTCAGCACTCCCGCGGCCACGGCGAGCGCCGCCGCCCCGATCGCCGGGGCCTGGCCGCCGACGCCGGCGGTCGCGCGCGTCACGGCGTACCCGAGAGCGACCATGCCGGCGACCACCGCGACCGTGCCGATTCCCCGCCGGAGGCGCAGGCCGGCCGCGGTCACGGCGGCGGCCAGGGCGAGCGCGCCCACCCACCAGGCCCACGCGGGCGGCGGCGGCTCCCAGGTCAGCGTGCCCCGCAGCTCGAAGGTGGTCACCCCCTGGCGCAGCGGCACCGCCCAGTCCCGCAGCTTGTGCGGCCGCGACGGGTCGCTCCTCGCCTGCGGCGGCGGATCGGCGCTCATCCACCGGATGCGCTGGTCGTGCCAGCGCACGCTCGGTTCCGCGGAGATCCGCTGCCACTGCGGGGGAGCGGCCGGCCCGGCGTTCGACGGTACGGCCGCATCGCCGTCCAGCGTCTGATTCAGGTACGCGGCCGGCGAGTTGACGTTCTGGTACGTGCCGTCGGGGCGCACCTCCAGATACGGCTCGCCGGAGTAGCCCAGCACCTCGATCGTGCTGCCCGTACCGTTGGTGAGCTCGAGCCGGGCGCCCGCCTCGACCACGCGTACCCGCAGCCCAGGCACCGCGCGGCTGAGCCCCGTCGCTTCCGTCCGGTAGGCGGTGGCATCGGGTGCCTCCCCGCCGTGCGCGGACGCCGGAGCGGCCGGCACGAGCAACGCGCCGGCCAGCAGCACCAGGAACAGGGCACCGCGTCTCACGCGCCGGCCGCCTCCACCGCCGCGGTCAGGGCCTGCGGGGACGGGTTGTCCAGCTTCTTGCCGGCCACCATCACGGTCGGGGTGCCGGTGACCCCGCGCGACGAAGCCGTGTCGGTGACCTTCGTGGCCCACGCGGTGTACGTCTTGCCGTTCACCGCGTCGGCGAAGGAGGCATCGGTCAGCCCCACCGACCGGCCCAGTTCGATCAGCTTGGCGTCGTCCAGCCCCGCGCTGTTCTCCGGCGGCTGGTTGGCGAAGAGCACGTCGTGGTACTCGACGAACTTTCCGCCGGCCGCCGCTGCCGCCGCGGCGCCCGCCGAGCGGGTGGAGTACTCGGTCGTGGAGTACCGGTCGAGGATCGCGATCGGGTGGTACCGCACCGTCACCTTCTTCGCGTCGACCAGCTGGGTCACGGTGGGGCCGGCCGCCGTCTCGAACTCGTGGCAGATCGGGCACATGAAGTCCTCGTAGATGTCGATCGTCACCGGGCCGGAGCCGCGGGCGAACGCCGTACCGTCGTCGACCGCCGTGGGCGGCACCGTCAGCTTGCCCGCGGTGTCCTTCTCCTGTCCGGACGCCACGCCCCAGCCGATGAGGCCCGCGATGATCAGCACCGCGACGACGCCGACGGTCGTCCAGAGCGTCACCGTGCGGCGGCGCTCCTTCGCCAGCTGCTGCTGCACGACCTTCTTGGCCTGTGCCCTCTCCTTCGTGCCCTTGCTCACTGTGCGTCCCCCATCAGGATGCCGTCGATCGAGAAGCGGGTCCGCGGCCGCCACAGCAGGATCCCGGCGAGCACGAGGAAGGCGGCGTCCCGGGCGATGTCCCACCCGTACGCGGGGTCCGCCCCGGCGCCGAGCTGCCCGCCCGAGCTGAAGCAGCCGCAGTCGATCTGCAGGCCGCGGGTCCAGGCCGAGACGATCCCGGCGATGAAGATCACCAGGAGGGCGACCGAGATGCCGGCGCTGAGGCGTACGGCGAGACCGGCCAGCAGGAGCAGCCCGAGGGCGATCTCCAGGAACGGCTGGGCGGCGCCGATCGTCTTCGCCACCTCGTACGGGAAAAGCTGGTACGCGTTGACCGCCCGCCCCGAGGCCGCGAGGTCACCGACTTTCAGGCCTCCGGCGACCAGCCAGACGGCGGCGAGGCCCAGCCGGGCCGCGGTCGATATCCACATGCTCACGACCCTTAGTCGGCGCACGGTGCCCCCGGGTTCCTGGGGGTTTGCTGTGATCAGCTGGCCTGGGCCTCGGCCACCGCGGCCATCAGCTCCTCGCGGGCCCGGGCGACGCGGGAGCGGATCGTGCCCACCGGTACGCCCTCGACCTCGGCCGCCTCCGCGTAGGACAGGCCGAGCACCTGGGTGAGCACGAATGCGGTGCGGCGTTCCTCGCCGAGACGGCTCAGCAGGTCGGCGGCGCCGAGCCGGTGCGCCGGGTCGGGTTGCTGGGGGTGGTCCGCGAAGGCCTCCGCGGCCAGCCGGGCGTCGAGCCGGCGGCGCCGCACCACGGCCCGCAGATGGTCGGCGCAGGTGCGCCGGGCGATGCCGAGCAGCCACGTACGCACGCTCGACCGGCCCTCGAAGCCGGGCAGTGCCTTGAACGCCCGCAGATAGGTCTCCTGCGTCAGGTCATCGGCCACCCCGGGATCGACCAGCGCGGCGGTGAACCGCCACACCTCCGCCTGCGTACCTCGGACGAGAGCGGACTGCGCGCCGGCATCGCCGGCCCGCGCCCGCAGGGCCAGGGCAGTCAGGGGGTCGGGCGTCACACCGGCAGATGGTACGCGGACCACTCTGCCGCGCCCGCGGAGCCATCGGGGAGCATGGAGTGCATGACCGTTGATCGACGCCGGGTGCCGGCCGCTCTCGCCGGGCTGTTCCTGGGCCTGCTGGCCGTGCTTCTCGGGCCGGCCGGTCCGGCCAGCGCGCACGCCGCCCTCGTGGCCAGCGACCCGGGCAGCAACACGATCGTCCCGGACGCGCCCAACCGGATCAGGCTGACCTTCAGCGAGTCGGTGCAGCTCATCTCGGGCAAGATCCAGGTGCTCGCCCCCGACGGCAGCCGCGCGGATCAGGGCGACCCCCAGGCGGACGGCGCCACGGTCACCATCCCGCTGCGCTCCGGCGGCGGCCGCGGCACCTACCTGGTCAGCTACCGGGTCGTCTCCGCGGACAGCCACCCCGTCGCGGGCACGCTGACCTATTCGGTGGGCGCGGCCTCGACGCCGCCGACGGAGTCGCAGGCCGCCGATTCGGTCGATCCCGTCGTGCGCGCGCTCATCCCGGTCGGCAAATACCTCGGGTACGCCGGCCTGGTGCTGCTCGTCGGTCCGGTGCTGGTCCTCGCGCTGCTCTGGCCGCACCGGCTGTCCCGCGTCGGGCCCGCACGCGTGGTCTGGACCGGGATCGGGCTGGTGCTCGGGAGCACGGTGCTCGGGCTGTGGCTGCAGGCGCCGTACACGACCGGGACGGGCCTGTTCGGCGTCTCCGGCGCCGACCTGCAGGACGTGCTGGGCAGCACGTTCGGGGCGGTCATGCTGGTCCGCCTCGGTGTGATCATCGCGGCGGCGGTCCTGCTACGCCCCCTGCTGCGCGGCTCGGGCGGCGAGAGCAAGGCCGACCTGGCGCTGCTCGGCGTCCTCGGCGTCGCGGCCCTGGCGACCTGGCCCCTGACCGGGCATCCGACGGCCTCCCCGGTCGCAGGCGTCTCCGTCGTCGTCGACGCGATCCACCTTGCCGCGATGGCGGTCTGGCTCGGCGGCCTCGTGATGCTGACCGGCTTCCTGCTACGCCAGGCCAACGCCACGGAGCTCGGCGCGATCCTGCCGATCTGGTCCCGGTGGGCGGCCACGGCGGTCTCCGCGCTCCTGCTGGCCGGCGTGGTCCAGGCCCTCATCGAGGTCGCGTCGCTCAAGGGGCTCTACGACAGCACGTACGGGCGGCTGATCCTGGCGAAGGTCGCGCTCGCCGCCGTGGTGATCGGCATTGCGGCGTACTCCCGCAATCTCGTCCGCAACCGCAGCGCCGAGAACGGCCCGCGTACCCTGCGCCGGATGGTGATCGCCGAGCTGGCCGTCACGGCGGTGGTGCTGGGCGTGACCGCGGCGCTCGTGCAGATCGCGCCGCCGCGCACGGCCGAGGCGGCGCAGACCGCCGCCACCAGCACGACGATCACGCAGACCATCGCGGACAAGAAGGTGTCGCTCCAGGTCGACGTCTTCCCGGCCACGGTGGGCAACAACTCGCTGCATCTGTACGCGTACACACCCGACAACAAGCCGCTGCCGGTGGTCGAGTGGACGGGGACGGCGGCGCTGCCGGCCAAGGGCATAGAGCCGATCGAGATACCGCTGCTGCGGATCACCGACTTCCACGCGGTGGGGGACATCGCGCTGCCGGCGGCCGGGGAGTGGACGTTCAAGTTCACCGTACGCACGAGCGACATCGATCAATCCACCCTGACGATGACCGCCAAGATCTCCTGACTCTCCTGCGCAGGGCCGGCCCCGTTCGGGCCGGCCCTGCGCTTTTTCCTCCCTTTCTCCTCATACCTCCAGGGGCCTAAGTAACCGTTTATCCATTTTGGTGTTATTTCGGTCTGTATGGTCTGCCCAGTACCACCGAGAAGGGGGAGATCGAGATGCGGGTGTTCCGCACGATCCTCGGCATGCTGATGCTGACCGTCGGACTTCCGGCCCTACTGGTCGGCGGCGCGTTCTGGGCCGCCATGCAACACCGGGACGCGGGCGGAGCCTTCAGCGGCACCATGCAGCGGGTGGCGACCTCCGGGTACGCCGTCGTGGTCGACGACGTCGACACCCTGCTGCGCAACGACGCCCCGTTCGCCCGCGTCGGCGACACCCGGCTGCGCATCACGGCCACGTCGTCGTCCGCCCCGGCCTTCGTGGGCATCGCACCCCGGGCGCGCGTGGACGCGTACCTCGAGGACATCCCCCGCATCTCGGTGTCCGCCATCGACCTCGGCACCGGCGCCCTCCCGGTGACGAGCAAACTCGTGCCGGGCACCCGCGCCCCCGAACAACTCCCCGGCCGCGAGCGCTTCTGGATCGCCGCCGGCACGGGCGCGGTCGACTGGAACCCCACGGACCTGCGCGACACGGCCTACAGCCTGGTCATCATGAACCCGGCCGCGCAGCCCGGCGTACGCCTCGAGTCCACCGCGGCCATCCGCCCGGGCTGGCTCAACCAGGCCACCTGGGCGCTCCTGATCGCCGGCACCCTCCTGGTGATGATCGGCATGATCTTTCTGGGGTGGCCGTCGCGCCGGCGCGAGGTGGTCTACATCGTGGAGCCGAGCCAGGTCCCGGACCTGATGCAGGCGATCGGCGCCCCGCTCCCGTTGAGCCGTACGGGCGGCGGCCGGCACTCGGCTTCCCACCGCCCGCGTACGCTCGCCGACTCCCAGCCTCGCAGCCGGCCGCCGGCGCTGACCTGGCCGCCGTCATCCTCACCCTCCTCTCCCTCTTCCTCGGCTTCGTCTTCCTCCTCCTCGGAGCGGGGGGCGGCTGTTCCGATGCCGGCCATGCCGGTTCCCGCTGCGGTCGCGGCGACCTCGTCGCCTTCCCCGGCCCTCGCGTCGGCCGCCGCTTCGGCTTCTCCCGCTGCCGTCCCGGCGCCGTCGGTAGCGTCTTCGTCCGCGCCGGTCGGGTCTTCGTCCGCGCCGGTCGGGACTTCGTCCACGCCGGTCGGGTCTTCACCTGCGCCGGTCGCGTCTTCGCCGGCGCCCGGTGAGCCGCTGAGCCTGATCGCGCCTCGCGCCACGCCTGCCGCGGAGCCGGCGCCGACCGCTGGGGACCCGCTTCTCGGTCGTGGCCCCGGCGCGCGGCGGCGGACCGCTCCCCAGCCGACGGACCTGCCGATCTTCGAGGCGTCCGCGGTCGGGGCCTGGGTCGCCGAGACCGCGGCTGCTCGCGCCCGGGAAACGGAGGCTCGCGCGGCGGCCGCCCTGAACGCGTCCCGCAAGGTCAACGACGCCAAGCCGGCCGCTGACGCCCAGCCGGCTTCCGACTCCAAGCCGACCGCCGACCCCAAGCCGGTCGTTGAGGCGAAGCCGGTCGTTGAGGCGAAGCCGGTGGCTGAGGCGAAGCCGGTCGTTGAGGCGAAGCCGGTCGTTGAGGCGAAGCCG
>NZ_JBITLP010000003.1:719704-927581 GCF_044465265.1 Actinoplanes sp. NPDC049681
AGCCGGTCGTTGAGGCGAAGCCGGTCGTTGAGGCGAAGCCGGTGGCTGAGGCGAAGCCGGTCGTTGAGGCGAAGCCGGTCGTTGAGGCGAAGCCGGTGGCTGAGGCGAAGCCGGTCGTTGAGGCGAAGCCGGTGGCTGAGGCCAAGCCGGTCGTTGAGGCCAAGCCGGTGGCTGAGGCCAAGCCGATCGCTGACGGCAAGCCGGTGTTCGACGCTGAGCCGGTCGCTGTCTCTGTCCCCGTGGCCGACCTCAAGGCCGCCTCCTCGACTCCCGCAGCCTCCGTGTCCGGTTCGGACACGGCGTCGGTCGCGCCCGCGATCGGGCAGATGCCGAAGGGCTACGACGTCGTCGTGGTCGGGCTGTCCGATGCGGCGCAGCGGGATGAGCGCAACACCACGCTTCCGCCGACGGCCAAGCCGGAGGCGCCCGCAGCTCCCGCCGAGAAGACCGCACCGCCGAAGTCTTCGCTGGCTGCCAAGACGCCGCGCAACGCACTGTTCGGCGGCCCGCCGGCAAATGCGTGGGCGGCAACCGGCCTGACCCGCGCAGACTCGGGCCGCGTCGGCGCGGGCAGTACCAAGCCGACCGCCCCAGCGTCTGCAGCCTCCGCGCCCGCTGCCGCTGCACAGCCCGGTGCGACGAAGTCAGCCGCTGCGCAAGATGCCGCTGTTTCGCAGGCTGCCGCGTCGAAGCCGGCCGCTGCGCAAGCTGCCGCCGTTCCGCAGTCTTCCGCGCCGAAGCCGGCTGTCCCGGCGCCCGCCGCTATGCCGAAACCGGCCGTCTCGGCGCCCGCCGCTATGCCGAAACCGGCCGTCTCGGCGCCCGCCGCGGCGCCGGAGCCGGCCGCTGCGCGGCCTGCCGCCCCGACCGTCTCGGCGAAGGGTCCGCTGCCGGCAGGGGAGTCCACTGCGACCCCGGGGTTTGCGTCGAGCGCCCCTGCGCCTTCCGGCGTTGGGCCGGCCCCGGTCGCCACCGACGCCGGCCCGATCAAGGGCTCTGCCAGTCCTGCCTCGCCGATGCCTTCGGTGGCACCCGCCGCGTCGGCTGCCCCGGGAACAGCGGACGCCGGCTCCGCACCGACTCCGGCTCGACCGGTTCCCCCGGCTCCCGTGCCGCCGACCAGCCCCACGGCGCCGGCTCCCTCGCGGCCGTCCGTTCCTGGACCGTCGCGGCCCGCTGAGCCGGCACGCGAGCCGGTGCCGGCCGGGTCCACCAAGGTCGAAGCGGCCGGCGCCGCCGCGCCCTCGATCCAGCGTCCTCCGGCGACACCTTCGGCAGAGCGTCCTGCGGTGCCGACGGCGCAGCGTCCTGCTGCGACCCCGGCGGAGCGCCCTCCGGCGGCATCGACGGCCCAGCGTCCGGCCGGAGCCGCTCCGCAGAAGAAGGCCGAGGCGTCGGTGGCTGAGGCGCAGGCACGTGTGGTCGGCCCGTCCAAGACCGAAGCGCTCGAGCCGTCCAAGAGTGACTCGGCCGAGGCGTCCAAGCCGCAGGCCCGCATCGCCGGTCAGCGCACCGAGGCCAAGCCCGACAGCACGAAGACCTCGCAAGCGAAGCCGGCCGAGCCGCAGCCGGCCCCGGAGGCCAAGAGCGCCGAGCGGCCGAAGAAGGGCCTCCTCGGCAGCTACAAGGACGAGGTGGCGGAGCTGCTGGGCGGCGCCAAGGCCCGCCGTAAGCGGAACGTGACGGCGTCCGGTCTGCCGGCTCCGGATCCGGACAGCCAGGAACCTCCCATCAAGCTGACCCGGCCCCCGCGCCGGGGGCGCACGCAAGGCAAGGACTGAGACGAAGGAGCCCCGGGCGATTGCCCGGGGCTCCTTCACGTGACCGAAAGGGCCCTCCGCGCTGCCGACGCGGAGGGCCCTTTACCGGGGGAAACGGAGTAACCGAAGGGGGGCTTCGTCCGTTAAGCACAGTTTAGCCCCTCCACGGCCGAACTGGGTAGTCCTGGGGCCAATACGGACAATCTCGGGTGAACCTGCCCTTCTGCGTGCGTTAGCTCTCGAACAGGTGGGTACGGCAGGACGTCCCCGCGCGTCACCCCTGCGGGCGCGTAGGCTGATCTCGTGGCGGATCTTCTGGTGTGGATCGACTGTGAGATGACCGGCCTCGACCTGGGCAAGGACGCTCTGATCGAGGTGGCGGCCCTCGTCACCGATCCCGATCTCAACGTTCTCGGCGAAGGCGTCGACCTCGTCATCCACGCCGACGACGCAGCGCTGGACGGGATGCCTGAGATCGTGCGGGAGATGCACGCCAAATCGGGCCTCACCGAGGAGGTACGCCGGTCCACCGTCACGATGGCGGAGGCCGAGGAGGCCGTCCTCGCGTACGTGAAGCAGTTCGTCCCGAACCCGCGCACCGCCCCGCTCTGCGGTAACTCGATCGCGACCGACCGCGGCTTCCTGGCCCGCGACATGCCGGCGCTCGACGACTTCCTGCACTACCGCATGATCGACGTCTCCTCGATCAAGGAGCTGGCCCGCCGCTGGTACCCGCGGGTGTACTTCGGGCAGCCGCAGAAGGGGCTCGCGCACCGGGCTCTCGCCGACATCCGCGAGAGCATCCGCGAGCTCGAGTACTACCGCCGCACGATCTTCGTGCCGCTGCCCGGGCCGGACGTCGAGCAGGCCCGCGCCATCGCCGCCGAGCTGTAGCCGATGCCCGGCCGCGCCGCCGCGCCGGGTGGGTAACCCGGTCGACGGTGGGGTGGGGGTTGCCGCTATGCTTGTCCGGCGCACGCTGCGGAGAAGGATGCCGCCGCGGTGGCATGGTGGTCGTAGCTCAGCTGGTAGAGCACCGGGTTGTGGTCCCGGGGGTCGCGGGTTCGAGTCCCGTCGATCACCCCAAGAAAGTCCAGGTCGAAGCGCCTGACTGCGGAAGCGGTCAGGCGCTTCGCCGTTCAGCCGCCGATTCCGGGAGCCGATAGGGAGCGGCGGCCTTCATCGGTTGGAGCCGGATGCGGGACGCCGAAGCCTGCCGCAGCAGGCCGGCCCGCAAGGTCATGGGTGCGGGCCGAGGTCGGCGAAGTCCTCGGCCAATCCCAGGGTGTCGGGGTGGTCCTCGCCGAGGACCCGTCGGCTGCGGATGAGGGTGTCCTCGGCCAGGGCGCGGGCCTCTTCGTACTGGCCGAGGGCATGCAGGCTGAAGGCAAGGTTGCCGGCCGATCTCAAGGTGTCGGGGTGGTCGTGGCCGAGGACCCGGCGGGCGCGGGCGAGGGTGTCCTCGTCCAGGGTGCGCGCCTCTTCGTACTGGCCGAGGGCGCGCAGATTGACCGCGAGGTTGCTGGCGGAGGCCAGGGTGTCGGGGTGGTCGTCGCCCAGCATGTGACGCCGGCGGGCGAGGGTGTCCTCGTCCAGGGCCCGGGCCTGGTCGTGGAGGCCGAGAGCGCCCAGGTTGACGGCCAGGTTGCTCGCCGACTTCAGGGTGTCGGGATCGTCGTCGCCCAGCGCCCGGCGGCTGCGGATGAGCGTGTCCTCGTCCAGAGCGCGGGCCTCCTCGTACTGGTCGAGGGCGCGCAGGTCGACGGCGAGGTTGCTGGCGGAGGCCAGGGTGTCGGGGTGGTCGTCGCCGAGGACCCGGCGGCTGCGGGCCAGGGTCTCCTCGTCCAGCGCGCGGGACTCCTGGTGGTGGCCGAGGCCGCGGTGGGCGCTGGCCAGTTGGCTGGCGGCCCACATCACATGGTTGTCGTCCGGGCCGAAGACGGTGTGCCAGTGGTCGCGCCAGGCCTGGGCCAGCGGAAGGGCGGTGCGGTACTCGCCACGCATGAGGAGGTACCACAGGGCGTTGCACGCGGTGGTGCGTAGCTGTTCCCCCGCGGTGGCGGGGCCCACGGCGAGCAGGTGAGGGAGGAGCGCGGCCCAGGCGGGCCAGCTGTTCGGGTCGGTCCCGTCGTCGGCGGGCTCGGCGGCGGCCAGCACCTGCTCGGCGCACCGCCGGTCGTCCAGCCGCTGGTCGGGGCTGCGTTGGTCGCGCAGTACCGCCTGGGTGAGCCGGTGCAGCTGCATGCTCTCACCGCCGACGCGGGCGAGACCCAACTCGGCCAGCCGGCCCAGGATGCGTCGCCACGCCAGCACGCTGGTGACGACCTGACCCAGCGGCGCCGGCAGCACTCCGGGCGGGGCGGCCCGCCACCAGACCAGGGGAATCGGCTCCGGGGCCAGCTGCGCACACAGGTACGCCAGCTGTACGGCGGCCTCGTCCAGGAGGGCCAGCCGGTCCAACGACATGGTCAGTGCGGCGGCCAACGGCGCCGGATACCCGACCGGCTTCCCCTCGTGCAACAGCCCCGCGGCATGGTGGTGGAGTTCGTCGAGGTACTCGGTGACGGTCATGCCCGTGGTTGCCATCAACCCGGCTGCTTGCGCCAGCGCCAGGGGTAGGTCGGCGACCGCCTCGGCGACCCGGTCGGCCTCGCCCTCGCCAAGGGCCGGCTGGTGTGCCCGCAGCAGCGCCACCGATTCGGTGCGATCGAAGATGTCCACCTCGACCGGCGCGGCCACCTCCGCGAATTCCGCACTGCGCGAGGTCACCATCACGTGCCCGCCGGTCGCCAGCCACGGACGGACGGCGGCTCCACCGGGGGCATTGTCGAAGATCAGCAGCCACCGCGGCGTACGCCGCAGCCGCTCGCAGACCGCTTCAGGGGTGGCGGCGGAACGGTCCATCCATCCCGCGCGCACCCCGAGCTCGGACAGTTGCTCGGCGATCAACTCCTCCCGCTCGGCGTCCACCCACCACACCAGCTGGTAGTCGCCGGCGAACAGGTGGGCGTACTCGATGGCCAGAGAGGTCTTGCCGACCCCGCCCATGCCGTGCAGGGCCTGCACCAGCACTCGCCGGCCGTCGTGCAACCGCTGCCGCAACGTCGCCAGCAGCGCCTGCCGGCCGGTGAACGCCGCATTGCGCCCCGGTACGTTCCACACCCGCGGCGTCTGTCCCGGTAGCCGCGGACCGGGATCGGTGACACCGGTGACGTCATTGGGAAACGGTGGGGCGGTGCCCGGACGTCGTGGCCCGCCCACCGCTGCCAGCAGTTCCTGACGGGCGCGCTCCTCGGGCAGGCCGAACAGGTCCCGCCACGCCAGCGGGACCAGCAGCGGCGGCGGCTGCACTTCGGTCACCCGTACGGGCACCAGCCGCCGTCGGCCGTCGGCGTGGGGAGACACCGCCATGATCGCGGTCCACTCATCGGCGGTGAACCTGTCCCGAGCGAAGTACGCCGGCGAGTACAGGGCCAGCAGCCGATCGGCGCGGGTCAGTGCGTCGTTCATCCGCACCACGACGTTGTCCCCGGCCGCCCAGTCCCACACGTCCAGCTCGACTTCGTAACCCGCTTTGATCAGCTGCCACGCCGCCCACTCGGCCCACGGACGGTCCGGCCCGGCGTAGCTGATGAACAGATCGGGCCGGCCCCGATCATCTGTGGCATCCACCAGCACAGCGTCCTCCCGGACAGCCGGTCACGCGATGGTCGCTCAATGTCAAAAAGTTGTCATCCGCGTGGTCAGCGGCTGGTCAGGCTCCGGCCAGGGTTCGACAGCGTGGTGGTCCGGGCCGGCCGGTGGCGGGCCGTACGGGAGCCGGGTCGCGGCTCGGCGATGGTCGCGCCGGTGGGACGGTGGTGTCGCAGGCGGATGATCGCGTCCACCCCGGTGCCCGGGGCCTGTCCGAGGCTGATCTGCCCGCCGCCCGCCCGGACCAGGCGGTCGACGATGGCCAGTCCGAGGCCGGAGCCGTCGTCGGCGGACCCGGGGGCGCGCCAGAACCGGTCGAAGGCGCGGCGCCGGTCAGCCGGGCTCATGCCGGGACCCTGATCGATGATGTGGATGGTGACGCCGCCGCTGCCGTCGAGGTGCCGGGCGATGGTCAGGGTGCTGCCGGGCGGGGAGACCCGCAGGGCGTTCGCGAGTAGGTTGTCCAGCACCTGTTCCAGCGCGCCGGGAATCGCCTGCACCTGACCGACGGGTGTCCCGCGTACGTCGATGGTGACGTGCTGTTCCGCGGCGAAGGGCGCCCAGCTGGCGGCGCGGTCGTCGATGACGGCGTCGGCGTCGACCGGTACGGGCTGGGTCGCATCGTTGTCCAGGCGCGCGAGGGCGAGCAGCCCCTGAACCATGCGCGCGAGCCGGTCGGTCTCGGCGACGGCTTCGGCGAGGCTGTCGTGGGCGCCGGGATCGAGGTCGGGTTCGAGGTTCTCCAGGCGCAGCCGTAGCGCGGTCAGCGGCGTCTTGAGCTGGTGGGAGGCGTCGGCGGCGAAGCTGCGCTGGGCGGCGATGAGCTGCTGCAGCCGCTCGGCGGTGGTCGTGAAGGTGGCGGCCAGCCGGCGCAGCTCCGGCGGGCCCTGGTCGAGCGCGGGCGGGTTGGTCAGCGTGCCGCCGGCGAGGCGGGCGGTTGCCCGTTCCAGTTCCCGTACGGGACGGGTCATCCACCGGGCCAGCGCCGCACCGACCGCTGCCGCGACGGCCAGTACGGCCAGGCCCGCGCCGGCGAGTACGAGCCACATCCGGAGGGTCTGCGTGCCGACGCTCGAGGCGGGGTACGTCAGTTGCAGGGCGCCGCGGATGGTCTCGCCGGAGCTGGCGGGCACGGTGACCGACAGCCATGCACCGTCGGCGCTGTACCCGGAGCGGCGCTGGTTGCGTAGCGCGGCGGCGATGTCGGCGCTGCCGCCCGGCTGAGGGGCCAGGGTGCTGGCGACCAGCTCGCCGTCCGCGTCGACGACGACCGCATGACCGCCGGTCTCGCGATGGTAGCCGGCCAGCAACGGGCCGACGGCCGTACTGTCGCGTTCTTCGATGGCCTCTTCCGAGCGTTCGGCCAGCACGACGGCGTCGCGTTCCATGGCCGCGAGGAACCGGTCGGTGGCGCCGCGGGAGTAGACCAGCCCGAGCGGGATCTCCAGGGCCAGCAGGACCAGGAGTACGAGCGAGACGTAGCTGGCCAGCAGGCGCCGGGTCACACCTCCGCTCCGGGTGAGCCGTACATCAGCCGGAATCCGACCCGGCGGATGGTCTCGATGACGGCGGGGTCGCCGAGCTTGCGCCGCACCGCGGCGACGTGCACGTCCAGCGTCTTGGTGGGGCCGAAGTAGTGCGGCTCCCAGACCTGGTCGAGGATCTGCTGGCGGGAGTACACCGCGCCCGGGTCCTCGGCGAGCAGCGCCAGCAGGTCGAACTCCTTCGGTGACAGCGACACCGCCCGGCCGTGCAGCCGCACCTGACGGGTACGCCGATCCACCGTCAACGCCCCGAGCTGCTGAACCGCCCCCGTCACCGGCGCGGTGGCCTGCACGGGCTCGGCGTACGCCCGGCGCAGCACGGCACGGATGCGGGCGACCAGCTCCCGCAGGCTGAACGGCTTGGCCAGGTAGTCGTCGGCGCCCAGTTCCAGGCCGACGACCCGGTCCGACTCGCCCGCGCGGGCGGTCAGCATGATCACGGGTACGGGGCCGGCCCCGCGCAGCTCGCGGCACACGTCGATGCCGTCCATGTCCGGCAGGCCGAGGTCGAGCAGCACCAGGTCGGCGGGTGCCGCCGCGAGCGCGCCGGCGCCCGTGCCGACGCGCTCGACCGCGAAGCCGTACCGGCCCAGGCCCTCGGTGAGCGGGCCGGCGATGCGGTTGTCGTCCTCCACCAGCAGCACCCGCGTGGGTGTGTTCAGCATCGTCGCGCTCATCTCATCGTCTTCGGGCACGGTCCGGAGGTGGTACGGGCGCGGCCACGGATCGGATCAGCTCAGTCGCCGTCCTCCGTACCGTCTTCCTTCTTGGTCTTCACGACGGTGAAGTCCTTGTCGAGGTAGACCTCGATCTCGCCGCCGGCGTCCTGCTCGATCTCCACCGCGTAGAGGCCGGGGTTCTCCACGTCGTGCTCGCTCTTCTTCACCGTGCCCGGGAACTTGGCCAGCGCGGCCTTCTCCGCCTTCTCCTTGGTCTCGCCGGTGAGCGGCTCCTCCTTGTCGTCGGCCTCCTCGGACGGCTGCCCGCTGGTCTGGGCCGGGGCGTCGGCGGCCTGCTGCTGGTTGCCGGCGGGCTGGGTGGCCGGGGCCGCGGGGTCGCTGGAGCAGGCGGACAGGCCGCCCAGCAGGAGCAGGCCGGCGGGGATGATGAGCTTGAGCTTCACGAGGGGACTCCTTGGTAGCGGACAGGTCCGGCGAACACCCGAAACGCTATTTCGACGCCTGCCAAGGCACGGCCAGCCCACGGTTAGGAAGCGGTCAAGTTTCCTCCAAGAAGCCGGACCGCGGCGGGGCGCAAAGAGAAGCGCCGTTGCGAATTCCACGGGGGAAGAACTCGCAACGGCGTCAGCAACGACAATAATCGATGGAGTGTCAATCGTCCATATCGGCGTTCGACATTGCCTCAACAGTCATCGGAATCCGGCGCGGCCGGCCCGATCACCTCACCTCCCGCAGGCCCGGCGCGGGGGCCTCCGATGGCACTACGGTGGCCCCATGAGCAGTGACGACACCCCGTGGGAACCGCCCCTGGCCGGCACCGAGACGGAGCACCTCGTGGGCGCGCTCGACCGGTTGCGGACCACCTTCCGCTGGAAGGCCGACGGCCTCGACGCGGCCGGCCTCAGCACTCGCGTCGGCGCCTCGTCCCTGACGCTGGGTGGTCTGCTCAAACACCTGGCGCTCGTGGAGGAGTACACCTTCACCGTCAAGCTCCGCGGTGAAGCGCCCGGCGCACCGTGGGATCCGGCAGCCTGGGACGACGACCCCGACTGGGAGTTCACCTCCGCCGCCGGGAACGCCCCCGACGAGCTGTACGACCTCTGGGACGACGCAGTGGAACGCTCCCGTACGCGGCTCGCGGCAGTCCTGGCGGCGGGCGGGCTCGACCAGGCCGTACACGTGTCCGGGTCCGACGGCCGCCACGCCAGCCTGCGCCGCCTGATCTGTGACCTCATCGAGGAGTACGGGCGCCACACCGGCCAGGCGGATCTGCTGCGCGAGGCGGCGGACGGGCTCGTCGGCGAGGACCCACCGGCAGGCTGGCGCCCACGAGTCGGCCGTATGCCGTGGGCGTCGTCCTGACCCCGGCTTGTCACCGATCCGCTCTCCTGGCAAGCTGACGAACCGGAGCAGCGTTCCGCCGAGGGGAGCAGGGAGATGGCCGGCACGAAGCGAGCCGACGCCCGGCGCAACGAGGCGGCGCTGCTGGACGCGGCCGCCGAGGCGTTCGTCGCCTCCGGTGTGGACGTGCCCGTCCGTGACATCGCCGCCAGGGCCGGCGTCGGCGTCGGCACGATCTACCGCCACTTCCCGACGCGCGCCGACCTGATCGTTGCGGTCTACCGGCACCAGGTCGAGGCCTGTGCCGAGGCGGGCCCGGCGCTGCTGACCGCCGGTGGCAGCCCGCACGCCGCCCTGGCCCGCTGGATCGATCTGTTCGTCGACTTCCTCGTCACCAAGCACGGTCTCGCCGAGGCGCTGCAGTCCGACGATGCCCCCTTCAAGACCCTGCACGCCTACTTCCTGGACCGGCTCGTCCCTGTCTGCGCCGAGCTGCTCGATGCGGCCGTCTCGGCGGGGGAGATCCGGCCGGGCATGGACGCGTACCAACTGCTGCGCGGCGTCGGCAACCTCTGTATCGGCGCGGAGAACAACCCCCGATACGACGCCCGGCGCCTGGTGGACCTCCTCGTCGCCGGTCTGCGGGTCGGCTAGAGGGCGTACGCCGACCGGAACACCCGGTCGGGGTCGACCACCGCGCGAATCCGGCGCAGCCGGTCGAGGTGGGGGCCGTGATACCTGGGCAGCAGCGCCGCGCCCGGTTCCAGGTAGTTGACGTAACGGCCGGCGGACCACGGAGCCACTGCGCGGTGGCCGTCGTCGATCCATGCGTACGCGTCACGTACCGTCGCGGCATCGCCCGCACTCGGCTTGACCAGCCACTGAAGCATCGTGTGCGCGCCTCGCCAGGGAAACGCGGTGGCACCGACCGGCACCCGCGCGACCGCCCCGGTCATCCGCTTGAACTTGGCCACCCCGGGCCGGCGAGCCCGGGCCCGGCGGTCCACGGCGGCCAGCAGCGCGGCGATCGCGGAGGCGGGCAGGGCCTGCCGGAACACGTCGCTGCCCACCAGCTCGGTCGACCGATCCCCGCAGTCGCCGGACTCGTCGCAACCGGCCCGGTCGTGCACCACGTCCAGGTGGGCGCGGCGATCCACGGCGCAGGACGCGGGCTCCCTGCGGATCGCCCGGACGATCGCGGCAACCTCGCCGTCGGCGTCGTCGTCCAGGACGAAACCCGAGATGCGAACGGTACGGCGGCCACGCCCGTCCGCGGCGAACTGGCACGCCGACCACGTCTGATCCGGCGCGGTGGCCAGGCGCGCCTGCCACCCGGCGGCGACCGCCGCGGCATCTCGCCACGGGTACGTCAGCACGAACGAGCCGACGGTGCTCACGGGGTGGGTACGCATCCGCCACCGGGTCACCACCCCGAACTGCCCGCCGCCACCGCCGCGCAACGCCCAGAACAGCGCCGGTTCGCGAGTCGCGTCCACGGTGCGGTGCCGGCCGTCCGCGGTGACCACGTCGGCCGAGAGCACGGTGTCGCACGTCAGCCCGTACGCGGAAGCTCCCATGCCGATGCCGCCGCCGAGCGTGATCCCGCCGATCCCGACAGTGCCGCACGACCCGGCCGGGACGGAGACGCGATGGGCGCCGAGGGCGTCGTAGACGTCGATGAGCCGGGCGCCGCCGCCGATCGCGGCGGTCCGGCCGGCGGCGTCATAGGCGACGGCCGACATCCGGCGCAGGTCGAGCACCAGGCTGGTGCCGCTGGTGGAGGCGCCGACGTACGAATGTCCGCCGCCGCGCGCCACGACCGGCACGCCGAACCGGCGAGCGAACGCCAGCACCTCGACGACGTCGGCCGGACCGGTGCACCGGGCGATCGCCGGGGGCCGGACGCCGTCGAAGCGGGGGTCGAAGAGGCGCCGGGCGGGGTCGTAGCCCGCGCTGCCGGGACGTTCCAGAGAGCCGTCGAGGCCGGCCGCCAGCGCCTGCCAGTCCTGAGTGGTCGGACCGTGCCCGGTCCTGGTGGTCGCGGCGACGAGGGGAAGCCCGGCGGCACCGAACAGGACACGACGCGAGATCCGCATGCCGCAATCCTCGCATAATGGACATCAGGTCCGGAGCAGGTGGGCGGTCAGCTCCGTACGGTTGGTCAGCCCGAGCTTGGCCAGGATGTGGCGCAGATGGCTCTCCACCGTACGTTCGCTGAGCACGAGCCGCTCAGCGATCTGCCGATTGGACAGGGCCTGCGCGACCAGCGCGGCGACCTCGCGTTCCCGGCTCGTGAGCGGATCCGCCGTTGCCGCGCTCGCCGCGGCGCCGGGCATGTCCAGACGGCGGGCGTCGCGCGCGGCCTGCGCCGCCGGCGACCCGTCCCCGGTGAGCGCCGCGAGCGAGAGGCGGGTGTGTACGAGCCACGGCCCGGCATCCAGCCTGGTGTTGAGCTCGACGGCCGCGGTGAGCAGCGTCGCCGCCTGGTCCGCGCGACCGAGCAGCGCGGCAAGGCGCCCGGCCTGTCGCGCCGGGGCGCCCCCGCAGAAGGTGTCCGCGTTGCCGGGCAGCCCGCCGGAGCGACGCCACGGGAGCCAGTGCGGCAGCGCCCACCCGGCAGCCTCGGTGTCCTCGAGGGCGAGGGCGAGTTCGGTGAGGTGCTGGAGCAAGCCCAGCCGGCGGATCCCGGTCGGCAGGTTCCGCAGCAGGTGCCGCTGCCGCTCGTAAAGGAACCGCGCGCCGGGCCGGTCGCCGGCCACGAGGCGATGCATGGCCGCGACCGCGTCGGTCAGCGGAAGCCGGGGAGCCTCCTCGAGTCGTTGCTCCCAGCCGGGCCGCAGGTCGCCCGGGTCGCCCCGGACCAGACCGACGAGGGCGGCGAAGATGTCGGTGACGGTCGCGGCGAGGCGGTCGCCGGTACGCTCGGCCGCCCGGTGCGCCTCGGCGGAGGCGGTCCGGGCCCGATCCCAGCGCCCGGCCAGGGCGTGCCGCGCCGCGGCCGTACGCAGGGCGTACCAGTCGGCGGCAGGAATTCCCGACGCGCTCGCCAGCTCCCGCAACCGTGCGATCCCGTTGTCCACACCGCGCAGGTCCACGAGCTGATACAGGGCGTCCACACGCCACAGCTCGCCCCGCACCGCGGACATGAGCTGTCCCGTACGCATCCCGTTGCCGGCGGCGATCTCGGCGAGCCGCAGCCGCTCGCCGGGGTCGTCCAGGACCCACATCCGCGCCCGGATGGCGTCGGTCAGCGTGTCGGGATCGCCGTCCGCCTCCGCGACACGCAACGCCTCGACACTTTCCGTCGCCTCGAGCCGGTCCGCGTCGGCGTGCAGCGCGGCGCGCCGGGCCAGGAGCCGGGGCCGGAATTCCGACGGGCCCACCGCGAGGGCGCGATCGCACAACACGGCGGCCCGCATCGCGACGTCCTCGTCCCCGGCACCGCGGACCACGAGGGCGGCAAGGGCGAGCAGGTCGGCGCGATCCAGGTCGGTGGCCAGCTCCGCGGCGGCCAGGCAATGTTCCGAAGCGCGCCGCGGCCGGCCCGCGGCGAACTCCACGCCGGCGAGCTCGATGAGTACGGCACATCGCTCGGCCGGAGCCTGCTCCAGCCGCCACAGTGCGCGCTCGAACAACCGCCCGGCTTCCGCGTGGTCCCGCTCGGCCACCGCCTGCCGGGCAGCGGCCAGCACCATGGGCACGCCGACGTCGGCGTCCAGCGGCAGCAGTCGCACCTGGTGCGAGTTCCGGGACCGGACGACCTCGTCGACGGCACGCGCGAAGGCTGCGGGATGACGCAAACCGCTTTGACGGTACGTGACGACGAGCAGCAACCGCCCGTCCGCTGCCTCGCGCGCGACGTGCCCCAGCAGCGCCAGCGATTCCTCGTCGGCGTGGTGCAGATCCTCGATCACGGCCACCCGGTGACCGGGCCCGGCGGTCAGCAGGAGGTCCGTCACCTCCGCCCGCCACGTCACACCCGACCCGCCGACGGCCGGCAGCCCCAGCCGGGTCAGCAGCCGCGTCCACGGCCAGGCGGGCGGAGGGTCGTCATCCGGCAGGCAGTGCACCCAGATCAGGTCGTCGGCGTCGCAGAACGCCTCCCGTACCAGCGACGATTTGCCGACGCCGGCCGCCCCGGCGACGAGCACGACGCCGGGACCGGCAGCTCGAAGCGCGGCCAGCTCCGCCGAGCGTCCGACAAACACGCCTTGCAGTCTGCCAAATGCGTACTCGAATCAGTGCTGGCGCGCATGCGGCACCGGCGGCGCCCGGCCGATGCTCATACCCATGGAACTGCACGAGTACGTCCGCCTCGACGGTGTGGGACTGGCCGAACTGATCCGCACGCGCCAGGTGACCCCGCCCGAGGTGGAATCGGTGGCGCGTGAGGCTCTCAAAATCGCCGACGAACGGCTCAACGGCCTCACCCGCCCATCGTTCCCGAACGCGCTGGACGCCGCCGGCGACGGCCCGTTCGCCGGCGTGCCCTTCCTGCTCAAGGACGTGCCCATCGCGGCGGGCGTACCTTTCACACTGGGCAGCCGCGCGATACCCGACATCGCCGCCGCGCACGACACCGAGCTGATGACCCGTTTCCGCCGGGCCGGCCTGGTCGCGCTGGGCATCACCACGATGTGCGAGCTCGGCCTGAGTTTCGCCACCGAATCGGCCAGGTACGGCCCCACCCGCAACCCGTACGACCCGGCCCGCGGGGTGGGCGGCTCGAGCGGCGGCGCGGCCGCCCTCGTCGCGGCGGGTGCCGTCCCGCTGGCCCACGCCAACGACGGCGCGGGCTCGATCCGCGTACCGGCGTCGTGCTGCGGACTGGTCGGCCTCAAACCCGGTCGCGGCCGGATCCCGTGCGGGCCGGACACCGGAGAAGCAGCCTTCGGCCTGCTGTACGAGTTCGCGGTCACCCGCTCGGTCCGCGACGCGGCACACCTGCTCGACGCCGTCCACGGCCCGGCCGCCGGCGACAAATACCTGGTGGCGCCGCCGCTGCGTCCGTACGCCGAGGAACTCGACGCCCCGCACCCGCGCCTGCGGATCGCCCTGACCACCGACGCCTGGTCCGGCGTGCCGGTCGACCCGGAGGTGGCGGCCGCCACGGCACGCACAGGCCGGCTGCTGGAACGGCTGGGCCACACGGTGGAGGTCGCCACCCCGGCGCTGGACTGGGAAGACGTCCTGGCCGGCATCCGAGGTGAGGTCGTGGCCGGCGTCGCACCCCTGCTCTCCGCGCCCCGCCAGCCGCCGCCCGAGGCGCTGGAAGCGGTATCCCGCGCGGCGATGTCGGAAGTACGGGCGTTCACCGCGCTCGACCTGCTCCGAACGTTCGACGCGCACAACCGGGTGAGCCGCGCCGTCGGAACCTTCTTCGCGGACTACGACCTGCTGGTCACCCCGACCCTCGGCCAGCTTCCCGCGCCGCACGGCACCCTCGACTACGACAACCCGCGGTACAGCGTCGACTCGTGGCTGCGCCGGCTCTTCGCGTACGGGCCGTTCACCGCCGTTTTCAACATCTCGGGGCAGCCGGCCGTCAGCCTTCCGCTCGGCCGCAGTGCATCAGGCCTGCCCATCGGCGTCCAGGTGGTCGCCGGCTCCGGCCGCGAGGACCAGCTGATCCGCATCGCCGCGGCGCTGGAGCCCGACTTCGCCACCGCAGCCGACCGCCAGGGGACCCTCGATCAGTGACAACACCTGCGCATGCCGTCAGCCCCTCGATGTCGATCATCGCCTGTCATGCCGTTGACGGACCGTCCACCTTTCGGCTTCTGCCAGGCATGGATCACGCAGTTGGGGAAGCAGATCAGCGTCGCTGTGCTCACCGCCTGACGCCTTGCGTACCGGCGTCGGAACAGCACGACGGCCCTCCACCAGGAGGGCCGCTGTGTGCTCAGCCGGGCCAGGGGATCTCAGCCACACCGACCCGGACGGCTACTGAAACCAGACTCACAGCCTTACCTCAACGCCAGCGCAAGGCCACCTCACGTTTCCGCTTTTCCTGCTCGCCCTGCCGGTTCAGGTCTGCTGGGAGAGTGCCTCGCGGTGGGTGACATGTCGGCCGATTCACCGGTCAGCGGCGGACCCGCGGGTGAGCGCCTTCGGTCCCTGGCCTCTACTGCTGGCTGATCAGGTCGGCGGTGGTGAACGGCTCCCGACGGGCGCGCAAGTCGGCGTAGGTAGCCACGATCAGCGGAGTGAGCACGACCCCGCAGATCAGTGACGCCACCGTGCTCAGGACCGTTCCCGTTACCGAACTGACCACCATGGCGCCGGTATCGGCGACGGCGAACGGGTCCGAAAAGGACGCTCCCCCCACGAGAAGCGTGACAGCGGCGCTCACCGCGGCGAAGGCCAGCGAGATGGCGATACTGACGCCGGCGATGGTGGCTATCCGCGCGACGGCGGCACCGATGTCGGTGTGGAACAGGTTGAAGCAGCGGCCGATGGCGCCGCCGCGTTCGAACAACACCACCGGGGTCAGCACGACGAACACCGCGCCGACGTAGAACACCGGTAGTACGCAGGCGAACAGTGCTGCCGTCAGAATCAGGGCGGCTACCAGTGACCAGCCGATCAGCGCCGGGATCCGGGGCAGCACGCCGCGCACCGCCGTGCCGATCCGCGCCTGTGCACCGGTGGCGATGGCGACGACCAGGGTCATCGTGACGAGGCTCCCGATCGCGAAGACCAGGGTGGCCACCAACGTCGCGAGCAGCGACATGCCGCTGGCGGCCAGGAAGTGACCGAAGTCGACCGCCCCGCCTCCGGCGGCGTCGGTGGTCAGGTCCCGGTTGGCGAAGTCGACGAACAGCTGAGCCGGAATCATCAAGGCCAGCGTCGGTACGGCCGTGCACAGCTGCACCAAGGCCAGCGGTCGCCATCCCCGGCGGACCACGGCGAAGCCCCGCCGCCACCAACCGGAGAAATCCGGGCTGACCAGCGGGTCTCCCGGGAGGAACCGCGGGTCACCGGCCGGCATCGTGGCCCAGTAGTACGGCGGCACACCCGGCCCGGACCAGGACGGCGCCGGCTGCGGAGAGTCGTCGTCGGGAAAGTCAGGCGGAGGCTGCGACACCGGGGGTCACTCCCAAGCTATACGGACTGTGAGCCCGTAATGTAACGCTGGGTAACTGGAGGACGGTATGTCCGGACAGCTAATTCGGCCTGCCCATTTGCTGGTTCGAAGGGACTGACCAGCGAGCCCGCCATCAGGTCTCCTGGACGCACAGGCCCTTCGGCCCGCCGTGAAGCGTGAGGACGTGTGGTGACGCCGACCAGGCGGTTCCCCGGTTCATCGCCGCCGCGGCCCAGCGGCACGCGAGGGGCAGTCCCTCTCCGAGAAGCTGGCCCATCTCCCTGCGCTGCATGGACGGCACCGCCCAGAGTCGCATGAACAGGTAGCTTGCCCTGGTCCGATACGGATTGGTCAGGTAGCCACTCCGGGCGTCGCCGAACCAGTAGAGATCGATCAAGAGGCGTCTCTCGGGCACCTGCCGCGGATCTGCCGTCCCGCCGACGAAGCTCAACGACCCGATCACTGCGCCCGCATCCCGTAAGCAGCGTTCGACGAAGTCACGGCCGACCGGGTACGCCATACCTGCGCGCAGCCGATCCCGCGAGTACCCCTCCCAAGGCGGGTCGTCGCACATGTGACCAGGCTAGAGGGAACATCGCCAGGATCTCGTTGCGTTCCAGGCGCCTGACATCGTTCGTCCCGTGGTGGAAAGCGCTGAATTCACGCCGCTCGAGGGCCGCCGATCCGAGGCGGTTCGCCGGGCGGTGATTCAGCGCGGGCTCACTACCTCCGGCCGCCCCCCCGCGGAGCTGCCTTGGTGGTCGGACTTTCAACCCCTGGTCGCGCATCGTTTCTTTGGACGATCTCCTGCCCCCTATCGAAGCCTGGCGAAGTGCCGTCCCAAGCGGCTGACCAGGTCGCAGCGAACGCACGGATCTGCCGCAGTCCCGGGCGTACTCGAACTGGTTCGGGTTCAGCTGCCACTCACGCAAATGGGTCCGCGAGGCGGAATCATGCCGACTTGATCAAACCTCGCTGTCCGGAGCCGTTGCCCTACCATTCGTCACCGACCACGAATCTGCCGCAGATGATGCGCGCCACTACCTTGTTCGACGGCGCACCCCCCCCGAAGGCCTCCATAGCGGGCTGTCAGCTGGTTCGGATGCCGGCAAGGGTGGTGGCTAGGAGTTGCTGCAGCTCGGTGAGGCGCACCAGTCGGGCGACCGCACCGTATACGGCGGTGCCTACGACGGCTGCCGTGGTGAGCGTGATGAGTGCCGCGCTGAAGCCGGAGCCGATCAGGGGCGTGAGGGCGGACCCGGTGACGGCGCCGCAGCTGCCGGCGATCCCGGCGGCGACCGCTACCCGTGCGTGGGTGCGCAGCAGCCTGTGGCCGTCGATGCGGCCCAGCCGTCGGCGCAGGATGACGGCGGCGGCTACGAGGCCCGCGGTATAGGCGGCCGCGTAGGCCAGGGGAATCGCGACGACGATGTCAGCGCGAGGCAGCAGCCAGGTCGCGGCGAGGCAGCCGGCCACACCGACGACGCTCACCCCGGTGGTAATCAGCGCGGGGGTCTTGGTGTCCTGCAGGGCGTAAAAGCCGCGTTGCAAGATCATGTAGCCGGTGAACGGCACCAGGGCCACCCCGAAGGCCGCCACCACCGCGCCCAGCAGGGCGATCGCCGGCGGCGAGCTGCCACCGTAGGCGAACAACAGAGTGGCGATCTGCGGGCCGAGCACCAGCATGGCTGCCGCGATCGGGGCCAGAGCCACGACGGCCAGCCGGACGGCTCGGGACAGGTCTTCAGTGATCTGGGCGTGGTCGAGGCGGGCGGCGTGGCGGCTGAGCCGGGGCAGCATGGCGGTCATCACCGACAAGGCGATCACCGCGAACGGCATCTGGAACACAGCGAACGCGTTCTGGTACGCGCTGATCCCACCGGGTCCGCTGATCGACGCGGCCCGCGTGGCGGCCGCCAGCAGCACCTGCGCGGCGACGACCGACACCACTACCCAGCCGCCGAGTCGGCTCAGACGGCGAATGCCGATGCCCCGCGGGTCGAGCCGGGGCCGCAACGCGAAACCGCTACGCGCCAGCGCCCACACCACCATGCCCATCTGGGCGAACACGCCCGCGGTGGTGCCGACCGCCAGCAGCAGCAGGTGAGTGGGCGTCAGCGACGCGATGCTGGTGGCGCCGCCGATCACCAGGTAGACCAGGCCGACGGCGATCACGATCAGGCTGTTCACCAGCGGCGCCCACATCGGGGCGGCGAACCGGCCCCGGATGTTGAGCACGGCGCCGGCGGTGGCGCTGACGCCGTAGAACAGGATCTGCGGCAGGAAGAACCGGCTGAACACGACCGCCAGCTCCCGCTGCTCCCCGGTGAAGCCGGGCGCGCAAGCCGTGACCAGCCATGGCGCCGAGACCATCGCCACCACCGTGACGGCGCCGAGGCCGTAGACCATCAATGACAGCAGCCGCTGGCCGTAGACCACCCCGTCGTCGGGTTCGCTGAGCGCGGCGCGGGCCAGCAGCGGCACCACCACGCTGGCCATCGCGCCCCCGACGACGAGTTCGTAGACGGCGTTGGGCAGCGTGTTCGCCACGTTGTAGCTGTCCAGCAACCGGCCGCCCAGGCCCAGGGCAGAGGCCAACACCACCAGCCGCACGAACCCGGCGGCACGCGACGCCAACGTCGCTACCGCCATACCGCGGCCCGCACGCCCGACCGAAGATCCTTCTGCCATGTCGACCTTCACAGCGCATCAGCGCCCGCGGCCCCAGAAAGCCTGCGGCGCATTGGACCGGCAGGGCCAGTGCGGACCTCGCCAATGCCCTGACGTGATCCCATCGGCTCGGCTGGCCAGGGGATGTCACTGATGGTTGTGTTGGCCGCTCATCCGTTGAGCTGCTCGTCGAGTCGAATCCGCACGGGTACCGCTGTGTCGTTGAGCCGGCTTCGCAACATGTCCGCGCACTGGCGTCCGACGACTGCGATGTTGGCGAACAGGAGGTCCTGCCTGCGGCTCCAGCGCGTGAGGCCCCACGTCCGGTCGCACGCCAAGGAGGAGCCTCAGCATCCGAGCGGGTCGCTCGGTCCCGGAATCCACGCGCTGACGTCGTAGACATTGCCGTAGGCGCCGTGCTCCGAGGAATCCGGAAAGCCGACCTGGGCGAACGCTATGTGTCCGTCGATCTGTTTCGTGAAGCACGGGGGGTCTTCGAGGGCCGAGGGGTTGCCCGTACCCAGGTCGGAGTGGGGATCCCGGCCGGTGTTGGTCTGGGCTTGGCTGTCGGTGCGTTGCGGTGTCACTGCCCAGCCGTCTTTCATCGCGATCGCTCGATGGAAGGCGACCACCCCGCGCTGGTCCAAGTCTTCCCGGTAATACTCTCGTCCGGCGCTGATCTCACCACTATCCGTGTCGCACCCGCCGCCCTGCTCGACCACCTCCGCCGGGTCCTCGTGAGCTGTGATGAATGGCAACGCCAGCAGAGATTCGACTCGATGCCGGTCGCCGTCATTGGTGCAGCCGTCCTTGGTGGGCCGGGTGTCCGAACAACCGGCCAGAGCCACCGCAGCCATCACGGCAGCGAGCCCCGCGACCCGCAACCGATACTCGTTGGTCACCCATCCTGGCATGCCATTCACCGTAGGCAAGATCGGGTCATCCCGGGCCGGTCGATAGGGATGCCGAGCGGACTCGAACGGCCATGGACGGTCGCCGCTCCATGCCGTTGGCCTGGCCTTTCGGACAGAACCACATGGCGGACCATCCGGCCCGCCTGCACGCGCTGACCGGCCACAAGCGGTCACAGGCGGTGATCGCTGCTTTGGCACCGGCATCTCCCTTGCCGGAGGGCACTGCGTCTCGAGGGGGAATTCGCCATGAGGAACGGCCCGCCTTATAGGCGCGCCACGAATTCGTCCATTACCACGGTTGCGTTCCGGAGGATGTCTGCCGAGTTCACTGGGTCGTCGTCGGTCTCCATGCCGTGATCGGCGCCCTCGGCCTCGTAGAGCGGCTGGCCAAGACCTCGCGCCAGGTCGGTGTCCCACGACGGGTCGGCCGTGGCGCCCACGAGCAGGAACGGCGCCGTGCTGCGACGCAGATCGTCAGGCAGCGATGAATCGCGTAGCACCGGGGTCAACCAGATGCCGGGGAGGTTGCGGTCGGCGGCCAGCCCGGCCGCGAACGCGCCCATCGATTTGCCGACCAGGGTGATCTTCGGTGCGGCTTCGGCATCGAGGATCTGGCTCACTTGTTTGTGCACGAAGGAGCGCAGCTGGCCAAACCAAGAGCCCAGGTCCTGGCCGTCGCGCTGCGGCGGCCGCTCGGGCCACCAGATCGCTTGCGTAGTCCAGCCGTGCCTCATGAGCACCGCACGCGCGAAATGCAGCAGGGGTCGTTCCGCGGAGTACTCACCGCCGGGAATCAGGAAAGCCACCCGCTCCGGGTCGCGCTCCACACGGTCCCGATGGGAGGGACGCGGCCAGTGCAGGTCGGTCATCCGGCGATGATAGGCCGCCGTCGAAGATGTGGGGCACCACCACCGAACAGGTCCTCGACCGCCTGCTCACCCTCGCTTCCCCCACCGGCTGCGGCTACGAAGCGGACTCTGACACTTGACGCAGCCAACGCCCGTCAGGCAATGCCGGCATCGCCCCAGCTAGACGCACGCTGATGCCGAGTTCAGTGCACCGGTCCGCACCCGGATTCGAATGGTCACTGGCCCACCGTTGCCAGCCTTCGCCAATCACTCGAACTCGATCGGATTAGTCCTTGCCGCTCGGGAAGTAGGCTGAATGGCACCTAGTCGCGCCGTCCTGTTGGCGGCTCGTTAATGATCGGAAATAGTCTCGGCCATTCAGCGGAAGACTGCGGGACCGAACAAATGCGAAGGTACCTAACACAGGGCACGCAACGGGAAGCCGAAGAGGTGACCATCTATGTCGCGAGCGATCAGAAACTCACTTGCTGCATCGGCGGCAATGGCGGCGGCCGCGGCCGCGATGTGCGTAGCCACGGCAGCGCCGGCGGTCGCAGCGGGTTCAACTTACAACTACATCGTTATGCCGACATGGCGGGGGAACTGTCCGAGCGGTGGAAGCGTGACCTGGGTTGGAGCATCCAGCTTCTCAGCGAGCACCTCGGCCACGGCCGCTGATGGAGGCGACGACATCGTCTACCTCCGCGTCGGCTCAAACGAGAACGTCAATATTGTGGGCAACGTACGCTGCACTACCTGGTGGGGCACTTACAACGGTCCGGCGGTCAGCGTCTCGATCTATCCGACGCGTTACCAACAGTCCTGGTACATCGGCCCAAACGGTGTGAGCCACAACTGACGGCCTGATGAAACGGATCCGGTATCGGGCTGCACCGGGCCGCTATCGGATCCACATCGGGGCGAAGCGGTGACATACTCGAGCCGCATTGTGGATCGAGCTGCCACGGGGCCTCGACGGATCGCAATCTCCTGTTCGCCGCCGCGCCGCCCAAATGGCGGCTAAAGACATTAGCTTCGGCGCGTTCAACCGCCACCTGATGCACTCATTTGCCGCCGACCGTGCGCGCTGGCGAGCCCTGCGGCGCCGCGCCCGGTGGTCGGCGTCCGAAGCGGCTGGCAATCCTGAACTTGCCGAGTTGAGTGTTGGAGGCGAGAGCGGGACGCCTCAACTTGTTTCAGTCGGCGGTCCGCAGGCCTCGGGGCAAGGCGATGCCCACGTAGGCTCGGGTCGTGGCTGACTCGACACCGCCAGCGCGACGCACCTTCGGTAACCGGTTCACAGCCGACGCTGCCGGCCGAAGCCAACGCACTGCCGAGGTGTGCTTCCGGCAGCCGAACGCGCGGGTGCGATTCCATGGAGAGCGCCAGGATACTTCTTCGCCTGGTTGGCGCCGACTGCTGCGATTGATCGACGAGGCAGCGGCAGACGGCCGAGAGGTGTTTCGGCCGCTCGTGGGCCTCAACCCGGCCGAGAGGACCGACCTCGTCACGTTGCCCTCGAGCATCGCGAAGCTCACGGAAGTCCGCCATCTCGTGCTCTACGGCAGTCCACTCGTTCGTATCCCTCCGGAGGTCGGAGCAATGGCGAGCCTGGAGGTGTTCGAGCCGTACACGTCGTACGGACTGCACTGGTTCCCCTTCGAGCTGACCAAGTGTACGAATCTGCGTGGCAGTACCGTCAGCACACGAGCCCTCTACGGAAACTACAAGTACAGACACGAGTTTCCGCAGCTTCAACCAGTGGGCTCACTAGCCACTGTCCCCGATAGCAATGACCTGGATCCGCAGGTCTGGGGTACCGAGAAGATTCGTAGTTGCAGCGTCTGCGACGGGCCGATCGAACCAGCACGGTTTCAGCAGGTGTGGATTTCCCTCCGGGTGGCGACCGACGTGTTGCCGCTGCTGGTCAACGCCTGTTCCGAAGACTGCGTTCGAGCGCTTCCCGCCCCGCCGGAGGGATACGTGCCGATGGCGCATCAGGGCGGCCGCAACGTCCGCCAACCTAGGCCCTCTCGGAGGTGAGGCTTCGCGGCGTACAGCAGCATGCTGCGGAGCGCCCGCCACCCAATGCGACAACGCCGCTGGGCGACCGCGAGTCTCCTTATACGTGCGTTGATCTGCCGCCGCCCGTGCGCGTCCCTCCAAGGCCTGTCTGTGCTGGCTGGAGGCCGTTAGGCTGCACATATGGTCCGGGATGAGCTGTTGCGGCTG
This sequence comes from Actinoplanes sp. NPDC049681, assembly GCF_044465265.1. NCBI lineage: Bacteria > Bacillati > Actinomycetota > Actinomycetes > Micromonosporales > Micromonosporaceae > Actinoplanes > Actinoplanes sp. NPDC049681. The sequence goes on from NZ_JBITLP010000003.1 coordinate 742,474, forward strand.
CGAGCGAGGGCGGAGGCTGAGGCGGCGTCGCTGGCCCAGGATCTGGAGGCGCTGTTCCTGGCATCGCGGGATTCGAATGCCGACGACGAGCACGACCCGGAGGGCGCCACCATCGGCTTCGAACGCGCCCAGCTGACCGCGCTGCTGGCCGGGGCGCGGGAGCGGATCGCCGACGTTGACGACGCGCTGCGTCGGGTTGACGCGGCGACCTACGGCGTCTGCGAAAGATGCGGGCAGCCCATCGGCGATGAACGGCTCGCCGCGCGGCCGTTCGCCCGCTTCTGCATGGCATGCGCGTAGGGCATCGAGGAGATTGAGCACTCGGGGCGCTTACTAATTCCAGCGAAGTGTTTACGCGGGCAAGACCAGATGCGCTCAACTACCGCCGTCCGTACGCCTCAGCCGCAGGCAGCAGAGCACCCGCTTCATTGAGATTCCACGTCCCGGCATCCCTAGTTACTGCTGACGATTTGCTGGTGCTCAGCTCTCGGATGCCGGAGTGCGAGCGTGGCGTGGAGCTGGCCCATCCTGACGGTGGTGTCCAAGAACCCCCAGATCGTCTGGTCGACATTCCCACCGGCTTCGACGTCAAGGCGGAGATCGCTGTACAGCTGTTCGGCCTCGGCGACAAGTTCCTCTGCGCGTGCGGCGTGCTGCTCTGGGGTCATGCCGCCATGTTTCCATCTCGGCGCGAGCGGTGCTGTCTGCCTATTTTGCCGGTGGGTGCCGTCCGGCGACTGGACCAGGTGGCAGAGCACTCATATGGCGCTGATCGCGCACTACCGCCGTTGTCGTGCAAGCTCGAGCCACGGCAGTCGTCACGGTCGGCTAGCATCTCGGCGGCTCGACCGTAGAAGGCGGGGGGTTTGATGGGTGCGAAGACGGCGTTGCTGGCGTTCGTCGACGGGGATCTGCCGGCGGCGCTGAGGGAGGCCAGTCGAGCGCATGCGGCCGAGAGAGGGCTGCTGGCCGACGGTTCCGCCACAGCCGAAGGCCTCTAGCGCGGTCAGCCGACGCACCGGTTCGAGCGAAGTCGTGCGCCGCATCCGCCTCGGCTTCAGCGCCACCAGGCTGTCCGCGACCGCGGCTAAGCCCTGCAGATCGCGGACGTCCGGCCAGCCGATGTCGAGTGTGCGCAGGCCGGGCAGGTGTCAGCGGCGGGATTTTCCGGGGATCGCTGAGAGCACGACAGCGTAGGACATTGCCGAGGGGTGTTCCTGTCACCGAGCGCGGACCCTGCGTGGGGTCAGCACGCCAGGGTCGCGTTTTCCTGTTCGTCTGTCCTAGCCTGGCTTCTCGTCGTGCACCGGACGAGTGAACCGGACCAAAGGCCAAGTGCGTTGACTCTGTGTACGGGAGCTGATGCGCCTGACAGGAGAGCTATTCGTGGCACAGGACAGCTGGCAGCCGGACGCGGACGTACAGTCGCCGGACCGGTCGGTGCGCCTGCGCGTCGACCAGGCTGGTCAGGTGCAGGTCGACTTGCGGGATCTGCACCGGCACACCGACGAGTCTCTTGCCGGGCAGGTGCGTGCCGCCGCCCGGGTGGCGTTGGCGACGCTGCAGGCCGAAGTGGATGTTGCTGAGCAGTCGGACCGCGCCGACGAACGTCCCGGAACAACGTGGTGAGCTGGTCCAGCCGCCGGCTGATGGCCGTGCTGGCCGCGGTCACGCTCGTGGTCGCCGGTGCTTTGGTGTGGTGGTTCGGTCCCTTGCATGACCGGCCGTGGGTGCCGACCTGTACCGATCTGGCCCCGAGCCTGCAGACCGAGCTGGGTGGCGCCTGGACGGTGACCGACCCCGACGAAGGGCGGGAAAACGGTAAGCACCAGTCCTCCTCAACGTGCGAAATTTCGTTCGTCACCGCTGAGCAGAAGCACACGGGCACCCTCTACCTATTCACCGTCGCCGCGGACAACCCCGACACCGCCCGCAAGGACGTCGACAGCTTCCCGTGCGTGGGGACTGCCGGGCAGGTGGACGTGCCGCAGGGCTACCACGCTTTCCGGATGTGCTCACTGACCACCAGCTCTCAGACCCTCGTCTCCGTCTGGGCGGCTAAGAACGACCGGCAGGTCACGGCGCGCGTCGCCATCAACATCCGCGACGACGCGCAAGCTGCGACGGCGTACGCCCAACAGCTGAGCCGTCTGGCCGCCGACAAGGCGCTGACCGTGCCCGAGCCGGAGTAGGAAATCTGATGGCGAATCTGACCCACTACTACGAAGACGTCGAAAACATTCGGGCCACCGGCCGATCTCCTGTTGAGAACGTCGTTGTCACCCGCGAACCGAACGGCGAGATCGACGTGTGGATCCGCCCCGGCACGTTGCGGCGGCTGAGCGACGGCGAGGTCGCCGCCGAGATCCGTGCGGCGCTACTGGCGGCGGTGGCCGACCATCGGCGCCAGTTCGTCGAGGTACGCGTCAGGCACTTCGGTTCGCCGTTGTTCGCTACTGAATTCACTCCGCCTGAGCCGGTGCCCACACGATCGGGGGAGTGGTCATGACCCAACCGGCAACGTTGCGTGTCGAGACCCGGGCGCTGGTCGCGTACGGCACCAAACGGTACGAGGACGCCGTCACCTGCGGCGCCGTCCGCCGCTTCCTCGACCACGTCGGCGCCGTACCCGCCGGCGCCTGGGGCACCCTGCCCGACGGTGACGGCGCCTCGATCATCCCGGGCGGTAAGACGATCGCCGAGGGCGCGAAGCGGCTCTTCTCGTCCCCGCCGGTCGCTGACGGGCGTCAGGACGAGCTCACCCGCCGGGTGCAGCAGGAGATGACGTCGCTGGCGGGGGCCGCGCAGGACGGCGCCACCCGGATCCAGCCGCCGCCGCCGTACGAACCGCCGACCGTGAACGCCAACAGGGAAGACCTGCATGAAATTGGCGCCGCAGGCGGCGGCAAATCATCATCGGGTGGGGCTGTCCGGCCGCCGCGCATCGACCCACCGGCGCACACCCGCACCTCTTCCGAGGGTGGCGCACCCGGCGATTCGCCCGTACCCGGCGGTCATCCGGGCGGTGGTGCCGGGTTGTCATCGGTCTCCGGCGCGCAGCCGAGCCCGTCCGGTGGGTCTGGCAGCGGCCCGAGCCTGTCGGGTATCGGTGCCCCGCCGGTGCTGCCCACGCCGGTCCAGCCACTGCCGGTCACAGGGGCCGGACCTGTGCCCGTGCCGCCCGCGGGTCCAGGGAACCCTGTGCCGGGGCTGCTACCCGGTATGCTGCCCGGCGCTGGTGGTGGACTGCCGGCAGGAGGTCTTGGCCCGGTCGGGGCCTACAACCGGATTTCCAGTGCTGTCCCTGCTGGGCGGCCCGCAGCGCTGCGGGGCCCGGGTGGCGCGATCGGTGGCCTGCGCAACGGTGTCATCGGCGGCGTCCCTGGCGCAGGGGGTTCCCCGGGCGCAGGCGGCCTACCCGGCGGGGGCGGCATGCAGCTGCGTGCCGGGGCCCAGTCGAGGATCAACCCGGTGGGCGGCGTCATCGGCCAGCAGCACGGGCCCGCGGCCGGGGGGCCCGGCGGTGGTTCGGGCCGCGGCAACTCCGCCAATGCGGGGATGGCCGCGGCTCCCGGCGGTCGCCGTCGGCCCGGCGGCAGTCCCGATGGCGGTCAGCGCTGGGACCCCGACAATCCGTGGGAAACCGCGGAGGGCGTCGATCCGGTGATCGTCCCCGATCACTCGGGCGACCGCATCGATCCCGGACCTGGCATCATCGGACTGCACCGGTGAGCTCACCGCCACGGCGCCGTACCCGCTTCACCCGTCTGGCCGCTGCGGCGGCCAGCGGCATGCTGCTGGTGCTCGTGGAGGCACCGCCCGCGCTGGCGGACTCGATTCGCGAGCGCCAGTGGCACCTGGACGCGTTGCACGTCACCGCGGCCCACAAAATCAGCCAGGGCGACGGCGTCACCGTCGCCGTCATCGACACCGGCGTCCGCGCCGATCATCGCGACCTTGCCGGCAACGTCCTGCCCGGCGTCGACTACCGCGCCGCGGGAACCAAGGGATGGGTGGACACCGTCGGCCACGGCACCGCCATGGCCGGCTTGATCGCCGGGCACGGCCACGGCCCGGGTCACGCGGACGGCGTACTGGGTATCGCGCCGAAAGCCAAGATCCTGCCACTGCGGACCATCGACAACCCCAAGCAGTCCAGCGGCGAGAAAGTCCCCGACGCCATCACCGAAGCCGTCCGCCGGCATGTCGACGTCATCTCCATGTCCATCGCCGCGACCGGCAATGACCGCTTGGAAAGCGCCATCCGACAGGCCATCGACGCCGACATCGTGCTCGTCGCCAGCACAGGTAATCGACCGGAAGACGTTTTCCTGCAGTACCCGGCCAAATACCCCGGCGTCGTCGCGGTCGGCGCGACCGGACGTGACGGCAAGGTAGCCCCGATCACGGTCACCGGCCCGGAAATGGCCCTCGTGGCGCCCGGCGTCGACGTGGTATCCGCCAGCCAGACCGGCGGATACAACGAAGGCACTGGGACAAGCGGCGCCACCGCAATCGTCGCCGGCGCCGCCGCACTGATCCGGGCCGAATACCCGGACCTGTCGGCCGCCGAGGTCGTGCACCGGCTCACCGCCACCGCCACCGACAAGGGCGCCCCCGGCCGCGACAACGACTACGGCTACGGCGCGCTCAACCTCACCGCCTCTCTCGCCGCCGACGTGCCTGCCACCACCGGGCAGCCTTCCACGGCCGCGAGTAGCCCCGCAGCCGCCGTTGGGAAACCACCATCGGAGGCTGACGGCCAAGCAGCCCGGTCCACACCGACGACCGCCCCGACAAACTGGGTAGCCGTCAGCACAGTCATCGCCATCCTCCTCGTTCTGCTCCTTCTGGTCGTCGGCGTGCCCACCTGGCTGATCATCCGCAGCCGCCGAAGCCGCAAGAGCTGACATCAAACTGCCGCAGCGCGACGAAACGTACAGCCGGCCAGCCCTGACCAGCTCTGCAAGCGCGTATCGCCCGGTACATGTTCAAAGGCCGGGCCGCCCATCACGCGACGTCATGGAACGGGCGGTGACGGTGCGCAGAACGCGCCGACGCTCGCATAGCGGCGGATGTGCGCACCTGTCCCGTCTCCCACCACGCGCATTGTCGCTGGCAGACTTCGGGCGGTGAGTTGGTCTCTGTTCGTGATGCCCGTGCACCAGGCCGCCCACGATGGCGTACTGGAATGGGTGGGTGCGGCGAGCCACTCGCGTGGAGTCCCCGATACGGTACCGGCGGCAGTTCCGCTACCGACCGTTGCAGAGGTTCTGGCAGCTTTCCGCAACGCGGGCTGCCATGGCGAGGCTTGGTTCCAGGTCAGGGATGCCGGGGTTTCTCCTCCGTTGACGCGATGCCCTGACCCTGCGTCGTGCGGGCGCGAGGGTGGTTTGGATATCGGCGAGGTGACGTTGCGCGGCGCTGAACGGGCCGATGGCCGCGTTCCGCTCACTTCCGCGACCAGAGTGGTGAGCATGTCGTTCCGTAAGCCGAGTCGCGCCGGTGTGCTTGCCGCGGTCTGCGCATTGGCGTCGGTGTCGGGACCGCAACTCGTCTTCGACGACTCCGCCGACGAGGTATTCGTCGCCTGGCCGAATGAGCTTGAAGCGGATCTGGCCCGGGAGTGGCCGTGGTAGTCATCCGTGACAGCAGACCTGGCGACTCGCGCCGGTAGGCCCGAGGCAACAGAGCGTGGGCTGCCTGGCGAGCGGGAATACACGGACAGCGGCCTGACAGGGCACCTGATGTGCCGGCGTCGGTCCACGCCGGGGCCGGGGGAGTATCGTGCGCGGGCGTCGCGACTCGGCCAAGCCCAGCCGTACCCCTTGCCACCGTCACGGCATAGCGCCAAGCGGAGACACTCGCGAAAAGTCGATGTGAGTCTCAATGCAACATGCGTTCACCAGGGTCAGGGCGTTTGTATAGGGTGCAGAATACGGAATAGCGTCTGTGGCCGCGCAGGGCCGGCTCTGGTGGATGCGGTCCTATGGACGTCTATCTGCCGCTCGGCGACGATCCTCAATCGTCATTAGGGAGACACCATGGCAAGGCAGATCATCCAGAAGCTTATTGACGACTTGGACGGCGGCGAAGCCAGCGAAACGATCTCGTTCGCCGTCGACGGCTGGAACTACACCATCGACCTGTCCGAGAAGAACGCCAGTGCGCTACGGGGGGCTCTCGCTCCCTTCGTGGACGCCGGCACCAGCGTCGGCAGGGGCTCCGGTACGTGGCGCCCCGGCCTCGGAGCAGGCGCCCAGCGGGCGAGCAGGGCCGACAACCAGGCGATCCGTGCTTGGGCGGCCGAGAACGGGTACGAGCTGTCCGCCCGGGGTCGAATCCCCACCAGCGTGGTCGACGCGTTCGAGGCGGCCAAGAAGGCCCCGGCCGCCACGCCGGAGAAGCGCGCTCGCAGCTCCCAGGCGACAAAGACGAGCGCGCCCACCAAAGCCACCAAGCGCACTACGAGGAAGAAGGCCGCTGCCGCAGTATGACGCCCTCCCGGTGCGGCCGGCGTTGTCCCGTTTGCGGGCTATCCCAGATCCGGTTGACGGCGTGACGAAAACCCGCGCCGTCGACCGGGCGCCGATCGAGCGGCTACTGACGCGCGGCGTGCGCCTTCGACGGTTTCGTGGGCAGAGGGCGTTCGGCGTCAGGTGATACGCCGCGGCCACCCGTTGCATGGCTGGTGCCGTGGTCAAGAACGATGCGTGGTCAGCGCAGTAGATCGCCGGGACGACGAGCAGATCACCGGCTGACCGCCTGGTCCAGGGCGGAACGGATGGATTGCACCAAGGCGAGCGCCTGCGGGTACGCCTCCTCTGCCTCTTCCCACAACTGTCGCCACTCCGAGTCGTCCCCGACGATCCGGTCCAGGGCTCGAATCGCGATCGCGGGAACGTCGTCGGCTGCCTCGACAGTGCCGCCCTCCAGCAGGAAATCAGGCGCGTAAACGGTGCCAATCGCCGTCCCGTCCGGCAGCTGGGAGGCGACGATCGCCGCGGCCGCGATGGCCTCCACCGCATCGCTGCTGTCGAGGTACTCGGCGCCGTGCTCCGCGCTACGCCCTCAAGTCGGCAGCACGATGCCGAGACGCCGGGCAAGCTCGCGATGAGCCGAGACGATGGCGTCGATGGACCGTGCCAGCACGGTCTCGGGTGTCTCAGGCCGGGCTAGCCGGAGCCAGTAGATCTCTGTATCGAGGTGCGCCGTGGAGACGACGCCGGACTGTCCGGCGAGCGCGAGCTCGAAGAGGTCCTCGGTCACCGCAGTCATTCTCCGATTGTCGACGACCGAGCTGACCCCGTCGTCGAGGAAGAGCTCCCAGGCGCGGCCATCGACCGTCGACAGACCGAGGCACCTGGGTAGATCGTCGCGATCGACGGCCAGCTCGGCGCGGGCCGGATCGACCGTGATGCCGAGCAAGGTCGTCGGGGCGCGGGCGATCGCCGCGACGACCGCCGGAGCATCAGCCAGCTTTGTTGCGTCGTATTCGACGACATCGTCCTCTTCGTCCGGCCCGAAGCCCGGCCTGAGCGGCTCCGTCCAACGCTTCAACCATGTCCACACAGACCCATCCTCACGGTGAAGCCAACCTGCAGTGACCGGATCCACCGAACCTCACGCGACCGGGAGCTGTTCCTCGATGGGCAACGGCGTGTTTCCGTCTTCGTCGACGACGCCCGAAAATACAGACTCCTCGCGAGCTTCAGTCCGGCAACTCGATACCGAGACGTCGGCCAAGTTCGCGATGGGCCTGGACAACGGCATGGACGAACCGAGCCAACACGCGCTCCGGCGACTCCGGGCCGGTTAGGTGCAGCCAGTACACCTCTCGATCGAGGTGGGCGGTGGAAATCACGCCGGGCTGCTGGGCGAGGGCTCCTTCAAGAAGGTCGTCAATGACGTCGGTGGAGCCGCCAGTGTCGATGATGCTTTTGACCTCTTCGGCGAGAATCAGCTCCCACTCACGCCCGTCGGCCGTCATCACGCCGAGGTGACCGGGCAGGTCATTGCGGTCGACGGCCCGCTCGAGGTCGGCGGGTTCGTCCGCGATGGCCAAGAAGGTGCTTGGAGCCCCGGCGAGCGCCGCCAGCACGGCCGGGGCGCCGGCCAGTTCCCCGCCGTCATAATCGACGGCTTCATCGTCGCTCCCGAACCCGGTCCTGGCCGGCGCCATCCAGCGCCGTAGCCACCTCCACACACATCCCATCCTCGCGGAGGATGCCGTGCGCCGGTCGCATACGTGGAAACCACAGGCGGCTGGCGGCACACCGCACACCTCACACCGCACCCTGCGCGACGGCTCACCCTTCGTCGGTGCCGACAGCGTCCGGATACTCAAGTTGATCTCGCTGACGACGTGCCGCCCGGCGTTGATGGCTCTGGGCGGCACGCATTTCCGCTGAAACCACAGGTTGCAACCGGCCCGAGCGATATGTGGTGAGTGATGGTTTCACCTGAAAGCCCGCCCAAGAGCTCCGGCCGATTCCAGCGATCGACCTGGTGGTGGTGGGTGCTGATCCCCACCACCGCGCTCAACGGCTTCGTCGTCGGCTACTTCCCGATGTGGCTGTCCATGGGAGCCGCCTACAACCGCGGCGACTACTCGGTGGCCGCCGGCGGATACGGCACCGGAGCCGTCGTCCTGCTCATAGCCATCGCCGGAATCCGCGGGTTCCACGGACCACGCCACCCCGCCACGCGGACCGCCGCCGCCCTCGCGTTCGTCCTAGGCCTGTTCGCCGCCGTCTTCGCATTGAAGGCCGTCCGGGAACCGGCGGACGGCGGGCAGATCCTCCAGGTCCAGGAAGGAATCTTTCCTGTGCTGTTCACGCCCTGGACCTTGGCGCTGCTGATCGCGAGTCTCATAGGCACCTACAAGCTGTGTACCAGCAGACGGCACAGCGGCAGTGCCTCCTCCACCCGCTGAGAAGACCGCCGCCCTGATCTGCCTGGCCCGACGCCGCTGCGACGTCCTGTTCGCCATGCTGCGCGACAAGACGCGCTACCAGCCACGATTAGCTCTCGCCTTAACACCACCCGCATGATGGAGCTGGACCTCGACGACTTCGCTGCCGCGGTGGCTGCTAGAGCCCCAGCCTTCCCAGAGGCGGCCGTTCAATGGCAGCTCCATCACGGTCCCACCTCGCAGCAAGTCTTCTGCCTGGGTCGACTGCACTACCACGCACTACTGGCCCAGTTGGTCGTCTGGACCAGCGGCGAAGCCGAGCTGAGCGTCGGCGACATCTCCACCGGAGCCATTTCCATCACCAACTACCAGATGAGCAACATCGCTGAGCTCACTGCATGCCTCGACGACCTCACCAGCCGCCTGATGCCACCAAGCACCGAGGCTTGATGAACCCCATAGGGACACCCCCCACGTCGAACTTCTCGACTGAGCGGCGGTCCGGATCACGTTCAGGTACGTGTCGAGCGACGGAGCGGTGGTGGGCTCTGCGAGGGAGGCGCACCGCGGTCCTCGTGGCCGCTGTGTTGGTTGCCGTACTCGTCGGCGCGGTGACTGGTCCGCGGGGCACGGCGGCCGACGGCGACATCGAGGGAGTTGCGCCGGTTAGCCGGCCGCTTCTCGGCACTCGACGGTGTCGTCGCCAGGGCGTTCGCGCCTGCGACTACTCCTTCATCCCGACGGAGAAGCCGGGTTCTCCGTCGGTGATCCGCAGTGCGCCGGACGCTGGGAGGGTCAGGAACCCGCAGCCCTGAACCACCTCGCCGCCCCCGATATCGGCCGATTCGAGATGGCAGATGAGGTGTGGGCCTGGCTTGGCGGGTAGGACGAACTCGCCGTCATCGTCGAGGGCGGCGACCACGCCGCCGGCCTGGGTCACCTGGTCACGACTGACTCGCGCAGATACGCCCTGCAGGTTCTGCCTGTCGATGGGCTTGTTGCCGGTGGTGCTCCAGAGGCCGTCGACGGCCGCGGCCGGCACGGCGATGATCCAGCCCTCGTCGATCGGCCTTTCTCCCCGCCCGGTGTCGTCCAGGAAGGCGGCTGTGCCGGTCAGGCCGTCGTGGTGTGACGGGCCGGTGCACGCGGCCACCAGGGGTGCGAGCAGCAGGAGTCCAACTGCTCGCACCACCAGGGATGCGCGGAACTGAGGCCGGCTCATTTCAGGGTGACCTCCGTCTCGTAGGTGGACCCGTCGACCAGCGTGATCCGGAAGACCTGGGTGGATGCTGCCCATGTCTAGGGAGCTTGCACGTTGAGGTGCCAGGACGGGCCGAACTTGACTATCTTGTAGCTCGCGCCGCCGCTGAGGAACCTGGCCGAGGTGACGGTGCTCGACGCTTCTGCAATCGTCGGTTCGTCCGGCGCAGGCGGGTCGACGAGGTCGCCGTTCGGGGTCTTCGCGCTGCCGGACCGTTCCCGCAGGTCAGCGCAATGAGCATTCCTACTTGGGTACGCCACTGCCAACCGGCCTTTCGTAGCTTTCGACGTTCCTGCCGGTGCTGATTTCGGTGAGATTCAGCAGGTGCTCGCGGACGGCGAGACGCACGGCTGGTGGCACTTCGAGGTGGGTTGCGGAACTGACCGGTGGTGGAGGTCAGCGGGGTCCTGAAGGACGCTTCGAGCCTTGCCCGGTGCCCCGCCCGGACATGCCGAGTTGAGTGCCCCGGCGCGATTCCCTAGTCCATGTGTCGCAAACGCTGGCGCTACCCAAGTTTTCGAGCCACTTCGTGATGAGTAACCGTGGTCTCACGGTCGATCAAATACTCGTCATCCTCCGGATAGAACACGGCTCGGTCGACATCATCACCAGCGAACCCCCGAATGTGCTCGAGCGATGCCCACCAGCTCAGCGTCGTCACCTCGGATCGGCCGTCACCCATGTCCCTGGTCCACATCTCGACGCCGAGATTTCCCGGCGTCTGTCGGTATTCCGCCAAGCCCGTGCGGGCTACATAGTCGAGATAATCGCTGGCCCGGGCGGTCTCAACCCAACCGCGCCATACCCGTGCTATCACGCGGCGAGTCTACGAGACGTCCACGATGCTGAGCTTGAACGCACTCTTCCGCCGCGGAGCGGGCGCGCCGGACTACCGGACTCGAACCGGCTCATACCTTGCGATCGTCAGCACGATGTGCTGGTAACGGGCTTTCCCATCCGCCTTTGCCCGGCGCGCCCGGCGAGCCTACTTAAGGTTCCAGCGAGCTGCCCGCGGGTTTGGCCGCACTCACATGCCGCCGTCCGTGCGCCGGCCTGGTCGAGGCGGCCCGCGACGGTGACCGTTGCGCCACGCCGCTCAGCATCCTGAGGAAGTAGCCGAGTTGAGGGCGTTCGGGGCGGCCCGCCCGCGTGAGTGACCTAACGGCGATCATGGTTTGTATGACGACCGACGGTGACCAACGCCCACCCGCTGCACCATCGAGTGGCCTGCTCATCGTCATATGCGGGCTGCCGGGAAGCGGGAAGACCACCAAGGCCAAGGAAGTGGTTGCCCAACGGCGCGGCCTGCGGCTAGGGCCCGATGAGTGGATGACAGCACTCGGCGTCAGCCTGTGGGACGCCGCCATGCGAGAACGCGTAGAGGTACTCCAATGGTCGCTGGCCAAGGAGCTCCTACTCCTCGGCAACACCGTGATAGTCGAGTGGGGAACTTGGGCCCGTTCTGAGCGCGACGCCCTCAGGCTCCGGGCGCGCGAGCTCGGAGCTGCGGTGCACCTGATCTACCTGGACGCCCCGGATGAGGAACTTTGGCGCCGAATCCACGAGCGCGCTATGGAGGACCCTCCTATTCAGCGCTTGGACATCGACAGATGGCGGCGTCACTTCGAAGCGCCCGACGAGCAAGAAATCGGCCTGTACGACGCCTTGCCGCCAAGCCTGTAACGCGTGCTCATGCCGCCGTCCGTGCGCGGGCTGGTCGAGGGCGGTGGCCGTCGCTCCACGCCGACCAGCATCCTGAACTGCCGAGAAGAGTGCACGTGCCTCCCTGCCTGAAGTGGTGTCCGCAGGGAAGATGACCGTGTGAGATATCCCGAGCTGTTTTCCGTGGGAAGCGCCGCCTTTAGATGTGGGCCGGTGGCGGTAATGGCAACTGCAGTGCAGTGCCTGGAGGGGCTCGAGTCCGAAATATGGGATAGTTCCGATGCTCAACAGCAAGGGCAAGGAGTTCATCCCGGACTTGGTCGCGTACAACCCGACCACCAAGGAGTGGGTGCCTTCGATTCGAAGGTCGGCAGGGGCTGACTTCACGCCGAACCAGCAGGTCGGCTACCCCGAGCTGGAAGGTACGGTCGGTGCGGTCCTCAACACCGACAAGCTTGAGAAATACGGCCTGTACAGGGGGAATCGGGTGTACATAAAAGTGGTCTTCGACGCCTGGGAGTGCCCATCGTGCGCGCCATAGACCTGACCGAGCGGCGCCTCATCGAAAGCATGGAAGCGGACGGCTGGGAACATGTAGCCAGGGCCGACGGCGACGTTGTGTCCTTCGTCCGGCCCGCCTCTCCGGAAATCCTCCATAGCGTGAGCGTCGACCTGACCGAGGACGATTACAGCATCCAGGCCAACCCGGCCCTCGGTGCGGTACATCCGGAAACGAGCCGGCTCAACGCCCGGTTCCTCGGGCGCAGTGACCGGCCAGGCGCGGCGACCGCGATGGTGGGCGCCGCGCTGCAAGATCTCATGCCGGCAGGCAGCAGCCCACTACTCCCCATCACCCGATGGGGAGTGGTGTCCGCGGACGACATCGACGGCGCGGTCAACGCTCTGCAAGCCGACGTCGCCGACTACGGGCAGCCCTTCCTCCGTCCGTTGCAAACTCTCGACGATTGCATCGGCCACCTGCAGCGGACGGATCGGTACTACGCCCAGGACCAGCACCTGGCCACAGCGCTGGCCCTGCAAGACCGCGTTCCCGAAGCACTGCAAGTGCTCGAGCAATTCGCAGCGCAGGCGGCTGACCACCCGCCCTTCTTCATCCAGCGGGGTCGGCTCTTCGTCCGGTCGTTTCTGGAGCACTTCGGAATCGATCCGACCGCAGTCCGGTTCGCGCTCGGATCCTGATCAGCCCCGCATCCTGACGACGCTATGCATGTCAGGACGCGGTGCGGCATCGAACGCCCCACGGATTGTGATCACGAAAGCCCTTCCAGCTGTCGGCGCTAGTTCGAGGACTGGCTCGGCGCGGCCGGTGCCGGGGCTGGCAGCGGGTGGGGCCCGATAGAAGCGCAGGATCTGAGTAACTTCTTCGACTACGTAGTCGAGGTCATCCCATGCATCGGTGTCGTCCGCGGCATGGCGTACACGACTGACGGAGTCCGCGAGCTGTCGCTGCAGCTCCGCGAAAGTGTCGCCCTGGATATGGATTCCCGGAAAGGCTCGGCCATCTAGGTGGGTTACTGCGGCGTTCCCGCCCGGGGCCAGGACTCGCGCCTGATCAAGATTCACCCGCCGATGATCGCATCACGCCGCCGGCCTCTCTCGTCGTCCGACGTCCTCAACTGCCGCGGAGCGGGCGCGCCGGACTACCGGACTCGAACCGGCTCATACCTTGCGATCGTCAGCACGATGTGCTGGTAACGGGCTTTCCCATCCGCCTTTGCCCGGCGCGCCCGGCGAGCCTACTTAAGGTTCCAGCGAGCTGCCCGCGGGTTTGGCCGCACTCACATGCCGCCGTGAGCGCGCTGGCCGCAACCCCATGACAGCCGGTGATCGAGGGGCGGTGCGTCCAGCGTCCTCAACTGCCGAGAGTGGGCATCAGCTGATGGCGAGCAGCACCGCCTGGCCGTTGGCCGAGGCGCGACCGTAGAACGACCGAAGCTGCGCGAAGTAGGGCGCAAGGTAGCTGTCGAAGTCGGCGTCGGTCTGCGCCCAGATCGCAGGATAGATGTCGGCAGCCGCAAGAGCCTCCGGAACGAACCGGTTGCGCAGAGTGTCAACGTCCATCGCGTCGAGGGCTGCGGCCACGGCTTGCACTTTGTCCGAGGTGAGCAGCCTAGCTGGTCCGTACCCGTTGTCCTCACCGACTTCGTCGCCGCCGAGAATGGCCGCGCCAGCGCCTTCGCTCACGTCCCACGCGGTCCCTGTGAGGAGGTAGTGAATGGCGTGCCACGACTTGTCCAGATCCAGCTCCGGGTCGGGCATCTCGTCTTCGTCATCATCGGGATCGCCGTACAGCAGCGTTTCCACCGTCGCCGGATCGTCGAGCACCTGGCGCTCGTCGGCGGTCGACAGGCGACGCCCGATCAGGACCATTCCCACGAGCGGTTCTCCTTCTTCGTCATGATGTGGCGAGGCCCGTTCGGGCTATCTACGTGCTGGCTGGCACAGCATAGGAGCCGACTGCCTTGTGACGTGTGACAAGCACTAACGCATCCGCTCATGCCGCGGAGCGCGCGCCGGACTACCGGACTCGAACCGGCTCATACCTCGCGGTCGTCAGCACGATGTGCTGGTAACGGGCTTTCCCATCCGCCTTTGCCCGGCGCGCCCGACGAGCCTACTCAAGGATCCGGCGAGCTGCCCGGGGGTTCGGCCGCACTCATATGTCGCTGAGTTCGCGCGACAACCCTGCTGCTCGGCATGACTGATGGCGGGCAAACTGCATCTGGACCGGTGGCAGAGCCGGTTCATTGCAGCGCCGAGAGTCGAAGGCCGGGCACGCGCGGACGACTCGAAGGCGCGTGGGGCCAACGGCGTCCCGCGCCCCACCAGGGGTTCAAATCCCCTCCGGTCCGCTGCTTCCTCTTCTGCCGCGAACCGCTGGCTGTGGGAAGACTGCGCTGGGATTTGATCTTGGCGCAGGGTCCCGCGATTTACCGACTCCCGCACCCAACCCGTGACGCGGAGTGCGCCGGCCCCCCGGTGCTGTTCGCTACGGATAGAGACCTGTGTCAGGCCGTCGTTCTGGATGGGAGTTCACCGAAGCGGACGGGCAGCCTCCTGCGAAGCACTCCTCGTCGGGGTCGACAGGATCATGTTCGAACTCGTAGTGGAAGCATACGTAGTGCATCTGTTCGAAAACCTCGTACTGGTCACGGGAGGTGACAACGGGTCTATTGCATCGCCGACAGCTCAGCACCGGTGAGTGCTCGTCCATCGCTCGATCTTCTCAAGGCGATGCCTTCGTTGGAATCGGATCCTCTTCTGCCGCCGTCCGCGCACGCCAGCCCCTCATGCCGCGACGGCGACTGCCGAACATTCGATCATGCCGACGAGAGCGCAACCGATCATGCCGATGTAACGGATGCCGCAACCTTGTCGTCAGTCGTCGGAGCTTCCACGAGCTCGGTACCACGGTGCGTTCAGCTGGCCGGTGATCCAGGACCGTAGATAGTCGGCCTGACCGCGGGTCTCGCGGTAGCCGATAAGAGTGCTCGCCAGACTAGTGAGCACCCCGAACAGACCGAAGCCGGCCAGAGCCAGACCTAGCCCAACCGCGTGCCATCCCCTGTATGCCGCCGAAGCGGCCGCGACCGTCGCGCCCACGAGGAAGACTCCGGCGAACGCCCCGAACAGGCAGCAAGTCAGCACCTTCAGGGCAGGGTCCCAGCCCAAGACTCCGACGAACGTGGAACCGGAATCGGACGGGAGGAGCTGACCTCTCAGCACCGGCCGCCATGTGCTTCTGGTATTCAGCTTCGCGGCTGATCGTCGGATGACGTCCCCTGCTTCGGAAGCCGAATCGCCGGACAGCCAGCGACGGGCCACCTCCACAGGCATCGGGGAGGACAAAGCGATGTGTTCGCCACGCCACGCAGCGAGCAGGTCCGTCACCCAGCTACGCATGCCGACAGTGTGCAATGCGGCGTCGACATCTCGAAGGCGTTGACTGATGTCCACCTGGTCGGGTCTTCCCTCGTGTAGGAGAGGCGCACTCTCATGCCGCTGAATGCGGATCTGACGGCCTGCCGGCGCACGAGTCGAAGCAGCTGGGATCTCAGCCGCCGTGACCTTTGCGGTCCAGGGGTGAATCTCATGCCGGCCTGGCCGTCTGGTGTTAGCGTCCGGTCGTGGCTGTCGTGGATCGTGTCCGACACGAGGAGTACTGGCCGGAGTTCGGCACAGTGGTCGTCCGTGATGGCGTGATGCCCGGTGAGGCGTATGAGTACGTTCCTTCGGCGAAAGCTCTGGAAGAGGGCGGTTTTCGGGTCGGTTTCGGGACCGTTGGCCGCGCCGGAGCCGGCTGGTTGCAGCTGAGGTGCGGCTCCGGGCCGCAGCAGGTGACTCTCGAAGTCCACGATGAGCAGCCTCCGCAAGTGGGCGAAGGTTGGGCTGAGGTCTTCGAGACCCCTTACCGGTCGGGGTCGGGGTCGATGGGTTTGACGGATATGACTGACGGTCCAGCATGGCGGGCGACGCCTTTACCGGGTGCAGGTAGCTACCGGGTTCAGGTGAGTCACCGCTGGAGGGAAGATGCAGTAGGCGAGTGGCGGTTGAGCGCCTGGCCGCAGCACCCTGAACAGCCACCACGCTGGCTGCGGCGGCCAGGCGTCGCTGAGCGCGGCGTCGACCCCACGAGCCTCGCGGCCGACGTCTTCGCCGTCGCGGCCTGGTGCCCAGGGCACGAGCTCGTCTGCACGATGGAGGATCTGGCTCAGCGACTGCTGGTCACGCTCGCCCAAGCTCAAGATGCGGTCGCCCACGCCGGCAATTGCGGCTGGTTGACGTACGACGGCGTGATCAAGGGGGACGGACACATCACACTGCGCATTCCCGGCGGCGCGGAGGTCGTTGACCCTGACGCTCCCTTACGTCGCGGATCAGCCCGGGAGGCGCCCGACCCAGACTCGTCGCCTACCTCCCACACACAGGCCCCTCACCGCATAGCTATCGGCCGCCTAAGTCATCTCATGGTGGCCCAGTATCCGCAGAACCAGACCGATCCCGGGCCACCGAACACCGATTGACCCGGACACTGCAATGCATGCTGAAGCCCGACCACCAGCAGGTACCGGCGCACTGATCTAGCCGCAACGCGTGAAGGCTCGGGCCCACCTAGTTCGAGGGGGAGATGGGCATCGCTGTGCAAGGATCCGCGGCATGACGTCATCGAGGGTGGGCAAGGGTGACCGGCTCCGTCGTGCAGCCAAGTCTCAAGCTCTCGTGCGCATCAAACGGTCTCCGCGCAACGCCGACCGAGTCCACGGCATCGTCGTCGCTGTGGGCTTGAAGTGGGCATTGATCGCGCACACCGGTGATGGAGGCTTCTTCGAGGGCTTGATCGCCATCCGCGTCAAGGATGTGGTGAAGGTCAAGAAGGACTCCTCGTTCGAGGAGCGCTTTGCCCAGACTCAGCCCGAGTGGCCGCCCACAGCCCCAGCGGATCTCGACCTGGACACGACCGCGGGTCTGCTCAGGGGGATGAGCGCGATCTCGCCACTGCTCGCAATCGAGCAGGAAAGACGATTCCACTCACAGATGTTGTGGATAGGTGTCGTCGCCGAGGTCACCAAACGGTGGCTGTGGCTACACGAAGTTCGTCCGAACGCCACCTGGCGCAAGCGGCCGCGCGGCTACGAGCTTCGCCGAATCACGAAGGTCTTCATTTCAGATCGTTACCTCACCGCCCTCGCGGCCATGGCGGGGACTGGACCCACACACTGACACTGGAGGCGTCCGCATCTGCCGCGCCAAGGGCTGTGGCGTATCGGCGGACGGTGACGCACCGTGAGCTAATGTCTGCTTTTCCTGCTCACCAGCAAACCAATGACGCTTTCGACGACCGTGTTTTGCGTGCGGCGATTGCCGCCTACCTGGGCCGCTACCGTGGCCAGTCCCGGCTTCACACAGGCTCCGACCTGCGCATCTACCTGAGCTGGTGCACCAGCCAGCACTTGAATCCACTCAGCGCGGGCCGGGCGGACATCGAACGGTACGTGCGCTGGTTGCAGGAGACCCGGTGCTACCAGCCGTCGACGGTCTCACGCCGGCTGTCGGTGGTGATCGGCTTCTACCGGACATGCGTCATCGATCAGATCCTGCCGTACTCGCCAGCCGACTACGTCCGCCGACCACCGGTACCAGCCGAGTCGCCCACACTCGGGCTCGGGCACCTGCAGTTCGAGGCCCTCATCACGGCCGCCCGGCTGTCGGGGAACATGAACGATTTCGCCCTGGTCGCGATGCTGGGACTTCTCGGCCTGCGGATCTTCGAAGCCTGCGGCGCCAACATCGACAACCTGGGCGAGGAACACGGTCATCGCGTGCTGAAGATCCGCGGTAAGGGCGACAAGCCCGTTCTGATCCCGCTACCACCGGCGGT
Organism: Actinoplanes sp. NPDC049681; assembly: GCF_044465265.1. Lineage (NCBI taxonomy): Bacteria > Bacillati > Actinomycetota > Actinomycetes > Micromonosporales > Micromonosporaceae > Actinoplanes > Actinoplanes sp. NPDC049681. The sequence continues at coordinate 760,711 of NZ_JBITLP010000003.1, forward strand.
CGCCCGCGCGATCGACCGAGCCGTCGACGGCCGTACCCACGGGCCGATCCTGCTCAACCACTACGGCGCCCGGATGGACCGGCACGCCGCGACCCGCCGCCTGAAGGCCCTGACCGACGGGGCGGGGATCCGGATCGCGAGGATGCACCCGCACATGCTCAGGCACACGTTCGTGACGACCATGCTCGACGCCGGCGTCAGCCTCCGCGACGTGCAGATCGCGGCCCGACACGCCGACCCGCGGACGACCATGCGCTACGACCGAGCCCGCAAGAACCTCGACCGACACCCCAACTACATCCTCGCCGCCTACATGGCCTCCGGCACCTGACCACGCAGCACGCGGAACTGCCGATGACAGCGTGTCGAAGTCGCCGAGTGGCGAAGCCGGATGAAATGGTCAGGGCACTAATCGATCGCACCACTTCAGGCCGTTAGGCGTTCATGAACGATATCGAGTCACGCCTGGTAAAGCCGTTCTATCTGGACATGATGGGACTCAATGCGCTTCGCTTGACGCACGAGCTGCCGGCGAGGCTGACGACCGCTGGTCACGGGATCACACCGAGCGACGTCAGTTGGATGCTCAGGACGGGCCCATGGCGACCAGTTGTCATGGGAGCTTGGTTCAGCTTGGCCCTTCCGACTGAGTCGGTCCAGGGTGATTTGCTCGAGGCGATGGCGCAATCACGGGGTTCACTGACGGCTCCGCCTTTGGCCGCCGCGGCGGCGGTCGTCATCGGTCCGGCTGCAGTGCCTTCGATGCTCAACTATCTCGATTACATCATGGCGCCAGCCCTGCGTGACGGGTCGGAGGATGTCGTGGCGGTCGCCGTGAAGCAGTTGGGCGGGGAACCCCCTCTCATTCCCACCGACGAAGGGCGCCGAGCGTTTCAGGGCCTCCACGCCTTTGCTATGCGCTTGCACGAAGCGTGGCGGGTGCACTGATCTGCCGCCGAGCACGCGCGGCGGCCGGGAGCGAGCCGGCACGCAGCGAGACGCACGTCGGGGTCGGCCCGAGGCACGCTCGTGCCGAGATGAGTGCGTGGAGTCCTCCAGCACTCTCACCCAGGAGCGTGTACGCGCGACGGCTCTCCTAACCGCGGCGTCCTCTTCTTTGACGACTCCACGAGATCCTGCCTCCAACGCTCACAAGTCGGAGCGGCTGGCTGGCGCCTTGCGCCGAATCGACAACACCACTCTTTCACGCCACCGATACTCAAGTCGTGCCGAACTCACCCAGGCCGGAACGTCGCCCCAAGGCGAGGCGATGACATTGGACAACGAACTGCTGACACGCGCGATCGTCATATGGACAGGACGGGGACGTAATCCCTGGCCCGAGCGCGATGACGAGGCTGTGGTCACCACCTTCGGCGATGATCTTGGCCTGGACCTGTTGGCGCGAGTTCGCACCCTCGCAGATGACTTCTACAGCTCGAAAGCCAACGTCGAGGCTCCCGACATCTCTGCGATGGGGAAACAGGCGGCAGCCGAGTTCCACGCGAGGCATCCTGATATCGGAGAGGAGGCCGTCCGAGCCCTCGCCTGGTGCTACACATATGACTTCAAGTGACATCCGTGGCGGTGTCGCTCGCCTCGTCGGCCTCTTGACGAGTCTGTGCGAGCGGCATCCGCGCTGTCAGCCCAGCAGGCTCAAGGCACGTCTAGCCAAGCCGCGGACGCGATCCCAGTCCTCGTGAGCGAGCCCATCGACATGCCACAGTTCCGCATTGTGTTCGCCGCTCATCGCCTCGAGCCGGACGCCCAGCTGCTCCAGTGCTGGCAGTGCAGCGGCGTTCAACCAGCCCAGCTCGATGAAGGCCGGCGCGAGCTGGAAGCCATCGTCGAATTCGAGAGCCAATTCGTCGACAGGGCGGCCGGTGCCGGTGAATAGCTCGTGCAGCCAGGCCACCTGCGCGTCGGGCGGCAAGGCGAGGACGGCGACGCTTCGCACGAAGGCGACAACCTGCGCAGGACTCATCTCGGCCACCTGGCCAGCCTATGGCTGCGCCCAGCGCCGCGATGTCTTGATCGAGTGCACTGTTCTGCCGCCGACAAAGCGCGGTCAGACGATGCGCCGGGCATCCAGCAGGGGGCCCGGGAGTCGATCAGCCGGAGTGCGATTCAACATCAGACTGCACGCCCCTCGACACCGTCGGCAGCGTTTACCCTGCTCAACGCCCTCATTCGCCGGAGCGATGGATATCAGGGTCGAGGGTTTCCAAACATCGGCCCAGCTCGCCGGAACCGCGACGAAAGCTCGCCACCATGACGCATTGTCATGCCGATGCGCGTATGCCGGCCTGGACGCGGCGCTGGCCGTTGCTCGCGATTCTCCGCATCCACCCACGCGACCAGGTCCTAGCCCAGGGGGCGGTCGGAGAAGGGGACGAGCGGTTCGGCGGTGGGTCGTCTCAGCGGGCGGAGGGGGTGCTGTCGGTGTGCCGTTTGCCGGTGCAGAGTTCGTAGGTGCCGATAAGGCCTGCGATCAGGAGCGCCATGGTCCAGGGCATGAACAGCACGGGAAAGATTCCGTCATCGACCTGCAGGATCTGCCCGCTCGATGCCGGTTCGCGGGCGACCTTCACCGCGAAGACGGCAGCGAACAGGCCCAGGACGAACGCGAGTGCGGCGGCGGTCCGCGCGGCGGGGTGGCGTGGTCCGTGGAATCCGCGGATACCGGCGGCGGCGACGAGCAGGACGAGGGCTGCGGTGCCATATCCACCGGCGGCCCACTGGTAGTCGCCGCGGTCATAGTTGCCTGCCATGCCCGCGGTTAGCCACATGGGGAAATAGCCGACGATCAGGCCGTTGAGCGCGGTGGTGAAGATCAGCCCCCACCACCACACCGATCGCTGGAATCGGCCGGGTCTCTTGGGCGGGCTCTCAGGTGGGAGCATCACGGACCACATTTCGTTCGGGCCGGTAGTGACCTATGGGTTTCGGCGGAGAAAATGCGGTGCCGCCCGGGTCCTATGCAGAGCTCCCCATGGGCGGCTCCCGTCTCCGCGGGGCTCACCGAGTCGAAGCCGAAGCACCTGAGTGGCGAGCTTATTCAGGTGGGCCGCACAGTGGCCGGCGGCCAGGTGGGATCTCCCCAGGGCACGATGAAGTAGGTCCACGAGGCCCTGATCTCGAGGATGTACCGGTACCTGCGGGAAGCGGCGGGCCACCACGAGGCTATATCCGCCTTCTCGACCTGGAAGAACGGCGCTGGCGGATCTTTCGGCGCGGTGTCGCTGAAGTCCGGAGGCTGAACCATCCGGTCGGTCGCGCCCCAGCCGGCCTCCAGCCGTACCGGCGAAGAAGTGTCCACGGTGACGTACCCCAGCCATCCGGGGATATCTTCGAAGCGGAACGCAGGGGGCGGACCGGATGGATCGATGTTCTCGGGGTGAGAGATACGCCTGAGACCGACCGATGCGGCAACCTCGTCCATGGCGGTCATCGACGCCGCAGCGTTACGGTCGGTCCCGAAGTAGTAGACCTCCGCTCGGCCGCAGGACAGTCGATCCGACGGCCCTTCGAGGAACAGCAATGGGCTGTGCCCAGTTGCGCATCCGTCGGACCACCCATTCCCGAGAGGGACCGCGTCGATGGCGCCACCAAGGAGAGAAACACGGTGCGGCATGACTCTCGCGGCTTCCTCGCGGGTAGCCTGCGCTGCTGGACTGTTGGCCGCCTCTGTCGCTTCCTCCGGGCTCGGCGCGCACCCCGCCAGCGCGACTGCGGCGACAAGCACCGACAAGGCCCGCATTGTCGCGGACCGCTCAGCTCGCCGGAACGCCGACAGGCCCTTTGGCCCGCCTGAGATCAAGGACACGGTCGAATATCGGCAAGTCCAAGGTGTAGCTGAGCATTCACCCAGGACGACGCTGTGGTCCGTTGGCGGTCATGATCACCGCGTTGTCTGGCCGCTGTGACTCTGCATGGGAGTGCGTCATACTGCTGCGGCGGTCTTCTTTCTCGCAGTGCGCTTGGCGGCCTTGGCGGGCTCGCCGGTCTTCGCCTGCCGGCCGCGAGCGCGCTTGTCGGGCGTAGCGGTCGGGGCCTTCTTGGCCGCCTCATACGCGTCGACCACGCTGGTGGGGATTCGGCCGCGGGCGGACAGCTCGTACCCGTTCTCCGCGGCCCACGCGCGGATCGCCTGGTTATCGGCCCTACTAGTCCGTTGAGGGCTTGGGGTGAGGCCGGGGCGCCACGTACCGGCGCCCCGGCCGACGCGGGTGCCCGCGTCCATGTAGGGAGCGAGAACTCCACGTAGCGCATTGGCGTTCTTCTCGGACAGATCGATGGTGTAGTTCCGACCGTCGACGGCGAACGAGACCGTCTCGCTGGCCTCGCCGCCGTCGAGGTCGTCGATAAGTTTCTGGATGATCTGTCTTGCCATGGTGTCTCCCCTGATGAGGATTTGTGGGCCATCGCCGAGCGAGCAGATTGACGCGTAGAGCACCGCCCCGCCGGAGAGAGCCATGCGCGGTCGCCGACGCTATTCCGTATTCTGCACTCTATACAACCGCCCGCGCATCGGGAACGCACATTGCGCTGGGTCTCACATCGGACCTTTCCTGAGTGTCTTCGCTCCGGCGCTATGCCGTGACGGTCGCAAAGGCATGGCCGGGCCGCAGAGCTGCCCTTCGACAAATGCCCCCGCACGATACTTTTCTCAGTCCCAGGCTCGGCCAGACGCGCGAGACCGAAGTCATTCGCAACAGCCCCCCGTGGCGTAAGAGCCCCACATCATAGGTGAGCCCCACCGGCCTGAACGCCCCGTCACCGACGGCGGAGTACCGCACACACCGCGTTGCCTGCTTCGAACTCGACGGTATTCACCAGCTCGAAGCCTGCCGGGGTGAGCATCTCCGTCGCCGCAAGCACTCGAGCCAGACGCTCGAACCAGAAGCCCCGGGTCGCGGCAACCACTAGATGCCCGTGTGGGTAGGCGCCGAGGTCGAACCGGCCGGACACGACAGCTTCCGCGCTGACCTGGAAGGTCTGCGCGATACGTTCAGGAGTCTCGGCGGGCATGACGCCACCCTAGTCAAGGCCTCCACAGTAGGACGCAGCCCGATGGCCATGACCGCCGCAGCGAGTTGTCCGTGTGACGCCGATACGAACACTTGGGTCAGACGTGGCGCCCAGGATCTCCAGCATCGTCCGGACAGCTCCGAACTCGCAGCGATCGCCGAGCTCCAGAGGTGCACTGCGGACCGCAGCCGGGGCTGTGCCGGCGAGTTGCTCCAACAGTTGTTCCACCCCCGGGGCGTTGCCGACTGCCATCTTCGTCGCCGGCCCTTCGATGGCAGCTGCAGCAGCGGACTCACCTCGTAAGCCTGATAGATCCTCGCTACCACCGCACTGTTCTGGCTGCGGTCGTACTGCCAGTCAACAAGTAGCCGCAGATCGGGCGTCACCGCCGCGAGCTCCGCTGCCTGTCGGACACGGGCCGGCTGTGGCAGCCTGATCGTGTGGATCAATCAGCATGGCCGGAGGTGTCTGCGGCCGTCGCCGCCGCGCCCTACCCGGTGCAGGTCCTGCCGGCCGATACGGAAAGGGCCACCGCCAGTTCGGAGGCACTGGGCATCAGCACACGATCGTGGCTCGGCGTCGTGGTGGCAAATACCGGGGGCCCGCTGGTGGACCACGGATGGGTTCGCGTACTTGGCTGCGGACATGACCGCCTACCGGACATCGTGACCCAGGTAGATAACGAGGCCGGCGTCCTCACCGTCGGCTATGACGTCATGGGCGGCCAGTTCGTCTGGATCCAGGCCGAACCAGGAGCGAAGCCGACCGTGCACTACTTCGGTCCTGATGATCTGGGTTGGCGGGACTTGGAACAGGGGTACGCCGAGTGGCTGAACGCAATACTGCGCGGTTCGCTCAACCGGTTTTACGAAACCCTGCGATGGCCGGGCTGGCAAGCCGACGTTGAAGCCCTCGGCCTCGACCAGGGTTTCAGCGTGTGGCCACCGCCGTTCACCAAGGAGGGCAGCGACCTGTCCGCCGTCTCCCGTAAAGCCATCCCCATGGCTCAGCTGGTCTCGTTCTACCACGATGCCGCACGACAACTCGGCGGACCATCCCAGTAGGCGACAAACCGCAGGGCAGATTCTGAAGCACTCGGCCAGGCCGGTCGCTGCTACCTAGATCGGATGCACTCATTTGCCGCAATTCGGGCAGTGAACTGCGGCGTCGTCACCCTCCGCCCGCGCCCCACACGCGATCGAACTCGGCTTCCGTGATCTCGAAGTCGCTCCACTCATCGCCAGAGTCGTAGACGCTCGCTTCGCCCAGACCGCCGTAGCGGTCCTCTTTGTGACTGCGGTCGTAGCGCAGAATGCGGCCAGCGTCGTACACCTCGACCTGGCGAACGGGCCAGCCGTCATCACCGACCTCGAAGTACCAGACTGAATGGCCCCAGCCGTCGAATTCATCGCCTCGGGTCTCGTCCCAGCGACGGCGATAGAAGCGATTCGGCACAGCCGAAGGGTACCGTCGTGTGACGCCCTCATCTGCGGCCGTCCGTGCGCGTGGAGCAAGTCGGGGTCGGCTGCTGGGGCGCTGGGGAGTCATGCCCGGGTATCTCGTTTGCCCGATGCGCCTTTAGTGGCACGCATTTTGGCATATCGGCTGACCTAACCGCCTTATGCTCCGCTGGTGCTTGAGCATCCCGCCCCACCTCGTTCGTACGCCATGCGGATCCTCCTCGCCGTACTCACCGATGTCGTCGCTATCGCTGGCTACCCCCTGATTGCAGAAGCCATCACTGTCCTCACCCGAAGTGACCTCGCGGGCGGCGTGACATCGACGCTGCTGCTGATGTTGGTGACGGCATGGTTGGCACCCAAAGTCTCCTACCGCCGTCGAGATGCGCTGTGGTGGATCACCGGGATCGGTGGACTCTGGCTTTGCCTGATCCTCGCCTGGCGTCTGGCATACCTGCCGCACAAGGACTGGCCACCGCGTGACGACGAACTCCCTCACGCCGTCTATCTTCGAGAGCCTTCGTACGCCGGCGTTTGGCGAGACGGCCGCACGACAACGGGGTCCTGAAGGCCCCGCGGCTGTCAGTACAGGCGGAAGCCGCGCTCATTTGCCGCTGAGTTCGCGCGACCCACCCTGCTGCTCGGCATGGCTGAGGGCGGGCATACTGCATCTGGACCGGTGGCAGAGCCGGGTTATTGCAGCGCCGACAGTCGTAGGCCGGGTACGCACGGACGACTCGAAGGCGCGTGGGGCCAACGGCGTGCCGCGCCCCACCAGGGGTTCAAATCCCCTCCGGTCCGCGCTTCCTCTTCTGCTGCCGAGCGTGCGCGCCGCCCACAGAGAGCAGGCACGCGGTGTAACGCCGACGCGGGCCGCACACTGCGGGCGCTCGTGCCGAGAAGGGCCGTTTCGTCAGAAGCCCCGAAAGACCCCGTCCGTCCCGGCACCTTCAGCGAACTCGTAGAAATCCATGTTGGCGAGGGAAGGGTTCGCCTCGAGGGAGGCGATCTCGCGTGGCACCGACCGAAAGGGCCTGGAGTCGTCTCGCTTGTTCAAGTTGACGACCAGGATGGGGTAGTCGGGCGGAGACATTGCCGCCGCGTCGGCCACGAACACGACAGGATGTCCGTAGTCCTCGGGATACAGCCTCGGGAATCTCTTCGCCAGCGCGGCTTCGTCCAAGCCGGCTAGCGTGCGGTCCTCCACGTACTCGACATTTGCCTCGTAACCTTCCGCGTTGGGGCGGTCGACGGTCTTCTTTATCTCTTCCCAGGTGTCGTCGTCCGCGAAATCAGCACGAATGAAAGGCACGCCAGCCGTGGGTGGAAGACTTTCCATAGCGGGACTCCTCGATCTTTTTGCCGGGCCGGATGCAACCGGCGTGGAGGCAGTGCCCGACGCTTGATCCGGGCGGCCCCGCCTGGCGCATCCGACAACACTGAACGTCAGGGAGACTACCGGCGCCCTGAGAATCACTCGACGATCCACGGTCGCATTAGATCAGGTTGATCCGCCCTGTCTAGCCTGGTCGGCAATGAGTGGCATTACCGCATTCGGTGCCGAGAGGCCGTTGCACTCTTCTGCCGCAGGTATCGCGCGTTAGTCGACAGGGGTTCGCTCATACCAATGAGCGGAGACGCTACTTACATCACGATGGCCTCTTCCGCTACGGCTGGAAGGCGATGATCAGGGCTGTGAGGAACGTACCGAAGCAGAGGAGGTATCCGAGGCTGATTCCCAGCGCTCGATATGGCGGACGCAACGTCAACGAGCCGGCGGCGATGACCGAGCCCAGCATCGCCGCCACCGCAGGACCGCCGACGACGAATTGCTGACCCGTGGCTGTGCAAAGTGCGTACCGGTCCGAATCTCCGCACTTGTCGCTGGCGTACGGGAGGATGAGCACGCTGAACAGCGCGGCGGCGCCGCCCGTGAGCGCGAGGGATCACGACTGCCGCGACCGCCCCGCCAAACCCACCGGTCTGTCTGTCGCGTGGGTTTCCACCCGCGAAGAGACGTGGCCGGGGCTCGTACACCATCCGCACATTCCTATCCGGATGATCCGCCATAGTTGGGTTTACGGGACATCGCCGGTGTACTCGGCGGGCCGCTGTCCGCGCGCGGCCTCGGCGAGGTGGGTGGGAACGTCTGAAGAACTGACGAACTCGCCGGCGGGGACGCATTCTTCTGGCGCCGTGAGCGCGCTGGCCGCAACCCCATGACAGACGGGTGATCGAGGGGCGGTGCGTCCAGCGTCCTCAACTGCCGAGAGTGCGACCGCCCCTAAGACCACGCACGTCACGCGGCGTCCTCGTCCGGGACGGTCCTTCCCGTCAGTGATCGCCGACGCGGGAGCGGCAGTGGACTAAACTGCCGCGTCTTCGCCAAGCTTTCGATGATTCTTCCCCGCTCAGTGGGCTTGGTGCCGCGAAGCGCGAGGAGCGCGATGACGATGACTTGAAGGGTCCGAAGCGCGACTGCGGCAGCAGAGCCAACGACGAGCCAGAGGCCGGGATCTTCAAGGCCCACGACATCCGCCCTCTCGGTCGGCTCATCCCAATGCACCCCGCGCGCCGCTCGCTTGAGCGACGCCGCCGCTGTCCACATCCACCCTGGCGGAGGCAGTGATCCAACACAATGGATGCAAGCAGATGTCGGGTATCCGACAGAAGATTGGCACTTTCTTTGACGCCCGGTTGCCGCCAGGTGCCCGTTAGTGATTCCGACGTAGTTTCGAAGGAGGCTGGATCAGCCTCACGCCTCCAGGGTCACAGACAAAGTCACTGAACACAGTGAGTGAATGGGAAATGTGACCGCGGTCTGCAGCGGACGCGGTCGGCCAGGCAGGTCGCTCGGCGTGTTTCCGGTTCCCTCGACGACGCCAAAGATCCTGCCTCCGCCGGCCATGAGGCGGCGTTCCCGTCTACCGTCTGGGTAGATCCGGTGCCTTGCGGGGCCTGAACCAGGTAACGGCGAGGAGGGCCAGCAGGCCTGATGTCTGAAGGACCCAGAAGCTGGCATCGGACCCCATCCAGCCGGCGGCATGCCCGATCCAGACAAAGGGGGTCACCAAGCAAGCCAGCCCCAGTAGGAACCAAAACGCGGCAGCCGCGAACACGCTGTGCCAGACCCGTCCGGTGGACTTGATCGTGGGTGCATCGCCACGTACGAGGACGCGGGCACCCCAGCCGACGAAGGCCAGCCCGACCAACCCCCCAATCAATGCCTGCACACCCATGACCCGAGCCTATGAGCCCTCGGACGAGGCGCCTCGTTGTCCCCATCGAAGGCGGATGAACCCCGAAAGTCCGAGGAGCGTCAGGCCGAAAATGAGCGCCGCGAGTGCGCCAGCATCTCCAAGACGATAGGCAGCCCCGGTCATCATCGAGATGATCATCCACCCGAAAGCGCCGCTCAGGATCCGGGCCGCACCGTCCGCCAGGAGGACGCCCGACTGACCGCGACGCTGCGCGCGGCGTCCGCGGGCCATCTGCCAAAGCCCGTAGACGATCACGGAGGTAGAGAGGACCGCGAGGGCCAGCAGCATGAGCTGGTAAACAGCCATGAGCCCTCCTCGCAACCCGCTCGTCGTTCGCAAAGCGCCGACGATAAACGGATGACCAGCGCTTTTGCATCCGTCGACCCAGCCGACCAGTCCCCCCGAACGGGGGAACCCGTCCAGAGGGCCGCCGCCCAGATCGGTGTGTTTCTGTCTCTCTCGACGACGCCTGAGATACCCGCTCCAGGACGTATCGGCGGGAGGACGGAACGGCCCTTCCTGGCCAGCGACGTCCGTGTGCCGGTGGAACCCGCGCCGATCAATCTCACGCCAGCGAGGCACGCATGGTCAGGGTTGGCCCTCGTCCGGGACAGACCTCGCCGTTCGGGATCCGGATCAGCGGGGCTAAGGCCCGGTGACGTCCAGGTCGACGAGGAAGCCACGGGCCTGCCACTGCTCTGCCGGCAGCCGGTCCCGGGCCAACTGGAAGTACTCCTCGGGGCTCATGAACTGCATGGTGCCGGGCTCGGGTTCCCAGTCGTACGGCACCGGTTCGCCGTCGAATGACGGTTCGTCGCGCAGGCGTGTGGGGCAGGCATCAGGAACGTCGGTCAAGCGCACCGCTCCGGGCCGTCGGATCCACTCGCTGGTGCCGCGATCGTGTAGATCATGCACGACCCGAACCCGCCGGACGACGCCTACCGTGACGGGTAAGTCACCGAGGACCCCCAGGGAGGCGTCAAAGCCCAGACATCCGTCGAGCGTGACGTCACCGGCCCGATGATCGCCGCCCCGGATCGCGCGCAGATCCCCGGCCTCGACAAGTTGCGCCCAGGGGTGCCCGTCGAAATCGAGCAACGTGCTGGCCCGCACAACGACCCGGTGCAGCACCAGATCGTCGGGGAGATCGGGGTCGTCGAGCCATCTGAGGCGGGTCGAGACCCGTTCACTCAGTGCCCACAGGGTTTCGCGAGGAGCGGTGTCGAGGAGGACGGGCCAAAGCATCGCTCCATCGTTTCACCCGCCTTGATCGTCATGGCGGCGACATCGCTACTCTGCGCGCAAGGTCAACTCAATCGCGCGGCCATGATGCACGTGGCCACCTGCAGATCATGAGTGGATCTCTGCGAGATCTTCCGTACCTATTTCTGCAATACAGCAAGTACCCCGACAGGTAGTTGTTCGCGGTGGCCGTCAACGCCTCACCGACCTGGCCGAGGTAGCGCTCGAATTTGCTGAACTCGTCGACCCGCGACGCCCGGACTCGCTCCAGCGACGCACGCAGCAAGATTCCGCTGCGTCATAGGCCTCAGCCTGGCGAACGGGCCAGCGGGCACCGTACGAGGTACCGGGACGAAACTGCGGTTCGAACACATCGATACTGGCCAAGATGGCGAGGTCAACAACGGCAACCGGATTCTCGTGCCCGATCCGGCGCAGCAGCATGACAAAGCCGGAGCCGTCACCATCGGGAAAGCAGCCAGCACCAAACCCACCGGCGAAAGCGCCGTGGACCTCACTCCGACGGTCGACGTCACACGGCTGCAGGAGGTCTCCATCATGACTCCCTTCACCGGCGATCACCGATAAACGACTCGTGCGTGGGAGGCAACCACGCCTCCCACGCACCTCGCCGCGCCATAGTGTGGAGATCGTGACAGGCTACGGTGCATCAACGGTGGGCGGCCGAGATCCGATTGCCATGTTTGGGCACGTTGAGGAGCGAGACGGTGTGGTGGTCCAGTTCATGCTCGGCGGCGAGGACGCGCTCGACACGGTGGACAACGTCGACGCGCACATCTACTTGCCTGATGGCACCCACCGGTACGCGACCTTCTTCACTACCGAGGCGATCAACTCGCTTCTGCGTAAAGACGCCCGGACTGGGGAGACGGGCGGTGGCCGGTACTTTTGGTGCTCGGATCAGGTCATCGTCCCCCGGCCCGGCGTGCCGGCGATGATGGAGGCGGTTACGGAAATGATCCGGTCCGGCGACATCGCCTTCATATGTGGTCTGGTGGACGATGGCTCGGAGGAGCAGGGCCCCGCCTGACGTAGTACGGAACCCGGTCGGCGTCGTCCGGCCGCCGAGGACCTGATCCGGACTCGGCGCGCTCAGGCACAGACCATCATGTGCGACACATCAACTCCCGGTACGCGATCACCGTGGGCGTGTCCGCCGTGTCGGTTCGGGCGCGTAAACCCCTACGGGCGTCATAAGGCTGTTCCCGCGACGAATCTCCGAATGATGCGGCGTTTCGAAATTGCTCCGGACGTCGCATTCTTGTCTGGTTTCGTTGATGTCGCGCTACGTATGCGCGGGTCGGGTGCGGGCACAGGTGCTTCAAGGATGACGTCATCCCCCGCCCACGCGGATGCTCAGGTGGTGGGCGCGGAGGTACTCGGCGATCTCGACGGGCTGCCAGAAGGTTTGGGCGTGGCCGGTGTGCCGGGCGAGTTGCGCGGCCACTGACCGCAGTAGGCGGTATTCGCGGAGATACAACAGCTGCGAGCTGTCCGCGGGACGTGCGCTGCGCAGGCCGTGCCGGCACCGATAGCGGGGTGGCCGTGAGCCCATTGCGATTCGGTCCGGCGGCCGCAGAGCTCGCAGAGGACCAGCCCGCCAACAGGCCCGGGACGCCAGCCAGCTTGCGAGGCGGCCGAGCAGGACGCCCGTACCAGCCGCGAGACTGCGGACGGGCTGCGCGCGGAACTCGCCGGCGTCCGGCAGGAGCTGGCCGACGCCGGCACCCGGGCGCAGGCCGCCGAACACGAGGCCGCCGACCGCCAGCGCGCCCTGGGCGAGCTGACCGCCCGGGCCGAGCGGGCCGCGGCCGAGGCCGCCGAGCAGCTCACCGCGGTAAGGGAGGAGCGCGACCGGGCGATCGAGGCGATCACCGCGCTCGGCCGGCGGGCAGCGCCAGGCCGAGCAGGACGCGGCCGACGCCGAAGACCGCGCCGCCGCTTTGCATCGCCAGCTCGACGACGCGCGCGCCCGCTCTCGGGCGGGAACGTGACCGTACGGCCACGGCCGAGGCCTCCTGACCGCGTTCACCGCCGCGCTGGCCGCGGGCGGGTTCACCCGCGACCAGCCGGGCGACGGCCGCTGACGGCGCCGGGTCGTACCGGGGCCCCACCTGTTCAAGTCCGGTCTGACGCTGCGGCCGGCCCCGTCGTTGCCGTCGTGGTGGTAATTGGGCAGCATGATTTCATGGGTGTCAATGACGGGGGCAGTCGTTCTCGCGGCAGGCGTGGTGGAGTCGGTGGTTCGGGCATTGCCCGCCTCTTCGCAGCCGGGTGGGGTGAGCGACCGGTGTGCGGTCGTCGGCTCCTGGCCGTTCTTCTATCCGTCGGAGCGGTGTTGAGCGTGTCCGCATGTTGGGGGGCTGCCTCGCCGGAGAGCCTTGCCGGACCGCCGTACTTGGTTCACGACGCTCGGCACCTCGAGAAGTACCTGATGCTCCGGCCGAGCGGCGCCGAGCAACCGCAAGAGGGGCCATCCGACTTCGTGGTCTCGGTCGGTGACGCGACGGCGATGTTCGCCGAGTCAGAGGTGGGTGAGAAAGTCACGCAGGAGTTCTACGAGGGAAAGGGGCGGGCGTTCACCGATCAGCGCGGCGGCAGGGTGGTTGTCGCGGTGCTCATGTTCCGGTCGGACACCGCGGCGCAGGCGTTCATGGCCCAGTACGCCGCGGAGAACGACGCGCGTGAGGTGCCAGCGTCGGACATGAACGGGATTACGGGCATTCGGGACGTGGTCCGCACCGACGCCAAGAAAGGTGAGCCTGTCTTCACGGCCGGCATGTTGACCGTGGGTGACGTGGTCTCCATCGTCATCGACCGTCAGCCCAAGCCCGTCGACGCGGGCGTACTCCGCGGCTACCTCAGCAAGCAGCACGAATTGGTGTCGAGCATCTGATCATGGAGGACTCCGTCGGGCCGGTTCGCGGCTGATGCCGTGCAGCGAACGCCACCGGCATGGCAGCTGGACGCGAAACAAGCGCTTCATTGATGACGCGCTTGCGCGCGGAGGGACCGTCCGCCTCGTCACTAGCCCCGACATGCCACTTTACGAACAAGGAAACGGCTTCCAACGAGAACTGAAATACCTTCAAGATAAGGGTTATAGTTGGATAAGGAACGGAAATTCCTGGCTTGTGACACCCGGACGAAATCCCTAGGGTCAACCGGGCAGGCTCGCAACTTCACCACATCGATATTCAACTGGAGTCATTTTGGGCAAGAAGGGTTTCTCCGCGGTCGTGGATGCGTTCTGGGACGAAGCTTCCGACGCGTTCGCCTTCCTTGCTAGCGAATTCGGGTTGAATGGCCCGGAACGATCCAACCTGGTAATATCAGCGATCACCTTCACCGGCCGAGGTAATCGTTACGAGATCATGCTGGATACCCGCGAGAAGGTCGTCGACACGAGCGTAGAAGTCGAACTCGAGACCAAGACGCTTGACGCGCCCCTTCAAAACCTGGTGGCAGCAGCTGGCCTTGGCGCACCGAACCATGTCACGTCAAAAGCGGCCACGCTGAGCGGCCTACGACACACGCTCGAATTGCACGCCCGGTACGTGAGGCTGCTGGTGCCCCACATGACACCGGAGAAAGTCGTGGATCTCATGAGGGCGGCGGACGCTCGAGAATGGACTGGCAGCTGACCGCCAAACGGACCCTTAAATCCGGAGGTCGATCTCGGGGGCGGGAGCTCGCCGCTGACCCTTCCGCCCCGGTGCACGCCGCTAAGTTGCTGCCGCGCGAGACCATGCCCACCCGAACGGCAGCCGCCGTGGCCGCCAGTAGTACAGCGCTTTGGTGAGCCGACCGTCAGCACCTTGAAGATCGCCGGTGGGGTCTACGCCGAAGAATCGGTCGCTTACGAGCACGGCATCCGCCGCGTACATGAGGTCAAGGTCAAGTCCGAAACCTCGACCGGCACGGTCTCCAGCCGCATCTACGACTGGGAGATGAACCGCAACCTGCTGTTTCTCCCCGACACCCCGAACCGGGCAAAACCACCCCCCGACGACGACGTCATTCACCTACGACGCCGCCGGGAACATAATCACCACCCCGGGGGGCAGACCCTCGCCTGGGACAGCGAGCTGCCCACGAACTCGACGACGCCGCCGACGATACGACCCTTAACAAGAGCATCGCCCGGCTATGGCCGGCGTCATCCATCTCTGCATCAATGCAGGTGTTTCGTCAGCGTTTGTGCTGGGCCCACTGCTCGCATTGCTCGCCGTACTGCGCCTCGCGGCTCCCATCGTTGTCGATTCGCCTATCGGCGCGCCAATGATGTTCACCGTCGCCGGTCTCGACGTTCTTCATCACGTACGACTCGAGGTTTGCCCGGTCTTTGCGGACCTGAGGGTTGTCCTTGGCGTGGCGCCAGTAGCCGTGGTCTGTGCAGAACGTCACGGTTGCCTGATCCGGGCCGTTCTTCTCGACGCCCATGAATTTGACCCAGATCGGACCGACCAATGGGTTGTCGACGGACGAGGAGTTCGCGAACGGCGCTAGAACCTTCTCGTAGAATTCGTCGGTGTAGAGGAACCGTCCGATCGGAATGATCGGTGTCCAGTCGGTCGCCTGCCCCTCCCAGTACATGAACGCCAGGCTCCGCCGAGCAGCGAGGACCTCGTCGGCGACTGGCGCCCCCGCCAGATCCCAGGTGATCGGCACATCCTTGGTGCCGTCCATCGGCACTCGCCGATAAGCTTCGTCGAAGGTCATGGAAGGTTCGGCGGGGCCGCTCGAGGTGGCTGAGGGTGGGGTCTTGTCCACGGGCTGGTCGTCGGTGCAACTCGCCGTAGCAAGACCCACCGTCACGGCGACGACGGGTACAGCGAGCATCTTCAGGCACGGCGAGTCTGCATGGGTTCTCACTTGAGGATGTCTCCCGCCCACTCGTAGCCGTTCTGATAGGCCTCTCCAGCGTGGGTGGCCGCGTTACCCACCGTGCTCTGCCCAGGCCCAAGTTTGTAAGCCTGCCAGTCCTGATACTCCTTGTCGGTCCACTGGCTCACCGGCTTCAGGCCGTCGTCTCCGGTGAAGTTGTCCGGCAAGTTGTCGAGTTTGCCGCTGTGGTAGAGGGCCATCTCGGTGAGGTCGACCGTGGTAGTGCGGCCGGCGCCGAGCATGGCCCCGACCTCGTAGGTCGCCTGGCCGTGGTTGTCGACCTTCGCCTGTTCCTCGGCCTTGGTCATCAGGTCGCTGACGAACTCGTTGGCCAGGTCGCCGACCACGGGTACCGGAATCCTCCCGGTCGCCTTTCCCATGACCTCATCGACCACACGACCGACGATCTTGTACCGGTCTTCGACGCCCTGGTTGTACTTCTCGTCCAGCTCGGCGCTGGTCGCGTGGTGGGTCTCGGACGCCCCGAAGTCGAGAGCGCCCAGCACGCTGCCGTGGCGGTGGGCGACGTTCTCCATCGCACGGAGGTTACCGCTGAGGTCGTCGTGCGGGTTTTGCTTGCCGGACAGGATGTCGCTGTATTGGCCCGTGGCGTAGGCCGCTTCGGCCTTGGCGATCGTGTCGTGCGCACCGGGGTCCTTGCCGAGGTCGGCCAGGAATCGCACCAGATGGTTACGGTCGACGTTGACGTGCTGGTCGGGTACGGGGTGCCCGTCGGCGATGTTGAGGTTCACGTCGCCGATGTACGCCGACATGATGTTGCCCATCGAGCCGCGAAGCTGCGGTCTGATCACATCGGTGGTCGCGAAGTCACCGGTCTTGCCGTGGCCCGGGGTTTCGCCGTTGGCGTAGCCCATGGCCTGCTCGTCGACGTTGCTCTCGTAGATGATCGACTCGACGATGCGTCGCGCGTCCGGCCCGGGGTGGTCGGTCGTGGCGTGTTCGAGAGCGACGCCGAACTTGTCGAGAGCGCCGTTCTTGTAGTCCCCGCCGTGCTCCATGAGCTCCACCGTCCAGCCCGGCCCGCCGGGGACGTCCGCGGTCGCGCTCCAGTTGCGGTCGGTGAGCAGGTAGTCGAGCCGGGGCAGCCGACCGCCGTCGGGGCCGTCGCCGGTGTAGCTGGTGACGCCCGTGAGCAGGTCTCGGGTGGCGTCTCCATTGCGCGACAGGGCATCCATCAGCCCGTTCATCGGGTCGTAGCCGGCCGGCACGGTGTTGTCATCGTGGCCCTGGGTCCAGTCCAGGCGCAGGTTCTCGCCACGCGCCTCGGTCCATAGGGCGCTGTTCTTGCCCTGTGACATCTCGAAGTCGGTGATGTCGCCGCCCACGGTGGACAGGAATTGGGCGTCGTAGTCGCCGTTGTGCAGCAGCGGGCCTAGCAATTGGTAGCCGTAGACGCCCTCCACGTGCCGCGCCGGGCTGGAGGGGTCACCGATGTCCATCTTGCTGCGCCCGGCGACCATGAGGTCGGACACCCACTGGCTCGACAACTCGTACTCGCCGGGCACGTACTGCTCGCCGTGCGGGCCTGATTTGGTGCCGGTCGCGTGGGTCGCGGTGCCCAGCAGCGCGCCGAGATCGCTCTGCAGATCCCGTACGTCGTCGGCGATGTGGCGGTTGAATAGCATGCCGTCGGCATCTTTGCCGGGGTAGTCGAGCTGCAAGGTGGCCAGCGTGCCGCTGAGCTCCAGCAGACCCTTAGGCCCGGGGTCGTTGAGGAACTTATAGGCGAAGATCTTGTCCTTGCCGTACGCCTTGACTAGGTCCCGCAGCTCGTCAAGCTCTGCGGTAGTCGGCTGGTACGTCGGATCCTTGATCTTCTTCGCCAGCTCCTCAGCCCGGGCGATCTTGTCCGGTGGGGCGGCCCCGAAACCGTACTGAACCGACGGTACATTGCCGTTGATGACGGTGGCCGTCGCCTCGTCCTGCGCCTGCGCCCGCTCGACGACCGTCCGCAGCTCGTTGAGCAGCTCGCCGGTCTCCCGCCCGGTCTGATCCAGGTTGCCACCCATGTACGCGGACGCGGGCGCGGTAATCGTGCCGGCCGCGACATCCACGGTGTACCCGGCCTGCCGCGCCGACGCGACAATCCCCTCAGCCAGGTTCCGCAGCGCGACCATCGCGTACGCATGCTCGTCGAATGCGTCGCCCATACCCTTCGCCGGCAGATACGTGTTAGTCACCTCACCCCTCAGGCTGGCGACCTTCTCCGCAGCGGCGGCTGAGCCGGGGCCACGCGACCACGCCTCACCCAGATCACGGGTACCACTGATCAACTCATTCGAAGCGTCATCAACACCCTGGGCCAGCCGATGCCATGCATCGGCCGCGGAATGCCACGGCCCCTCATCGAACCCGAGCACATCCTGCAACGTCATAGCACTCACCGGCCCAGCCCCGCCCCGCTGCGCCGCACCCCATGAGCATTCGCCTCGTCAGAGGCCCGATAATTCTGCGCCGCGGTAACCAGACTCTTGCCGCATTCATCGACTTCACCGGTAAGCCGCCGCAAATCGGCAAGCCACACCTTTTCCGCGGCCCGCGCCGCAGCAGCGGCTGAAGAACCCGACGGCCCCGCGGGCGCTAGCCCGTAGCCGGCCGCCCTTACCGCCTCCCGCAACGCCTCGGCGACTCCCGCCACGTTCCTACTGATACCGCGCAACGCCTCGACATCAACCTCGAAATCCCCCGCTTGCACCAGCACCCCCCGTCCGACTGCGAACCCGGGCCCTACCGGAGCGACCAGCCGGACATCATGCATCGGCTTCTTGGTCGCGGTGTTGCCCGGGCAGGCGATAACTGACCCGACAGCTCGCTGTTACGGTGCGCTACGAGGCCCGTTCGTCGCTGACGGTCAAGCCCTGACTCTAAGCTGCACAAACACTCCAGCGCGATGATCATTACTTGCCGCTGATGCTAACGCTTGGTGGGGATTTCGGGGGTACGCGGGGACCGGCCATCCGTGCGTCGACCGTCTCGGGCTCACCGGCGGGCAGGTCCGCGGCCGCCGAGGCGGCGCCGACGGCACCGAGGTAGCCCACTTCCTCGAGCGCGAAGACGACGCCCGCGCGATGCTGCAAACGCATGCTCAACCCCGCCTTCCGAGCTGTCGACTGGGCGAAGATGTCGCCACATCAACGGCGATAGCCGCGTTGCCTGTCGTCGCGGCAGCGTATGGGGCAGTGGAGCCGCGGCGCTCTCGTGCATGGCCCGAAAAGACGGGGGCGGCTCCACTGCGGTGATGCGCCAACCCGTCGCACTCGCCATGCAGCCTGCTATCTATGGGACCGGAGCTGGCCTCGAGCGGGCCGCGTCGCTTGCTTGTGTAGTCATGCTCGTGCGGCAAACATGGCTCTCCTGTACGGGTGGGCAGGATCGGTGACGTGGACCGCCACGCGGGGTGGTATTTGATCTTGGCGTCCTGGCGGTGGTTTTCCGGTTCGGTACAGTGGCCGGCGAAGATTGCGCGATACGCCTGCGGGGAGGGGTTTTGCGATGTTGCCGGTTGATGCGGTGATGCAGCAGATCGCGGTGGAGATCGACGGCTTGAAGCAGGTCGCCGCTGGTTTGCGCAGCGAGTTGGAGGACAGCTTCCGGTTGCAGGTGCCGAAGGTGCACGATGCCGTGCAGCCCGGCGCGACGCTCGGCGCGTCGATTGCTGGAGATGCCTGGATCCGCCTGCAGGACTCGCTGCACGCCGGCCTGCAGGGCACCAGTGACGCGTTGTTCAACCTCGACAAGGGCACCCAGGCGGTCACGAGCGCGGCCGAACAGATCGCCAAGGATTACGGCGACGCGGATGCCTTCTCGAAGGCCCGGGTCGAGGACGTGAACAAGATCATGGTGCCGCCGCCGCAGGAGTATCTGGGCCCGCTGGCCTCGACGATCCCCGCCGGGCAGCAGTGATGGGCGACTACAGCGGGTTCGACGTCAAGCAGTTGTGGAGCATGGTCGACGCGGCGCGGTCGTCGCTGCAGCCGAGCCGGGCTCAGGCCGACGCGTTGAACAAGGCCCAGCAGATGCTCAACGGGCACGGCCAGGCCTTGAAGCAGGCGCGGGCCCAGCTCGCGGATCGGTGGCCGCCGGAGACCAACGCGGCCGCGGCCGCCTACCTCGTCGAGCTGGACCGCCTGATCACCGCGGTCGACGCCACCGCTCTCAACTGCGCGGTGAACGTGGCGCACATCAATCTGGTCAGCGACGCCATCGTTCAGTCTCACGAGACCCTGAAGCCGCTGTACGAGGAGTACGTCGCCAACGAGGGTGCCCTGGCCCAGTACGAGAAGGACGTCGACGAGTTCGGTGACGGCGCCTCGATCATCCCGGGCGGTAAGACGATCGCCGAGGGCGCGAAGCGGCTCTTCTCGTCCCCGCCGGTCGCTGACGGGCGTCAGGACGAGCTCACCCGCCGGGTGCAGCAGGAGATGACGTCGCTGGCCGGTGCCGCGCAGGACGGCGCCACCCGGATCCAGCCCCCGCCGCCGTACGAACCGCCGACCGTGACACCCGGCATCGAGGACGACGCACAGAATATCGGCGGTGGTGGCGGCCGTAGGTCGTCTGGTGGGGCTGTCCGGCCGCCGCGCATCGACCCGCCAGCGCACACTCGTACTTCCCCCGGCGGTGCCGCATCCGACGGCACCTCTGCATCTGGTGGCCACCTTGGCGGCGGGGCCGTGCCGTCCCCGGTCCCCGGTCTGCACTCGAGCCCGTCGGGTGCATCGGGGAGCGGCCCCGCCCTGTCGGGTATCGGTGCCCCGCCGGTGCTGCCCACGCCGGTCCAGCCACTGCCGGCCACAGGGGCCGGACCTGTGCCCGTGCCGCCCGCGGGTCCTGGGGTCCCTGTGCCGGGGCTGCTACCCGGTGTGCTGCCCGGCGCTGGTGGTGGACTGCCGGCAGGAGGTCTTGGCCCGGTCGGGCCTAACAACCGGATTACTAGTGGTGTCCCGGCTGGGCGGCCCGCAGCGCTGCGGGGCCCGGGTGGCGCGATCGGTGGCCTGCGCAACGGTGTCATCGGCGGCGTCCCCGGCACAGGCGGTCTCCCTGGCGCAGGCGGCCTACCCGGCGGGGGCGGCATGCAGCTGCGTGCCGGGGCCCAGTCGAGGATCAACCCGGTGGGCGGCGTCATCGGCCAGCAGCACGGGCCCGCGGTCGCCGGCGCCGGTCGTGGATCCGTCCGCGGCACCGCTGCGAACGCTGGAGTAGCCACGGCCCCGGGCGGCCGCCGTCGGCCCGGCGGCAGTCCCGATGGCGGTCAGCGCTGGGACCCCGACAATCCTTGGGAAACCGCGGAGGGCGTCGACCCGGTGATCGCGCCCGATCACTCGGGCGACCGCATCGATCCCGGACCCGGCATCATCGGACTCCACCGGTGAGCCCACCCCCACACCGCCACACCCGCCTGGCCGCTGCGGCGGCTGGCGGCGTCTTACTGGCATTGATCGGTGCGTCACCGGCGCTGGCGGATTCGATCCGCGAGCGCCAGTGGCACCTCGACGCGTTGCAGGTCACTGCGGCCCACAAGATCACCCAAGGTGCCGGTGTCACCGTCGCCGTCATCGACACCGGCGTCCGCGCCGATCATCGCGACCTTGCCGGCAACATCCTTCCTGGCATCGACTTCCGGTCAGCGGGGACCAAAGGATGGGTGGACACTGATGGACACGGCACCTCCATGGCCGGCCTCATCGCCGGGCACGGTCACGGCGGAGGCCACGCGGACGGTGTCATGGGCATCGCTCCGAAAGCCAAGGTTCTGCCCATCCGCGCTCTCAATGACGACGATCTGCCCAGCGAGAAAGTTCCCGATGCGATCGTCGCCGCCGTTCGCCAGCATGCCGATGTCATCTCCATGTCTTTCACCGCGACACCCAACGACCACCTGCGAAGCGCGATCCAACAGGCGATCGATGCGGATATCGTGCTCGTTGCCGGTGCCGGTAACCGCCCGGGTGACGTTTTCCTGCAATACCCGGCCAAATACCCGGGCGTCGTCGCGGTCGGTGCAACTGGACGTGACGGCAAGGTAGCCCCTATCACGGTCACCGGTCCGGAGATGGCCATGGTCGCGCCTGGCGTCGACATCGTGTCCACCGGCAACACCGGCGAATACCGCAAAGCCAATGGAACAAGCGACGCCACCGCGATCGTCGCTGGGGCCGCGGCTCTGATCCGGGCCGAGTACCCGGACCTGTCCGCCGCCGAGGTCGTGCACCGGCTTACCGCCACCGCCACCGACAAGGGCGCCCCTGGCCGGGACAACGACTACGGCTACGGCGCGCTCAACCTCACCGCCGCGCTCACCGCCGACGTGCCTGCCACCACCGGGCAGCCTTCCACGGCCGCAAGTGACCCCGCAGCCTCCGTCGGGGAACCACCATCGGAGGCTGACCGTCAAGCAGCCCCGTCCACTACGACGACCGCCTCGACGAACTGGGTGGCCATCAGCACTGTCGTCGCCGTCCTTATCGCGGTGATCCTTCTGATCGTCGGCTTGCCCACCTGGCTGATCATCCGCAACCGTAAAACCCGCAGAAGCTGACACCACGCTGCTGCAATTCGGCGAGACGTACGGTCGGGTCGGCCTTGGTTAGCTCGGTAAGCGCGTATCACCCGGGGCATGATCGAAGGCCGGGCAGCCCATCAGGCGCCGCCATAGGACGGGCGAGACGGTGCCCAGGTGGCGCCGCCGGGCGCATTTGCGCCCGCCGGACTTCTCTGCGGCATGTGGACGCAGATGGCGGACAGCGGGATGTCGGCGAGTTTGAGGTGCATGAGCCCTTCGATGACAGGGTCGTAGCTACCGCGGCCGCAATGATCGGTTGTCCGTCGAGATTCACGAATCGTCCGAGCCGGACAGCGCTTGCGGGCGATGCCGGCATACGCCGCCACTTGCCCCGGCGCGGGTGGAGTGCTCGCGGGCTCCAGGTCGAGGCCGTCGAAAGCGTGCAACTTGCTGGTATGTGCGGCTGGTGAAGTCGCCGCGGCCGGGCACGTCGCCGCCCGCGAGCGCGGCGGCTGCTTCCGGGGGCAGGAGTTCGAGGGTGGCGTGGGACACGACGAGGTAGCTACCAGGGGCGAGCCGGTCGAGCAGGCGGGTCACCACGACGTAGGGGTCATCGTGGCCGGTGAGGAAGTGCAGCACGGCGACGAGCCGCAACGCGACCGGTTGGGTGAGGTCCAGCTGGCCTTGAGGAGGGGGTCGTAAGGATCGTCCCCGGGTGTCTGAGGTCGCCGTCGATGTACGGAGTCCTCAGCCATGAGCACTCACCGTTCGGTGCCGCCGCGAAGCGCGCTGTCTGCAATTTCCCGCAGAGCCTCAACCATTACACGCTGTGGCGGAGAGCCAGGAGCCGTTGAACCCCGGCGGCACCGCCGAAGCAGCCTGCCGACCTGGGCGACACGATCAGGCACACCACTACGACTGGAGCACCAGAGGGGAGCGGGCACGCGAGCGACGAATCCGGGCAGCCGCAGCGACCTCTTCGCGACGTGAGCTGGATCACCTAGGGGTCGCCATGGCGGCGAATCTGCCCCGCGTCGCCAGATGACAGCGTCGCTGGATCACGCATGGATCCCGCGTGCGTCCACCACGGACGGAAAATGACCCTGACCAGTCGTAAAACACCTGGTCAGGGCCATGATCACCTGTGCGCCGCGTAGGACTTGAACCTACAACCCGCGGATTAAGAGTCCGCTGCTCTGCCAATTGAGCTAGCGGCGCTCGCCTGGCGACGGGAGAAACATTAACACGACCTTCCGGCGCCCCCGAAATCGGGGCTCCGGCATGATCGCTGTCGGCATGCCGCCGCTCGGTGGACCTGTTCTGTTGCCGCGGTAGGGCAGGATGTGCGCGCGGAACGTGAGAACGGGGCAGAGGATGGTCGGGATGCGGCGGCGCTCGCTACTGGCGGTTGTGGCACTGGTGGTGGTGGCGCCGCTGGCGCTCGGCGGGTGCGGGAAGGGCCGGGAGAAGCCGGCTCAGGCCGCCGGCCCCTCCGGAGCGCCTGCGGCCGCAACGCCCGGGTCCGGGGTTGCCGGGCAGAACGGTGGAAGTGCGGCCCTCGCGCTGAGCGTGACGCCCGCCACGGGGAAGAAGGGCGTACCGGTCAGCGCCGAGATCGGGCTCAAGGTCGCCGGCGGGAAGGTGACGGCCGTCTCTCTCAAGGACGACAAGGGCAAGGACCTCCCCGGTGAGCTGCGCGAGGACGGTTCCGCCTGGGTGCCGGGCAAGACCCTGAAGAACAGCCGGAAGTACGTGGCCACGGTCACCGCTGTCGGCGACGCCGGGCAGTCGAAGACCGAGACCACCACCTTCACCACCATGGGCAGGCCGGGGCGGGAGACCGGTACGGGCCTGTACCTCTTCGACGACCGCACGTACGGGGTCGCCATGCCCGTCGTGGTCGAGTTCAACCCGGGCATCAAGAAGAAGGACCGGGCCGCCGTACAGAAGCGGATGTTCGTCAAGAGTGAGCCCGCGCAGCCCGGAACCTGGTCGTGGACCTCGAGCGGCACCCAGGCCTACTACCGCGCCCCTCGGTTCTGGCAGTCGGGCACCAAGCTTGCCGTTCGCATCGCGGTCGGCGGGTTGCCGACCGGCGGGGGACGGTACGGCGACCGGGACCGGGCCGCGACCGCGAAGATCGGGCGCAGCTTCGTCATGAAGGTCGACAACAGGACGAAGAAGATGACCGTGATCGAGGACGGGAAGACCGTACGGACGCTTCCCGTCAGCCTCGGCAAGAAGAGCACTCCCTCGTCGAGCGGGACCATGGTCGTCATGGACAAGCAGGCCTCGACCGTCTTCGACACGATCGCGGAGCTGGGGCCCGAACGGGGTTACCGGACCGAGATCGAGTACGCCCAGCGCCTGACCTGGTCCGGCCAGTTCATCCACGCGGCGGCGTGGTCGGTCGGTGCTCAGGGTCACCGGAACGTGTCACACGGATGTGTCAACGTCTCTCCCTCGAACGCGCGGTGGTTGTTCGGCAAGACGCTCATCGGTGATCCGATCACCGTTCGGGGTACGGAGGACGAGCTGAGGTACGGCAACGGGTGGACGCCGTGGGACGTGAGCTGGGAAGAGTTCGTCAAGGGTAGTGCTCTTCCGGTGCCTGCTGAGCTGGCTGCTCAGGCAGGTCAGGACTGACGGGCCGCGAGCGGTCGGAAACCCGTCAGTGAAGGGCCCGCGCCCGTCGCGAAGGCGCCTGGCCAGGCGGGACGGGTGTTCGCGGCACGAATCCGGGATTGGAGCTCCGGCATCCATGACGGATGATGGTCGCCGGGACGACAGCGCGGTGAGAGGGATCATGAGACTTCGCAGAGTGACCGGCCGGGCCGGGCGACGCCAGTGGCGCACCGCCGCGGTGGCCCTGGTGGCCGCGGGTGTGCTGCTGAGCGCCGGCTGCAGCGGTGACGACAAGTCGGGTTCCCCCAGCTGGCAGGGCGGATCGGCCGGGCCCGGCGAGTCGGGCTCCCCCTCTCCCGCACCCACGCTGAGCACTGTCGCCGTCACGTCGCCCGCCGCGAATGCGACCGGGGTCAAGGCCATCACCGAGATCAAGTACGAGACCGAGGACCCGGCCAACACCTCCGTCGAGGTCAAGGACGCCGACGGCGACGAGGTCAAGGGCACCCTCGACAAGGACAAGAAGGTCTTCCGGCCGGCGGTGGCGCTGGGCTGGGGCAAGACCTACACGGTGACCGTCAACGGCACGCCGTCGGGCGACAAGGGTGGCTCCACCACGAGCTCCTTCACGGTGATGAAGAAGCCGTCGAAGCTGGTGCGGGTGTCGAGCTTCCTGGGCGACGGGCAGACCGTGGGCGTGGGCATGCCGATGATCGTCAGGTTCGGCCGTTCGGTCCCGCAGAAGTACCGCGCGGACGTCGAGCGCCGGATGACCGTCACGGCCACGCCGGCTCAGGAGGGTGTCTGGCACTGGACCAGCCCCACCGAGGTGCACTACCGCCCCAAGAGCTACTGGAAGCCCAACACGAAGATCTTCTACAAGGTTCAGCTCGCCGGCGTCCCGATGGGTGACGGCTGGTACGGCCGCTCCGACCTGACCGTGGACCTGAAGGTCGGCCGCTCCTTCGTCCTGACGGTGGACAACAAGACCAAGCACATGACCGTCAAGCAGGACGGCAAGACCATCAAGAGCATCCCGGTCAGCCTGGGCAAGAAGTCGACGCCGTCGTCGAGCGGCACCATGGTCATCATCGAGAAGAAGCGGCACACCGTCTTCGACACGATGGACGAGCTGCCCAAGGGTCAGGGCTACCGCACCGAGATCGACTACGCGCAGCGGATCACGTGGAGCGGTCAGTTCATCCACGCCGCCCGCTGGTCGGAGGGCGTGCAGGGCCACTCCAACGTCTCGCACGGCTGCGTCAACGTCTCCGAGGCGATGGGCAAGTGGCTCTTCGACCGCACGATGATGGGCGACCCGATCACGGTCAAGGGCACCGAGGCCAAGCTCCAGAACGGCAACGGCTGGACCGACTGGAACATGAGCTGGGAGCAGTACAAGCAGGGCAGCGCCCTCTGAAAGGCGCCCCTAGCCTGCCGTCTCCAGCCCGGAGTCGGTGCAGACCGAGACCATCTCGGCCGCGGCGGCGCTGACCGCGGCCACCAGGTCCGGTTCGTCGTCGCTGCCCTGAGCCTTGACCGCCTTCTCGTACGCCTGCTGGAGGCGGGCCGCCGCGTCCGCGACCGGGGCGTCGGCGGTCGCGGTGGACGCGTTCACGCCGGTGATCACGCCGGGTTGCATGAGCGTGCCGGCCTTGACAGCCTCCGCGATCCTGCCGCAGGCGATGGTGCCGGGTGGCTCGTCCGCCGGGGCCAGGGAGGCCGGCGATGGGGCGAGTGAGGCGGCCACCAGCGCGGGGCCGTTGCCCGAGCAGCCGGCGAGAGCCAGGACCGCCGCGCAGCTGATTACGGTGAGTCGTCGCGACACCATCTCACCGTAAGGGAATGCCCTTGATCATTCACGCAGCTTGGCGCGTACCTCTGCGGCGTCCGGGTGGTCGAGGTCGGTGAAGAACTGCAGCGCCTGCCGCCACGCCTGCCGCGCGGCCGCCGGATCTCCCGCGGCCTGATGCGCGTCGCCGAGGTGGCTCAGGATCGTCG
The DNA here is from genome assembly GCF_044465265.1 of Actinoplanes sp. NPDC049681. NCBI lineage: Bacteria > Bacillati > Actinomycetota > Actinomycetes > Micromonosporales > Micromonosporaceae > Actinoplanes > Actinoplanes sp. NPDC049681. The sequence continues at coordinate 787,761 of NZ_JBITLP010000003.1, forward strand.
CTTCGAGGCGCCGGTCGCCCTGCCGGTGGAACAGCTCCTGGGAACGCCGGTAGCACCGGATCGCGTCGTCGTAGTCGCCCAGGTGATGGTGGACGTAGCCGAGGCTGTCCCACGAGTGGGCCGCTCCGGGCCAGTTCGCCACCGCTTCCTGAATGGCGACCGCACGCTGGCAGTAGCCGAGCGCCTCCGCGAAGTTCCCCAGCGTCACGTGGCACCATCCCAGGTTGTTCAGGGCCGACGCCATACCGGGCCGGTCGCCCAGCTGGCCGTATCGTTCGAGGGCCTGTTTGCCCTGGCTGAGGGCCTCCTCGTAGTGGCCGAGCCGGCGGGCCGTGGTGCCCAGGTTGAGGTGGACCAGGGCCCGCTCATCGAGGTTGCCGGTGTCGCCGAAGAGCTCGAGGGCGCGGGTCAGGTGGGTGTGTGCCTCCTCGGGCCGGCCCAGCTCCCGATAGGCGTTTCCCAGATTGCACAGGATGCGGGCCTGCCAGAACGCGTCGCCGGCCCGCTCGGCCGCCGCCAGCGAGACGCCCAGGCAGGCGAGCCAGTCCCGGCCGTTCCACTGCCGCTCGAAGTACGTGGACATCGCCCACGGCAGCAGCCAGGCGTGGGAGTCGAATCCCTGCGCGGCGGTCAGCTCGACGGCGGCGCGCAGGCTGCGCTCCTCGGCGGCGAACCAGGCGAGTGCCGCGGGGATGTCGGGCAGGTCAGCCGGGCGCACCCCGGGCGCGACCGCCTCCGGCCGGTAGTGGAACCGGTGGCGGTGCGGATAGAGCCGCTCGTCGCCCACCAGAGCGGTGTGCAGGTAATAGTCCAGGATGCGGCGGGTCGCGGCCCGGCGGTCCGCTTCCGGGTCGTGGCTGTCGGCCAGTTCCCTCGCGTACGCCCGCAGCAGGTCGTGACATCCGTACCGTCCGGCCGGCTGCTCGACCAGGAGGTTGGCCTGCACCAGCCGGGCCAGCGGGGCGCGCGCCTCGGCGGCCGGCACACCGAGCAGGGCGGCGATCCCGGCCAGGCCGGCGTCGGGGCCGGGGTGCAGCGCGAAGAGCCGGAACAGCCGGGCGGCCGGCGGGTCCAGGGTCCGGTACGACCACGAGAACACCGCCCGGACGTCGGTGGCGGGGTCGGTGTCGGCCAGTGCGTCGAGGCGGTGCCGGGAGTCGGTCAGCTCGGCGGCCACCGTACCCAGGGTGAACCCCTCGTCGGTGGCCGCGCGGGCCGCCGTGATGGCCAGGGCCAGCGGGAGGCCGGCGCAGGCGGCGACGATCTCCGCCACCGCGGACGGTTCGGCGTCCACCCGGCGCGGCCCGATGCGGCGGGCCAGCAGGTCGCGGGCCTCGCCGCCGGAGAGCGTCTCCAGCCGTACGGGACGGGCACCCTCGGCCGCGACCAGCCCACCCAGCCGGCCGCGGCTGGTGATCAGCGTCAGGCACCCCGCCGCGCCCGGCAGCAGCGGCCGCACCTGCCCGGCGTCGGCGGCGTTGTCCAGCAGGACCAGCATCCGGCGGCCGCTGAGCAGGCTGCGGAAGAGCGCGGACTGACCGGCGACGTCGGCCGGCATGCGCTGGGGGAGCACGCCGAGCGCCTCGAGGAAACCGCGCAGCGCCTCGGCCGGCGGGGCCGGTGGACCGCTCGGATCGAAGCCGCGCAGGTTGACGTAGAGCTGACCGTCCGGGAAAGCGTCCTGGACGCGGTGCGCCCAGTGCACGGCGAGCGCGCTCTTGCCGACGCCCGCCGTGCCCGACAGCGTGGCGACGACCGCCTCCCGCCCGGTGCGTCCGAGGAGGTCGTCCAGGCGCTCCAGCTCCGCCCGCCGGCCGGTGAATCCCCGGACGTCCATCGGGAGCTGGCGGGGCCGGCCGGCCTCCGGCGCGGGCCGGCTCTGTATCGCCTGCCGCAGCTCGGTACCCGGTGCCGTGCCCAGCTCGTCGTGCAGGCGCCGGCGGGTCCGGGCGAACACCGCCTGGGCCTCCGCCTCCCGGCCGTCCCGGCGCAGCGTGCGGATCAGCAGCGCGGCGAGCGGCTCCACCAGCGGATGCTCGTCCAGCAGTGGCCGCAGCAGCTCGGCGACGGCGGCGGGGGCGGTGCCGAGGCCGAGCTCGACCGGGGCCAGCGCGAGGGCCGCGGCCAGCCGCTGCTGAGCCAGGTCGTCGCGCAGTCCGGCGGCCCAGTCGCCGCCCAGGCCGGTGAGCGGCTGGTCCGTCCACAGCGCCAGCGCCTCCCGCAGGTACGCCGCGACCTCGGACGGGGCGAGCCCGCTCCGGCGGGACCGGGCGATCAGGTCACGGAAGCGGCTCAGGTCGACCCGGTCGGGGTCGGCGGCCAGTGCGTACCCGCCGTTGCGGAACTCCAGGCGTGGGGCGTCCGCGCCGATCTCCTCGAAGACCCGGCGCAGCCGCAGCACGTACGTGTGCAGCGCGTTGCGGACGGTCCGCGGGGGCGTGCCGTCCCAAACCCGGTCGATCAGCTCTTCGAGCGGCACCGCGCGACCGGCCTCGGCGGCCATCCCGGCCAGCACCGCACGCTGCTTCGCCGGCCCCAGGTCGAGCCGCCGCCCGTCCACCCAGAGCTCGACCGGACCGAGCAGACGTAACTCCCACATGGGTTTCAGTCTTCATCAATCCGGATTTCAGCGTAAGCGGGCAGGATCGGGCCCGCTCGATACACGGGGGTGGGTGGCGCCGTCGATGCCCCTCGCGGCGCCACCCAGAGTCACACCACGCTGGCGTGTGCGGCCAGGATGCGCCATCCGCGGGCGTCGTCGCGGATCCAGGTGCGGGTGTAGCGCATCCGGGCGTCGAACGGCGTCCCGTCGATGCTCCCGGTGAGGCGGCCGAGGAACCACGTCACGCCGGTGTCGCCCGCGACGACCACGTCCAGGTGTTCCTCGTCGAGGGAGTCGATGACCTGGGTGCCCTCGCGGTGCACCCGCAGATCGTCGGCCTTGGAGTAGAGCCGGCCGTCCGGGCCGGTGAAGATCAGCCGGTCGTCGAGCAGCCGGTCGAGTTCCGGAACATCGGATGCGACCTGGGCGGCCTGCAGCCGCCGTTCGGCGTCGCGGAGCTCATGGTCCATGTCCCTATCATCACTTGGGCTGGACGAGCCAGTTCCAGGCGCGCCGCAGGCCGTCGGCGAGGGAGTCGTCGTCCGCGGCGTTCTCGCTGGGCTCGGCGAGCCGGCCGGCCGGCACGGCGACGATCACGCCGTGGGCGTAGATGCCGTCGATCTGGTCGGCGGACGCGTACCGGTGGCCGTCCCCGGTCTTGACGACGAGGCCGTGGAAGATGTCCTGCTTGTCGTCGGCCAGGACGTGCGCCACGGTGCCGACCCGGTCACCCGCGCGGTCGTAGACCGGGGTGCCGTCGGCCAGGACGAGGAACGACTGCGGTGCCCCGAGGTCCTCGGGTGCGGAATCGGTGTCGGGCATGCGTGGGGACGTACCCACGCATGCCGACGGATAACCGGGCCGTCAGTCGCCCGGCGGCAGGACGGCCACCTCGCGGTAGAAGCGGTCGATCGTGCGTACGGTCGTCTCGAAGTCGTCCAGGGTGAACGGCTTGGTCACGTACGCGTTGGCCCGGTGCTGGTAGCTCGCGGCGATGTCCTGGTCGGCGCCGGACGTGGTCAGGATGACCACGGGGATGGCCTTGAGCCGGTCGTCGGTCTTGATGGCGGCCAGCGTCTCGCGACCGTCCATGCGGGGCATGTTCAGGTCGAGCAGGATGAGATCCGGACGGTGCGCGTCGCCGTACGGCGCGACACGCCGCAGGTAGTCCAGCGCCTCGCGGCCGTCGGAGACGCGGTTGACCGTGGTCTGCGTCTCCGAGCTCTCCAGCGCCTCCGAGATCATGAAGGCGTCCGCGTCGTCGTCGTCGACGACGAGGATCTCGAGACTTCGCAATCTGCCCCCTTGTTTGCAGTTCGGCAAGCATAGGGGCGGCTCGCCCGGAATACCACCTCCGCCAGGTATGAAATACGGCCGGGCGAGACATGTCTCATAAGCGGCCATCGAATGCCACTGATGAGGTGCCTGCCGCGTCTTGTCGGCGTGAGGAAAGAATCGGTCCGCAAGCCGCGGCGGCGCTTGCTCCGTCGCGTCGTCACCCGCCTGCTGGTGATCGTCCTCTTCTACTGCGGTACGGGCGCGGCCGCGGCGGAGGCGTACGTCGAGTCGGTGCCGGTGCCCCCGGCGCCCGTGGCACCCCAGGCGTCGACGCTGTACTTCCGGGACGGCCGGACGATCCTGGCGCGGGTCGGCACGATCGACCACAGTGACGTGCCGCTGTCGGCGGTGCCCCCGGCGGTCCGCTCGGCGGTGCTGGCAGCCGAGGACCGGGACTTCTACGAGCACGCCGGCGTGTCTCTACGCGGCGTGCTGCGCGCGGTGGTGGCCGACGCGAGCGGCGCGCGGCAGGGCGCCTCGACCATCACCCAGCAGTACGTCCGCAACGCCTTCCTCACCCAGGACGTGTCCGTCGAGCGCAAGGCGAAGGAGGTGGCGCTGGCGATCCGGCTCGAGCGCGAGCACTCCAAGGACGAGATCCTCGAGCGCTACCTCAACACCATCTACTACGGACGCGGCGCCCAGGGCATCGCCGCGGCGGCCCACGCGTACTTCGGCATCACGCCGGACCGGCTGACGGCGGCGCAGGGTGCCGTGCTCGCCGCGGTCATCAAGGACCCGTACCGCTACGACCCCGCCCACGACGCCGCCGCGGCCCGCAAGCGGTGGAACTGGGTGGTGAAGGCGCAGCGGAACCTGGGGTGGCTCGCCGAGGAACCCGCGTACCCCCGCGTGGAGCCGCCGTCGGTCAAGGATCCCGGGCCGGACGGCCTGGTCATCGACCGGATCGAGGCGGAACTCGCCGCGCACGGCGTGAGCTCGCAAGCGCTGCACACGCAGGGGCTGTCGGTGGTCACGAGCGTGGACCGGGCCGCGCAGCGGGCCGCCGCCGGCCAGGTCGCCGGGCACCTCGCCGGCCAGCCGCGGGACCTGCGGGCCGCGCTGGTCGCCGTCGATCCCCGGACCGGCGGTGTGCGCGCGTACTACGGCGGGAAACGGGGGCGCGGCTTCTTCGACGACGCTTCGGCGGCTCACCCGGCCGCGTCCACGTTCAAGCCGATCGTGCTGGCGGCCGCCCTCCGCCGCGGAATCAGCGCGAAATCGCGGTGGGACGGCAGCTCGCCGCGCCAGTTCCCGGGCCGGCTCGGGGTGCCGCTGCGGAACCAGAAGAATCTGCAGTGCCCGGACTGCACCCTCGAGAAGGCGATGGTCGAGTCGCTGAACACGCCGTTCTACGCGGTCACCGAGGAGATCGGCGCGGACACGGTCCGGGACATGGCCCACGCGCTGGGCATCTCCGAGCGGTACGCCGGAACGCCCACCCTGGTCGACGCCAAAGGTGACCCGCGGCCCGGGAAGACCCGTCCCGACATCGCGATCGGCCGGTACCCGGTGACCCCGGCCGACCTCGCGACGGTCTACGGCACGTTCGCCTCGGGCGGCGTACGCCACGAGCGGTACTTCGTCGAGACGGCGGCGGATGCGCAAGGGCGGCAGCTCTGGACTGCGGCGCCGGGTGTCCGTACCGTCCTCGGCCCCGACGTCGCCGCGGACGTCGGCTCGGTGCTCGGTGCGGTCGTGACCGCGGACCGGGTGCGGCCCGGGCGGCCCGCGGCGGGCAAGACCGGTACGCAGCAGTGGCGCGACACGAAGGACAACCAGGACGCGTGGATGGCCGGCTACACCCCGGAGCTGGCGACGGCGGTGTGGGTCGGTCGCGAGCGGCCGGGGCCGATCCGGGATGCGGCCGGCAAGCCGATCCAGGGCGACACCGTGCCGGCGAAGCTGTGGAGTGCCTTCACGCGCGACGCGCTGGCCGGGACCCCGGTCCGGAAGCTGCCGGCGGCCGCGCACGTGGGGCGTACCGATGCCGGCGATGCGGGCCGGTCGCGCCCCCGGCACGACGCGGCCCCGGAGAAGGGAGCCGCGCAGCCGGGATTCGGTACGCCGGTCGTGCGCACCCAGGGCTCCGGCAAGCGGCTGGCGCTGACCTTCGACGACGGCCCGTCGGCGTACACGCCGCAGGTGCTCGACCTGCTCGACCGGTACGGCATCAAGGCGACGTTCTGCCTCGTGGGCGAGGAAGCGCAGCGCTACCCCGCGCTGGTGCGCCGGATCGTGGCCGAGGGGCACGCGTTGTGCAACCACTCGTGGAAGCACGACGACCTGGGAGCAGTGCCGGCCGCCGCCGCCCGCGCCGACATCGAGCGCACCGACGCGGCGATCGCGGCGGCGGCCCCGGGTGTCACCGTGCCGTTCTTCCGGGCGCCGTACGGCTCCTGGGGCGCCTCGGCCCGTGAGGGCGCGAAGCTGGGACACACCCCGCTCGGCTGGGTGGTCGACCCCGACGACTGGCTGTTGCCCGGCGCGGACGTCATCGCCGAGCGGATCGAGAAGCAGCTCGAGCCCCGGTCGGTGGTGCTGGTCCACGACGGCGGTGGCGACCGGAAGCAGACCGTGGCCGCGCTGGGCAAGCTGATCCCCCGGCTGAAGGCGGACGGATGGCGGTTCGATCTGCCGGAGCGCACGGTCCGGTCGAAGGCCCTGCCGTCGCCGGCCGCAACACCGTCGCCGGCCGCAACACCGTCGCCGGCCGCGACACCGTCCCCGTCGCCGAGCGGGTCGCCGTCGACGGTGCCCGAGGTCAGCGGGTCGCCGGCTCGCTGAACCAGCCGGCGACCTCGGCGGGCGTCAGGTCCCACCCGGTCGCCCGGGCGCCCGCCCAGTTGGCTCCCACGAGCAGCCCGTCCTCGCGGAGGCCGGGCAGCCAGCTGCCGAGCCAGTCCGGGAGGGGGATCTCGACGATCTCGAAGTCCCGGTACGCCTCGACGGCGCCGACGACCCGTTCGGCGCGGGATCGCTTGGACCAGAAGGGCATCGCCCGCGTACCGTCAGCGCCGCGAGGGGCCGGGAAGCCGCCGGCGTCCCGGATGGACCAGACCCGGCCCTCCAGGGGTGCCTCGCGGCGGAACGCCTTCGAATGGGCCGCGCTGAGCGACATTGCCGTTCCTCTCCTCCGCCACCGTTTGTCCCTATCGTCGCTCTCCGGGCGGTGCCGCGTGCTTCGAACGGGCGAAAACCAGCTGGCTGAGGATCGCGCCCACCATGGCGAGGAACATGTCCCACTGCGTGTCCCAGACATCGCCCTGCGTACCCAGGAAGTCGTCGGCCGCCGACCCGCCGATCAGCGCGGACCACCACTCGAAGAACTCCCAGCAGGCGCTGATGGCGAGCACCACGCAGACCACGAGGGCGAAGAGCCATCGGCCCGGCCGCAACGGGGTCCGGCGCAGCAGGATCTCGCGCGCGACGATCGCCGGCGTGATGCCCTGGAACAGGTGGCCGAGCCGGTCGTACGGGTTGCGGTCCAGCCCGAACAGGTCGCGTACCCAGTTCCCGGCGGGCACCTCGGCGTACGTCCAGTGGCCGCCGATCATGAGGATCAGCGCCTGGGCGAGGATCAGCCGGTACGCCAGCGGCGAGAGCGGGAACCGCCGGTACGTCAGCACCAGCACCGGCGCCGCGATCAGCGCGGGCAGGACCTCGAGCAGCCAGGTGCCGTACGAGGCGGGCCGGATCGCCGACACCGCCAGCGCGACCGCACCGGCGGCGAGCAAGATCGCCGGTTCACGGCGTGCCTGAGTCATGCGGGGAATGCTGTCAGCCGGCGCGAGCGCCGGTATGAGTATCCGTACGGGTTCGCTCTAGGGTCGGTCCATGGACATCAGGGTGGCGACTCCTCAGGACTGGCCGGCCATCTTCCCGTTCTGGTCGGCGATCGTCGAGGCCGGGGAGACGTACGCGTACCCGTTGGGTGCCGGCAGCGACGAGGCCCGGGCATTGTGGATGGAGGAGCCGCCCGGGCTGACCGTGGTGGCGGTCGAGGACGACGAGGTGCTGGGCTCGGCCAAGATGGGCCCGAACCGACCGGGGCGCGGCGCGCACATCGCCACCGCCAGCTTCATGGTGAATCCCGCCGCGCGGGGGCGCGGGGTGGGGCGGGCGCTGGGCGAATACGTCCTGGACCGGGCGCGCCGGGAGGGCTACCACGGCATCCAGTTCAACGCGGTCGTCGAGTCGAACACGGCAGCCGTCCACCTCTGGAAGTCGCTCGGCTTCGAGGTCATGACGACGATCCCGGAGGCCTTCGACTCGGCCTCGCGGGGACGGGTCGGTTTGCACGTTATGTACCGGAAGCTCCCCTAGTCTGGATTCATGATCAAGGTGCTTCCGACGGTGCTGGGCCTGGCCGCGGCCCTGCTGACGGGTACGCCCGCCGCCGCGTCGAGCGGAGAACCGCACCCGCTCACGCCCTGGGTACGCGCGGTCGAGGCGCACGAGCCGACGTGGGTCGACATCTACTGGCAGACCGGCAGGAAGATCTGTGACGCCGAGGTGACCGTCGACGGCCGCAAGGTCGACGTGGGCTATCCGAGCAACACCGGCACGTACACGTCGTTCTCGCAGAGCGACCGGCTCGAGCCGGGCCGGGTCGACCGGACCGCGATCAACGTGACCGCGCACTACCGGAAGTCGGCGTTCGCGCCGATCGAGGCGACGATCACCTATACGAACTGCCGGAACGACACCGAGAAGTCCAAGAGCTTCCGGCTCACGTTGCCGGTGCTGGTCCAGTAGAGGATGCGCGCGGCCGGCGGGGGCGGCCGGCCGCGCGCAAGTCAGCTACCGCGTGGCCATGATCAGCGCGGCCGGGTCGGTGCAGACCAGCTGCAGCGCCCGGGCCACGACGGCCGGGTCGTACGTCGAGGCGTGGAACGTGGCCTCCAGGTGCAGCACGCCACCCATCTCCGAGGTGGTCAGCGTGATGCCCTCCGGGCCGTTGAGCGTCGGGACGCTCTGGTTCACCCGCTCCGCCGCCTCGGCCGCCCACGGCAGGTCGGCGAGCACGTCGTGGCGTCCCTGATTGCTGAAGGTCAGCCGCGGCCGCGGCTCGGCAGGCGCCTCGCCCGGGTACGGGTCCGGCATGCCGGGCGCCCCGGTGACCAGGAGCTTCGTCTCGCGCAGCAGCATCATGGTGAGGATCCGGCCGGTCGCCAGCTCGGCCTTGAGTGTCGTGTGGATCGCCTGCGGGTCGGTCAGGCTCGGCGGCGTCAGGTACGGGCCCATGCAGAAGTTGCTGTCGATGCTGACGCCCTTGTCGACGTAGCGCCGCGCGTCCGCGAGGAACGTACCGCCGGTCATGTCGGGGTTCAGCCCGAGGTCCTGCAGCGCCGCGGTGAAGGCCGCGAAGGTGATCGCCGAGGTGGTGACGCCGGGGGCGTGCTCGTCGCGCCACACCCGCATCTTCGCCAGCACGTCGGCCGAGCGCGCCGTCTCCACCGTCAGGTTCGCGGTCCAGGGCCGGGTCGCGGACTCCTCCGGGTGCGGCGGCCGCGCGAAGCTCAGGCCTTCCTTCCACCGTCCCGGCTTGGTGCCGAACTGCTTCCACCAGGCCTTCGGCAGCGCCCAGCGGTGCCGCTGCGAGGGGGCGATCACCGCGGCCCGCTCCTCGCCGGCCGCCCGGACCAGCTCCCGCAGCAGCGTGTTCACCGGGCCTGCGTCGCCGTAGGCATGCGCCACCTTCATGGCCACGTAGCCGCCGCCGACGAGGATCCGCACCGGGTGGTGAGCACGCGGCTCCGCCTGCAGCTGCCGGGTCATCGCGTCGAAGTCGGCCGGCCCGTCGCCGAGGTCGGTCACGGCGTCCTGGACGTACGCGGCGAACGCGTCGGCGTCCATGTGCAGCCACCGCGCGCCGCTGCGGTCGAGGCGCGACACCGCCCGGTGCGTCGGGTCGGCCGCGTGCAGACCGATCAGCGCGGCGCGCAACCGCGCGGCCGTCACCCCGGTAAGCGGACCGACGGTACGGATGTACTCCAGCGGCAGCCACGCGCGCTCGCGCAGGGTCAGGCTGGTGCTCGACATGATGTTCTCTCCTTCGGGAGCTGCCTTGGCGAAGACCACTCGCAGCACGGTCGGGGCGACGAGGACCGTCTCCGCCGCCATCACCAGCGCCACCCAGGTGACGAGCTCGGTGAGGCTGCCGCGGCTGCCGCCGTACCAGGCCGCGACGAGCTCGGCGACCCCGGCGAAGACCGAGAAGATGCCTGCGCCGCGGACGGTGCCCTGCACCCGGGAGATCGCCAGGAAGAAGTGGTGGAAGACGAACGGCACGTAGGTCAGCGCCAGGATGGTCAGCGCCGTGCCGGCGGAGCCGGCGTACGCGGCGCCGAAGATCGACATGATCGGGCCGGCGGCGATGGCGACCACGAGGGAGACGGGCAGGCCGCCGCCGAGGCAGATCAGCAGGCCCATCCGGACCTTGGAACGCAGCGCGGCCTTGTCGCCGCTGGCCACCGCGAACAGCGTCAGCGCCACGTTGCCGGGCACCATGGCCAGGAACGACAGCACCATGAACGCGGTGTAGAAGGACGCGTTCGCCTCGGCCGACAGCACCGCGGTGACGACCAGGGGCAGCGCCGCCCGGGGCAGGTACGTCGCCAGGTTCAGCAGGTTGTGGTCGAACGTCGACCGGCCGCGGCCGCGCAGCAGCGACGCGCGGGGGCGTACCGAATCGACCATGCCCTTGCGACGTAGCGCCCGGCCGAGGATCGCGACCGAGAGCACCATGCCGGCCACCCAGGTCAGCAGCAGTTCGCCGCCGGTGAGGGTGAGCGGGAGCAGGGTGAGGACGCCGAGCAGCACCAGCTTGATCACCGAGAACCAGGCGTTGCGCATGAGCTGCAGGGGGCCCTGGAGGAGGCCGACCAGGGCCTCGTCCAGCACCAGCGTCATCGCGTTGAGCGCGATGCCGAAGACCAGCAGCGCGGTGGCGGCCGTGCTGCCGAGCGCTTCCCGCAACCCCGGGACGGCGAAGTGGGCGACCCCGACGTAGATCAGCCCGCCGAGCGTCGCGGCGCTGCCGGCGACGAGCAGGCAGGTGCTGATCAGCTCCCACTTGCGGCCCTTGAGGGCGGGCAGATCCGAGATCAGCATGGTGCCCATGCCGAACATCCCGATCGTCCCGATGAGGGTCATGGCGGACACCGCGGCCGAAGCCTGCCCGACCGCCGCGGCCGGCGCGGTGCGCGCCGCCAGCCACCAGTAGGCGAAGCCGAACAGGGAGGTGATCGCGGTGGTCGCCATGAGCGAGCCGGCGTTCAGGAACAGGTCGAGGTGACCCTTCAGAACGGTGATCAGGCCACCGCGGCCCGGGCCCTCGGGCCCCGCATCAAGGCTCTCCGGTACGGCCTCGGTTACCGTGCTTTCCACTACTACCGCCCCCAGTGCAGTGATCGACTCGCAACGGTAGTTACGCGGCGTGTTGATCGGCCATGGCAATGTGGGGTAGATCGCGGGTTCCGTCCGGTGTGGAGAACATGCGGTCCGGGGGAGGGGACCGGGACCGAACGGACGAGGTTTGTGACGGGTGTGAAGAGGGGTTATTCCTCCCACACCGGAACAGAAGGCAGCCCGCGCCCGGCCCGGGCGGCATCGGTCAGCTCCTGGATGAGCTCGGTCTTACCGCGCGTATACGACTCACCCGGCCCGAATCGGTCCATCAGCTCCCGCTTCAGGGCCGCGTAGCGCTCCCGCGCCTCCGGGTGGGCGAGCAGATGGTCCCGCAGCAGCCGCTCATTGCGGGTCGCCCACGTGTCCGTCGTCACGATGTGCAAGTGGTACGCCGTGCTGTCGTAGTCCTCGCGCCGGTAGAACAGCCGCTCCGGCATGTCCGCCGGCTGGATCCGGTAACCGAGCGACTCCAGAGCGCTGCCGTTGACGTCGTCGAGCTCGTCCACCGCGGCCATCAGGTCGATGACCGGCTTGGCGGGCAGCCCCGGCACGGCGGTGCTGCCGATGTGCTCGACGGCGGAGAAGAGCGGTGCGAGCGTGACGCACGCCTGCCGGCCGAGCTCGGCCCAGCGCTCCTCCGGCTCCGCGATCGTCACAACCAGCCCACCCTCTTCAATCTGCGGTACAGCACCACCGATGCGACCGCCATCAGCAGCAGGACGGCGGGATAGCCGTACTGCCAGTCCAGCCCGGGCATGACCTTGAAGTTCATCCCGTAGATGCCGGCGATGGCGGTCTGCACGGCCGCGATGGCCGCCCAGGACGCGATCTTGCGCATGTCGTTGTTCTGGTCGACGGAGACCTGGGCCAGCCGGGCCTGGAGGATCGAGTTCAGCAGATCATCGAACCCCGCGACCCGGTCCACCGCCCGCCCCAGGCGACCCCGTACGTCCACAAGGTACGGATAGAGCGCGTCGGGCACCACCCCGTGGTCCAGAAGGCGCTGCAACGGCTCCTGCAGGGGCAGTACGGCCCGCTTGAACTCCACCATTTCGCGCTTCAGCTGGTAGACGTGGGCGATATCAGGCGCCTTGTCGGCCGCGAAGGCGACGGCCTCCAGCGCCTCGAGGTCCCGCTCGACGTGCCCCGCGACCTCCAGATAGAGATCGACCATCCGATCGCAGACCGCGTACGCCACCGACCACGGACCCGCTGCCAGCATTGCCGGCCGGGCCTCCAGATCGTTCCGTACGGGCTTGAGCGCGCCCGCCGCCCCGTGCCGGATCGTGATGACGAAGTGCGGCCCGATCAGCACCGTGACGTCACCCGTGTCGACCACCTCGGAGGTGGCGGTCAGCTCCTCGTGCTCGACGTAGCGCGCGGTCCGAAGCACCAGCCGGGTCACGTCGCCGAGCGTCTCGGCGGCCGGCCGGTGACCCGCGGCGGCGGCCTGGTCCGCGGTCAGGTGGTGCAGCCCGAACACCGCGGCGATCGACGCCATGGTGCTCTCGTCCGGCTCGTGCAGGCCCAGCCAGACGAAGGCGTCGCGTTGCCGGCGGGCGGCCTGGGCGGCGTCGGCGTAGTGCGACAGCCCCGGCCGCCGCTTGCCGCCGTGGTAGACGGCGCAGTCCACGACGGCGCCGGGATTGTGCCGCCGGGGCTGCGGGACGGCGCGTTCCGGGCGGCTCAGTCCCTCGATGATCCGGCCGAGCGTGCGAGGGATCAGGTACGGCTCCCGCCGTCGCCAGCCGAACATCCGCCGCGCCCTCCCACCCTCGACGATCATCGGCCCCGACGGTATCCGGCGGGTGCCCGTACCCGCCGCACTCGCCGCCCGACGTCCGATACCGGCCGGTTCCTGACCGCAATCGGTGGGATCCTCGGGTCATGGCGAACACGAGCGCGCGGATGCTCCGGCTCCTCTCCCTCCTGCAGACCCACCGCTACTGGCCCGGCTCCGAGCTCGCGGAGCGGCTCGAGGTCAGCCCCCGCACGCTGCGCCGCGACGTCGACCGGCTGCGCGACCTGGGCTACCCGGTGGACGCCGCACGGGGCGTCGCCGGCGGATACCAGCTCCAGGCCGGCGCCGCGGTGCCGCCACTACTGCTCGACGACGAGGAAGCGGTCGCCATCGCGGTCGGGCTGCGGACGGCAGCCGCCGGCGCCGTCGCCGGCTTCGAGGAGACATCGGTACGCGCCCTCGCCAAGGTCATCCAGCTGCTCCCGCCCCGCCTGCGCCGCCGCATCGACGCGTTGCAGGCCGTGACGGCCCCGGGCGTCCTCGGCAGCGGCCCGGTGCTGGACCCGGCGGCCCTGACCACCATCGCCATGGCCTGCCGCGGCGAAGAACGGCTGCGCTTCGACTACGCCCCGCGCGAGGGCGAGAGTGGCGGCCGGCACGTCGAGCCCCACCGCCTCGTGGCCCTCGGCCGCCGCTGGTACCTGATCGCGTGGGACGTGGACCGTGCGGACTGGCGCAGCTTCCGGGTCGACCGCCTGACCGAGCCGGTCCTCACCGGCACCCGCTTCCGGCCGCGCGACATCCCGGGCGGCGACCCCGTCGCCTTTATGCGGCAACGACTCGCCGCGGTGCCCAGCCGGCACGACGTCTCGGTCGTGGTGGCTCTGCCCGCCGCGGCGGTGCGGCAGCAGGTCGGCCACTGGGCCGCGGTGGACGCGGTCACCGACGACACCTGCCGGATGCGGATGAGCGTCGACGACCTGGGCTGGCCGGTGATGATCCTCGGCGTGCTCGGCGCCCCCTTCACCATCGAGTCGCCGCCGGAACTGCACCAGCGCGCCCGGCAGGCCGCGGACACCCTCCTGGAAGGTGCTGCGGATCGGCGCCCCCGTGGCGCCGATCCGCACTGAGAAACCTAGCGGCACCCTCTGACACTTTTCGCGCGTCGGCGTCCACTGTGGTGAAAGCCCAAGGCCTCGGCGGCGCTCCGGGCGCACCGAGGAGTGCTCGTCCCGAACCGGCTGAGGGGAGTACAGCTGTCGTCCGAGGCGCATTCGCCCAGCAGGCCGCCGACGGGCATACTGCCGGGCGTGAACGACATGCCCCGCACGGTGGATGACCTGCTTGCTGCGCACCGCTCCGGCAAGCGGATCAAATACGTGTTCTTCTGGGGGCATCGTCCTCAGCGCGACGGCGGTATCGGCACCGGCTGCCTCAGCCAGTGGTGGCCGTCCGCCTTCACCGTCGACGGCGTGCGCTTCGCCACTGCCGAGCACTACATGATGTGGCGCAAGGCGCTGCTCTTCGGCGACGAGGAGGCGGCCGGGCGAATTCTGGCCGCCGGTCACCCGCGGCAGGCCAAGATGCTGGGCCGTCGGGTCCGCGGCTTCGATGAGGCGGCCTGGGTCGCGGAGCGATACGAGATCGTCGTCGATGCGAGCGTCGCCAAGTTCGGTCAGCGTGCCGAGTTGCGGGAGTTCCTCGCCGGAACCGGGAAGCGCGTCCTCGTCGAGGCGAGCCCCACGGATCGAGTGTGGGGGATCGGCCTGGCGGCGACCGACGAGGGGGTCGGCGACCCGGCTCGGGGGCGCGGGCTCAATCTGCTGGGTTTTGCGTTGATGGAGGCGCGCGGCCGGCTCAGCGGCTGACCGGCCTCACCACCGTCGGGGGCGGCCGGCGCGGTCGCGCACCGTCGCCCAGACCATCTTGCCGCCGGCTGTCGGGAGGGCTCCCCAGGCCGTCGAGTCGGCGTGGACCACCCGCAGGCCCCGGCCGCGTTCGTCGAGGGGGTGGCCGAGGCGGACCGGGGGCAGGTCGAGGATGCGGGGGAGCATCGGGTCGCGGTCGCGTACGGCGAGGTGCAGGGCCGCCCCGCGCCGGGAGACGGCGACGTCGATCTGGGTGCGGGCGTGTTCCACGGCATTGGTGACCAGTTCGGACAGCACCGCTCGGGCGGGGTGGAGCAGGGTGGTCAGCCCCCATTCCTGGCAGGCGCTGCCGACGAGATCGCGGGCCCGGCTCGGGGACATCGGGGACGGCGGGAGGGAGATCCGGACGACGTCGTGCGCCAGGTTCTCGGTCAGGGACGCTCGCGCCTCTGCGGCGGTCGCGTGGATCGGTGGCGCGCCGGCGCGGCCGAGCTGGGCCGCCAGCGAGGCGCCGGGTGGCAGGCACAGCGCCAGACCCGCCGCAGGCGTGGCGGCGGCGGTGGCGCGGGCGGCGCCCAGCCAGGTCGGCACGCTGATGGCCTGGGGGTCCTCGATCCCGGTGAGGTCGACGACGATGCCGGCCGGGCTCTCGGCGAGGCACATGCGCAGCGTCCGGGAGGCGGCGCCGTGCAGGGACGCCTTCCAGGTGCCGCGTACGGCCACGTCGATCACCGCCCCGTCCGCGTCCGTGGTGACCCTGAAGTGCTCGTCGCCCGGATCGAACAGGTACGGGGGTTGCTCGTGCATGTCACGGCCCTTTCGCCGCAGGGTACTCGGAGTCTTCGGTCCGGGTCGGTGTCCGTCAACGCCGGTGTCACCCGAACAGGCTCGTCCGATCAGTGGTATTGACATGCGGCCATGGCTGGGGTCGGCCGATCCGGTGTGGACCGACGGGCGGACGGGCGGCCTAGCTTGTCCGGTATGCCGATTCCGCCGTACATCGCTCGCGGTCGGCTGGTTCGATCCGGCGCAATGCCGCCCGCCGCCGACCTGACCCGGCGGCGCATCGAGTGTGCGATGCGCCCCGGGGGCGTGGTTCGAGGTGCCGGGCCGGTGAGTCAGATGTGGCGGGCCCGTACGTGGTCGTCGTGCCAGACGTCGCCGACCAGGAACTTCTTCGTGCCGATGATCTCGAAGCCGTGTTTGGCGTAGAACTTCGCCGCGCGCTCGTTGCGCTGGTTGACGCCGAGCCAGCACACCGTCGCACCGGTCGCCGCGGCGGCTGCGAGGGTCTCCGCCATCAGCGTCGCGGCGACGCCCGAACCGTGGTTGTCGGGTGCCACGTAGAACTTGCTCAGCTCGATGCTGTCCGGGCCGGCGGTTGCCACGGTGGCCGCCAGTTCCGGGTCCTGGATCGGGCCGCCGACGAGCATCGCGTAGCCGACGGGCTTGCCGTCCTCCTCCTCGGCCACCAGCAGGATCCGGTCGGGATCCGCGAGGTACTGCTCGAAACTGGACTGCGAGAGGTGCCGTGCGATGAAAGCGTCGATGTCTGCCTGTTGTGTGCCCGGCGGGGTGGCCAGGCCGAAGGTGCGTGCCGCGAGGTCGTGCAGGGCCGGGGCGTCCGCCGGGGTGGCGCGACGGGTGGAGATCGCCATGCCGCCACGATAACGGCGACGTGACGAGCTTCATCGGGCCGCCCGGAAACTGGAAAGAGGGTTTAAAGTTTCCGGCGGGCCGAAGACCGGCCTCTACGAGAAGGGCGTAGTGGTGACGAGAGAACTGGGCGATGTGATTCCGGCGCCGGCCGAGGTGCGGCCCGACCCGGCCGCACATTTCACGATCGGCGACGGTACGGCGATCAGCGCCGCACCCGGCACGGAGCAGGTGGCGGCGTACCTCGCCGGCGTCCTGCGCCCGGCGACGGGCTTCGGCCTGCCGGTGAGCGACGGGCCGGCCGCGATCGTGCTGCGGCTGGACGGGGCGCTGGGCGACGAGGAGTACCGGCTGGAGATCACGGGTGCCGGCGTGACGCTGACCGGCGGTGCGCCGGCGGGGCTGTTCCACGGCGTGCAGACGCTGCGCCAGCTGCTGCCCGCCGAGATCTTCGCCGCCGAACCGCGGCAGGTGACCTGGCGGCTGCCCGGCGGCACCATCGCCGACCGGCCGCGCTTCGGATACCGGGGCGCGATGCTGGACGTGGCCCGCCACTTCTTCACCGTCGACGAGGTGAAGTCGTACGTCGACGGCCTGGTCCAGTTCAAGATCAATCACCTGCACCTGCACCTCACCGACGACCAGGGCTGGCGCCTCGAGATCGACAGCTGGCCCAAGCTCACCGCGATCAGCGGCGGCGACGGCACCGGCGTCGACGGCACCGGGCCCGGCTACTACACCAAGGCCGACTACGCGGAGATCGTCGCGTACGCGGCCGCCCACTTCGTGACCGTCGTTCCGGAGATCGACATGCCGGGGCACGTGAACGCGGCGCAGGTGGCATACCCGGAACTCACCGCCGACGGGGTCGCGCCGCCGCAGCGTACGGACGTCGAGGTCGGCTACAGCTCGTTCGTCGCCGGCAAGGAGGAGACGTACGCGTTCGTCGACGACGTCCTGCGCGAGGTGGCCGAGCTGACCCCCGGCCCGTACCTGCACATCGGCGGCGACGAGGCGCAGGCCACCACGGCCGAGGACTACCGCGCCTTCATCGAGCGGGTGCTGCCCCTGGTCACCGCGTACGGCAAGCGCCCGGTCGGCTGGCACGAGATGGCCGCGGTCGACCTGCCCGCCACGGCGGTGCCGCAGTTCTGGCGCATCGAAGCGGCCGATGACGGTACGGCGCGAGCCGCGGCCAACGGCAGCAAGGTGCTCATGTCGCCGGCCGACCGCACCTACCTCGACATGAAGTACACGGCGGAGAGCCGGCTCGGACTGGACTGGGCGGGCACGCTCGACGTCGAGAAGGCGTACGGCTGGGACCCGGCCGAGCGGCTCCCCGGCGTCGGCGAGGAATCGGTGCTCGGCGTCGAGGCGCCGCTGTGGTCCGAGACCCTGCGCAGCCTCGCCGACGTGCAGACGATGACGTATCCCCGCCTTCCCGCGATCGCGGAGATCGGCTGGTCCCCCCGCGGCCACCGGGACTGGGAATCCTTCCGCCGGCGGCTCGCCGCCTTCGCCCCCCGATGGCGGGAACAGGGCGTCGCCTTCCACCCGTCGCCCGAGATTCCCTGGATCTAGGGAACCACCAGCTGGAACCCGCTCGCGACCCGGGCCGGGATCCGGCTCAGATCGATCGAGAGATCCTGCGGGGGCACGTAGTAGTCCAGCCGCGCGAGCCGCTGCACGAGCGTGCCCAGCACCGCAACCGTGATCTTCTCGCCGGGGCAGCGGTGGCCCGTCCGCGGGTCGCCGCCGCCCTGGGGGATCAGCTCGAACTCCCCGATCGGCCGCCCGGCGAAGCGCTCGGGCCGGAACGCGTACGGCTCCGGCCACAATGCCGGGTCGTGGTTCTGCCCGTACACATCGAGCAGCACGAGCGCGCCCCGCGGCACCGCCTCACCCCGGAACGTGAGATCCCGGGTGGCCCGCCCACCCAGGAACGGCGCGAACGGGTAGAACCGGCGCACCTCATGCGCGAACGCGGCGGTGAACTCGTCGTCACCCTCCCGCAGCGCCTCCCGGTACCGGGGCTGACGGTCCAGCGCGTGCGCCGCGTACGCGAGAAACCACGCCACCGCGGTCGTCGGCCGGATGATGTTGAGCATCTCGACGGCGGCGGTACGCGCATCCAGCAGCCCGTCCTCGTCCTCGAAGCGCGCCACGGCCGCCAGGGCGGAGTCCGGGGCGGCATCGAGCTGCTGTGCCCGTACCTTCGACATCAGACCGGCCAGCCACCGCTCGCGCCGGCGCCGGGCCGCCAGGGCCCGCCAATGCCGCGGCCCGGCCGTGGCGAAACCGTCCACCAGCGCCACCAGGTCGGCAGCCAGGCGGTCCACCTCGCCCTCAGCCACCGGTACGCCGGTCCACCGGGTGACGCCGTTCGCGATGGCCCGCGCCGACTCGTCGAAGAGACTGACCGGCGGCCCGCCGCGCCACGACTCCGCGGCCCGGTCGAACGCTTCACCGGTCAGCTTGGCGACCTCACCGATCCCGTCGCCGAGCAGCAACGACAGGAACAAGGCCTTACGCGCCCGATGAGCCTCGCCGTCGAGGGTGTGCACGGCCCCCTTGCCGAAGAGCGAGCTGACGACCGGGTGCGGCAGCGCGGTGTGCCGTTCCAGGTTGCCGTCGGCGTAGAAGAACTCGGTGGCGTCGGTGCCACAGATGCCGACGGCGGGCCGGCCCATGACGCGCATGCGTACGGGGCTGCCACCGGCCTCGCGGCGCAGGTCCGGGAGCCAGGCGTACCCCTTGATCGCGAGGGCGAGGGTCTGATCGAGCTGAGCCATGCGCACCTGCATCCCCGGTGGACCGCCCCCGAAACGATGATGTTCGTCGCTGAGATGTTCGGATCGCGTCGCCGAGATCGCCGCCGCGCCGGACGGTGCGCTCGGCGCCGGCGGAGAGCTCGAGGCACTCGCCGAGCAGTTCGCCTCCGGCCGGTGGGAGCTGAGATGCGCTCCGGGCGTCGCGTCGGCGGGAACGAGACGTACGCGATGGTGGCCGGGTCCGCCCGGGCTGATGATCGAGTCGCGGCGATCGCCGCCCAGGTGAACAAGCGCGGGGAAATGTCGCGGACGGGTGAGAGGTTAAACAGGTCTTAAATCTGGCTTCGCCACCCAGGCGACGTTTCTGCACGTCAAGCGCGTGGTCGGGCCGTGCGGCCGAGCCGGACGGCGGGACGGCGGCGGTGGCGTCCGCCGGGACCGGCCCTAGGCTTGCCGGGTGCAGAAGAGGGTGTGGGCCTCCGTCGCCGCGCTGGCCGGATTCCTCGCGGTCGCGGCGCTGCAGCTGGCGCTCGTCGTCGTTCCGGTGCTGCTGGTGCTCTCGATGCTGTCCGGCGTCACCGCGCTGCGGATCGGGCTGCCCGTGTGCATCGCCACGGTCGGTGTCATGGGGTACGCGACCCGGCGCGCCCTGAACGCCCGCCGGCCGCAACCGGTCGGGATTCCGGTGGGACGGGCGGACGCTCCGGGGCTGTGGGCGCTGGTCGACGGGGCCGCCGCGGCCGCCGGGACGCGGGCGCCCGACCGGGTGACGATCGTGGCGGACGCCGTCGCCCGGGTCATCGAGCACACGCGCCTGCTGGGGTTCGTCGGCGGCCGCCGTGACCTGTACCTGGGGCTGCCGCTGCTGCAGGCGTGGGACACCGCGCCGCTCAAGGCGGTCGTCGCGCACGAGCTCGGGCACTTCTCGCCCGCGCAGGGCCGGCTCGCGCCGGTGGCGTACCGGGGCCGGATCGCGGTCGGGCGGGTGGTTCCGCGCATCTCGCGGCGTAATCCGGCGGGGCCGCTGCTGCGGGCGTACGCCGGTTTCTACCGCCGGGTCGACGCGCCGTTCAGCACCGCGCAGGAGTTGGGCGCCGACCGGATCGCCGCCGCGTACGCGGGCACTGCCGCCGCCAGAGCGGTGCTGCGTGACCTTCCGGTGCTGGACGGGCTGGTACGGATCTTCCACGCCGAGTATCTCGGGCCGGGGTGGCAGGCCGGGCATGTCCCGGACGACATCTTCGGCGGCTTCCTGCGCGCTCTGGCCGCCCGGGCGGAGGACGTGGCCGTGCTGCGCGCCCGGGAGCCGGTGCCGCCCTCGGGGTGGGACACCCACCCGCCTCGCAGCGAACGCCTGGCCGCACTGACCGGAGACGAGGGGGGTCAGGGCGAAGAGCCGGGAGAGCTGGTGCCCGATCTTCCGGGCTTGGGCCGCGCGCTGCAGGCGGTCGCCTTTCCCCCGCAGGGCCGGACCGCGGTCGGATGGGACGAGTTCTTCAACGCCGCCCGCACGGCCGAGGTCGAACGCGAGGCCGGCGCCGCCCTGACCACGCTGAGCCGGGTGGCCGGCAGCCCGGTCCAGTCCGCGGCTGACGTCCTGGACCTCGCCGGCGACGGGCGGCTGCGCAAGCTCGCCGAGTCCGTCTTCCCGGGCCTGCCCGACGACGAGACCGCGCTGCGGGTCACCGAGCTCGTGACCCTGCTGCTGGCGCTCGCCGCCCTGCGCAGCGGTGCGGCCCGCTGGCGGCACAGCTGGATGGGTACGGCGGAACTCGTGGCGCCCGACGGCGGACACCTGGATCTCGGTGGTCCGGCCGCGCTGGCCGTCGACCCGGCGACCGTGGCGACCGCGCGGGAGCGGCTGGCCGAGCTCGGGATCGACGTCTCGGCCGGCCCGGCGGCGGAGGGTGCGCATCCGCGCGCCGAGGTGGTGGGCGGGGTGGTCAATGTCGTGGTCGACGGGGCACGGACCGATCTGCTGATCGTCGATACCGGGCTGTTCCTCGTGCCGGGGCTTCCCCGGTCGCAGAACGGCTCGGCGAAGCGGCGGCTGGCCGAGTTCGCCGCCGCCGACGTGCCGCGCCGGGAGGTCATCGCGCCGGAGACGCGGTTCGTCGCGTACGCGGACGTGGCCAGGGCGACACAGGTCAAGCGGCGGAGCTGGGATCTGGAGCTGCGGGACGGCGGGACATTGAGAGTGCGCGGTGCCCTGGACTCCGACGAGCTGCCGGGCGGCTGGAACGCGCTCGATGATGCCGTGGCGTTTCTGTCCCGTACCAGATAGTCACGCTCGACGATGAACCGTTCCGCCGGGCTGACCGTGTTCTCCACTGGACGGTCGTATGTCCGACGAAGGCGTAGTTCGATCATCACGGGTCGTCACACTGGGATGAGGCGCCGTTCGCTTACCGTTCGCTGAAATGGGTAGAGAAAGCTCACGCGGACCGGCGAAAATCGCCATGACAGGGGGGAGGGGCGCTGATGGAACGGGGACCCATGGCGCTCTTCGGGGCCATCCTCGCGGTAGGCCTCGGACCGGCGATGTGGCTGGGCGCGCAGTTCGGTGAGGCGACACTGACGCCGCAGCGGCCGCCCGCGGTGACCGTGCAGCACAACGACGCGACCGAGCCGCAGGGTGGTTCGGGTGCCGGAGACGCGCCGACCGACCAGACGGAGATCGTGCGCACCGAGCCCAAGGCGCAGACGCGGCCGCTGCGGCCCCGTGCGAAGCCGTCGCCGTCGGCCTCCTCGGTCTCGCCGTCACCGTCGGAGTCCGAGCCGAGCGACCCGCCCACGGAGTCCACGCCGCCCGCCGACGACGAGTCGGACGAGCCCAGCACGCCGCCGACCGAGTCGACCACCGAGCCGACCAGCCCGCCGACCGCGGACGACCCGGACGAGCAGCAACTGCCGCCGGACCCGCCGGCCGACGACTCCGACACGGAGACGGTCGCCGAGGCTTAGGCGGGCTCGAGCGCGACGACGGGGATCCTGCGCGCGCCGGCCTTCTTCTGGTGCTCGGTGAAGAATGCGTACTGCCGCGCGATCCGGGCCCAGGCCTGCTCGTATTCCTCGCCGGTCAGCGGGGTCGCCCGAGCCTGGAACGTGCGGCCCGGCAGCTCCACCGTGACGGCGGGATCCGCCAGCAGGTTGCGGTACCACTGCGGGTGGTCGGCCGCGCCGGCGTTCGAGGCGATCACGAGCAGACGGCCGTCGTCGTCGACGTACATCATCGGGCTCGTCCGCTGCTCGCCGCTCTTGCGCCCGCGCGTGGTGAGCAGCAGCAGCGGGCGGTCCTGCATCGAGGCGCCGCCGTCCGCCCGGAACTGGGCGATCAGCTGCCGGTTGTGAGCGAGAAGATCCTCGGGCATCGTCATGCGTCCGATCCTGCCGCGTCGGCGTCCAGATACGTCGCCGCCAGGCCGCGGGCCGTCGCGGCGAAGCACTCGCGCAGCTCCGGCGGCTCCAGGACCTCGGCGTCCGCGCCCAGTTTGAGCAGCTCGATGTGCCCGTGCCGGACCGACTCGATGGGCACGACCGTGGTCAGCCAGCCGTTCTCGTCCGGCGGCGAGGCGGATTCCCGGGCGACGCGCGACATCTCCGGCGGGAACACGAACGCCATCCGATCCAAGGCCTCCGGCTTCATCCGTACGGTCGCAGCCGCGGTATAGACGCTGCGCTCGTACCGTTCGGTCCACTCCCGCCAGAAGGCGGCGAGGTCGAAGCCCGGCGGCCGGACGACAGCCTCCTCCCGCACCGAGGCCTCGAGGATGTTCACGACCCGGTACGCCGTGACGCGCTCGCCCGACGCCGCCACCAGATACCAGCGGCCGGCCTTGAGCACCACACCCAGCGGCGAGAGCGTACGGCTGACCTCGCGCGGAGCCTTCCACCGCCGGTACCGGAGCTCGAGCTGCCGCTCCCGCCACACCGCGTCCGCCACGGTGGCGAGGTGCGGGGTGGGCTCGTCGGCCCGGAACCAGCCGGGGGCGTCGAGGTGGAAGCGTTCCCGTACCCGATCCGCCCGGTCGGCCAGCTCACCCGGCAGCGACGCCCGCAGCTTGAGCTCCGCGGCGGCCAGGACCGACCCGAGGCCGAGCTCCGCGGCCGGGCCCGGAACCCCGGCCAGGAAGAGCGACCCGGCCTCCTCGCGGGTGAGGCCGGTGAGCCGGGTGCGGTAGCCGTCGAGCAGCCGGTAGCCGCCCGCCGGCCCGCGGTCGGCGTAGACGGGCACGCCCGCCGCTCCCAGCGACTCGACGTCGCGGTAGACGGTGCGGAGCGAGACCTCGAGCTCGTCGGCGAGCTCCTGCGCGGTCATCCGGCCACGGGTCTGCAGCAGAAGCAGCAGGGAGACCAGGCGGGCGGCGCGCACCCGCCCAGTCTCCCAGGGCCGGCCGGTGGCTAGAGACCCAGAATCCGGTTGAGGATGTCGCGGTAGCCGCGCAGCTGCACCCGCAGCGTCTCGGTGTCGTCGCTCTCGGCGCCGAGGCTCTCCTTGCGCGACCTCAGGCCGGCGGTGAGCTTCTCGACGGCCTCCTCGACCAGCGCGGCGGCCTCGGTCGTGGCCTCCTTCGGGCTGTCGACGAAGCGGAGCTGCACGTCGCGCCACCGGTCCTGGAGGGTCTGCGCGTCCGCGGCGGCGAACAGGGTGTCCGGCTGGTCCGCGGGCCTTTCGTCCTCGGCCGGCGGCCGCTCCGTCACCGGGTCGACCACCTTCGGGTCGTCGAAGCCGCCGTCGTCCTTGAGCGCCGGAGCGGCCTCGGCGGCGTCGGTGGCCCTGGTGGCCTCGCGGTCGCCCTCGTCCTTGAGCGCGTGGGCGGCCTCGCGGTCGCCCTCATCCTTGACCTGGGGGTCCTCGAAGGTGCCACGGTCGTCGAGGGCCACGTCGACCGGGTCGTCCTGAGGGCGCTCGGCGGTGTTGCCCGCGTACGTGGTGGTGTTGGCCGGCGAGGGCGACTCCACCGCACCGTCGCCGGGGGCCACGCTGCGGTCGTCGGCCACGCCGGAGGCCGCGTCCGTGTCGCGGTCCGTGGCGTCCCACCGGTCGTTCACCGGGTTCGCCGTCGCGGACGCGGCAACCGCGCCGCCGACCGTGGACGCACCGAACGCGGTGGGCTGCGGGCCCGGCTCGTGGAACTCGGTGCGGTCCGGGTCGTCGTCCGCGGGGTTCTGCGCCGGACGCTCGCGCTCCGTGGTGTCGCGCGCCTCCTCGCCGGGGGCGTCGGACCAGGGGGACGGCGGGCGCTGACCCGGCACCGCCACGGGCTCGGACTGGACCCGCTCCGGGCGGTCGTCCGGCGCCGGGTCGTCGGTGGACTCGCGGGCGTCGTTGGAGAAGAAACGCATCGTCGGACTCCTCAGCGGCTCGTGGCGTCGGGACGGGAGCCCGCGACGTCGCTGTCGTGGTCATTGATCTTCTGGGACGGCACCTTCGGGTCGGTGCCGGGGGCGGTGGCGCCCTCGGACCGCACCGGATTCTCGCCGAGCAGGTCGGCGAAGAGGGCGCGGTAGTGCACCAGAGCCTGACGGAGATCCTCGGTGTCGGCCTCGCCGTTGCGGCTGCGCTCGCTGATGGCGTGGGCGTCGCGGTAGTGCTCGAGCGTGCGCGCGTGCTCGACGGAGAGGGTGGCGAGCTGCTCGTCGTAGTCGCCGGTCGGGTAGCCGCGCTCGGCGATGAGCCGGGTCACCAGCTCGTCGGCCGTCGCCACGGCCTGCTCCGGCGCGTCCACGAACTGGATCTGCACCTCTTCCCAGGCCACCGAGTACTTGGCCTTGCTCTCCGCCGACAACGGCTTGAGCTCCAGCTCGGCATGCCGCTTCCGGCGCTCCTCGAGCTCGCGCTCGCCGGCCGTCCGGCTGTCCGCGTCACCGACGACGCGGTCGTACTCGGGTCCGAAGGTCTTCTGCAACTTCCTGCGGCGGCTGGCGCGCACGCCGAACACGATCGCGGCGATCACCAGCAGCACGACGACGATGAGAATGATCACGAGTGTGGGGGACATCGGGCCGCCTCCTTCTTCACCCGCTGGTATTCCCACCCAACCAGGGTCATCAATCCTCCGGTCCGATCAGGCTCTGTACTGGACCGGTTCCAGAAAATGGGACTGTCGTGAGATTGACAGTGCGACCGATCCGGCACGGAACGGAACTGGCTCGGACCGCCCTGGTTACGTATTCTGCCGAGGGCGTACGCAGCTCATAGACGGTTGTTGACCCCTCAACCATCGTCCGCCGCGTGTGCCGTCCCGCACATCCCTCGGGCGGAGTCTGATGAGAACCCGCAATTGGTCGATCCGTTCGAAGATCATTGCGCTGGTGGCGGTGCCCCTCACGGCGCTGCTGGCGCTCTGGGCCTTCGCAACGGCAATCACCGCCGGCCCGGCGGTCAATCTGCTGTCGGCGCAGACGCTGCTCGACACGGTCGGTACGCCGGGCGAGGTCCTCATGGGCGAGGTCCAGCGCGAGCGACGGCTCTCCGTGGTGTTCCTCGCCGACCCCAAGGTCGCGCCGACGGACCTCACCATCCAGCGCGCCGCCACCGACCGGGCCGCGGCCGACTTCCGGCGTACGGCCGGCAGCGCCGAGGCCCGCCGCGC
This sequence comes from Actinoplanes sp. NPDC049681, assembly GCF_044465265.1. Classification (NCBI taxonomy): domain Bacteria; kingdom Bacillati; phylum Actinomycetota; class Actinomycetes; order Micromonosporales; family Micromonosporaceae; genus Actinoplanes; species Actinoplanes sp. NPDC049681. The sequence continues at coordinate 813,746 of NZ_JBITLP010000003.1, forward strand.
CGCGGGCGCCACTCTGGAGTCCCGCATCCAGCAGATCTTCACCGACCTGGACGGCCTGGGTGCCGCCCGCGGCTACATCGACCGGCGTGAGATCGACATCGTCGGGGCGCAGAACCTCTACAACGGCATCGTGGACACCGGTTTCCAGATGTTCGCCGCCACCGCCACGTTCGGCGACGAGCGCGTCGACCGGGAGATCCGTGCCCTGATCACGGTGGGGCGCGGCCAGGAGTATCTGAGCCGGATCGACGCCCTCCTGGCCGCCACGCACGCCGCCGGCCAGTTCAGCGCCGAGACCCGCGCGGAGGTTCTGCAGGCCGTCGGCACCTCCCGGTTCCTCCTCTCGCAGGGCGTCAACGACCTTCCCGAGCGTGACCGCGGGGCGTACCAGCGGCTCAGCACCGGCGCCGCCGTGAACCGGCTGCGCGAGCTGGAGAACCAGATCGTGTCCGAGAGCAAGGCCGGCGCGCCGTCGCCGGTGGCCGCCGAGGCGTGGCAGCCGGCGTACGACACGACCGCCCAGCAGCTGCGCGCCTTCGAGATCAACGCCACCGACTCGTTGGCCGACGAGGCGCGCCCGGTCGCGGTCGGCATCCTGGCCCGCCTCGGCGTCGCGGGCCTGCTCGGGCTCGCCGCTCTGATCGTCTCCGTGGTCTTCTCCGTACGCATCGGGCGCTCGATCGTCGGCCGCCTGATCCGGCTGCGCCGCGAGGCGCTCGCGATGGCGGGGGAGCGGCTGCCCACGGTGGTCCGGCGCCTCCAGCGCGGCGAGCCGGTCGACGTCGACGCCGAGACCCCGCCCCTCGAGTACGGCCGCGACGAGATCGGCCAGCTCGGCCACGCGTTCAACGAGGTCCAGCGGACGGCGGTGCAGTCGGCCGTCGAGGAGGCCGACGTCCGCCGCGGCATCAACGAGGTGTTCCTCAACATCGCCCGGCGCAGCCAGACGCTGCTGCATCGCCAGCTCGCCCTGCTGGACAAGATGGAGCGCCGCGAGACCGAGCCGCAGGAGCTGGAGGACCTGTACCGCGTCGACCATCTCGCCACCCGCATGCGCCGGCACGCCGAGGACCTCGTCATCCTCGCCGGAGCGGCGCCGGGCCGCGGCTGGCGCAACCCGGTGTCGTTGATCGACGTGGTGCGCGGCGCGATCAGCGAGGTCGAGGACTACAAGCGGATCGACATCGTCTCGATCGAGGCCTCCGCGGTGCTGGGCCGGGCCGTCGGCGATGTCATCCACCTGCTGGCCGAGCTGCTGGAGAACGCCGCCTCCTTCTCACCGCCGCAGACCCGGGTGCAGGTGGTCGGCCAGGCGCTGCCCAACGGGTACGCCATGGAGATCGAGGACCGCGGTCTGGGCATGTCCGCGGACGCGCTCGCCGAGGCCAACCGCAAGCTGCTCGAGCCGCCGGACTTCGACCCGTCGGACAGCGCGCGGCTCGGTCTCTTCGTGGTGGCCCAGCTCGCCGCCCGGCAGGGTATCCGGGTCTCGCTGCGGCCCAGCGCGTACGGCGGGGTGACCGCGGTGGTGCTGATTCCCGAGGAGCTGATCACCGCCGCCCCGCCCGGCCCCGGAGCGCTCGCCCTGCCGGCGGGCCCCGCACCGGCGGCCGACTCCTGGGACCGCCCGGACGCCGCCTCGCTGAACGACGCGGAAGTCGTCGCGGAGGAGGCACCGGATGCTGTGCGGCCGGTGACCGGGCCGACCCCGAGCGCGGTGATCGACGGCCTGACCGCGGACGGCCTGGTGCAACGCCGCCGGACGGTGCCCCGCCGCCGCAAGGACGGGCCGGCCGAGCCGCCGGCCCAGCTGCCGCCGAACCTCACCTCGCCGGCCGGACTGGGCGGGCCGAGCGACGTCACCGAGCTCATACCGCAGGTCACCGGCGACGGCCTCGACGTCGACTGGCCCTCGGGCAGCGACCACCACAACGGTCACAGCCTCGGCACGCCGGGCCTGCTGCACGGCGAGGGGCCGGCGCTCCTGCCCGGACCGGGCACCGCGGAGACGCCGATGGCGCCGCCTCGCATCCCCGCCCAGCGGCGTCGCCGCGCCCCCGAACCGGTGTCCCCGGTCCCGGCCGCCGACCCGCCCGCGCCGGCCGCCGGGCCGCCGACAGCTGCCGAATCGCTTCCGCCGGTTGCGGAGCCGCTTCGGCCCGCTGCTGAGCCGCTTCTCCCGGCTGCCGGTCGGGCCCCCGAGCCGGCGCCGACGGCCGACGAGGCCCTGCTGCCGCGGCGGGTGCGGCAGGCCAGCCTCGCGCCGCAGCTGCGCGGACCGGTCGTCGAGCGGGCCGAAGCCACCACCGTGCGATCGCCGGAGGAAGTGCGCAATCTGATGAGCGCCTTGCAACGGGGCACCGCCAGGGGACGCCGGGAGGCGGCCGCCCTGACTGACGAACAACAGACGGCGGGGCAGCCGACGTGGTCCGATGCGGCTACCGTCACCATCCCGGCCGTGCCGAGCGGCGTGACCGGGCCCGAAGGCACCACGGACAGCGCTTTCGACGACAACCACCAGATCCACCGGCCGGAGAAGGACGCATAAGTGGCACAGACGACGAACCAGAGCGCCAACCTCACCTGGCTCCTCGACGAGCTCGTCGAGCGGGTGCCGTCGGCGCGGCAGGCGGTGGTGCTCTCCGCCGACGGGCTCATGCTCGGCGCCTCGGCCGGGATGAGCCGGGAGGACGCCGAGCACCTGTCGGCGATGGCCGCCGGGTTCCAGAGCCTCGCCAAAGGCGCCAGCCGGCACTTCCGGGCGGGGCCCGTGCGCCAGACCGTCGTGGAGATGGAGGACGCGTTCCTCTTCGTCACCGCGGCCGGGCAGGGCGCCTGCCTCGCGGTGGTGGCGGGCAGCGACGCGGATCTCGGGCTGGTCGCGTACGAGATGGCCATGCTGGTCACCCGGGTCGGCCAGACGATGGACGCGCCGGAACGGCTCCCCGGGTCCGATGCCCGCTGACCCGAGGCGCGCGCCGCACGACTGGCTGGACCACGACGCGGGTCCGGTCGTGCGCCCGTACGCGATGACCCAGGGCCGCGTGGCACCGGCCGGCGGCGAATTCGACCTCGTCGCGTTCGTCGTGGCGACCATGCCGGACGCACCACCCGCTCCGTCGCTGCAACCGGAGCATCACGCGATCGTCGGCGCGGCGTGGGAGCCGACGTCCGTCGTGGAGTTAGCCTCCAAACTGGACCTCGCCATCGGGGTCGTCCGGGTGCTGCTGGGTGATCTACGCTCGGCCGGACTCATCTCGCTCTACGAGCCTCCCGCGGCCTCGCAGCCGCATGACGTCGACGTACTCAAGGCGGTTGTCAATGGACTCCGTGCGCTCTGACCGTGACGGCGCGCGTTCGCGCATCCCGGTCGCGCTCAAGATCCTCATCGCCGGCGGCTTCGGTGCGGGCAAGACCACCATGGTCGGCTCGGTCAGCGAGATCCGGCCGCTGCAGACCGAGGAGGTGCTGACGGGGGCCGAGGGCGCCGACGACACCGCCGGGGTCGAGGCCAAGCGGACCACCACGGTGACGATGGACTTCGGTCGCATCACCATCACCGACGACCTGCAGCTCTACCTGTTCGGCACGCCGGGTCAGGACCGCTTCTGGTTCCTCTGGGACGAGCTGTCGCAGGGCGCGCTCGGCGCGGTGGTGCTCGCCGACACCCGGCGTCTCGCCGACTGCTTTCCCTCCATCGACTACTTCGAGCAGCGCGGTACCCCGTTCGTGGTGGCCGTGAACTGCTTCGACGAGCGCCGGTTCGGCGCCGACGCGGTGAGCCGCGCGCTCGATCTCGACCCGGACGTGCCGGTGGTGGAGTTCGACGCCCGCGAGCCGCTGGCGGCCCGCAACGTCCTCATCGAGCTGGTCGAGTACGTGGCCCGCCGGCAGCTGGCGGCCGCCGGAGCCCGCTGACCCCGCGCGGCTCAGCGCGGCTGGTGGACCGGCGGGATGCAGAGCAGGCGTGAGCCGATCCGGTTCATCGTCTGCGCCGTCACCAGGCCGCGCACGACCAGCTCGTCGGGGTGCGCGTACGCCCGCTCGAACCGCCCGAGCACGATCCGGTGCGCCGCCTCGGGCGTGATCCCGGGCAGCCGGGCGAGCTCGTGGCCCGGCGCGTGGTTGAGGTCGACCAGGCCACCGTCGTCGAACGGGCGTACCAGGTCCGGGCGGCCCACGCCGAGCCGGCGGGCCTGCGCCGGGTCGAAGGCGGCGAACTGGCGGGCCTGCTCGCGCAGATGCCGGCCGTACGGTGTGTCCCCCGGGTGCGCCGCCAGGATGCCACCGTGCACGGCCGACGCCACCGCGGTCGCCATGAACAGGAAGAAGCCGGTCCATTCGGCGCTGCTGAGGTTCTCGCTCTCCACCGGTGTCGGGTCGATCGCCATGAACACGCATGCCATCCCGAAGAGCGAGGCGTAGCCGGCGGCGACCAGGAACTGGCGCTTGTCTCGGCGGTGGAAGCCCGCGTACACGAAGTAGATCCAGCTGCCGAACGAGCAGATGATGATCGGCAGGAGCGAGGCGAAGACCACCTCGCCGATCGGGAACCGTTGCGGCGGCGGCCCGGGCAGCAGGGGCGCCGGTCCCCAGGACGGCGGTGGGGTCGAAACCGTCACGTCAGGGGGGACGTACTGCGGGGGCGGCGGGGCGATCTCGTCGCTGTCCGCCCAGGGGTCGACCGGCTCGGAGTAGAACGCCTCCACGACACCCCCTCGGAGCAGCACAGCTGCGAAACGGCAGCGGGCAGCAGCATAACCGCAAGGGTGAGGCTCCTAGGATGGGTGCATGGGCCCGAACGACGAGTACCTCTTCCTCGGCTGCTATACCGGCGAGACCGGGGGAGAAGGTGAGGGCATCGCGTTGCTGCGGCGTGACGGCGCCACCGGCTCGCTGACCCGGCTGGGTGTGGTGGCCCGTACGCCGTCGCCGTCCTTCCTCGCCCCGCACCCGGTCCTGCCGGTGTTGTACGCGGTCAACGAGCTGAGCACGGGCACCGTGAGCGCGTTCGGGGTCGCCGACGACGCCTCCCTGTCCCCGCTGGCCGTGCAGCCGACCGGCGGTTCGGCGCCGTGTCACCTCGCGGTGTCCGCCGACGGCCGGCACCTGCTGGTCGCGAACTACGCCAGCGGCAACGTGGCCGTGCACCCGCTCGACGCCGACGGCGTGCCGGGTCCGCGCTCCGATCTGCTCGATCTCGACGGCAAGGGCCCGGTGGTCGACCGGCAGGAGGGCCCGCACGCGCACATGGTCGCCCCCGATCCGAACGGCCCGGACGTGCTGGTCGCCGACCTGGGCTCGGACCGGGTGTGGCACGCCCGGCTGGATCCGGTATCGGGCCGGCTCACCCTGGTGGGCGCGGCGATCGAGGCGGAGCCCGGCACCGGTCCCCGGCACCTGCTGCGGACGACGGACGGCGCCGTGCTGCTGGTCGGCGAGCTGAAGGGCGACCTGGGCTGGTACCGCCCCGGCGGCAGCGGCACGCTGGAGCGCGTGGGTGACAAGGCGACCAGCGCGATGCGGCCCAACCAGCCGTCGGAGCTCATCGCCGGCCGCGACGGTCGTTTCGTGTACGTCGCCAACCGTGGCCCGGACACCGTCTCCGTCTTCGCCTGGGAGCCCTCGGGAGCCACGCTCGTCGCCGAGGTGACCACGGAGGGCGAGTGGCCGCGGCACCTCACGCTGATCGGCGATCACCTGTATGTAGCGAATGAACGTTCACACACCGTCACCGTCTTCCGGGTGGATCCGGACACCGGGCTCCCGCAGGCACAGGGCAAGCCGGTGCCGGAGGGCAGCCCGACATGCATCCTGCGGTGGACCGCGCGCAAGGCGGTTCAAGGGATGCCGCGGTAGCGACCGGACACCGCCGGAGTGTCGTGATCTTCACCGGATAAACCGCAAGTCAGACACGGTGTCGGCCACGCATCGAGATGACGCGATCACGCAAGGTGAATTAGGCACGCGGAATTTCCAATCCGAGTAACTTTCGTCCGAACGTATATGGCATTCGGGTCTCGCGATGCGCAGTATGGATCGCGTGTCAGGCCGCCATCGCAGAAACTTCAATCTCAGAGGAGCCGGCGTCGTCGCATCTGCGATGGCGATCGTGGTAGTCCTCGCCGGGTCCTGGCTTGGCTATCAGCGTCTCGCCGACAAAGGTTGCTCAGGCCAGATCAAGCTCACCGTCGCCGCCGCGACCGAGATCGCGCCTGCCGTGGAGCAGGCCGCGCAGCAGTGGACCTCCGGAGGTGCCGCGGTCAACGGCACCTGCGTCGCCGTGAGCGTCACCGGGGTCAACCCGGCCACCATGGCGTCCACCATCGCGCTCAAGCACGGCGTCGCGCTGACCGGCCTCGGTGCCGCCAGCAAGAACGGCACCATCCCCGACGTCTGGATCGCCGACTCGACCACCTGGCTCATGCGCCTGCGGTCGGAGGCCTCCGGCTTCGTGCCGACCGACGGCAAGTCGGTCGCCACCAGCCCGGTCGTCGTGGCGATGCCCGAGCCGGTGGCGCAGAGCGTCGGCTGGCCGGACCGCAAGCTCGGCTGGAACGATCTGCTCAAGCGGATCACCACCGGCAACTCGCTGCGCACCGGCGTCGTCGACCCGACACGGGACGCCGCCGGCCTGGCCGGCCTGCTCGCCCTCGGCAGCGCCGCGGGCGGCGGCCCGGAGGCGAAGGCGGCGCAGGTGGGCGCGCTGCGTGCGCTCGCCGCCGGCAGCTCCTCCCTGCGTGAGGACCTCCTGCAGAAGTTCCCGACCTCCACCGACCCGGCCGACCTGGCCAGCGGCATCAGTGCGGCGCCGCTGTCCGAGGAGGACGTGGTCCGGTACAACGCGGACAAGCCGGTCGTGCCGCTCGCGGCGCTCTACCTCGACCCGCAGCCGCCGTCGCTGGACTACCCGTTCGCCGTCATGCCCGAGGTCGACCTGACCAAGTCGGCGGCCGCCACCGGCCTGCGCGAGGCGCTGCAGCAGCCGGGCTTCAAGAACGAGCTGGCCAAGGTGGGCCTCCGGGCGCCGGACGGCACCGTGGGTGCCGGCTTCGCCGCTCCGGTGGGCGCGCCGCAGGCCACCCCGGCCGCGACCACCGCCGCCAACGGCACCGAGGGCACCGCCGCGGCGGGGCTCGACGCCGGCTCGATCAACCAGGCGCTGGGCAGCTGGGCGGCCATCACGCTGCCGGGCCGGGTGCTGGCGGTGTTCGACGTGTCGGGCTCGATGAAGACGAAGGTCCCGACCGCCGGCGGCATCGACCGGGCCGCGGTGACCCGGGCAGCCGCATCGCAGGGTCTGGCCCTGTTCGACGACAAGTGGGCGGTCGGCTTCTGGGTCTTCTCCACCGAGATGGACGGCAAGAAGCCATACAAGGAGATCGTGCCGATCACGCCGCTGACGTCCGGCCGGGCGAAGCTGCAGGGCGCGATCAACGCGATCCGGCCCAAGGACGGCGGGGACACCGGGCTGTACGACACGGCGCTCGCGGCGTACCGGTCGGTGCAGGACAGCTGGCAGGCCGGCCGGGTCAACTCGGTGCTGCTCTTCACCGACGGCAAGAACGACAACCCGAGCGGCATCTCGCGGGCGACGCTCATCGCCGAGCTCAAGAAGCTCGCCGACCCGAAGCGCCCGGTCCGCATGGTGATCATCGGTATCGGTGACGAGGTCGACGCCAACGAGCTGGAAGCGATCACCAACGCGACCAGCGCCGGCGGGGTGTTCATCGCCCCCGACCCCGCCAAGATCTCCGACATCTTCCTCGAGGCGATCTCCTCGCGGTCCGGAGCCCGCTGACCTCAGCGCCGAGAAGCCGCTCCACCTCAGGCGGGGTGGGGCGGCTTTCTCATTGACCGGGCCGGGTCCAGTCCAGGCACACCGCGACCGCGTCGTCCTCGAGGTCCGCGCTCACGAAGACCCGGAGGTCGCCGAGCAGGGAGCGCACCGCCTGCAGGGGTGCCATCGGCCCGGTACGCCGCAGGAACCGGTGCAGGGCCGCCTCGCCGTACCGCCCGCTGTGGCCGACGGCCTCGGACACGCCGTCGCTGACGACGAAGAGCCGGTCGGCGGTGCGCAGCTGGACGGTACGCGTCTCGAAATCCGACGACTCGAACATCCCCAGCGGGAACTGCGACTCCAGCGGCTGGTCGATCACCTCGCCATCGCGCAGGATCATCATGCGCGGCGACCCCGTGTCCACGATCTGCAGCTCGCCGCTCGCCACGTTGAGCTCCAGCAGGAGCGCCTCCACGTGCGCGTCGCCCCGGTGCTGAGAGAAGATCGCTTGGTCGGCGAGCGCGGCCTGGTCGGCCAGGCTCAACCCGGCGCGGCGGGCGTTGCGCAGGGCGTGCACGGCCAGCGACGTCAGCAGCGCGGCGTTCATGCCGTCGCCCATGCCGTTCAGCACGGTCACGAAGAGCCGGCCGTCGTACTCGGCCCAGTCGAAGCTGTCGCCGCGCACGGCGTACGCCGGCTCGAGCTGCCCGGCGAGGCTGAATGAGGGCTCGACCCGGCACCGCCCCGGCAGGAGCTCCCACTGCATCTCCGCGGCGAGGGTGAGCCGGCGGGTGCGGGAGGCCACCGCGTACCGGTCGGTGCCGGCCTGCGCCGCCTGCAGCTCGTGCGCGAGCAGCGTGGCGATCTCCGCGAGCTCGGCGCGGTCCTCGGCCGTCGCCGGGGTGGGGGAGTGGCGCAGCACGCCGATCCGCTCACCCCGCGCGGTCACCGGCAGGTACGTGACGTGTCCCGCGTTCACTTCCGACTGGTGGTCGAAGCAGCGCCATGCCGGGTCGCCGGGCCGGGTGACCGGGGCGCCGTCCAGCAGTGGGAGGAGGGCGGCGAGGCGGTAGTCGACGAGGAGCAGGTCGAGCTCGCTGACCGCGTACTCCTTGGCGACGATCTCGGCCAGGCATTCCACCACCCGGTCGGCGGAAGCGTCCGCCAGCGCGCGTCGTACGGCGGTCAGGCGATCGGACACGCTCTCACTCCCTCCACCCGGTGCACCGTACGGGTAGTCTCGGCTGCACCATGGCCGAACACCATGGGCCGGATGGGCCACTCCATGCCGCGGCGGTCGACGACGCCGCGCCTGCCTTGCTGGCCGCATGGGACGCCGCCCGCGAGCGCGCCACGCCCCGGCTCTCCTGGCCCCAGCTGAACGCCCTGCTGGTGGTGGAGCGTTCGGAGGGCATCAATCTGCGCGGCCTGGCGGGCCAGCTCAAGATGATTCTGTCCTCCGCGAGCCGGCTCTGCGACCGGCTCGTCGCGTCCGGCATGGTCGAGCGGGTGCCGGGCCGGATGGACCGGCGGGAGATTGCGCTCTATCTGACGCCGTCGTCCCGGCAGCTGCTCGACGACCTGCGCCGGACCCGCCGCGAGATCCTCGCCGACGTGCTGGGCCGGATGAGCCCGACGGGCCGGGCGGCCCTGATCCGCGGTCTCACGGAGTTCAGCGCGGCCGCCGCTGCCGAGGGTGATCCGGAGGCGCGCACCGCCTGAGGCCGCCGGCAGCTCAGGAGCGGTCACGGGCGAGCCGGCTCGCCGGGTCGTCGAGGACCGAACGGATCACCGCGCCGGCTGCGCCCCGCATCGCCGCGTCGGGTCCCAGCCGGGACGCCCGCAGCTCGACCGGAGACCAGTCGGCGGTGAGCACCCGGCGATTCACCTCCGCGCCGATCGCCTCGCGCAGCTGGGGCAGCAGCGGTGCGTAGATGCCGCCGAGCACGATCGTGCCGACGTCCAGCAGGTTCACCACGGCGCTGATCGCGGTGCCGAGGGCCCGGCCGGCCACGCTCAGGTCGGCCCCGGCGAGCTCGGCGACCGTGGCGACCCCGGCCGCCCGGAGCATCGCCTCCTGGCCCGCGTACTGCTCGAGGCAGCCGTGGGCGCCGCAGCGGCACGGCGGCCCGCCGGGGTCGATCGCGAGGTGCCCGATCTCACCGCTCCAGCCGCGGACGCCCCGGAAGAGCGTGCCGTCCAGGACGATGCCGGCGCCGATGCCGATCTCGCCGGAGACGTAGACGAAGCTGGGCGGCAGGTCGCCGGCGCCGAGCTCGCTGAGCGCCGCGAGGTTCGCCTCGTTGTCGACCGTGATGGGCAGACCGTCGAGCAGGTCGCCCACGGCGACGTCGTGCCAGCCCAGGTTGGGTGCGACGCGGACCGTGCCGTCGGCGGCGACCAGGCCGGGGACCGCGAGCGCCGCCCCGGCCACGGTGAGCCCGTCGGCCTCCGCCCTCCGTAGCGCCTCGCGGGCGAGGTCGGAGAGCCCGGCCAACGCGGCGGCGGCGTCCGTCGGCCGTTGGTCGCCCGGTTCCAGCAGACGGTGCCGGACCCGGCCGGTGAGGTCGACGACGCAGGCGGCGCGGTAATCCACGTTGATCTCGAGACCGAGCCCGGCCGGCCCGTCGGGGGCGAGCCGGAGGCCGGCCGCGGGCCGGCCGGCGCCGTTGCGAGGGGCCGGTTCGACCTCCGTCAGCAGGGAGCCGGCGATCAGGTCGTCGACGAGCGCCGAGACGGTGGCCCGGGTGAGGCCGCTGACCGCGGCGACCGCTGCCCGAGATATCGGATCTGGGCTGTTTGCCACGAGTTGCAGCACCAGCGCGAGATTATGGGCGCGCACGCTCGACTGCCGGACAGGAGCGCGGGATGCAGTCATCAGCCGGCCGGTCACGCCCTTGACAATGCCACAGCGCGGCCAAATAATTCAACCAATAAACAAATCCATCCTGCTTCCGTGGAGGTAGCCGTGCCGGTCCAGCCCACGCGCGACGACAAGTTCTCCTTCGGCCTCTGGACCGTCGGGTGGGAGGCCCGCGACCCGTTCGGCGATGCCACCCGGGCCCCGCTCGACCCGGTCGAGGCCGTGCACAAGCTCGCCGAGCTGGGGGCCTACGGCGTCACGTTCCACGACGACGACCTGGTCCCGTTCGGCTCGGACGCGCACACCCGCGACGGGATCATCGCCGGCTTCAAGAAGGCGCTCGACGAGACCGGCATGGTCGTGCCGATGGTGACCACCAACCTCTTCACCCACCCCGTGTTCAAGGACGGCGGCTTCACCAGCAACGACCGCGGCGTCCGCCGCTACGCCCTGCGCAAGGTGCTGCGCAACATGGACCTCGCCGCCGAGCTGGGCGCCAGGACCCTGGTCCTGTGGGGCGGCCGCGAGGGCGCGGAGTACGACGTCGCCAAGGACGTCCACGCGGCGCTGGACCGCTACCGCGAGGGCCTCAACCTGCTCGCGCAGTACTCCGAGGACAAGGGCTACGGTCTGCGTTTCGCCATCGAGCCCAAGCCGAACGAGCCGCGCGGCGACATCCTGCTGCCGACGGCCGGGCACGCCATCGCGTTCGTCCAGGAGCTCGAGCGGCCGGAGCTGTTCGGCATCAACCCCGAGGTCGGCCACGAGCAGATGTCCAACCTCAACTTCACCCAGGGCATCGCCCAGGCGCTGTGGCACGGCAAGCTGTTCCACATCGACCTGAACGGCCAGCACGGCCCCAAGTTCGACCAGGACCTGGTCTTCGGCCACGGCGACGTGCTCAGCGCGTTCACCCTGGTCGACTTGCTGGAGAACGGCGCACCCAGCGGCGGCCCGCGCTACGACGGTCCCCGGCACTTCGACTACAAGCCGTCGCGCACCGAGGACTACACCGGGGTGTGGGAGTCGGCCAAGGCCAACATGCGGATGTATCTGCTGCTCAAGGAGCGCGCCGCGGCCTTCCGCGCCGACCCGGAGGTGCAGGCGGCGCTCGCCGAGTCGAAGGTTCTGGAGCTCGCGCAACCGACCTTGAACGAGGGCGAGACCTACCAGGACCTGCTCGACGACAAGACGGAATTCGACGTCGATGCGGCCGGCGCGCAGGGTTACGGTTTCGTGAAGCTGCACCAGCTCGCCATCGACCACCTTCTCAAGGCCTGAGGAGCGCCATGACACTGGTCGCCGGGATCGACAGCTCCACGCAGTCCTGCAAGGTCGTCATCCGCGACGCGGAGACGGGCAAGCTGGTCCGGCAGGGCCGGTCGAGCCATCCCGAGGGCACGGAGGTGCATCCCGACGCCTGGTGGTCGGCGCTGCGGCAGGCCATCGAGGAGGCGGGCGGTCTCGAGGACGTCGCGGCCGCGTCGGTGGCCGGCCAGCAGCACGGCATGGTCGTCCTCGACGAGAACGGCGAGGTGGTGCGCCCGGCGCTGCTGTGGAACGACACCCGCAGCGCCGGCGCCGCCGCCGAGCTCATCGAGGAGCTGGGCGGCGGGGACGCCGGCCGCCGGGCCTGGGCGGACGCGGTCGGCATCGTCCCGGTCGCCAGCTTCACCCTCACCAAGCTGCGCTGGCTGGCGCGCCATGAGCCGGAGCACGCGGCCCGCGTGGCGGCGGTCTGCCTGCCGCACGACTGGCTGACCTGGAAGCTCTCGGGCGCCCGCAGCCTGGACGCTTTGCGGACGGACCGCAGCGATGCGAGTGGCACCCTCTACTGGTCCGCGGCGACCGGCGAATACCGGCCGGACCTGCTCGAGCTGGGCTTCGGGCGGCGCATCCAGGTCCCCGAGGTACTCGGCCCCACCGGCGTCGCCGGCCACCTGCCGAACGGTGCCCCGCTCGGGCCGGGCGCCGGGGACAACGCCGCCGCGGGACTCGGCGCCGGCGCACTGCCGGGAGACGTGGTGGTCTCCATCGGTACGTCGGGCACGGTCTTCGTCTCCTCCGAGGTCGCACCGGACGACCCGAGCGGGACGGTGGCCGGATTCGCCGACACCACCGGCCGGTTCCTGCCCATCGTGGTGACGCTCAACGCCGCCCGGGTCCTCGACGCGGCCACCCGGCTGCTCGGCGTCGACCACGCGGAGCTGTCGCGGCTCGCGCTGTCCGCGCCGGCGGGGGCCGACGGGCTGGTGCTCGTCCCGTACCTGGAAGGGGAGCGCACCCCCGACCGGCCGAACGCGACCGGGGCGATCCACGGCCTCACGCTGGGCACGTCCGACCCGGCGCACCTGGCCCGGGCGGCGGTCGAGGGCATGCTGTGCGCCCTCGCCGACGGGCTGGACGCGCTGGTCACGCACGGTGCCACCGCCAACCGCATCGTGCTGGTCGGCGGGGGCGCCCGCAGCGAGGCCGTACGCCGCATCGCGCCCGCGCTGTTCGGGCTGCCGGTCCTGGTGCCGCCGCCGGGGGAGTACGTCGCGGACGGCGCCGCTCGGCAGGCCGCCTGGGTGCTCGCCGGTGGAGACGCGCCCCCCGCCTGGTCGGCCGAGACCCCCGAGCGGTACGAGGACACCAGCGTCCCGCTGATCCGTGAGCAGTACGCGGCGGCCCGGGACAAGGTCGTCGACCGCGCCGCCCGCTAACCTTCTGCGCGTGACCAAGGGTGGCCCGGCGCATCGCGCGTACAGCGTGGTGGTCTTCGTCATCCTCGCCTCGCTCGACAACGTGGCCATCGGGCTGGTGCCGCCGCTCTACGGCAGCATCGGCGCGGATCTCGGCGTCGGCGAGGCGCACATCGCGCTCGCCACCACGGTGATGTTCCTGCTCAGCGCGGTGGCGGCGGTCGGCTGGGCGTACGCGGGGGACCGCACCGACCGCAAGCCGGTCCTGATCGCCGGCACCGTGATCTGGGTGGCCGGCACCGCCTGGTCCGGTATGGCCGGCTCATATCCGTCGTTCCTGCTCTCCCAGGTGCTGGCCGCCGTCGGCCTGGGCGGCGTGGCGAGCGTCAGCTTCGCCGTGGTCAGCGATCTGATCTCGCCGCGGCGGCGCGGCCTGGCGATGAGCTTCTGGGGGCTGTCGCAGGGCGTCGGCACGCTCGCCGGCACGCTGGTGGGCGGCCTGCTCGGCTCGGACGACTGGCGCCGGCCGTTCCTCGTGGCGGCCGCGGCCGGCGTGATCGCCACGGTCGCCTACCTCTTCACGTACGACGTGCCGCGCGGCGACAGTCAGCCGGAGCTGAGCGGGGTCGCGTACGACGAGCGCATCCACCGCGACGACCTGCCGAAGATCCTGGCCCGCCGGACCAACGTGTGGCTGATCCTGCAGGGCCTCTCCGCCCAGGTGGCGTTCGGCTCGCTGGTCTGGCTGCCGGTGCTGTTCCGGGCGCGGGCCGAGGACCAGGGCTACTCCACCCCGACCGCCATCGTGGTCGGCAGCGTCTTCGCCACCCTGTTCCAGCTGGGCGGGGCGCTGTCCATCCTCGGCGGCCTGGCCGGCGACCGGCTGCAGCGGCGTACGCCCCGGGGCCGGGCCCTGGTCGCGGCGATCGGCATCCTCGCCGCCGTCCCGTTCTACGTGGTGCTCTACTTCGTGCCGTTCCGCATCGACGTGCCCGACGGCGGCAGCACCGGCGCGGTGATCCGGGCGGTCCTGACGGACGTGTGGACCGAGCCGTCGGTCGGTCTCAGCCTGGCGACCGCCGTCTTCGCCCTGGCGCTGACCTCGGCGAACTCACCGAACTGGTTCGCGTTGATCGCGGACGTCAACCCGCCGGAGCACCGCGGCACCGTCTACAGCCTCGGCAACCTGGTCAACGGTGCGGGCCGGGCCGGGGGCAACGCGCTCGTCGGCGTCGCCTTCCGGGCGCTCTCCGGCGCCTTCCCGCCGCCGCTGAACTACGCCGTCGGCCTGGCGGCTTTCCAGTTCTTCTTCATCCCGACAGGGATCATGTACTGGCTGGCCAGCCGGACGGTGGCCAGGGACATGGCGGACACCCATGCGGCCCTGGCCACCTACGCCGACCACGAGGCGGCTACGCGCGCGCCCAGACCGTGACGTCCTGCGGCACCCGGCCGTCCTCGTCCAGCGGCTCGCTGGTCAGCAGCACCCGGGTGCCCACCGGCAGCTCGGCCGGCGCGTCGCCGAAGTTGGTCAGCACCAGCACGTCGCCGTTGCGGAACGCCAGCACGTCGGCGGGCGTGTCGAGCCAGGCCAGCGTGCCTGTGCCCAGCCCGTGCTCGGCCCGCAGGCGCAGCGCCGACCGGTACAGCTCGTATGTCGATCCGGGCACGTCACGCTGCCGGTCGAGGGCGTACTCGGCCCAGGACGCGGGCTGCGGCAACCAGCTCG
The DNA here is from genome assembly GCF_044465265.1 of Actinoplanes sp. NPDC049681. Classification (NCBI taxonomy): domain Bacteria; kingdom Bacillati; phylum Actinomycetota; class Actinomycetes; order Micromonosporales; family Micromonosporaceae; genus Actinoplanes; species Actinoplanes sp. NPDC049681. Next base: position 828,802 of record NZ_JBITLP010000003.1, read on the forward strand.
CGTCGGACGGGCCGAAGCCGTAGGAGGGGGCGTCGGCCTCCCACGGGATCGGCACCCGGCAGCCGTCGCGTCCCCGCTCGCAGTGGCCGGACCGTTCCCACGCCGGGTCCTGCCGCAGCTCGTCCGGGATCGAGGTGTGCTCCGGCAGCCCGAGCTCCTCACCCTGATACAGGTACGCCGACCCGGGCAGCGCCAGCATCTGCAGCGAGGCCGCCCGCGCCCGGCGCAGCCCCAGCGGCGCGTCCGGCTGCGGGTCGTCCGCGCCGATGCCGTGCCGCCGCGGCTCGCCGACCGGGTAGCCGAGCCGGGTCGCGTGCCGCACCACGTCGTGATTGGAGAGCACCCAGGTGGTGGGGGCACCGACCGCTGCGTTGGCGGCGGTGGTGGTGTCGATGACGTCGCGCAGCGGGTCGGCGGACCACGGCGTGTCGAGGTACTGGAAGTTGAACGCCTGGTGCATCTCGTCGGGCCGGACGTAGTGCGCGAGCCGTTCCGCCGGCTGCACCCACGCCTCCGCGACGAGGATCCGGTCCCCGGCGTACGTGTTCAGCACCGTGCGCCAGTGCCGGTAGATCTCGTGCACGCCGTCCTGGTCCCACATCGGCGGCGGCGGGGCGCCTTCGGGGGCCAGGCCACCCAGGACCTCGCCCGCGTACTCGTAGTCGGCGAGCTCGGCGTCCTTGATCAGGCCGTGCGCCACGTCCACGCGGAAGCCGTCGACGCCCCGGTCGAGCCAGAAGCGCAGGATCGCGTCGAACTCCGCCCGTACCCCGTCGTCCCCCCAGTTCAGGTCGGGCTGGGTGACGTCGAAGAGGTGCAGGTACCACTGGCCGTCGGGAACCCGCTCCCAGGCCGGGCCGCCGAACACGCTGCACCAGTCGTTCGGCGGCTCGCTGCCGTCCGGGCCGCGGCCGTCGCGGAAGATGTAGCGCTCACGCTCGGCGCTGCCCGGGCCGGCGGCCAGCGCGGCGCGGAACCACGGGTGCTCGCTGGAGGTGTGGTTGGGCACCAGGTCGACGATGACCTTGAGACCCAGGGCCTTGGCCTCGGCGATCATCTTGTCGGCGTCGCCGAGGTCGCCGAAGCGGGGGTCGACCGAGCGGTAGTCGGCCACGTCGTAGCCGGCGTCGTGCTGCGGCGACGGGTAGAACGGCGACAACCACACCGCGTCCACGCCTAGGTCGCGCAGGTCGCTCAGGCGCGCCGTGATGCCGGGCAGGTCGCCCATGCCGTCGCCGTTGCCGTCGGCGAAGGAGCGCGGATAGATCTGGTAGATGACGGCGCTGCGCCACCATTCAGTGGGGGAGGGCATACTCCCAGGCTAACCGTCCAGGATGGCGGCGAACCGTTCCTCCGCCAGGTCGAGTTGATCAAGGATGTGGTCCTTGGCGGCCAGCGAGAGCGGCGTGTCCGGGCGCCCGACCAGCTCCCGCAGCTTGGGGACCAGCGGCCGGTATTTGATCGCCGAGCTGCGCGCCTTGTCGTACGTGGTGTGGATGATCCCGACGCCGTTGTCGGTGAAGTCGCTGACCTTGATGACCCGGGCCCACGGATCCTTGTCCAGGCTGGCGGCTACGTGGGTGCGGTACTGCTCGTGCTTGTCGCGCTGCGGGTCGTACTCCGGGTTGGTGACCGAGCGGACCAGCCCGGCCACCCGCGGGTTGTAGCGCCGGGCCAGTTCGGCGATCGCCCCCTCGGTCAGCTCCTGATGCCCGAGGTCGGCGGGGAGGCCGGCCAGCTCGGCGGGATGGTCCTCGACCGCGTCGTGCAGCAGCGCCGCCGTGACCACGTCCACGTCCTGGATGCCGTAGTACCGCATGATCCGGATCGCGACCCGGAGCAGGTGGTTCAGGTACGGCTCGCGGACCCGCCGGTCGTCGGCGTGCAGCCGGGACGCCAGTGCCAGCGCGTCCTCCAGCTGCCTCCGGTCGCCGGCCGGCAGGTCCTCGATCTCCAGCAGGAACCGCTGCCGCAGGCCGTCCTCGCCGTACACCTCGGTGATCGCGTGCAACGGCATCGACAGCAGCATCCTTGGCGCCATGCCGATCAGGTATACCCGACTCGATCGCCGCGCGGGGCCGCGATCAGGAAGGAACGTCGATCAGCGACTCGTCGCTGACCGCCGGCCGGGGCGGCACCGGGCGCGGCGAGGGGCGGCTGCCGGGCGTACGCCGCATCGCCGACAACGACGCCTGCTTGAGCGACCACGGGTGGGAATTCTCGGCGTGCACACCGCGGCGGCGGATGCCGGCGCCGTCGGTGAACTCCTCCTCGGTCATGGCCTGCAGAGCGCTGAGCGCGACGCCCAGAATGGTGGCGGCGCTGACCAGGGTGATCGGCACGATCATCAGCAGCGGCCGGATCCCGGTGGTGCCGCCGGACAGGGAATGGCTCAGCTCGACGCTCATCCCCGCCATGCCGGTGTAGTGCATGCCGCACACGGCGAGCGCCATGATCGCTGCGGCGCCGAGCATCGGCAGCCAGCCGTGCACCGAGACGGTGAACCACAGCGCCGTGGTGGAGGCGACGATGGCGATGATGCCCGAGGCGATGACCAGCGACAGGTTGTAGTGGATCGAACCGGAGACGTGCATCCCGGCCATGCCGGTGTAATGCATGCCCATGACGCCCGCGCCGGTCAGTACGCCCGCACTCACCACCCGGGGCACGCTGCGGCGCCCGTGGCCGACGACCAGCAGCCCGAAGCCGACCGCCACGACGGCCAGGCCCAGGCTGGCCATGGTCAGCAGCGGGCTGTAGCGGACCGGGCTCTCGGGGACGTCGAAGCCCAGCATCGCGGTGAAGTGCATGAGCCAGATGGCGGCACCACCGATGGAGAATGCAGCGATGATGAGCCATCGAGAACGCCTGCTGCGGGTACGCGCCGATCGGGCGCGGCCGGTGGAGAGCAGGCCGACGAAGGAACCCAGAAGCGCCACGAGATAGGCGGCGATCGGGTTGAAGGCACCGTAGGTGAAGTGATGGACCTCGGCCACAGCCGGGACTCCTCGCGAACGTCGGGGGGATCGTTTCGCTGAGGATTGAGCCATGAGTCCGATCTCGGACATCGCACTTCGTGTGCGGGTCACTACATAGTGAACCGGGGCCACCGTATGGCTGCCTGCGAGAGGTAGCCATACGGCAGCCCCGGTGCGGTCGTAGGAGACCGGCCAGGTGAATCTGCCGGGGGGACGGGGAACGTTAACTGAAGATGCTGACACCACCGGGGCCGACGAGCAGGCCCACGACGATGAGCACGACGCCCCAGAGAATCTGCCGCCGGAACAGCGCGAGGATGCCGGCGACCACGAGTACGACTGCGAGGATCCAGAGCAAAAGTTCCATGGTCAGCTGATACCCGACCCGTGGAAATCGAAAACCTGGTCCACACACGACGAGGCCCCGTCCCGGCGGCGGGACGGGGCCTCGGTGCATATCCGGCTAAACCGCTACAAGCCCGGCGTCCACATTGTCCGACAGGAGCTGGTAGACGTTGTAGGCCTGCTTGATGACCGGGTGCGCGACGTTCCGCACCGGCACGCCGCCCGGCGTACGCCCCCGCTCGGCGCCGTGGTGGGCATGCCCGTGCAGCGCCAGCGCGGTCGGCGCCGAGTCGATGGCCTGTCCCAGCAGGTACGACCCCAGGAACGGATAGATCTCCAGCGGCTCGCCGACCAGCGTCTCGGGCACCGGCGCGTAATGCGTGAGCGCCACCAGCGCGTCGCACTCGAGTCCCCGGAGCGCGGCGCCGAGCTTCTCGGCGATCGCCTCGGTGGTGCCGACGAAGTTCTTCATCTCCCGCTCGCCGAACGAGCTGGCGCAGGCCCCGGCGAACCCGCCGCCGAAGCCCTTCGCGCCGGCGATGCCGAGCCGGTGTCCGTTGAGCTCGAGCACCGTGCCGTCACCCTCGAGCACCGTCATTCCGGAGTCGGCGAGCACCCGGGCCACGTCCTCCTGCTGGTCGCTCTGGTGATCGTGGTTGCCGAGCACGACGACCACCGGCACGCCGAGCTCGCCGAACTCGGTCGCCATGCACTTCGCCTCCTCGACCGTCCCGTGCCGGGTGAGGTCGCCCGCGACCAGCAGCACGTCGGCGACGTCCGGGAGGCGTTCCAGCGCGGGCCGGTAGCGGCCCAGCACGTCCTTGTCCACGTGGACGTCGCCCACGGCGGCGATCCGGATCATGAAATCTCCTCCACCTCGCTGGGCGCCGCGGCGCGGACGATACCGATGTCACAGGCGATCTCCACGTCCGGGAAGTTCGTCGTGATCTGCCGGCAGATCTCGTCCCGGCGCTGCGCGCTCTCCACCTCGCCGCCGAGCACCAGCAGGTGCTCCCGGCGCTGCAGGGTGATCCCCTGCTCGGCGATCGCGCCGTTCTCGGTCAGGAGGCGCTGGATCTCCGCCTCCACGTACTCATCCAATTGTGGTGTCATCTCATCCCCCCACGGTCAGCTGGGCGTTTCCCGGCTCCGGAACCACCTCGAGGCGGTCCAGCAGCACGAGGAACGCCTCCGCGTACGGCGACTTCGCCGTCTCCTCGCGTACCCGGTCCCAGTCGATCTGCTCCCGCAGCGACCGGGCCACGGGCAGCCCGGTCGCGAAATCGCAGTAGTGCTGGGTGTAACTCAGCAGCTTGTGCATCATCAGCTGGGTCGCCGACAGCACGGGCATGTTGATCGCCTCGACCGGGCGCATCACCGTGTCGCGCAGGGTCGCGTCGGTCACCGGCGACTCCACCGGGCGGTAGATGAGATCCACCATCCGGCCCTCGTCGTAGACCTTGACCAGCCAGTCCTCCGGCGGTTGCTCCACCTCGAAACCGACCGCGGCCAGCTCCGCGAGTGCCCGTTCCTTGTCCTGCTCGCGGATCAGGAAGTCGACGTCGTGGTCGCTGGAGTGACCGCCGTGGGCATACACGGCGAAGCTGCCGCCGAGGGCGAACGGGATCTCCGCCTGTTTGAGGACGGATGCCACCCGTTTGAGCGTGTTGACCAGGCCCTCGTCCACCCGGTGCGGCATGGCGTCTCCCTGTGTCGATGGATGTCCGTTTCCTTCACGGATCGACTACCCCTCAAGGCAAACCTTGTAACGCGAGCGGTGCCGGGCCCAAGGTCAAATTCCACTGCTAAGACCCATTTTGTACGTCCGGAGCGGCCCGCACCTCGGGAACGGTCGGTGACACCACCGGCTACCGTCGGTGGGTATGGTTCCCCGGCCTCGTACCGCCAACCCCGTCCGGACCATCGCGCTCGTGGGCATCGACGGCTCCGGCAAGACGACCCAGGCGCACCTGCTGGCCACGACGCTGGCGGATCGCGGACTGCCGGCGACCTACCGCCGCAACGCCGGAGGCCGCCGCTGGTTCGGTCGTCTCGCCACGGCGCTGGGCCGGCGCGACGGTGAACACCTGCTCGGGCGCCGCGCGATGCTGTTCGTCGAGTCGGTGCTGCGCTGGCTGGCCATCCTGCGAACGCTTCTGCGCCGCCGTTTCACCGGCGAGCTCACCGTCATGGACCGCTACGCCGTGTGCCAGTACGCGAGCATCCGCGCCCACGCCAAGAACCCCCGGCCGGAACGGCTGAACCGGGCGGAACGCCGGGCGCGGCTGGCGTACCGGATCTTTCCCCGGCCGGACGTGACGTTCCTGCTGGTGGTCGACCCGGGAGCCGCCTATGACCGGATCGAGCGCCGCGGGTACGACCACGAGGAGATGGACTACCTGCGCGCGGCAGCCGCGGCCTATCGCGCCATGCCGGAGCACGACGACTTCGTGGTCATCGACGCGAACGGCACGCCGGAGCAGGTGCACGCGGCGCTGCTGGCGCATCTGCCCGCACCGGCTCCTCTATCCGTGCCGATCCCGCGGCGCCGGGTGCCGGCCGTGCTCGTCTCGCACGCCCGGCCCCTCATCGTGACGGCCGCGACGCTGGCGGCCGCCGCGACGGCGGTGACACTCCAACTGGCCGAGGTCTTCTAGGCCCGTCCGTAGACGGGGATGCTCGCGCCGCTGGTCGGGGAGGACGCGTCGTCGGCCAGGAAAGCGATGACCCCGGCGATCTCCTCGGGTGTGACCCACCGCCCGTGGTCCGCGCCCGGCTGCTGCCGGCGGTTGACCGGGGTATCGATCACGCTCGGCAGCACGGTGTTGGCCCGTACGCCCTGCTGCCGGTACTCGACCGCGACCGCGTTGGCGAACGCGAGCACCGCCGCCTTCGCCGTGGCATAGCCCGCGGCCCCGGCGAACGGTGCCACCGCCGCCCGGGACGAGACGCACACCACGGAGCCGCCGCCGGCCGCGACGAGATGAGGCAGCGCCGCCGCCGTCACCAGGTACGTCGGCCGCAGGTTCAGCCGCAGCATCGCCTCGAAGTCGTCCACCGGCGTCTCGTGCACCAGCCCGCCCATCGCGAAGCCGCCCACCAGATTGATCACGGCGCGCAGGGGCGCACTGGGCTCAGAGGTGGCGAGCGCCACTACGGACGCGACGTCCTCCGCCTCGGTCAGGTCGGCTGCGACGCGCGTCACGCCATCCGGCAGCTTCGCCGTCGCCTCGTCGCGTACGGGAGCCACCACCCGCCATCCCGCGTCCCGGAGTTGCTTGACCACGGCCCCACCGAGACCGCCGGCCCCACCCGTCACCACCGCGCTGCGTTCCGCCATGCGGCCACCGTAGCCCTGTGTTTTGCGTCACTGTCCGTGTGGCCGGGCGGTGTCGCGGTAAGGGTTTCAGAAGCCGGTGGTCGCCCGGGCGGGGGTCACCCGGACGGGCTAGTGATCTGCGGCGCGATGTGCCGCATGGTGGCAGATGGTCCCGCGTCGACGAGGCGCCGGGATCTTCGCCGTGGCGTTTGCATCAAGCCCGGCGGCAACCTGTCGATGCTGGACGTGAACCCAATTGGCTACCGGGCCGTACTGGGTAGTGACGAGCGTCGCAAGGCAATCCGTGACGCCCGTCGCTGTGACGGATGAGGGGCTGATGGTGTCATGTATCGGGCGAGGGGTATGCGTGAGGCCTGCAGGTGATCGCTGCAGCCATCAGATCGCCTGTGGCCAACACAGGACGCATCCGACGCCGGGTTCGGCTCCGAATGCCTCTGCAGAGAGCCTTCTTCAGTAAGTATGCACGCGGCTCTCAGGTGACGCTCAGGCATTCGTGACACTTTCGACCCACCAGCCGGAATCAGTGCAGGGCGCCACTTGTTGTGTAGGTGTCAGCACCGCAATGCACGAACTGCGGACGTTACGGGGAGGGCTGATGGAAGCAGGAATTGCCCGTAACAGGGTTAGTGAAGGCAATGAGGGGACCGTGGGCAACGTGGAGAAGACAACCGTGATGCGGACGGACGAAGTCGCCGAGGAGCGCGACCTCGTCGGCGTCTACCTGCACGAGATCTCCCGCACGCCGCTTCTGGACGCCGCCAGGGAGGTCGACCTCTCCAAGGCAATCGAGGCCGGCCTCTATGCCGAGCACCTGCTCGAGAGCGGTGACGTCCGTCGCGGCGTGAGCCGGGAGGAGCTGGAGCGGCTGGTCGTCGAGGGCGAGCGGGCCAAGGACCTGTTCATCCGCGCGAACCTCCGCCTGGTCGTCTCGATCGCACGCCGGTACGTGCGGTCGGGCATGCCGATGCTCGATCTGATCCAGGAAGGCAACACCGGCCTGGTTCGCGCCGTGGAGAAGTTCGACTACGAGCGGGGCTACAAGTTCTCGACGTACGCGACGTGGTGGATCCGCCAGGCGATCAGCCGGGCGATCGCGCAGCAGGAGCGCACCGTGCGCCTGCCCGTGCACCTCGTCGAGGACGTCAACCGGATGCGCAACGTCACCCGCCAGCTCGTCCGCGAGCTCGGCGCCGACCCCGAGCCGGAGCAGATCGCGAAGGCGCTGGGCGTGACGGTGGAGCGCGTCAGCGAGCTCACCCGCTGGGCCCAGGACACCGTGTCCCTGGACACGCCGGTCGGCGACGACGGCGACACCAACCTCGGTGACCTGGTCGCCGACAGCGACGCGCCGTCGCCCGAGGAGATCGTGCTGACCGCCCTGGAGCGCCAGCGCATCGAGGGCCTGCTCAACCACCTCGACGACCGGTCGGCGGGCATCATGCGCGCCCGCTACGGCCTCGAGGACGGTCGCGAGCACTCGCTGACCGAGGTGGCCTCGCGGTTCTCGCTCTCGCGCGAGCGCATCCGCCAGCTCGAGATCCAGGCCCTGGGCCGGCTGCGCGAGCTCGCCCGCGCCGAGGGCCTCCAGGCCGCGTAACTCCTTCCCCCGGCAAACGCCGAAGGCCGGTGCCCCTCACGGGACACCGGCCTTCTGTCGTGCCGGGGGCTGCGTGATCAGGTCACGCGGCCGTAGCCGTACGGGGTCATGATGTCGATCGTGCGATGTTTCACCGGCTCACCGGCTCGTGAGGCGTCGATGATCTTCCCGTCGCCGACGTAGAGCGCGACGTGCCCGAGGTTGCGGTAGAAGACCAGGTCGCCGGGTTCGAGCTGGGACCGGCTGATCCGCCGGGTGGCGCTGTACTGGGCCGCGGCGTTGTGCGGCAGCGACTTGCCCGCCTGGCTCCAGGCCCGTGAGGTCAGGCCCGAGCAGTCGTACGTCTCGAGCCCGTCGGCGCCGAACTGGTACATCTTGCCGACCTGGTTGAAGGCGAACCGGACCACGACCCCGGCGTCGCCGGAGACCGACGGGATGCTGCCGGTGTAGCTCGAGCCCTTCTCGGTGGCCCGGCCGTACGCCGCGGTCCGCATGGCGTACAGGTCTTTGAGCTGGCCCTCGATCTTCTTCTTGCGGGCGGCGAGCTCCTTGACCTCGGCGGTCTGCTTCGCCTGGGTCGTCTTCAGCGCGGCCTGGCGCTCGTTGTAGTTCTGCGTCGTGGCCGTGTACGTGTCGATGTCGCGCTGCCGGCTGCGGGACAGCTGTTCGAGGATGGACATGCGGTCCATCAGATTGCTGCTGCCCTCGAGCACGACGTTCATCGTGCCGACCTTGCCGGTCTTGTACGCCGAGGCCGCGATGACGTTCATCTGCGCGCCGGCGGCCTCGAGGGCCTCCTTGGCGGGTCCGAGCGAGGCGGCGAGCTTCTTCTCGTCGTCCTTCGTCTTCTGCAGGCTGATCTTCATCTTGTTGTACGACTCGACGACGTCCTCGAGCTCGTTGGACGCCTTCTCGATCTTCTTGTTGATGTCACCGGTCGAGGGCGCCGCGTGCGCGGCCGGCGCGACGGTGCCGGTGATCACGATCGCCAGGGCGGCGACCACCATGGTGCGTAGCCTCGTGCGGGCGTGTGGCAACGGAACGTGGCCTTTCTTCCGCTGGGCCGCCTACCGGGTTAGCTGACGGATTCGGGCGGGAAGAAGGCCCTACCGCTGGCGCGGATTCACCCCGGATGCTGCTTCGGTGGTTCCCCGGCTCGCCGAGACGGTGGCGGCGGCCCCGGGGGATGGGGACACCGTCTCCGCCGTCGAGGGATTCGGCGGCGCTGGCCGGCGCCACTTGAGGGTATGGCTGCGGACCGGACCAACCGCATCAACTTATCGGCGATCTCGATTAATACAAGAGCCGGAAGAGTGACTTGCGCCAATTATCACAAATATGGGAATGATCCCGATAACGGACCGCAATTCAACGCCTTCGCAGCGTGACCCCTTCTATTTCTGTGCCATCGCGGGCGGGATGTCCATCCCCTGGACGGCCCACTTGCGGGAAACGACGCGCTCGGCCCAGAACGAGAAGAACGGGACCGTGCCGGCGAGCATCACCAGCAGCATCCGGCCGAGCGGCCAGCCGGCCCGGCGGCTCAGGTCGAAGGTCGCGACGAGGTAGATCATGTAGAGAAAGCCGTGGACCGGCCCTACGGTGGCGACCACCGTGTCGTTGTCGCCGGCGTACTTCAGCGGCATGCCCACCAGCACGAGCACGACGAGGACCACGCCGACGATCCAGGCGATGATCCGGTAGCGGGTGAGGGCTCCCTGCACGATCCACGTCCTTCTACTTGGTGCTGCTCTTGCGTCCGGGGTAGTCGCCGGGCCGGGCGCCGGGATGGGCGTTGAGCCAGGCGAGATAGTCGTTGTAGGCGTCCAGCTCCGGGTCGTCCGCCGGAACCGCCTGCGGAGCCACGGGCACTCGCACCGGCCGGCGCACCGTCACAGGCGCGTCGTCGCCGGGCGCTGCCGCCGGGGGCTCGGTGGGCTCCTCGGGCGCTGGGCGGCCGGCCCGGAGCTCCTGCTGCACCTCGCGCACCCACAGAAACACCACGAAGAGGGCGAAGACCGGCCACTCGAAGGTGTAGCCCCAGCTCAGCGTGTTTCCACCGGTGGCCCGGCTGAACTGCCACCAGCCCAGCGCGAGAAAGCCGGCGACCAGCACGAGCGCGACCACGTGGCGGGCGATCCACGCCGGGGTCCACAGCGCTCTCATGCGGTCGAGCGTACCCACCCGGGGTTTGACGGCAGGCGCCACGGGCAACCGTTGCGTGCAAGCACGAGAAGGGAGAGATCATGAGCGACCCCGAGGTCGACGACCGCGTCGGCACCGAGCAGGGCATCGACCCCGCCGGGCTCGCGGACGAGGACCTGCTCCGTGAGCTGGGCAGCCTGCACCGTACGCGGCTGCAGACCCTGCGGCACGGTCCCGACGCGGCGCTCGCCAACCACCTGCGCCGTACCGCCGAGCTGGAGACGGAATACCTCGCCCGGCACCCCGGCCGTGAGGTCGACCCCCACCGGCTGACCCAGGACTTCTGAGAGGACCTCTTGCGCATGACCTCCTCGGTACGCCGCCGGTTCGACCGGTTGCGGCGCCAGTACGCCCCCCACGAGCACCGCCCGCTCGACGGGTACGCGGCGACCATGGGCGCCTTCGGCGTGCTCGCCGGCAGCCTCACCGTCGCCGCGAAGGTGACCGGGCGTACGGTCCCGGAACGCCCGGCCGTGTCGGACGTGGTGCTCATCTCGATCGCCACGCACAAGCTGAGCCGGCTGATCGCCAAGGACTCGGTGACGAGCCCGCTGCGGGCGCCGTTCACCCGGTACGCCGAGCCCGGCGGCAGCGCCGAGGTCAACGAAGAGGTCCGCGACCAGGGCAGCACCATCCGGCACTCGATCGGCGAACTGATCAGTTGCCCCTTCTGCCTCGCCGTCTGGGTGGCCACGGGCCTGACCAGCGGTCTGGTGTTCGCGCCGAGGCTCACCCGGCTGGCCGCCACCGTGTTCACCGCGACGGCCGCGTCCGACTTCCTGCAGATGGCGTACTCGCTCGCCAAGGAGGCGGCGGAGGGCGGACCCGAGGAGCCGCGCCCTGCGGTGAACGGCCGCGCGATGGCTTAGGGCGTAGACGGAAAAGGCCCCGGCTTCCCGCCGGGGCCTTTGCGCTGTGGACAGATCAGGGAGGCCCGTCGCCGTCCATGCCCGACCAGCCGCGCGGGCTCTCCTCCTCGCCGGAGTCCTCGTCCTCGATGATCGCGGGCTCGACGGCGGTGTCGTTGTGCTCGCTCGCGAAGTCGCTGTCCCCGTCGGGGGTGCCGTCGGAGTCTCCGAAGGCCGGCAGGCGTTCGTTCTGCTGGGTCATGTCGCTCCTCAGGCGTCCAGAGTTCGCAGGGCCTCGGCGGCCTCGTCCTGGGCGTACTCGCCCTCGGGCAGCGCGTCGATGCGGGTCAGTGCGGTCGCGGGCAGGTCGGCGGCGATCGCACCGCGCTGCAGGTCGGCGCTGCTCAGGCGTTCCTGCCCGGAAAAGGCCTCGTCGAGGTATTCGTCCAGTAGGCGCAGGTCATCGCTCACGGCTTCGGACTACCCGGCGAGACGGCCGGCAATCATGTGGTCCAGGTCACAAGTACTCCTGGAATGGGTCCGGGGTGCCGACCGTTGAGAGCAGATGTCGGTGTGCCCAGTGTCCCCGGGCCTCACCCTTTGCCTTCGCGGACTACCGTTCGGCTGGAGCCGCGTTGAGCCTTTCGCCGCGAGGCGACCTGCACACCGGCACCTACGTGACGTCGCTCCCGGCCCCGGCCGGGAGCGACGTTTGTTTTCGGCCCTCACCATCGCGGGTACACGACCGACATGAGTGATGATCGGATCGGGCAGCGGGCAGCGGACCTGCTGCCGGAGGAACGCACCGCGGGAAGCGCCGACCCGCAGGGGCAGGCCGAGGCCATTCTCGCCGAGTCCGACGAGCGCGAAGAGCTCCCGGACGCCGCGCCGAGCACATTCCTGGAACATCGCACGTCGGACCAGACGGTTACGCCCGCCGACGGCACCCGTTAGTGGACACCACTTTCGTGTTCACGGATCCGCATGGCAATATCGGGCAAATGTCTGCCCCGCAACGGAGCATCGGGCGGCGTCTGACGCCGCGTCGCCGCACGACCGCGAGCACCCCGGAGACCACGATCGCAGTGGCGCCCCGCGCCGCCGCGGACCCGGATTCCGGGCGGGAGGCGGAAGGTGTGCCGGGCGGGAAAGCCAGGCGCGGACGGCGGCCCCGGCGCAACGGGAGGCGGGGGAGTGCCAAGACCCGTCGGCCGGCCCCGGGGAAGGCGTCCCGGTCCGGTCGCGGGGAGCCCGCGCATCCCATCGAGCTCGCCGGCCTCCTGCACGAGCTGTCCGTACGCCTGCTCGGCGCCGACGACGTCCCGCAGGCCCTCGACCGGCTGGCCGCCTTCGTGACCGCCGCACTGCCGGGGATGCTGCGCTGCTCGGTGGCCCTGATCGGCGAGGGCAGCCCGCCCACGCTGGCCGCGTCCGGATCCCAGGGCCGAAGCGTCGACGACGTCCAGTACGCGACCGGCGAAGGCCCCGGACTCGAGGCCGCCCGCACCCGTACCGTCGTCGCCGTCCGCGACCTGGCGGCGGACGAACGCTGGCCGGAACTCGCCGCCCGGGCGCGCGCCGAGGACGTGCACGGCGTCGCGTCCGTGCCGCTCGACATCCCGCGTACGGCGGTCGGCTCGGTCAGCTTCTTCACCGGCCGGCCCGGCGGCGTCGACCCGGAGGCGCTGCTGACCGTGCTGGCGGTGGTCAACCAGGCCGAGGTCCTGGTGGGCGAGGTGCACCGCCGGGAAGCCCTGCGCGAGGGCACCGCCGTCGACCGGGCCGCGGGTGTGATCATCGCCCAGCGCGGGTGCGGCGTACGGGAGGCGTACGACGTGTTGCGGGACACCGCCCAGCGGCTCGGCCTCCCCCGCGAAGAGGTGGCCGAGCGCCTGATCGCGGCGGCAGCCCGCAACGCCGACGGCTGACGGATTCCTTACTTCGAGACGTGCTGGACGACCTCGAACTCGAGCAGGTCGGCCCCCGACGCGACCGGCCGCGCGCGCTCACCCGCGTGCGCGGCTCGGCCCATGCCGGACGACCAGGCCTGGAAGGCTTCCTCCGACTCCCAGCGGGTGTAGACGAAGTAGCGGGTCTCGCCCTTGACCGGCCGGAGCAGCTCGAAGCCGAGGAAGCCTTCGGCATTCTCCACCGCGCCCTGCCGGGCGGCGAAGCGCTTCTCCAGTTCGGGGCCCGCGCCCTCGGGGACGTCGATCGCGTTGATCTTCACAACTGCCATACGGAACAGGGTACGAGCGCGTGCTGCGCCCGTACCCTGTGCGGTCGTTGATGCTCAGTGGGCTCCCGGCGGACCTCCCGCGGCGGAGGAGGCCGCGGCGTCCTCGGCGCGCTGCTGTTGCGCCGAGCGCTGGGACAGCGGGATCTCCGGCAGGAAGAAGACCACGACCAGGCCGATGACCATGACGGCGAGCGCCATCAGGTAGACGACGTGGATGCCGTCGGCGAAGCCGACCTTGAACGCGTGCGCGAGCGGTGCCGGCAGCTTGCCGATGAAAGAGGTGTCGCTCAGGTCGCCGCCACCGCCGCGGGTGGGGAAGCCGGCGTCCTCGAGCTTGCCCGGCAGCACGTTGAAGAGCACGGACAGGAAGATGGCCGTGCCCAGGGTGCCGCCCATCGAGCGGAAGAACGTCACCGAGCTGGTGGCCACGCCGATCTCGCGCGGCGACACCGCGTTCTGCACCGCCGTGATCATCGGCTGCATGTTGCCGCCCAGGCCGAGGCCCATCAGCACCATGATCAGCATCGTCTTCCACAGCGGGGTGTCGGCGCCGATGAGCGAGAAGAGCGCCAGGGCCGCCGCCATGAGGATGCTGCCGATGATCGGGAAGATGCGGTAGCGGCCGGTGCGGGCGATCAGCTGGCCGGCGGTGATCGAGCCGGCCATGATGCCGACCACGAACGGGATCATCTGCAGGCCCGCCACCGTGGGCGAGCTGCCCTTGACGATCTGCAGGTACAGCGGGACGGTCATCAGGCCGCCGAACATCGCCATGCCGACGATCGTGCTGGAGGCCGAGCCGACGGCGATCGTACGGTTGCGGAAGAGCCGCAGCGGCAGCAGCGCCTCGTCCTTGTACGCCCGCTCGGCGAACACGAAGGCGACCAGGCCCACCGCGCCGATCACGTAGCAGCCGACGGCCCTCGGGGAGTCCCAGCCCCAGTCGCGGCCCTGCTCGGCGACGGTCAGCAGCGGCACGAGCCCGACGATGAGCGCGAGCGCGCCGGGCCAGTCGATGCGGTGGTCGGTCCGGTGGTGCGGCAGGTGCAGCACCCGGGCGACCACGACCATGGCCGCGATGCCGATCGGCACGTTGAGGTAGAAGACCCAGCGCCATCCGTCGACCCAGAGGATCTTGTCGGCGCCGGCGAAGAAACCGCCGAGGATCGGGCCGATGACGCTCGCGGTGCCGAAGACCGCCAGGAAGAAGCCCTGGTACCTGGCGCGCTCACGGGGCGGGACGATGTCACCGATGATCGCCAGGGCCAGCGACATGAGGCCGCCGGCGCCGACGCCCTGGATCGCGCGGAAGGCCGCCAGCTCGTACATGTTCTGCGAGAGCCCGCAGAGCATGGAGCCGACGATGAAGATCCCGATCGCGAAGAGGAAGAACGGCCGCCGCCCGTAGATGTCGGAGAGCTTGCCGTAGAGCGGGGTGGAGATCGTCGACGTGATGAGGAACGCCGTCGTCGCCCACGCCTGCAGGTTGAAGCCGTCCAGGTCGTCCGCGATGGTCCGGGTCGCCGTCGCCATGATGGTCTGGTCCAGCGCGGCGAGGAACATGCCCATCATCAGGCCGATAAGAACCGTGATGATCTGCCGGTGGGTGAATTCCGCGGAGTGCTCGGTGCCCTTCGCGGCAGCCCCCGGCCCGGCGCCCGCCGGTGCGGTGGTGCTCGACTTGCTCACAGGTTCTCCCGTACTGATACGGCTGGGTCGCTGCGCAGAAGCGCCTCGACAGAGCTGTTGAATTCTTCGAACAGGTCGGCGAACGCGCGGACGCGCTCGGCCGGCCAGTCGCTCAGCGCCTGGCTGAGCAGTGCCTGGCGGACCTCGTGCAGACGGTCACAGGCCGTGCGGCCGGCGTCCGTGACGGCCAGCCGGGAAGCGCGGCCGTCGGCCGGGTCGGCCTGCCGGCACGCGAGGCCGGCCTTGACGAGCTGGGCCGTCTGCCGGCTGACGGTGGACGGGTCGGCACCCTTGACCTCGGCCAGGTCGGTGACCCGCATCGGGCCGAGGTGGCGCAGCGGGAACAACAGCATCAACGCGGAGAACTCGGCACCGAACTCTCCCGTGTTGAGCATGCCCTTGGCGCGTGGCCCGAGGCGGAAGAACCGAACCAGTTCGTCGGCCAGCCGCCCGGTCGCGTCCCCGGTGTCCGGCTTCGTCACGTACGCACCTCCCCGGCCTTCCGGCGGATGCGTGCAGCCTACAACTTGTTGGTTGATGAACGCATTGTGTTCCGCATCTCCCACACCCCCGTGACCAGCGCATCCGTTTCCTCCAGGGCTGCCGGGACGGGCACGGTGTACTCCGCCCGGCGGACGAAAAGCCGCTCCGGGAAATACCCGCGTCCGGGATCGCCAACCAGGATCAGACCGGTCGAACCGGCGGCCCGCCGCAGCGCGGTCGTCATGGCGCCGGCGACGCTGCGGGTGTAGAAGACGTCCCCGGCCAGGATCACGTCGGCCGGTCCGGCGTCGGAGATGTCGGCGGCCCATGCCCGTACGGCCACACCGTTGGCGGCGGCATTGCGCTCGGCCGCCGCGGCCGCCGCGGGGTCGAGGTCCACCGCCTCGACGGATGCCGCCCCCGCGCGAGCTGCCGCGATCGCGGCTACGCCGGAACCGCAGGCGACGTCCAGCACTCGCCGGCCCGTCACCGTCTCCGGGTGGTCCAGCACGTATCGGGCGAGGGCCTGGCCGCCGGCCCAGACGAAGGCCCAGAACGGCGGCGGGACGTCGCTGCGGAACTCGCCGCCGGTCGCGTCGAACAACCCCGTGCCGCCGCCGGCCAGGTGCAGAGAGATCTCCGGAGCCAGGGGTACGGGGAGCAGCTCGGTGCGCACCGCACGATTCTCCCTGGTCGTCGCCCTCCGAGCCTATGCGGCGATTTCTGCCGGTTCGTGATCAGCCGCGTCGGCCAGCGCCCGGCCGAGCGGGCAGCGCGAGTCCAGCTCCAGCACCTGCTCCGCCAGGCGTCGGGCCGTCCCGGAGTCGCCGGATGCCAGTGCGCGTCGGCCGGCATCCAGCAGGGCTTCGGACAGGCGCCGGCGGTAGCGCTCGCGGGCTTCCACGGCCCAGCTCGGCTGGTCGACGTCCTCCAGCAGAGGGCGGGCGGCCAGGTGACCGGCGGCGGTCAGCGGGCGCAGGGCCCGGCTGGCCGTGCGGCCCGATGCGGCGGCCACCAGTTCGTCGAAGCGGGCGACGTCGACGCGTACCCGCTCGGCCACCAAGGAGTAGCCGCCGGGAGTTGCGGCGATCACCGAGTCGCGGTCGTCGCCGCCCGGGTCGAGCCGATGCCGCAAAAGGGACAGATGACCCTCCACCTTGTCCTCATGGCCCGGGCCGCCCCAGAGCAATTCGGTCAACTCCGCCGTACGCACCTCGCCGTGCAGCGCCAGCAGTGCCAGGATCTGCCGGGGCTCGGCGCCGCCCAGATCCGAGCCGGAAAGCCGCAGTCCGCGCGTGCGGACCTCGAGGGGACCGAAGAGCTGGATTTCGTACATGGCGTAACACCCTGGACGGGGGACGGTCGTGCGACAAGCCACCGCGACGGTGAAGAGAACCCCGAAAGCAAGGGGTAGGTTCCACCGAAGATACGAGTTATGGCGGCCGCTCGGACTCATCCGCACGGCGGGCGGCCACTGCGATCGGATTGGCTCGGATGGGCTGTCAGACTGTTGGTACGCCTTGGCTTCGCGCGGGGGACACATAGACTTCCAGCGCTGGCGGATCAGGAGGCGTGAATGGTGAGCGAGGCGATCACGGTGCTCGTGGTGGACGGGCACCAGACGTTCGCCGAGCTGCTCGGTGTGGCGCTGGCCGGGCAGCCCGAGCTGCTGTACGTGGGACATGCGCGTACGGGCGAACAGGCCATCCGGATGGTGCAGGAGGTGCGTCCGGACGTCGTACTGCTCGATCCGGACCTTCCGGACGCGGACGGCATCGCCATCGCCGAGCTGCTGCGGCATCGGCAGCCCGACACGCGGTTCGTCATCCTCACCGCAAACAACGAGTCCGCTCTGGTCGGTCGCGCGACGGCCGCCGGCGCCTCGGGCTTCCTGTCGAAGAACGGCCCGCTCGGTGACGTGATGAACGCGATCCGCACGGCCCACGGCGGCGGTATGACGGTGTCCACGGACATCCTCGCGCGACTGCTGCGCAGCACCGCACCGGTCGTCGGGCCCCGCGCTGGTGGGTTGACGGCGCGTGAGCACGAGGTGCTGGTGCTGATGGGCTCCGGCCTCGATCCGCGGGCGATCGCCCGGCGGCTCGGCATCAGCGTGCACACGTGCCGTGGCTACGTGAAGGCGGTGCTGGGAAAGCTCGGCGCGCACAGCCAGCTGGAAGCGGTGGCGGTGGCCACCCGCCGGGGTCTGCTACGACCGGACGGACATAACGCAGAGTAATTCACGCTTGCACTCATCCGCTAAGCCGCGGGATCCGTACCACTCGCCGGGAGCGCCTCGTGGGAGACGGCGCAGGCTGGGCGGGAGGGCTTCGCGTGGAACGACCGATCGTGGATCCGTCCGATGTGTCCGTTGCGCTGACGGCTCTGCCGCCGAACTCCGGTGCCGGGTGGGCCAACCGGGACAACGACTCGCTCTACCGCCGCCCGTCCGCGGCAACCCCGCTCCGTGATGAGGTAGATGACAGCATGGCCGACTCCGGAAGCTGGAACGCTTTCTCCGCACCGTCCGAGGGCAGGCGGCAACCGGCACCCGAGCCGGAGTTCGGACCCGCGCCGCCGGCCACGTCCGGGCGGACGTCCTTCGGAGTGAGCGCCGGACCGATCAGCGGCCGCGACGCACGCCCGACATCGGGCGGGCCGACACAATCGCCGGAAATGCCACTTCCTTCGCGGACTGCCGGAGAATTCTCTCCGGCGCGCGGCTGGAGCAGCTCTCCGGCGGCCGGATGGGACAGCCCTCGGGCGACGCACGGCTCGGACGCCGCTCCAGCGGCGCACGGCACCGATACTCCTTCTGCCGCCCACGGCGCAGGCACCTCGCCGGCTATGTGGGGCGCGGATGCTCCCGCCTCGTCGCGCGGCGGAAACAGCCCGTACTTCGCGCCCGGCGCCGACACATCCGCCATGACGCGCGGGGCGGACGCCTCTTCCATGACGCGCCCGGCGGATGCATCTGGCTCGACGCGCGGCGGGAACAGCCCGTTCTTGGCGCGCGGGGCGGACGCCTCTTCCATGACGCGCGGGGCGGATGCCTCTGGTTCGACGCGCGGCGGGAACAGCCCGTTCTTGGCGCGCGGGGCGGACGCCTCATCGATGACGCCCGGCGCGGGCAGCTCCTCGGTCGCTCCCGGCTGGGACACCGGCGAGACCGCCCGTGTGGCCCGGCACTCCGATGCGGACGATTGGTTCAGCGCGCTGCGGCCCCCGCCGACGGTCAGCGCGGACGCCGTTCTCGAGCGCTCCCGGCGACCGTTCTCCGCACCGGTCGCCGACGCGGACGACGGTGTCGGGGACATCATCGGCGGGCCGGGCCACGAGATCCGGCAGCACCGGGCGCCCCGGCATCCCGCCGCGCCCGTGTCGCCCGCCGCGAAGCCGGCCGAACCGCGCCGGGGTCGCGGGGTCATGGTGGCCGGTATCGCCCTCACCGCCGCGGTGCTGCTGGGTGCCACGGTCGCCGGGGTCACGTACTTCTCGGGCCCGAACAAGGACCTCACGTCGGTGCTGGAGCTCGGCGCGGGCAAGAAGGAGAAGCGTACGGTGGCCGCGCCGCTGAACGGGCGGACCGCGGCGAGCTTCGAGCTGGTCAGTGCGGTCACCCGGGTGACCGTCCGCAATGAGGACCTCGGCAACGACCTCTACCGGATGACCGCGCCCGCGGGCTCCGGTGTGCTGCCCGAGCCGGAGCTGACCCAGGACGACGTGCGGCTGCAGCTCACGCCGGACGCCGACGGTGGCACCGGCGACGTGGAGGTCGTTCTGTCCGCGGATGTGACCTGGACGCTGCGCTTCTCCGGCGCCGCGGACGAGCAGATCCTCAATCTGGAGGCCGGCAAGGTGGCCGGCATCGACCTGGTGGGCGGCGCGCGACGTACGGCGATCCAGCTGCCCGAGGCGGCGGGCACCGTGCCGCTGAAGGTCACCGGCGCCGTGGACGAGCTGGCGATGACGTCACCCGCCGGCAATCCGGTCCGGGTGCAGGTGAAGGGCGGCGCCAAGACCGTCGCGGCCGGCACGCGGACGCTGCGCGACGTGCCTCCGGGATCGACCGTGACGCCGAAGGACTGGGCCACCAATGACCGCTACGACGTCGAGGCCGAGGCCCGGGTGACCCTGCTGTCGATCGAGACCGCCAAGTAGGGCCACCCGGCTCCGCTCAGGAAAGGACCCGCAACCGGACCGTCTGGCTCATCGCCCGCAGCTGGTCCAGGACGTCCTCGCTGTAGCTGCCGCTGATGTCGGTGATCAGGTAGCCGTACTCGCCGCGGGTGCTCAGCAGCTGGCCCTCGACGTTGACGCTGTGCTCGGCGAGGATGCTGTTCACCTGTGCCAGGACGCCCGGCATGTTCAGGTGCACGTGGATGATGCGGCTCATGTCGGTCTGCGCCGGGAGGGCGATGCTGGGCAGGTTCACGCTCAGCGTGGTGTTGCCCTCCTGCACGAAGTGCGCCAGCTTGTTGGCGACGAAGTCGCCGATGTCGGACTGCGCCTCCTCGGTCGAGCCACCGATGTGCGGGGTGAGGATCACGTTCGGCAGGCCGCGCAGCTCCGAGACGAACTCGTCGCCGCGGCCCTTCGGCTCCTTCGGGAACACGTCGACGGCCGCGCCGGTGAGGTGACCGCTGGTCAGCGCCTCGCGCAGGGCGACGTGGTCGACCACGATGCCGCGGGACAGGTTGAGGAAGATCGCGCCGGGCCGCATCTTGGCGAACTGCTCGGCGCCGAAGAAGCCGGCGTTGCCGGGGCGGCCGTCGACGTGCAGCGTCACCACGTCCACCGACTCCAGCAGCTCGTTCAGGGAGCTGCACCGCTGCGCGTTGCCGAGCGCGAGCTTGTCGGCGGTGTCGTAGAAGGACACGTGCATGCCGAGGTTCTCGGCGAGCACCGAGAGCTGGGTGCCGATGTTGCCGTAGCCGACGATGCCCAGCCGCCGGCCGCGGACCTCGTGGCTGCCGTTGGCCGCCTTGTCCCAGACGCCCTTGTGCATCAGCTCGTTCTTCTCGGTCAGCCGGCGCGTCATCGCGATGATCTCGGCCAGCGCCAGCTCGACGACCGAGCGGGTGTTGGAGAACGGGGCGTTGAAGACGGCGATGCCGGCCTGCGAGGCGGCGGCGAGGTCGATCTGGTCCGTGCCGATGCAGAACGCGCCGATGGCGACGAGGCTGTCGGCCGCCTCCAGCACCTTCGCGGTCACCCGCGTCTTGGAGCGGATGCCGAGCAGGTGCACGCCCGGGATGCGCTCGAGGAGCTCGACCTCGTCGAGGGCGTTGCGGACGGACTCGACCTGGTAACCCTCTGCCTCGAGCCGGGACACCGCGTCGGGGTGGATGCTCTCGAGCAGCAGAACTCGTACCTTGGCTTGGTCGATCATCACTTTCCGTTTCCTTGGGGAGAACGTTCCTCAGGGGGTTCGTCCGGGCCGCCACGCCGAAGCCCAGCTCACAGGCGTACCAGACTAATGCCCTGGATTGCCCGGACCCCGACGGTGTGCTGGAGGTCCCACCTGCCGGTCACCCCGCCGGGTGGAGTCGCTCGCGCAGCCACGGGAGCAGGGCGTCGGCGTGGGCCCGCTGGAAGTCGCGCACGTAGGGAATGCCGGGCGCCGGATGCCGCGACCGCTCCATCAGATATCCGACGAAACCCGCGCACACGTCGGTGGCCCGTCCCGGGTCGATGCCCGCGAGCAGCCGATCGCCGTCGCCGCCGTGCGCGATCACGTTCATGGCCAGCAGGGCGGTGTCCAGCCACGGCGGCCCCGCGCAGGCCCACGGCCAGTCGACGACGGTGACCGAGCCGTCACGGCGTACCAGAAGGTTGTCGGCCCTGATATCGCAGTGCGCGACCGTCACGCCGGTCCGGAGGATCTCGAGGCCGCGCCCGGCGGCCTCGCTCAGGTCGTCGAGATGGGCCGCGGCCCACGGATCGAGGCCGGGCATGGGATCGGTCCGCAGCAGCGCCCACCCGGCGAACTGCTCCGCGAGTCGCTCGCCGGCCTGCGGCACGCCGTGCATGGGCGCCGGCGTGAGGAGGTGGCCGAGGTCGCGCAGCGCGCTCACGGTCGCATCCACCTCGTCGTCCACCCACGGGGTACGGGGATGCCGGCCGTCGACGTCCTCCAGCACGAGCACCATCCACTCGCCGTCGTCGAAGCTGCCGAGGAGCCGGGGCACGGGCGCCGCATCGGGCATCTGCCCGGTCAGGTGGGCTTCGCGGCGGGCCAGCTCGACCGAGGTCATGTTGAGGTGGATGCTGACCGCCTTGACGAAGGCCCGGCGGCCGCCCTCGGTGACCACCCGGTCGGCGGTGCCGGGTGAGAAGCCGCCCCGCTGGGACGTCGCCGTCGTCACGCGGTCACCGATCAGGCGCTCGATCTTCCGCCGTACGGGACCCGGCAGATCG
The DNA here is from genome assembly GCF_044465265.1 of Actinoplanes sp. NPDC049681. Lineage (NCBI taxonomy): Bacteria > Bacillati > Actinomycetota > Actinomycetes > Micromonosporales > Micromonosporaceae > Actinoplanes > Actinoplanes sp. NPDC049681. The sequence continues at coordinate 850,946 of NZ_JBITLP010000003.1, forward strand.
TGCCACCCGATCCGGAGTCCTGCCGCCTGGATCATGCGTAACCCCTCGTCACCCGCCTCGCCTCGGAGATCCTCGCAAGGTGTCCGAGGTTCGCCAACGGACACGGTGGGTGGCGTGGCACAGGCGCTCTCCTGGACAGCCGGGTTCGGTCGCCGAAAGTGTCAGGGGCGGGCGATAGCGTCCCGGGTGGTTCGCGGAACGGAGGACGGCACGTGACGGAGTTGCCGGAGGAATGGCGGCATCGGCTACGAGCGCGCACGGAAGAGGCGGTGAGCCGGCGAGCCGCCGCCGCCGCGGCGCGGCTGTGCCGGAAGCGCCGGCGGGGGCACGGGCTGACCGAGCGGCACGCGACGCGGCTGGCGCGGAGCCGGGCCGATCGTCGGCCCTTCGCTCCCGATCCCGCCTGTTCGCAGTAGGGCGGGTGCGAACACGGCGATCGCCACGGCGAGCAGGAATCGGGAGTTGCTCCACACCGGTGGGTCCAAGGCCGTCACCGGCAGCACCATCAGGCCGAGGACGAGGACCGGCCAGAGCCTTCCGCGTACGGGCAGGAGCGCCGCCAGCACGAGCCAGAGCTGGTGGTGCGTCCACGAGACCGGAGAGAGCACCACGCTCGCCGCCCCGGTGACGATCAGGGCCGCGAGCCACTGCTCCCGGCGGCCGAGGCGGGCGGCATGCCACAGGCCGGTGGCCGCGATGCCGCCGCCGACGACGAGCAACAGCCAGGAGCGGGCCGGGACCGGCACGCCGAAGCGCATCAGCACGCCGTTGAGGGACTGGTTGCCGACCGAGGTGATGAACCCGAGCCGGCTGACGTGGAACACCTCGGACGTCCAGAAGCGCCACGAGTCGCCGGGCAGGGCGACGGCGGCCGTGAGACCGCAGGCGAGGAAGGCCGACGCGGCGGTCACGGCGGCGCGGCGGCGACCGGCGAGCCACAGCATCGGGATGAAGATCAGCGGGGTCAGCTTGACGGCCGCGGCCACCCCGATGAGGACGCCCTGCCAGCGGCTGCGTCGCAGGGCCAGCACGTCGGCCGCGACCGCCGCGGCGAGGAAGAGGCTGATCTGCCCGTACTTCAGGTTCGAGGAGACGGGGGCGGAGAGGACGAGGACCAGCGCGTACGCCGGTGCACGCCGCCGGTCGAGCAGCACGGCGACCAGCGCGACCACGGCGATGGTGGCCAGCGTCCAGAGCAGCTGCAGCGGCAGTGCCGGCACGTCCGCAAGCGGCAGGAACAGCAGGCCGGCGAACGGGGGATAGGTGAACGGCGCGTGCCCGGAGCTCATGAAGTCGTAGAGGCTCGCGCCGTGCCGTAAGCCGTCGACCGCACCGGTGTAGACGCCGAGGTCGGAGAGGCGGACGCGGGCGGGGCGGGCCAGCACGGCCCAGGCGGTGATCGCCGCGGCGACGGCAGCGGGCAACCAGAGGAGTGGCCGGCGTGGGATACCCATGCTCGGAACTCTACATAGGGGTGGCAAGGGCCGCCCGGGTCACGGTTGTTCGGCGACGGTGGCCATGAAGTCCGCGATCAACGCCAGCTGGGCGTCGTCGTAGCGGGCGAGAACGGTGATCATCCGGTTCGCCTGGCCCTGGTAGTGCGGTGCCACCAGCTTGGCGATCTGCGCCGGTTCCAGCGACACGATCACCTTGCGGCGGTCGTGGGGATCGCGGTCGCGGCGGACGAAGCCGGCCCGCTCCAGGCGGTCCAGGACGCCGGTGACCGTACCCGTCTTGAGGCCGGTCAGTTCCGCCAGGCGGCCGGGGGTCAGCGGTCCGTGGACGTCGAGCAGCGTCATGAACTGGGCGTCGCTCGGCCCCAACTTGAGGCGTTCGGCCACCTGGTGGCTGAAGAGCACGGCCGACGCGATGACGCGCTTGGTGGATTCGACGATCGCCTGCTCGTGGCCCGACCGCGTGCTGGACACAGTTATCTCGCCTTCGCTAGTATCTCGCGCAGACGAGATAATTGGCGCTACGAGGGATTTTCTCATGGGTGCAACGGGCGAGGCGTTGATCATCGGCGGGGGCATCGCCGGACCGGTGGCGGCGGTGGCGCTGCGAAGGGCGGGTGTCGCGGCCACGGTCTTCGAGGCGTACGGGAAAGAGGCGGACGGCATCGGCGGGGAGTTGATGCTGGCCCCGAACGGAATGGCGGCCCTCGCGGCGATCGGCCTCGACGAACCGGTGGCGGCCGCCGGTGTGCCGACGCCGCGGATGGTCATGGAGACCGGCACGGGACGGCGGCTGGGAGCCTTCGAGGATCTGCCCGGCCTGCCGACCAGCCGTACCTTCCCGCGGGCGGTTCTCTATCGCGCGCTGCTCGATGTGGCGGTCGACGAGGGCGTGCACGTTCGCTACGGCAAGCGCCTGACCTCGTTCACCGACAACGGAGAGTCGGTCGTGGCCACGTTCGCGGACGGCTCCACGGCCGAGGGGGACGTCCTCATCGGTGCCGACGGCATCCGGTCGACCGTGCGCGGCCTGCTGGATCCGCGGGCGCCGCAGCCGCGCTATGTCGGCCTGATCGGCCTCGGCGGGTGGGTGCGCGACGCCGGCCTGCCGAGCACGGGGGGTGCTATGCATCTGGCGTACGGGAAGAAGGCCTTCTTCGGTTATCGCGTCGACGACGACGGGACGGCGGGGTGGTTCGCCAACCTGCCGTCCGCAGAGATGATGACCGCCGGCGAGGCACGCAGCATCCCGGACGCCGAATGGCTGCGGCGGCTTCGGACGCTGTTCGCGGGCGACCGGCTGCCGGCGCTGCGGATCCTCGACCGGGTCGGTGACGGGCAACTCGTCAATGTCGGAGGGCTTCAGGACATGCCTCCGGTGCCGGTGTGGCACCGCGGAAGGGCTGTTCTCGTCGGGGATGCCGCGCACGCCACCTCGCCGAGTTCGGGGCAGGGTGCCTCGCTGGCGATCGAGAGCGCCGTCGAGCTCGCTCGGTGCCTGCGCGACCTGCCGGTGCCCGCGGCGTTCGACACCTACGAGGCGTTGCGCCGGCCGCGGGTCGAGCGGGTGATCGCGCAGACGGCCCGGGTCAACCGGGACAAGGCGCCCGGTCCGATGGGCCGGTTGCTGCGCGATGTGCTCTTCCCGGTCGCGATGCGCACCTTCTACGACCCCGAGAAGATGATGGGCTGGATGCACCGCCATGCCATCGCGTGGGAGCTTCCGGCAGCGACGCATCAGTCCTCGGCCGGGCGGCGGTAGGCAGCCAGCAGGGCGACGATCAGGGCCGTGGCGGCCAGCGCCGCCGGATGCGTGAGAAAGCCGAAACCGAAGACCGCCGAGTTGTCGGCCAGCCGTTCGACGCTCGGACTCGACCGGCGCAGCAACTCGCCCGCGGTGACTGTGCCGATGGCGGCGGCCACTCCGGCGGCCGTGCCGGCAACCGCGACGTGGCGGGTCCCCGGTCGGCGTAGCAGCCCCGCCAGCACGTACGCGGAGCAGAGCGCCATCGGCCCGGCCATCGCGGCCGCGTTCCCGACCAGCAGGGGTGGCAGGAACCGCGTCGTGCCACCCGGCAGGAGGGCGAGCGGCAGCCAGAGCGGAGCCGATGCCGCCGGTGCGCCGAAGGTCGTTGCCGCGTGCAGGGACCCCGCGGCGACCGCGAGATCGAGGGCCGCCAGCGTGCCCACGACAGCGACGACGCGGGACCGGGTCAGTCGCAGTGCCAACGCGGTGAGGACGGTCCACACCACGACCGCCGGGCCGACGTCCCGCCAGCCCATGAACGGCATCACGGCGACCGCGTTGCCCGCCATCAGGAACGCCCACAGGGACGCGCCCATGCGGATGACCCGGCCGGCCGTGGGGCGACGGCTCGTGACGGCCATGATCGCCACCGCGGCCGTCAGCGCCCCGGCAGCTCCGGGCGCGCCCAGGTGGTGCTTCGCCGATTGGACGCCGTTGAACAGCGCAGCGGCCAGCAGAGTCACGGCGATCGGCGTCGCGGTGGCGCGGGCCCGGTCGCGCCACGACGGGCCGTCGGCGGTGGGGGAGATCGCCAGGCTGGCGGCGAAGGTGAGCATCCGCGCCGGCCGGTCGCGCAGGACGTCGAGCTCGGCAGACCATTCCCGCTCGAGGCCGGCGGCGAGGTCGGCGGGCCAGCGGCGGGCTGCCAGCGCGACCAGCCACCGGGCGAGGGTGGCGGCCCTCATGTCGTCAGTCCCGGCTGCGTGCTGCCCGTGCCCCGGCTCAGCTGCTGGTGCATGGCGGCCACCTCGCGGCGCGCATCCGTCTCGCCCTCGGCGGTGAGCCGGTAGTAGCGGCGGCTCGGCCGGCCCTCGGCGACCGGGTCGATGTCCTCCCACTCCGATCGCACCCAGCCGGCGGCCTCCAGACGGACCAGGATCGGGTAGAGGGTGCCGCTCGGCAGCCCGGTGGCCTCCATGAGCTGCAGGCCGTACCGCTGGGCGGTGGGGTCGGCCAGCAGCGCGGCGACCACCTTGAGGACGGAGGACGTCATGCGCAGACCCATGTACGCACCCTACATAGGGTGGGCAAGCAAGGTAAGTTGCCTCTTGCTGCCACTGTGGACGCCGGAGGACCTGGGGAGGTCGGTTGAACGGGCGCAACAGCCAGTGGGTGGTCCCCGGTGTGCTGCTGAGTGTCTCCGTCGTCTCGTACCTGTTGCTCTACACGCTGCGCGAAACGGTCCATCTGCAGACGAATCTCCCCGTGGTGGACCGCATCTGGTCCGACGTCAGCACCACGATCCTGCTGGCCGGCATCGTGCTCGCCACCTGGGAGCGGTCGTCGCGCCGCGACATGGAGCGGTTCGTGCGCCGGCTGTCGCAGGAGCAGCGGGAGATCTCCGAGCGGATGCTCGAGAACGTGCTCGAGCGCGGCAGCGTCCGGGCGCTGCTCGCCGAGAAGATCACCGAGCCGGTCTTCCTCTCCATCCAGCGCCAGATCATCGACGTGCCCGTGGTCAACCGCGACTACCGGCTCAACCTCAAGATTCAGCGGCTCGCCGAGGCGCCGGAGTTCGTCAGCATCAAGATCTTCGAGCGCTACCGGCTCTGCAACACCTCGCCCGAGTCCCGGGTGCTCGATCTGCACTGCATGTCGGACTTCAACTACGAGGACCGATTCCCCGGGTACGGCCGCCTCACCGAGGTGCGCCTGCAGCCCAGCCGCCAGCGCGACCGGCTGCGCGCGGACGGGGTCGGCTCGGACGACGACCAGACCCTCGGTGAGGACAAGCTCGCCCAGTACGCCGAGCGGCTCGGCAGCGCGATCGAGTACCACATCCCCACGCCGCGGGTGGACCCCGGCGACGAGATCATGATCATGGTGCGGCGTACGAAGATCCAGCGCGCCAACGACGTGAACTTCTGGCGGGCGCTGCAGGCCACCGAGAGCGTCGAGCTGGACATCGAGCACGACGAGGAGATCGAAGTCTCCGCCTTCCAATCCGCGCCCTGGCGTGCCTTCAGCAAACAGGTGCACAGCGACCGGACCCAGAGCATCTGGACCATGGCGTACGCGATCATGCCGCACCAGGGCTTCGACATCTCGTGGCGGGTACGCGAGCCCGGCGAAGAGCCGCCCGAAACCGTTTGACCTCGGCGGACGCCGTACTATGGGAAGATCCGCTGTGGAGGCGACGATCGTGATCTCAGCACGTCAATCCATCACCACCGACCTGGCCGAGCGCGGCTACTGCCTCCTGCGGGGCCGCGACCTCCGGCTCGGTCCCGAGCATCCGGCCACCCTGTCCGCGCTGGCCGAGGCGTGGAACGACCTGCCCGCCGACCCTTACCTGGCGGAGCCGCATCGCTACCGCTTCCGGCGGCACGCCCGCTACCGCTTCGAGGGCGGCGAGCTCACCCGGCAGCCGGACGGGCCGTATTACCAGTCCAAGAAGGACAACAAGCTCTTCGGCGGCACCGAACGGATCTTCGCGCCGGTGACGCCCGAGGTCGGCGCCAACCCGTTCCTGCGGGAACTGCTGCTGTTCAACATCGCCCAGCTGCCGGCGTCCGCGACCGGCTGGGACGTCAACATCCACGTGGTCCGCATCGTCGGTTCCCGCGACGTGGTCGGCGAGCCCGTGCCCGAGGGGGTGCACCGCGACGGCTTCGCGTACGTGTCCATGCACCTGATGAAGCGTGAGAACGTCGTCGGCGGCGAGACCGAGGTGCGCGGCGAGGACGGCACCCACCTGCTCAAGGGCGTGCTGGAGCACCCGCTCGACTCGCTCTACCTCGATGACCGGGCGCTGCTGCACTACACGTCGCCGATCTCGCCGGCGGACACCGAGCCGGCCCACCGCGACATGCTGCTCGTCAGCTACGACCAGAACTGAGCCGCCTGCTCGACGTGCTTTTCGCCGTGCGCCCGGGCGACCGATCGCCGGGTCCCGGCCGCCGCCCGATGTGGCGAGCCGGCGATTCGCGCCGCCCTGCTGCCCCGGACGGAGGCGCCGGCGGCATCCTGATCGGGTGCCAGCATTCGACATCACGACCGCGATCGCGGCCACCCCGGAGCAACTCTTCGACCTGAGCCTCGACGTCGGCGCCCACACGGCGTCGATGTCGGGGTCGGGGGAGCGGATCGTGGCGGGGGTGCGCAGCGGGCAGATGCGGCTCGGCGACGAGGTCACCTGGTCGGCGCGGCATTTCGGGGTGCGGTGGCGGATGACGTCACGGATCACGGCCTACTCGCGGCCGGAGCGGTTCGTCGACGAACAGGTCCGGGGCCCGTTCCGCCGGTGGCATCACGAGCATCTGTTCTCGTGGGACCCGGAAGCCGGGGTCACGGTGATGCGGGACGTGATTGCGTTCGTGGCTCCGGTGGGGGTGGTGAGCCATGTGCTGCTGGGGCCGTACATGAAGAAATTGATCGAGCAACGCAACGCCCACCTCGCGGATTCCTTTTCCTGACGTCGATGCCGTCTTCGGCATCGTTCGTTCGGCTTGCCGAGTCGAGATCGTCGGTTGACCGTGCGCGGGAGGCGTCCCCGTAACCTCGTCGCATGATTTCCGCCGTTCCGGGTCGTCGGCATTGACGGGCCCGAAGCACGCAGCCGTCTACCCGCCCGGGGAGCGCGGCCGGCGGATCCTCTGGCGAACGGTCACGATGGGGCTGTTCTTCGCCCTCGAGGTGGGCGGATTCTGGGTCGCGCACGTCCTCGGATGGGCCGACGGGCTTGTCGGCGCGCTCATCGCCGTGCCGTATTGGACGGCGGTGACCTCGGTGTGGTCCCGCTACGGGCCGGAAATGCCCGGGCTGGGCTGAGCGTCTGGCTCGTTCAGGAGGCCTGGCGGGCGGGCATGTCGGCCCGCCAGGCCTCGGCCAGGTCGCTGAGCGGGATGCCGAGGGCCTGGCTGAGACAGACCACGGTGCCGAACGCCGGCGCGGGCAGGCGGCCCGCCTCGATCTTGCGCAGCGTCTCGGGAGAGATGCCGGCCGCCAGGGCCACCTCGACGAGGCTGCGGCCGCCCCGCGCGGCCCGGAGGGCGACTCCCAGGCGCCTGCCCGCTGCGATCTGCTCGGCGGTGAGGGGTTGGCGAACCATGCCAGCAGGATAGCCCTCCGGAGGGCGTGGTATAAAAATACCGCATGGGGAGAGGCAGGTTGTCGTGATCGAGCTCAAATCCGCCGAGGAGATCGGCCTGATGGCCGTGACCGGCCAGTTCGTCGGCGAGCTGCTCGCCGAGCTGCGCGGCGTCGCCGCGGTGGGCGTCAACCTGATGGACCTCGAACACCACGCCCGCCGCCGGATCGAGGAACGCGGTGCCGACTCCTGCTACTGGGACTACGAACCCTCGTTCGGCCGCGGCCCGTTCCGCAACGTGCTCTGCCTGTCGGTCAACGACGCGGTGCTGCACGGCCTGCCGCACGACTACGTCCTGCGGGACGGTGACCTGCTCAGCATCGACATGGCGGTCGCCATCGACGGCTGGGCCGCCGACTCCGCGCTCTCCGTCGTCGTCGGCACCCCGGACCCGGCCGACCTGAAGCTGATCGAGGCCACCGAGGTCGCGCTGGAGGCCGGCATCGCGGCCGCCCGGCCGGGCGGCCACCTCGGCGACGTCTCCGCCGCGATCGGCGAGGTCGCGAGTTCCTACGGGTACGGCGTGAACGGCGAGTTCGGCGGGCACGGGATCGGCCGGACCATGCATGAGGCGCCGCACGTCGCGAACAGCGGTCGTGCGCGGCGCGGCATGAAGCTCGAGGCGGGCCTGACCATCGCGATCGAGCCGTGGTTCTGCCGTTCCACCGACAAGATCCGGTTCGACGAGGACGGCTGGACGATCCGCTCCGCCGACGGATCGCGGACCGCCCACTCCGAACACACGGTCGCCATCACATCGTCCGGCCCCCGGGTCCTGACCCGCGCTCTCAGCTGACCTTCACCTTGATGGTGGAGTCGGCGAACAGATCGTCGGAGATCCGCAGGTACGCGAGGGTCGTGTCGGCCGGCACGTCGTACACGAGGAGCTGGTCGACGGTCTTTCCGGGATCGATCGGCTCGTCGAGATCGGTGCCCTTCGTGTTCGCGTACATCTCGGCGATCGTGCTCCGTTCCAACACCCGTTCCGTGGGGCTGGTGGCCTCGAGGCTCGTGGTGGGATAGCTGTCCGTCTTGTCGCCGACGTTCTTCACCGAGAACGACACCACGCAGAACTTGCCCTTGGCCTTCTCGGTGGCGCTGTCGTCGTAGGAGGTCGCCGGATCATCGGGTTTGGTGATCGCCTTCTTGCTGCAGTCGACACCGCGGACCGTCGCCTCGAACGACTTGACCCGCGCCGTGGCCCCGACCGCCACCTCTTCCACGTCGCCCGACGAACCCGAGAAGATCGACCAGAACGACGGGATCAGCACGCCGCCGACCGCCAGCAGTGCTCCCACCAAGAAGACCACGGCGATCAGCTTCTGGCGGCGGATCACCTCGGGTGGTTGCCGGATGGTCCGCGTGCTGGTGCTGATGGTGATGTGCGGCACGCCGGTGCCACCCGCGCCGTAGGGCCAGCCGGACGCCTGCGACGCCGGCATGGGCACCTCCCGCCGGCAGTACGGGCACCGCATGACACCCGCGGCCTGGTCGACCTCCATGCCGGCCCCGCAGGACGGGCAGCTGGACGAGACGGTGGCGGACTGCCCCTGGCCGGTCATCGCGGCATCGGGGGCGGCGTGTGGGCGAACAGGGGCGCGAGCTCCGCCACGTCCGCGGCTGGTGTCCATTGAGGCATCCCGGCCCGCCACACCAGCGTTTCCCGGGTGATCGCGCCGGCGCCCACCTGCCCGGCGAGGGCGGCGGGGTCGAACGGGCCCTGCTGGCTGCCGCCCACGCCGGCGTACCACTGCGGCGTCACCGGCAACGGCGGTGGCTGGGCGGGCGCGGACGCCTGGTTGCCCAGCTGCTGGCCGAAGAGCATTCCCACACCCAATCCCGTGCCCACCCCGGCGGCGCCGGGGTTCCGGGCGGCGTCCTCGATGGCATTGGCCGTCTGGAAGGTCGTGTATCGCTGCAGGTCGCCGATGATGCCCATCTGCGTACGCCGGTCGAGCGCCTGCTCCACCTCGGGCGGCACGGAGATGTTCTGGACGATGACGGTCGGAATCCTCAGGCCGAGCGGGGCGAGCTGCTCGGCGAGCGCCTCGGTGAGCTGCGCGCCGATGGCCTCCTGGTGGGCTGCCATGTCGAGCAGGGACACGTGCGCGGTCGCCAGCGCGGAGGTCAGCCGGCTCACGATCAGCTGCTGGAGATACCCCGCGACTTCTTCCGTACGGAATTCCGGATCTGTGCCCACCAGCTCGGTGAGGAACCGCCGGGCGTCGCTGATGCGCATCGCGTACGCGCCGTATGCACGCAGCCGCACCATGCCGAATTCCGGGTCACGCACGATGACCGGGTTCTGAGTGCCCCATTTGAGGTCGGTGAACTGCCGCGTGTTGACGAAGTAGACCTCGGCCTTGAACGGCGACTCGAATCCGTACTTCCAGCCCTTGAGAGTGGACAGTACGGGGAGATTCTGGGTGTGCAGCGTGTGCGTGCCGGGGCCGAAGGCATCCGCGATGGTGCCCTCGTTCACGAAGACGGCCACCTGAGACTCGCGCACCACCAGGCGGGCGCCCATCTTGATCTCGTTGTGATACCGCGGGAAGCGCCACACGATCGTGTCACGGCTGGCATCCAGCCATTCCACGATATCGATGAATTCGCCGCGTATCCTATCCATCATCGCCATACGGACCTACCCGACATCTCTTACGCGGCCGGTGCTCGGCCCCCGTCATCCCGGCCGGATGATATCAACGGTGATCAACTCGACGTGTACCCGTTCGGGCGGCTTTCCGGACGGCTGGTTCGGCGCTCGCACCCGCCTTCGAGTCCACAATGAACCGCTGGTCGCGGCTCCGGGGGAATTGACCGAAATCAGCATCCGGGGCCCCGCCGGCTTGTTGATCTCCCGTACGCTGCAGCATCCGTGCCCTTTCCTTCGGCACGCGGCGATACACATCGAGGAGTCATTCCGCATGGCAATGTCCTTTCCGCCCCGGCTCGCCCACATCACCCTGGGCCTCACCGTCGTAGCCGCCGCCACGACGACGATCGGCGCCCCGGCCCTGGCGGCGGCGCCGGGCGTCGCCAAGGTCGTCGGCTCGTCCACGGTCAGCTTCACTGCCAGCGCCGGTAACAAGAACGCGGTCGTCGTCACGCGCTCCGGCAAGACGATCACCATCGACGACCGGGTCAAGGTCAAGGCCGGCCACGGCTGCACCGCGGTACGAGGCGACGCGACGAAGGTCCGCTGCAAGACCGCCGACACACCGACCTACGTGACCGTGAACCTGGGCGATCTCAACGACTCCGCCACCAACAAGAGCGACCTCGGCATCGTCGCCGTCGGCGGCGCCGGCGACGACACGCTGACCGGTGGCCCCGGCAACGACTCGCTGTCGGGCGGGGCAGGCAACGACAAGCTCGTCGGCAAGGACGGCATCGACAGCCTCATCGGCGACGCCGGAAACGACCGGCTCGACGGCGGCACGGGCGGCGACGTGTTCATCGGCGGCACCGGCGCGGACACCTTCATCGGCGGAGCCGGCGCGGACACCGTGATGTACACCGATCACACCGCCGCCGTGACCGCCGACCTCGACGGGGTGGTCGGCGACGACGGTCAGCGGAACGAGAAGGACACCCTGCAGGCGGACATCGAGAACCTGTACGGCGGCAGCGGCAACGACACCCTCACGGGCAACGCCGCGGTGAACGTCATCTCCGGCGGCAAAGGCAACGACACGATCCACGGCGCAGCCGCCAACGACGTGATCAGTGGCGACGACGGCGACGACAACCTCTACGGCGACGAGGGCGCGGACGTGCTGACCGGGGCCAACGGCAACGACACCATCTACGGCGGCGAGGGCAACGACATCGGCCAGGGCGGCCTCGGCAGCGACCACCTGTACGGCGAGGCGGGCGACGACTTCCTCTCCGGCGACGGCGACAGCGCCGCGCTGGACGTGCTGGACGGCGGCCTGGACGGGGCGACCGGTGACTTCTGCACGGTTGCGGCGGCCGGGACGAAGACCAACTGCGAGATGTAACAGCCGATCGGTGCGTACGCCCGAGCCAGCTGCCCTTCGTGGCCGGCTCGGGCGTTTCGCGTTCGTGGTCGGCGGCGGATCAGGTGAAATCAGCGGCGGGCAACGCATCGGCCGGGGCCGCTACGGGCGGATGGTTCTGCTCGTACTGCCACAGCACCCGCCGCGACTCCTTGGTGTCCAACAGCCGCAGACCCCGCTCTGCCCAGTCCCGCAGGTCCTCGTCCTCGCCCTGCAGCTGTGCGACCAGCACCTCGAACGACCGCGGTGAGCGAGCCTGCCCGAGGAGCTCCAACAGCCAGCACCGCAGTCTGTGGTCGGTCTCTCGGCCGAACTCGACGATCAATTGGTCGACGTACGCTCCGGCGATCTCCGACAGCCGCTGAAAGCCGTCCTCCGCCAACTGGGGGTCGTGGCGACGCATCAGCCGCAACGCCCGCTCGAACTCGCTACCCACCATCGCAGGCTAACCGCCACGCGGACCTCGGCCGCTACGCTTCGCCCAGCACGGGCGGGACGCCCGGGTCGCGAACCGACAAGCTCGGCCCCGGACGAGCATCAAGGCTCGCAAACTCAGCAACTGAGTGCCTGGACCCCAGGCACAATAGCCGGATGCTTGCCGACGACGCCCAGCTCTGGCAGCTGTTGCACTCCCTCGACGACCCGGATCACCTCGAGTTTCCTGCAAACTACGACCACCACCGGGCCAGAGCCCGCTTCAACGCCCTGGCCGAGCGACTCGACCGCGACTTCAACTGCCAGACCGACGTCGACCGGAACGCGCAAGACGCCAGCTTCCACGGGCGCATCGACATCCCTGCCGCGGCCACGGCCACCGGCGAACGTCTCGTCATCGTCATCAGCAACTTCGGCGACCTGGCCGTTCTCGCCGTGGAAAACCCTGGTGTCTGGGACGCGGAGGAAGCCGCCTCGGTGCTGAATCCCGACGACAACAACCGGATCCACAGGGCCCTGCACGACCTCGGCTACGTCGCCGTTCCCGAAGGACCCCTCTGGAAGCGCTACGACGGCCCCGGGGGCGTCTTGGCCTCCGACGCCTCATGGTGGAACCGCTACTTCGACTATCTGTGACCCCGGGTCGGGTAAGCGGCCGAGCTCAGAACCTTGGCGACGGCTCTACGGTCGCATCAATGCCGGGATGGCTCTGGGTTGGGATGGGCTGGCGCGCCCGGCAGGATTCGAACCTGCGACCGACGGATTAGAAGGGGGCTTGATTCGCCGAGCTGTGGCATCTAGCAGCGACTTCTCTGTCGTAGACTCAATCTCCTGTGTCTCCACTGTTTCGCCGGAGCCGTGGTTCGTGACACGAGCCGTGCCACGGGTGGCCGTTCAAGACAAGCCGGTTCTGGGATATTGGGTCTGTACCGTCCCCTAACGCACAGTGAATCTGCCGGCGCCACGTTCACCCCAAGGGCGCAGATCGGTGCATCGAGCGTGTGCCCTGGACGGCGAGGGCGTTACATAGTTCTGGCGGTCGTAAGGCGGCCCACTCGGACGACCTCAGTGTTGCCGGCAGTGTCGCCGCCCAACGCACGGTCATCGGACGGCAGATAAGCGCTCGACCTACTTCACTCGCCTTGCCTGCTCATTCAAGGCAACAAGCCACCGGTCGCCGTCGACATCGGTGAACTCCACCTCGGTGCGAAACAGGGCAGGCAGTTGGTGTGGTTCGAGCCCCGCGGGCCAGGAGACGCTTAGGCCCTTGAGATCCCAGTTCAGAGACTTTGGAGGTGCCCCCGCTGGCAGGACCGGAAGCACTCCTAGCCCGAACTGCGCGGGTCCTCGGGGATGCAAGGCTTTGCCGTCCGCGGTGGGGTAGAACAGTCGGGCCTCAATTCGGAGGATTGGTTCAGCGCCGTAATTTCCCAGCCTTACCTGGAAATCGCTGACTGTCAGGAACTGCTGGCCGCTGCATCCGGCGTCAGTGAGCACTACAGCGCGGGCCTGCCGTGTGATCGGCTGGCGCTCTGACCGCGCCAGCGGCTCGGGAACACTTGTATCGGGGAGTGCGGGCCGCCGATCAGTGACACGCTGGCTAGGGATGGCTTCTGCTTCCGGCGCAAACCGGGCTCTCGTCCACCTGTGGCGCACGTCTTCGAGAAGGCTGGCGCTGCTGACAAGCGATGAACCTGGTCCGGTGGGGTTCTTGCCTGCCAACTCGGCCAGCATCCGGGTGATGGCCTCTACGTCGTGCCACCGGGTTGGGGCGTCACGTCCGAGAGCCTTCCGGATCGTCTCGTGGCTAGGGCTAGCAGGTAGATCATCGTTCGCCTTCATTTGCTTCGCGAGATCGCGGTGGGTGGGGCAGCCAGCCAAACACCAGAGGTCAAAGAGCAGGTAGACGAAGTCCGCCACTGGACCCGGCGCTAACACGGGTCTTTTCAGCTTCGGCGGCATACCCCTCCTTCAGCCAACCGCTGCCAAGCGCAGCCAACCCAGGGTACGGATAGAAGTCGATGATGCGAGGTGACGCGCCGAGTCAACGAACGCCAGTCATCATCAGCGGTTGCCTAGAGTAATCAACGCCCCTTCTCCGTCGCTAACACTGGATGTGCGGCTCACCTTTGAGCCCGCACTCAAGCTGCTGCCTCGGCCCACGCCGAGGGGGATCGGATGAAGGGTTCTTGCACGCACCATGAACGTTGCCTCGACCCGAGCTCTTTGGCTCGCACTGATCATGATCTGCTCCGCGCTCGTGGGCCTGGTCGCCAGCCTGCTAGATATGAGCGACGGCACCTTGCTGGCCGACGCCATCGTCACCGGCATCAAGGCCGGCGCGGGAGCCGTCGTGTTCCTGATCGCGGTGTTCTGCTTCGCTACTGCCGGCAGCGGCCCGCCTCGAGCGTAAGCGTGTCAGCGACTGCGCCAACGAAAGTGGCCACGTCTAGCTCTTGGCCGCAGTTATCACGCCTTCGTCAGTCTGCCGCGCAGGCCCGGCCATGAACCAAGATCATCAAAACAGGTCAGGCCCGGCTCAGACCGTCACCATCAGGAGCTACGAGACGGTGCCGGCGCCTGACCTCGAGAAGCACGGCGACTGTAGAGAATCCCAGTCCGGCCTGCTCCGATCGAGCGATCGAGGAGTGACTGTGAACATCTGACCAGTTGCTTGGTGCGGACTTGGAGGTGGCCGGATGGGCCGGTTCTGGGATGCGGCAACGGATCAAGCAGGCCGGGAGTTCGGCGAGCGCCACTAACGGTGGTTCGCCGGTCCCCGGATCGCGTGCGGGGTTGCGCCGCGGTGACGGGCTGGGGCGACCGCCATTCGATTGACGCCTACCGGTTTTGTCAGGGGTCAGTCCTACACTGTGCGCACGTCCAAGGTGTGCACATTTGTGGATCTTTGTAGGGGGCGGTCGTGTCGGTATCTGAGCCCTCCTTCACGGTTGAGGACATCAACCCGGAGGACTTTGCGGACGGAGTCTTTTACCTTCCGCTCGGGATTGAATTGCAGCCCCGCAGCCATCGTTGGGGCTATCCAGACCGGGCGCGGCTCCGGGAACTGGTGGCGCAGGACCGACCGCACGGGGCCAGTGGCCGCAAACTGTTGTGCTTGCTGTGTATGCGGCAGAAGGCGGTGCGCGGCCAGGCTGTCGAGCCAGTGTGGATGACGTTGGTGGAGACGCGGTTCGGACCGGTATTCCGGCACGAGAACGGTCGGTCGCCGCACGAGGAGCACACCCCGGAGAGCGATACGCATAAGGCGCTGAAGGAGCGCGAGGCGTCGGCGTGGGAGGCGGCCGGTGCGGAGGTGCAAGTGGAAGAGTGGCGGCCGCGGGCCAAGCGTCGACCCGATGTGCTGGCGGTGGGTGCGCGGCTGACTGTGGCCGGGGAGGTGCAGCACTCGACGATCTCGGCCTCGGTGGTAGGGCGGCGGCAGAAGGCGCTGGCGGCGGCTGGTCATCGGGTGGTGTGGACCACGGGCCGGGATGCTACTGACGTCGACTTCCTTCGGCGTGTCCCACATCTGGCGGTACCCGCTCTCGATGATCACCGGTTGTATTTGCGGGCACGAACGCCGACGTTGAACGTGGTGACGGGGTGGACGTTCTTTGAGGCCCAGCGGTGCGGCTGGGCGGACCTGTGGCGAGGGGTGAGCCGGTGCCCGGTGTCCGGGCGGGCGGCGCCGTGTGGGCGGCTGCATCTATATCCGACGTTGAACGCGAAGGAGTACAAGTCCGACCCAGACGCGATGTTTCCGTTCGGTGAGACTGTGCACCTTGACCATCTGCTCGAAGGGATTCTGCACGAGACGTGGGTTCCATATCGGGCTGCGGAAAGCCGGACTACTTGGGTGCCCGCGGCGGCATATGAGCGGGTTGTCGATGAACGTGGTGAGTTCGGTGATCCCGACATGCCGGGGCGGTTGCGTGGTGTGCGGCGGGAAGCGCGGCGGGTGTGTGAGCGGAACGGTCGCACCGCTGCGGCGGCGCCGCCGGCGCTTCCTGCGCCTGCGGTCGTGGTGCCGGCTGCCGCGACTGTCCCGGAATCGGCGGCGGTCGAGCAGGCGGAACTTCCCGGGGTCGGCGCCGGCGTGCTCTGCTGCGGTGCCCGGAGCGCTGTATGGGCGGGCGGGCCGCTTCAGCTGGGCTGCCAGCTGTGTCGCAACTCCCCTACATACTACGGGCGTTGACCTGAGGCGGGCCCGGTAGCTCACCGTTGCTCTGCGACCGTCGAACCCGGAATGGCCCGCTTCCGTTAGCTCCTAACACGACCTGCTGAATCGATGTTAATCGGCGCTACAAGGTGAATGTCACTCTCGTTTGGCTGTCGGGCCGGGCGCGATGGTCTCGGTGAGGTCGTTCCGCTTGCCGGTGATGGGATCAATGCCGGCGTAGACCTTGACCCTGAGTGACCCACTCGGCAGGGTTTCGATGCGTCCACGTTGGCGCCCGGTGGATCGGGATGCGGCTGCCATGGGCCGAACCTAGCTCGTTCGTGCCATGAATCGCACCACGCGAAGTAGTTCAAGATCCGTGATCATGGGATTGACCTGGGCGCGCCCGGCAGGATTCGAACCTGCGACCGACGGATTAGAAGTTGTAGCGCTTCGAGTTGGCCTGAGGGTCGGAACCTGCGCTGACCTGCGAATGAACTCTCGCGGTCCTCGCCGTTGGGGGCTGTTGTTGTCCGTCATTGACCGCCGTATCGGGCACGTATCGGGCACGATCTCGGCCGAACCGACGCTCTCTTCCGTGTCAACTAGGTCAAGGTCGAACGTCTACTTCGACGTACTGCTGTGTGCCCTGGTCAGGGGCGTGGTTTTCATCGGTCTAGGGGAGTGTTGGAGGCGGTGCTTTACAAGATCGTCTCCCCGCTTTCTCCCAGATGTGCGGCGATGGTCTATCGCTCCCCGTCGTCGGCGCCGAGCTCTCGCCGCATCGCGTCGAGCAGTGCTTCCAAACGTTCTTGGTAGCCGCTGCGGAACGCTGCTGCGTCCCGCTGGCTTTCCGACCGCGTGTCTGGAGGCCCGAGCGCTTCACCTGGGAGCCACCAGAGGTGGTCAGCCGCATCGCGAACGGCCTTCGAAGCAAGGAGGAAGAGATCTTGACGGCAGATGTTCGCTGGTCGAACCGCATCTAGTGCTGCTGATCGTCTTGCCGGTGCGCTTTCGTTGTTCTGGGCGAGGGTTGTTAAGTACGCGGATGTCCTCATGTAGACCTCGTCCATCGCCGCTACGTAGGCCGCGTAGGACCTTCGGCGGTCGCCGTGCCAGCGGCTGAGGTCCTCCCGGCGGCTTCTCCTGCGATCCAGCAGCCACGTCGTCATCTGGGTAGCGAGTACGCCGAGGATCGCGAAAGCGCCGGCTATCACAGGGACGCCCCACCATGGGGAAGTGTTCGCGGCGGCAGCAGCGATCAGCATCTGGGCCTCCAAGCGCTTATGTGCCACTTCCGAGGGCGCGTACTGGCATCGTATGTCGTCGGCGAACGGGCGTTATTGCGGCAGTTATCCGGCGTACAGGCCGACTCGTCCGTCGCCCGCCTGCTTACGGCGCTTTTCATGGTCCTTGAGCTGGTGTTTCGAACGTCAGTACTGGTTGATGTCGGTCAGTACTGGTCGGCGTTTGACGGCCCAGCCACGGTCCTGACGGCCCAGAGACGGCCCAGGAACGATCTTCAAAAGCACGAAGCGGGCGACCGTTTACCGGTACTGGCATCCCGTCGCGCAGGCTCCGCCCTGCCGGGCCGCGCCCGGGTGGTGAAGGTGGAGCGCCCTACCGGACGAACGACCTTCGCCACCCGGGCGCGGTCTGGCTGCCTCCGGTGTGCGATGGGTCGCGGTACCGGACCGGACATCCCGGAGTCGCCCGGGTCCAGGGGCGGAGCCCCGGCCGCCGGAGGCCTTCTCCGGGTCGTAGGGCCGGAGGCCCTACCCGCCGGAGGCACGGTTGTCGCGTTCGGCTGGGTCGACGCGGGTGTCGCCGTGCGGGTGATCGACGGCTGCAGGGCTGCTGTGATGGATGGGATACTGTGCGTTATGCCGGAGCCTTACAGGACGCCGCGTCGGGTGTTTCTGAGTCACACCTCGGAGTTGCGGCGGTTGCCTGTGCCGCGATCGTTCATCGCGGCGGCCGAGGAGGCGGTGACCAAGGCCGGCGACGCGATGACGGACATGAAGTATTTCGCCGCGCGAGATGACAAGCCGGCGGCGGTATGTCGGCAAGCGGTGACGGACGCCGACGTATATGTGCTGGTGGCGGGGTTCCGGTACGGGTCACCGGTGCGGGATGAGCCGGAGCTGTCGTACACGGAGTTGGAATTCGCGGCGGCGTCGGAGGCGGGGATGCCGCGGCTGGTGTTCTTGCTGTCCGAGGAGGCGGAGGGCCCGGCCGACCTGTTCCGTGACGTGCGGTTCGGCGATCGGCAGGAGGCGTTTCGGCGGCGCCTGCGCGATTCGGGGTTGACGACGGTGTCGGTGTCCTCGCCGGACGGGTTGGCGGCGGCGGTGTTGCACGCGCTGACCGAGCTTGCCCGGCCACGATCGGCTGACGTGCCGGTGGGCCGGGTGTGGAACATCCCGGCCCCCACTGCGACGTTCACCGGCCGGGACACGCTGCTGGGCAGCCTGCGGTCGGGGCTGGCCGCCCGGGGGCGGGTGGCGGCCGTGCACGGCATGGGTGGGGTGGGCAAGACCACGACGGCGATCGAGTACGCGCACCGGTTCGGCGAGGGCTATGACGTGGCGTGGTGGGCTGCGGCGGAAGACCCGGCGCTGATTGCGGACCAGTTGGCCACGCTGGCGCAGGCGCTGGGCCTGGCCGATGCCACGGTGGCGGCGGAGGCGGCGGTGACTCGGCTGTTGGGGGCGCTGCGGGGACGGGACCGGTGGCTGGTGGTCTTCGACAACGCCGAGGACCCGTCAGCGTTGGCCCGGTTCTTGCCGAGCGGTGCGGGCGGGCACGTGATCGTGACTTCCCGCAACCCGGATTGGCATGATCTGGCCGCCGGGGTGGAGGTGGAGGAGTTCACCCGGGCCGAGTCGGTGGCCCTGCTACAGACCCGCGTGCCGGCGATGTCCGGGGTGGACGCCGATCGGGTGGCGGCGGCGGTGGGAGATCTGCCGTTGGCGGTCGACCAGGCCGCTGGCTTGCTGGCGGACACCGATCTGACCGTCGACGACTACCTCGAGCTGCTGGCCGTCCAGTCCCGGCGGCTGCTCAGTCGGCGCGGCGAGGGTAGGTATCCGCTGTCGGTGGCGGCGGCATGGACCGTCGCGTTCGACCGGCTCGCCGCGGACGATGCGGCGGCGGCGCAGGCGTTGATGCTGCTGGCCTGGCTGGCGCCGGAACCGGTGCCGATCAGCCTGCTGACCGGGCACCCGGGTCTGCTGCCCGAGCCGCTGGCGGGGGTGGTCGCCGATCCGCTGGGGATGGCCGGGCTGCGCACGGTGGTGCGGCGGCGGGGCCTGGCCCGGGTCGGGACGGACAGTGTGCTACTGCATCGGATCCCGGCCGCGCTGCTGCGGGCCCGCACCGAGGACGACGCCATCGAGGCGACCCCCGGTGGTGCGGGTTGGGCTGTGGTGGTGGTGCGGTTGCTGAAGGCGGCACTGCCGGGCGACCCGTGGGACAACCCGCCGGTGTGGCCGGCCTGGCGCCGGCTGCTGCCGCACGTGCTGACCGCAATCGACCCCGACCGGCAGCTGACCGCCGCCGCCGCCGAGCTGGCCACACTCTGTGATCAGGCCGCGTCCTACCAGCAGGCCCGCGGTGAGCCCCGCGAGGCGCTGCCGCTGTCGCAACGGGCCTACGACCTGCGGCATAAGCTGCTCGGCCCCGACGACGACGGCACTCTCGTCTCGGCCAACAACCACGCCCTCGACCTGCGCGAGCTGGGTGAGATCGGTCGGGCGCGGGAGTTGGACGAGGACACCTACGCCCGCCGCCGCCGGGTGCTGGGCGAGGACCATCCGGACACCCTCACCTCGGCCAACAACCTCGCCCGCGACCTGCACGTGCTGGGTGAGGTCGCTCGGGCGCGGGAGTTGGACGAGGACACCTACGCCCGCCGCCGCCGGGTGCTGGGCGAGGACCATCCGAACACCCTCACCTCGGCCAACAACCTCGCCCTCGACTTGCACGCGCTGGGTGAGGTCGCTCGGGCGCGGGAGTTGGACGACGACACCTACGCCCGCCGCCGCCGGGCGCTGGGCGAGGACCACCCGGACACCCTCACCTCGGCCAGCAACCTCGCCTATAGCCTGCACGTGCTGGGTGAGGTCGATCGGGCGCGGGAGTTGGACGAGGACACCTACGCCCGCCGCCGCCGGGTGCTGGGCGAGGACCATCCGAACACCCTCATTTCGGCCAGCAACCTCGCCTATGGCCTGCACGTGCTGGGTGAGGTCGCTCGGGCGCGGGAGTTGGACGAGGACACCTACGCCCGCCGCCGCCGGGCGCTGGGCGAGGACCACCCGGACACTCGCGCCGTGGAACGACGGCTACGCGAGAAGGAAGACCTCGGCAGCAGTGCGGCATCCGAATAGAAGCCCCAGTTCCGCGGTGTCCGGCGGTGCTGGGGCTTCGCCGTGTCCGGCGAAGCTTTCCGTGTGCGCGGCCGGGGCCGGCGCGGAGCCGAAGGCGGGAGCGCCGTGCCCCGAAGCCGCGCCTTGAAGATGTGGAGAAAGTTCTCACCCGGAAAAGACAGGAAAGACAGGAAAGACAGGAAAGACAGGAAAGACAGGAAAGACAGGAAAGACAGGATAATTTGCCGTGTCCCGGGGCCGACATGACAGGTCGGCATCAGGACATGCGGTGACACTCCGCTCGGACATAGTCGGCCCTCATGGTTCTGTTGGGTCAGATGGGTTGAACTGCTGTCGGAGTTTGCTGGCCTCGGCGTGTTGGCCGAGGGCGTCCAGGTCGACGGCGAGGTTGTGGGCCGAGCCGAGGGTGAGGGGGTGGTCGTCGCCGAGGACCCGCCCCCTGCGGGCGAGGGTGTCCTCGTCTAGCTGACGTGCCCGTTCGTGCTCCCCGACGTGGCGCAGGTCGGCGGCGAGGTTGTTGGCCGTGCGTAGGGTCTCGGGGTGGTCGTCGCCGAGGACGCGTCTGTACCGGGCGAGGGTGTCCTCGTCCAGCTGGCGGGCTTGCTCGTGCTCCCCGACCTGGCGCAGGTCGGCGGCGAGGTTGTTGGCCGAGCCGAGGGTGTCGGGGTGGTCGTCGCCGAGGACCCGCCGCCTGCGGGCGAGGGTGTCCTCATTCAGCTGGCGGGCTCGCTCGTGCTCCCCCACCTGGCGCAGGTCGACGGCGAGGTTGTTGGCCGAGCCGAGGGTGAGGGGGTGGTCGTCGCCGAGGACCCGCCGCCTGCGGGCGAGGGTGTCCTCGTCCAGCTGGCGGGCTCGCTCGTGCTCCCCCACCTGGCGCAGGTCGTCGGCGAGGTTGTTGGCCGCGGCGAGGGTGTCGGGGTGGTCGTCGCCGAGGACGCGTCTGTACCGGGCGAGGGTGTCCTCGTCCAGCTCGCGGGCCTGCTGGTAGTGGCCGAGCTGTCGGCGGATTTCGGCGAGAGTGGCCGCCGCCGCCAGGGTGCTGGAGTCGTCCGGGCCGTGCCGTTGGGTCCATGCCTGGTGCAGGTGCTCAGCCAGGGGCAGGGCGGTGCGGGCGTCGCCGCGGGCGGCCAGCTGCCACATCGCGTTAATGGCGGTCCAACGCAGGTCAAGGTTACTGGTGGCGGCCGGGTCGGCGGCCAGGAGGTGAGGCAGCAGCATGGTCCATCGCGGCCACCATTGCGGGTTGGTGCCGTCCTCGGGGGAGGCGGCAACCAGTAGCTGTTCGACGGTGCTGCGGTGGGCGTCGGGGGTGGGGTCGGTGTCGCGCAGCACGGCTTGGACCAGCCGGTGCAGTACCGGGCCGGTGTCGGTGAGCCGGGCCAGCCCGTACCGGGCGAGCTGGGCCACGGCGCCGGCGAACGGGACCGGCCGACCCGCCATGGCGGCCAGGGGGTCGGGGAGCAGGTCGGGCCGGGCGGTGAACACGTCGGCCGGGATGGGTTCGGCTCCGAGCCGCGCACACAGGTAAAGCAGCTGCCCGGCCCCGGGATCGGCGGTGCGTAACCGATCGGCGGTCAAGGTGATGGTGGCGGCCAGCGGGGCCGGGTAGCCGGCCGGGGGTCGTCCGGTCTGCATCAACTCGGCGGCGTGTTCACGAAGCTCGCCCAGGTAGGTGCTGACGTTGAGGCGGGTTTCGCCGAGCAGGTCCGCGGCTTGCCCGACGGCCAGCGGCAGGTCCCCCAACGCCTCGGCGAGCTGATCCGCATCGGCCTGACCCAGATGAGGCAGATGGGTCTGGAGCAGGGCGACGGATTCGTCGCGGGTGAACACGTCCACGTTCACCCCGGTGGCGACACCGGTCCAGTTGGGGTTGCGGCTGGTGATCAGCAGATGGCCTGGCCCGTCCGGCAGCCACGGCGCGAGCTGGTCGCGGTCTTCGGCGTTGTCGAAGACCAGCAACCACCGCTCCACCCGGCGCAGATGATCGTGCAGCGCCTCGACCGCCTCCGGCGTGGCCGTGCCGGCCGGGACCAGAGGTAGCTTCTGGGCCAGGGTGGCGAGGTGGTCGCCGATCACCTCGGGCTGCTCGGCCGGGATCCACCACACCAGGTCGTACTCCCCGGCGAACCGGTGGGCGTATTCGAGGGCGAGCTGGGTCTTGCCGACGCCGCCAAGGCCGTGCAACGCCTGCACCGCGACCCGGCTGCCGCCCCGCAGGGTGTCGTGCAACCGGTTCAGCATGCCGTCGCGGCCGGTGAACCCCGGATTGCGGCGGGTCAGGTTCCACGCCGCGGGCAGCGACCCGGGCGGCCGCGGCCCCCCACGTCCATCAGCCGCAGGAGTCGCGGCGCGCTGGCCGGGATAGGTTGGCGCGACTGCCGACAGCGTTCCGGCGGGCGAGGGGTCGAGCACCCGCCGTACGGCGTCGACCAGCACGGTGACAGCCTCGTCCTGGGACAGGTCGAACACGTCCGGCACGATGATCGGTGACCACAACCCGCCGTGCAGATCAACGCCGTCGACCCGCAGCGGGATCAGCTTCGCGTCCGGATCCTTGCGGCGCTGCGCCAGCCGGCTGGTCCATTCATCGGTGGTGTACCGGCCCGGATCCAGGTAGGCCGCCGACAGCAGCACCAGCATCGGATTCTTGCGGTGCAACGCCTCGTGCATGGCCTGCATGAAGTTGGTCCCCGGCGCCCAGTCGATCGTGTCCAACTCGGTGCGGTAACCGGCCGTCTCCAGGTGCCAGCGTGCCCACTCGGCCCACGCCCGGTCCCGGCCCGCGTGCGAGATGAAGATCCGGGACGCATCGCTCACAGCATCCACAATGCACCAGCCACCATCCGTACGACGACCACCGAACGGCGGATCTGCACAGCTACCGTCTCTAACCCGATCTGTCATCCCCGCGTCCTGATACCGATCTGTCGCCCGGGTCATGGGACCACACATTCAGCGGATCGCTGTCTAGTCCCACCTGATGTTTGACGTTTCCGTCCCAGCTGTGGCTTGACGGTTGGTCTAGGTCTCGTTGCTGGGCTCGGCTGCGGAAGGGTTTGCCGAGCCCTCGGTGCCGTCGGCGCCACCTTTGCGGCCGAGAACTTGCCACCCCGTTTCGGTGCGGAGCAGGTAGACGTCGCGCCGGTTCATTCCGTACCGGCGGTTGAACCAGTGCTCGACAGGTTGAGCCATGCCCTGACGTTAGAACGCATGTTCGATTGGATCAAGCGCTCGAAGGCAACAGGGGTTTGGGTTCTCAGCGGAGTTGATCCCTTCTCGCTCGATCTGATCCACCCCGGCCCACCTGCGGACCAGTAGGGCCGCAGCCTCCCGGGGCGATGCAGCGCCGAATCGGTAGCGAATCTCTCATGTCGGTGGATGACCGGGTCTCGTGGTGGGCAGTTCCGGTCTTCAGTGGCCTCTTACTCGCTCAAGACAGGAAAACTAGTAAGTCACCGGTTTGGGTGGCGCCGAGTGGTCAGACCCGTCCGCTCTTCATACGACTCCATGGCGCGGCCCCTCGCGTCGGTGAACTTCTGCGCCCGACAGTGGACAGGACGTTCTGTTCTGCCGATCAGACGCCGACTAAAGAGGCTCCTCCTATAAGCCCGCGTCAGTACACAGTCGAGGAGTGCGCAATGTCCTTTACTCCACCGCCGAACCCACACCAGCCACATGTGCCCAACAAGCGGAAGAAGCTGCCGATCGTCCTCGGGAGCCTGGGTGCGGGGTTCCTTCTCTGTGTCAGCGCAACAGTTATCGCTGCGGTCGCCAACGACCGTGCGCCGCAGAGCATCGCGAGGGATGTTGGGAACACGGCGACGCCGGCTGCCGGGACCTCGGTGTCGCCAGCGGTAGCGCCCACATACTCCTCCGCTCCGGAGCAGACCACCGCGACGCCGAGTCCGAGGCTGACCACCACTGAGCCACCGAGCGTTGAGAAGACCGCCGAGGCGCCGACCGAGCCGGGGCTGTCCGTAGAGCAGCAGAACGCCATCGAGACCGCCGAGCGGTATCTCGACAGCCAGTCGTTCTCCCGCTCCGGACTCATCAAGCAGCTGAAGTATGAGGGGTACTCAACGAAGGTTGCGACCAAAGCGGTGGAATCCCTGGGCGCCGACTGCAAGAGGCAAGCAGCCAAGAAGGCGGAGGACTATCTGGACAGCTCGGCTTTCTCTCGCACGGGCCTGATCAAGCAGCTGGAGTATGAAGGTTTCACGCGCGCTCAGGCCGTCTACGGTGTGGACTCCTTGCGCACCAATTACAAAGAGCAGGCAGCCAAGAAGGCGGAGGACTATCTGGACAGCTCGGCTTTCTCTCGCACGGGCCTGATCAAGCAGCTTGAATATGAAGGTTTTACGCATGAACAGGCCGTCTATGGTGTCGACCAGGTGATGTAAGAGAAGGAGCTCATCGGACGAGTGCCTTCTCAGGCGCCAACGATGAGCCGCACTGATCGGGCTGGAGCTTCGGTAGCGTTCGATCGGATGCAGCACCAGCGACGGCGCCCTCTGGCGGCCCGCCCGTCGGCAGCGAGGGCCACATCCTCGGCCTTCTGGCTGCGTTGTATCAGTTCGGGCTGAAGGAACCGCCTCGTCTTCTTCGCAGCCGTCTTGGCTACGGGGCCGACATGCCGATCCTTCGCTCGAACGATGACGCGCCGTTGAGGGTTTGATCTAACCCGGCGCCTGCGGATTCGGGCGCTCCACGCATTTCATGCGCAATGCCGCTAGCGAGTCCTGGTGCACCAGGCCCGCGGCGGGCGTTTCCCAGATTAGGAGAAGTCATGACTCAGCCCCGCCGCGTCGCCATGGCGCTTGCCGGCATGCCGCTGCTAGCTGGATGCGGGGGAGGCCCCCAGCCGGCCGCAGCGCCCAGCCTCCCGGCGCCGACAGCGGCATCGTCCCCGTCCACCACACCGGCCACCGCGTCGCCGTCGCCCACACTGTCACCATCGCCGTCGATGAACCGCAAGCAAGCATGCCAGCAGGTGGTGGAAGGCGCCACTGACTGGATTTACCTCATCGCTCGAGTCTCTGACGACCCGTCTCTACAGAGCGTCAACTCGATGGAACTCGATCAACTCTCATTTAAGATCAGTGAAACGCTTCCGTATCTGGATAGGACCACTGCCGAGCATGCCGGAAAGCTGGTCAATCCACTCACGACCCTTCAGTCGGTGATGGCGACCGGCGAGAATCTCGATGTCGACCTTGAGGAGGCGCGCGACGCGGTCCCTGATGTATTGGCGGGTTGCCGCGGGAAGGCGAGTCTTAAGGGCTACGACTCGCCGTACAACAAGTGATAGCCCAAGTGTGCACTTGGGCGCGAGAAATACCTGCTCAACCGCCTGCGGCTCTATCCCTCAGGCGACAGAAAGGTCGGCCGCGGTGAACTCCCACGGCGGTGGCATGCGAAGGCCGCCCCCTCGCCGTAGGCGGTAACCGAGAAGTAGCGGGGCCGGCCAGCCGCCGCGAAACATTCGTTGTTGAGCTAGACGCGTCCTGGTCCTCAACTCGGCGCGTCTCAAACGGTGCATGAGACGCCAGCACACGGCTCACCTGCTGTACAGCAGCCAAGTACAGCAAGCGATGAGACTGCACCGAGCCGAACGAGACGACCGCACGTCGTCTGACCTCATGCCCGGCTTGATCCAAGCGCTCCGCCTAGACTCCCTCGGTCGCGGGTTCGAGTCACGCCCGGCCCACCAAGCCCCTGCTCAACGGCTCGGCCTGTCCGGTGAAGGGGCACCGAGGGGCCCGGTGCAGCTGAGTAAAGGAGCACGTCGGATAGACGTGGTCACCTAACCGGACAGCGACCGTCGACTTATGTACAGATCCGTCGGTTATCAGCACTATGTGTCGGCGTGCCTAGTTTGGTATCCCGGTTCCGACCTTGAAAGTGATCGAGCGGCCGGGTTTCTTGGACTGGGGCCCGGCCGCATCACCAGTCCTGTCTCGGTCCAGCACGGAGCCCGCCCAATGTCATACCAACCACCGGATCCGAATCAGCCTCAACATCCCCCCGTCCCGCCCGGGTACGGTCCTCCCCCGCCGGGATTCCCGACCGGGCCAGGACAGGCACCCTATGGCCCGCCGCCAGCGAAAAAGAGCAAGAAGAAGCTGATCTTTGGCATCGTCGGTGGAGTGTTGGTCTTGTGTTGCGGCGGCGGTGTGATCGCCGCTATCGCCGGTGGAGACGACGACAAGCCCGACGCGTCAGCGACCACAGCGTCAGCCAAGAGGCAGGCCACCACCAAACCCGGCGCGAAGACCGCCCCGAAAGCGCCGGCGGGGAAGGTGACGACGGAACCTGTGGCCACCCGCGACTCCGGGCCAGGCCTGGGCGACCCCGTCCGCGACGGCAAGTTCGAATTCACCGTGACGAAGCTCGACTGCTCCAAGACCAAGGTCGGCTCTGAATTCCTGAACGAAAAGGCTCAGGGTAAGTTCTGTATCATCTCGGTCACGGTGAAGAACATCGGCAAAGAGGCCCAGACCTTCGACGGCTCGTCACAGAAGGCCTACGACGCCGAGGGCACCGAGTTCTCGAACGACACGGGCGCTGAAATTTACGCCAATGAGGGAAGCCCGACCTTCCTCCAGGAGATCAATCCCGGGAATCAAGTGAAGGGCAAGCTCATTTTCGACGTGCCGAAGTCGACGACGCTAACCGCTCTCGAGCTTCATGACTCGGTATTTTCGGGTGGCGTGAAGGTGTCCTTGTCCTGAAGTTGTCCCCTCCTTCCGACTGGAACGCGACACGTTAGTAATGCGGTTCATGCTCGTGCGTGTGCAATGTCGGTGGGGGCCCTTGGGTGGCTTCCTAGCCAGCGCTGAGGTGGCGGCAGTCTCCACCTCACGCCGTCAGCTCAGACGGATCGCAGGTCGGTTGCAGTGGCACTTGATGTGCGACCGACCTGCAGGCCGCGCGCCGCTACTCCCTCGTTAACTTGGGAAGGCGGCCAAGCTGGCACCTGGGTGAGCCGTGGGCCGAGGAGCGCCGGCCCGACTGGGAGGCGGACCTAAAGATGGTTGGTCGGCACGACTGGTCGAACGAAGAAGCCCCCAAAGCGGTTCTAGCCGGTGTCCGCCATTGGAAGGCCGGTCCGATCAACGGTGCGCCGCGCTGGCAGTGTGGAGGTCGGTACAGCACCGCAGTACAGCAACCGACCGAGCTTCACCCACACAAACCGAACTCGGTGACCACACCTGACCTCGTATGAAGCCTTATCCGGCCGCCTCGCGCGAACTTGACACGGAAAAGGTTCCGGCCGACGGTCCGGTCTGACGCAACGACATCGTCAGCGTCGCGTCCTATTCAACTTGGCTCACGCCCGGGTCGCTAGTAAAGAATATGAAAGCCTCGCCATCGGAATCGATGCGCAACTCTACGCGGACTCCGGTGTGGTTGTTGCCGTTCGACCAAGTGCCTATACCCCTACATTCCAGGGCGGTTTTAATCTTCGAGCCCTTCGGAAGGTGGAATCCACGACGGTTGTCGCGCACAACCCTTGGTGTTCGCACCTTCAAGAGCTTGACCTTATTTTGATCGTGAGCCGAGTTCTGAACTGCCGCCGCCGAAATCTGCGAGCAGTCCACGTCCAGGAGCGACGACGTCGAGGGAGAGCTAGGAGTGAGATCGGTTGACGCAGACGTCGATTGTTTCGATCTCGAGCCAACCGAGCCCGAAATCAGCGGCGCCGAAGACGGCGTCGAGGGGAGAGAAGACGGGTCGGTGGCCTCAGAGTGCGAATCGCACCCGAGGCCGCTCACTATCGTGGCAAGAGTCACTGCGGCGGCCGGGATTGAGAGTCGATGGAGCCTCATCAGTCCTCCAGCGCTCGTAGACCTTTGGAGATCACGTTAGACAGGACTCCGCTCGTACGTTCGCGCTTCACTCGAGTTCCCACTGGGTACACAGCGGCTCGGCGGACTCGTGAGTTCACAGGGGGCTGCTGCGCTCAGGTGGTCATGGCCGACGGCGGGATCACCTACCGTCGCCATGTCCGTCGAGCCGAACCGCCACGCGGACACCCGCCCGCACCCTCGACACCGACCGCCGAGCTGAACGAGGTCAGCGCGTCCGCGCCGGGCCGGTTCTGATCGCCGCCTTTGCGTGGTCTAGGGCATCTTAGAGTTCGGTGTGGCGTGTTCGTTGGGCCGCGCACCTCTCCGGTGTCGGATGGAGCCGGTCGCGGGGAGACCAGGGTTCTTGAGCGGCAGAGCTGTGGCGGCCTCCGCTGATTCAGTAGGCGCCTCAAGTCATGCCGCGTTCGTCCGAAAAGACTCGAGGCGGCCAGCGGGCCTTCGTTCTGTGGCAGTCAAACGAGGAAGTGGTATCGGCTGACCTCGCCGGACGCCTTACGAAGCCGCTTTGCGTTGTGCTGGGGGTTAAGCGGTCGACAGTTCGTCCAAGTCGCTCGCTACACGCGGTGGTCAGCGCGGCGTGACCGAATGCTGAAGTGCCTGTGTGGTGGCTGCTGCGACCGCGCTAACGGCGATGAGCCATGCCAGGTAATAGAGGTGGCCAGCATCGGTGAAGGGCGAGTCGAAGGCTTTGCTAAAGGTGAACATGCGGGCAGCTGGTGGCGTGCCAGACAACGTATTGGCGCTGAGGCCGAGCACTACTCCCAGGGCCACGAGAAAGCCAACTCCCCAGCCCGCCTGCAACTTCCAAGCGACGGCCAGAAACCGGGCAAGGGTGTCACGACGCTCGCGGATGACGAGCACGGTCGCGCCAGCGACGACGATGGTCGATAGGATTGCGACCGACCAGGACGACGCATAGGCCATCGTTCTGGTGAGCCGCAGCAGCGACAGTTGGTGTCCCACAAGATTCGCTGCGTCGGGAGCACACGACGTCAGAGCCTTACATTCGCGCTCGGCAAGATCAGCCTCGCCGGGCAACGGCTGGAGCATCTGATGAACGTATGCGCTGGTCGTCAACCATGCGAAAGCGACGATCGAGCCGAGCGCGACGAGCCAGCCGCCGACGAGATATCGGAACGGTCGGTGCCCGGTCCTCGTGGGGTCAACCAACGTTCACCGCCTGCGGCCAAGTGCCGACCGGTGGGCCGGCCAGCTTCTCCAGGTTGTTGATCGAGGCGCTGGCGTCACGCGCGTTCTTCAGCAGGTCCACGACCCGGGTGGCGATGCTGAACAGCTGGTTGATGGCCTTGTCTACAACGGCGCCGGCGGCGCTAGCGACGGCGTTGATGGCCTCGATGATCCCGAACACCGATTCCGCGTCGACAGCTGCTTGAGTGACGGCCCCGGCGATGAGGGCGATGTACTCGCCCATCTTGACGGCGTACTCCACGTTGGCCTTCGCGATGGTGAACAGCCAAGTGCTGATGAAGTCCGCCTTGGTCGCCATGTCGCTGGCGGCGGCCTGCTGGAACGGAATCTTGGCGCTGTAGGCGTCGGCGGCCGCACCCTTCCAGTAGATGAGCTTGTCGCCCTTGACGGGGATCCTGCCGGCGGCGGCGGATGCCGGCCTCTGAACCTGGGCGAGCCAGTCGAAGCTGGTCAGGATGAGCGAGACGACAGGGGTCGAGTGCTCGACCAGGTACCGGGCCTTGTCAATGATCTTTTGCAGGCCTTCCCGGGCGCCGTCGAGCTTTTCCTTGACCCACAGCAGGACGGCGGCACCCAGCAGCCATCTCTTGCTGCTGACTTCGTCGACGATCTTGTTGAAGCCATCGATGATGAGTTCGATGCCGCTGCGAGCCTTGTCGATTGCGGTGCGGAACTCTTGGGTCAGTCCCTCTGGGGTGATCGCGGGATCCGGGGCCATGCGTGGGGGTCTCCTTGCCTCAGAGGTTGCCGTAGATCTTCGTCAAGGTCTCGGCGGAAACCTCGTCGGTGCCGTCGTACTCGTCGGCAGCTCTGTTGAGGGCCTCGCCGATCTGCTCGCACTCGGCTGACCCTTCCCGGCAACGGTCTTGCACGAATTTCTGGTAACCGGCGTAGATGGGAGCGGCTGCGATGGAGATGCCGTCGCCGCACCAGAACGCACTGTCATCCAGGGTCAGATTTCCGACACAGCTGGCGACGGTGTCCATCTCACCGGACAGCGCGAACCACTTTTGGCTTCTCGGTGCAAAGTCTCGGTGACGACTCCGAGGTCACTCATACAGCGCTCCTGTTCCGTTCTGTGGCGTCAGGCAATGGCTTGGAACGCGGCCAGGGCGTCGGCGGCGAGCTCGCCGGGCGACTCCCGCATCGCTACGTGTGTGTCGATTCGGACTTGTGTCACCCTGAACCCGGTCAACACGAGCCGGACCAGACCGGCCGGACCGGCGATGATTCGCTCCGCGGCATGCCTGTCATCGTCACAGCCGCCCGTCGGCTGGGGCACGCCAACGCGAGCGTGACGACCCGGCACTATGCCCGGCCCATCGACGGGCGGGACGCCCAGGTCGCGAAGCACCTCGACAAGCTGGGCACCGAACGGGCATCGGGCACGCAGCGGGCACGGAAGTCCGGAAAGACGAGCACATGATCGGTGAACAAGGCACTGACCTGGCGCGCCCGGCAGGATTCGAACCTGCGACCGACGGATTAGAAGTCCGTTGCTCTATCCGCTGAGCTACGAGCGCCTGGCCAGCACATACTAGAGTCCCGGCGCCGTCGTGGCGAGCCGGATGTCAGGCCGTCGTGGTGTCCGCTTTGTCGTCCGATGTTCCCGCGGCCAGCTCCGCCTCGGCCTCCGCGCGGGCGACTCCCTCGGCGCTGTCCTCGGGGGCCGGCGGGATTTCCTCCTCCGGGGTGCCCTTCGGCGGCAGGAACCCGTCCACCCAGCGGCCCAGTTCGCGGAAGACCTCGGCGCGTACCTCCTTGCCCGACAGCGTCAGGTCGTGCATGCCGCCGTCGAACCGGGCGATCGTCACCCGGGAGCCGAGCTTCGGCGCCCAGCGGACGATGTGGTCGACATCCAGCACCGTGTCGGTCACCCGGGCGTCCTCCGACCACGCGCGGCCGCGATAGGTCCGGGTCGAACAGGCGACAAGGACCGGTGCGTCGATCCTCAGCCCGGCGCGCAGGCGGGCCTGGCCGCGGCGAATCGCTTCAAGCCATCCGGTACGCACGGGGAAACCGAGCAGTGGCTTCCAATTCAGCTCGTACGTCCACTCGCCACGGTGGTCGGAGTGCAGACTCTGCCCGTACACGCCGAGAGTGCCCACGGGCAGGACGCGGTAGGGGTTGCGGGAGCTCGTACGCCCGACGAGGTTCATCAATGGGCGGCGCAGCACCCACGGCACGTTGAAGTCGAAGAACGGGCTGTTGAGGAACAAGCCGTCGACGATGCCGCGGTCGCTGCGCGCGTGCGACCACAGGGACGTGATCAGCCCTCCCGTGGAGTGGCCGGCCACCAGCATCTGGTCGTGGCCGTCCTGCTCGCGGATGATGCGCGCCGCCTCGTCCAGCTCCGGGAAGTATTCCGTGAGGCTGCGCGCGAAGTTCGGGGTCTGGTGGGGCAGGAGGCTGCGGCCGTACTTGCGCAGGTCGAGCGCGTAGAAGTCCCAGCCCCGCTCGGCGAAGAAGTCCGCGAGGTGGGTCTGGAAGAAGTAGTCGACGAAGCCGTGCACGTACAGCACCGCACGCCGGGTGGGCTTGTCCGCGCGGCGCCGGACCAGGGTCGCGACGACCGGGCCCTCGTCGTCGGTGCCCAGGTCGATGGTGTGCCGCTCGTACGGCGGGCCCAGGACGTCGATCTCCACGCCGCCAGGTTACCCGCAAGTAGGGCGGGGTGCGCCATAGCACGCACGGCCGATCTTCGACGGTTTTCCCCATCGCGAGGTCATCCACAGCCCCCGACCGCTCTTTCGGCGGCGCGGCCGGCATCCACGGCACGCTGCTCCCACGAACTCCGAACCGATTGAGGAGAAGCGATGTTCGACACCAACATTGTCGTGATCGGCAACGTGCTCACCGCGCCCGAGTGGCGGCGGACCGCCGGCTCCAACACGCTCGTCGCGAACTTCCGGCTGGCGTCGACGGCACGCCGGATCGACAGGGACACGGGCCGGTGGGTGGACGGCAACCATCTTCGCGTACGGGTGAACTGCTGGCGCCGTCTCGCCGAGGGCGTGGCCTCCTCCGTCACGGTCGGCGACCCGGTCGTGGTGGCGGGACGCCTCTATACCCGCGACTGGACCGACTCGGAGGGCAACCTGCGGACGACGTACGAGATGGAGGCCGTCTCCGTCGGTCACGACCTGTCCCGGGGCCGGGCCCGGTTCTTCCGGACCAAGTCGGCCGCGATCGCGGCGGTGGAGAACCCGGAATCGGTACGCGGTGAGCCGGCGGCCCCGATCCCGGAGAGCGACGCCCCCGCGGTGTACGGCGACGGCGTACCCGACGGCGACGAGCCGGCGTTCGAGGAGGTGCCTGCCGGCGCTCCGGTGCCCGTCGCAGCGCTCCGCGGTGGCGGTTTCGAACCGTTCGACACGACGGCGACGCCTCCGGACATGGAGGCGGACGCAGAGGCAGGTGAAGCCGGCACGGACATCGAGGCTGAGCAGGCTGAGCCGGAGCGCCTGACGGAGCCCGCCGAGGCCCCGAGCCGCACCGAGCCGGTCGAGTCGGCGGGTCGGGCGGAGCCGGCCGACGCACCGAGCCCGCGTCGCGTGCGGGCCCGCGCCTCGCGTCGGCAGCCCGTCGCGGCCTGACCGCCGCACGCCGCCTGACCGCCGCACGCCTGGTCCGGGCGTGAACACCGGTCGCGCCGGTCGGCCCCTGACAGCCGGCACGTCCGGGTGGGGGCCGAATACCGGCACGCTCGGCCGGGGCCCGGCCGACCTCCCTCTCGCTCGGGGGCCTGAACGGCGCCCGCTCGGTCGGGGGCCTGAACGGCGCTCGCTCGGTCGGGGGCGGTCTTGGCGGGGTGAGGCGGCGAAGACAACCGGCGGCCTGCGTGTGGCCGGCGTGGGCTTCCGGTCCGCCCGGGCGGGGTGTCCGGTGGTCGGCACCCGGTCCCGGGCGGCATAGCCGCTCGTCGCCAGGGGTCGCGAGCGAGCGGCGAAGCCCGGTCGCCGGCGTACGGCGGCGACCGGGCCCCATGAAGCCGCCGGTGGTAGGCCGCGGATAAGTACGCGGCATCCACCGGAAGGGGCGGACGGCCGGCACCCGTCCGTCCCGGCTGCCCCGCCCGTCCCACCGGAGGCGGGGCAGCGCCGGCCGCCGCTGTCGGGCAACGGCGGCGGCCGGTCCGCTGAGGCGGCGGCGGGAGTTCCCCCTCTTCCGTCGTCGCCCGCGGCGGCGCGCGGATGTTCTGGTGGCCGGCATCCGCGCGCCCTCCCGTCCTGACTCCCGGGCGGGAGGGGCCGGCCTGCCCGGCGTACGGCACAAGGAACGGCCGGGTGGGCGAGAAGACCGCCGGCCACCGGTCCCGTCGGCGGGCCGGTGGCCGGCACGCGGGCGCCGGGCCGCTCACTAGGGTGGTTCGGATGGAGCGAGGAAGGCGAGCCGCGATGATTGCCGACGCCGCCGGGATTGTTGCCGGATACGCGCTGGATGCCGTTCTCGGTGATCCGCGCCGCTTCCACCCGGTCGCCGGTTTCGGCCGGGCTGCCGGTGTGCTCGAGCAACGCCTCTACGCGCCGAACCGGGCGGCCGGCACGGCGTTTGCGGCCGCGGCGGCCGGCATACCGGTGGTCGCCGGTGCACTCCTGGCCCGCGCCACGCGTCGTCGGCCGGCTGCCCGGGCAGCCCTCGTGGCCGCCGCGACATGGACGGTGTTGGGCGGCCGGACCCTGCGGCGGGAGGCGGACATCATGGCCGGCCACCTCGAGCGCGAGGATCTCGCCGCCGCGCGGGGACGGCTCAACCACCTCTGCGGCCGTGACCCTTCCACGCTCGACGCGCCGGAGCTGGCCCGGGCCACCGTCGAGTCCGTCGCCGAGAACACCTCCGACGCCGTGGTCGCCCCGCTGTTCTGGGGCGGCGTCGCCGGGCTGCCGGGTCTGCTGGGATACCGGGCCGTCAACACGCTGGACGCGATGGTGGGGCACCGGTCCTCGCGATACGCGCGGTTCGGAACGGCGTCCGCTCGGCTCGACGACGCGCTCAACCTCCTTCCCGCGCGCATGACCGGTCTGTTGACGGTGGCCGCTGCGCCGCTCGTCCAGGGACGTTCCGGGGAGGCGTTGCGGGTGTGGCGGCGGGACAGGCTGGACCATCCGAGTCCCAATGCGGGGCAGTGCGAGTCCGCGATGGCCGGGGCGCTCGGGGTACGGCTGGGGGGACGGAACGTTTACTTCGGGCGTACGGAAACCCGGCCCTTCCTGGGTGACGGACCGCGACCGTCGGCCGCCCACCTGCGCCGCGCCGCACGCCTGTCCGGGGCTGTTGGCCTGGCGGCGGTCACGGTCGCTGCGGGGGCGGCCCTCGCGCGCGGGCTGACCGGGAGCCGTCGATGAGCGGCGGGCTGCTGGTCGCCGGGACCACCTCCGACGCCGGCAAGAGTGTGCTCACCGCGGGCATCTGCCGATGGCTGCATCGCCGGGGCGTGCGGGTGGCGCCGTTCAAGGCGCAGAACATGTCCAACAACTCGGTCGTCGTGGTCGGCGCGGACGGGCGTGGCGGTGAGATCGGGCGCGCGCAGGCCATGCAGGCCGCCGCGTGCGGGGTCGCGCCGGACATCCGGTTCAACCCCGTGCTCCTGAAGCCCGGTAGCGACCTCTCGAGCCAGGTCGTGCTGCTCGGCGAGGCCATCGACACGGTGACCGCCGGCAATTACCGGGCGCTGCGGCCCAAGCTGGCTGAGACCGCGCACGCCACCCTCGCCGCCTTGCGCGCCGAATACGACGCCGTCATCTGCGAGGGTGCCGGCAGCCCGGCCGAGATCAACCTGCGGGACGGTGACTTCGTCAACATGGGGCTGGCCCGGCATGCCGGTCTGCCCGCGGTGGTCGTCGGCGACATCGACCGCGGTGGTGTCTTCGCCGCGCTCTTCGGGACCCTGGCGCTGCTCAGCCCCGAGGATCAGGCGCTGATCAGCGGGTTCGTCATCAACAAGTTCCGCGGCGATCTCGGGCTCCTGCAACCCGGGCTCGACATGATCACCGCTGCCACGGGGCGGCCGGTGCACGGCGTGCTGCCCTTCAACCTCGACGTGTGGCTCGACGCGGAGGATTCCCTCGCGTACGGGCGGACGCTCGGACGGCCCGGACCGCCACGCGGCACCGAGTGGTTGCGGGTCGCCGTGGTGCGGCTGCCGCGCATCTCGAACGCGACCGATGCCGAGGCGCTGGCGACCGAGCCGGGCGTGCGCGTGATGCTCACCATCGAACCGGCTGACATCGCCGACGCCGACCTCGTCGTGCTGCCCGGCTCGAAGGCGACGGTCAGCGACCTGGCTTGGCTGCGCGAGACCGGGCTGGCCGACGCCGTACTCGCGCACGCGGCCGCCGGAAAGCCGTTGGTCGGCATCTGCGGCGGCTTCCAGATGCTCTCCGAGGCCATCCACGACGAGGTGGAGAGCCGCCGGGGCACCGTGCCCGGGCTGGGACTGCTGCCCGTCGAGATCACGTTCGGCGCGCGCAAGACCCTGGCCCGGTCGCGCGGCGCGGCGTGGGATCAGGTCGAGGTCGGCGGCTACGAGATCCATCACGGGTACGTCTCCAGCGGCGCACCGGAGCCACTCCTGCGGTACGCGGACGGCACGCCGGAGGGTGCCGTGGTCGGCACGGTGTGCGGCACGCACTGGCACGGCGCCTTCGAATCCGACGAGTTTCGGCGCCGGTTCCTGACCGGGGCGGCCCGTCAGGCGGGGCGGCACGGTTTCGTGGTCGCGCCGGACACCCGCTTCGCCGACGTGCGCGAGAAGGCGCTGGACACCCTGGGCGACCTCGTCGAGGAGCACCTGGATACCGACGCGCTGTGGCGGCTGATCGAGTCGGGGCCACCCGCGGGTCTGCCCTTCATCCCGCCGGGAGCGCCGGTTGCCTGAGTTCAGCGACCTCGCGGCACGGATCCTGGCCACGGAGCCCCGGCTGGGGCCCGTACGCCTCGTCGCCGTCGACGGGCCGAGCGGCGCGGGGAAGAGCTGGTTCGCCGGCAAGCTGGCCAAGGCCGCCGACGTACCGGTCGTGCACACCGACGACCTGCTCGACGGGTGGGACGACCAGTTCACCTTCTGGGCGCGCCTCGAGGAGCAGGTGCTGGAGCCGCTGCGGCACGGTCGTACCGCCACGTATCGGCGCTACCTGTGGCATCGGCGGGCGTTCGGCGGGCCTCCTGTGTCGGTCGAGCCTGCTGCGGCCGTACTTTTGGAAGGGGTGACGTCGGCGCGCCGGGCGATTGGACCGGAGCTGTCCTTCTCGGTTTTCGTGACGGCGCCGCCCGATCTGCGGTGGCGGAGGGCTCTTGCACGCGACGGGGGCAACGATGTTGCGTTTCGGGCGTACCTTGAGCGCTGGCGCGCCGCCGAGGATGAGCACTTCGCCGCGGAGGCCACCGCCGCGCATGCCGACCTGCTGGTCGACGGCGCGGCCGAAGGATCCGGCGACCGCTACGAGGCGTTGCGGCAGCCGCCTCATTGGCCACGATCTGCTGTGTGAGCAGCGGGGACGGGGACGAGATGACGACCGACGACGACAACCGGCCGACGCGGCGACGGGTCACCCTGACCGGCATCAGTTCCCGGGCGTGGGAGCACCCCGCCGACCGCGGCGCGCTCACCGCCCTGCGCGAGCTCCGCGGCTTCGACGATGTGGTCAAGGCGTTCTTCGGCATGTGGAACGAGCGCGGCTTCCGCCTCCAGTTCCTGGCCAGCGCCATCCGCGTCGATCACCGGCAGTACCCGCGCGTGTACCAGCGCTTCACCGAGGCCGCCACGGCCCTCGACGTGGCCGAGCTGCCCGAGCTGTACGTGAGCCAGGCGCCCGTCATCAACGGCCAGGCGATCGGCATGGACAAGCCGTTCATCGTCATCACCACGGCCGCCGTGGAGAAGCTCGACGACGACGAGCTGCGGGCGCTGCTCGGCCACGAGATCGGCCACGTCCGCAGCGGCCACGCCGTCTACAAGACGATCATGATGATCCTCACCCGCTGGGCCGCCAACCTCAGCTGGCTGCCGGTCGGCGCGATCGCGCTCCGGGCGATCCTCGCCGCCATGTTCGAGTGGTGGCGCAAGGCGGAACTCTCCGCCGACCGCGCGGGCCTCCTCGCGGGTCAGGACCCGGCCGCCTCCACGCGGCTGCTCATGAAGCTGGCCGGCGGCGGCGACCTCTCGCAGATCGACACCGCCGCCTTCCTCGAGCAGGCCGCCGAGTACGAGAGCGGCGGCGACCTGCGCGACAGCATCCACAAACTGGGCATGACGGCGTGGAGCACCCACCCGGTGCCGGTGGCCCGCGCTTCCGAGCTGCGCAAGTGGATCGACGCGGGCGAGTACGGCCGCATTCTCGGCGGCGACTACCCGCGCCGTGACTCCGACGGCAACGCCTCGGTCACCGAGGACATCAAGGCCGCGGCCGACTCCTACCGGCAGAGCTTCAACTCCTCGCAGGACCCGCTGGTCGGGCTGCTGCGCAAGCTCGGTGACGGCGCCGCCGACCTGGCCGGGTCAGCCGCGCGTGGGGCACGGGACTGGGCTTCGGGCGCGGGCCGCCGCCGTGGCGACGACGCGCCCCCGCCTCCTCCGCCGCCGGCCTGAGCCACACGCCGGGTCGACGCGGGTCGCTTCGGGCGCCGGCCGTGGCCGTCTCGCCTGGATGGTCAGGCGCGGTCGGCACCGGCTCGGGTCTCCGCGCGGTCGGCGCCGGCTCGGCCATCCGCGTGGTCGGCACCGGCTCGGCGCTCCGTGTGCCCGGCCGGGTCGGCTTCCGGCGCCGCGCGGTCGCGCCATGCCCGTTTTCTCGGTCGGCCTGAGCGTTCGG
Source organism: Actinoplanes sp. NPDC049681 (assembly GCF_044465265.1). NCBI lineage: Bacteria > Bacillati > Actinomycetota > Actinomycetes > Micromonosporales > Micromonosporaceae > Actinoplanes > Actinoplanes sp. NPDC049681. Next base: position 889,416 of record NZ_JBITLP010000003.1, read on the forward strand.
GCCCGTTGTCCACGGCCGCCGAAGCGGGCCCGTACCCGACCCGGCCCGGCCCTGATGGCCGGTTGTCCACAGCCACCGAAGCCGGCCCGCACCGACTCCGCCTGAGCCTTCGGGCCCGTTGTCCACAGCCACCGAAGCGGACCCGCACCCGGCCCGCCCGCGGGCCTAGGATCGGGGCATGAGCCTCACTGAAGACGACCTGCGCGCCGCGATCGCGCGGGAGCTGCCCGGTGTCCGCGCCGACCTCGAACGGCTGGTCCGCATCCCGGGGATCGCGTTCGACGGCTTCGACCACTCGCAGGTCGAGCGGTCCGCCGAGGCCGTCGCCGAGCTGCTCCGCGGCTGCGGGCTCGACGTGCAGATCGTCCGGGCCGGCGGCCAGCCCGCGGTGATCGGCCACAAGCCCGCGCCCCCCGGTGCGCCGACGGTTCTCCTCTACGCGCACCACGACGTCCAGCCGGCCGGTGACCCCGCGCTGTGGACGAGCGACCCGTTCGAGCCGGTCGAGCGCGACGGGCGGCTCTACGGCCGCGGCGCCGCCGACGACAAGGCCGGCGTGATGGCGCACGTGGCCGCGCTGCGCGCGTTCGGTGACCAGCTGCCGGTCGGCGTAGTCCTGTTCATCGAGGGCGAGGAGGAATACGGCTCCGACTCCCTCGACGAGCTCATCGAGACCCACAAGGAGCTGCTGCGCTCCGACGTGATCGTGATCGCCGACTCCGGCAACTGGGACATCGGCGTTCCCGCGCTGACCACCTCCCTGCGGGGACTGGTCAACTGCTTCGTCGAGGTCAGCACGCTGCAGAACGCCGTGCACAGCGGCATGTTCGGCGGTCCCGTGCCGGACGCGCTGACGGTGCTGGCCCGCCTGATCAGCACCCTGCACGACGAGCACGGCGAGGTGGCCGTCGACGGTCTCGTCGGCCGCGAGGGCGCATCGGTCGACTACCCGGAGGAGCGCCTGCGGCACGAGGCCGGCGTCCTCGACGGGGTCAGGATGGTCGGCAACGGCAGGCTCACCGACCGCATCTGGACGAAGCCGGCCATCTCGGTGCTCGGCATCGACGCCCCGAAGACCCAGGAGGCGGCCAACGCCCTGGTTCCGCGAGCCAAGGCCAAGCTCAGCGTACGGCTGGCGCCCGGCGACGACCCGGCCTCGGCGTATGCGGCGGTCCGCGCCCACCTCGAGAAGTTCGTGCCCTGGGGCGCGCACGTCGAGGTGACCCTCGAGAGCGGCGGCGCCCCGTGCGTCATCGATGCCACCGGTCCGGCGTACGACGCGGCGCGCGCCGCCTTCACGACGGCGTGGGACGGGGTGGCGCCCGTCGACATGGGCGTCGGCGGCTCGATCCCGTTCATCGCCACGTTCCAGGAGCTCTTCCCGCAGGCGGCGATCTTGGTCACCGGCGTGGAGGATCCGTTCTCCGGCGCACATGGGCCGGACGAGAGCTTGCACCTCGGGGAGTTCGCGCGGGTCTGCCTCGCCGAGGCGCTCCTGCTGCGCAACGTGGCCGGGCTGGGGGAGTGACATGACGGCCCCGGCCCCGGGTGCATCCCAGGCGAGCTGCGACGTACTGGTGGTCGGCGCCGGCCCCACCGGACTGATGCTGGCGAACTGGCTGGCAAAACTCGGGGTCAGGGCCGTCGTCGCCGACGGCAAGGCGGGGCCGACCCGCGAGTCGCGCGCGCTGGTCGTGCAGGCCCGCAGCCTCGAGGTGTACGACCAGCTCGGCATCGGCGACAAGGTCATCGCGGCGGCACAGACGGCCCGCGCCCTGGCCCCGGGCTTCGGCGATCGCGTGTTCGGGCGGATCCCGCTCGGACCGCTCGGGGAGGGGCGCACGCAGTACCCGTGGATCGAGATTCTCGAGCAGAGCCGCAACGAGAAAATCCTCTACGAGAATCTGCGGTCCCTCGGCGGCGCGGTTCGCTGGGGTGCCACGGTCACCTCGCTGCAGCCCGTGCCCGGCGGCGTCGAGGCGGTGATCGACGGCGAGAAGGTCACCGCCCGCTTCTGCGTCGGCGCGGACGGCGCCAACTCGGTCGTCCGCAAGGCACGCGGCATCGGCTTCGACGGCGTCACCAACCCGCACCTCTTCTATGTCATCGACGCCACGGCCGTCGGCGGGCTGGTCGAGGGGTCGATCAACGTACGCCCCGGCCGTGACGATTTCCTTCTGGGCTTCCCGATGTACGGCCGTGGCAACTGGCGCCTGATCGGCCTGGTCCGCGACGACGACGGCGACGGGAAGGTCGGCGAGGACGACGCCCGTGCCCGGATCCGCCGGGACTTCGCCGTCACATATGCCGATTCCCGCTGGTTCGCGACGTACAGGGTGCATCACCGGGTGGCCGCCGCCTTCCGTGACGGTCCGTTCTTCCTCGCCGGCGACGCGGCCCACGTGCACTCCCCGGTCGGCGGCCAAGGCATGAACACCGGCCTGCAGGACGCGCACAACCTGGCGTTCAAACTGGCCGACGTCATCCACGGCCGTGCCGCTGAGCCGTGGCTCGACCGGTACGAGGCGGAGCGCCGTCCCGTCGCGCACACCCTCGTGGCCACCACCGACCGGATCTTCGGCTTCATCACCTCCCAGCGCACGTCGCTACGCCTGCTGCGGCGAGCGATCGTCCCGCTGCTGGCCCCCGTCGGCGTCCGGGCGCTCCCTGGCACATCGGGCGGATCGCGCCTGTTCGAGTACGTGTCCCAGATCCGCATCCGCTACCCGATGTTGCCGGACGAGCCACGCGACCCGGTGGTGGGCCGCCGCCTGCCCTGGACCGGCGACAACTACGCGCCGCTGCGGTCTCTCGAGTGGCAGGTGCACGCGTACGGCGAACTGACCTCCGCCCCTGATCTCGGGCTGCCGGTGCACGTGTTCGACGCGGCTCCGGAGACGGCGTTGCGGCCGGGGACGCTCTACCTCGTACGGCCGGACGGCTTCGTGGCGGCCGCCGCGTCCCCTGCCGAGGCGGCCGAGGTCTTCCGCCGGGCGATGCCGCCGCCGGTGCCCGCCGCGTAGCGGTTGTCCGGCCTGGAAATGCTGCTCGAGTGGTGGATCGGCCCCGGAGACACGGCTCGCTGGATCGGGTGATTGCGGTGCGCACGAGAGATCACTCCTGATAGGATTCGAACATGAGTTCGAATGACGCCATCGAGGCGCTCCGCGCCGCCGGCCGTGCTCTGGGGGACGTCGACGTCTCCGGATGGGACGACACCATCCTCACCGACCAGCTCGCGGAGCTCTCCGCGGTCCTGTGTCATCTCGATGCTCAGCTGAGCCGCGTCGCGGACGCCGTGCGAGCCCGCGGTTACCGCATCGCGGAGCCCGTCGCGGCCTGACCTCGTGCAAACGTGCCGCCTGCTGCCCCGAGGTTGCGGCCGATCGTGGGCGAAACCGCGCCGGCTTCGCCACCGGTGCGTCGGCAGGCGGCGAAACCGCCGCCGCGTTCGCCGGCCCTGTCGCCACGGGGTCGGCGGAACGGCGGGTGGGCCGCCGGATCCGCCCCGATCCGGTCGGTGGTCCGGGCCGGCCCGCATGTCCCAGTAGGCCGGCCCGGCAAGCTTCCGCACGGCTGTACAGCGCTCCGGCCCGCAGCATTCCATCCTTCTGCTGCGGGCCGGAGCACCGCCGGCCGGCGGTCGCCGCCGTCTTGACTGCTTCACGGGGGAGCGCGTCACGACGGCCGGAAATTGTCGTAGGTGGCTGCCAGGATGGGTCCGTGCAGTTCCTGGACCTGGCAGCCACCTCGGCAGCCGTCACCGCCGTCCCCGGCCGGAAGGCGAAGATCGACCTGCTGGCCGACGCCCTCCGGCGCCTCGATCCGGACGAGGTCGCTCCCGGGTCCGCCTATCTCGCCGGGGAGCTCCGGCAGCGGCAGACCGGCGTCGGCTATGCCGCCCTGCGCGACCTGCCCCCGCCCGCAGTCGAGCCGAGCCTGACCGTCGCCGAGGTCGACGAGCGGATCGCGGCCATCTCCGTCGTCGCCGGCGCCGGTTCCCAGGCCCGCCGCCGCGAGTTGCTCGCCGAGCTCTTCGGCCGGGCGACCGCCGACGAGCAGCGGCTGCTCGTCGGGCTGTTCGGCGGCGAGCTGCGCCAGGGCGCCCAGGCCGGGCTGCTGGCCGATGCGATCGGCCGAGCCGCCGACGTTCCCGTCACCGCCGTCCGGCGGGCGCTGTTGCTCTCCGGCGACCTCAAGCAGGTGGCGGTCGCTGCGCTGGGCGGCGGCGCCTCCGCGCTGGCCGGGATCAGCCTGCGGGTCGGCACCCCGCTCACCCCGATGCTCGCCAGCAGCGCCCCCGACGTCGACGCCGCCCTGCTGGCCACCGGGTCACCCGCCACCGTGGACGTCAAGCTCGACGGCATCCGCATCCAGGTGCACCGCTCCGGCGACGAGGTCGCCGTCTTCACCCGCAGCCTGGACGACATCACGCCCCGCCTGCCCGAGGTCGTCGCCGCCGCGCGTGCGCTGCCCGTGACCGACATCGTGCTCGACGGCGAAGCCATGGCCCTCGACACCGACGGCCGTCCGCGGCCCTTCCAGGAGACCTCCAGCCGCGCCGCCACCCGAGGCGCCCGCCGCGGTGCCGCGACCGGTCCCGTCGAACGCCCCGCGCTCGTCCCGTTCTTCTTCGACCTGCTGCACCTCGACGGCAACGACCTGCTCGACGAGCCCGGGCGCGTCCGCTGGGCCGCGCTGGCCGACACCCTCCCGCCGGCACTCGTCGTCGGCCGCCGTACGGTCGAGAGCGCCGAACAGGCCAAGGAAGCCTTCGCCGCCGCCCTCGCCGCCGGTCAGGAGGGCGTCGTCATCAAAGCGCAGGAAGCGCCGTACGACGTGGGTCGCCGCGGCGCCGCCTGGGTGAAGGTCAAGCCCCGCCACACCCTCGACCTCGTGGTCCTGGCGGTGGAATGGGGCCACGGCCGGCGCAAGGGCTGGCTGTCCAACCTGCACCTGGGCGCGCGTGACCCGCGTAGCGGTGGCTTCGTGATGCTGGGCAAGACCTTCAAGGGCCTGACGGACGAGTTGCTGCGCTGGCAGACCGAGCGCTTCAAGGAACTGGCCGTCGACGATTCCGGCTGGGTCGTCACGGTACGCCCCGAGCAGGTGGTCGAGATCGCCTTCGACGGCGTCCAGTCCTCACCGCGCTACCCGGGCGGCGTGGCGTTGAGGTTCGCTCGGGTGCTGCGCTACCGCGACGACAAGCGTGCGGAGGAGGCGGACACGATCGACATGGTGAGAGCCATCGGCGGCCACCCGTCCCCCGAAGGCTGACCAGCCGAAAGCGTGTCGTCCGCGACGGTTCCGGGCCGCGCTGCGCGGATGCTGGCCTGCGCTGCGACGGCGCCGGGTCGTGCTGCGAGGGCGCCGGGCCGCGTCTCAGGGGGTCAGAGGGCGGCGAGCGACCGCACATAGTTGACCTGCTGGTGGACGTACGTGACCTGCGTCTGATCCGTCACCGGGATCCGAGCGACATATTGCCTCGTCCCGTTCGTCACCGTGACCTGCACCGTTCCCTGCGAGACCGTCACCTTGACCAGCAGGAACAACAGGCTGAACACCGTCAGCACGCAGAACCCCGCGATCGCCGCGACGATCGCCCACTTCGGGATCTTCGTCTCGTTGTGCCAATAGTCGTGGACAGTCCACGTGGAACCCGCCAGCGGAATGTCTCCGGCGGGCGTGTGCACGACGGTCGACGTAACCCCCATATCCCCGATCTGCACGATCACCGGACCGGGCACGGCCGGCAGGTCCGCGACGGGCGGGGGAGGGGCCGGCACGCTCCACGGGTCGCTCGCGGCCGGATCCTGGGGAAACGTCACCCCAAGAACCCTAGCGGGGCTCACTGGCACACGAAACGCCCACGCGAGCGGAGAAGCCGTGCCGGCGGAAAACGACGCCTCAGTCCGGCGCCTGGCTCGTCGGCACAGGCTTCCCCCGCCGATCCGCTTCCTCCACCCGATCCACCCGCTTCTTCGGCCCGTCCCCGCGAGCCTCTCGCCGCGCCTGCCACCCGTACGCCAGAAGCGCCATCACCGAGAACATCCACCACTGCACCGCGTACCCGCCGTTCTGCCACGAGTCCTCGTGATCGATCGGGATGCGCGAGAACCCCTGCGCCGGGTCGCTCTGCAGCACGTAGGCCCCGTACACGGGATAGGGCATTTCCTTGGCCAGATGCGGCAGTGAGATCCTCCGGGTGTCCAGCCGCCCGTCCCGGCGCGTGATGGACGAGGGCCGGCTCTCCGAGAGGTGGACCTGCCCGACCACCGTCACCTCGCCGGCCGGGGGCGGGGACGCGACCGGCGGCGAGATGGCGTCGCCGTTCTGGGACGGGACCCAGCCGCGGTCGATCAGGACCGCTGTCCCATCCGGCAGGACCAGGGGGGTGACGATCTCGAATCCGACTTTGCTCTCGACCGTACGCCCGCGGGCCTGGATCTCGTGCGTGGCGTCGTACCGTCCGGTGACAGTGACCTTCGTCCATGCCCGGTCCTCGCCGGGCCGGGGTCCCAGCGTGCCCGCCGCAGTGGGCTTGACCAGCACGGACGTCAGCGGGACCGCCGGTGCTGAGTCGGCCGCGTCGATGCGATCGTTGATCGCGCTGCGCTCGTGGTACCGGTGCAGCTGCCAGTTGCCGAGGAACACCATGACCACCGAGGCGGCCACGGTCAGCACCGCCGCGGCGAGCCAGCGGGGGGTCAGCAGGAACCGGTACACGACCCGAGGCTACCCGGGCGGCGACGGCGGCTCGCGGCTGGCAGGTAGGGTGCGACTTCCGGCGGGCATATCACGTCGGCGGCGTTTTCCACATCCCCGAGGGAGCCATGATGACCACCCCTTCACGTCTGGTGGTGAGCGCCCCCTCGTCCGGGCACGGCAAGACAGCGGTTGCCGTCGGGTTGCTGGCGGCCTGTGCGGCGCGGGGTGTTCCCGCGGCCGGGTTCAAGGTCGGGCCGGACCACACCGATGCGGCGTACCTGGGGCTTGCGGCCGGCCGTCCCGGTCGCAACCTCGACCCACGCCTGGTCGGCGCCCAGCGCATCGCGCCACTGTTCGCCCACGGTGCGGCCGGCGCGGACATCTCGATCATCGAGGGCGCGATGGGGCTCTTCGACAGCCTCACCGGCCAGCCCGAGATCGACGGCACCGCTGCGGTCGCGGCGGCACTGCGCGCGCCCGTACTCCTGATCGTCGATGTCGCCGCCATGGGCCATTCGCTCGCAGCGCTCGTGCACGGCTTCCGGATGTTCGACGAGATGGTGCACCTCGGCGGCGTCGTGCTCAACCGGGTCGCGTCGCCGCGGCACGAGGAGATGCTGCGCACCGCGTTGGACGACATCGGTATGCCCGTACTCGGCGCGCTGCGTCGCGGTGACCTTCCCGCGGTTCTGCCGGCGCGCGCTCAGGGTCCGGTGCCGGTCGCCCACCGTACGGTCGAAGCGGTCCGCGCGGTCCGCCGCCTGGGCGAAGCCGTCGCCAACGCGCTCGACCTGGACCGCATCATGGCCCTGGCGGACACCGCGCCGGCGCTGCCCGGCACGCCCTGGTCGCCGGTCGACGCCCTGGCGGAGGCGACCGGCGAGCCCCCGGTCCCGCTCGAGACCCGCCCGGTGATCGCGCTGGCCGGCGGACCGGGCGCGCCGTACACGTACGTCGAGACGGCCGAGCTGCTGGCAGCCGCCGGAGCGGACGTCGCGGTGGTCGACCCGCTGCGCGACGAAACCCTCCCACCCGGCACGAGGGCCATGATGATCGGCGCCGGCCTCCCCGAGGGCTACGCGGAGGAACTCTCGGCGAACCGCCGCCTCTGCGCCGCCGTCGCCAAGCTCGCCCACGAGGGCGGCCCGATCGTGGCGGAAGGCATCGGCCTGCCCTGGCTCGGCCGAGACTTCGACGGCCGGCCGATGTGCGGCGTCCTGGACGCGTCCGCGACGACGGGCGCCCAAACGGTGGCGGGATATCGCGAGGCGACAGCGCCGGCGACCTCCCCGCTCGCCCCGGCCGGAGCGCGCATCACCGGCTACAAGCAACACCGTGCGATCGTCGCCCCGCGCGCGGGTCAGGTCCCGGCCTGGACGTGGTCGGGCGGCAACCCGGAAGGCTTCGTCTGGCGCCAGGTGCACGCGTCGCAGCTCGGCCTGCACTGGGCCGGAGCGCCGGAGATCGCGCGGCGCCTGGTGGTGGCGACCGCGCTGCCGGTCCCCGCGACGCCCATCCCGGCGCAGGTGGGGATGCCGGGAAGCCCGTCGGCTCCGGCTCCGCCGTCACCACGGGAAGACGATCCGGGCGAGGCCACGTTGTCGCTCACGGCCGTGACACCCCCAAAATCTTGATGGGTACGCGCACACGAGCCCAGTGACACCAAAGCTCGCGACCGCCCTTGCGTGCACAGGGTCACTGTCCGGCCCGCGTCGTCGGCGCTCGGTGTCATCGCCCTCACCGGCCGACGGCCGCGTGGTGTCCTCGCGGCCCGCACCCGTGCCTCGGCGTTCTGCACTCGTGGTCCGCACCCGTGCCTCGGCGGCCCGCTCCAGCCGGCCAGTTACCGCCCCTGCCGCCCGCAGGCGGCCCCGCTATCGCCCTCACGTGCCCGCGGCCAAAGGTCCTGCGCCGCGCTCAGCGGATGGCGTTTCGCGCCCGGCGGATCACGTTCGGCGTCGTGTCGCGCCCTGCGTGTCGGCGCGCGACACGCCGGGCGGCAATAGTCGCACCCTGGCCTTACGGTGAGAGGGTCCGCGAGAAGGGAGAACGACCGTGGCAGATCGTGTGCCGCTCGATTTCGACCCGCCGGTGCGTCAGATCCGGTCCCTGCTGTTCGGCATCACCGACGACCACCTCACCGCGCCGACGCCGTGTCCCGACTGGACCGTCGGCGACCTGCTCGATCACCTGATGGGCCTCTCCTGGGCCTTCACCCAGGCAGCCCAGAAGAGGACCGACGCCCCCGGCACCGATTCCGCCCCGCCCCAGCCCTCTGCGGCCAACCTCAACCGCCACTGGCGCAGCCGCCTCCCGGTCGTCCTCGAAGACCTCGCGACAGCCTGGAGACAACCCACGGCCTGGGAAGGCACAGCCCGAGCGGGCGGCGTCACCATGCCGGCCGCCGCCATGGGCACCGTGGCGATCAACGAGCTCATCATGCACGGCTGGGACCTGGCCCGAGCCACCGGCCAGGAATACGCGGCCGACCCCCGCACCCTCGAGCACCTCATCGAGTTCCTGTCCCAAGGCCCGGCGCAGGGCACCCCCGGCCTGTTCGGCCCGGTCGTCCCGGTGGACGACGAAGCGACCCTGCTGGAGCAGGCAGTCGGCCTGGCCGGCCGCGACCCGCACTGGCGTCCCGTCACAGCACCCCACTGATCGGAGAAAGGCCCCCCACAAGCCCTCATCGCGCGGTCGAGCCTCCGGCCGTCCCCCACCCGGCCGGCGGCGAACCCACGCGCCGCAGCTCAGCCCCCGTGCACCATCTCATCCGGCGGCGGAGTGAACTTCTCCTTCGGAAGCCCCTTCAGCGCGTCCTTCAACGTCTCCGCCACGGTGAACTTCGAGATCGTCCCCCGGCTCGTCCCCACTGTGTTGTCCGGGTTATCCGGATCGGCCACGAATGCCGCCGCCGCCAGCTGAGGTGTGAACCCGCAGAACCAGGCGCTGCGGTTGCTGTCCGTCGTACCGCTCTTGCCTGCCACGGGCCGGTGCAGCGTCGCGTACACCATCGGCGAGGTCTCCCACCCGCCGCACGAGCCCTTCGCCGCGCCGTAGCCCGTCACGCAGCGGGCCGCGTCCGTTGCCGCTTGGGCCACTTCCGGGCGGAGGGCCTGGTGGCAGCGGGGGCCGGCGACCTTCTTCCCCTTGTACTCCAGGCTCGCGCCGTCGCGGGTGTTGATCAGGCGGACCGGGATCGGCTCGCAGTACTTGCCCTCGGCGGCGAGGGTGGCGAAGACGTTGGCCATCTCGATCGGGGTCGCGTCGCTCACGCCCAGGGTGAAGGCGCCCCAGCCGTCCGCGTGCTCCGGCGTGGCGAGCATCTTGTCGATTTCGGTACGCCATTTCAGGCCGAGCCGCTCCGCCATCCGGACCGCCTTCTCGGCACCGACCTTCTGCTCGAGCTGGACGAAGTACGTGTTGACCGACTTGCCGAAGCCGCTCCACATGGTCTGGCGGCCGCTCATCGAGGCGCTCGAGTTCTTCGGGCACCAGTGGATGCCGCAGGTGGCCGGGCCCGGGGCGGTGATGTATTTGCTGACGTACCGCTGGGGGGCGTTGAAGGCGGTGTCCAGGGGCATGCCCTCGTCGAGGGCGGCCAGCATGGTGAAGATCTTGAAGGTCGAGCCGGCCTGGTAGCCCGCCATGTCCCCGCCGCCGAGGAGCGGGTTGACCGTGTTGGGGTAGTTGCCGCGGACCTTGCCGCGCAGGTGGCGGTCGCTGTGTTCGCCGTTGTTCCGCTGGTCGAGGGAGTAGCGACGGTTGACGGCCATGGCCTTGATGCGGCCCGTGCCCGGTTCGATGACCACCTCGCCGTGGGCGTAGACGCTCTTCCTCTTCTCCTTGTCGAGGATGTGCTTCATCGCCGATGCCTGGATCTCCGGGTCGATGGTGGTCACGACCTTGTAGCCGCCGCGGCGGAGGTTCTCGAGGCGTTCCTGGGCGTTGGCGCCGAAGGCCGGCTGTTCCATCCACCAGTTGCGCAGGTAGTCGCAGAAGAAGCCCCAGTCGCTGTGCTTCTTCGGTACCGAGACGCAGTCGTTCGGCGGGCTGGTGAGCTTGAGCCTGATCTTGGTCTTCTTGGCGGCCCGCCCTTTGTCCTCGCTGATCGTGCCCATCTTGACCATCTGGTCGATGACGTAGTTGCGCCGCTCGGTCGCCGCCGTCTGGTCGTTCACGGCCGGGTCGTACGCCGACGGCGCCTTGACCAGCCCGGCGAGGGTGGCCGCCTCGGTCAGGGACAGGGTCTTGGGCGTCTTGGAGAAGAAGACCTCCGAGGCCGCGAAGATCCCGTACGCCCGGTGCCCGAAGTAGGCCGAGTTCAGGTACCGCTGCAGGATCTCCTGCTTCGACACGCGCTGCTCGAGCTCGATGGCGAGGCGCATCTCCCGGAGCTTGCGCGCGGTGGTCTGCTCGGTGGCCTCGAGGGCCTCCTTGGGCGTCTTGGCCCCGTCGCGCAGCGCCATGCGGACGTACTGCATGGTCAGCGTCGACGCGCCCTGCGAGACGCCGCCGGCCTGCTGGTTGGCGACGAAGGCGCGGGCCACGCCCTTGGGGTCGACGCCGTTGTGCTCGTAGAACCGGGTGTCCTCCGAGGCCACGATCGCCTTGAGGATGTACGGCGACATGTCCTCGATCTTCGTGGGCTTGCGGTGCTCCTCGTAGAACATCGTGAGCAGCGTCTTGCCGTCGTTCGCGTACACGTAGGTGGTCTGCGCGGACGGGACGACCGAGAGCTGCTCGGGCATGCTTTGCAGCGCGTCGGCCCCGTTCTTCGCCTGGACGCCGGCGAGGGCGACCAGGGGGAAGAGGAGGCCGGCGATGGCGAGCCCGGCGATGAGTCCGGCCCGGATGAGCGGGGCGAGCCGTCCAGCTTTGGCGAGTCCGGTCTTCGTCACCCTTCGAAGGTATGACAAAACCGCTCATGTCCCGACGGAACGGCCGAAGTGGCCGCCGGTTTCCGATCCGGCATGCTGGCGGGGTGGAGACGGAGATCCGGCATTCTGGCGGGGTGGAGATGGATCTGCACCACCACGGTGATGCCGAGGTGGCGCCGGGGCTCGTGGACCTGGCGGTCAACGTACGGCGGCAGCCGATGCCGGCCTGGCTCGCCGGCCCGATCGCCGCCACGCTCACGGATCTCGCCGCGTACCCCGACGCGACGCGCGCCACCGAGGCCGTCGCCCGCCGCCACGGCCGGGAGCCGGGGGAGGTGCTGCTGACGGCCGGCGCCGCCCAGGCCTTCGTGTTGATCGCCCGGGCGATCGCCGCGAAGCGCCCGGTGGTGGTGCACCCGCAGTTCACCGAGCCCGAGGCGGCGCTGCGCAACGCGGGCCACGAGGTCGGCCGGGTCCTCCTGCGCGAGCAGGACGGGTTCCGCCTGGACCCGGCGGTGGTGCCCGACGACGCCGACCTGGTCTTCGTGGGCAATCCGACGAATCCCACCTCCGTGCTGCACCCCGCCGGCGACATCGCCGAGCTCGCGCGGCCCGGCCGGGTCCTGGTCGTCGACGAGGCCTTCGCCGACACCACCTGGCGCGCCGGCGTCGACGGCGAGCCCGAGTCGCTGGCCGGCCGCTCGGACCTGCCCGGCGTGATCGTGATCCGCAGCCTCACCAAGACCTGGGGGCTGGCCGGCCTGCGGATCGGTTATGCCCTGGCGGGGCCGGATCTGATCACCCGGCTCGCCGCCGCCCAGCCGCTCTGGGCGGTCTCGACCCCGGCCCTGGCCGCGGCCGAGGCCTGCGCGTCGCCGGTGGCCGTCGCGGCCGAGCGGGAGATCGCCGCCGCCCTCGCGGCGGAGCGGGACCATCTGGTTGCCGGGTTGCGGGGCGTGCCGGATGTCACTGTCGCGGGCGATCCGGCCGCCGCTTTTGTCGCGCTGCGCCTTGCCGGCGCCGACCAGGTGCGCCTTGAGCTGCGCAAACGCGGGTACGCGGTCAGGCGCGGCGACACCTTTCCGGGGCTGGGTGCCGACTGGCTCCGAGTAGCCGTGCGCGACACTGCCACCAGCGACGCGTTCCTCGCGACGCTGACCGACGTGCTGAAGGAGCGCCAGTGACCCTGGAGACGACCCTCGCCGCCATCGGACCCGCCGATGAGCCGGCCATGGCCGCCGCCCGTGACCTGCAGTCCCGGCTCACCAAGCCGGCCGGCTCGCTGGGCGCCCTCGAGGAGCTGTCCGTACGCCTGTCCGGCCTGGCCGGGACCTGCCCGCCGCCGATGCCGGAGCCGGCCGCCATCGCGGTCTTCGCCGGGGACCACGGGGTGCACGCCCAGGGCGTCACGCCGTGGCCGCAGGAGGTCACCGCACAAATGGTGGCCAACTTCCTGGCCGGCGGGGCCGTGATCAACGCGTTCGCCCGGCAGGTCGGCGCCTCGCTCATGGTGGTCGACGTCGGCGTTGCCGTACCGCTGCACGGCGGCGACAACCTGCTGGATGCCAACGTGCGCCGGGGGACCCGGGACCTGGCCGTCACGGCCGCCATGACGCAGGAGGAGGCGCGCGCCGCCCTCGAGACCGGCATCTCGGTGGCCGGCGCGCTCGTGGACGGCGGGGCCAAGTGCCTGCTCACCGGCGACATGGGCATCGCCAACACCACCCCGGCCGCGGCGCTGATCGCGGCCTTCACCGGCGCGGCCCCGGCCGACGTCACCGGTCGTGGCACGGGCGTCGACGACGAGACGTACGCGCGGAAGGTCGACGTGGTCACCCGCGCGCTCGCGCTGCACCGCCCGGACCCGGCCGAGCCGCTCGCGACCCTGGCCGCTGTCGGCGGCCTGGAGCACGCGGCGCTGGCCGGCTTCATCCTGGGCGCCGCGGCCCGCCGCGTACCCGTGATCGTCGACGGCGTGATCGCCGCCTCCGCCGCGGTGACCGCCGCGGCGTTCGCGCCCGACGCCGTCGCCGCGATGGTCGCGGGGCACCGCTCGGTCGAGCCGGGCGCCTCCGCGGCTCTCGCCCACCTGGGCCTGACCCCGCTGCTCGACCTCGGCATGCGGCTCGGTGAGGGTACGGGCGCCGCCCTGTCCCTCCCGGTCGTCGCCGGCGCGGTCCGCGTCCTGCGCGAGGTGGCCACGTTCGACTCGGCGGGGGTCTCGGAAAAGTGAACCTCTACCCGTTGGCACTGCGGCTCGAGGGCCGCCGGGTGCTCGTCGTGGGCGGCGGGGCGGTGGCGACCCGCCGCATGCCGGCCCTGCTCGCCGCCGGGGCGCGCGTCCAGGTGGTCTCGCCGGTGCTCACCCCGGCGCTGCGGGCGCACGCGGACGCGGGCCGGTTGTCGTGGCGCGAGGGCCGGTTCGAGCCGTCCGATCTGGACGGTGCCTGGCTGGTGCAGGTCGCCGTGGACGACCCGGGGGCGGCGGCCGAGGTGAGTGCGGCGGCCGAGGAGCGCCGCGTCTTCTGCGTACGCGCGGACGACCGCGACGCCGCGACGGCCTGGACCCCGGCGGTGACCCGGCAGGGGCAGATCACCGTCGCGGTGACCGACGGCGGTGACCGCCGCAACGCGATGGCGTTGCGGGATCTGATCGGCGCCGCGCTGGAGAACAACGAGCTGCTCACCCACCGCGCGGAGCAGGGGCAGGTGTTCCTGGTCGGCAGCGGCCCGGGCGACCCCGAGCTGATCACGGTCAAGGGCCGCCGGCTGCTGAACCGGGCCGAGGTCGTCGTGACGGACCGGCTGGTGCCCGGCATGCTGCTGGACGAGCTGCGCCCGGACGTCGAGCTCGTCGACGCCGCCAAGATCCCGTACGGGCCGTCCGCGGCCCAGGAGGAGATCAACCGGATCCTGGTCGAACGGGCGCAGGCCGGCAAGTTCGTGGTGCGGCTCAAGGGCGGTGACCCGTTCGTCTTCGGTCGCGGCGGCGAGGAGGTGCTGGCCTGCGCCAAGGCCGGCGTACCCGTGACGGTCGTGCCCGGGGTGACCAGCTCGATCGCCGCGGCCGCGCTGGCCGGCATCCCGGTCACCCACCGCGGGGTCGCGCACGAGTTCGCGGTGGTCTCCGGGCACGTGCCGCCGGAGAGCGATCAGTCCCTCGTGGACTGGGCGGCCCTGGCCCGGCTGCGCGGCACCCTGGTGATCATGATGGGCCTCAAGAACCTGCCGAAGATCGCCGAACGGCTGCTGGCCGAGGGGCGCGCCGCCGACACTCCGGCCGCGGTGGTTCAGGAGGGGTCGACGAGTTCGCAGCGGGTCCTTCGGAGCACGCTCGGCGAGGTCGCGGCGGCTACGGCCGCTGCGGGGCTGCGTCCGCCCGCCGTCGTGGTGATCGGGGATGTCGTTCCCGTGCTGGGATAGTCACCGTACGGGTGGGTAACTCGCATCTATGAGTGAGCGACCGCAGATGACATTGGCGGGGGTCACGCTGGACGCCCCGGACGCGCAGGACCTCGCGGCGTTCTACCAGCGGCTGCTGGGCTGGAACGTCGTGCAGGACGAACCGGGCTGGGTGACGCTGGGCGCGCCCGCGGGCCCGACCGCCCTGTCGTTCCAGACCGAGAAGGACTACGTCCGCCCGGTCTGGCCGGCCGGCCCGGACGACCCCCAGATGAGCGTGCACCTCGATATCCGCGTCGACGATCTCGACGCGGCCTGCGCGCACGCGGAGAAGGCGGGGGCCACCCGGGCCGACTTCCAGCCGCAGGAGGACGTCCGGGTCTATCTCGACCCGGCCGGCCATCCGTTCTGCCTATTCCTCTGAGGCCGGCTCGCCGCCGGCACCGAGCTCCTCGAGGAACGAGCGGGCCCACTCGGCGACGTCGTGGGTCCGCAGGTGCCGCTGCATGACCCGCATCCGCCGCTTGAGCTCGGCCGGCTCGGCGCCGACGGCCCGCAGCAGCGCGTCCTTGACCCCGTCCGGGTCGTGCGGGTTGCACAGGAAGGCCTGCCGCAGCTCGGTCGCGGCGCCGGCGAACTCGCTCAGCACCAGTGCACCGCCGCGATCGGACCGGCAGGCCACGTACTCCTTGGCGACGAGGTTCATGCCGTCGCGCAGCGGGGTGACCATCATGACGTCGGCCGCGACGTACATCGCCGCCAGCTCCTGCTTGCTGTAGGACTGGTGCAGGTAGTGCACGGCGGGCATGCCGACCTTGCCGAACTCGCCGTTGATCCGGCCCACCTCGCGCTCGACCTTCACGCGCAGCGTCTGGTAGTGCTCGACGCGTTCCCGGCTCGGGGTCGCGACCTGCACCATCACCGCGTCGGGCACGTTGAGCTTGCCGTCGGCCAGCAGCTCCCGGAACGCCTTGAGGCGCAGCTCGATGCCCTTGGTGTAGTCCAGCCGGTCGACGCCCAGGATGATCGTCTCGGGGTCGCCCAGCTCCGCGCGGATCTCCTTGGCCCGGGCCTGCACCTTCGGGTCCGCGGCCATCCGTTCCATGTCCGCGGTGTCGATGCTGATCGGGAAGGCACCCGCCTTCACCTTGCGGCCGTCGACCTGGATCGACTGGCCCTCGTAGCGCAGCCCGAGCAGGTGCCGGGCGAGCCGGACGAAGTTCTGCGCCGCCAGGCGCTGCTGGAAGCCCACGAGGTCGGCGCCGAGCAGGCCGCGCAGGATCTCGGCGCGGAACGGCATCTGCATGAACAGCTCGATCGGCGGGAACGGGATGTGCAGGAAGAAGCCGATCCGCAGGTCGGGCCGCATCTCCCGGAGCATCGCCGGCACCAGCTGCAGCTGGTAGTCCTGCACCCAGACGGTCGCGCCCTCGTCGGCGACGTCCGCCGCGGCCTGCGCGAAGCGCTGGTTGACCACCCTGTACGCCTCGCGCCAGCGCCGCTTGTACACCGGCGTCTCGACGGCATCGTGATAAAGCGGCCAGATCGTCGCGTTCGACTGGCCTTCGTAGTAGCGCTCGAGCTCCTCCGCGCTGAGCGGCACGGGATGGATGTGGATCCCTTCCAGCTCGAACGGCTCCGGTGCTTCGCCGTCCCCGCCGGCCCACCCGATCCACGTGCCCCGCTGCTGGGTCAGCACGGGGTGCAGGGCGGTCACGAGACCCCCTGGACTCGGGCGCCACTGCCGCTCGCCGTCGACGATGACCTCGTCCACGGGCAGGCGGTTGGCGACTACGACGAAGGAACTTCGTTCGGCCACGCTGAGAGCACCTCCGGGTCGTTCTGGTTCCCCGCCGTTGAGCCTACTGTGCGTAGCCAGCCGGGGCCTGTCGAGGCACGTTCCGGCTGCGCCGCACCACTTCTGGCGAACAGGTGCCATCCTTGGCCGGTGAGCCTGCCCGTTGATCTTCCCCCGCCGCGGCGACCACTGTTCTTCCCTGTGGTCATCGCCACCGTCTTCCTGAGCATCATCGGGATGTCGGCCGGGTTCGCCCTGGGCACCCGCCACGAGGATGCCCGTGCCACGTCCTCCCCGAACGCGACGGACACGCCGGTGCAGGACACGTCGATCGAGTGCCCGCCGGAGATGCACCAGACAGCCCTCCGGCTGGGCATCACGGGCCGGCTGATCCAGGTCCTGCGGGTGCGCGCGGACGCCACCGGCACCACCGTATGGATCTGCCAGGATCCCGACGGCAAGCTCTACTATCAGGCCAATCGGGGCGGTGAGGAGGCCAAATGGGTCGAGGGCGAGACCGCGCTCTTCCTCTCCGACGTGACCGAGGACGGCAACACCTACACCGCCAAGGCCGCGGACGGGAACACGTTCGTCGTCAACCGTAGCGAGCTGCGGGTCACCAGGAACGGCAAGGAGACGACGTACGAGGTGCGGCCGGAGGAGTGACCGCGCGGGGAATCCTTGTGCGACGGGCGGGGTTGTTGTAAGCGGCCGGGGAGCGACCTGGAAAGATTGTGCTCCCATTCCGGCACCGGAATTCAACTCACGGAGGTAGGCCGCACCGTGGCCCAGTTCATCTACACCTTGGAGAAGGCGCGCAAGGCGCACGGCGACAAGGTCGTGCTCGACAACGTGACGCTGAACTTCCTGCCCGGGGTCAAGATCGGTGTCGTCGGTCCGAACGGCGCCGGCAAGTCCAGCCTGCTCAAGATCATGGCTGGCGCGGACCAGGTCAGCAACGGTGAGGCCCGGCTGATGCCCGGCTACACCGTCGGCATGCTGGCCCAGGAACCCCCACTCAACGACGCCAAGACGGTCCTCGGCAACATCGAGGAGGCCGTCGCGGAGACCAAGGCCAAGCTCGAGCGGTTCAACAAGATCGCCGAGCAGATGGCCACCGACTACACCGACGAGCTGATGGAGGAGATGGGCAAGCTCCAGGAGGAGCTCGACCACTCCAACGCATGGGACGTCGACTCGCAGCTCGAGCTGGCGATGGACGCCCTGCGCTGCCCGCCGCCGGACGCGGACGTCACCCAGCTCTCCGGTGGTGAGCGCCGCCGCGTCGCGCTGTGCAAGCTGCTGCTCGAGGCGCCCGACCTGCTGCTGCTCGACGAGCCCACCAACCACCTGGACGCCGAGAGCGTGCAGTGGCTGGAGCAGCACCTCGCCAAGTACGCAGGCACGGTGATCGCCATCACCCACGACCGGTACTTCCTGGACAACGTGGCCACCTGGATCCTCGAGCTGGACCGCGGCCGGGCGTACCCGTACGAGGGCAACTACTCCACCTACCTGGACAAGAAGGCGGCCCGCCTCGCGGTGCAGGGCCGCAAGGACCAGAAGCTGCAGAAGCGCCTCACCGAGGAACTCGAGTGGGTCCGCTCGAACGCCAAGGCCCGCCAGACCAAGTCCAAGGCCCGCCTCGAGCGCTACGAGGAGATGGCCACCGAGGCCGAGAAGACCCGCAAGCTCGACTTCGAGGAGATCCAGATCCCGCCGGGCCCGCGCCTGGGCAACACGGTGATCGAGGTCAACGACCTGGTCAAGGGCTTCGACGACCGGGTGCTCATCGACCACCTGTCGTTCTCGCTGCCGCGCAACGGCATCGTCGGCATCATCGGGCCGAACGGCGTCGGTAAGACCACCCTGTTCAAGACCATCGTCGGGCTGGAGAAGCCGGACGAGGGCTCGGTGCGCATCGGCGAGACGGTGAAGCTGTCGTACGTCGACCAGAACCGGGCCGGGCTCGACGGCAGCAAGACCGTCTGGGAGGTCGTCTCCGACGGCCTCGACCACATGATGGTCGGCAAGGTGGAGATGCCGAGCCGCGCCTACGTGGCCGCGTTCGGCTTCAAGGGCCCGGACCAGCAGAAGCCGGTCAAGGTGCTCTCCGGCGGTGAGCGCAACCGGCTCAACCTCGCGATGACGCTCAAGATCGGCGGCAACGTGATCCTGCTGGACGAGCCGACCAACGACCTCGACGTGGAGACGCTGTCCAGCCTGGAGAACGCGCTCCTGGAGTTCCCGGGCTGCGCCGTGGTCATCTCCCATGACCGGATGTTCCTCGACCGGGTGGCCACGCACATGCTCGCCTGGGAGGGCACCGAGGAGGACCCGGACAACTGGTTCTGGTTCGAGGGCAACTACGAGGCGTACGAGAAGAACAAGATCGACCGTCTCGGCGCCGACGCGGCCCGCCCGCACCGGGTGACCTACCGCAAGTTGACGCGTGACTGAGTCTTCCCGCGGCGGAAAACCCAAGGGAAGACCTTGATGGAGAGATTCACCTACGAGGTGGCCGTGCGCTGGTCCGACATGGACGCGTACGGCCACGTCAACAACGCGCGCTTCCTCACCCTGTACGAGGAGGCGCGCGTCGCCATGTTCTTCGTCGGCGCCCGGGCCCAGGGGCTCACGTCGTTCGAGGAGGGCATCGTGATCTCGCGCCACGAGATCGACTATCTGCGCCCGGTGGACTACGGCGACCCGGTACGGATCGAGCTGTGGATCTCCGAGCTGCGGGCCGCGTCGTTCACGGTGGCGTACGAGCTGTTCGACGGCGACGTGCTCGCGAGCCGGGCCCGGTCCGTGTGCGTGCCGTACAACCTCGCCCAGGAGTATCCGCGCCGGCTGACCGAGGCCGAACGGGCCTTCCTGAAGCCGTACCTGGACGCGTGAACCATGGTTGACCACGGCATCCGCGGGGTCGCCGACGCCGGGGCCTTCCTCGCCCGGCTCGTCCGCCTCGACCGTTCGCTCCCGGTCCGGCTGCGGTCCGCCCGGTCCGGACGCACCGCCCTGTGGGCCCGGCTGCCCTGGGGCGTGCTGGTCACCCGCGAGGTCGAGGGCCCTGGACCGGGCGACGCCACCGTCTCCGCCGGCGATCTGCTGACCGTGCTCGCGGCCGGCGGCATCGAGCTGCCCGGCCGGCGGGACGCCGATTGGCGCTGGCCGCTGCCCCCCGCGGGCGGTGAGGCCGTCGAGTCGGTGGCCGCCGCGGAGCTGAGCCGTCTGGCCGCCGCCGCGGCGAGCACCCTGCGCGAGGTGAACGCGGGCGCTCTCGGTGAGCGCTCGGTGGGGCAGCGGGCGGTCCGTGACGCCCTCCTGGATCACGTCGCGCTGACCGTGACACCGGCGCAGGGCGACCCTGTGGCGGTCCCGCAGCGGCTCGTTCAGGCCGTCTCCCGGATGGGTTTTCTCGGTACGGCCGATGTGGACGGTCCGGCAGCACGCGTGTGCGTAGCGGGACGATGGGTGGGACTTTCGGCACCATATGGAGTCGCGTGGCTACAGCCGGTCCCGGAATTGACCGTTATGCCTATAGGGGGTCACCCGAAAGGGTGATGCTGCATCGGTAGTCCGGTCGCGCCCTCCCTTTGAGGGGATGACCTCCGCGACCTGTACGGGTACCGTCGCCCCCGGGTCACCGCTACGTCCGGCGGCTGACCTGCTGGGGAGTGAGGTGCACAACGATGCCGTGGTGGTCATGGCGTCCCGGGTCGTCCGGAGACAACGAACCCGAGAGCGGTGGCGAGGTCGCGCTGCAGCGCGGCGTCCGCGTCGGCGTGCCGGCGCAGCGGGAGCCCGAACGCTCGGCGATGTCCTCCGCCGATCTGTCCACGATCGATGAGCCCGAACAGGTCGCCCCGGTCGACCTGACTCGGATCGGCAAGGCCCTCGATCTGCTAGACATCCGGTTCCTCGCCGACGGCGGCGGCAGCCTGCTGGCGATGTGGGAACGGCACGCGGTGCTGTTCACGCTCGAGGGCCCGGACGACGAGATCCTGGTGATGCGGGCCCGGCCGCACGCGACCGTCCCGCCCGACTGGGCCGACCGCGCCTACCGCGTGGTCAACGAGTGGAATCACACCCGCCGCTTCTGCAAGGCGTACGTCGGCGATCCCACCGAACGGGGACAGCTGCCGATCTACGCGGAGCTGCAGGTGCCGCTGGCCTCGGGAGCCCACGAGGCACTGCTCGTGGAGATGCTCGACTGCGGGGCCGCGGTGGCGACCTCGTTCGTCGACTGGCTCCACGACGAGGGAGCCTTGTTGTAAGGCAGGCACATGGAAAAGGCCGGGCCCGACGGGCCCGGCCTTCCGTTTTTGCAGGTCAGGCCGGCGGGAACATGCCTACCCGGCCGTGGTACTCCTTGCCGAGCTGGTCGGTGTCCCAGCCGACGATCAGGCCCTGCGGCACGGCCCGGAAGGCCCGCACGCCCACGTTGCGCTTGAGGGTCGGGTTCCACGACAGCGCCCGGCCCGTCGTCGGGTTCAGCGCACCGATGCCCACCCGGGACACCGCACCCGGGCCCGGTCCCTTCGCGTCGCTGCCGAACGGATTGTCCAGGTAGCGCTGGTGGCCGCCGACGTACACGGCGCTGCCGGTCACCGCGACGGCGTAGAGGGAATCGCCGCCCGTGCGCTGCACCCAGGTCGGGTTGTGCTTGCCGCCGCCGGCCGTCTCGAACCGTGCCGCCGAGTCGCAGAGCTTCGTCGGGGAGGAGGCGCGTCCGGTCGACACCACCACGAAGTAGCGGCCGTCCGGGGAGAACTTCACCTGCCGCAGATACGTGTCGAAGCCCTTCATGCACTCAGCCTGGTACGCGTCCGTGTACCAGCTCAGGACCGTCGCCGCGGTGCCCGAGGTGTCGAAGAGGGCTATCTGCGTACGGCTGACCGAACCGACCTTCAGCACCGCCCCGATGATCACCAGCCGCTTGCCGTCGGGGGAGAGGTCGAAGTGCTCCACCCGGGTACGGCTCAGCCCCGGCGCGGAGAGCTTGGCGTCGAAGCCGGTGTCGACGGCGCCCGAGCTGGTGTGCACCCGGGCCAGCCCGACCCGGGCGACGCCGTTGACCGCGCTGAAGGTGCCGCCGAGGTAGAGGCGGCTGCCCTGGGCGACGAGGGCGCGTACGTCACCCCAGTTGATCTTCGCGGTGAAGCCGGGCACGCGGGCGCCGTCACCGACCGACACGCGGGCCACGCCGCGCTGGGCGGCCTGGTTGACCGTCTTGAAGGCGCCGCCCAGGTAGACGGTGTTGTCCGCGCCGGCCGCGAGCGCGTAGACCGCCGCGTCGACCTGGGGGGCGAACGGGCGCACGATGCCGTCGTTCAGCCCGTACGCGAAGACGTTCTTCCGGTCGTAGGTCAGCTTGCGGGTGCTGTCCTGGACCTTGGTGAAGCTGCCGCCGACCACCACCGTGTCGCCGACGACGGTGATGGCCCACACCGTGCCGTCCAGGACGTGGGGCGTGTTGTCGACCGGGTTGGCCGACACCACGGCGGGTTGGGCGAGGTCGGCCGCCGCGGGCATCGCGCCCAGCAGGGTGGCGCAGGACAGCGCGGCAGCGGCGAACAAGCGGCGTCGCATCGGTGGCAGCTCCTGGAAGATCGGGGCGCGAGTCAACCGATCAACGAGCGGCGCGGCCTCAGGGATTCGCGTCCATGGTGTTGACCATGAAGTACGCCGCCCGCTCCATGTACTCCCAGAGGGCGGTGTGGTGCGGCTCCGGCAGGTCGAGCGAGTCCACGGCCTCGCGCATGTGCAGCAACCAGGCGTCGCGTTCCTCGGGGCCGACCCGGAACGGCGCGTGCCGCATGCGCAGGCGGGGATGCCCCCGGCTGGCCGAATACGTGTTCGGCCCGCCCCAGTACTGCATCAGGAAGAGCGTCAGCCGCTCGGCGGCCGGTCCGAGGTCCTCCTCCGGATACATCGGGCGCAGCAGCGGATCCTTGGCGACACCCTCGTAGAACCGGTCGACGAGCCGGCGGAAGGTGGGTTCGCCACCGACTGCCTCGAAGAAGCTGACCTCGCTCACCCGTCCAGTCTGCCAGCAGCGGTCGGGCGCACCGGGCCGGGTGTGACGCGCATGGCGGACCCTTCGGCCCTGCCGTCCTTGGGTGGGCCGGGCTCCCGCCCCGCGGTGGCGGTGCCGGCGGCCGCGGCCCGGCCGGGCCAGCGGGCGACCAGCGCGGCCATCAGGACCAGACCGCCGAAGCTCCAGAGCCCCATCACGAGCGGGATCGACGTGTGCTGGGCGATGCCGCCGCTGACGATGGCGGCGAGACCCTGGGTCAGCTGCATCCCGCCCTGCATGACGCCGTACGCGCGGGCCCGGTAGCCGTGCGGCAGGGTGAGCACGAAGACGCCGTTGAGCGTCGGCATGAGCACGCCCTGGGCGACCCCTGAGATCGTCACGAGGACGGCGACCACGGTGGCGTTCGGTGCCCAGGCGGTCAGCGCGAGGGCGAGGGGCATCAGCACGGCGAACGGCCTGACCAGATGCGTCTTGCGGGACGGCGGCACCAGCCGGCCCACCACGAGACCGCCGACCACGAATCCGACCGGCCCGGCGGCCATGATCAGACCCTGGTCGAAGCCGCGCGCCGCCGGGTCGTCGTGGAACAGCGCCGCCCAGCCCGCCGCGAGGCCCTCCGGCAGGATCGTGAACGTCGTGAGGGCGAAGACCATCAGGGCGATGGACCGCAGCAGCGGCGTACCGAAGACGAGCCGGTATCCCTCGCTCGTCTCGCGCAGCAGATGGCGCCGCCCGGCCGGGCTGGCCGCGGGCGGCCGGGGCCGCACCCCGCCCGCGATGATGGCGGCCGAGACGAGGAAGGAGATCGCGTCGAGGGCGATGCCGAGCCGGGCGTTGATGCCGACGGCCAGGGTGGCGCCGGCCAGGTATCCGAAGACCTGTGCCGCCTGCGCCGTAGAGGAGTTCACGGCCAGCGCGGTGACGACGTGCTCGCGCCGGACGATGAGCGGGATGAGCGCGGACCGCGCGGCCTGCGTCGGCGGGGCCCCGAGCATCGCCAGGAAGAGCAGCACGAAGATGGCCGGCAGCGGCATGCCCGGCAGGGCGAGGAGCGCGATCGGGACGGCGCGCGCGAGGTCCGAGACGATCAGGACGCGACGGTACGGATAGCGCTCGGCGACCGCCGCCAGCACCGGCCCGCCGATGATCCAGGGCAGGTAGCTCACCGCGAACGAGGCGGCCGACAGGAGCACCGACTCGCTCTGCTGGTAGACGAGCGTGATGATGGCCGCACGGGCCAGGTAGTCGCCGACCCAGTTGACGATCAGGGAGACGTACAGCGCGCGATATTCGCGGTTCGCGAAGACGTCCCGGAAGGCCACCGGGCGGTCCGGCTCCGCCGCGCCGCCGGCTCTGTCGCCGGGCCGCGCAGCGGGTCGGTCGTCGGACACCCGGGCCCTCCATCGATGGCGACGGCCGGCGGGATCGCCGACGGCGGTCGGTCGGACGCCGGTCACCGGGCGGTTCCGGCTGTGCTCTTCCGGCTGGCGTACGTGACGCTGCATGTGCATATGCGTCTTGCACGATTCTGCCCGATCGGCCGAGCCCTGGCTAGGGCGTACGGGCGGATTGTCGGCCATTCGGTCGAGGGCGGACATCCCCCATCATGCCGTATCAGCAGGTCAGGTAGCTCCTCCCGGGGTGCTCGGCGAATCGTGCGAGGAGCTGGGGAAGACCGGGGGCACGGCCGAGCGGGGCAGCATCCGCGAGATCGCGATGCGTTCGGAGATGCCGGAGCTCTCCAGCGCCTCGGTGAGCCGGCGGCGGAGTTCACGTTGGACGACGGGTTGACCGTCCGCCGTGGTCTTCGCGATCGTCCGGATGACCGCCCCGTCCACCGTCATCTGTTCCACGCCGACGACGTCGGGCGGCTCGAGGAACTCGGTCGCGTGCTCCGGCTCGTCCGCCAGCGCCAGCGCCGCCGCGCGCAGTACGGCGGTCGCCTCCTCGGAGTTCACGAAGCCGATCGGGATGTCGATGACGACCATCGCCCACCCCTGGCTCTTGTTGCCGACCCGGACGATCTCACCGTTGCGGATGTACCAGAGCACGCCGCGCATGTCCCGTACGGTCGTCACCCGTAGCCCGACTGTCTCCACCACACCGACGGCGTCGCCGAGGTCCACCGAGTCGCCGACCCCGTACTGGTCCTCCAGCAGCATGAACAGACCGGCGATGAGGTCCTTGACCAGGCTCTGCGCACCGAAGCCGAGCGCCACGCCGACGATGCCCGCGCTCGCCAGCAGCGGGGCCAGGTTGAAGCCGAGCTCGCCCATCACCAGCAGGGCCGCCATCGTGGCGATCACCGCGGTCACGAAGCTGCGCAGCACCGATCCGATCGCCTCGGCCCGCTGGCGGCGGCGTTCCGGGATGAACTGGTTCTCCGCCGCTTCCGGCTGCTTGGCCTTGGCCTCCCGCAACGGCTTCAGCAGCGCCGGCATCTCGGCGCGGGACGTGGACGTGGTCAGGCGGCGGATCGCCCGGTGCAGCAGCCAGCGGACCAGCAGCGCGACGAGGATGATCGCCAGGATCCGCAGCGGCTTCACGATGAACACGTAGCTGCTGTTGGCCAGCCACTCGTTGTGGGTGTTGTCGGAGATCCACTTACACAGGACGTCCGATTTGCAGCGTTCGGACAGCGGTGTCGTGTCGACGATCACGCCGGTGGACGGAGTCGGGTTGGTAGGTCCTTGCCAGATCACGGGTCCTCACCGTACCTGCCGCTCGGACCCGGCCGGGAACCGGACATCTTCGCACGAGACCTCAGACGTTTACGTCGTGGCCACAGATTGTGCTCGCCAATTCGTCATTCATCAGGGACTATTGGCGCACGAGGGATCGGCGGTCACGGGCCTCGGCAGACCTCGCCTGCGACGACAAGCACAACGGGAGCGGTTACAAGCACCTACACCGAAGGGTGATCGCGATGCCTGACATACGACCCACAGTGGGCTCCTCCGCGTTGGTTCTGAACGCCACCTACGAGCCGCTGTGCGTCGTATCGGTGCGTCGAGCGACCATCCTCGTGCTGACCGCCAAGGCGGAATGCATCTCCGACGGGGACGGGATTCTGCACAGCGCACACCACGCTCTTCCGGTGCCCTCCGTCGTCCGGCTGACCCGGTACGTGAAGGTGCCGTACCGCACCCACGTGGGACTCTCGCGCCGGGCCATCTTCGCCCGGGACGGCGGGCGGTGCGCCTACTGCCGCGGCTCCGCCGAGACGATCGACCACGTCTTCCCCCGCAGCCGCGGAGGTTTGCACGCCTGGGAGAACGTTGTCGCGGCGTGCGCGAAGTGCAATCACAGCAAGGGTGACAAGACCCCCGCCGAGCTTGGCTGGCGGCTGCACGCGGCACCTCAGGCGCCGCGCGGCGTGGCCTGGCGGGTGCTCGGCCACCGCACCCCCGACCCGCGGTGGGCGGACTGGCTCGATCTGCCGACGCCGGTCGAGGCCGAGGCGGCCTGAGCCCTACCGCTTCCTCGTGCCGATCAGCGAGGCGAAGACGATGACGTTGTCGGCGTAGCCGCGGTCGCCGCCGAGCCACGTGCCTCCGCAGGTCACCAGGCGCAACGACGGTCTGCTGTAGTCGCCGTAGACGCGCTGGACGGGCAGCTTCTCCTTGCGGTAGCGCTCCACCGAGTTCACCTGGAAGACGGCGGTCTCGTCGTCCTCCCGGAGGACCTCGATCCGCTGCCCCGGCTTCAGCTCCCGGAGCCGATAGAAGACCGAGGGACCGGTACGGGTGTCCGCATGCCCCACGATCAGCGCCGGCCCGTACTGCCCGGGCGTCGGTCCCGCGCCGAACCAGCCCGCCTCGTTGTGCCGGTTCAGCGGCGGTACGGCCACCGAGCCGTCGTCCGCCAGCCCGACCGTGAGAATCGGCGCGGCGACCTCGATGGCGGGGATCCTCAGGCGCTTGGGGCGGCTGGGCTCCAGCACCGGGAAGTCGCGCGGCGGCGGCTTGTCCGGCCCGCGGAAGATCTCGCGCAGGTCGAAGCCGGTGGCCGCCCCCACGCCGACGCCCACGGTGAACAGTCCGACGAAGACCAGCAGCACGGCGATGAGCCCCAGCGGTACGGCACGACGGCCGCGTACGGGCGGCGGAGGCGGAAGTCGTTTCGGGCGCGGCGTCGGCGGTGTGGGCGGTGGGGCCTGCATCGCGACCCTTCCTCCCACGATCTGCGCGGGGCGGCGGCGGAGCACCGACTCGGGCATGCGGGGACCGGCGACGGCCGGGCTCGGCCGTACCGGGCGGGACACGGCCGGGCCTCAGCTCGGACGACGGCGACGCAGCGCCGCCACGCCCAGGACGATGCCGGCCGCTACCGCCGCGGAGCCACCGCCGATCAGCATCGGCGCGGAGCCGCCCGGTGCGGTGCCGCCGCCCCCGGTGGCCGGGCCGCGTTGCGGCTCCACCCGGACGACGACGTGCAGGGTGCTGGTGGCCACCTTGCCGTCCGGGCAGCGCAGGCCGACCGGATAGTCGCCCGCGTCGGTCTTGGCGGGGACGCGGGCGGTGGCGGTCAGGAAGCCGTACCGGGGGGAGACCGTCACCGTGCCCAGCGGCTCGGCCGTCACCTTGGCGGCGGTCAGGTTGTCGTCGCAGCTAGCACGGATTCCGACCTCGTCCCCGGCCCGTACGGTGCTGGGGTTGGTCTCGACGAAGACGGCGGCCGCCCGCGCGGGCGAGTCGGGCAGCAGGACGACGGGCAGGGCCAGGGCGA
This sequence comes from Actinoplanes sp. NPDC049681, assembly GCF_044465265.1. Taxonomy (NCBI): domain Bacteria; kingdom Bacillati; phylum Actinomycetota; class Actinomycetes; order Micromonosporales; family Micromonosporaceae; genus Actinoplanes; species Actinoplanes sp. NPDC049681. Next base: position 916,975 of record NZ_JBITLP010000003.1, read on the forward strand.
GGGCCGCGCAGGCGGCCGGGACGGATGGGCGCATGACCTCCCCCTCCTGCCGTCCGGGGCGGAAACGTCGCGGACGGCGCGTGAAGGTGATTTTCGCACCTCCGGGCCAATTTCGCGTGGTCAGGGACATCCCACGTAGTGGGTCTTGACACCCCGCGCTCCGTGACCGCGCCCACTCCGCTACCGTGATTGACGTTCGGATCACTGGGAACACAGTGACTTGGCCCGGTTCCTTTTGACGCCTGGGGGCGTTGAGGTTGTCGATATTCAGAACGGTTCTTTTCTTCGCGGTGATCCCGCTGACGGTGATCGTCGTGGTGGCGTCCCTGGTCTTCGCCGGTGCGCGTGACAGCCGGCCTGACCGCCGCTACCGGCCCGGCCGGCCGTACGACTTCCGCCCGATGTGGTTCCTCGCATCACCCGCGCAGGTGAGCCCGGCCTTCGGCGGCAAGACGTCCGACGGCCCCACTCAGGCGCCGGCGCTGGAGTCCGGGATCGTCGAGGGTCCCGCGGGCCGGCAGGTGCGGCCCGGACCGGTAGGAGGCGCAAGTGACCGTTGGTGAGCACCAGGCGATCGTGAGCGGTGGCGAACAGCCCCTCACCGCACTCCACCACGCCGGCGGCCCGACGCTGACCGAGCGGCCGGACCTGACCATGTCCGAGGCGGGCGCCGCGGCGCTCGACGGGCCGTTCACCACCCGGCAGCTGCTGCGCCTCGACGAGGCCCTGCGCGTCGCCGACCAGCAGACGGGCCTGACCTTCAGCGTCTACATCGGCCCGCTCGACGAGCCCACCCGGGAGAGCGCCGAGGCGCTGCACCGGCAGCTCCAGGGAGCGGCCACGGCGGTGCTGCTCGCGGTCTCACCCGGCCAGCGGCTCCTGGAGATCGTCACCGGCGCGGACGCCCGCAAGCGCATCTCGGACCGGGACGCCAAGCTTGCCGCGCTGTCCATGGCGGCGGCGTTCGCCGGCGGAGACCTGGCAGGCGGCGTCCTCGCGGGCCTCGACCAGCTGGCCTCCCACGCCGGGCGGCACTGAGCAGCGCGAACTGCAGTCCACCGCGATCAGAGCCAGGCGTCCGGGGAGACCCGGAAGGGGAACGGGGCGTCGACCTTCACCGGTCCGGCGCCCCGAATCGTCTGTGCCGGCCGATAGCCGTCCGGGCCCAGCTCGTAGACGTGCAGCACCGGCTCCGGCAGCGGTTCGACGCGCCAGTAGCCGTCGATGCCGGCGTCGGCGTACAGGTCGGGCTTGAGCAGGCGGTCGTAACGCCGGCTGGTGTCGGTCTCGACCTCGATCACCAGCGCCACGTCCGCCGGGTCGGCCCAGCTGCCACCGGAGGAACGCGGGCGCAGCACGGTCACGTCGGGGATCAGGTTGCTCGTGCCCAGCTCGATGCCGAGCCGGTCGCACACCCACCAGCCCTCCGGTGCCGCCGCACGCAGCGTGGCGATGAGCGCCCGGACGACGGTCTCGTGCTCCTCCGTCAGCGGCGGGGTGACGTGCAGACTGCCGTCGACGATCTCGTAGCGGTGGCCGTCCTGCGGGAACAGGTGCAGGTCGGGCTCGGTCCACGGCCCCTCAGGGGCGGCCCATCGCGCCGGGGAACTGTGCCCGATCACCACCGCCGCACCACCTCCATCACCGCGGAGTGCCAGCGTACTCACGCAGTGTGGTTTTCGGCGCGTTTCCCGGTCCGGAGTTTTCGCGGGTCGCGAGGAAGGGGACGTCCTCACGACCCGCGGGAAACGTCAGGCGGAGGCGTCCTTGCGGCGCGCCTTCAACGCCCGCAGCACGCCGTCGCGGCCCTCGGCCACCAGCCGGCGAAGCGAGGGCGAGTGGTCCTCGGCGGCCAGCCACGCGTCGGTCAGCGCGACGGTCTCCTCGCTTACCTGATAGGCCGGGTACGCCAGCATCACGAACTCCTGGGCCGGCTCGCTGTCCGACCGGGCCCACACCTGGTCGACGACCTCGAAGAACTTCGGCGCGTACGGGGCGGTCAGCTCGATCTGGGTGGACGACTGGAAGCCCTGCAGCAGCGACCGGTTGAGCCAGTTCGGCAGCTTCTCGCCGCCGGTCAGCTTCGCCCAGACCGCGGCCTTGTTCTCCGCCGTCGGCAGGAACGCCCGCGCCAGGGCCGCCTCCCGCTCACCGCTGGCGGTGCGGTCCGACTCGAGCTCGGCGCCGATCTCCTCGTCGGTCGCCGCGCCCCGGGCGGCCAGCGCCTCCAGCAGCGACCAGCGCAGCTCGGTGTCCACGGTGAGACCCGCCGGGACGTCCCGGCCCTCCAGCCAGCCGCGCAGCACCGCGAGCTCCTCGGGGCTGCGGGCGGCACCGAGGAACGCCCGCGCCCAGGCGAGCTGGAAACCGCTGCCCGGCTCGGCCGCCGCCAGCGCGGCGCGGGCCGTCGAAGCGAGCTGCGCCCAGCCGGTGGGGGCCCACTTCGGGTCGGCGTACATGGTCAGCGTGGTCGCCGCCTGCCGCAGCGTGGCGGTGGTGAGGTTGATGTCGCGCTCCTTGGGCAGGCCCGTGCTGACCAGCGCGATGTAGTCCCGGGCGGCCAGCTCGGCGTCGCGGACCATGTCCCAGGCGGCGGCCCAGCACAGCGCGCGCGGCAGCGACGACTCGAAGCCGTCGATGTGGCGCACCACCGTGGCCATCGAGCGCTCGTCGAGGCGCAGCTTCGCGTACGTGAGGTCGTCGTCGTTGACCAGGAGCACGTCCGCCGCCCGCTGCCCGGCCAGCGCCGGGATCGGCGTCTCCTCGCCGCTCACGTCGATCTCGAGGCGGTCGCGGCGCACCAGCCGGTCGCCGTCCACGTCGTAGAGGCCCACACCGATGCGGTGGGTACGCAGCGTCGGGTAGGTGGTGGGCGCCTCCTGCTTGACCACCACGCTCTCGTACGTACCGTCGGCGCCGATGGTCACCACCGGCCGCAGCATGTTGACCTGCGCGGTCTCGAGCCACTGCGCGGCGAACTTGCGCAGCTCCCGGCCGGACGCCGTCTCCAACTCGGTGAGCAGATCGTCGAAGGTGGCGTTGCCCCACGCGTGGCGCTGGAAGTACGCCCGCAGCCCGGCCAGGAACGAGTCCAGCCCGACGTACGCGACGAGCTGCTTGATGACGCTGGCGCCCTTCGCGTACGTGATGCCGTCGAAGTTGACCTCGACCGCCTCGAGGTCCGGCATCTCGCAGTAGACCGGGTGGGTCGACGAGAGCTGGTCCTGGCGGTAGCCCCAGGCCTTGCGCACGGACAGGAACGTCGACCACGCGTCGGTGAAGCGGGTGGCGCTGGTGTTGCACCAGTGGCTCGCCCACTCGGCGAACGACTCGTTCAGCCAGAGGTCGTTCCACCAGCGCATCGTCACCAGGTCGCCGAACCACATGTGGGCCAGCTCGTGCAGGATCGTGTTGGCGCGCTGCTCGTACTCGTAGTCGGTGACCTGCGAGCGGAAGATGTAGTGCGCCTCGGCGTGGGTGACGCAGCCGAAGTTCTCCATCGCGCCGGCGTTGAAGTCGGGCACCCACAGCTGGTCGTACTTCGGCAGCGGGTAGCGGATCCCGAACTGCTCGTGGAAGAAGTCGAAGCCCTGCTTGGTAACGAGGAACAGGTCGTCGGCGTCGAGGTAGCGGGCCATCGACGCGCGGCAGAAGACGCCCAGCTCGATGCCGTCGTGGCTGTCGCGCACCTCGTGGTACGGCCCCGCGCAGATCGCGGTGATGTACGTGCTCATCCGCGGCGACTGCCCGAAGTGCACCGTCTTCGCGCCGGCCTCGGCCGGGACGGTGCTCTCCACCGGCATGTTCGAGACGACCTTCCAGTGCCCCGGCACGGTGGCGTGCCACGTGAAAACGCTCTTCAGGTCGGGCTGGTCGAAGGCCGCGTAGACCCGCTGGGCGTCCGCCGTCTCGAACTGGCTGTAGAGGTAGACCTCCTTGTCGACCGGGTCCTCGCTGCGCTGCAGGCCCTGGCCGCTCGCGGAGAAGAAGTAGTCGGCGTCCACCACGAGGGTGTTCTCGGCGGCCAGCCCGGTCAGCGTCAGGCCCGCCTCCGCGGACCAGCCGGAGGTGTCGACCGGCTTGCCGTTGAGCACGGCCGAGCGCACGGATGCGGCCGCGACCTCGATGAAGGTCTGCGCGCCCGGCTCGGTGCAGCGGAACGTGACCTCGGTGACCGTCCGGAAGGTGCCCTCGCCCGGGTTTCCGGCCCCGTCGGTCAGATCCAGGGCGATGTCGTACCCCGTCACCTCGAGCAGGCGGGCCCGCTCGGCGGCCTCCACCTGGGTCAGGTTACGAACTCCGGCCACGATCACTCTCCTCCACGCTGGCGGGGGGCTGCGTCGCCCCCCGCCTCGAGCTTTGCACGCCCACCCTATGCGGTGCCTGCGGGCTCTCGCGGGGCGGGAAGATCCGGGGTATTTGCGGGAAGTCATCACGTACGGACGTCTTCTGTCGTTGTAAAGGTGAGAACCGTCACTTCTACCGGAGGCTCCGATGGCCGAGTCCGACACCGTCGCCACGAGCACCATCGCCGTGCACCGGAGCGCCTGGGAGAGCATCTGCCCCAAGCTGCCCGCCGACGTCGCCGCGATGGTGGCGCCGCCCGTCACCGTCTCGAGCTTCCCGGTGACCGGGCTCGCCGGCACCGCGCTGGACCGCCGCCGGGCCCGCGAGGCGCGCTTCCGGGGGAACATGCCGTCGGTTCCCGCGTACGGGCGGCACCGGCGCAGCAGCTGAAGCGTGAGACGGGCCCGGGGTCCTCACCGGCGTCCCGGAGCCGCTCGGTAGGTTCGCGGGCATGACGGTCGTGCACCCGATCAGCCGGGCCTGGATCACCACTGGCGGCACCGGCGCGCAGAACTACGACGAGTTCGCGGACGACGCGGAGATCACCGAGATCATCTCCGCCAATCCGCACAGCGCGCTGGCCATCGAGATGCCCCACCGGGCGCCGGGGTCGGTGGGCCGGGCGTTCCTCGACTGCCTGCCCGACGCGGCGGAACGCCTCGCCGAGGAGAAGGCGGACGGCAGCTACACGCCCGCCGAACAGGTGGTCGTGCTCTACCGGATCAGCGCACCGGGCGAGCCGGCCGCGTACGGCCTCTGGGCCATGGTCGACACCGACCAGATCTCCACCAGCGCCGACGAGCCGGGCCTGGTCATCCGCAACGAGGACGTGTTCATCGCCAAGGTGCGCGAGCGGGTCGCGCTGGCGGAGGCGCTGCAGACCCTGCTCTCGCCCGTGTTGCTGCTGCAGACCGGCAAGGGCGAGGAGCTGCACGCCGCGCTCGCCGCCGCCACCGAGGCCGCCGGGGTTCCCGCCGCCACCGACGTCGACCAGAGCGGGCGTACGCACGCGATCTGGATCGTGCCCGCCGGGCCGCGGCAGGACGAACTGACCGCCCTGGCCGGCGGGGGCGAACTGGTGGTGGCCGACGGTAACCACCGCAGCCTGGCCGCGCAGACCGGCGGTCTCTCGCGCTTCCTGGCCGTCGTGACCACGCCCGCGTCGGTCGCCATCCAGCCGTACAACCGGCTCGTCGCCGAACTGCCGGTCGAGGACCTGGTCGGGCAGCTCACCGCGGCCGGCGCGCGGGTCGAGGAGCTGCCGCGCGCCGCGGCGATCCCGGCCAAGGGCACCGTCGAGCTGTACGCGCACGGCAAGTCGTACGCGGTGGTCCTCCCGCCCGCCGAGGACGGCTCGGTGGTGGACAACCTCGATCACGCGCTCGTGGAGCGGGTGCTCCTGCGCGACGCCCTCGGCCTCGACCCGGGCGACAAGCGGATCTCGTACGTGGGCGGCGACTACCCGGCCGAGTGGCTGCGCGGCGAGGTCGATGCCGGACGCGCCGAGCTGGCGGTGCTCATCGCCCCGGTCACCGTGGACGACTTCGTCGCGGTGAACCTGGCCCGACAGAAGCTGCCCCGCAAGAGCACCTGGTTCACGCCCAAGGCCCGGGGCGGCCTCGTCCTGGCGCAACTCGACTGATCCATCCGACCGCCCCACCCCACCACCCAAAGAAGGACGATGGCCCTACATCCGCAGGTCGAGGCGTCGCTGGCCATCCGCCGGCGCCCACCGGCCGAGGTGCTCGCGGCGGATCCGTACGAGCGGCTCCAATTCGCCCGCCAGGCGATGGAGGACTCGAACGAGGCCGAATGCGGCCCGGCCATTCCGCTGCCGGTGGTGGTCGACGTGGACGCCGATGGTGTGCCCTGCCGCCTGTACGCGGCCCGTACCGGCGCACCGGTCTTCGTCTACGTGCACGGCGGCGGCTGGTGCTACGGCAGCGTGGAGACCGTCGACCGGCTCTGCCGCCGGATCGCCGACCGCTCGGGCTGCGCGGTGCTCTCCGTCGACTACCGGCTCGCGCCCGAGCACGTCCACCCGGCCGCGCTCGAGGACGTGGAGACGGTGCTGCGCTGGGTCCGCAAGGAGGGCGCCGGCCTCGGGGTCGACCCGTCGAGGCTGGCGATCGGCGGGGACAGCGCGGGCGGTCAGCTCGCCACCGTCGCGGCGCGCCGCCAGCGCGACGCGGCCACCCCGCTCGACTACCAGGTTCTCGTCTACCCGGCGATCGACCCGATGACGGCCTCCGAGTCGTACGACGAGGTCGCCGGGTACGGCCTCGACCGGGCCTCGATGAAGCTGGCGTGGGAGACCTTCGTCCCGTCGCCGGCCGACCGTTTCAGCCCCGACGTCGCCCCGCTGGCCGCCCAGGACCTCGCCGGCATGCCACCGACCCTGCTGATCACGGCCGAGTACGACGTCCTGCGCGACGAGGGCGCCGACTACGCGGACGCGCTGGTCACGGCCGGGGTGCCGGTGGTGCACGTACGCTACGCCGGCGTCAACCACGGCTTCGCCCGCAAGCTCGCCCTCTTCGACGCCGCCCGGTCCGCCGCGGACCACATCGCGGTGAGCCTGCGGGCCGCGCTGACGTTCTGATCGGCGTTTGACAGACTGCGGGCATGCGCGTCTACCTCGGTTCCGACCACGCCGGCTACGAGCTGAAGAGCCACCTCGTCAACTACCTCGCCAAGCAGGGGTACGAAGTCGTCGACGTCGGCCCGCACGTCTACGACCCCGAGGACGACTACCCGGCCTTCTGCCTGCACACGGGCGCCAAGGTGGTGGCCGACCAGGGCAGCCTCGGCATCGTCATCGGCGGCTCGGGCAACGGCGAGCAGATCGCCGCCAACAAGATCGCGGGGGTCCGCTCGGCGCTGGCGTGGAAGGTCGAGATCGCCCAGCTCGCCCGCCAGCACAACGACTCCAACGTGCTGGCGATTGGGGCCCGCCAGCACACCCTGGACGAGGCCACGGCGATGGCCGAGGCGTTCCTGACCACGTCCTTCTCCGGCAACGAGCGGCACGCCCGCCGCATCGGCCAGCTCGCCGCGTACGAGCGCACCCGCGAGCTCCCCGAGCTGCCGGCGTCCTGACCGGCGCGCTCAGCGACCCCGGGGCAGATCCTCGCGGGGCACCCAGTTGCGGCGCACGATCGTCAGATTCCGGTCGGCGTCGGCGAGGTGCTCGTCCGACGGGCGGGCGGCGTCCCGGGCTCGCATCGCGGCCCCGACGCTGACCTGCGAGGACCCCGATCCGACGAGCCCACGCAGGCCGCGTTCCGCCGGCTCCTCGCCCGCCGCGCGCGGGCCGGCGGGCCTGAGCCCCTGCCCCGAAGCGCCGGCACCGGGGGCTCCGCCACTCGGGGCTCCGGCATCGGAAGGTCGTGCCCCGGGGGCGCCCGTCCCCGAGCCCGGGGCGGCCGGTCGTGCCCCGGGAGCCGGGCCGGTGGGCCGGGGAGCCCGGCCGCCGATCGGTCCCGGACGCATCGTCGAGGGCTTCGGGCCGTCGTCGGGATCCAGCACGGGCGAGGTCTCGGCCACGGCCCCGGAAGCTTCCGGGACGGCCTCGGCGCTCGGCCGCATCGGCTCCGCGGCGGCCGCGCCGAGAGCCGGGGCCGCGGTCAGGGGCGGCCCGGCCGGGTCGGTGGCCGCGTCGGCCGGCGGGGCGGACGCGGACGGGGCCGGGTGGGAGGGACGCACGCGGCGGCGCCGGCGTCCGGGTTCTTCGCCCATGACGCCGAACCTACCGCCGCCGCGCCCACCTAGAACACTTCGGTGGGGTTGGGCATCCGGTGCCAGCCGAACGCCGTCGAGGCCTTCCGGAGCGCGTCCGGCGTCAGTTCGCGTACCGTCCCGGCCGCACCGAGCGCCGCGAGCGGCACCGCACCGAGATAGGCCGCTCCCAGCTCCAGCACCGTGCATGCCAGGTCCGGCGGGTCTTCGGTACGCGTACACGTCGCCGAGCCGGAGGCGTCGACGGTCAGCCGCCAGCGCCCCGAGTTCTCCGTCAGCAGCGAATCGGTCACGTCGAGCACCACGTCCGCGGGCGCCGCGTAGCTTCGGGCCGCGAGGGCTCGGGGCAGGTCGACGATGCGGATCCACAGGCCGTCGCCCACGGTGGCGCCGAGCCGCCGGGGCTCGTCGACCAGGAACTGGAGCGGCTCGTCCAGCGAGGCGAACTCCACGCTAGCCGTCCGCGCGAGGTCGATGGTGAGCAGGAATCGCCACAGCGCCCGGTACGTCGCCGGGTCGGCGGCCACGACCTCGCGGACTCTGACCTCCGCGTCGGGGCCCTGATCGTTCCAGGCGCCCTTCACGCGCCAGATCGCATAGCCGGTCGGACCGTCGGCGGTCTCGTGCACGACGCCGTACTGCGCTGTCGCGCCCTGGCGCTGGGACTCGATGTCGGAGAGCACGAAGCGCCACCACCGCTCGTCGCGGCTGGACCATCCGGTGCGGGTCGCGCGCAGCTGCTCGTACACCTTGCTCAGCTCGGGAATCGCTTCGAGCGGGCGGACCATCCGCAGCCGGCTGCCGGCCGCCGGCGGTGACTCCGGGAGGCGCACCTCGCGCGTCGTCACGGTCATCCGCAGCACCGGCGCGGCATGACCGTACCCGAATCGCTGATAGATCTTGGTCTCGCTCGCCCAGAGGACCGCGACCGGCTCGCGGCCGGCGGCCGCGATCTCCCGCAGCTGCCGCTGCATCATCCGGGTCAGCAGCCCGCGCCGGCGGTGGGTCGGCCGGACGCCGACCTGCGTGACGTGCGCGGCCGGGAGCACGGCGCCGGGCACGGTCAATTCTCTCGTGTACGCGGCAGCGTGGCCGACCACGGTGCCGGCGTCCTCGGCTACCAGCGACCGTTCGGGCTCGAACACCGAGCCTTCGACGTCGCGTTCGTCGGGGGACATCGTGTGGTGGAAGACGCTGCCCAGGAGATCCGAGATCGCGTCCCATTCCTCCGCCGTGCCGACCCTGATCGGTGTTCCGGTGCCGTCCATCCTGTTTGTGTAACGGACGGCGCGCGCCAGGGCGAGCTATTTGCGGGCTCGCTACTCTCGATGCGGGGCGGCGACCGCCGTTCCGGGGGAGGGTAAAGATGCCTGAGCAACCGCAGTGGTCCGAGCGGACGCTCGACATGCCGCCGCAGGATCCCTGGGCCGATCCGCCGACGACGGACATGCCGCCGCGCCGGGGTGCCGCCCCACCGCCCGATCCGACCCGCCAGTACGGCGCCGGCGCCACCGCCGACCCGACCCGCCAGTACGGCGGCGGACCCGCCCCGAGCTACGACCCGACCCGGCAGCAGGGCGCCGCGGATGCGACCCGCGCCGCCCACCCCGCTGACGCCCAGGCCCGTCCGGCACCGCCGCCGTCGCCGTTCTCCAGCGGCCGCGCCGCGGTGAACCCGCGGCCCCAGCCTCAGCAGTTCACCGCCGAGCACGAGCCCACCGGCACGGGCTGGCCGGACGCGACTGTGCCGGCCCAGCGGCATTCGCTGAGCTGGCACCTGCGGCAGCTGCGCCGCGGCGGCGAATGGAGTTTCGCCGGTCTGCTGTTCGCCTTCGTCTGCTGGGGCATCTGGGCGATCTCGTCCGAGGGCCGCAGCCTCACGACCCCGGTCGTGGTCTTCATCGTGTCGGTGCTGGTGGCGGTCGGTGTCTTCGCCCTGTCGCGGCTGGTGGGCCGGCTGGTCCTCGAACGTCAGCTCGGCCGCGAACGCCGTACCGCGAAGGGCTCGCACATCGTCGCCGGCCTGTTCCTGGTCGGCGTCGGTATCGCGCACCTGCGCCAGACGGAATGGGTGATGACCGCGGTCAGCTGGGTCGTCGACCTCTTCCGCTGACCGCGGTCATCCTGCCCGGTTGTCTTACTTGGCGGCCTTCTCGGCAGCCTTGTCGGCGGCGTCGTCGGCCTTGTCCTGCGCCTTGTCGGCCTTCTCCTGCGCCTTCTCGGCCTTGGCAGCGGCGGCGTCGGCCTTGTCCTGCGCCTTCTCGGCCTTGTCCTGCGCCTTGGCGGCCTTGTCGGCGGCAGCCTGCTCAGCAGCAGCCTTGTCCGCGGCGGCCTTCTCGGCGGCGGCCTTCTCGGCGGCAGCCTGCTCCGCAGCGGCCTTGTCGGCGGCGGCCTTCTCAGCGGCAGCCTGCTCCGCAGCGGCCTTGTCGGCGGCGGCCTTGTCCGCGGCGGCCTTCTCAGCGGCAGCCTGCTCCGCAGCGGCCTTCTCGGCGGCGGCCTTGTCCGCGGCGGCCTTCTCAGCA
>NZ_JBITLP010000003.1:927679-939443 GCF_044465265.1 Actinoplanes sp. NPDC049681
CTCGGCGGCGGCCTTGTCCGCGGCGGCCTTCTCAGCGGCAGCCTGCTCCGCAGCGGCCTTCTCGGCGGCGGCCTTGTCCGCGGCGGCCTTCTCAGCAGCAGCCTTCTCGGCCTCGGTCGGCACGACCTCCTGCGTCCAGTTCCAGTCCTTGACCAGCACCTCGTGCTCCGGCGCCGAGGTGGCCGCGGAACCGGGCCAGAGCGAGATCGCCTCGACCTGGAGGCGGGCGGAGACGTCCGTACCCCAGCCGGCCTTCGGCAGCCGGGTGTACGGCGCCGACAGCGCTACGCCGTCAACCGTGACCTGCACCTTCTGCGCCACCGGGTCGACCTGGAACGTGACGGTGTGCCACGCGGTGTCCGGCTTGAGGTAGCCGGCCGGCACCCACGAGCCGCCGTTGGCGTCGGACCAGACCCGGAGCTGCCCGAAGTTCGAGACCCAGGGGTTGAGCACCCACTGGAACGCGGTGCCGTGGTCGGCCTTGCTCTTCGCGCCGTCCCAGACGAACAGGCCGCCCTCGACGGTCTGGGCGTTGCGGGCGCCACCGGCCATCGACGGCACCGACGGCAGCTGGAACGAGTAGCCCGCCCGGTGGATGACGTTCATCATCGTCGCGCCGGACATGCGCTTGTACGCCAGCGCGTCCGCCATCACACCGCGGTGCCCGACGTTCGCCCGCAGGCTCGTGTAGTCGCGGCGGTTGTCCGCGGCGACGTCGGCGCTGGTCACAGCCGCCTGGCCGGCGGCGGCGAAGGTGCCCCCGCCGATGGTCGTGACCCAGCCCGACAGGTCCGCACCGGAACCGACGGTTTCGGCCGGGCTGGCCATCGCGGGGCTGCCCAGGCCCACCGTGGCGGCCACACCGGCGGCGACCGCGGTTCCCAGCAGGGACGCGAAACGTCGCTGTCCCTTGCGGTTCAAAGCCTTCATCAGAATTGATCCTTCCCCGTTCTCGCTGACCTGTTCAGGTTGCCCGCCGCAGTTCAAGGGCGGCTCAACGGCGGTTCAGCGGTCGGTCCAGATCGCCGGCGGTACGGGGGCGGGCACGGGCCCGCCCCCGGGGCGTCAGCCGCGCCCGCTCATCGCGCTGCCGGTCTCCAGCAGCGACTTCAGGTCGCTGAGGATCCAGGCCCAGCCGCCGCCGCCCGCCTCGTCCAGCGGCGAGCCGGCCACCATCGTCGACGTCGCGGGGGCGCCGGTCAGTTCGTGCGTCACGGTCAGCCGGCACACGCCCGGCTGGGACTTGAGCTCCTCGATCAGGTACGTCACCGTCGTGAACGGCTCCGCGGCCGTCGTCGGATCCATGAGCATCCGCCAGGTCTGCTTCAGCAGCCGCGGCGGGTCCGCCTCGAGGACCTCGCCGTCGACGATGGTGTCCGGGAACTGCAAACCGTTCTGTTCGGCGAAGTCGTGCATCTCCTGCGTCGCCTCCGAGCGGTACGAGCCGCCCGGCCGGAGGTCGAAGTAGGCGGGCGCGGCGTAGCCGTACTTCACGGTCCACGCGGGGTCGGTGAGGGCAGCCCAGATCTTCTCCGGGGTCGTCTTGATCCAGACCCGGAAGACCTGGGTCGTCAGCGGCTCGGTCATGTCTCGTCCTCCAGCGCTTTCTTGAGATCGGCGAGCGCCCCGACATGACGCTCCGTGTACTTGTCGATCCACCGGTCGTGGATCAGCCGGATCGGCACGGGGTTGAGGTAGTGCAGCTTCTCCCGCCCGGACCGGCGCACGACGACGAGACCCGCCTCCTCCAGCAGCTTCAGGTGCTTGGCCACCCCGAAGCGGGTCATCTCCACCTCCGACTCCAGCTCGGTGAGCGTCCGCCCGTCCCGGGCGAAGAGCAGGTCGAGCAGAAAACGACGGGTCGGGTCGGCGAGAGCCTTGAACACCCGATCGTCATCCGCCATGACGCAAAGTTAGGTGACCAAATGGTCACATGTCAAGGCCGGAAAAACCCGCCCGGGTACGCCGGGCGGGTTCCGTGAGGTCAGCGTCGCCGACGGCGGGCGGTTCCCCGGAGGTGGACGATCCGGGCCGTGAAGACCGCGGTCGCGATCGCCGCGCCGGCGGTGCCGGCCACTACCAGGGCCAGGGCCAGGGGGACGCGGCCTTCCATCCACAAGAAGCCGACCCGTACGCCGTCGGTGTTCTGGGCGATGAAGACGACGAACAAGAGAAGCATCGCGGCGGCCGACCAGAGCGCGAGTCGCAGCGCCCGGGCCCGCGCCCCGGAGGCCGCCCCACCGCGGGCCGCCGGTGCCTCACCCGCCGGCCCGAGTCCGGCCAGGGTCCGGGCGAGCTCGTCCGGCAGCGGCAGTGCCGGTTCGGTCGGTGGTGCGGAGCCGTCCGGGAAGGGCGGCAGAGCATCCGGCCCGGGGGACGGCCTGTTCTCGGACGGGTACGCCATAACTCCCAGTGTCGCTGATATTGACCTTGCGTCAGGGCCGTACACGCGGCTCCGCAGAATTAAGAACGATCTAATAGACGTCCATCGAATAGCGACGTTACGGTCTCCGCCGGACTTCCCACCCTCCGCACAACGATTCGGATCACCATGCGCAGACCCGTCCTCATCGTCGGCGGCATGGCCGTCGTCACCGTGGCCGCCGGCATCGCCGTAGCGGCCAGTGCCAGTGCCGGTACCACCACGTACGAGGCCGAGGCCTCGGTCAACACCCTCGCCGGCGGCGCGCATACCGTGGACTGCCGCCGCTGCTCCGGCGGCAGCCGTGTCACCGGCATCGGCCGCGAGGGCGTCCTGACGATCACCGGCGTCGTCGCCGAGCGGACCGGCCCCACCAGGCTCACGGTCACCTACACCGGCGAACGCGGACGCACGGCCCAGATCAGCGTCAACGGCGGCGTGCCCACCGCGGTCCTCTTCCCGGGTACGCGCGGCAGCAGCCGCCCGGGCACGCTGCGGGTCACGGCCACCCTTCGAACCGGCGAGAACACCATCGCCTTCGGCAACCCGGCCGGGCCGGCGCCGGACGTGGACAAGCTCGTCATCACCACGGACGGAACGCCGCCCACCCCCGTACCGTCAGCGACAGCCTCCGGTGACCCGGGCGCGACCGCGACCGTCCCGCCGAGCCCTTCGCCGTCCGGATCAGAGCCGCCGGCGTCGACCCCTGCGCCCAGCGGCAACGCGGCGCTCGAGGTGGAGGTGGTGACCATCGTCAACAGCGAGCGGGCGAAGGCGGGATGCCCGGCCGTCACGGCGGACGACCGCCTCACCCAGGCGGCGCGCGGGCATTCCGCCGACATGGCGGCCCGCAACTACTTCAGCCACACCACCCCGGAGGGCGTGGAGTTCGCCACCCGCATCACCGACGCCGGCTACCGATGGTCCAGTGCGGGGGAGAACATCGCGAAGGGCCAGCGCACGCCCGCCGAGGTCATGACGAGCTGGATGAACAGCAGCGGGCACAGGGCCAACATCCTGAACTGCGCCTTCAAGAACATCGGCGTCGGGGTGGCCGCGGACGCCCAGGGATCGCTGGTCTGGACCCAGGACTTCGCCACCCCGCTGTAAGGCCGGTTAACCGCGCCGAGCGCGGGCATGCGGGGGGCATGACCCAGGATCAGTACGCGCGCCAGGACCCGCGCAGCCAGTACCCCGCACCCGAGCTCAAGGGCGGCGACCAGTCCCACCCCGGCGACACCCGTCGCATGCCCGACCGGCCGGACCACGGCGAGGACACGTACCGGGGGAGCGGCCGCCTCACCGGGCGCCGTGCGGTCATCACCGGCGGGGACTCGGGAATCGGCCGGGCGGTCGCCATCGCCTTCGCCCGCGAGGGCGCCGACGTGCTGATCTCCTACCTACCCGAGGAGGAGACCGACGCCCAGGACACCGTCCAGCTCATCGAGAAGGCCGGGCGCAAGGCGGTGGCCGTACCGGGCGACATCCGCGACGAGTCCCACTGCCAGGCCATCGTCGACCGCGCTCTCAGCGACCTCGGAGGCGTCGACATCCTCGTCAACAACGCCGCCTTCCAGATGGCCCAGCCGGGCGGCATCTCCGACATCACCACCGAACAGTTCGACCGCGTCATGAAGACCAACCTCTACGCGATGTTCTGGCTCTGCCGCGCGGCCGTGCCCCACATGCCGCCGGGCGCAGCGATCATCAACACGGCGTCGATCCAGGCGTACCAGTCGTCCAGCGCGCTGCTCGACTACGCCACCACCAAGGGCGGCATCGTCGCCTTCACCAAGGCGCTCGCGGAAGACCTGGCCGAGCAGGGCATCCGGGTCAACGCGGTAGCGCCCGGCCCGATCTGGACCCCGCTCATCCCGGCCACCATGCCCTCGGAGAAGGTCAAGTCCTTCGGCGGCGACACCCCGCTGGGCCGTGCGGGTCAGCCTGCCGAGCTGGCGCCGGCGTACGTGTATTTCGCGTCCCAGGAGTCCAGCTACACCACCGGGGAGGTGCTCGGCGTCACCGGCGGAAAGCCGGTTAGCTGACGCCCACGTACCGCGAAGGCCCAGGTCCGGATGCTTCCCGGCCTGGGCCTTCGGCCCGTCTGGATTCGCGTCGGGGATGGTGATGGTCAGGTTGGGCCCTGCGCTGGGACCAGATCTGCATCGCCGGATAGTCCCAGCCTTCGCTGAGGTCGCCGAATGAATGTCGGATTGGCCGGCTCGTTCGGCCTGCTGGCGGCCTTCGGCCGGCATCCGCCGCGTTTGCGTGGCAGGGGCCCGGGCTCGGGGAGTTGCCCCCTGGCCTGGGCCGATGTGCGTGGAGCGGGCGACGAGAATCGAACTCGCGTAATCAGTTTGGAAGACTGAGGCTCTACCATTGAGCTACGCCCGCGTGGGACCGCACTGCTGTGCGATGCCGCCGCTAGCGTACTGGAATCCCCTCGCCGGACGCGAACCGGTTCCCCCGCGTGGCGCACGCGGGCGACGCCGAGGCACACGCCACAGGACCGACCGCATACACTTGCCTGCGGCCTCGGGGTGTGGCGCAGTTTGGTAGCGCACTCGCTTTGGGAGCGAGGGGCCGTGGGTTCAAATCCCGCCACCCCGACTTTCACCAACAACGAAGAGATCCATCAAGGAGTACGCCTGTGAAGAGCACCGTCGAGACTCTGAGTCCGACTCGGGTGCGGCTCGCCATCGAGGTGCCGTTCGATGAGCTCAAGCCGAGCCTGCAGAAGGCGTACCGCGAGATCGGCTCTCAGGTTCAGATCCCCGGCTTCCGGCGCGGCAAGATCCCGGCGGCCGTGATCGACCAGCGCGTGGGCCGCGGGGCCGTGCTCAACGAGGCCGTGCAGGAGGCCATCCCGCAGCAGATCCTGGCCGCGGTGCGCGAGCACGACGTGAAGACCCTGGGCCGGCCCGAGGTGGAGATCACCGAGTTCGCCGACAACGAGCCGCTGAAGTTCACGGCCGAGGTCGACGTGCGCCCCGAGATCACCATCCCGGACCTCAGCACGATCAAGGTCGAGGTCCCGGCGCTGGAGATCGGCGACACCGAGATCGACGAGCAGATCAACGGCCTGCGGGAGCGCTTCGCCACCCTGAAGACCGTGGAGCGCCCGGCCGCCGAGGGCGACTACGTGCAGCTGGACCTCAAGGCGACCGTCGACGGCGAGGAGGTGCAGGGCGGCTCGGCCTCCAACATCTCCCACGAGGTGGGCAGCAAGCAGCTGCTCCCGGGCCTCGACGACGTGCTCGTCGGCCTGGCCGCGGGCGCCGAGACCACCTTCACCACGCAGCTCGTCGGTGGCGAGTTCGCCGGCCGGGACGCCGAGGTGGCCGTGACCGTGCGCACGGTCAAGGACAAGCAGCTGCCGGAGATCAACGACGAGTTCGCCCAGATGGCGAGCGAGTTCGACACGCTCGAGGAGCTCCGCAACGACCTCCGGGAGCGGCTCACCAAGGTCAAGAAGGTCGAGCAGATCTACGCCGCCCGGGACGAGGCGCTCAAGCAGCTCGTCGCCGCCGCCGACATCCCGGCGCCGGAGGGCATCGTCAAGGACGAGGTCGAGGGCCGCAAGCAGGCCATGACCGACCAGCTGGAGCGTATCGGCGCCACCCTGGAGGACTACCTGGCCTCCGAGGAGAAGACCGAGGAGCAGATCGACACCGAGCTGACCGAGGCGGCCACCGAGGGCGTCAAGATCCAGCTGCTGCTCGACACCATCGCGGACGCCGAGGAGATCCAGGTCTCGGACGACGAGTTCGGCCACGAGATCGTGCACCGGGCCCAGCGTGCCCAGATGCAGCCCCAGCAGTACTACGACCAGCTCGTGCAGTCCGGGGCGGCCGCGGCCGTCTTCGGCGACGTGCGCCGCGGCAAGGCCCTGGCGAACGTCATGGAGCAGGTCGAGATGAAGGACACCGAGGGCAACGTGCTGACCCTGGACGACCTCCGGGCGGCGAGCGAGGACGACCACGCCGGGCACGACCACTGACGTTCCACGAGGGGGCCGCCGCGTGTCCGTGGCGGCCCTTTCCGTGTTCCCGCCACCCCCGATGCGCTGTCAGCGAACACCTGCCCGAGCGGGAAGCTGATGCGCATTCGACCGGTTAGGTTGGTCGTACGACGGACAACCTGCCGGCCGGACCCTCGGCCGACACAGTCAGCTGTGAAGGGCTGCCATGACCGATCTGCACATCCCTGAGAGTCCCACGCTGCGTGGTGACTCCATCAGTGGCAACCTCGACGACTCGGTCTACAACCGCCTGCTGCGTGAGCGGATCGTCTTCCTCGGCAGCGAGGTGACCGACCAGGTTGCCAACCGCATCTGCGCGCAGCTGCTGCTGCTCTCCGCGGAAGACCCGGAGCGCGACATCAACCTCTGGATCAACTCGCCCGGTGGCTCCGTTTACTCCGGCATGGCGATCTACGACACGATGCAGTTCATCGACAACGACGTCGCCACCGTGGCCATGGGCATGGCCGCGTCGATGGGACAGTTGTTGCTCTGCGCCGGCGCCAAGGGCAAGCGCTACGCGCTGCCGCACGCGCGGATCATGATGCACCAGCCGTCGGGCGGAATGGGTGGCACCGCCGCCGACATCGCCATCCAGGCCGAGCAAATGCTGTATACCAAGCGCATGTTCCAGGAGCGGGTGGCCTTCCACACCGGCCAGGACCAGGCGACGATCGAGGCCGACTCCGACCGGGACCGCTGGTTCACGGCGCAGGAGGCCAAGGATTACGGCTTCATCGACAAGGTGATCACCGGGGCCACTCAGGTTCCCGAGGGCGCCGGAACGCTGAACTGAGGAGCTGAGCAATGACGGACCTGACCATGCCTCCCGGCTTCGCTCCGGTGCACAACCGCTACGTCCTGCCCTCGTTCACCGAGCGCACGTCGTACGGGCTGAAGGAGTCGAACCCGTACAACAAGATGTTCGAGGACCGGATCATCTTCCTCGGCGTCCAGGTGGACGACGCGTCGGCGAACGACGTGATGGCCCAGCTGCTGACGCTGGAGAGCGCCGACCCGGACCGCGACATCCTCATGTACATCAACTCGCCCGGTGGCTCGTTCACCGCCATGACGGCGATCTACGACACCATGCAGTACGTGCGCCCGGACATCAGCACGGTCTGCCTCGGCCAGGCGGCCAGCGCGGCCGCAGTGCTGCTCGCCGGTGGCACCCCCGGCAAGCGGATGGCGCTCCCGCACTCGCGGATCATCATCCACCAGCCGGCCACCGAGGGCGGGTACGGCCAGGGCTCGGACATCGAGATCCAGGCCCGCGAGATCCTGCGCATGCGCACCCAGCTGGAGACGCTGATCGCGAAGCACTCCAACCGGCCGGTCGAGACGGTCAGCAAGGACATCGACCGCGACAAGATCATGACGGCCGACGAGGCCAAGGAGTACGGGATCGTGGACACCGTTCTCGCATCCCGCAAGAAGAGCCTCCAGGCCGCCGGCGTCGGCAGCTGATCCTCCCGCCCGCCGCCGTGGCGGACCGGCTCCTGAGCAGGTCCGACGTGGCCGGGAAAACGCCGAATCGGCGGGATGAGTACGCGGTGTCAGGGGCCGGTCGGGTCGCGCTAGACTGACTGGCCCCTGACACGCCCGTTTTGGGGGGTCGGAGAACTGCCCCTGAGCGGGTAACGTCGAGTCGGCAACCTCAGTAACGCGGGTCGGCAGACGATGAGATACCGACGAGGAAATTCGTCCTCGGGCCAAGGGCCGGTGCGAGCCGGCCGATGAGCGCAGGGAGAACGTAGGTGGCACGGATCGGCGACGGTGGCGACCTACTGAAGTGCTCGTTCTGTGGGAAGTCCCAGAAGCAGGTCAAGAAGCTCATCGCGGGCCCCGGGGTCTACATCTGCGACGAGTGCATCGACCTCTGCAATGAGATCATCGAGGAAGAGCTGGCCGAAACCGGCGAGGTGAAGTGGGAAGAACTTCCCAAGCCGATGGAGATCTGCCAGTTCCTCGACAACTACGTGGTGGGGCAGGAACAGGCCAAGAAGGCCCTCTCCGTGGCCGTCTACAACCACTACAAGCGGATTCAGGCCGAGTCGGCCGGCGCGCCCGGCGCGGGTAGCGACGTCGAGGTGGCCAAGTCCAACATCATGCTCATCGGCCCCACGGGCTGCGGCAAGACGCACCTGGCGCAGACGCTCGCCCGGATGCTCAACGTTCCCTTCGCCATCGCGGACGCCACGGCACTGACCGAGGCCGGCTACGTCGGTGAGGACGTCGAGAACATCCTGCTGAAGCTGATCCAGGCCGCCGACTACGACGTCAAGCGCGCCGAGCAGGGCATCATCTACATCGACGAGGTCGACAAGATCGCCCGCAAGAGCGAGAACCCGTCGATCACCCGGGACGTCTCCGGCGAGGGCGTGCAGCAGGCACTGCTGAAGATCCTCGAGGGTACGGTGGCCAACGTCCCGCCGCAGGGTGGCCGTAAGCACCCGCACCAGGAGTTCATCCAGATCGACACCACCAACGTGCTCTTCATCGTGGGCGGGGCGTTCGCGGGCCTGGACCGGATCATCGAGTCCCGTGTCGGCCAGGGCGGCGTCGGGTTCGGCGCGCACCTGCGCTCGGTCTCGGAGCGGAACACCGATGACATCTTCAGCAAGGTCATGCCGGAGGACATGCTGAAGTTCGGGCTCATCCCGGAGTTCATCGGCCGCCTCCCGGTGATCACCACGGTGCGCAACCTCGACCGCGAGGCGCTCATCAAGATCCTCACTGAGCCCCGCAACGCGTACGTCAAGCAGTACCAGCGGCTCTTCGAACTGGACGGCGTCGAGCTCGAGTTCGACACCGGCGCCCTCGAGGCCATCGCGGACCAGGCGATGCTTCGCGGCACCGGCGCCCGCGGACTCCGCGCGATCATGGAGGAAGTCCTCCAGAACGTCATGTTCGAGGTGCCGAGCAACCCCGACGCCGCCCGGGTGGTGATCACTCGCGAGGTCGTGGTCGAGAACGTGATACCCACCATCGTCCCGCGCGAGTTCGTCGGCCGCCGCGCGCGCCGGGAGCGCGAGGAGAAGTCCGCCTGACATCGCCGTACGGTCTCCCGGAGGTTCTGGCCCGCGTCGAGCGTGGCGAACGCCTTCCCACGGAGCCCTGGCTCGCTCTGATGCCGTCACCGTCGCCCCGCAGGGCGGCGGTGACGTCGTTTCCGGGGTACGTCGTGGTCGCGGCGGACGTCGACCGCCCCTGGCTCGACTCCTGGACGCGGGACGGTGACCTCGGCGCGCCGTTGTCCCCGCCGTTCCTCTGCGCCCTCGAGGAGCGGCTGCGGCTGGTCGCCGGGTCCATCGACGCGGTCGTTGTGGCGCCTCCGCTCGCCGGCGATCCGCCCGTGGAGCTCACCCCGATCGACAACGGCACTCATCCGAGGATCGTGCGGGCCCGCCGCTTCCGCACCGAGGTGCGCGCCTGGACCTGCGGCCCGTCGGTGCTCGTCGTGGGCAGGGGGCTGGGGGGCCGCTGGGAAGCCGCGATCGAGGTCGACGGCTCGGCGCGCAATCGCGGACTGGGCCGGTCGCTGGCCCTGGCGGCGCGCCATCTCGTGCCCGACGGCCGGCCGGTGTGGGCACAGGTCGCACCCGGCAATGCGGCCAGCCTGCGCGCGTTCCTGGCCGCCGGCTACCTGCCGGTGGGGGCCGAGGTGCTCCTCACGCCCCCTGCGTACCCGTAGCCGCTTCGTGGGCGTTTCCCGCGCCGGGTCCGCCCCGTACGCTGGCTGGCATGCGCGTCGCCGTATGCCAGTTGAACGCTCGCGATGACCGTACCCGCAATCTCGCCGTGGCCCGCGACCTCCTGGGCCGCGCTGCCGCGGCCGGAGCGACCCTCGCGGTCCTGCCGGAATACGTCGACTACCTCGGACCCGGCGCCGGGCAGCCCAAGCCGGAGCCGGTCGACGGCGAGTTCGCGGCGTTCTTCGCCGAGGCCGCCCGCGACCTCGGCATCTGGGTCCACGCGGGCTCGTTCCACGAGGCCGGGCCGGACCCGGACCGCACCTTCAACACGTCTTTGATCTTCAACCCGGCGGGTGAGCTCACGGCCACCTACCGCAAGATTCATCTGTACGACGTGGAGCTCCCGGGCCGGGTGTCCTATCACGAGTCCCGCACCGTGGCACCGGGTGACCGCCCGGTGGTCACCGAGATCGACGGCGTGCCGACGGGCCTGTCCATCTGCTACGACCTGCGATTCCCGGAGCTGTACCGGCGGCTGGCCGTGGACGGGGCGAAGGTGCTGGTGGTGCCGGCGGCGTTCATGATGCACACCGGCCGGGACCACTGGGAGGTGCTCCTGCGCGCGCGGGCGATCGAGAACCAGTGCTACGTGGTGGCGGCCGGGCAGATCGGCGACCACGAACCGCAGCGGACGTGTTTCGGGCGCAGCATGATCGTCGATCCTTGGGGAACGGTGGTCGCCCAGGCGCCGGATGCCGTGGGCATCGTGACGGCGGATCTCGATCTGGCCCGGCTGGAGGAGATCAGAACCGATCTGCCCAGCCTTCGCAACCGGCGGCTGTCCTCAGAAGGTCTGCACCAGGTAGCCCACGACAGCGACGCAGACCACAGCTCCGCCCGCGATCAGCATCGCGCCACCCATTCGTGAGGGTCCACGCACGATCAGACGGTGCACCGACACGACCACCGCCGCGAGCACCAGGATGCCGATGACCAGCTGAGACAGGGGCATCAGCAAATCGAACAGCGCGTCGGCGGCCAGCGCCGGTTCAGGAGCCATGCCTGCCACTCTGGCACGGGGTGGGACGGATGGGGTTCCTGGGACGGGGGTCGATTTGCTTTTCCGGTGGGGCGTCGCGTAACTTTCTCTCTGCCCGAGGGGAACCCGGACGGAGCGGCACGAAAGTGACCGTCCCGGCGGTCTCCCGGCGGGCGGCTGAAGGAAGGCACTATGCTGACTGACAGCACCGGGCGAGGCGGGCGGATTTGCGCCGGCGAGAACGACCGGGTAGAGTAAACCGGCCAGCAGGAACCGGGCGGATCGATCACCTAGTGATCTCCGGACGGCTGTCAGGCCAACCGACAACACGCACACCCTCAGGGGTGAGCGTTAGCGCGGGAAAACACTTGGGCGATGCCAAGAAGATCCTCCGGGATTTTCCAGGACTTGGGTCTTGCGCTGGCGAGGTCGACCAGGTAAGTTAGAGCGGTTGCCCCGGAGAGGGCCACTTCGGATGAGGTGGTGCCGAACGGTGTGTGGTTGTTCTTTGAGAACTCAACAGGGTGCTTGATAAGCCAGTGCCAATTTGATTTACCCTGGCCAGGCTTTATGTCTGGTGGGAT
>NZ_JBITLP010000004.1:0-32975 GCF_044465265.1 Actinoplanes sp. NPDC049681
GCCCGCGGGGTGGGGGTCCCGTGCTGGGTGGTGGGCCGCGCTTTCGGTGTCCGCGGGGTGGGGGTCCCGTGCTGGGTGGTGGGCCGCGCTTTCGGTGCCCGCGGGGTGGGGGTCCCGTGCTGGGTGATGGGCCGCGCTCTCGGTGCCCGCGGGGTGGGGGTCCCGTGCTGGGTGATGGGCCGCGCTCTCGGTGCCCGCGGGGTGGGGGTCCCGTGCTGGGTGATGGGCCGCGCTCTCGGCGTCCGCGGCGTCGGGGTCCGTGCTGGCTGACGGCCGCACTTCGGGGCCCGGGGCGGCGGCGGCCGTGCTTCGGTGCCCGCGCCCGCAGGCTGGTGGCCTCCGCGATCCGCACTCCGCAGACAGCGCGGCGCCCGCAGACGGGGTGGCGCTCCGGGGCGGCGTAGGGCCCGCCGCGCGGAGGCGGCGCGCCGCCCGGCAGGAAGAACTGCGGCCGGCTGATCGTGCCGACCACGCCCAGGCGTCATAAATGCGGCCTTTCGGGCCGACCGGCGCCCTGTCGGCGGTCGGAGCGGCGAATAAGTCGGCCGGCACCCCGTCCGGGGTCAAGACGCGGTCACCGGGTCGGCCGACGGCCCGCCGGGGGCCGAAATGCGGCCGAAATGCGGCCGATAGGTCGGCCGACGGATCGGCCGGGTGGCCCGTCCGCGGGCACCGTCCTGCCGATCCATCCCGGGCCCGTCGGCGGCCCCCTGCCCGTGCTGAGTCCGATTCGTACCTTTCGGCGGTTCGTGGCGGAGCTGCTCACCGTTGCCGTCACGCTACTCAATGCGCACCCGGGATGGGCGTTTTGCGACGCCGCGTGAGGGCGGCGTAACCGTCCGCCGAAAACGCGTCGGGCGAGCGTATCCGGGCCGCACTTCGCGTCTGTCGACTCGGCCGCCGTGCTGAGTATTATTCGCGTGCCCCTGGGCGCATATCGGCGCCTATGGATGAATGTTGCGCCCCCACGCGCGCCCGGCCTCTCGCGTTTTCGCGGGTGGTGGAGCGTGCCCTACGCGCTTGGAACCGGAGGAACCTCTTGCGACTGCGCGTCCATGCCGCCCCTCCCGTCCGGGGTCCGGAAATTTTCCCGATCGCTTTGATCCCGGCGGGGCGCCCCGGCCGTATCACAGGCGACGGGGAAGGCACCGGCAGGAGGAATCGATGCATGCGACGGTCATGGAGCGGCTCACGCCGGATGGGGTGCGCGTCATGACGCCGCAGCGTTCCGGAGGCCGGTGGCAGGCTCTCGACGGAGGCCGTGGTGCGGACAATGATGACGCCGTGATGCCGCGGCAGGCCCGCCACGAGGCCGGGTCGGCGACCGCGAATCACGAGGACACGCTCGTCCGGATGCTCTACGAGGAGCATGCGGGGCCGCTGCTGATGTTCGTGCTCCGCCTCACCGGCGGCGACCGGCAGCGCGCCGAGGACATCGTCCAGGAGACGCTGCTGCGGGCGTGGCGCAACGCGCACCGCCTGGGCGCCCAGGGCCAGCAGTCGCTGCGGCCCTGGCTGGTCACGGTGGCCCGGCGGATCGCGATCGACGACCACCGCAGCACCAGCGCCCGCCCGCCGGAGACCTACGACCGGGAGCTCGAGAGCTTTCCCAGCACGGCCGACGACACGGATCGGGTCCTGCAGCTGATGACGGTCACGGATGCCTTGCGTACGCTGAGCCAGTCGCACCGGGAGATCCTTGTCGAGACCTACTTCCGTGGCCGGACCGTTCCGGAGGCCGCTGAGGTGCTCGGCCTGCCTCTGGGTACGGCCAAGTCGCGTGTGTACTACGCCCTGCGGGCCCTGCGTACGGCCCTGCAGCAGCGGGGGGTGACAGAGTAATGACGCAGGAACAGCACTTCGACGTCGCCGCGTACGCCCTCGGCGTGCTCGACGAGCGCGACGCCGCCCGCTTCGAGGACCATCTGATCGACTGCCCGGCGTGCGCGATCGAGCTGGAATCGCTGCTGCCGGTGGTGGACATCCTGTCCGACGTCGACGCGGACGCCCTCGTGGCGACCGAGCAGTCGCGCCGCGACGGGCTGGTGCTCAAGAAGATGATCGGCGAGGTGAAGCGGGAGCGGCGCCGGGCCAACAGCCGGCGGCTGTACTCGCTGGCCGCGGCGGTCGTGGTGTTCGCCATGCTGTCGATCGGTGCGCTCTTCGCCGGCGCCCAGTGGCTCGCCCCGGATCAGGGCTCCCAGCCGCCGGCCCAGCGCTCGAGCAAGGTGCTCGACCCGCTGCCGGTGGCCGAGGGTGGCGGCGGCTTCGGTGGTACGCCGCTGCCCGGCGAGACGTTCAGCACCACGGACAGCCGCAGCGGCGTCTCCGCGGCCGTCGGCTTCGAGCCCAAGGACTGGGGCACGCAGGTGTCCTTCGCCGTCTCGAACATCAAGGGCCCGCTGACCTGCCGGCTGGTGGCGGTGCGGACCGACGGCAATGCGGAGGTCCTGTCGACCTGGACCGTGGGCGACAAGGGCTGGGGTACGCCCGCCCAGCCGGAGCCGCTGATGCTGGTGGCCGCGACGGCTCTGCCCCGCAAGGACATCGCACACGTCCAGGTGCAGTCGATCGATGCCACGGGCAGCACGGAGACGCTCGTCCGCGTCCCCTGACGAATACGAAACGGTCTCGAGCCCGGTCGCCATTGTGCGGCCGGGCTCGCTGCTTTTCACCGTACGCATAAGTGCCCTCACCGCGCGCAGTCGTATCGCGCGCGGGGCCTCTCATTCACGGACGCCGCGTCTCGATGGTTCAAAGAAATTTCGAGAAATTGATTGACCCGATTCTTCAACCTCCGCGCCGGTCCGCTGCGTACTACTGCGCGGACACGGAGATGGACAGAAACAGTGGGAGGGCTCTCGTGGTACCGGAGAAGCGGAAGTTGATCGTCGTCGGCGCCGCGATCGCTGCGGCGTTCGCGCTGCCCGGTTGCGCCCCCGCCGGATACAACAGCAGTGACTACGGCGCCCAGCCGGCGGCCAACGAGGTCGCCGCCACGCCGGGCGCCGAGCCCACCGCGGGCGCGACGCCGGGTGCCACGCCGGGCGCGGAGACCGACGACGGCGCGGACGAGGCGGACGCCCCCGAGCTCAGCGACGACGAGGTCACCACCGAGCTCAACGCCACCACGGTGAAGCGCATGGGCGAGACCGTCCAGAACCAGGACGGGAAGGTCCTCTACCGCTTCGACAAGGACAAGGTGAAGCCGGAGGTCGTCTCCAGCTGCAACGGCGACTGCGCCAAGATCTGGCCGCCCGCGCTGATCAACAAGGGTGAGAAGCCGAAGCTGGAGGGTGTGGACCCGAAGCTGGTCGGCACCGTCGAGCGCGAGGACGGCACCCTGCAGCTGACCCTCGACAAGTGGCCGCTCTACAGCTACATCGGTGACAAGCAGCCCGGCCAGTGGAAGGGCCAGAACGTGGCCGCCTCCTGGTTCGTGATCACGCCGGAAGGCAAGAAGAACCTCACCTGCCTGCCCGCCGTCTCGAAGCCCGTCGCACCGCCGTCGGACGACGACGCGCAGGGTGACAAGGACAGCGGCGACGCCGGTTCCGACAGCGGCGGGTCCGACTACAGCTACTGAGCGCACGACGGTCGGCCGATGCCTTTTCCCGGGCGTCGGCCGGCCACCGGATGCCGCAAATTCCGGCCATAAGTCTTCATTAAGTCGCGCGTAAGAAGTTCGTTTTCCATTGCGACACCCCAGCGCTGCTCCTAGCGTTTCGCCAATCGATTCACCCGCGTCGTCGGAGGTGCGAAAAGATGATTGCCGCTCGCTCTACTCGCCGGCCGTCGCGCTGGCTGGTAGGCGTCCTGGCCACCGCCCTGGCGTTCCTGCTGGCTCCGGCCGGCGTGGCCCGGGCAGCCGACTCACCGGCAGTTCCCATTCCTCCGAACACGGGGCTGACCGACAAGGGAACCGGCGTCGTGGCGATGTCCGACCGGGACTTCGTCGTCAAGGTCCGGCTGGCCGGCCTCTGGGAGATCCCGGCCGGCAACATGGCCGCGGAGAAGTCCGACGACCCGCGGATCCAGGAGATCGGCAGGAACATCGCCGCTCAGCACGTCGTGCTCGACAAGCTGGACCTCGCGGTCGCCAAGAAGCTCGGCATCGAGCTGCCGAACCTGCCCAACACGCAGCAGACCGGCTGGCTCAACGAGATGCGCAACGCGTCCTCGCCGCAGCAGTTCAACCAGATCTACGTCGACCGGCTCCGGGCGGCGCACGGCAAGATCTTCCCCGCCATCGCAACGATCCGGGCCAGCACCCGCAACGACTCGGTACGCAAGCTGGCCCAGCAGGCGAACCAGTTCGTGATGACGCACATGACGCTGCTGGAGAGCAGCGGCATCGTCGACTACGGGTCGCTGCCGACGGCGCCGCCGCCCGCGGCCGCCAACAAGGGTCCGGTGCCGGTCGACAACGCGATGGTCGCCGCCGCCGGCAGCTCGGGCGGCGTCCCGGGGGTCAGCACCTCCGTCATCCTGCTCGTTCTCGCCGTCGCCCTGGTGGCCGGCGTGGTCACCACTATGCGCATCTTCCGGACGCGGTAGCTCGCGGACGGTTCCGACCTGGCCAGCCGACCAGGCCGTACGGCATCACCCCAGGCGGCTCCACCGCCCGCCACGTGTGGACAGAGAAAGGTGTCACCAATGCGAAGGTCGCAGTACCGGCGCGAATCCAAGTATTCCAAGTGGTTCACCGGTCGGCGCCGGATCATCGCCGCGGTGGCCACCCTGGTTGCCTTCGGCGGCATCGTCACCGTCACGCAGGTGTCCGACGCGAGCACCAAGCGTTCGACCCAGCGCGCTCTGGCCGCTTGCAACAACATCCAGGCACCGAAGCGGACCCGGCTCTCCACCGAGACCCGCCAGGGTACGTACACCACCAACAAGGGCCGCGTCACCCAGCACTCCGACGACGGCGCGAGCAACGTGCCGACCACCGAGCAGATGCGCGCCCGCTGCCGTCAGTGGGTCATGCAGAACGCCGGCAACAACCAGGGCGGTGGCGGCGCCAGCCCGGCGGCGTCCAACAACACCAACGCCGGCGACGGCCAGCAGCAGAACGGCGGCCAGCAGCAGAACGGCGGCCAGCAGCAGAACGGCGGCCAGCAGCAGAACGGCGGCCAGCAGCAGAACGGCGGTCAGCAGCAGAACGGCGGTCAGCAGAACGGCGGCCAGCAGACCCCGCCGCCCGGCGCCGGCCTCGGCATCCTGACCAACAGCTGCCAGACCAGCCAGCTGCAGCCGCACGACGGCTTCCAGAACGGCAACCGCTGCGTCTCCACCGAGTTCGGTGAGGTCGGCGCACAGGAGAACAACCCGTCGCTGCTGATCACCGAGGCGCCTCAGCAGGTGCAGCGGAACCAGCCGTTCACGCTGAAGGTCAGCACCCGCAACCTGATCCGTGACCGGTTCCTCGCGGCCGGCCAGGGCGGCTACTACGTGGAGTCCTCGGTGCTGCAGGACGGCATCGTCCGCGGTCACTTCCACACCGCGTGCCGCATGCTGAACAGCACCAACGAGGCGCCGGACCCGGCTCCGGCCCCGGCGTTCTTCGTGGCGACCGAGGACAAGCAGGGTGGCCGCGCCCCCGACACCGTGACCATCCAGGTTCCGGGCCTGCCGGAGAACGGTCTCGCCCAGTGCGCCTCGTGGGCCGGTGACGGCTCGCACCGCATCCCGATGATGCAGCGTGCCAACCAGACCCCGGCGTTCGACGCGGTCCGCATCGAGGTCGGCGGCGGAGACAACGGCAACGGCGGCAACGACCAGCAGCAGAACGGCGACCAGCAGCAGCAGAACGGTGGCCAGCAGCAGAACGGCGACCAGCAGCAGAACGGCGACCAGCAGCAGCAGAACGGTGGCCAGCAGCAGGACGGCCAGCAGCAGCAGAACGATGGCCAGCAGCAGGACGGCCAGCAGCAGAACACGGACGGCCGGAACAACAACAACTAGGTACGGAGCCCTGCCGCATCCGGGAATCCGAACCCCGCGGGGCCGCGCCACCTCTGATGGCGCCGCCCCGCCGGGGACCCCCCGTCGGAGACCGGCCGCCGTCCACCCCCCTGAGGACGGCACCCGCGGCAGGCGGCTCGAGTAAGGCATCGGCTGACGAAAGGAGGCGGATTCACTCGAGCCGGGTTACCTGCTCCGCCACCGGGTGACGCGGACCGACTCGGGTTCCCGCCCACCCTCCCCGATGGCCCTGACCGGGAGCGCGGTCAGGGCCATCGGCATGCCCGCCCGTGGGCCGAACCCTTTAGAAGGGCAGCAGGTCGCGCAGGCCGAACCCGTCGTCCACGGTCACGTCCGGCTCGGCGTACGCCGCAGGATCCTCGGCCGCCGTACGCCGGGAGCGCATCAGGATCGCCGCCCCGGTCTCGGCGCGGCGGGCGCAGACGATGTCCCGCTGGTAGCTGTCGCCGACGTACCAGCAGGTCTCGGTCGGTACGCCCAGCGCCCGGGTGGCGTGCCAGATCATCTCCGGGTTGGGTTTGCGGACGCCCACCTCATCGCTGTAGATCTGGGCCGCGAAGAGCCCCCCGACGCCCGCCTTGGCCAGGTAGTCGCGGTGGGCGGCGCCGCACAGGGTGTTGCTGACCACGGCCATCGGCAGGCCGGCCGCGCGCGCCGCCCGGAGCGCCTCGGGGATGCCGGGTCGCAGGGCCCAGGTGTTGCGCCAGGTCCAGTCGTAGCTGAGCTTGGCGGCGTTGACGCGTACGGCTTCCTGGGCGCGCTGCGGCCAGCCGGTGGTGACGAAGCGCCGCCAGACCTCCGCGTGGCCGAGCTCGTCCGGTTCGTCGAGGTCGCGCCAGGCCGCGTACGCGGCGGCGCCGGCGATCAGCGACCGGTTGATGTCGCCGGGGGAGAGGACACCGCCGGTCAGGTTGTAGAGCCTCAGCACCAGCTCGGGTGGCGCGGGATCGTGGCGGGCGGCCTCGGCGAGTACGCCGCCGAAGTCCAGGAGCAGCGCGGCGGGGGCGGGCAGCATCAGCGGGCGTTGAGCGTCCAGGCGCGGACGCCGCCGACGATGCCGGCCGTGTTGGGGACCACCACCACGTCGTCGCCCATCCGGGCCAGCTGCGTGGGGGTGATCAGCCGGGAGTTACCGCCGCCGAGGTAGAGGCGGTCCCAGAGGAAGACCGGCCGCAGACCCTCGATCACGTTGCGCACCCGGCGCGACCAGAGGGCGTCGCCGAGCCGGCGCCGCTCGTGCTCGCCGATGTAGGTGTCGTAGCTCATTCCCCACCGCACCGGCGCCTGCGACATCTCCAGGTGGGGGGCGAGGGCACCGCCGTCGAACAGCGCGCAGCCCAGGCCGGTGCCCAGGGTCAGGACCAGCTCGCAGCCGGTTCCCGCGACCACCCCGGCGCCGTGCACCTCGGCGTCGTTGAGCACCAGCGTGGGCAGGCCGAACGCCTCGGCCAGCGCGGTCCGCGCGTCGAAGCCGAACCATGCCTCGACCAGCTCCGGGTCGACCTTGGTGCGGGGCCCACTGCGGGTGATGTAGTGCGGCGTCGCCACGACGACGCCGTGCCGCAGCATGCCGGGCATGCCGACGGTCACCCGGTCGGCGGTCGGCAGCCGATCGCCGAGGCCCAGCAGCGTTTTCACGAAGAGGTCCGGAGGCAACGGGTACGGCGTGGGCACCCGTAACGGCTGCGCCCGCATCGTGCCGGCCTCGTCCAGTACGGACCCCTTGATGCCGCCGCCACCACAGTCGATCGTCAACGTGAAAGCCACACGTGCAGTGTGACAGTTCCTGCCCGGCTCAGAAGCGAGCGAAGGACCGGATCGGCATGCGTGGCCCGAACTTGGGCGCCCCGATGCCCCCGGCGGCGAGCAGCTCGCAGACGCGTCCCCGGTGCCCGGCGAACGGCTCGAGCAGCTCCAGCATCCGGGCGTCGGTGCCGCGCGCCTCCCCGGCCAGCGCCCATGCCACCGTGTTCGGGATGTGGAAATCGCCGACGCTGACCGCGTCCGGATCGCCGTACGCGGTCCGCACCACCTCGGCCGCGGTCCACGGCCCGATCCCCGGAATGGCGACCAGCCGGCGCGTCGCCTCCGCACTGTCCGCGCACCCCTCGAGCCGCACCGCCTCGACGGCGCACCGCAGCAGCGCCTGGGTCCGTCGCTGCTCGACACCGAAGGGATGGAACACCCAGTACGGGCTCGCCGCGACCGCCTCCGGGTCGGGCGGCAGCAGCAGCCCGGCCGGTCCGGGAGCCGGCTCCCCGAAATGCTTGACCATCGCCCGGTACGCGCGGTGCGCCTCGATCCCGGTGACCTTCTGCTCCAGCACGGCCCGGATCAGCCGGTGGAAGACCAGGCCGGTGGCGGGAAAACGTACCCCCGAAAAGGTCTTGGCCAGCCGGGCGACCAGCGGATG
This sequence comes from Actinoplanes sp. NPDC049681, assembly GCF_044465265.1. Classification (NCBI taxonomy): domain Bacteria; kingdom Bacillati; phylum Actinomycetota; class Actinomycetes; order Micromonosporales; family Micromonosporaceae; genus Actinoplanes; species Actinoplanes sp. NPDC049681. The sequence continues at coordinate 8,399 of NZ_JBITLP010000004.1, forward strand.
GGCCGCGGCGAGCGCGGGGAAGTCGCGGAGATCGTCGCGCAGCCCGGCGATCGCATCGGCCCGCTCGGCCATCCACCCGGCGCCGGGCCCGTGCCCGGTCGCGATCAGTTCTCCGCCGGTCCGGATGAGCTGCAGCGACGCCGGCCCCTCGGGGGTACGCGCGGAGAGCCAGAATTCCCCGTCCGCGAGCTTGCCGCACGGGTCGTAGCGGACGACCAGCAGCGACCGCACCGTGCGGGAGAAGTGATAGCCGTCCGGTGGCCTCAGCGTGCGGGTCACCGTGGTGGTCACCGCGCCACTATACGGCCGGGCCGGTCAGGCGGCGATCGGCTGCGGGTTGCGGAGCCAGGTCAGGGCCTCGGTCGCGTCCAGGGGGGACGAGTAGTAGTAGCCCTGGCCGAGCGGGCAGCCCAGCTGCGCCAGGATCTCGCGGTGGGTGGCGTCCTCGATGCCCTCGGCCACCACGGTCAGGTTCAGCGTGTGGGCGAGGCTGAGGATGCCGCGTACCAGAGCGAATTGCTGGTCGTTGTTGACCATGTCGTCGATGAACATCTTGTCGATCTTCAGTACGTCGATCGGCCGCTGGCGCAGGTAGCCCAGGGACGAGTAGCCGGTGCCGAAGTCGTCGATGGCGATGCGGACGCCGAGGTCGCGCAGGATCTCCAGGTCGGACCAGATCTGCTCGTCGTCGCTGATCAGCAGGGTCTCGGTGATCTCCAGCATCAGGGCCTGCGGCGGTACGCCCGCGAAGTCCAGCGACGCCCGGACCTGCTCGACGAAGCCGGCCTCGCGGAACTGGCGCACGGAGACGTTGACGCTCACGTACGGCTGCCGCGTGCGGGGCAGGGTGCGCCGCCACTGGGCGACGGTGTGCAGGGCCTGGTCGAGGACCCAGCGGCCCATCGGCACGATCAGCCCGCTCTCCTCGGCGACCTCGATGAACTGGTCCGGCGCGATCAGGCCCCGGGTCGGGTGGTACCAGCGCACCAGCGCCTCGAAGCCGACCGCCTCGTCGCTGGCCAGGCTCACGATCGGCTGGTACTGGAGCAGGAAGTGGCCCTCGTTGACGGCGTGGTCGAGCGCCGAGCGCAGCTCGAGGCGTTCCACCATCGCGCCGTGGAGGTGGCTCTGGTAGCGCCGCCACTGGTTCTTGCCGGCGCCCTTGGCGACGTACAGGGCCAGGTCGGCCTGGCGCAGCAGCTCGTCGGCGTTGTCGGCCTCCGGGGTGGTGGTGATGCCGATGCTGGCCACGGCCTGCAGCGGTTCGCCGTCCACCATGATCGGCTCGGCGAGGGCGGCCAGGATGCGGGTGGCGGTCTCCTCCACGGCCCCCGGGTCCTGCACGTTCTCCACCAGCGCGGCGAACTCGTCGCCGCCGAGGCGGGCCGCGGTGTCGTCGGCACGCAGGGCACCGGCGATCCGGGCCGCCACCTGGACGAGCAGCTGGTCGCCGACGGCGTGGCCCAGGGTGTCGTTCACGATCTTGAAGTCGTCGAGGTCGATGAAGAGCACGCCGACCACCGAGCCGTCGCGGGCGCCGCGGGCCAGGGCGTGCTGGAGGCGGTCGGCGAAGAGCACGCGGTTGGCCAGGCCGGTCAGGGCGTCGTGGAAGGCCTGGTGGGTGAGCTCGCGCTCGAGCTGGCGACGCTCGGTCACGTCGCGCAGGGTGACGACCAGGCCCGCGACGGTCTGGTCCGTGCGCAGGTCGCGGCAGTGCATCTCCAGCATGACTTCGGTACGCCGCCGGCCGACCGCGCGGAAGTCGAGGCCCTCGTGGACGACCTCGCCGCAGCGGACCGCGGCCAGGACCTCGGCCAGCCGGGGACGGTCACCCGGGTGGATGATGTCGGGCAGGGTCGCGCCCACCGGGTCGCCGCCGAGCACGGTGACGGCCGACGGGCTCGAGTACCGGATCCGGTCCTCGTCGTCGACGATCAGGATGACGTCCGAGGTGTTGAGCACCAGCGTGCGGTAGTAGGCCTCGCTGTTGCGGCGGATGACCTCCTCGCTCAGCGCGATCCGCTCGAGCGCCAGGGCGACCTGGGTGGCGAGCACCTCGAGGGCGCGCTGCAGGCCGAGCAGTGCCCACGTCGGCCCGCCCACGTGCAGCACACCGACGAGCGGGTCGCCGTTCGGGCGGTCGGCGAGCACCAGCGGGCAGCGCAGCACCATGTTGAACTGGGTGAGCCGTACGGCCACCGCCCAGTCCACGTCGCGGGTGGCGACCAGGCGCGCGGAGGTGCCGGCGGCGCGGTCCTGGGCGGATTGGGCCGCGGCCTCGGGCGAGATGGGCTGCCCGGGCTCGGTGTACGCCATGGCCAGCACGACCCGGTGCGGCACGTCCGGGGGCAGCAGCTGGGCCACGGCCTTGCGGACCGCGTCGGCGACCTCCTCGGCGTCCTTCGCCGAGACCAGCGTCGTGGAGGCCTCCCGCAGGCCGCGCTCGCGGGCCATGGCCATCCGGTGGCTCGCCATGATGCCGGCCATCCGGGCCAGGACCAGCAGGAACGTGCACGCGCTGAGGGCGGCGATGAGCTTGAGATCGGGTACGCGCCCGTCGACGCCCATCTGGAAGACGAGGACGGCCGGGGCGACCAGCGACGCGAGAGCCAGCAGCGCCAGACGCACCCGGCCGAGTTCATCGGAGGTACGCGGGGTGGTACGGGTGAGCTCCGTCATCGACGGCAGCACGGCGGCGAGCCCGACCCCGGCGAACAGCGGGATGCGGCCGAACACCGCCAGGTTGCTGAGGTCGTCGTGGCGCGTGGCGAGGTTCGCCACCACGTCCGCGAGGAGCATCGAGAGCACGCCGCCGGCGAGCAATCCGGCCGCGATCACCCGGCGGCCGGTGGCGGTCAGCAGGCGGGTCAGCAGCCCGAGGCAGAGCAGGCCGCCGACGGGGAACGCGACGGCGATCCAGCGGTCACCGGCGGACAGCGCGGTGTCGCGGACCTGCGGGCCGATGACGAACGTCCACGAGAGCAGCCCCACCCCGCAGGTGAGGGTGAGGGCGTCGAGCAGGCCGCCGCGGTCGCGCCGGCCGCCGGTGCGCAGGCGGATGAACCCGAACAGCGCCAGGGCCAGGACCGGGTAGAAGGTCAGCAGCACGGCGATGCCCAGCTGGGGGAGCCAGGGGAGCTTCCCGGTCAGGGCCGGTCCGGCGCCGTACACGGCCGAGCCGACGGCGGACAGCGCGACGGCGGCGCCGAGGAGCTGCCAGGGCCCGCGGTGGGTGGGGCGGTGCCGGCGGATGCCCCAGGCCAGGGCGAGGATGGCGCAGACGGCCGCGGCCAGGCGTACGGGAGTGCGCCACTCCGGCCCCGCGGCGAAGAGGACGCCGAGGCCGGTCATGGCGGCGCTGAAGAGGGCAGCTGCCAGCCGTGTCGGCATGCTCGTCCCCTTCCTGGGCTCGTCCGGCCGCACTGGCACCCTGATCGGTACCCCGGCGGCCCAGCTGAGCAGAATCGCGGGGGTGTCCACCGCTACCGACTTCGTGCGGGCCAACACCCGGCTCGCGTCCGTACCTTTTCTGCCCGAGCTGGTGCTGCACCAGGCCGAGGAGCCGATCGAGCTCTGGGAACGCACCGAGGCCGGCGGTGCGGAGCAGCCGCCGCCGTTCTGGGCCTTCGCCTGGGCGGGCGGGCAGGCGCTCGCCCGGCACGTGCTGGACGATCCGGAGCTCGTCGCCGGGCGTGCCGTCCTCGACCTCGCGACCGGATCCGGGCTGGTCGCGGTGGCGGCGGCGCGGGCGGGCGCCCGGCCGGTGACGGCGAACGACATCGACCCGCTCTCGCTCGCCGCGGCGGAGGCGAACGCGGCGGCCAACGGCGTACGCGTGGAGCTCGTGGAGGGTGACCTGCTCACCACCGGTTTCGACGAGGCGGCCGTGGTGCTGGCCGGCGACGTCTTCTACAGCCGCGAGATGGCGGGAAGGGTCCTGCCGTTCCTGCGGCGAGCGGCGGCCCGGGGTGCATTGGTGCTGGTGGGGGACCCGGGACGGGCGTACCTGCCGATCGAGGGGATGGTCCGGCGCGCGAGCTACGACGTGCCGGTCAGTGAGGCGCTGGAGAGCGTGCCGGTCCGGCGTACCAGCGTCTGGCAAGTCTTGAATTGTTGAACAACCCTTGTGTGATCGTTGAACAATCTCTAGCGTCGACGGTGCCTCCATCGAACTTGACCGATCCAGGAGTGCTCATGCCGACGGACACCACCGCCCGCACCCGAACCCGCCGGACCGCCCTCGTCGGGGCGATCTTCCTCATGGCCACCAGCGCCATCGGCCCCGGCTTCATCACCCAGACCACCACCTTCACCGCGAAGCTGGGCGCCGCGTTCGCCTTCGGCATCCTGATGTCGATCCTGGTGGACTTCGTGGTCCAGATGAACATCTGGCGCATCATCTCGATCAGCGGCAGGCGGGCCCACGAGGTCGCCGACGCGGTCGTACCGGGCGCCGGTCGCCTGCTCGCCGCCCTCGTCGTCCTCGGCGGCCTCGTCTTCAACATCGGCAACGTGGCCGGCTCCGGGCTCGGCCTCAACGCCGCGCTCGGGCTCGACCCCAAGCTCGGCGGCGCCCTCAGCGCGGGGCTCGCGATCGTCGTCTTCACCGTGAAGCGCGCAGGCATCGCCATGGACCGGCTGCTGATCGTGCTCGGCGTGGTGATGATCCTGCTGACCCTCTATGTCAGCATCGTCTCGCAGCCTCCGGTCGGCGACGCGCTGCGGCAGACCGTCCTGCCGGACGAGGTCGACTTCGCGGCGATCACCACGATCATCGGTGGCACGGTCGGCGGCTACATCACGTACTCCGGCGCCCACCGCCTGCTGGACAGCGGGACGACCGGCCCGGAACACATCCGCGAGGTGACCCGCGGGGCGCTCACCGGCATCGCGGTCACCGGCCTGATGCGCTTCCTGCTCTTCCTCGCCATCCTCGGCGTGGTCGCCGGCGGCGTGGTGCTCGACACCAGCGGCAACGCCACGGCGCAGGCGTTCCAGTCGGCCGCGGGCGAGTTCGGGCAGCGCGCCTTCGGCATCGTGCTCTGGGCGGCGGCCATCACCTCGGTGGTCGGCGCGGCGTTCACCTCGGTGTCGTTCCTCAACGCCTTCTCGCCCGCCCTCGCCGAGGGCCGTCCCCGCTCGTGGGCGACGGTGGTGTTCATCGCCGTCACGACGGTGATCTACCTGCTGATCGGCACCGCGCCGTCGGCGCTGCTGGTCTTCGCCGGCGGTTTCAACGGCCTGATCCTGCCGATCGGCTTCACCATCCTGCTGTACGCGGCCTGGCGGCGCCGCGAGCTGCTGAAGGGGTACGCCTACCCCGCCTGGCTGCTCGTCCTCGGCGTCCTGGCCGCCGCGCTCACCTGGTACATGGGCATCACCTCGGCCCGCACGATCTTCGAATACCTGGCCGGTTGAAAAGGCCCGTGGAGAAGGGAAGGACATGGACCTCAACAGCGACCTCGGCGAGAGCTTCGGCACCTGGCGCCTCGGCGACGACGCGGCGATGCTGGAGATCGTCAGCAGCGCGAACGTGGCGTGCGGGTTCCACGCCGGCGATCCGCGTACGCTGCTGGCCACCTGCGAGCGGGCGGTGGCCCGGGGCGTCGTCATCGGCGCCCAGGTCAGCTACCGCGACCTGGCCGGCTTCGGGCGCCGGTTCATCGACTACGAGACCGAGGAGCTCGTAGCCGACCTGATCTACCAGATCGGTGCGCTGGACGGACTCGCCCGCGCCGCCGGGGACCGGGTGCTCTACGTCAAGCCCCACGGCGCGCTCTACAACGCCGTGGTGCACCACGAGCAGCAGGCCGCCGCCGTGGTGGACGCGGTCCGCCGGTACGACCCCGACCTGCCCGTGCTGGGGCTGCCCGGGTCCGCCTTCCTGCGGCTGGCCGAGGATGCCGGGCTGCGCACCGTACGCGAAGCCTTCGCCGACCGCGGCTACCACCCGGACGGCACCCTCGTCTCCCGGCGCGAGCCCGGTGCCCTGCTGGAGGATCCGGCGGAGGTGGCGCAGCGCATGGTCCGGCTGGCCACCGACCACACCCTGGTGGCGGCCGACGGTTCGGTGATCAAGGTCGAGGCCGACTCCATCTGCGTGCACGGCGACTCGCCGGGCGCGGTGGGGATGGCCCGGGCGGTGCACGACGAGCTCACCGCCGCGGGCGTACGCATCACCGCCTTCGCCGGGGCGGGGCATTGAACCTCCGGTTCCTGCGCTGCGGGCGGGAGGCCGTGCTCGCCGAGGTGGACGACCTCGATGCGGCCCTCGCCCTGTACGCCGCCCTGCGCGACGCCGACCTGCCCGGTGTCGTCGACCTGGTCCCGGCAGCGCGTACCGTGCTGATCCGGCTCGACCCGGCGGTGACGTCGCCGGGCGCGGTTCGCGAGGCCACGGCGGCACTGGAGCCGGGCGGCCCGGGGCACGCCGACGCGGGCGCGGTCGAGATACCCGTGGTCTACGACGGGCCGGACCTCGCCGAGGTGGCCGGGCACCTCGGCATCACCGCGGACGAGGTGGTGTCGCGGCACACGGGCGCCCGGTGGACGGTCGCGTTCGCCGGGTTCGCGCCGGGATTCGGGTACCTGACCGGTGACGACCCGACGCTGGACGTACCCCGGCGCAGCTCGCCGCGGACGCGGATCCCGGCGGGCTCCGTCGGGCTCGCGGGCCGCTTCTCCGGGGTGTACCCGGCGGACAGCCCCGGCGGCTGGCAGCTGATCGGCAGCACGACGGAACGGATGTGGGACCTGGCGCGGCCCGAACCGGCCCTGCTCGTGCCAGGCGTACGGGTGGTCTTCAGGGAGGTGCGGGGATGAGGATGAGGGTGCTGCGTACCGGGCCGATGACGGTTCTCAAGGACGCGGGGCGGCCGGGGCATGCGTACCAGGGTGTCGCGCCGTCGGGCGCGGTGGACCGGGGCGCGTACGCCCGGGCCAACGCCCTCGTCGGCAACCCGCCCGGCACCGCCGTCCTGGAGTGCACGCTCGGCGGCCTGCGGGTCTCCTTCGACGAGCCGGCCGTGCTCGCCCTGACCGGCACGGACGCGGTCCTCACCGTCGACGGCACCCCGGCAGGCGCCGAGGAGGTGGTGCAGGTGGCGGCGGGAGCCACCGTGGCGGTCACCATGCCCAGACGCGGGCTGCGCAGCTATCTCGCGGTGCGCGGCGGCATCGACGTCCCTCCGGTGCTGGGCTCCCGCTCCACCGACCAGCTCGCGGGTGTCGGCCCCGCGCGACCCGCCCCCGGCGACGTCCTGCCGATCGGTGACCTGCCTCTGGTCGAGAGCGGGACTCCGGCCGTCCCGGACCGGCAGGGACCTCTCGAGGTCGACCTCGGTCCGCGCGACGACTGGTTCACCGCGTCGGCGATCGGAACCTTCCTCAGCGCCGAGTACGCGATTCTCCCGGCGAGCAACGCGGTCGGCCTCCGCCTCGACGGCCCGGCATTGACGCGATCGCGCACCGAGGAACTGCCCAGCGAGGGCGTGGTCCGCGGCGCGGTGCAGGTACCCCCGGACGGCCGGCCGATCATCTTCCAGGCCGATCACCCGGTGACCGGGGGCTATCCGGTGATCGCGGTACTGACCCCGTCCTCCGCCGATCGGGCGGCCCAGCTCCGCCCCGGCGCCCGTATCCGCTTCACCCGAGCGCCCGGCTGACCACGGCGCGGACCAGGCTGGTTGACTGAGATCCGTGACGACCATGGAGAAGCCCGGCTCCGCCGCGCGCGCGGCGGAGCAGCTGCGCGCCTCGATGATCAACGGAGAGCTGGCGCCCGGGACCCGCCTCGCCGAGGCATCGCTGACCGGCCCCCTCGGCGTCTCCCGCAACACCCTCCGCGAGGCGTTCTCCACGCTGATCGAGGAAGGCCTGCTGGTACGCCGTCCGCACCGAGGCGTCTTCGTGGCCACGCTCAGCCCGGCCCAGATCGCCGACATCTACCGCGTACGCGCCCTGCTCGAATGCTCGGCGCTCGCCCAGGCACCGGTGGATCCGCCGCGCGCGCAAGGCATGCGCGCCGCGGTGGCCGAGGCCGGGCGTGCCGCGGAGGCCGGGGATTGGCGCGGCGTGGGAACGGCGAACATGCATTTCCACGAGCAGATCGTGGCGCTCGCCGGCAGCCCGCGGCTGGACGGCTGGATGCGGCAGCTCACGGCGGAGCTCCGGCTGGCCTTCGCCGCGGCGCCGGACCCGCAGGCCCTGCACCGCCCGTTCGTGGCGATGAACGAGGACATCACGGCGCTCTACGAGGCGGGGGAGGCGGCACGCGCCTCGGAGGTGCTGCGCGAATACCTGCTGACTTCCGAACGCGTCGTCCTGGGCAACCTGCCCTAGCCGAACGGCGACCCTTGCCGCGTGGCGAACAATCTATTCATCGTCCATCCCTGGGGTGCGGGGCGGCACCGGACTGAGCTTCAGTCCCGGCGGTAGCGGTGCACGATCATGGCCCGGCAGGCGTGATTTTCGGCGTAGCTAAGATAACGCGGCGTTGTGCTCGCGAAGAACGTCATCGAGCAGCTTTCTTCCGGCGGTGCTGGTCAAGTCGAGGCTACTTCCCGATGCCGCGCGTATAGCTCCGCGCGCGCGACATCCGTTGCAGCCGGGAGTATCATCGAACAACACGAATGCCAGCCGGTCCTCATCATGGCGCGGTCGATAACGAAAACCCGCCACGCCAGGGCACCACATACGAAGCGCTTGAGCCCAGCGGCGTGTCATCACATATTGGTCTGCTTCGCATTTGGTGAGGTCGAGAGGTGCGCCGACCTGGTTCAGGGCTGCACCATGCAAGACGAGAACGCTCACGTCCCGAGTGATGTCAACCGCGGTCAGCGACCGCCCTGAGATTCGACTTCGCGGAACAAGGCGCGGTGAGCCGTTAATCGGCACATCTCTACAGATGGTCTCTGCGATCGCGGCCGCGGCGGTATCTCCGAGGTACGTGTACGCGTAGGAGCCGTCGAGTGAATCGAAGCGTCCGCCGTCCAGAATGCTCGGCTGCTTCTTCGGATTGAAGGCGTCGGCAGCATAACGATCCTGGTGTACCCGAAACAGTCGCGTGCCCTCATGCAATATATCGATGACCGGATCGCCGGGCGGGCTCGCTGGAGGCGGCGGGAGGCTCACTCTGCGTTCTGTTCCATCTCTGAGGCATGCCCGACCGAACCTTGCCGGAACGGTCCGATGACGGCTCTGCGAACCATGCTCTTGGTGTGGGTTTCCATCCGCAAGGTCGGACCCTTACGCATCGACAGCTCCGGTGCCGGCTGATTCGATCGATGGATGTAATCCTGCAAGAGTGAGTAAGTCGTTTTCTGAATCCGTGCCGAGTAGATCCATCGGCTTGGCGCCGGCCAGTCGTGGGTTTCGGGATACCCACCAGGACGCCACACCCCAAGGATCGTTGGCCGCGCCCAGGGCCAGATTGATTGCGGCTACCGTCGGCCGCAATCGAGCTGCGATCCGGTCCACCTGAAAAGCAGGAAACACGTATGAGCGCGCTAGTGGGCTCGGCAGCCCAAGCAGAGTACCTCGCTCGAAGAGACTCAGAACGGTGGCTCCCGACTCGCTGTCCGCAAGCCGGAGCGCCGTTGCAATGCTCGTCGTATCCAACATCTCCACCGTGAGAATGGCGCGCCGAGCCGATTCGGAGATAGCGGCGGTTTTCTCGCTGCTTCGCGGATCATTGAGGTTCGCAACGATCCGCTCGATCTCCTCTTCGTTCAAGCGCGCTTCCCGAAGGGTCGAGGCGATTTCCTCTACCTCGGCACGCTTGATGTGCAACACAAGGACGAACAAGCTGAGCACCGCATCGACGGGCAAAATATTCAGCACCCGGAACAGGGATGCCGACGAAAGCACCGGCTCGCCCATAGATCACCCCCTCTGCTACCTCGAAGGCTGCACCCAAGGCTACTCGGTCTACCTGCTTGCGGTCGACCGCCATACACCGTCGGGGGTCGCAGCCTTCGCCGCACTTCGATGGTGGTCGCGAGCGAGATCGCCGCGGTGAGCCAGCCCATTGAGGCGGAATCATGGAGGCCGCGGTGGAGCGCCGGAACAGCTGGGCACCGTGCACCACTCCTCGGATAACTGGCGGACACGAACGTCAACTACATTGATGCGACTGACCGTATCGTCATAGCCGCGACAGGCGTTCGTCCCTTCCTCGCCGGGATCCACCTATAGAACATGCGGCCACGAGGGCGTGGAAACCGTTGCTCTCGTCGGGGGCTCCCGTGTTCAGTCCGCGCATCGGCGTCCTAGCGGTGGACGAGCCGGGGCTCTCCCGCCCGGCGTACGGGAAGGTTCACGTGCACGGCGACGAGGCGCCCCCGGTCGTCACCGCGCGTGCCGGCATCGCGAACTCGCTATTCGCGCCGCCGGCGCCACCCACATCGGCGACTCCCCGGGCGGACAGGCCCTAGCCGAACGGCGGACCACGGGGGCCGAACGGCTTCCCCTCGCCGGGGTCGGGTGTTCGGCCGGTTCTCGCCGCCCCGCGCGTCTTCTGTCCACTTTGTAGGAGTTTGCACCCCTACGATGACGCCGTCGCGATCGCGACATCGTCCACGTAGGAGCAAATCTTGAACATTCTCGCCCGCCGAAGCGCGGTAACGCTCGGCGCCGCAATTGCTTTGGTGACAGCGGTCGCCGCACCGGCCGCCGCCACGGACCCCGGAGTCGAGCCGGCCTCCGTCACCCAGTCCTTGGACCCGGGCGCTTCTCTCGTGCTCACCAAAACGGTGCACACGCCGGCCATTCCCCCGAAGCCGGACGTCGTCCTCCTGGTGGACACCACCGGCTCCATGGGCGGGGCGATCGCGAACGTACGCGACAACCTGCACGCGGTCGTCACCAACGTACGGGCCAGCCAGCCGTCGGCGCAGTTCGCCGTGGCCTCCTACCGCGACGAGGACGACGGCGCCGAACTGTTCCGGGTGCGGCAGAACCTGACCGCCGACGAGGGCGCTGTGCAGACCGCGGTCGACTCCCTCGTCGCCGACGGCGGCGGCGACCTTCCCGAGGCGTGGGTGAACGGCCTCTTCCAGGTCAGCACGGGAGCTATCGACTACCGCGCCGACAGCAGCCGGATCGTGGTCGTGGTCGGCGACGCGCCCAGCCACGACCCGAGCGCCGGTCACACCCTCGATGCCGCCATCACCGAGCTCAAGAATGACAACACGCGCGTGGTTGCGGTAAACGTGAGCGGGCTCGACTCGGCGGGGCAGGCCACCGCGGTGGTGAACGAGACCGGCGGCTCGCTCGTGCCGGTCAGCTCCGACGGCGTGAGCGCGGCCATCCTCGCCGGCCTGCACGACCTCGACGTCACGGTCACCCACCAGGCCGTGTGTGACGACGGCCTGTCGGCGACGTTCGACGACGACGAGGTCACGCAGCCCAGCGGCACCGACGCCACCTTCAAGGAGACGCTGGCGGTGTCCGCCGGCGCCCCCCAGGGCGCGACCCTGCACTGCACGGTCACCTTCCAGCTCAACGGCGCCTCGGCCGGCGATGCCTTCGTCCAGCACGTCTCGATCAAGGTGAACGACGTCACGCCGCCGGTCGCCAGCTGCGTCCCGGGTACGAACCCGGCCGGCAACACGCCTGCCTCCACCAACCCGGACGGCTTCTACACCATCGGTTCGACCGACCTGATCGACACCGCCGTGGACGTGTACATCCACGACACCGCTAGCGCGGCCGTGTTCGGCCCGTACCCGAGCGGTACCCGGATCAAGCTGGTCCAGGCGCCCGGCGCCACCCCGAACGTCAAGCCGGGCACCGGAACGGTGGACTTCAAGGTCACGCTGAAGGGCGACGCCAGCATCGTCGGCATCGACGACGCGCACAACACCTCGGCCGCGGTGCTCTGCACGGTCCCGCCGAAGAAGTAACAACCAGCACGACCCGCAGGGGTGACTCCGTCCGGAGTCACCCCTGCGTCATGCCCGGTGCCGGACGCTGATCAGATCGCCGGGCTGGCAGTCGAGGGCGTCGCAGAGCGCCGTCAGGGTGCTGAAGCGGATGGCGCGGGCGCGGCCGTTCTTGAGGATCGACAGGTTGGCCAGTGTGAGGCCGATCTGCTCGGCCAGGTCGGTGAGGGTCATGCCGCGTTCGGCCAGCAGCTGGTCGATGTGGATGTCGACCCGGTGCTCCTCCTCGGGCGGCATCAGATGACCTCGTCGAGCTCGGCGCGCATGGCGCAGCCGTGCCGGACCACGGCGGCGAACGCCAGTACGGCGAAGCCCAGGGCCAGCCACCAGAAGTCGAACATCTCCTGGGCGGGACCCATGAAGGGGGAGGACGGGAACACGGAGTGGTAGAGCGCGTACGTCGCGCCTGCCCGGATGGCGTCGGCCAGGCCCCCGCCGACGAGAATGGTGATGCTCAGCTTGCGGATGCGGTCGGCCGTGTGCACGGTGAACGGGTCGCCGCGCAGGGCCGAGGCGACGATCCGGCGGGCCAGGACGGCTATGACGAGCCAGACGGCCGTGCTCAGCACGCCCTGGGCGAGGTTCTCCAAGGCGGTCTGCGCCGGCGTCGGGTCGGCGATCGTGACCGCAACATCGACGTCGACCCGATGGGCGAATGCCGGCTGCAGGGGGTCGGGAACCGGATTCAGCAGCGCATCGAACGGTGCCCAGAACCGGGCCGGGGTGCGCCCGCCGCCGATCCAGTTGGCGGCCGCGACGAGCAGGCCCAGGATGTCGCTGATGATGATGAGGGTCAGCAGGGCCCGGATCGGGCGCAGGGACCGCGAGGGGCGGGGCGAGGGCGGCACGGACGGACTCCTTATCGAGATTCGATATATCGAGTATCGATAAGAGATCGGGGCGTGTCAACATGGTCCGATGACCAGCAGCCAGGAAACCGACCGTGTCGTCAGCGCCGGCCGCGATGTCGCGGCGCCGGCGGACAAGATCTTCGAGCTCATCGCCGACCCGTCGTCGCAGCCCGGCTGGGACGGCAACGACAACCTGTCCGAGGCGGCCCCGAACCAGCGGGTCCACGCCGTCGGGGACGTCTTCGTCATGACGACCACGAAGGGCAACGTCCGCGAGAATCACGTGGTCGAGTTCGTCGAGGGCCGGCGTATCGCGTGGAAGCCTGCCGAGCCGGGCCAGGACACCCCCGGCCACCTGTGGCGATGGGACCTCGAGCCGATCGACTCCGCGCACACGCGCGTCACCCACACCTATGACTGGACGCGGCTGACCGACGAGCGTCGATTCCCTCGCGCGCGAGCGACCACGACGGAGAGTCTGCGGGCGTCGCTCGATCGCCTCGCCGCCCTGGCCGAAGGTTCCGCGGATCCGGCGTGACCAGGCGGACGCTGCTCGTGCTCGCGAGCGGGGCAGCCATGCTGGCGGCGGTGTTCTGGGCCATCGCCGCCAGCAAGCCCCTCACGTGGGTCGAGCCGCCGGCCTACGACTACTCGGTGCGGTTCCGGTGCGGCATGGAGTTTCCGCCCGGGCAGTACACGGTGACGGTGGCCGGTGGCGCGGTCAGCGGGGTCGTCGCCGACGACGCCTTCAGCCAGGAGGTCATGAGGGTGCGGAAGCTGCGGCCCGAGAACCTGCCGACCCTGGGCGACCTGGACGAGATCTACCGGAAGGCAAGGGACCACGGCGCGGACGTGGCGACGATCAGTCGGGATCACGCCGACGGACACCCGACCAGGATCCGGGTGGACTACCGCGACGAGTTCCTCGACGACGAATACTGCTTCGACATCGTCCGGTACCGCGCCTAGTACGGGTTTCCCGAGCCGGGCAGGCGGCCGCGAAGCACGCCGCCGAGGCGACCCGGGAGGTCCGCGCGCCCGGAGAGCGGCGGGCTGTCCGTGTGCGCGCGCTCGGCCATCCCCGTCACCAGCTCCTTCAGCGCGTGGACAGCGTCGGTGAGCGGGCGCCAGCCGAGCTCGGCCGCGATCCGGTCGCAGGACATGAGCGGCGCCTTCAGGCCGAGCTTCACCCAGCCGACGTCCACCGGCTGCAGGTGCAGGCGCCAGCTCAGGTCCGCGGCCCCGCGCAGCAGGAACCCCGGTACGGGCACCTCCCGGCCGTGGAAGGCCCGTGCGGCGACCGACGGGTCCAGCACCGGGCCGGCGGCCACGTTGAACGCGCCGCGTACGTCGGCTCGCAGGGCTCGGGCGTACGCGTCGGCCACGTCGTCGGCGTGCACCGCCTGGACCCGCAGGCCCGGGTGGGACGGGATGAGCGGGATGCGGCCGTACCGCAGGAGACGGGCCGGGAGCAGCGGCCCGGCGAAGTAGCGGCCGATCTCGGTGCCGACGTCCCGTTGGAAGATCAGGCCAGGGCGCAGCCGGACGATGCGCAGCGTCGGGTGGTCGGACTCGACGCGGTCCAGCATCGTCTCGACCAGCGCCTTGTGGCGGCTGTACGAGGAACCCTTCACCCCGGTCCTCGGGTACGCCTCCGTGACGTAAGCGTTCTTGGGCCCGGGGGCGTAGACGCCGACGGACGACGCGTAGACCAGCGCCGGTACGCCCGCCCGCAGCACACCCTCGGCGACGGCCCGGCTGCCGAGCACGTTCGTGCGGTGGAGCCGGCGCTGGTCGTGGCTCGGCTGGATCTGCCACGCCAGGTGCACGACGGCGTCGGCGCCACGGAACACCTCGGTCAGGTGGCGGGCGGCGTCCGGTGCCCCGATGTCGCAGGAGTGCCATTCCACCGCGTCGTAGGGGGCGGCTTCCGTGCCCGGTAGCCGGCGTACCACCCCGGCGAGCTCCATGTCCGGTTCGTTGCGCAGCCGGCGCAGCAGGGCCGTGCCGGCGTTACCGGTCGCTCCGACGATCACCACTCGCATACCGAAGGCGTACCCGGACGGCCGGAGATTGAACCTGGAGGACCCGGGTAGCAAACGGTCATGGATCTCGTCGTCAACGGAGTCGGCCACACCCTGGACATCGACCCGCGGACCACCCTGCTGGACGCCCTGCGCGAGCATCTGGGCCTGTCCGGCGCCAAGAAGGGCTGTGACCACGGGCAGTGCGGCGCCTGCACGGTGCTGCTGGACGGGCGCCGGGTGAACAGCTGCCTGGTGCTCGCTATCAGTCAGCAGGATGCGCAGGTGACGACGGTCGAGGGGCTGGGCACCGAGGAGGAGCCGCACCCGCTGCAGCGGGCGTTCGTCGACCATGACGGCCTCCAGTGCGGCTACTGCACGCCGGGGCAGATCTGCTCCGCTGCCGGGATGCTGGACGAGGTGGCCCGCGGCTGGCCCAGCGCCGTCACGGGCGACGGCGAGGTGACCCTCGACGACGCGGAGATCCGCGAGCGGATGAGCGGGAACCTGTGCCGGTGCGGGGCGTACGCCAACATCGTCCCGGCGATCGCCGAGGCGGCCGGCCGGTGAAGACGTTCACGTACACGGCCGCGACGGATGTCGCCTCCGCGGTCGCCGCGTCCGCCGGGGGTGCCACGGTTCTCGCGGGCGGCACGAACCTGGTCGACCTCATGAAGCTCGGCGTCGCCACCCCGGACGAGCTCGTCGACATCAACCGGCTGCCGCTGCGCGACGTCACCGAGCTGCCGGGTGGCGGGCTGCGCATCGGTGCGGGCGTACGCAACAGCGATCTCGCCGCCCATCCGATCGTGCGGCGGGACTACCCGGTGCTGAGCCAGGCGTTGCTGGCCGGGGCGTCGGGACAGCTGCGCAACATGGCGACCACCGGCGGGAACCTGCTGCAGCGCACCCGGTGCCGTTACTTCATGGACATGAGCAAGCCGTGCAACAAACACGCGCCGGGCAGCGGCTGCCCGGCGCGCGACGGCGATCATCGCAACCTGGCGGTCCTCGGTGCCTCGGAGCACTGCATCGCCACGCATCCCTCCGACATGGCGGTCGCGCTGGCCGCGCTCGACGCCACCGTACGGGTGAGCGGGCCCGACGGCGAACGGGACGTCCCGGTGACCGAGCTGCACCGGCTGCCCGGCGACACCCCGGAGGCCGACACGGTGCTGCATCCCGGTGAGCTGATCGTGGCCGTGGAGCTGCCGGCGCTCGGGTTCGGGCGCGTGTCGGCGTACCGAAAAGCGCGTGACCGGGCTTCCTATGCCTTCGCCGTGGGCTCCGTCGCCGCGGCGGTGCAGGCCGAGGCGGGGGTGGTGCGGGACGTCCGGCTGGCGTTCGGGGCGGTCGCCCACAAACCGTGGCGGGCGTACGCGGCGGAGGATGCGCTCCGCGGACAGCCGGCCACCCGCGACTCGTTCCTGGCGGCGGCCGACGTGGAGCTCGCCGCCGCGGAGCCGCTGCGGGACAACGCGTACAAGATTCCGCTGATCCGTAATCTGGTCGCGGCGACGCTGGCGCGGCTGACGGGGGAGACCTCATGACCGGGACGGTGCAGAGCGAGGTCGGGCGGCCGATCGGCCGGATCGAAGGACTTGCCAAGGTCACCGGCGCGGCCCGGTACGCCGCCGAATACCCGCTCGAGGACGCCGCGTACGCGTGGGTCGTGCAGTCCCCGGTCGCCCGCGGGATCCTGTCCTCGGTGGTCGTGGACCCCATGGCCGAGGCGGACGACATGCTCGCCGTCCTCTGGCACGGCAATGCTCCGCGCCTCGCCGAGCCGGACGATCCCGAGCTGGCCGTGCTGCAGTCCGAGCGGATCAGCTACCGCGGTCAGGCGCTCGCGCTGGTGGTCGCCCGCACGCTGGAGGCCGCCCGTCGCGTCGCCCAGATCGTCAGCCTGGACATCGCGGAGGAGCCGCACGACGCCCTGCTGCGCGAGGACCATCCGGAGCTCTACACGCCGGAGACGGTCAACCCGGCTTTCCCCGCGGTCACCGACTCCGGCGACGTGGACGCGGCGTTCGCGGCCGCGCCGATCACTGTGGACGTGCGCTACGCGACTCCCGCGCTGCACAACAATCCCATGGAACCGCATGCGACGAGCGCGCTCTGGCAGGGCGACGACCTCGTCTTGTACGACTCCAACCAGCACCCGTCAGGCGTCGCGGCGGCCGTCGGCGCGGTCTTCGGCCTGCCACCCGAGCGCGTCCACGTCATCACCGAGCACGTCGGCGGCGGTTTCGGGTCGAAGGGCTCCGCCCGGCCCAACGCCGTGCTCGCCGCCATGGCCGCCCGGGTGGTCGGCCGCCCGGTCAAGCTGGCGTTGCCACGGCAGGCGCTGTTCAGCATGGTCGGCTACCGGACCCCGACGCTGCAGCGCATCCGCCTGGGGGCGGAGCGGGACGGCACGCTCACGGCGATCGACCACCAGGCGGTGGAACAGACATCAAGGCTTTACGAGTACGCCGAGCAGACCACCGTCACGACCCGGCACATGTACGCGGCCGCGAACCGCCGTACCGGGCACCGCCTGGTCCGCCTCGACATGCCGACCCCGCGCTGGATGCGGGCACCCGGCGAGGCGCCCGGCATGGCCGCCCTCGAATGCGCGATGGACGAGCTCGCCACCGAACTCGGCATGGACCCGATCGAGCTGCGGATCCGCAACGAGCCGCGGGCCGAACCGGAGAGCGGGGTGCCGTTCACCAGCCGCAACTACATCGCCTGCCTGCGCGAGGGCGCCCGGCGTTTCGGCTGGGCGGATCGCGATCCGCTGCCCCGGCGCCGGCGGGAGGGCTCGTGGTGGATCGGTACGGGCGTCGCCGGTGCCAGCTATCCGACGATGGCCCAGCCGTCCGTGGCACGCGTACGCCTGGTGCCGGACGGCACGGCCGAGGTGGCGATCGCGGCAGCGGACATCGGGACGGGCGCCCGGACGATCCTCACCCAGATCGCGGCGGACGAGCTCGGCCTGCCCATCGAACGGGTACGCGTGCGGATCGGCGACAGCACGCTTCCCAAGGCCTCGGTGGCGGGCGGCTCGTCGGGCAGCGCTTCCTGGGGCTGGGCGATCACCGGCGCCTGCCGCGAGCTGCGCGAATCGGGCCGCGACGAGGTGACCTTCGACAGCACGGAACTGGTCCAGCGCCAGGAGAAGGAGGGCAAGCACGCCTACGGGGCCCACTTCGCCGAGGTCCGCGTCGACGCCGACACGGGCGAGGTCCGGGTCTCCCGCCTCTTCGGCATGTACGCCGTCGGCCGTGTCCTGAATCCCCGCACGGCTCGCAGCCAGTTCATCGGCGGAATGACCATGGGCATGGGCATGGCGCTGCACGAGGAGGGCGTCCTCGACCCTGCGACGGGTGACTGGGTCAATCACGACCTCGCGGAGTATCACGTGCCGGCGCACGCGGACGTGGAGTGGATCGACGCGGCGTGGCTGGACGAACGGGACGACGCGGTGAACCCGATGGGCAGCAAGGGCATCGGGGAGATCGGCATCGTCGGTTCCCCGGCGGCGATCGTGAACGCGGTCTGGCACGCCACCGGCGTCCGCGTCCGCGACTTCCCCGTACGCCTCGACAAGCTCCTGCCCCACCTCCACGACCTCTCGTGACTCCCGGCACGGGGTTCGCAGGCGGGTGCATCTCCCGTGTAGGTGAGCGGGCCCTGCGAGGTTGAGCCCCGCCCGGGGCGTAGGGTGGTGGGTATCTGCCGTATCCGGTGGTGCACTCGGTGGGATGCCAGCAGCATGTGGCGCTGGGTTTGAACTCGGGTGGACGCTCGGGGCAGGGTCGGAGGTTCCCGTCATGGTGAACCAGCGCACGCAGTTCTTCGGGGTCTGCCGTGATCGGTGTGGATGACGCCGACCGTCGAGTACGGGTACAGCAACTGATGGCCGAGTACGGCCCTGATGTGGACGGCCTGTGTAATGCCTGCTTGCCCGGTCTTGCGGGGATCGGTGGCGGGGGTGTGACGGTGATGACCTCGGACATGCAGCAGGTGCGTTATGCCAGTGATCCGGTCAGTGCCCGGGTGGAGCAGCTGCAGTTCCTGCTCGGAGAGGGGCCGTGCCGCGACGCCTACACCGGGGCGGGTCCGGTGCTGGCCGAGGATCTGCGGGCGCCGGTGTGGCGGCAGCAGTGGCCGGCGTTCGCCCCGGCGGCGGTGCTGGCCGGAGCCGAGGCGGTGTTCGCGTTGCCGTTGCGCGTGGACGGTTCGCGGATCGGCGTCTTGGACCTGTACCGCGACACGGCGGGCGGGTTGACCGAGCAGACCCTGACGGACGCATTGATCATGGCGGACGCGGTCACCGAACTGCTCCTCGCCGAAACGTTGACGGACTGTGACGACGGCAGTCCGCTGCTCGCCGACGGCCGCGGCGAGCATCTGCTGCAGCGCGCGGCGGTGCACCAGGCAACCGGGATGATCAGTGTGCAGCTGGCGGTGCCGGTCGAGCACGCGCTTGCGCGGCTTCGTGCCCATGCTTTCGCGACCGGGCGTGAGCTGGATGAGGTGGCCGCCGATGTGCTGGCGCGGCGGCTGCGGTTCAACGACCTGGACGACGATGGGACAGGGCAGGTGAGTACCGGTGAACGCAGCTGACGATCCGGCGATGATGGACTTGCTGGTGGAGGTGTCCGACACACTGGTCGCCGACCTGGAAACCGACGCTCTCCTGCAGTGGGTCACCGAGCGGGGCGTGCAGCTACTCTCCGCGCAGGTGGCGGGGATCGTGCTGGCCGATGCGCGGGGCGTGCTGCGGCTGCTGGCGGCGGCACCCGAGTACACCGAGCAGGCCAAGTTGTTCGAGGCCCCGTCAGCACCGCCGCACTGGTGTTTCGCCACCGGTGAGACGCTGGTCGACGCCGATCTCGACGATCCGGACCCGCGATGGGCGGTCTTCGCCGAGCAGGCCCGCGCCGACGGGTTCCGGTCGGTCGCGGCCGTGCCGATGCGGATCCGCGGCGAGATCATCGGGACGTTCAGTGTGCTGCGGGACCGGGCCGGCCCGTTCTCCGCCGAACAGCTGCGGCTGACGCAAGCGCTGGCAAACCTGGCCACCGTCGGCCTGCTGGTGAAGCGTGACACCGGCTACCGCACGGTGCTGGCCGCCCGGTCCCAGCACATTCTCATGGGGCGGGTGGCCGTCGAACGGGCCCGCGGCATCCTGGCCGAACTGCTCGACACCGACACCGACACCGCCCTGCAGGAGCTCCGCCGCCATGCCATGCGGACCGAGCGGGAACTGCGGGCGACCGCCATCGAGGTGGTCCGCCGGCTGCCCACGGCCGGCCGAGGCATCAGCACCGTACCGGTCCTGCTGGTGCAGGCGATCACCATGACGTCGCCGCTGGCCCCGCTCCGCGACCTGGTCCGGCAGAGGTTGAGCACCGGGGGACTGTCCGGCTCCGCCCTCGACAGCTTCCTGCTTGCCATCCACGAGGCCGCCGTGAACGCCCAGCAACATGCCGGCGGTGGCTGGCTGTGGCTGTGGCGCCACAACGGCAGCGTGTGGTGCGAGATCAGCGACCGCGGTCCCGGCCTGCCCGCCGGCTTCACGATCCCGGATGGATCGCAGGACATCCGCCGCCAGCATGCGGGCCTGTGGCTGATCCGACGCATCTGCCCCGATCTGCGAATGACCAGCAGCACCAGCGGAACACGCTTGCTCCTGCGCCGGTCGTTGCCCGCTCACTCCAGCGGGTCGCCGTTCGCCGATTCCGGCGCCGCGGGATAGCCGAACAGCGCCGCCGTGTCGGTGAGCAGCATCAGAGTACGTACGGCGTCCGAGGCTGCGACCATCCGCATCTGCCGGCCGTCGCTCGTGGCCCGTTGCCACAGGTCGAGCAGGAGCCGCAACCCGGCGACATCGCAGAACCAGAGTCCGGACAGATCCCACTCGACCACGAGTGCCGGCTCGTCGAGGACCTCGGCCAGTCGCCCGGCGAGTGCCGGATCCACCGGTCTGGTCAGCTCCCCGTCGATCGCCACCGGCACCACGTCGCCGACGGGTGGACCCACCGTGACGCGCACGGCGGTACCGGGGTCCGGCCCGATCTCGTCGATCACCTGCAGCGCGGCCGTGGACAGCGACTCTCCCGCCGCAACGGCGCGGGCCCGCAACATCCGGTGCGCCTGGGCGGCATCGCACCCGGCATCGGCCATCAGCATCCCGACCGCCCGCTGGATCGCGACCCGAAGCTGCAACGCCAGCCCGAGCCCGTTGAGCAACTGCAGAGTTCCGGCGTTTCCGTGCGCGCCGAAGCTATCCGCCGGTATCCGCTCCGTGACGAAGACGTCACGCACTGCGGCGCTCAACGCGGTCAAGGCTGAAGCCCTTCGACCGTAGAGATTCAGCACCGCCACCGCAGTTCCCCGACCGGCGAACAACGGCACCGAGACCGACGCCTGCAAACCAAGCTCGGCGGCCTGCTCACGAAATCGCGGCCAGGACATCGTCGAGGCCGGAATGTCGGGTACCCCCACCGGCGCGGCCGTCTGCTCGGCCTGGACACACGGGCCGGCAGCCTCGGCATGCTGAGCATCGTCCACCGCCCGGGCAAGGTCACTACTGGCCGCCACGGTGGTGTATCCGTCACCGCGCCACGCCGTGATCGACGCGTAGTCGACACCGTCGATCATCTCGGCGGCGGCCGCCGCGATCCTGATCAGGAAGGCGTCGACCACAGCATCGGCGTCATCCGGCACCTCCGCCAAGGACACCAGATCATCGGCCAGCGGCCCCCACGGCGTACGGCGCGGAGAACCCGGCACTCCGTCGGGACCAGTCATCCCATCGACCGCCTATCACGACCCATGCCGATACCGTACGACGTGCCCCGCACAACAACCGCATTACCCGCGGGGTGCCGGTGACGGCTGAGTACAACCTGCCCGGTGGCCGTGGCGCGGCAACGCCCCGATTCGCGAGGGCTGAATCGGCGCGGCGCCCGCCGGCACGTGCCGACAACTGCCACCCTGCGCCGACCGCCGGACCCGTCGACGGCCCGCTTCTGACAGTCGATCCGGGAGGAAAGCCCAGGCACTTACGAGACGGCGCTCAGGAGTGCCGGGCGGCCTTTCCCGCGTACATCCGGTCGGTGACACCGGGCATGGCGGCGGCCGCGAGCATCGAGGCGCGGTAGCGCCCGGGCACCACGATGCGCCGCCGCGGCCGGCGTAGCGCGCGCTCGACGGCGTCGACGACGATCTCCGGGCCGGGCAGGCGATCGGCGTGCCGCGCGTTCATCTCGGTGCCGATGCGTCCCGGCTCGATCAGCGATACGCCGATCCCGGTGCCCGCCAGCTCGCGCCGGACGGAGTCGGTCATGCCGCGCAGGGCGAACTTCGTCGCGGAGTACGCGCCTCCGATGCCGACCTCCCCGGCGACCGACCCGATGTTGACGATGGCGCCGGACCCGGCAGCCCGCATCCCCGGAACCACCGCCCGCATGAGGCGGATCGGGGCCAGCAGGTTGACGTCGACCATCGCGGTCAGCGTCGCGTCGTCGATGAGAACGGTGTCCGGCCCGCCCAGCCCGGCGTTGTTGATCAGGACGTCGATCCTGCCCGTGACGTCGTGGGCGGCGGCGACCAGTGCCTCGACGGCCGCCGGTTCCCGCAGGTCGGTGGGGACGGGCCGGGCGGTGCCGCCGTTAGCCTCGATCTCGGCGGCGACGGCGGCGAGTTCCTCGGCCCGGCGGGCGGCGAGCACCACGGTGGTGCCGGGGCGGCCGAGCCGCACGGCGGTCGCGCGGCCGATCCCGCTCGATGCTCCGGTCACGATGACGACGCGCAATGGTCCTCCCTACGGATACGACAAAACGGCGTCGCCGGCCGGCGACGCCGTTTCGCGGTCGGGGAGAATCTATCGCCTGCTGTGGTACGCCTCGACGATGGAGCTCGGGATGCGGCCGCGCTCGGACACCTCGTATCCGTTCTTGCCGGCCCACTCGCGAATGGCCTGATTCTGGTCCCGGGTGGCCCGGCCGGTGCTCGCCGGTGCGGAGCCGCGCCGGGCCTGACGGGCCTCGGCGCCGCTGCGTCCGACGCGGGTGGCGACCGAAAGGTACGGGTCCAAAGCCTTCCGCAGCTTGCCGGCGTTCTTCTCCGACAGGTCGATCGTGTAGTTCACCCCGTCGAGTCCGAATTCGACAGTGCGATCGGCCTCGCCGCCGTCGAGGTCGTCGGTGAGAAGGGTGATTACCTGCTTGGCCATGATGTGGTCGCTCCTACAGCGGTGCCAATGTCTGTCTCATAATTGCGCCTTTTCATTCTGGCGGTCGGCCGGTGCCGAGGCAAATTGTCGCCCGCGCATGTCGCGATCGGATCCGGTGAAATCGCCCGCACCGCAGCCCGCGGAAGTGTCGGAAAAGCGATGCGGCGCGGACGCCGGCGCCGGCCGGCAAGGACAACTTCTCGAAACTTCTCCGCAACACTTCTCAGATGTGTCGATGTGTTGTACGTTGCTTGGGAGCGCTCCCAACCGCCCCTTCCCCCGGGGCATCCCCCCACCTAGGAGCTTTCATGAGACGTGCCACCCGCGCCGTCGTCGCAGCCGCCCTGCTGGCCGCGAGCGGAGTGACGACATTCGTCCTGGCCGGTCCCGCGCAGGCCGACACACAGATTTGCGAGCAGTACGGATCCACCACGATCGGCGGCCGATACGTGGTGATGAACAACCGCTGGGGCACCTCCGCGGAGCAGTGCATCAATGTCACCGGGACCGGATTCGCCATCACCAGTCAGCAAGGCGTCGGCAGCACCAGTGGCGCGCCGGTGTCGTACCCGGCCGTCTACTACGGCTGCCATTACACGAACTGTTCGCCGGGCACGAATCTGCCGCGGCAACTGAGCGCGATCAGCAGTGTGACCAGCAGTATCACGTACAAGTACGTGAGCGGGGCGACGTACGACGCCGCGTACGACATCTGGCTCGACCCGGCGCCGAAGACCGACGGCGTCAACGCCATGGAGATCATGATCTGGTTCAACCGGCAGGGCTCGATCCAGCCGATCGGCTCACCGGTGGGCACCACGACGATCGGCGGCCGCAGCTGGGAGGTCTGGCGCGGCAGCAACGGCTCGAACAACGTCATCTCGTACGTGGCGCCGTCGCCGGTGACCGCCTGGAGCTTCAGCGTCCTGGACTTCATCAACGACACGAAGAACCGCGGCGCGATCACCAGCTCGTGGTACCTGACCAGCATCCAGGCCGGCTTCGAGCCGTGGATCGGCGGCACGGGCCTGGCCGTGGCCGACTTCTCGGCCGAGGTCAACGGCGGCAGCGCCCCGCCGCCCTCCGCCTCCTGCCGGGTCACGTACGCCGCGGACAGCTGGAACAACGGCTTCGTGGCCACCGTGACGGTGACCAATACGGGCAGCAGTCCGATCGACGGCTGGACGCTCGGCTTTACCCTTCCCGGCGGCCAGGCCGTCACCAGCTCCTGGAACGCGGCGCTGACCGGCTCGAGCGGCGCGATCACCGCCCGGAACGTGGCCTACAACGGGAGCCTGCCGGCCGGTGGCAGCACGTCGTTCGGCTTCCAGGGCACGCTCAGCGGCGCCTACTCGGCTCCGTCGGCCTTCACTCTCAACGGATCGACCTGCGCCTGAAACTCACTCTGAAAGCCCCGCCCCGTCGCCGATCAACCCGGCGGCGGGGCGGCCGGCGCATCAAGAAGCGGACCCAGGGCAAGCCGGCGCGGGGCCTGCGCCGAATGCAGGCCAGGCGCGCGGCCAAGCCAAG
>NZ_JBITLP010000004.1:33071-550143 GCF_044465265.1 Actinoplanes sp. NPDC049681
CAAGGCAAGCCTGGCGCGCGGCCAAGCCAAGGCAAGCCTGGCGCGCGGCCAAGCCAAGGCAAGCCTGGCGCGCGGCCAAGCCAAGGCAAGCCTGGCGCGCGGCCAAGCCAAGGCAAGCCTGGCAGGCGGCCAAGCCAAGGCAAGCCTGGCGCGTGGGAAGGCCGGGCCGGGCCTGTGAGAAACCCGGCGCGCGGCCGGCCAGAGGGAAGGCCGGCGCGCGCGCCGGAAAGCCCGTCAGCCAGGCGGTGTAACCGGAGGCGTGGCGGCGGTCCAGCGCAACGCCGCCGGGGCGTGCGCCGGCACCGCGGGCGAGCGCGGCGGGACCGGCTCGACCCGCTCGTACCCCGCCCCCGGCGCCGGGCGCGGATCCGGATCCCCGTTGTTGGGCCAGAACGACATCGCCCGCTCGGCCAGCGCCGTGATGGTGAGCGACGGATTGACCCCCAGATTGGCCGGGATGACCGACCCGTCCGCGACGTGCAGCCCCGGATAGCCGTACACCCGCTGGTAAGGGTCGACGACTCCGGTCTCCGGGGAGTCACCGATCGTCACGCCGCCGAGGATGTGCGCGGTCATCGGGATGTCGAACACGTCGCCGATCGCTCCGCCCGGGTGGCCGCCGATGGCCGTGGCGATCCTGCGTACCGCCTCGTGGCCGACGGGGATCCAGGTGGGGTTGGCGGGGCCGTGCCCGGGGCCGGTGGTGAGGCGGCCGCGGCGGGTCCGGCGTACCGTCAGCGAGTTGTCCAGGGTCTGCATGACCAGCGCGATGATGGTCCGGTCGCTCCACCGCCGGTTGGACAGCGTGCGCAGCAGCAGCAGCGGGTGCCGCAGCGCCTGCCCGAGGAACTTCACCGGCCGTGGCACCTTCCCGCCGCCGTCCACCAGCAGGGTGGTGAGCATGCCCATCGCGTTGCTGCCGGGCCCGTAGCGGACCGGCTCGATGTGGGTGTCCGGGTCCGGGTGGAACGACGAGGTGATCGCGACGCCCCGGGAGTAGGGCTCGTCGGGTACGCGCGGAGCCTGCGCACCCAGCACCGCCTCGGAATTCGTGCGCGTCAGCGACCCCAGCCGCGGCGAGAGGGCGGGCAGCACGCCGGTGTCCTTCATCGCGTGCAGCAGCCGCTGCGTGCCGAGCGCGCCCGCCGAGAGCACCACCTGCCGGGCGGTGAACACGCGCCGGCGGGTCTCCACCCGCCAGCCGCCGTGCACCGGCCGCAGCGCGGTCACCTCGGTGTCCGGATGCACGGTCGCGCCCAGCTTCTCGGCTAGGTGCAGGTAGTTCAGGTCCAGGCGGTTCTTGGCGCCCACCCGGCAGCCGATCATGCAGTCGCCGCACTCGATGCAGCCGGTGCGAGCCGGTCCGGCGCCGCCGAAGTACGGGTCCGGCACCGTCTTGCCGGGCTCGCCGAAGAACACCCCGACCGGCGTGCGGCGGAACGTCCCGCCCACGCCCATCTCCTTCGCGACCGACTCGACCACCCGGTCCGACGGCGTCATCGACGGCTGGACGGTCACGCCGAGCATGCGGGACGCCTGGTCGTAGTGAGGCTCCAGCTCGCGTGCCCAGTCGGTGATCCCCGACCAGTGCTCGTCGGTGAAGAACCGCGCCGGCGGCTGGTAGAGGGTGTTCGCGTACACGAGGGAGCCGCCGCCCACCCCCGCGGCGGAGAGCACCATGATGTCCTTGAGCAGGGTGATCCGCTGAATGCCGCGCAGCCCGAGGGCCGGTGCCCAGAGGAACGCCCGCAGGTCCCACGAAGTCTTCGGCAGCGTGTCGGGGGTGTAGCGCCGGCCGGCCTCGAGCACGCCGACGCGGTAGCCCTTCTCGGCCAGCCGCAGCGCCGTGACGCTGCCCCCGAACCCGCTGCCCACGACGACGATGTCGTAGTCCGTCATGGGTGATACTCCACCATGCCGCGGGGTGTTACACCAGAGGCGAATTTGTCTCATGCCAGGCTGGGGCGGTGAACCGGCGACGACGCAAGAAGCTGCAGCGGCGGCTCGTCGAGGCCGCAGGCTGGGGGAGCCACCAGGACGTCGCCCGGCTCCTGCGGGCCGGGGCAGATCCCAACATTCCGGACGTGTACGGCACGACCCCCCTGTATCGGGCAAGTGTGCACAACGCCTTCGTCAACGTGCGGGTGCTGCTCGCGGCGGGTGCCCGTACCGATGTCGAGAGCGGCACCGGCGAGCAGGGCCTGCCGCTCTGCGCGGCCGCGGCCTGGGGCCATGAGGAAAGTGTGCGGGAGTTGCTCGCCGCGGGCGCGGACCCCGAATTGCGGGAGGACCACGGCGCCGGGCGCAACGCACGGGAATGGGCCGTCACGCGTTCTTGAGGATGTCCACCGCCAGCTCGCGCATCTCGACCTTGCGGACCTTGCCGGTCACGGTCATCGGGAAGCCGTCGACCACGTGAACGTAGCGGGGCACCTTGAAGTGGGCCAGCCGCCCCGCGCAGAACTCCCGCACCGCCTCCGCCGTCAGCGGCTCCGCCCCCGGGCGTAGCACGACCCAGGCCATCAGCTCCTCGCCGTACTTCTCGTCCGGCACGCCGATCACCTGGACGTCGACGACATCCGGGTGCGTGTAGAGGAACTCCTCGACCTCTCGGGGATAGACGTTCTCGCCGCCGCGGATCACGAGGTCCTTGATCCGGCCGACGATGTTCACGTAGCCGTCGGCGTCCATCGTGGCCAGATCCCCGGTGTGCATCCAGCGGGCCGCGTCGATCGCCTCGGCCGTCGCCTCCGGCTGGTCCCAGTAGCCGAGCATCACCGAGTAACCCCGGGTGCAGAGCTCGCCCGGCTCGTCGCGCTCCAGGACCAGGCCGGTGGCCGGGTCCACGACCTTCGACTCGAGGTGCGGCATCACGCGGCCGACCGTTCCGGTACGCCGTTCCAGCCCGTCGTCGCGCCGGGTCATCGTGGACACGGGCGACGTCTCGGTCATGCCGTAGCAGATCGCCACCTCGCTCATGTTCATCTCGGCGACCACGCGCTTCATCACCTCGACCGGGCACGGAGAGCCTGCCATGATCCCCGTACGCAGGCTCGTCAGGTCGTACGTCCCGAAGTCCTCGAGACCCAGCTCGGCGATGAACATGGTCGGTACGCCGTACAGGGAGGTGCAGCGCTCGTCCGCGACGGCCCGCAGCGTGGCCGCGGGGTCGAAGCCCTGGGCGGGCAGGACCATCGTGGCGCCGTGCGAGGTGGCCGCGAGGTTGCCCATCACCATGCCGAAGCAGTGGTAGAGCGGCACCGGGATGCAGATGCGGTCGTTCTCGGTGTAGCCCAGGAGCTCCCCCACGAAGTAGCCGTTGTTGAGGATGTTGTGGTGCGACAGCGTCGCGCCCTTCGGGAAACCCGTGGTGCCGGACGTGTACTGGATGTTGATGGGGTCGTCGAAGGACAGTGGCTCGGCGGGCTCGCGGCCCTCGCCTGCGGCGATCAGCGCGTCCCAGTCGCCGGTGCCGATGAAGACCGTCTCGCCGAACCCGATCTCGGCGATCATCGACCGGTAGTCGCTGGTCTTGAAGGCGGCCGCGCTGACGAGCAGCCGCATGCCGGACTGCCGGACCACGTAGTCGAGCTCGTGCGTCCGGTAGGCCGGGTTGACGTTGACCAGGATCGCCCCGATGCGCGCGGTGGCGTACTGGACGATGACCCACTCCGCGCAGTTCGGTGCCCAGATGCCGACGCGATCGCCCTTGGCGATCCCGCGGGCCAGGAGGCCGCGCGCGACGTCGTCCACGACGGCGTCGAACTCCCGGTACGTCCACCGTCGCCCGGAAGGCACGTCGACCAACGCCTCGCGGTCGCCGAAGGCCGCCACTGTGCGGGCGAGGTTGGCGCCGATGGTTTCACCGAGCAGCGGCACGTCGGAGGTTCCGGAGGCATAGGAGAGCATTTCTGCAGCATGGGCCGGACAGCGCGGGGCCACCACCCCCGTACAGGGGTGGACCGCGGGCCGGGTGCGCGACATGCTGGGACCGTGCTCGAAACAGCCGACCTGACCGCCGCGCTCGGCCGGATCCGGCGGGTCACGGGGCTGCCGGTCGCGTTCGGCGGTGCGGTGGCCGCCGACGGCCGGGCCATGCGGCTGACCGGCTTCGCGGGCACGACCACGCTCGCCCTGCACGGCCTGGTGGTCAGCGCGGGCAGCGGGCTCGGCGGCCGGGTGGTGACCACGGCGCGCCCGGCGGGGGTCGAGGACTACGCCGCGGACCCGAGGATCAGCCACGAATATGACAAGCCGGTGATCGCCGAGGGCCTGCGCGCGATCGTCGCGGTGCCGGTCACGGCGGGCGCCTCCGTGCAGGCCGTGCTCTACGCGGGCACGCGGGAACCCCTGGCGGTGGGCGCGCGGGCGCTCGACGCGATGACCCGGGTGGCGGCCGGGATCGCGACGGAGCTGACCGTACGCCGGGAAGTGCAGCGCCGCCTCGACGAGATCGAAGCGGCCGCCGCCGTCTCCCGCGGTGCGCAGTGGGAGGACGTCCGGCAGGCCCACGCCGAGCTGCGCGCGATCGTTCCCGAGGTGGCGGATCCGGACCTGCGCTCGCGGCTGCGGCAGGTGTGCGCGCTGCTCGGCCGGTCGGGCGGCGATCCGCGTAAGGTCAATCCGCTGTCACCCCGGGAGCTGGACGTTCTCGCGACGGTCGCGCTGGGGTGCAGCAACGCCGAGGCGGCCCGGCGGCTGGGCCTGCTGCCGGAGACGGTGAAGAGCTATCTCCGCAACGCCATGCGCAAACTCGGCACCCACGGCCGCGTGGAGACGGTGGTGACCGCGCGTCGACTGGGCTTCCTGCCCTAAGGTCGCCACGGTGAAGAGACCGACGATCGCCGATATCGCGCGCGAGGCGGGCGTGTCCAAGGGCGCGGTGTCGTACGCCCTCAACGACCGCCCCGGCGTGTCGGCCGAGACCCGCGCCCGGATCCTCGCGATCGCCGACCGGATGGGCTTCCGGGCCAGTGCGGCCGCCCGCGCGCTGGCCGGCGCCCCGGCGCACGTGGTGGGTCTCGCCCTGCGCCGCCCGGCCAGCCTGCTGGGCGTCGAGCCGTTCTTCATGGAGCTGATCAGCGGGCTCGAGTCGGCGCTGTCCACCCGCTCGTACGCGTTGCTGCTGCAGATGGTCCCCGAGGACGACGCCGAGGCCGAGATCGAGGTCTACCAGCAGTGGTGGGTCGAGGGGCGCGTCGACGGGGTGCTGCTCTGCGACCTGCGCGCCGACGATCCGAGGGTGCCGGCGGTCGAGCGGATCGGCGTACCCGCGGTCGTGGTGGGGCCGCCCCCGCCCGAGGGTGACCTGGCGAGCCTCTGGTCCGACGACGCCGTGTCGGTGGCGACTGCGGTGGAGCATCTGGCCGGGCTGGGTCACCGGCGCATCGCCCGGGTAGCCGGCCTTCCGGGGCTCGCGCACACCGCCGCGCGGACCCGGGCGTTCGCGGAGCTCGGGCTCACCGAGGAGATGACCGTGTTCACCGACTACAGCGGGGCGGCCGGCGCGCGTGCCACCCGGGAGCTGCTCGCGGGCGACGCCCGGCCGACCGCGATCGTCTACGACAACGACGTCATGGCGATCGCCGGGCTGTCCGTGGCACGGGAGCTCGGCCGCGATGTACCCGCCGACCTGTCCATCGTGGCCTGGGACGACTCGCCCATGTGCGGGCTGGTGCATCCCCCGCTGACCGCACTGACCCGGGACATCTTCGCCTACGGCGAGCACGCGGCCCGGCTGCTGCTGGCCGTGATCG
Source organism: Actinoplanes sp. NPDC049681 (assembly GCF_044465265.1). Taxonomy (NCBI): domain Bacteria; kingdom Bacillati; phylum Actinomycetota; class Actinomycetes; order Micromonosporales; family Micromonosporaceae; genus Actinoplanes; species Actinoplanes sp. NPDC049681. The sequence continues at coordinate 38,828 of NZ_JBITLP010000004.1, forward strand.
CGGGGGAGCGGGTCGGCGCCCGGCTCGACGAACCGGCCCGGCTGCTGGTGCGCGGCAGCACCGCCCCGCCGCCGTGACTCAGGCCGCTCCGGTGCTCCCGCGGACCGCCAACCGGCCGCCCGAGGCCTGCACCGGGGGAGCGACGTCGCCGTCGACGGCGGCCAGCAGCCGGGCCGCCGCCAGTGCGCCGTACCCGGCGATGTCGCGATGCACCGCGGTCAGCGGGGGCCCGACCACCTCGCACAGCGGCGAGTCCTCGCACGCCACGATGGACAGCTCCGCCGGCACCGCCAGGCCCAGCTCGCCGGCCACCCCCAGGCCCGCGATCGCCATCACATCGTTGTCGTAGACGATCGCCGTGGGCCGGTCCGCCCGGTCGAGCAGCTCCCGGGTCACCCGCGCACCCGAGTCGCCGGTGTAGTCGCCCCGCACGATCGTCGTCCGCAGGCCGAGCTCATCGGCCGCCGAGCGCAGCGCCTCGTCGCGGATCGCGGTGTGCAGCATGCCCGCCGGCCCGCTGACCCGCGCGACGTGCCGGTGCCCCAGGCCCGCCAGGTGGCCGGCCACCTCCCGGGACCAACCGCGGTCGTCGCACCACGCGCCGGGCAACCGGTCGTCGTACGTGCTGCCGACCAGCGCGGCGGGCAGGCCCAGCTCGCGCACCGCCCTGATCCGCGGATCGTCGACGCGGGGGTCGCAGATCAGCACCCCGTCGACGCGCCGCTCGGCGCTCCACCGGCGGTAGACCGCGGCCTCCTCGTCCAGGCCCGCGACCATCTGCAGGGCCAGGCCGAAGCCGTGCCCCGCCAGCTCGGCCTGGACGCCGGCGATGAGCTGCCGCCCGAAGACCTCGACGGTCAGGGCGGCCGACGAGCGCAGCAGAACCATCCCGATCGCCCGGGCCGCGGCCCCGTGCAACGCCAGCGCCGGCCCGTGCGCCCGGTAGCCCAGGTCCCGGGCGATCACCAGGATCCGCTCGCGGAGGTCGGCCGACACGCCGGGACGGCCGTTCAACGCGTACGAGACGGCGATGCGGGACACTCCGGCGCGCCGGGCGATGTCGGCCATCGTCGGTGCGCGCACGCTCCTACCGTAGTGCGTCGCCGACGCAGCTCCACTGGGCGGCGACCGGCCGGTAACCCAGCCGCGCGTTCACCGCCAGCATCGGACGGTTGGCGGCATCGTTCGATGTGTACGCGACCCGCGCGCGACAGCGGCCCAGCGCCGCGCGCTTGACCTCGTACGCCAGACCCAGTCCCCGGTATGCGGGCAGCGTCGCGGTCATGTCCGACCACGCCCGGTCCCCGTCGCGCAGCAGCAGCGAGAACGCCACCGGGCGCCCGTCGCGTACCGCCACCGTGCCCGCGTCCGTGTCGGCGTCGGGGTTGTCCCAGAATTCCGCGCGCCACCGGTCGTACGGCACCGGCGCGGGCGGGACGTCGCCCGGCTCGTCGGCGGTCGCCTCCGCGTACGCACGGTGCAGCTCGGTGAGATCCACGTCGCGCAGCCGCGGCAGATCGCTGGAGGCCCGCGGGAAATGCGTCAGGTCCACGGCCGCGTAACGGATCTCCCGGCTCGGCGTGAACCCGTGCCGGCGAGCGAACCCCAGGAATTCCGGCAAGGCGAAGACCCGTGCGGGCTCCGTCACGTGCCGGCGTGCCACCGCCAGCAGCTCCGTCCCGATACCCCGCCCCCGGTGGTCCGGATGGACGTGCAGCAGCGAGATGGTCTGCCCGTGCGCCGCCACCCACCCGACGATCTCGCTGTCCTCGACCGCCACCCACTGCGAACCGGTGATCGCCCGCCGCGTCGCCTCGACCCCCTTCACGAGGTACGGATACACGACCGCACGCAGCGCCACGACGCCGGCGGCGTCCTCGGGACGAGCGAGTCGGATCGGCATCCGGCGATTATCCTCCGACCATGATGCGCAAGGTGGTCGTCACCCCCGAAGGAGTACAGGTGGTGCCGGCCGCCGAGCCGGTGCCCGGTCCGAATGAGGCGCTGGTGCGGACCGCGGTCTCCGGGGTCTGCGGCTCGGACACCCACGCCCTGCACGGCCGCCACCCCCACGTGACCCTGCCGTACGCACCCGGCCACGAGGTCGTCGGCGTCGTGCTGGCGACCGGCGCGGACGTGACCGCCGTGCGGCCCGGCACCCGCGTGACCGTGGAACCGGACCTGCCGTGCTGGGCGTGCAAGCAGTGCCGGGCGGGCCGGGAGAACCTCTGCGAGCACCTCGGCTTCTTCGGCTGCGGCGCCGAGCAGGGCGGGATGGCGGACCTCTTCACCATCGACGCCCGCCGCCTGCACACGGTCCCGGACGAGCTCGACGACACGACGGCCGCGCTGATCGAGCCGCTGGCCACCCCGGTGCACGCCACCCGCCTGGCCGGCCCGCTCGAGGGCCGGGCGGTGGCCGTCCTGGGCGCCGGCACGATCGGCCTGCTCACTCTCCGGGTGGCCCGGCTGCGCGGCGCACGCCGCATCGTGATGACGGCCCGGTCCCCGCGCACCCGCGAGCGCGCAACGGCATTCGGTGCCGACGCCGTCGTGGACGCCACCGCTCCCGACGCGGCCGAGCAGGTACGGGCGGCACTGGGCGAGAGCGCCGACGTGGTCTTCGACTGCGTCGCCGAGGAGTCGACCCTGCGCCAGGCGCTGGCCATGGCGAACAAGGGCGGCACCGTGGTGGTCGTCGGGGTGCCGCCGGGCGACGTCAGCGTGCCGCTCGCCCTGGTGCAGGACAGCCAGCTCCGGATCCAGGGCAGCGCCACGTACCTGCCGGCCGACTACGCCGAGGCGATGGTTCTGCTGCGCGACGGCGTGGTGTCGGCCACCGATTTCGTGACCGCGGTACGGCCGCTGACCGAAGCCGCGGCGGCCTTCGCGGATGCGGAGAGCGGCAGCCACCTCAAGGTGCTCGTCGCCCCGGACCCGGCCGCACTGAGGTGAGGGCATCGGTGGCGACGGGCAGCGAACTCAGCTGCTTGGGCGCAGCCAGTAGTGCAGCGCGGCAGGGCCGGCGGCTCCGTGATAGCGACCCCACTCCTCGAACCGCTCGATATCGAAACCGCACCGCGTGAAGATCGGCCGGGCCCTGTTGTCGTCGATCATCAATTGGTGCAGGTCGTCTGGACGTTCGTGCTGGTCGAACGTGAGGTACGCGAGGCCGTCCGGCTTGAGGTACCGGCGCAGGTTGGCGATCGCCGCCTCGAAGTCGTACCCGTGGTCGAGAGCGTTGACCGAGACCAGGAGGTCGGCGCGCCCGTGCAGCGCCGGGATCTCCTTCTCGGCCGGATTTGCGTACACCTCCGCCGCCCGGTCGAGATCTTGCCATTCCACCTCGGCGATGTATTTGTCCGCCAGCGGTTCGATCGCGGCGATCTTGGCGCCTTGGAAATAGAGGGTGCGCAGCCGGCTGCCGGCGCCGACGTCAATGATCCATTTGTCGTCCCAGCCCGTCGCGTCGAACCCGCGCCTCTCCCAGAACTTTTTGTTCTTGCTCTCCCACTCATCGGTGGAGCGGAGGTTGGGTCGCTTGTGGAACGCCAGTTCCCCGGGCTGGGCCACGTTGCCCCAGGTCTCGGGGTCGATGGCCGCCGGCTTCTCGAGCTGGCTGAGCCGAGTCCGGATCTCGGCAAGCTGAGCGTTCTGCCGCTGCAGCACTTTCATGATATTCGCTTCGCTGTGGCGGATGACATTGTCACCGCGGACACGCTTCAGCCATTGCTTGAGATTCGCCATGCCACACCTTAACGGAGGGCACGGGCGCAGGGGGCCCTGCGCGAATACCGGCGCATCAACATCATGGTGGCGAAATGAACTGCGCCAGATCGGGATCCTGCGATGGTGCGGCAGAGGCCGGTAGCCGGAACGGCTCAGCGCAGCAGGACCGCGATCAGATCCGTGCCCAGCGCCGCCGTGGCCGACAGGTCCAGCTGGTGGCTGACGTAGCGGCCGCGCCGGGTCGTCACCGTGAGGCCGGCTTTCTTGAGGACCGCCAGGTGCCGGGAGACCTCCGGCGCGCTCAATTGCCAGGCCTCGGCGAGCTCGCTCGTGGTGCTCGCTCCCCGTGCCAGGGTCCGGCACAGCCGCAGCCGTACGGGATGGGCCAGCGCATCGATCCGCCGCCGCACCACGTCCAGCGACACCGGTTCTTCCGCGGCCGTGGGGTACTGCACGACCGGCCGGCGACCGGGAGCGTGCACGGTGAGCAGGTGCGGGCGGCCGAAGGCGGTAGGGATGAAGGTCAGCCCGTCGTCGGCGCTGGTCCAGTTGTCCTGCAACTTGTCGAGCACGATCCGGGTGCCCGCGAGGGTCATCGCCGGGGACATCGCCGCCAGCGCCGCTCCGAGGCCTTGCCGCTCGTGCAGGTCGCTCATGCGCCGGGCGTCGGCCGCGAGGGCGAACGCGACCCGCCGCCAGGCCTCGCCGAAGAATTCGTCGACGCAGTCCTCGAGCAGGCGCCGGACGCGTACCCGGACCGAGGCGGGATCGTCGAGAAGCTGTTCGGCGAAGGTGGCCTGGACCGGCCCGCGGGCCCGCGCCAGATCCCTGAGGCGATCCGGCTCGGTACGCCGGAACGACAACCGCGACGATCCACAGGTGGTGACGAGCGCGTCCGCCACGTATGCCTCGTCGCTGAGCGCGTCCACGTCGTCGAGCTCCTCGGCGAGGGTCGCGCGGGGGCGGGCGGGCACCAGGAAGTCGGCGCGCGACGAGTGCCAGAGGAATTCCGCCTCGAGCAGCCGGTCGGTGAACGACGGCTTGCATCCCGCCAGCACGCCGGCCGCCCAGGACTGCAGTGCCGGATGGTGCGCGGGGGCCGACAGGACGTGCAGCATCGCGCCCAGCTCGGCCAGCGGTGAGGCGGCGAAGAGGCAGCGCTCGGCGGGGAGTCCGGTGATGTCGATGGTCAGGGCCACGCCGCTATTCTGACGGCGCTTCGCCCGTACGCCCGTGACAGTTGACGCGAACCGTCAATCCGCGGGCCCTTCGGGGCTGCGTGGCGGACGGTCGGCGGCATGCTCTCGTATCGCTTCGCGGTCGCCCTCGCGGTGGACGCCCTCGGTTCGGGCCTCCTGCGGCCCTTTCTCCTCCTGTACGGCCTCAGCGTGCTGCACCTGTCGGCGGCGTTCGCGGGCCTGGCGCTGACGGTGGGACTGCTCGCCGGGCTGGCGGGCATCCCGCTGCTCGGACGCTGGATCGACGCGGGCGGCCGGCGGGCGCCGATGGCGGCGACGATGTTCATCCGGGTCGCGGGCATCGGGGTGCTGCTGCTCGGCCGCGGCATGCCCGGCTTCCTGGTGGCGGCGCTGCTGCTCGGCGCGGGCAACCAGGCGCTGCCGGCCGCGCAGGCCGCGCTGGTCACCGCCCTTGTCGACGGCCCCGCGGACCGGGCGCTGGCGACCGCCCGGACGATCCGCAACGCCGGCCTGGGCTTGGGTGCGCTCGTCGCGGCCGCGGCGGCGGACTCGCTGCGCGTGCTGGCCGCCGTCAACGGCATGGGCTACCTGCTCGCGGGCGTGCTCGTCCTGTCGCTGCCGCGCCTGCGCCTGACAGCCGCGCCGGTCGCGGCCGGCGGCAGTGCCGGCCTCGGGCCCCTGGCCTGGGCCAACCTGCCGTACGCACTGTGTTTCGGGGTGCTTGAGGTCGCTCTGCCGGTGCTGCTGGTGACCCGGATGCACGCCTCGCCGGCCTGGTCGGCGGCGTTGTTCGCGGGCAACACCGTGCTCGTGGTGGCGGTGCAGGTGCTGCTCGTCGTGCGCCTGCGCCGGCTGCCCCGGCGTACCGTCCTGGCCGCCGCCGGTGTCGTGCTCGCCGCGTCCTACGTCGGGTTCTGGGCCGCCGGTCCGGTCGGTCCGGCGGCGGTCGCGCTGGTCGCGGTGCCCTACACCCTGGGCGAGATCCTGTACGCCGGCACCGGCACCGCCCTGGTCGCCGCCGCCGCGCCGCCCGGGGCCCTCGGCCGGGCGCTGGCCCGCTGGCAGCTCTCCACGGGAATCGGCAACGCCGCTGCGCCCGCTGTGCTGACGGCGCTGTTGTCGATCGGTCCCGGCCTGCTGTGGGGCCTGCTGGCCGGGACCACGCTGGCGGCGGCCGCCGCGGTCCGCCGCTGGGCGCCCGCGGTCTAAGCGCGCGGTACGCCCATCGGATTGGGATACGGTATGACGACGCCGACCGCGGTGGCCAGGGGCGCCAGCAGCTCGGCCAGCCGCGCCTGATCGCCGGTGTCGAGTGCGGACCACGGCTGGGCGGCCAGCCGGTCGGTGCGGTCCTCGACGGCCCGGTGGACGTCCGCCGCCTCGGGGGTGGGCCGGCCGTCCTCATCCAGCCAGCCGCGCTCCGCCAGTTCCCGGCTCGCGGCGTCCCACTCCTCGTCGGTCCAGCCGCGGTTGGGCTGGAGCTGGTCCCTGCCGCCGTACAGCGCGTCCCGGAGCACGAGCGCCTGGCAGCCGGTCACTTCGGCGTCGACCAGCGCGGCGATGTGCCCGTCGCCGCGGTGCTCACGCAGCACCGTCGCGGCGTGCCACAGCCGGGGGAGCGGCTCGGCCGGGCGGGGGAGCGCGGCGTTGGCGGCGCCGAGCGCACGGCCGGCGGTCACGGCCGCCTGCGCCGCGGCCTCCAGCAGGTCGGCCGCCGCCGACCACCGTGCCGGATCGTCGGGCAGGACCGCCCGCAGCGCGGCCACCGCGCCTTCGAGGCGGGCCGCCAGGGCCTGCTCCGGGGACGCGCGCTGCCAGACGTCGGGGAGGGCGCGGGCCACCATGGCCGGGGCGAAGGAGAAGAACAGCGCGGTGACCGGTGCCGCCGTGACCGCCCCGAGCGGGGCGGCGCGCCCGGCGAAGTAGCCCCGCCAGAATCCCCGCAGTCCGGCGCCCTCGAAGGCGGTCCGGGCCTCGGGCGCGAAGTAGGTGACCGCGTGCAGCGGCTCGTACAGCTGCCACAGGTGTCGAATTCCCATCACGAGAGCATGCGCCGGTGCAGTCCGGCGGCTGTCTCCGGGTCGAGGGCCAGCGTGCGGCGCAGGGCCAGCCAGGCGGCGCCGGCGGCCGGGTCGCGGGCGGTCGCCACCGGCTCGGTCAGGGCGGCGAGGACCGCCGCGCGGACCGGGGTGGGCTCGGTCAGCAGCCCGCCGGCGAGCACCACCGGGCCGTCGGGCGGCCCGAGTTCGGTCAGCGTGGCGACCAGGCGCGCGGCGGCGTCGGCCGTCAGGCGGGTCGCGAGCGGATCGTCCGAGGCGCACACGAGCGGTGCGAGCGCGGCGAAGGCGGCGGGGTGTTGCCGGCCGGCCCAGTGCACGAGTTCGTCGCAGGAGCTCGCGCCGGCGTGGGCCGCCACCTTCGCGGCCAGTCCCTCCGGTGTGGACGTCCAGGAACGGGCGACCGAGCGGACCGCCTGCAGGCCGAGCCAGAGCCCGGAGCCCTCGTCGCCGAGCAGCCAGCCGAGCCCGTCCGCGGTGCCGGTGATCCGCCAGCCGTCGATGCGCGCCGCCACGGCCCCGGTGCCGGCGATCAGGGCGGCGCCGCGGGCGGCCGGTACGCCGGAGGCGAAGGCGGTGACCGCGTCGCCGGTGACCTCGATCGGGCAGCTCAGGCCCAGTGCCGCCCACTCGTCGTCGAAGGCTGCGGCGATCGCCGGATCGGTGAGTACGGCGACGCCCGCGATCCCGGCGACGCCCCCGATCACCGCCCCGGGGTCGTGGCGGGTCAGGGCCGCGCGGACCGCCGTACCGATGGCTCGGACGGCCGCGACCCCCGCGGACGTGGGGTTGCCCGGCCCGGCCGATCCGCGGCCGACGATCTCGCCCCCCGCCGTGGCCACGACCGCCCGGGACGCCGTCCCTCCGGCGTCGACACCCACCACCAGCTTCATGGCCCAGATCGAAACATAGAAATTTCTTGTTGACCAGACGATGAAGTGGTCGTAATTTTCATCGGCATAGCTCATCGATGAAAAGGACGACCACGGTGACGGGTGAGAGCGGCGGGCTGCTGGGGCGCCTGCGCATCGAGGGACCGACCATGCCGGAGGCGCTGGCGAAGATCGCCGAGACGATCCTCGCCGACCCCGAGACGGCCGCGCACGCCAGCATCGTCGACCTGGCCGAGCGGTCCGGGACCTCGACCGCGACGGTCACCCGCTTCTCCCGGGCGCTCGGTTTCAAGGGGTACGCGAACCTGCGCGTGGCCGTGGCCACCGAGACCGGACGCGCCGAGCAGGCCCGCTGGGAGACCGACATCAGCGGCGACATCCACCCCGGCGACCAGACCGAGAAGGTCCTGGACATCATCACCGCCGCGGACACCCGCGCCATCCAGGCCACCGCCTCCGGGCTCGACACCGACGCGATCGAGCGGGTCGCGGCCGCCATCGCCGGCGCGGGCCGGGTGGAGATCTTCGGCCTGGGCAGCAGCGGTACGGCGGGCAGCGAGATGGCCTTCCGCCTGGAGCGCATCCGCGTCCCGGTGCGCTACCGGGCGGACACCCACACCGCGCTGACGAACGCGGCGCTGCTCGGCCCCGGCGACGTGGCGATCGCCCTGTCCCACTCGGGGCGTACCCGCGAGGCCATCGAAATGCTCGCCGAGGCCGCGGACCACGGCGCGATGACGGTGGCGGTGACGAGCTTCGCCCGCTCGCCGCTCGCCGAGGTCGCCGACGTCGTCTTCACCACCTCGGTGCACGAGACCACGTTCCGGCTGGCCGCGCTCTCCGCCCTGCACTCGCAGCTGCTGATCCTCGACCTGATCTATGTGGCGGTCGCCCAGCGCACGTACGAGCGGACCGCCGAGGCCCTGGAGCTGACCGTACGAGCCGTCGACGCGCACCGCCTGCCGGACACCCCCGCCAACCGCAAGCGAGCACGGAGGGACAAGCCGCTGTGACCATCACGAGCGCCGACTACGTCGAGGCGATCCGGGACGCGATCGACCGTGCCGGCACCACCCAGCGCGACGCGGTGGCGCGGGCCGCCGGCGTGTTCACCGCGACGCTGCAGGCGGGCGGGGTGATCCAGGCGTTCGGCTGCGGCCACTCCGAGGCGCTCGCCATGGAGATCGCCGGCCGGGCCGGTGGCCTGGTGCCGACCAACCGGATCGCCCTGCGCGACATCGTCCTCTACGGCGGCGAACCGGCCGGCGTCCTCGCCGACCCCCAGCTCGAACGCACGCCCCGGGTCGCGCACCGCCTCTACGAGCTGGCCCCGATCAAACCCGACGACGCGTTCGTCATCGCCAGCAACTCCGGCGTGAACGGCGCGGTCGTCGAGATGGCCCAGCTCGTCAAGCAGCGCGGCCACGCACTGGTGGCAATCACCTCGCTGGCCCACTCGGCCCGGGTCGCATCCCGGCACGCCAGCGGTCGCAAGCTCACCGATCTCGCCGACGTCGTGCTCGACAACGGCGCACCCTACGGCGACGCGGCCCTCTCGTACGGCGACGGCGCCGTCGGTGCGGTCTCGTCGATCACCGCGGCGCTGCTCGCCCAGCAGATCGTCGTCGAAGTGGTGGCGCGGCTGCTGGCGCTCGGCGTCACCCCGCCGGTCTACCTGTCCGACAACGTGCCGGGCGGGCGCGAACACAACCGACAGCTCGAGGCGCGCTACGCCGGGCGCATCCGGCGTACCGCATAGGGAGGGCCCATGTCCGCGACCAGAAGAAACCTGCTTCTCAGCGCCGCGGCGCTGCCGTTCCTCTCCGCCTGCGTCACCGGTGGCGGTGACGACGACGATCCCGCTGCCGGCAACACCGGCACCAAGAGCGCCGACAACCCCCTGGGGGTCAAGGCCGACGCTCCGCTCGAGGTCGTCATCTTCAAAGGCGGGTACGGCGACGAGTACGCCAAACGCGCGGAAACCCGGTACACGCAGAAGTACACCGGCGCGAAGATCGACCACAAGGGCCTGCAGAAGGTCGGCGAGGCGCTGCAGCCGAGATTCGTCGCCGACACGCCCCCGGACGTCGTGGACAACACCGGCGCCGGCCGCCTCGACATCGCCACCCTCGTCACGGCCAAGCAGGTCACCGACCTGACGTCACTGCTCGACGCGCCCGCGTTCGACGATCCGGCGAAGAAGGTCCGCGACACGCTGCTGCCCGGCGTGGTGGACGACGGCACCTTCGACGGGGTGCCGCAGACGCTCAACTTCACGTACACGGTGTGGGGCCTCTGGTACTCGAAGAAGCTGTTCACCGCGAAGGGCTGGGCGTACCCGAAGACCTGGGACGAGATGCTCACGCTCTGCGCGACCATCAAGGCCGCGGGCATCGCACCCTGGACCTACCAGGGCAAGTACCCGGAGTACATCAACGACCCGCTGCTCAGCATGGCCGCGAAGACCGGCGGCCTCCCGCTGGTGAAGGCGGTCGACAACCTCGAACCGAACGCGTGGAAGGCCCCCGGGCTGGCCGCCGCCGCGGAAGCGTTCGCGGAACTGGCCGGCAAGGGCTACCTCATGGCCGGCGCCGAGGCGCTGTCCCACACCGAGGCCCAGGCCGCGTGGTGCCAGGGCAAGGCTGCGTTCATCCCGTGCGGCTCGTGGCTGGAGAGCGAGCAGAAGGGCGTCACCCCGGACGGTTTCGACATGGTCATGGCCCCGGTGCCGGCGCGTACCGCCTCGGACCAGCTCGAGCAGACCGCGGTGCAGGCGGCCAGCAGCGAGTCGTTCCTCGTGCCGGCCAAGGCGAAGAACCCCGCCGGCGGCATGGAATACCTGCGGATCCTCTTCTCGAAGCAGTCGGCCAAGGCTTTCGCCGAGACCGCGGGCACCCTGCCGGCGGTCGCCGGCGCCACCGAAGGCCTGACGCTGAGCAGCGGCCTGGGCTCGGTCCGCGACGCGGTGACGGCCGCGGGATCGGAGACCTTCACCTACCGATTCCGTACGTGGTACGCCCCGCTCGCCAAGGCGGTCGACGACGCCACGGGCGAACTGGTCACCAGGAGGATCACCGCCGCCCAGTGGTCGGACCGGATCCAGAAGGCAGCGGATGCGCTCGCCAAGGACTCCTCGGTCAAGAAGTACACCCGCTGATGAGACACGGCCGGTGGCGGTTCCTGGCCGGGGCCCTGATCCCCGCGCTGGCGCTGCACGTCGTCTTCGTGCTGTCGCCGTACGCGCAAGCCTTCTACCTGTCGCTGACCGACTGGACCGGCGTCGCAGGCGTTGCCCACTTCATCGGCGCGGCGAACTACACCCGCCTCGCCGAGGATTCGCTGTTCCTCGACGCCGTCCGCAACAACGCGCTGATGCTCGTCCTGGTCCCGTTCGCCACCATCGCCATCGGCCTGTTCCTGGCCAGCATGCTGCACCTGGGCGGCCGCGGCGGCCGACGGGGCATCGCCGGCTCAGGGGCGTACCAAATCATCTATTTCTTTCCGCAGTTGCTGTCCCTGGTCGTGGTGGCGGTGCTGTGGAGCTTCGTCTACAACCCCACCACCGGCCTGCTCAACGGAGCCCTGCACGCGCTGGGCCTGCGAGGACCGTCCTGGCTGGCATCGCCGTCCCTCGCCCTCCCGGCCGTGATGGCGGTTCTGGTCTGGTCCTCGGTCGGCTTCTACGTCGTCCTGTTCAGCGCGGCGATCGACGGCATCCCCCCGGAGCTGTTCGAGGCGGCCCTGATCGACGGGGCGGGCGGCTGGACGACGTTCGCCAGGGTGACCCTGCCGCTCGTCCGCGACACCGTCCAGGTCGCCTTCGTCTACCTGGGAATCGCGGCGCTCGACGCGTTCGCGGTGGTGCAGGTGATGACGGTCGGCCCGGGCGGCCCGGACGGCGCCACCGAGGTCATCGGCCTGTCGCTCTACCGGAACGCCTTCCAGTACGGGAAGTTCGGATACGCCTCGGCCATGGGCGTCGCCCTGTTCTTCGCCACGCTGACCCTCGCCGTGCTCGCCCTGCGCGGCAACCGCAAGGGGTTCGCATGACTCTGTCGCTCTCCCTCACCCGCTCTCGCCGGATCACCGTGCAGCCACGCTCGCTGCGATCCGCGCCCGTGCACCTCGCCATGCTGGCCTGGGCGGTCGTCACGGCGCTGCCGCTGCTGTGGGCGGTGGTCAGCTCGTTCAAGACCGACGAGGAGATCCTCAACGACCCGTGGTCCCTGCCGGCCACCCCGCAGGCCGGCAACTGGGCGCGGGCCTGGAACGAAGCCAGCATCGGCCGGTACTTCCTCAACAGCCTCATCGTGGTCGGCGGGGCTCTGCTGCTGACGATGCTGCTGGGCTCGCTGGTGGCGTACGCCCTGGCCCGCTACGAATTCCGCGGCAACCGGATCGTGTACTACACGTTCGTCGCGGCCATGTTCTTCCCGGTGTTCCTGGCGCTGGTGCCCTTGTTCTTCGTGGTGCAGCAGCTCGGGTTGCTGGGGACGTATCAGGGGCTCGTGCTGGTGTACGCGGCCTACGCCGTACCGTTCACGGTCTTCTTCCTGCACGCGTTCTTCCGCACGCTGCCGGGGGAGGTCGCGGAGGCGGCCTTCATGGACGGCTGCTCGCACGGGGCGGTGTTCTTCCGCATCATGCTGCCGATGGCCCGGCCGGGGCTGGTCGCTGTCGGGATCTTCAATTTCCTGGGGCTGTGGAACCAGTACCTGCTTCCGCTGGTTCTGAACCCCGACCCGGATCGGTACGTCCTGGCGCAGGGGTTGGCGGCTCTGTCGGTGAGTCAGGGATATCGCAGTGATTGGAGTGGGCTGTTCGCCGGGTTGACCATCGCGATGCTGCCGGTGCTGGTCGCCTACATCGCGTTCCAGAGAAACATCCGCGCCGGAATGACCGCCGGGGCGGTCAAGTAGTTCCGGGTTCTTCCCTCCCTCCGATCCCTCGGTCTCGCGCCGTCCACCTTGTTCCCTTCCCCTTTTCTCTCCTCCCTCGTCCCTATATCCCCTACCCCTTATCTCACCGCCTCTCCCACTGCCTTTCCTTCTCGCTCGGCTTCATCTCTCGCCCTCCACCTCCCGGGTCATCACGCTTGTCATCCCCTCCTGCTGCTGTTCCTTCGTTTCCGCTCCTCGTTCGCTCCTGCTCCTTCGGTGCCTCTTCTCGTCCCCATCCTGCTGCCCCTTCCTTGTCCCCTGTTCCTCGTCCCCCTTTGGAGGAATCGACTCATGTCCATCAAGCCTCTTGCTGTCGCCGGGGTGGCCGCCCTGGCGGGTGTGTTCGCTGTCGTGGCGAACGCTCCCAGCGCATCAGCCGCCGACTGCGGCTATCTCTTCGATGACTTCCACTACGCCTCGTCCGCGGATCCGAACCTGTCATCGCACGGCTGGACACCTCGCAGTTACGCCGGCGGACCGGGCGTGCCGGGCGCCACCTGGTCACCGAACAGCATCTCCTTCCCGACGGCGGACGGGCAGAAGGTCATGCAGCTCACCGCGTCGACGGACGGCACCGGCGGCGGCACCAACCACGCAGAGCTGTACAGCACGCAGAAGCGCTACTTCGAAGGCACGTACGCCAGCCGCATCCGTTTCACCGACACCCCGACGACCGGCGCCGACGGCGACCACATCAACGAGACGTTCTTCACGATCAGCCCCCTCAACGGCGACATGGACCCGACCTACAGCGAGCTGGACGTGTCGGAGTACCTGCCCAACGGAGGCTGGGGCGAGACAGGACCGATCAACTACCAGACGACCTGGTACACCTACCGAGCCGACCCCTGGTACGCCGACAACGTGCATTCGTCCCAGCGCAACTCCCTCAACGGCTGGCACGATCTCGTAGCCACCGTCGCCAACGGCCACGTCATCTACTACATCGACGGCGTCCAGGTCGGCGACCACTCGGGCAAGTACTACCCCCGGCAGACGATGACCATCAACTGGAACCTGTGGTTCATCGACACGGCGGCCCACACAGGTGGCCTGTCGACGTACATCGAGCAGGTCGACTGGGTCCTGTTCGCCATGAACCAAGCACTGACCCCCGCCCAGGTAAGCGCGCGAGCCGCCGGGTACCGCAGCACCGGAACCACGTTCACGGACACGGTGGAGACGTCGGGCGGAGGCTGCACCGACCCGTCGACGCCGCCCTCGACCCCGCCGTCCACCCCACCCTCGACCCCGCCGTCCAGCCCGCCGCCGGCCGGTGACTGCTCGTCGGCCCCGGAGTGGTCGTTCTCGGCGGTGTACACGGGCGGACAGACGGTGAAGCACGAAAAGAGCAAGTACGGCGACCCGAACGGGCCGGCCTCGGGTGAGGGTAAGCATGTGTGGCGGGCGCGGTATTGGACGCAGGGCTCCGAACCGGGCTGGACCCAGCAGTGGGAAGACCTTGGGCGCTGTTGAGTTTTCGGTTGGTGGTGACGAGGGTCCGTCCCGCGGTGTGGGGCGGGCCCCCCATCGCTTCGCTTCCCGCCGCGATCACCCCTTGTCGCGGTATTCGCCGGGCGGAACGGCGTCCGCGGATCCGTACTTCGTGCGCTCGGCGTCGCGAAGCTGAACGCGCCGAATCTTGCCCGAGATCGTCTTCGGTAGCTCGGTGAACTCGATGCGCCTCACCCGCTGGTAAGGCGACAAATGCGCGCGGCAATGAGCAAAGATCGCATCGGCCGTCGCCTCATCGGCGGCCCAGCCGTCGGCGAGGACGACGTACGCCTTGGGCACGTTGAGCCGCAACGGGTCAGGCGACGGCACCACCGCGGCTTCCACTACGGCTGCATGTTCGATGAGCACGCTCTCGAGTTCGAACGGCGAGATCCGGTAGTCGGAGGCCTTGAACACGTCGTCGGTACGGCCCACGTAGGTGATGTAGCCGTCCGAGTCCCGGGACCCGATGTCGCCGGTGTGGTAGTACCCGCCGGCCATCGCCGCGGCCGTCATTTCCACGTCGCCGTGGTATCCGACCATGAGGCCGAGCGGTCGCGGGTCCAACTCCAGGCAGATCTCGCCCTCCTCCGCCGGCTCACCCGTCGCCGGGTCAAGCAGTGCGACCCGATAGCCGGGCACCGGACGCCCCATCGAACCGGGGCGCACGACCTGCCCTGGCGTGTTGGCGATCTGGACGGTCGTCTCGGTCTGGCCGAACCCGTCGCGGATCGTCACGCCCCAAGCCTTCTGCACCTGGTCGATGACCTCGGGATTGAGCGGTTCCCCGGCGCCGACCACCACGCGCGGCGGGTCGGTGAGCGTACTGAGGTCGGACTGAATGAGCATGCGCCACACGGTCGGGGGAGCGCAGAAGCTCGTCACCCCGCACCGTTGCATCTCACTCAACAACCGCGGCCCATCGAACCGCGAATAGTTGTGAATGAACACGCACGCCTCCGCGTTCCACGGGGCGAAAACGTTGCTCCAGGCGTGCTTCGCCCATCCCGGCGACGAGATGTTGAGATGGATGTCGCCGGGCCGCAAGCCGATCCAGTACATCGTCGACAGGTGCCCGACGGGATACGACGCGTGCGTGTGCTCCACGAGCTTCGGCCGTGCCGTCGTACCCGAGGTGAAGTACAGCAGCAGCGTGTCGCCTGACCGTGTCACACCGTCGGCCGCGAATTCCGAGCTTGCCGCGTACGCGTCATGAAAGGCGTGCCAGCCGTCGACAGGCGCGCCCACGGCGATGCGGGTGACCGCCGATTCGACGTCGGTGAACCGTTCGGTCGCCGAGGACAGAGCAATCACGTGCTGAGCCCCGCCGCGCGACACTCGGTCCCGAGCATCGGCGGCACCCAGCAACGGCGTTGCGGGAATGATGACCGCGCCCAGCTTCATGACCGCGAGAATCGTCTCCCAAAGCTCCACCTGATTGCCGAGCATGAGGACGACCCGGTCACCGCGGGCAACACCGCGGAGGCGAAGCCAGTTGGCTACCTGATTGGACCGCCGAGCCATGTCCGCGAACGAAAAGCGCTGCTCCGCACCATCCGCCTCAACGATCCAGAGCGCCGGGTTGTCGTTGCCGGCTGCGATCACGTCGAACCAGTCGAGCGCCCAGTTGAACTCGTCGAGCTGAGGCCATGCGAAGTCAGCGTAGGCGCGGCTGTAGTCCTCACGGTGCTCCAAGAGGAAGTCCCGCGCCGCACGGAATGTCACCGTGCCGTCCGTCGTCGCCACATCTCCTCCTCGTAGCTCAACGTGGCCGCCCATGTGGAAGCCAGTCGACTCCGCCCAGCCTGCGCCTGGTAGAGGGCGCCCGCCACCCCCGCTCGGGGGTGGCAGGTGCCGGACATCGGTCATTCCGTGCAGGTCACGTCGGCCTGAGGCATGGATCCGCTCTCCAGGTACGCGTTGACCGAGTCGTCCACGCAACTCGCACCCCGGAAGCCGTACACGCCATGGGTGCGCGCACCCTGCAGCGTCACCATCCGGGAGCCCTTCAGCGCCTGGTGCATCTTTCGTGCACCTGGAAGCTGCGAGTTGATGTCCTTCTCCGCCTGCACGATCAAGGCGGGAACGCCGTTGGCAATGTGTACCGGGCGTTCGAGCGGCGAATTCGGCCAGAACGCGCACGGCGTGATCGTCCGGCTCATCGGCGCGAAGAGCGGCGACGCCGCACGGTGTGCCTGGATGTCCCGCCAATACCACCGTGGGTTGCGCGGCGCCGCGGCATCGCCGCACATGATGGCGGTCTGCGGGCTGTGCAGAGCTGACTCGGCGTCGGTCAGGACGCTCGACAGGACATCCGCCAACGACTCGGTGAGTTCACCCGTTCCGCCCTTGGCGATAGCGGACAGAGTTGCCACCGTTTCGGCCAGTTCGGCATTGGTGGCGTCATCGCTGAGGGACCGAATGATGATGGCCGGCACCACCGTGTCGTCGATCGCGTAGCCGCCGATCTTCAGCGGTTTGCGGGCCGACGCCGCATAGACCTCGTTGACCGTTGCGAGCACCTCCTTCGCGGTCGATCCCAGGCCGAACTCGTCATCGCGAGCGGCTGCCCATTCCGCCCATTCGCCGAGTGCGGCCTGCCGGCCGGGCTCCCCGTCGCGGAGAAGGTACGTCCCGGGCCGGGTGGGGTTCACCGCGCTGTCGAGCACGAGCCTATCGACGCGCTGCGGGAACATTTGCGCGTACACGGCCCCGAGGAAGGTGCCCTGGGAATAGCCAAGGTATGACATCTTGCTCTCACCGAGCGCCGCGCGGATCGTGTCGATGTCGCGAGCCGTGTTGGCGGTCGACGCGTACGGAATGTCCGCGGCATGCGTCTGCCCGCATCGCTTCGCGAGGTCTCGTGCCAGTGCCACCATGCGGTCGAAGCTTTCGCGGTCTGCTCCCGCCGAGCGCGGCAACCAACTTCCAGGCCAGTGGCAGTCGAGCGGCGTGCTGCGTCCCGAGAACCGGGGGTCCATACCGATCAAGTCGAAGCGGGAACCCGCCTGACCCATCGCGTCACGTGCCAATGGCACGACGCTCAGAACCGGTAGGGCCGGGCCGCCGAGGTTGATAATCAGAGAGCCGATGCGCCGCGTCTGGTCGGTCGCGCGGCTACGGGCGATGGCGACCGTCATGGTGCGTCCGCGTGGCTTGGCGTAGTTCACGGGAACAGTGACGTCACCGCACTCCACGCCGGCCTCGTCCAGGGTTTTACCTTCCTCGTCCTGCGCGTTCATGGCACACGGATGCCACGCGATCGACCCCACGGGATCGCCGGCAGCGGAAACAGCCGAGGGCGGCGGCGGGGAAGTCGCTGCTGAGGCCGCCGGTGTCGCGGCCAGCACAAGGCCGAGCGCCGCAAAGCAGGTGAAGGTCAGTCGGTTGATCTGGATCATGTTGTGCCCCCTTCGTCGTCGGCCTCCAGGCTTCCCTGGGCCGGCCGCGCCGTCATTGGGGTACGCGCTCCGTTGAGGGTGGGGTTTTCCCCACCCTCAACGGCAGGAGCACCGGATGGTCCGTGCTTGCCACACTGCCTACGGTCGAAGCCGTGACCAATCCTCCAAGGCAGGAAAACCCGTTCACGACCTACCGGTCCGCGCGGCATCTCGTCGCCGGTGCCGCCCTGGGTGCCCTCGCCGGCAGTCTGCTGACGGTCATGGCCGTGCTCTGGTTCGCAGCCGTCTTCAGCCTCTTCGCTGGCACGACCAGTGACACGACCTTGGTAATCACCTATGCATCGGCTGCGCTCGTCCTTCCCGCGGCTGTTCTCTGGCTGGCGCGGGAGTTCGCGAAGGCCCACCGTGACCGATTTCGCTGGTCGTTCGGGATCGACATCCCGACGCCGACGCTGACTTGGAAGAGCGCCGGCCGCTATCTCACCTATCACTTAATAGCCCTGGTCCTGGGCGTGCCTGCTGTGGTTCTGGTGCTGATGCCGCCGGCCGCGCGGCGCTACTCGAAGGCGGACGTGATGATGGCTCGGGCGTTGCTCGCGCCCGGCGGCTATGAACGGTTAGCCCAACGGGTGGAATCGCTGTCCCGGAGCCGGGCCGACGTCATTGCAGCGACCGACGCCGAACGCAGGCGAATCGAGCGGGACCTGCACGACGGCATCCAACAGCGGCTGATGTCGCTCGCCATGAACCTCGGGATGGCGAGGGAGGCACTCACCGAGCCTTCTCCCGCCAGAGACGCCATTGTTGCCGCTCACGAAGAAGCGGTCGTCACGCTTGCCGAGCTCCGGCAGTTCGTCCGCGGACTGCACCCTGCCGTGCTCGACGATCGTGGATTGGACGCTGCGTTGTCCGGAATCGCGGCTCGCGCACCGATCCCCGTCGCCGTCTCAGTCGATGTCCAACCGCGGTGTGCGGCCACAGTTGAGGCCATCGCCTACTTCATCGTCTCCGAGGCGCTGACCAATGTCGTCAAGCACGCCTCGGCTGAGCGGGCCGACGTCGTGGTGGTTCGGCGTGACGAGCGGCTGCACATGACGGTGAGCGATGATGGCTGCGGTGGTGCCGTCATGACGCCCGACGGCGGACTCACCGGTCTGGCCCGCCGCACGGCGTCGGTCGACGGCACGATGACGTTACAGAGCCCGGTCGGTGGACCGACCATCCTCAGCGTGGAGTTGCCGTGCGCGTGATTTTGGCCGATGACTCGGTTCTCCTTCGGCCCGGTATTGCGAAGGTGCTGACCGACGGAGGGTTCGAGGTGGTAGCCGCCGTGGGAGACGCCGAGCAGTTGCTTCGAGCCGTCGATGAGCACGAACCCGACTGCGTCGTGGTGGACGTACGCATGCCGCCCACTCACACGGATGAGGGCATCCGGGCCGCTCTGGCGATCCGTGGGCTCCATCCCGGAATCGCGATCATGGTCCTCTCGCAGTACGTGGAGGAGCGGTATGCGACGGATCTGCTGTCCATGGGAACCGAGTCGGTCGGCTATCTGCTCAAGGACCGCATTGCCCACGTGGGTGAGTTCCTGGACGCTATGCGCCGTATCGGGAATGGGGGCACGGCACTCGACCCTGAGGTCGTCAGCCAACTCATGGTCCGGAGAAGAAAGGACCCGCGAGACCGGTTGACGGCGCGCGAGCTCGACGTCCTCAGGCTGATGGCCGAGGCTCGATCCAACAACGGCATCGCCCAGACGCTCGGGGTGAGCGGCAGCGCTGTCGAGAAGTACGTGACCAACATCTTCTCGAAGCTCGACCTTCCCGCCGGCGATACCGATCACCGGCGGGTCCGAGCGGTTCTGAAGTATCTGGAGGGGTGATGGAATCGCTGGCGGCGGCTACTGCTGAGTGGTCGTCGTGAGATTTCGAACCGGTTCCTGGAGCGAGAGCTGAGCGTTCGCTCCGGCCACCGCCGCCGAGGCGTGGGCCTTGGCGAGGGCCACCGGGAAGGCCCGCGTCGCCTGCCACAGGCGGAAGATCAACCACAGTTCGAAAGCCAGCAGAAGGGCGCCGGCGACCACCGACGCCTGAATGACCCATCCGGTCAGGGGGCCGACGATGAACACCGTCATCTCGAACTCGATGCCGCTCACCAAGTGGGTGCGGATGCGGCGGGAGAGCAGCATGTGCCGGAGACGGGCACGCGGGCCGTGTCCCCTGACCTGAACGGCGGGATCCGGCGCCTCGGACGGCGGGACGGGGCCGCGAGCCTCTGCGAGCTGGTCGCGCATGCCCTGGCGCAGTTTCGCCATCTGGTGGGAGTTCACGTATCGGAAGAGATCCAGGAACGTCACCCCGATCAAGACCCAGAGGTACGCCGTGGATCCGGTTCGCGCGTACTGGCCGACGAACAGGGCGACGGCACAGATGAAGACACGGAGCCGGTCGAACATGAAGTCGAACCAGGCGCCGAACACGGAGCCCGTGCCGTTGAGCCTGGCGATCTTGCCGTCCATGCAGTCGACGATGAAGCTGACGTGGAAGAGGAGGGCGCCCCCGGCCAGCCACCACCGGTCCTGCATCACGAAGCAGGCCGCCGCGGCCAGACCGAGGAGGGTCGCCAACCCGGTGAGCAGGTTGGGAGTGATCCATCGGTACGGCGAGACGAACCGGACGAGCCTGGCCGCCACCGGATCGACGAGCAGCACCGTCCACCACGCGTCGCGGGCCTTGTACGTTCGCTCGCGGATCTCCTGCAGCGATGAGCGTTGCACCATAACCCCCATCAACGCTCCGACCACCACTCCGGAAACGACTTTTGTCCGTTTTGTAACGGGCCGGCAAGGCGCTCACACACATCGCGACGTGATCTGAGGCTGCGAAGAGCGGTGCCCGTAGCGCTCCGCTCGATGGTCGGCGGCCGGTGTGCGTTGCGCCGGGGATGACGACCCTGAGCGAACTGGCCGCTCCCGAGCGAAACGCCCCACCGGCGGCCGCCTAGTCAGGCTCGTCGCCCGGTCGTGAGCAAGGCGTGGGTCGTCGACGACGGGTTGTGGGGTTTGATCAGCCGCTGCTACCGCCGTGGCCGCAGAGGTCAGCTGGCCCGCGGCCGGTCCCGAACCGGCTGTGCCTGCAAGGCATCTTGTTCGGGCTGCACACCGGCATCGGCTGGGAAGATCTGGCGCAGGACCTCGACTTCGGCTCGGGCATGACGTGCTGGCGAAGGCCGCAGCGCTGGGCCGACGCCGGCCTGTTCGACCGGGTGCATGAGCTCCTGCTCGCGAAGCTGAACGCGGCGAACCGCATCGACTGGTCACGCGCGGCGATGGACGGCAGCCACATCGACGCGAAAAGGGGGTGCCGGCGGGAAACCCGGCTCCAAGCACCACCTAATCTGCGACGGCAACGGCACCCCGATCCATGTGCTGACGAGCGGCACGAACGCGCCCGACATCAGCCGGACCCTCGATCTGCTGGATGGCTACCCGCCGATCGCCGGCCGCCGCCGGCCGCCGGCCGCGACGCTGGCCGCCGGCCGCGACGCTGGCCGCCGGCCGCGACGCCGGTGCGCCGCGCTGCTGCCCGACAAGGGCTACAGCAGCGAAGCCTTTCGCCAGGACTGCCGCGACCGCGGCACCGAACCGATCATCCCCAAGCCCAGGACGCCCGGCGTGAAAGGCTTGGGCACGCTGCGCTACGTCGTCGAACAGACCTTCGCGCTGCTGCATCAGTTCCGCCGGCTGGCCGTGCGAGACTGATCCCCACCTCGCGGTGCTGATCAACATCGATTCAGCAGATCGTGTTAGGAGCTCTACGAATGCCCCGCGTTAAATGTGTTGAGGGTGGCCGGACACCGCCTCTAATCTATGACTCGATCCGAACGGGGAAGACGGACTCGAGGGGGTGGAGATGATCGGCAGCGCCGCGAAGCGGATGCGGGGACTGTGGATGATGCGCCCGGGGTCGGGCCGGCGACGCGGCTGATCACCGCGTTCTGTTGCCGCCGCCTGGTTCGCCTACGGCGGCTTTTTCTTTTCCTGACATCGTGACGAAGCCGGGAAGCCGCGAGGTGCGGCGGCCGGTGCGGGCCGGCTGCGGTGGGTACGACGACCATCGGGCTCGCCGGCGGGGAACACTTGCGCTACCCCGCCAACGCGCAGGCTTGCCGCCTCTCGGAAACAACGATGCCCCTATGGCGCAGTTGGAAAGCGCGCGACGCTACGAACGTCGAGGTCGCAGGTTCGAATCCTGCTGGGGGTACGCGTGCCGCTAGCTCAACAGGTAGAGCAACTGACTCTTAATCAGTCTGTTCGGGGTTCAAGTCCCCGGCGGCGCACCAGCAGGGTGGAGCAGCTCGGAGTGCTCGCGGGTTTCATAAGCCCGAGGTCGTGGGTTCAAATCCCACCCCTGCCACGAGCGAATGTTTCCGCAGGCGGAGCGTTGGCTGCTCACCCGCCCCTCATAAGGGCGGACCGCCCGGTTCGACACCGGGGCCTGCGACCGCCAGCCCATGTGGTGCAAAGCCAAGGGGTTGCCCGGTTCGACACCGCTCCTGCCGCTGCCGGTCCTCATCTGGTGGTGCGGAACCAAGGGCGGTCCGCGTGGTTCAGCACCGGGCCCGCCACTGCGGTGCTGAGGTGTGGTGGGGGAGCCACGGACAGGCCGGGTGTCTGCGGCCGCGGACGCTCATGTCGCGATGCGAAACCAAGGCGATGCGCCTGGCTCGACACTGGGCCGGCAACCGTCGGTGCTCGTGGCGGTGGTGCGGAGCCCGGGAGTGGGCCGCCCGGTTCGACACGGAGCCGGGGACTCCCGGCGCTCATGTGGTGGTGCGGAGCCAGCCGCCGTCGATGTAGTACGTCGAGCCGACCGCGTAGCTTGCTCGGGGCGAACACAGGAACACGAACAGGTCCGCGATCTCCGAGGGGTCCGCGAACCGCCCGATCGGCGCGTTGTCGTCGGCGATCTTCTGCAGGTAGTCCTCCCAGGACGTCTGCGTCCCTGCCGTCAGCTGCTTCGCCGTCTTCTGCCAGTCCGGGGTCATGACGAGGCCGGGGTTGACGGCGTTCACCCGGATGCCGTCGCCGATCAGCTCGTTGGCGAGGCATTTCGAGAACATCACCAGCGCCGCCTTGGTGACGTTGTAGATGGGTTCGTAGCCGAGTGGCTGGGTGGCGCAGATCGAGGCGTTGTGCAGGATCACGCCGCCGCCGCGGGCTTTCATGGCCGGGGCCAGGGCGCGGGCCAGGCGGACCGCGGCCATGACGTGGAGTTCCCAGTACGCCTGCCAGCGCTCGTCGGGGGCTTCGAGGATGGTTTCCTCGCTGCCGGTGCCGGCGTTGTTGATCAGGATGTCGGCGCCACCGAACTCCTGGGTGACCGCGTCGGTGAGGGTTACCACGCCGTCCGGGTGTGCGATGTCGGCGGGCACGGCTATGGCTCGTACGGGAAAGTCGGTGGTGATGCTGTCCACGACGCGGCGCAAGCGGGCCTCGTCGCGGGCGCACAACGCCAGGTGGACGCCTTCGGCGGCCAGGCCGCGGGCGATCGCGTGACCGATGCCGACGCTGCCGCCGGTGATGACCGCAACCTTGCCGGTGAGCTGAAGATCCATCGTGGCCTCCCGTTCGATACGTGCGGCACGCGTATGCGCCAAGAGCACGGTCGCACAGGTTCACGGGCGCAGGGGCGCGCCGACCGCGTGCAGGTGGCGCAGGGCGATGCCGTACGACTCGACGAGCCCCGTCACCTCGTAGGGCACGCCGATCTCGGCGCAGTACGCCTGCACGATCGGCTGGGCCCGGCGCAGGTTCGGCGTCGGCATGCTCGGGAACAGGTGGTGCTCGATCTGGTGGTTGAGGCCGCCGAGCGCCGCATCGGTCAGCAGGCCGCCGCGGACGTTGCGGGAGGTCAGCACCTGCTTGCGGAGGAAGTCCTCGTCGCCTGTCGGGTGGGGCATGCCCTTGTGGTTCGGGGCGAACGTCATGCCGAGGTACACGCCGAAGAGCGCCTGGTGCACCACGAAGAACGCCAGCGCCTGCAGCGGGCTCAGGACGAGCAGCAGGGCCGCCAGGTAGACGATGACGTGCGTGGCCAGCAGCGCGCTCTCGAGACCACGGCGTTTGACCGATCCTCTGCGAAGGGCGTTGATGCTGTCCTTGCGGAGGCTCAGCCCGAGCAGGGTGAGCAGCGGGAAGAACAGCCATGCCTGGTTGCGGGTGAGCCAGCGGCCGAACCGCCCGCGGCGTGCGGTGGCCGCCTCGGTCGACCACACCAGCACTCCCGGCGCGACGTCCGGGTCGAGGTCGTCGTGGTTGGGGTGGGCGTGGTGCTTGGTGTGCTTGTCCATCCAATACCCGTAGCTCATCCCGATGCCGAGGTTGCCGGCGATCATTCCGGCGCGGGCGCTCGGCCTGGTGGTGCGGAAGACCTGCCGATGCGCCAGGTCGTGCGCCACGAGGGCCACCTGGACGAAGGTGACGGCGAGGAAGACCGCAACGACCAGCGTCCACCAGGACGACCCCACCATGAAGAACGCCGTCCAGCCGCCCACCAGCATGGCTCCCACGACGGCGAGTCGCAGGGCGTAATAGCCGGGTCTGCGGTCGAGCAGGCCGGCTTCGGAGATCCGGCGTCCGAGCTGAGCGAAGTCCGTGGTTCTCGGCCGGTCCGTGGTCGTCATGGTTCAAGGGTCGCGGGCGGCGGGGCCGGCGTCAGGAGTGGTGGCCCCCGGATATTGGTGGGGTTAACCCCACCGAGGGTCGCCGTGCCGGTCAGCGCCAGGCGAGCTTGGCCACGCGGCCCTGTTCGCCCGACGCCCAGCAGGCGCCCTTCGCGCAGAGCACCGCATCGAAGCTGCCGCCGTCGAACCGCGTCCAGGTGCGGCCGCCGTCGCGGCTGATGTCGCTGCCGGTCGGCCCGACCGCCAGCGCCGTCGTGCCGTGCAGCCAGGCGGCTCCCGAGCGGTATTCGCCCGGCTCCGTCCGGGCCGGCGTCCAGGTGCGGCCGCCGTCGCGGGTGGTCGCCGCGGCGTGCGGGGCCGTCTCCGGTACGGCGTAGTCGCCGCCGACCGCGATGCCGTGCGCCGGGTCGCGGAACGCCAGGCTGTAGACGCCCGCACTGGGGCCGCTCGGGACGCCGCTGTCGGTCACGCGCCAGCTGCGGCCGCCGTCGGTGGTGGCGAAGATCCGGGCCCGTTCGCCGCCGCCGGTGGCGAACCAGGCATGGCCGCGGCCGAGGTGGTCCGCGGCGACCAGGCAGGTGCCGCTGGCGGCGAAGGCGAACTCGCCGGGCAGCGCTTCCGGCATTCCGCTCGTCGGCTGCACGTGCCAGGTGCGGCCGCCGTCGGCCGTCGCGAGGATCCGGAACGTGCCGCCGACCGGGTCGGACAGGGCCAGGCCGTGGCGGCGGTCCAGGAACGTCACGCAGTCGTAGAAGGCCGCCGGGTCGTCGTTGCGGAACGTCTCGGCCCAGGTGGCGCCGCCGTCGCTGGTGGCGTACAGGCGGGACTGGTCGCCCTCGCCGATGGTCAGGGCGACGGCGTGGTGCGCGTCGAAGGCCTCGATGTCACGGAACTGCAGATCCGCCGTACCCGGAGGATCCACCCGCTGCCAGGTCTGCCCGCCGTCGGCCGTACGCAGAATGGTCCCGCCGGAACCCGCCACCCAGGCGATCCGGTCGCTGACCGGGGCGAGGCCGCGGAAGCGGGCCGTCACGCCCGTGCCGGAGAGCTCCCACGACGGTGCCGGGGCGCCGGAGGCGAAGCCGCTCGTGGCGGCGAGCGTGACCAGGCCGAGTGCGGCCATCGAAAGCTTTCGAATCATGCCTCCGGAACTTACTCCAGGGTGAGCCAGGACACGGGCGGAGAAGGCCGATCGCGGCCCGCCCGTGATCCCGGCGGCCGAGGATGGGGGCATGGAGACCGCACCTCAGCAGCTCGCCGTCACGGTGGCGATCACCCGCAAGGCCGACCCCTCCCGCAACTCGGAGATGCTCGCCTGGGTGCGTGCCGGGACGACGCTGGCGGAGGACTTCCCCGGGTTCCTCGGGGTCGGCTGGGTGCGTCCGGTGCTGGGCTCCACCGAGTGGCACATGCTCTACCGCTTCGCCGACGCCGACTCGCTCCACGCGTGGGAGGAGTCGCCGCAGCGCCAGTGGTGGCTGTCGTCCGCGCAAGGCATGGTGGAGCACACCCGGGTCGAGCGGCGCACCGGCATCGAGGGGTGGTTCGACCCGCCGCGCGAGCAGTCGGTCGACGAGCTGACCGTGGCGCCGGCGCCACCGCCGCGCTGGAAGCAGGCCGTGACGATCTGGCTGGGCTTCTTCCCCGTGAGCCTGCTGTCGGCCGTCACGCTGGGTCACCTGCTGGAGGGTCAGCACGTGGTGGTCCGCACGCTGGTCTCGACGCTGGTGCTCACGCCGCTCATGGCCTACCTGGTGCTGCCGCGGGTGACCGGAGCGCTCCAGTGGTGGCTGCACGGTCAGCCCCCGCCGTGGCGGAGCGGCCGGGCCTGATGCCGCGGTGCCGGTGGTGCTGCCGGGGCGGGTGGGGCGTGGATTCCGCGCGGATTCCTTCAGGTCGCCCCCGCCACGCCCGATGAGTCGGGGCGAGGAGGCATTCCATGCGGCTGCGCAACTGGATCGCCGTGGCTGTCAGCGTGTTGCTGCTGGTGGCCGTCGGCATCGTCGGCGTACTGGTCAACCGTTCGGCGCTCCGCGCGGCCGACACGGTTCACCGCGCTGACTCACAGGCGTTGGCCGTGAACAATGCCACGCTTGCCGGGCAGATGCAGCTGCTCTCCGCCAAGGAGCTCAGCGAGTTCGCCGACAGCCACCCGTTCATCCTGGCGCCGGGCCAGGCCGCCGACCGCAAGGCCCTCGAGAAGTACGTCGCGAAGTCCGCCCTCTTCCCGTACGGCGCGGCGATCACGGACCTCAACGGCACGGTCATCAACGCCACCCGTGCGAACGCGCTGCCCGACCCCACCGACCCGGGCTACAAGGTGATGCTCAACCTGCTGCTCGCCGGCAAGCCCGGGTTCTCCTCGGTCATGTCGGTCTACGGCGCCGACGGTAAGCCGACGGCGGTCCAGGCCGTCGGGGTGCCGATCAGGGTGGCCGGTGCGCCCGTGGGGCTGCTGCTCGGCTTCAACAAGTTCGCCGACACCACGCTGCAGGCGTACACGGCGAAGCTGAAGTCCGACGCGCACCTGACCATGATCATCGACAGTGCCGGCACGGTCGGATTCAGCAGCGACGGCGCGAAGATCGGCACCACGGTCGACCAGGCCGTCGTGACCGCCGCCCGCACCAACCCGCAGGGCTCCACGTTCGTGGAGTACCGCTCGGGCCGTACGCCCATGACCGCGATCCTGGTCACCGGCGACGTGCTGCCGGACGGCTGGACCTACGTGCGGACCCAGACCACGGCCTCGTTCGACGGCGCGGTGCACAAGCGCAGCCAGACGATCAACATCACCCTGCTCGCCATGCTCCTGATCGGCGCGGTGGGCATCTCGATCCTCGGCTACCGCACCCAGGTGCAGCGCCGGCGTGCCGACGAGAAGTTCCAGGCCCTGTTCCAGCACGCGCCCGACATGGTGGCCGTGCTCGACGCGGACGGGCGTCTCGCGTACTCGAGCCCCAGCGCGGCCTCCGTGCTGCACTTCCCGCCGGGTTCGCTGCAGGGCAGCAGCGTCTTCGACCTGGTGCATCCCGAGGACCGCCCCCGCATGATGGAGGCCTTCGCCCGGCTGTTCGCCGACCGTGACAGCGTGCTGCGCATGCAGACGCGCGTGGTGAACTCCGCGGGCCGGGCCACCTGGTTCGAGTTCACGGCCTCCAACCAGATGCACAATCCGGCGCTGACCGGCATCGTCATCAACGCCCGCGACATCTCCGAGACCCGGGCCTTCCAGGAGCGGCTCGCCTACGAGGCGCAGCACGACCCGCTGACCGGGCTCCCGAACCGCCGCCGCATGCAGGACGCCCTCGGGTCCTCGCTGCGGCAGGAGTCGGTGGCGGTGCTCTTCGTCGACCTGGACGGCTTCAAGCCGGTCAACGACGCGCACGGCCACGAGGCCGGCGACGAGCTGCTGCGCCAGGTCGCCGACCGGCTCAGCACGTGTGTCCGCGTGCAGGACGTGCTGTCCCGCGTCGGCGGCGACGAGTTCGTGGTGCTCATGCCCGGCATCACCAACCGTGCGGACGCCGACGCGATGAGCGCCCGGGTCCGGCTGGCGATCGAGCGCCCGTTCCGCGTCCTCGGCAACGAGATCAGCATCGGCGCCAGCGTCGGCGTCCACCTGGCACACACGTCGGACGACCCGGACCAGGCACTGCGCGCGGCCGACCACGCGATGTACGAGATCAAGCATCTCGGCGGCGGCCGCCGCGCCGCGATCCCGGAGCAGCGCGAGCTTGTTCGCGTCGGTCGCCACCGCGCGGAGGACTGAGCGGCTAGTTTGTGGTCCATGGCCACGAAGGCGCCCGCGGTGGAGGTCGAGGCGGGGGAGCACACGGTACGGGTGTCGAACCCCGACCGGGTGTACTTCCCGGAGCTCGGCCTGACCAAGCTCGACCTCGTCCACTACTACCTGAGCGTCGGCGACGGCATCGTCCGGGCGCTGCGCGAACGGCCGTGCATGCTGCACCGCTTCCCCGACGGCCTCGCCGGCGAGAAGGTGCACCAGAAGCGGGTGCCGCACGGCGCCCCGCCGTGGCTGCAGACCGTGCGGGTCACCTTCCCCCGCTACAACCGGCACGCCGACGAGCTCTGCGTGACCCAGCTGGGCGAGGTCATCTGGGCGGTGCAGATGTCGACGGTCGAGTTCCACCCGTGGAATTCGCGGCGGGCCGACACCGAGAAGCCGGATGAGTGGCGCATCGATCTCGACCCCATGCCCGACTGCGATTTCGCGACCGTACGCCGCGTCGCGCACGTGGCGCACGAGGTCCTCGACGAGCTCGGGATCGCCGGCTACCCGAAGACCTCCGGCGGCCGTGGGCTGCACGTGTACGTACGGATCAAGCCCGAGCACGGCTTCGGGGACGTACGCCGGGCCGCCCTCGCCTTCGCCCGGGAGGTCGAGCGCCGCGCCCCCGAGGACGTCACCACCACCTGGTGGCGCAAGGACCGCGATCCCACCAAGCTCTTCGTCGACTACAACCAGAACGCGCGCGACCACACGATCGCCAGCGCGTACTCGGTGCGGGGCAACCAGCGCGGGACGGTGTCGACGCCGATCCGGTGGGACGAAATCGACGAAGTCGAGCCCGACGATTTCACACTGCAGACCGTCCCGGCCCGGTTCGCCCGGCTCGGGGACCTGCACGCCACGATCGACGACACTGCGCACGACCTGCGCCCGCTGCTGGAATGGGCGGAACGCGACGAAAAGGCGGGTCTCGAAGGACCCGCGGACAGTGAATGAACCGAAACATTCTCATCTATCGATAAAGTTGTTACGTTCACCGCACGGAGTCAACCCGTCACATGGGGAGGCGTTCATGCGGAGATCCCTGCGGTGTGCGGTCGCAGCAACGGCGGCCCTCGCCCTGACCACCCTCGGCGTGCCGGCGGCCGCGAACGCGGCGCCCGCCGAGAAGGCAGTCCTCGTCGCGCCCGGCGCCGAGGTCGTACCGGACAGCTACGTCGTCGTCCTGAAGGAGAACCGTACGGCGGTCACCGGGCTGGCGCGCGCCCTCGCGAGCCGTCACGGCGGCACGGTGCGGCAGACGTACTCGCACGCGCTGCGCGGCTTCGCCGCCACGATGAACGCCCGGCAGGCTCGCTGGATGGCCGCCGACCCGGCCGTCGCGTACGTGCAGGCCGACGTCGTGCACCGGGCGAGCGACACCCAGACCAACCCGCCGTCGTACGGCCTCGACCGCATCGACCAGCGCAACCTGCCGCTGAACTCGGCGTACACGTACTCGACGCGCGCCGCGAACGTGCACGCGTACATCATCGACACCGGTATCCGCACCACCCACCAGGACTTCGGCGGCCGCGCGACGAGCGGGTTCGACGCGGTCGACGGCGGTACGGCCGACGACTGCAACGGCCACGGCACGCACGTCGCGGGCACGGTCGGGGGCACCTCGTACGGCGTCGCGAAGGGCGTGCAGCTCGTCGCCGTACGGGTGCTCAACTGCCAGGGCAGCGGCACCACGGCGCAGGTCGTGGCGGGCATCGACTGGGTGACCGCCAACGCGCAGAAGCCCGCGGTCGCCAACATGAGCCTCGGTGGCGGCGCGGACACCGCCCTGGACAGCGCGGTGACCCGGTCGATCAGCTCCGGCGTCAGCTACTCCATCGCCGCGGGCAACGGCCTGTTGGGCATCTTCGCGCTGGACGCCTGCACGCAGTCGCCGGCGCGCGTGCCGACGGCCATTACGGTGTCCGCCGTGGACAGCAGCGACAAGAAGCCCAGCTGGGCCAATCGTGGCACCTGCGTCGACGTCTTCGCGCCCGGCATCAACATCACCTCGGCGTGGGGGACCGGTGACACCGCCACCAACACGATCAGCGGCACGTCGATGGCAACGCCGCACGTGACCGGTGCGGCCGCGCTCTACCTGGCGAACCACCCCGCAGCCACGGCGGCGGACGTGCACTCGGCGATCGTGTCGAACGCGACCACCGGCGTGGTGGGCAGCCCGGGCTCCGGGTCGCCCAACCGGCTGCTCTACACCGGCGCGTTCTAGTCGGCACGGCGGGTCGCGGGTACCCCGGACGAGGTACCCGCGACCCGGACCGTCACGCCGCCGGACGGTAGCCCGCCGGACGCGACGTGAAGGTGCCCCGGCCCCGGGTGCGGCTGCGCAGCTGAGTCGCGTACCCGAAGAGCTCGGCCAGCGGCACCACCGCCGTCACGTCCCGATCGGTGGAGCCGGTGACCTGGCCGCGGCGGGCGGCGAGGTCACCGAGCACGCCGCCCAGCACGTCCGCGGGTGCGCTGACCGTGACCTCCGCGACCGGCTCGAGCAACGCCATCGCGCAGGAGCGCAGCGCCGCCCGCAGGCCGAAGCGGCCCGCCGCGCGGAACGCCATCTCCGACGAGTCCTTGGGGTGCGTGGCCCCGTCGGTGAGGGTGACCCGCAGTCCGACCACCCGGTGGCCGCCCAGCGGACCGTCGGCGAGCGCCTCCCGGCAGCCGGCCTCGACCGCCCGGACGTACTCGCGCGGCACCCGTCCGCCGGTCACCGCCGACGCGAACTCGAAGCCGGTGCCGTCGAGCGGCTCGACGTCGAGCTGCACGTGGGCGAACTGCCCGGCCCCGCCGTCCTGCTTGACGTGCCGGTACAGCACCCCGGTCGCGCCACGCACGACGGTTTCCCGGTACGCGACCTGCGGCCGGCCGACGGTCACGGCGAGCCCGGTGGCCTGGCGCATCTTCTCCACCGCCACCTCCAGGTGCAGCTCACCGAGGCCGGAGAGCACGGTCTGCCCGGTCTCCGCATCGGTGCGTACGGCCAGCGACGGGTCCTCCTCGACCAGCCCGGCCAGCACGGTGGCGAGCCGTCCCGCGTCGGCGGTGCGGCGCGCCTCGACGGCGACCGAGACCAGCGGATCGGCCGTCCGCGGTGCCTCCAACAGCACGGGGGCGCCACGCGAGCAGAGCGTCGCGCCGGCCCGGGCGGCCTTCGGGCCGGCCAGCGCGACGATGTCGCCGGCCACCGCCCGGTCCACCTCGGTGTGCCGGTCGGCCTGGACCCGCAGGATGCGGGCGATTCTTTCGGTACGCCCGGCGCCCGCGTCCCACACGGTGTCCCCCTTCCGCAAAGTTCCGTCGTAGACGCGTACGTACGTGAGCCGACCGGTACGCGCGGCATGCACCTTGAAGACCAGGGCGGCCGGCTCCGCCTCCGGATCCCCGCCCGGCGCCGGCAGGTACGCGACCACCGCGTCGAGCAAGGGCTCCACACCCTTGTCCCGGTACGCCGAACCGCACAGCACCACGACGCCCTCGCCGGAGAGCGTGAGCTCCCGCAGCGCCCCGCGCAGCGTGTCGTCCGACATGGCGCCGAGCTCCTCGAGCGCGCCGGCGTGCCGTTCGGCCACCGCCTCCTCCAGCTCACGGCGGGCCCGGCGGACCTCGTACCCGTCGGCGGGTTCCTCGTGCAGCACGCCGTCCACCCACGTCAGGGCCCGCATGCCGACCAGATCGACGACGCCGGTGAAGCCGTCCTCGCGCCCGATCGGGCGCTGCACCACGAACGGCGACACGCCCAGCCGCGTACGGATGGACTCCACCGCCGCGTCGAGGTCCGCCCCGGCACGGTCGAGCTTGTTCACGAAGGCGAGGCGGGGTACGCCGTACCGGTCGGCCTGGCGCCACACGGACTCGCTCTGCGGCTCCACGCCCGCGACCGCGTCGAAGACGGCGACCGCGCCGTCGAGCACCCGCAGCGAGCGTTCGACCTCGTCGGAGAAGTCGACGTGCCCGGGGGTGTCGATGAGGTTCAGCCGGTGGCCGGCCCAGTCGCAGCTGACGGCCGCCGCGAAGATCGTGATGCCACGGTCGCGCTCCTGCGGGTCGAAGTCGGTGACCGTCGTGCCGTCGTGCACCTCGCCACGCTTGTAGGTGGCGCCGGTGGCGTAGAGGACGCGTTCGGTCAGGGTGGTCTTGCCGGCATCGACGTGCGCGAGGATGCCGATGTTGCGGACACGCATGATGGTTCGTCTTCCGAGTGATCCGGTGGTGGACGGCGCCCACCCGCCCGCGTGCGGAGCGACGCGGTCAGGAACGTCCGGACCCGGTGGCGCGGCCGGGGCCGGGCACGGGGGACACGAGGATCAGCTCGAAACGCGACGACGGGATGACGACGGCGATGCGGTAGCGCACGGCGGTCTCCCCTCGGGTCGCGATGATCTCGGTCCACGGTACGAAGGTCGTCCGGCGCCCGCGACCGATTTATCCGGCGCTTGCGTGCGGCGGCCAGAATGGGGTGATGCACTCGCCCTTCACCGGGGTCCTGCTGCTGCCGGACTCGCCCGTCCTCGGCTCCACCTCCACCGTCACCACGGACGGCGGCATGCCCGTCGCCACGATCCGCCGCCGGGTGTGGAGTTCGCGGCGGCGCTTCGAGATCCTCGACGCGACCGGCGCGGCGCTGCTCGCCGCCGGCTCCCAGGCCGGGTTCTGGGGCAACAAGTACGAGCTCATGGGCCCGCACTCGGAGTTCCTGCTGTCGCTGAAGTTCGGCGGCTGGACCGGTCCCTCGGGCCGCGGTGTCGTGTCGCTGCCGGACGGCCGCACCCTGGCGACCAAGGGCAACTGGACGGCGCGCGAGTTCACGATCACCGACGAGGCCGGCACCCCGATCGCCGAGCTGCACTCCCGTGGCGGCCTGTTCGCCCTGGGCCAGAACCTCGCCTTCGAGCTGCGCGCGCCGGTGCTGTCGGTCGTGCAGGCGATCGGCCTCGCCCAGTGCATCCGCGCCGCGGTCGAGTCCGCGTCCGCGGCCGCGGCCTAGCACCGACCGACCGGACCACCCCAGATGGGGGGTCCGTCCGCCGAACCGCCGACCCCGGTCCGACGTTCCACCATCCGGTGTGATCGATGTCCCTGAAAAAACCCCTGAGCTGTCGGCTTGACGGTTCATGCGGGCCGCCGGGCAGGTCTACGCTCGCCTGCTGTCGGACTACATCGGGGGTAACGGCATGGCTTGGCTCGTGTGCGGGCGATGGACCAAGTGGGTGGTCCTCGGCCTGTGGGTGGTGGTTCTCGCGGTCGCCGGACCGCTGGCCGGGAAGCTGACCGGCGTCGAGAAGAACGACAACTCGGCGTGGCTGCCCGGCGGGTCGGAGGCGACCCAGGTCGCCGACCTGCAGTCCCGGTTCGGGCCGGACGACATCGTGCCGGCCGTCATCGTGTACGAGCGCGGCGCGGGCGTCACCCCGGCCGACCGGGAGAAGGCCACGGCGGACGTCGCGCGCCTGCAGCAGATCCCGGGCGTGACCGGTCAGGTGGCCGGCCCGGTGCCCGCGCAGGACGGCAAGGCGTTCCAGACCCTGGTGCCGATCAAGGTGGACCAGGACGGCTGGCAGCACATCGTCGACGTCGTGGACAAGGTCAAGGCGGCCACCGGCGACTCCGCGAACGGGCTCGACGTGCACCTCGCCGGCCCGGCTGCCACGGCGGCCGACTCGGCCGAGGCGTTCGAGGGCATCGACGGCACACTGCTCTACACCACGCTCGCCGTCGTGACGATCATTCTGCTCATCACGTACCGGAGCCCGGTTCTCTGGCTGTTGCCCATCGTCTCCGCCGGCGTGGCGCTGACCGCCTCGCAGGCGGTCATCTATCTGCTCGCCAAGCACGCGGGGCTGGTCGTCAACGCGCAGAGCGCGGGCATCCTGACCGTGCTGGTCTTCGGCGCGGGCACCGACTATGCGCTGCTGCTGGTCGCGCGCTACCGGGAGGAGCTGCGCCGGCACGAGGACCGGCACGAGGCCATGGCGCTCGCGCTGCACCGGGCCGGTCCGGCGATCATCGCGAGCGCCGCCACCGTCGCGATCGGCATGTCCTGCCTCATCCTGGCCCAGCTCAACTCCACGAGCGGGCTGGGCCCGGTCGCTGCCCTCGGCATCGTCGTCGGCCTGCTGGCCATGATCACCCTGCTTCCGGCCCTGCTCGTCATCTGCGGGCGGTGGCTCTTCTGGCCCGTACGCCCCAAGGCCGGCACGGCGGAACCGACCGCGACCGGCGTCTGGGCGCGGCTCGGTGGCCGCATCGCGCGGCGGCCTCGCACCGTGTGGCTGGTCACCGCGGTGGTCCTCGGCGCGATGTCGCTGGGCCTGTTCCAGCTCGACGCGAACGGGCTGGCCCAGGCCGACCAGTTCGTCGACCGGCCGTCGTCGGTGGCCGGCGAGGAGGCGCTGGCCCGGCACTTCCCGGCCGGGCAGGGCCAGCCCGTCGTGGTCATCGGGCAGAACTCGGCTGCGGCGCAGATCCGGTCGGCGGTCGCGGGCACGGCGGGCATCAGCTCCGTGGGTGACCCGGTCGTCAAGGACGACCTCGTGCAGTTCGAGGCGGTGCTGGCCTCGGCCCCCGACAGCGACGCGGCGATGGCGACCATCGAGCGGGTCCGTGACGCGGTGCACGGGATCGGCGACGCGAAGGTGGGCGGCATGACCGCCATGACCCTCGACGTCAACGACGCCAACGACCACGACAACCGGATCATCATCCCGCTGGTGCTGCTGGTCGTCCTCGTGATCCTGGGCATCCTGCTGCGCTCGATCGTCGCCCCGCTGGTACTCATCGCCACCGTGGTGCTGTCGTTCATGGCGGCGCTCGGCGTCAGCGCGCTCGTGTTCCGGCACGTGTTCGGGTTCGCCGGCGAGGACACCTCGTTCCCGCTGTACGTCTTCGTCTTCCTGGTCGCGCTCGGCATCGACTACAACATCTTCCTGATGACCCGGGTGCGCGAGGAGGCGCTCCAGCAGGGCACCCGGCGCGGCGCGCTCGTCGGCCTCGCCGCCACCGGTGGCGTGATCACCTCGGCCGGCATCGTCCTGGCCGGTACGTTCGCCGCGCTGGCCAGCCTCCCGCTGGTGGCCTTCGCCGAGATCGGCTTCGCGGTGGCGTTCGGCGTCCTGCTCGACACCCTGGTGGTGCGCTCGGTGCTCGTCACGGCGCTCGGCCTGGACCTGGGCCGATGGCTGTGGTGGCCGAGCAAGCTGGCCCGGGTGCGCGACGAGCCCGCGGCCGTCCCGGCGGAGACCGGAACGGCCGGCCGGGACCTCGATCCCGTGCCGTAGGGCCTGTCCTGGCGGCTATTCTCGCCCGCATGAGGTTCCGGGCAGAGCTGCAGGCCACGGGCGGCACGACCACCGGTTTCCAGGTCGGCGACGAGATCGTCGCCGGCCTGGGCGGTGGCGGCCGCCCCAAGGTCGTCGTGACGGTCAACGGCGAGTCGTGGCGGGGATCGATCGCCCGCATGGGCGGCAGCTACTGGCTCGGCGTGAGCGCGGAACGCCGCGCCCAGGCGG
Source organism: Actinoplanes sp. NPDC049681 (assembly GCF_044465265.1). Taxonomy (NCBI): domain Bacteria; kingdom Bacillati; phylum Actinomycetota; class Actinomycetes; order Micromonosporales; family Micromonosporaceae; genus Actinoplanes; species Actinoplanes sp. NPDC049681. The sequence continues at coordinate 74,544 of NZ_JBITLP010000004.1, forward strand.
GCATCGCCGCGGGCGAGGTCCTGGACGTCGACGTCGAGCTGGACACGGCGCCCCGGGAGGTGGACGTACCGGCCGACCTGGCAGCGGCCCTCGACGCGTCCCCGGCGGCGCGGTCGTCCTGGGGCACGCTGTCCTACAGCAACCAGAACTGGCACGTCTTGCAGGTGACCGGGGCCAAGACGGCGGAGACCCGCGCCCGCCGGATCGAGAAGTCGATCGCCCTGCTCGCGGCGGGGAAGCCCGTCCGACCACCCCGCCGCCACCCACAAGCGGACTAAAGGCCGTTAGCTCAGCCGATCCGCTTCAGCGTCGTGCCGACCAGCTTCTGCCAGTCGGCCGAGAACTGCGGGTTGGCGCTCGCGTCCGACCGGCCCAGGCGGTAGATCGCGTACTGGTCGACGAGGACGACGTTGTTCCGCGCCAGTACGGCCACGGCGACGTCCGCGGTGGCCGGGTGGGCTTTGTCGTACTGCTTGTTGCGTACGGTGACGAAGCCGGCCCAGGCGCCCTGCTCGAGGGGTGAGGTGGCCGCGGTCTCGGTGTAGGCCGGCTCCTCGCGGTCGCCGGACTTGGCCGGCCGCTGGGTGCTCGGCGGGCAGGCGTCCGCCACGGTCTGGAGCGTGGCGAGGGCGGTCGCGGCCGAGACGGCGTCCTCGTAGACGAGGGCGTGCTGGGTGAGGCTCTGGACACCCTCGGTGCCCTCGTCGGAGAGCGGCGCGGAGACGACCGTGGGCTTGCCCGGGATCGCCGCCGGGTCGGTGTCGGCGCCGCAGATGCTCACCAGCTGGGCGGGCGCCGCGGACTCGGTGGGCGTCTTCCAGGTGGGGCCGACCTCCGCAGGCTTGAGCAGCGCGTTGCGCATGACGTCGGCGGAGATGTGGTTCTTGTCCGGCTCGGGGGAATCGTCCGATGAGCAGCCGGTGAAACCGGCGACGGCGACGACCGCGAGCACACCCCGAAGCATCCGACCGAGCACAAGCATCCGGCCATGATGGCAGACCGCTCCGGGTGCCGGTCGGCCAGTTGACAGTTCCTGCCGTATCAGGGAGCCCCGCCGGGCGATCTTCTTCCCGGACACGATCGAGGGGGACGTGTCCCGCCGCCCGCCCGGCAACGGGCGGGCGGTGACATCACCTTGTTCACAATATTGAACATCATCGTTATATCGGCATGCTGTGCTGCTCGGATGAGACGTGTCGGAGCTGTCCTCGCCGCGCTGGCCCTGGCCGCCGTGGTGCCCGTCGTCCCCGCCTCGGCCGCACCGTCCGCGTGCGCGTGGCCGGAGGAGGTCGGCGCTCAGGCGGCGAACATCGCGCTGCCCGACAGCAACGCCCGCTACTGGGTGATGCCGTTCCAGGTGCGCGGGGACCGGGAGATCACCGTGACCGGCGCTTTCCCGGACACCCGGTACGCGTCCTTCACGGTCTACGACGGCTTCCAGGGCCCCTTCACCAGCAACGGGGTCTTCTCGTCGCGTACCGACTTCGAGATCGCCCCCGACCCCGGCAGCGTGAACCCGTGGCAGCGGCCGGCCGTTCCCGGCGGGGCGTACACGCTGCACCTGCGGATGGCCGTCGCGCCCGGGCAGGTCAACGTGCTGCCGCTGGCGCCGCCGGACGCCGAGGACGGTCAGACCGGCTACCTCGTGTACCGCATCTACCTGCCGACCGGGGGCACGTCGTCGCCCGTACGGCTGCCCTCCCTGACGATCAGCGACGGCGGGCACAGCAGGACGTTGCGGCCGTGCCGGCGTACCGTCGCGGCCGCGCACAATGATCTGATCCCGCAGCCCGCCGTGGGTCGCGACCTGGCCTTCGCCCGCTCGTCCGCGAACGACGAGCTGTTCCCGAATCCGGACAGCGGCTACCTCAACGCCTGGGTGACGCCGCCCGGCCGGGACCGGGTCGTGGTGATCCGTGGCAAGGCGGCGAGGAGCCCGGACGAGCCGCACCCGCACCCCTGGCCCGGACCCGGCGACGACCTGCGGTACTGGTCGCTCTGCACCAACCTGCGCTATCCGTTCTACCCCGTCGTGGTCAACAAGCTGCCGGACGGCAGCACCGACCCGGGCTGCCGCCACGACGACGTGGTCGCGCTCGACGCCGACGGCTGGTACACGTTCGTGCTGGGCACCGAGGCGCAGCGGGGGCGGATCGAGGCCGTGCCGGGCGTGACGTTCGTGCCGTTCTCGCTCGCGCACCCGGATGCTCGTCACCTCGTGCTGTTGCGCAACATGATGCCGGCGCCGGGGTTCGGGCCCGCGGTGACGCACGTCCCGCCGGACGGGCGCCCGGGATCAGCGGCCGCCGTGATGGGCGACTACTACCCGCGTGGGCACATTTGCCCGCTGAACAAGCTCGTGACCTGCGCCGATGAGACGGCACGAACATGGGATTACTGAGCATCACAGCCTTCATACGCTCTGTGGCATGTCGATTTCGAGAACCTCCGCCGTGGCGATGCTGGGCCTCGCCACCGCCGCTGCCCTGACCGGCTGCACCGTCACCGTCGCGTCCCCGTCCGCCGACTCCGCCTCACCCTCGCCCTCGTCGTCGTCGTCGGCAGCGGCGTCGGCGACGAAGCCGAAATCCAAGACGAAGACCGAGCCGAAGTCCGGGACGTCCCACGCCGCGACGCCGGACGAGGACACCACGGTGAGCGCGCCGAGCCCGCGCATCGTGTCGTTCACCGTCTTCCAGAAGCCGGGCTGCCCGTCCGGCACGGACGTCTCCCACACCGACGCCGTACCGTTGATCCTCAAGTGGAAGGTCACCGGCGCCCACTCCGCCGCCCTCTCCGTCGACGACCCGACCGGCACCCCGGGCACCTACGGCCCGGTCGCCCTGCACGGCATGCAGGAATTCCACTTCTCCTGCTCCGGCGCGCCGGGCTCGACCGAGACCCACACGTACGCCCTCTACACCGTCGGCGGCGGGAAGCAGACGCACCGGACGATCAAGGTCTCCGCCACCGTCCACGAGACCGGCATCCCGGTCACCTGAGCGCGGTCAGCGGTTCGCGTACGGCTCGACGGCTGCGGTCAACGCCGACCTCAGCATCCCCTTCGGTCGTGCCCCCACGATGGTGTTCACCACGACGCCCGACCGGAAGAACATCAGGGTCGGCATCGACATGACCCGGTAGGCACGGGCGCTCTCGGGGTTCTCGTCCGCGTTGAGTTTCGCGATCAGCACCCGCCCGGCGAACTCGCCGGCCAGCTCGGCGAGGGTCACCGCGACCGGCCGGCACGGCGGGCACCATTCGGCCCAGAAGTCCACGAGTACGGGCAGCCGCGCGCCCAGTACCACGTCGGCGAACGTGTCGTCGGTGACGGTGATCAGCGAATCTTCAGGCATCGGGTCTCCCGCTCCTCGATCGCCTGGGCGAGCTGCCCGCGCAGCTGGTCCCGTACGGCGGCGAGCTGATCGAGGCACTCCTCGACCTCCGCGAGCTTGCGCCGCAGCACGGCGACCGAGTCCGGGCACACGTGCCCCGCGGCGTTCCCGGCCCGCAGGCACGCGACGAAGGGCCGGATGTCGTCGAGCCCGAACCCGGCCGCGAGCAGCGCCCGGATCTCGTGCACGACGCGCAGCTCGCCCTCGTCGTAGCGCCGGTAGCCGTTGCGGTCGCGGCGGGGCTCGACCAGCCCGTGCTCCTCGTAGTACCGCAGGGTGCGGGCACTGGTGCCGGCCCGCTCGGCCAACTCCCCGATCAGCATGGGCCCACGCTAGGCCTTGCCGCCGACGTCAAGGCAAGCTCTTCGACGAGCACGGCAGCAAGTCCGCCCGGTCCTTGGTGCGCAGCACCTGACCGGCGGCGTCCGTGAGCCGCGCATCGAACGTCGGTGACTTCCGCGCCTCGGCGATCAGGGCGGCCGCCATCGGCCTGGCGTCCTGCGGCCGGATCGTCAGGACCAGGTCACCGCCGGCCGCCACGAACCGCACCGCCCGTTCACCCACCGGCACGAACCCCGCCGCGTCGGCGGCACCGAGGTCGTCCGACATGACCAGACCCCGATAGCCCAGCCGCTCGCGGAGCAGCCCGGTCACGATCGGCTTCGAGAACGCGGCGATCGTGGAGCGGTCCAGCCGTGGATACCGGGCCGACGACATCATCACCCCGGCGGACCCGGCCGCCATCCCGGCCTCGAACGGCTTCAGGTACGGGTCGTCGGCCGTCGTGCGGGCGTCCACGGCGTCGCGGGAGACGTCGGTGTTCGCCCGTACGCGACCCAGCCCGGGGAAGTGCTTCAGGATCGTCAGCACGCCCGCGCCCTGCGACGCCGGCACCACCGTACGGATGTCCGCCGCCACGTCGACGGGGTCGGAGCCGTACTGCCGGCCGAACGCGCCGATCGGTGGGTTCGCGGCACCGACGTCCGCCGGAACGGTGTCGGCCACCGGCGCCAGGTTCACCGTGACGCCGATGTCCTCCAGCCGCCGCGCGCTGTCGCGGACGGTGTCGCGCAGTTTCGCCCGCGAGCCACGCCCGAGTCGCTCCGCCGACGGTACGAGCGGGAAGTCCGGCCCCTTCAGGGTCTGCACGCTGCCACCCTCCTGATCGAGGGCGACCAGCGGCGTGATCTCTCCGGCCCGGCGCAGCGCGGCGATGTCGGCGCGCAGCGCGGAGGCCCGGCGGGTGCTGCGCCCGGCGAGGAACACGCCGCCGAGGTGCCGCTCGGCGACCGCCTTCTCGAGCTGCCGCGGGTCGTCCACGGGTGCCCCGATCATGAGCACCTGCCCGGCCCGTTCCTCGGCGGACATTGCGGCGAGCGTCCGGGAGACGCAGTCGGCAGGTGACGGCGAGCTTCGCGGCGCGGAAGCCGCCGAGGGCGTTGCGGACGGCGCCGGCGCGGACGCGGTGGTCGCGGCGGTGGGTGGCCGGTCGGAGCACGCCGTCAGGGCCCCGCCGGTCGTGACGGCGACGATCCCGGCGAACGCCCATCCCAGTCGAGCACGCATCGGGCCACGCTAGCGCGCGGTATCCAGCGTGACCTGTGACTAGCGTGGAGGTTGTGCGCCACTACAGGGTTGATCTCGCCGTACCGACCGGTGGGCGGTCCGGGACCGTTGCCGTCTACGGGCACTGGGGACGGCCCGTGCTGGTCTTCCCGACCGAGGGCGGCGACGCCTGGGAGTTCTCGCGCAACGGCATGGTCGGCGCGGTCGAGGGGCTGATCGAGGCCGGGCGGGTCAAGCTCTACTGCGTCGATTCCTTCGACGCCGAGACGTGGTCGGCGCACCACCTGCCGCTGGAGGAGCGGGCCTGGCGGCATGCCGCGTACGAGGCGTGGGTGCTCGACGCCGTCGTGCCGCACATCCGCGCGGACACCGGGGACTCCGCCGAGATCGTCACGGCCGGCTGTTCCCTGGGCGCCTTCCATGCGCTGAACTTCGCCTTCAAGCGGGCCGACCTGTTCCCGCTGGCGCTGTGCTTCTCCGGCAACTACGACCCGGGTACGTGGCGCGGCTGGGGCGAGCGGGGCGATGCCGTCTACTTCAACAGCCCGGCGGACTACGTCGCCAACCTGGACGGCGACCACCTGGGCTGGCTGCGGCAGCGGCTGTCGGTGCTGCTGGTCTGCGGCCAGGGCCGCTGGGAGGACACCACCGGCGCGCTGGAGTCGACCCGGCGGATGGGCGGGCTCCTCACCGCCAAGGGCATCCGGCACGAGCTGGACCTGTGGGGCCACGACGTGCCCCACGACTGGGAGTCGTGGCGCGGCCAGATCGCCAAGCACCTGCCTCGATTCAGTTGACCGGCGCTACTTGGCCGTGGCCTTGGTGGGCTTCGGCTTCTTCGCGGGCTTCGGCTTGACCGCGGGCGCCTCGTCGTCGGTGACGAGCCGGGTGGTCTGCTCCCACCAGGACGCGACCGGTTTGCGGCAGGCCGGCGCGGGTGCCTGCGCGCAGCTGGCGCCGTTGCTCACCACCAGGATCGAGCCGACGGTCACGACGATCAGGAGGCGGCGCAGCCGGCGGTCCCGGGTGAGCGCGGACAGCCCGGTGCGCCCGGCCCGCATGCCGAGCCCGACCAGGCCCTCCACCCCGTCGTCGTAGAGGTGGATCACCGCTGGTGGGCGCCGGCCGGCCCGCCGTATCGCGATGGTGGCCAGATACTCCGGCACCAGCAGCAGCAGGCCCAGGACCGAGGTGGCCGCCACGACGGCCGGGCGCAGGAGGCGGTCCACTGCCGGCATGCTGTTGGCCACGATGGTCACGACGACCACAAGTGCCGTGACCAGCAGGGGAAGGGCGAGCACGGTCTGCCACTGCGGCGGGAGATCGCTGAGCAGCGGGCGTACCAGATCCAGACCGTCCTCAATCATCGGTCTCGACCGTGGCGGCGGCGTGGTCCGCGAGGGCGTCGACCGACATGTCGATGGTGGTGTTGAGGGAGAACACGCCGCCGGTGCGCCGGGCGGTCAGGCCCATCACCGAGCGGATCAGATCCTGGTTCAGGCCCTCCAGATCGGCGCCGATGATCATCTCCTTCTCGATCATGTCGGCCAGGAGCTTCGCCTGGCGCTCCTCGTTGAGCGCCTGGTTCTGCACGATCATCTGGATGATCTCCTTGGCGTCGTCCGGGTGCCGGCCGAGGTGCATCGCCAGGACCGCCGCGTCGCCCTTCTCCATGGCCTCGAGGAAGAGCCGCATCCGGGCCTGCTCGTTCTCGAGCTGGATACGGTCCTCCCGCGCCTTCAGCTCGGCCTTCCACTCCTCCTCCTGGCGGCGCATCCTCGCCTGGAACTCCGCCTCCCACTGCGCCTCGCGCCGGCGCCGATCGGCCGCCTGTTCCTCCTCCTGCTGCTTGATCTGCAGGTCGAACTCCCGGCGCCGGCGCTCGAGTTCGATCTCGTGCTCCTTGCTGCGCGCGGCGAGCCGTCCGGCGTGCTCCTGCTCGAGCAGGTCGGTCTCGTGGGTCTCCTCGATGAGCCGGCGCTTGCGCCGGGTCTCACGCCGCTGCCGCAGCACCTCCGTGCCCGCCTGGTCCAGGCTCACCTCGACGGTGATCTCCTCGATGCGCAGCCACTCGTCGACGACCCGGGCCCGCGGGTCGGCGAAGTACGAGCGGATCGCCTCCTCGAACCCCTGGACGTCTTCCACGTCGTGGCGGCGGCCGAGCTCGGTCAGCCGCGCGCGCAATCGCCGCCGGACGACGTCGGTGGCGTCGGTCGGCCGCGCCTGCAGGGCCCGGGCGGGGTCGTAGACGTACCAGGTGACCTCCACGGCCGCCTGGAAGGTGTAGTCCTCGGCCGCGCTCTTGAGCGGGAACTCGAACCGGGAGTCGTGCTTCGCGACGTCGATCTCGTACTGGGTGGCGTGGGGCGCGAACGCGTACTCGCCGAGGGTGCGCTGGTCGGGGATCACCTTGACGTCCCCGCGGCTGGTCTTCACCACGAGCACGACGCCGGCGCGGGGCAGCGCCCGCTGGCCGAAGGGTCGGAAACGCGCCACCTTCGTCTCGGACAGGATCACGGGCACGGCGTGGTTCGTCATTCGGGTTCTCCCAGTGCGGTCAATGCGGTCAGGACCGTGGCAGCGGTCTGCGGGGCGGAGGGCTCCCGGCCGCTCTGCCAGGTCCGGGCGAGTCTGTGGAGGGTGCCCAGGGCGCGGCGCGTACGCCCCCGGACCGCCGCCACCAGCAGGTCGGCGAGCGCCTGCCGGCCGACGGGGTCGCCGTCCACCCGTTCCGCCCAGACGGTCAGGACGTTGCCGGACGCCCGATGGGCGATCGGGTGCACCACGGCGCTGCCCCACAGCTCCGCGACGACCGCGGCGACGGCCTCGTTGCGGTGGGCGAGCCAGAGCAGGCCATGCCAGGCGGCCGCGTCCTCGCGCTCGTCGACCGGGTTCACCAGGACGGCGTCCACGGCACAGGTGAGGAACGACAGGTACGCCACGAAGGTCCGGGCCCGGGCGTCCTCCTTCTTCTGCTCGGCGGTCAGGCCGCGCCCGGCGCGCCGGGAGCCTTCCGGCGGCTCCACCGGTTCGCCGCTCGTCCACGTGCGTACCCGCTCCATGACCTGCACGGCCACCGACTCGTCGCCGTGCACGATCAGCCGGGTGATGCTGTTCGCGATCACGTGCGGCAGGCCGTACGTCGAGGCGGTCGCCAGGTGGGCGAAGGCATCGAGCGCCGGGCCCGGATCGACCAGACCCAGCAGTCCGCCGTACGTGCGGGCCGCGGTGTTGCGCAGGTACGGCGGGGAGGTGTCCAGGTGCCAGTCGTACAGCATGCGCCGGGTCACCTGGCTCACCGACGGGTCGCGCCCCGGCACCTCGAGCGACAGCGCCGCCGTCTGCCGGCTCGCCGGGACGTCGCTCGCCGCCCAGGGGCCGATCACGTACCGCCGGACGTAGTCGAACGCCTGCACGGCGAAGACGCCGGCGGCTCGCGCGGCGCCCTGGCGCACCTGGCCGACCGGGTGCTCCGCCATGGTCCGCAGCCAGGCCAGCAAGGTTTCGCGGATGTCGGCGTACTCGGTCCACACGCGGTCGAGCACCTGCCGGGACAGGCTCGGGTCGATGAACCGGACGACCTCCATCGGCGTGGTGCCGTACCGGGTGGTCACCGGCCGCTGGGTGACCCGGGCGAGGGCCGCTTCGAGTCGCTGCGTCCGGCGTACCCGAAAGGGGTCCGGGGCCGGCGCGCCCGGCGCCGGCGGCACCTGCGGGACCAGCGCGGCCTCCAGGTCCCGGGCCCGGTCGGAGACGATCTCGTACGAGTACCCGGGCAGTGTCGCGAGCGCGATCACGAAACACCGCGTGCCCGGGTCCAGGGCGTCGAACCAGGTCTCGAAGCTGCGGTCGGTGAGCCGTTTCAGCTGTGCCTGGATCTTCTCCAGGTCGAAGTCGTCGGCCTGGGCCGCGTCGGCGAGGATCCGGGCGAACCAGGCGGCCCGCGCCACGCGGTCCTTGCGGTCGGCGGAGTCGTCGAACAACTTGACGACCGACGGCTCGGCGAGGATCTCCGCCGCCCGGATGCCTTCCGGATCCTGCTGACGCAGCCGGCGCCGCAGGTGGGCGGTCAGGACGTCGAGGGCGGCCGGCGGGTCGCCCAGCTCGCCGATGTGCCGGGCGAGCAGTCCTTCGGCGAGCCGTACGCGCGGGTCCACCGTCAGGACCAGCCAGCCGGCCCGTTCCCCGAGCGCGGCGCACAGGCGGGCGATCTCGAACTCGGTGAGCTCGTCGAGGACGCCCGAGGTGGCGTTCCGCAGCAGGTATCCGGTGCCGTTGTCGAGGCGGTCGGTGGTCAGCCGGCGCAGCGAGGTGTCGGGCGCCAATTCCTTGACCGCGGCCGCCCCGGCGTCCAGCAGCAGCCGCGTGGCGGCCGTCCCGCCGCCGCGGCCGCTGCAGATACGGAGGATGAGCAGGCGCTCGCCGAGGTCGAGGTCGGCGAAGCCGGGCGGCGGCACGAACGCCTCGCGCGCGTCGTCGAGGACGTCCCGGGCCAGGCTGAGCGGCGCGGGGTCCCGGCCGCGTGCGGGACCGCCGCCGAAGTAGTTGTGCGAGATCTTGTCGCGGAACACGACGTCGTCGCCGGCTTTGACCTCGCCGACCCGGGCGCCGCCGGTCATCACGCGGGGCTCGGCCTGGTCACCGTAGTCGTCGACGCCGAACTCGCCCGCCGCCTGGTCCGCGCCGACGCCTTCGACCAGCGCGTCGGCCAGTTCCTGATCGCTCGGGGCGGGCTCCGTCGCGGCGGTCATCCGCGGGCCTCGCGGTGGTAGTGGTGCTCGGTCTTGCCGCCGAAGACGACGTCCTGTCCGGCGTGCACCGATCCGAGGACGGTCACGCCGTGTCCTTCGGTCGTCTCCGTGACCCGGCGCGGGGCCGGGGGAGCGATAACGCCGAGGCCCGGGCGATCGGCGAGCCGGCGGACGAGCTCGTCGATGTCGGGGCCGGGATCACGGGTCCGGATCCGGGCGTACTGATGCTTCGGCAGGGTCTTCAGGCCGCGCGGCAGCTGGTCCGCGCGGGGCAGCGGGGTGTCCTCGCCCAGCAGCACCGGGCAGACGTCGATGGCCAGCCGCAACGCCTCGGCGAGCTCGCGGCGGACGAAGTCCTGCGGATCGTGGATCGCCGGGCGGCCCGAGTCGTCCGCCTCGAACCAGTGCGGCCCGATCAGGGCCAGGACGACGTCGGCGGACCGCAGCCGCTGCCACAGCACCGTGTCGAACCTCGTGGCCAGCGCGATCGAGCGGTTGTCCCGGAAGACCGCGTCCGGGCCGAACCGGGCGGTCAGCCGCTCGTCGAGCAGCACGGCGCCGAGCGCCGCATCCGCGGTCCGGTAATTGAGGAAAACGCCACCCACCAGTCCGTCGCCCCCATGCCGAGAAATGAGACAAGATCCGAGAGGGAAGTCTCGGCGACCCTGTTTCATGATCGGTAGGTGTTGCCCGTTGCCACCGGGCGCCGTCGCGGATCCCGTGACAAGCGGCGACGTTACCGTTACCTTTTGCTGTTGTCGATAGCTGTTCGACCGATCCGGGCTCGCCCGAAAATTGTGAGTCAGGCTCGCAAAGAATGGTGTTCCCTGAACAATTCGCGGTCGATCCGGGACTGCAGGTCCACAACGGACCAATTCCTGCGGCGCCGGCGCAGCAGGGCCCCGAACGCGCGGAGTTCGTGCCGTACGGCCGCCGAGTCCACCCGCCGCGCCTCGTCCAGCGCCGTGCCGGCGCTCTCGCACGCTCCGTCCAGATCGCCGGTCGTGGCGTACGACATGGACAGTCGTACGCCGTACAGCGCGCGCGCCCGATGCGCTCCGGCGGGTGCGGCGGCCAGCCCCGCGGCCAGGAATGCGGCCGCGTCCCCGGGCCTGCTCAGGTCGAAGAGGCACCAGCCGCGCACGATCTCGCGCAGCTGTCCGCCGCCGCGGGGGCCCAGCGGGATCCCGTCGCCGTCCGTTGCCGTATGCGAGGCGTAGCCGTCGGCCCGGTCCAGCGCGGCCACGCACTCCCGCGACCGGCCCAGCAGCGCCCACCCCTGCGCGGCGCGCTGGGCCGCCAGCGTCCGCACCGGCGGCGGTGCGTCCGCCACGAACTCCGTACGCTCGGCGAGGGTGACCACGGCCTTGCCGTTCCCCCTGTACAGCGCGACATCGGCCATGCGGAGACTCGTGTACGCCCGCAGCGCGGCAGCATCACCGGCCTCCGCACCGTCGACCACGGACGCCGCCAGCGTCGCCGCGACCCCGGTCAGGGCCAGGGCGCCCGTGTCGTCCCCGCACTCCTGGATCATCCATCCGGCGTACTCGGCGTAGTGCGCGGCGAGCAGGATCAGCCGGTCGCGCACCGGCCGGCGCGCGGTGCTCGCGGCGGCCCGCAGCAATCCGAACTGGGTCGCCAGCAGGGGCAGCAGCGCGCTCGGTGCGCCGGCGCGCCCGTGGGTACGCAGCATCTCGAAGAGCTCACGCGCCTCGGCGACCGTCTGCTCGTGATCGCTGGTGAAGGGCGCCGCGGAGGCGGCGATCCGGTGGAACTGCCGGGCGTACGGCGAGTCCTCGTAGCTCCAGGCCGGCGCGGGAACGTGGGGCTCGGGTGCCGCGGCCTGCGGGCTCCCGGCCAGCTCGACGAGCCGGCCCTGCGCGTCGAGGGCCGAATCGCAGGCCCGGGCCAGCGCCGGCGAGGGGCCGCGCAGGCCACGCTCCACCTTGCTGAGATGACCGCGGTCGAAGTGCACCTCGCGGGCCAGATCGGCCAGCGACATTCCGCGCGCGTCCCGCAGCCGGCGCAGTTCTTCGCCGAACGACGTTTCCGTCTGCCCTTGCACGATCATGCGTTCGCCCCGGCTTTCCGCCCACCCGACTCTGCGGGCCAGTATCGGTGTCCCGGGGTTACGGACGCATCTCGAAAAGCCTTTTCTGTCGGCATCCTGACCGTCGGCACGAACGATGTATTTCTTGCGGCTTCGCGTTATCCCGCGGTCGCAGTTCCGGCAATTACCGTACGGGCGGTGCGACGCGCACTACGGCCGATCCGCGGGCCGGTCCCCGCCGTCGCATTCGTCCTCGGGCTCCGCGCCGAGCAGGTCGAGAAGATCGGGTCCGGCGTGCCCGGTGTCCACCGTCCGGCCGATCAGCCCGAGCTGCGCCGCGCAGTCCCGCCCGTAGCCCTTGATCATGCGGTCGGCGCGGGTCAGGTGCCCGCACCGGGGGCACCGCCGCATCGCCGCAGGTACCGGGCCGGGGGTCATGCCCCCAGTATGATCGCCGGCCGCCGGATCGGGTGGCGGCGACGCGGACCTTGACCAATCCATGAAGGTCGATTAGACCCGGGGGTGACGATCCGTCGATCCTCTGGAGGACAAAGTGGTCCACACCTTCCCGCGTCGCGGCATCACCTCACTGGGCCGCATGGCCGCCACCCTGATGATGATCGGCTCCGGCCTCGCCGCCGCGTCGCCGGCCGCGGCGAGCGGGGTGGACCCCACCGAGCCGACCCCCGGACCGTGCGCCTACACGCCGACCCCGGACGAGCCCGCCGCCCGTCCGGTGCCGCTGCCGCCCGACCCCCGCCACACGCCCAGCCGCGGCACCGTGGACGTGCTGCTGCGCACCAACCTGGGACCGATCCCGCTGGTGCTCGACCGCGCCGAGGCGCCCTGCACCGTGCAGAGCTTCCTGCACCTGGTCCGGTACAGGTTCTACAACCGCACGTCGTGCCACCGGCTCACCGCGTACCCGACGCTCAAGGTGTTGCAGTGCGGTGACCCGACCGGTACGGGCGAGGGCGGCCCGGGCTACCGCTACAAGGACGAGCTGCCGACCGACCTGCCTCCGGCCCCCACCGACCCGACCGGCGCCCGCCGGGTCTACGCGCGGGGGGTGCTGGCCATGGCCAACGCCGGCCCGGACACCAACGGCAGTCAGTTCTTCCTGGTCTACGGCGACTCCGCGCTGCGGCCCAACTACACGATCTTCGGCACCACGACCTCCGAGGGGCTGCACACGCTCGACCTCGTGGCGGCCGGGGGAGTGACCCCGACGCCGGAGGACCCGGCGCCGGTCGACGGCCCGCCCGCCCTGCCGACGAGGATCAGGGTCGCGCAGATCCAGCGCTGAGCCGGACCCGGCCGGCGGATCAGGCCAGCAGGGCCTCGCGCATCATCCGGCCCGGGTCGAACGCGCCGAGGATCCGGTTCGCGGCCGAGTCGTGCACGTCGATCGTGATCCTGCGCCGCATCCATTCGCGGACGGGCGGGGGCAGCGGTGGCGGCTCGGCCATGGCGGAGCGCAGGTCCCGGGCGGCGGAGATCAGGCGCTCCGCCAGGGCCGCGGCGTCGGTGTCCACGCGTACGCGGGCGAATTCCCACCCGGTCAGCGTCAGGTCGAGGATCTCCAGGAGGTGGGTCAGCACCGGGTACGGGTCGGTCACGCGTACGGCCCGGCGTGCGTGCGTGCCGATGGCGGTGGCGGCCGCGGTGACCTGCACGTACGGGTGCAGGCCGCCGGGCAGGCCGAAGAGCGGCCAGCGCAGGTGCGGCCCGGCGGCCTGCCAGAGCGGCCGGTAGTTCCGGCGGTCGACCACCGGCCCGTGCCCGGTACGCCGGTTCAGCTCTGCCACGTCGGCCAGGAGCTGCGCATGGGCCGCGTCGGCGAACTCGTGCAGGACGGCGGCCGCCACCGCCAGGCCGTCGTCGTCCAGCAGCAGCGGTACGACGGCGTCGGCCTGCTCGGCGAAGCGGCCCTGGGCGTGGGCGCCGAAGCGTTGCCGGAGATCGAGCAGCAGCTCCTGCCGGCGACCGGGGTCGTGCTGGACCTGCCGCCTGCCCGGCCCGGACCGTAACCAGCGCATGTCGCCTCGATTCCACAGCTGCTGCCACGACCCGGCAATGCTAACCACCGGCGGCACGCCGGTGCCGCCTCAGTCGCGGGGGAGCATGATGGACAGGCGCAGGCCACCGCCCTCGGCCGGCGTGGCCGTGATGGTGCCGTCGTGCGCCTGCACGATGGCGCGGGCGATGGCGAGCCCCAGGCCGCTGCCTCCGCTGTGGTCGATGCGGTCGGAAGCCAGCCGGGTGAACGGCTCGAACAGCCGGGCGACGTCCTCGGCGGCGATGACCGGGCCGGTGTTCTCCACGGCCAGGGCCACGGCCGCCGATGCGCCGACGGTGACCCGTACGGTCCCGCCGGGGTGGTTGTACTTCAGCGCATTGTGGACGAGGTTGCGGACGAGCCGTTCCAGCAGCACCCGCTCGCCGGCCACCGTACGGGGACCCAGGTTCGCAATGATCTTGATGTCCGCGTCGGCGGCGGTGGCGGCGTGCGCCTCGACCACCTCGGCGGCGATCCGGTCGAGGCGCTGCGGGGTGCGGGACGCGAGCCCCTGATCGGCCTGGCTCAGCACGAGCAGGCCCTCGATCAGGCGCTCGTTGCGGGCGTTCGCGGCCAGCAACTGGCCCGCCAGCAGCGTCGACTGCTCGGGCGTCAGCGGCTCCGCCATGCCGACCTCGATCAGGGTGCGCTGCAGCGCGAGCGGGGTGCGCAGCTCGTGGGACGCGTTCGCCGCGAACCGCCGCTGGCCCTCGTAGCCGGACGCGATGCGGTCCATCATGTCGTCGAGCGCGCGCCCGAGCCGCTTCATCTCGTCGCGACCGCGGCGGCCGGGACGCACCCGATAGCCCAGGTTCTGGGGGCCGAGCTGGCCGACGATCGGCACGAGGCGCCGCACCGGTGCCAGCACCCAGAACGCGATCAGCGGGAAGACCAGCGCGGTCACCCCCAGCAGGACGCCATACCAGGGCAACTCCGCGATGGGGAGCTTCCTGGAGATCCGGCAGGCCATGCCGTTGACATTTGTGTCGCAGGGATACCACGGATCCAGGTACCACGGCAGCTTGTATCGGTAGAAATCGAGCACGTACAGGAGCGTCACGACCGCGAAGACACCCACCGCCAGCCTGAGACGCAGCACGAACGCGATCATGCCAGGACCCGCATAAGGCGCGCATAAGTTCGGGCGCTATCCACCGGCGGCCACCGCCTCACCCGCCGCGGTGCGCTGCGCGGCGGCCCGGCGCACCACCGGCGGGATCAGGCAGCCGGCCACCGCGAACCCCGCGCCGAGGATCACCCAGCCCGGCGCACCCCAGCCCAGGGTGAGGGTGGTGACCGCCGCCGGAGCGATCATCTGGCCGAACTGATGCCCCATCGCGAAGGTCCCCTGGTACTGCCCGTGCGCGTGGTCCGGCGCCAGCCCGAACGAGATGCCCCAGCCACCCGCCGAGTACGCCATCTCGGCGGCCACGTGCACCAGCGCCGCGACGATCAGCAGGACGACGGTCGTCGCGTCGCGGGTGCCGGCGGTGAGCGGGAAGATCAGGCAGGCCGCGAGCAGCAGGAAGCCGGACCGCCGGGAGGCCCGGGCCGCCCCGGCGAGCGTGTCGGTGCCGCGGGCCGCGCGCACCTGGAGAAGCACCACGGACACGGTGTTCACCGCGAAGACGACCGACACCATCCAGCGGGGCGCGTCGGTGCGCTCAGCGATCCAGAGCGGCAGGGCGACTTCGAGCAGCCCGAAGTTGATGGCGAGCAGACCGTCCAGCACGACGAAGGCCACGAACGGCCGGTCCCGCAGCGCGGTCAGCCGCGGCCCGGACTCCGGCCGCGGGACGGGCGGGACCGGAGCCAGCCGGGTGAGCACGGCGGCGGCCAGCAGGAACGTCGCGGCATCGGCGACGATCAGGCACAGGTACGCCGTACGCGTGTCCACTGTGAGCCCGATGCCGGCGACGGACGCACCCACCGTGATGCCCACGTTGGTGACCGCCCGCAGGTACGCCCGCGTGTAGACCCGCCGGTCCTGCGGGACGGCGCCGCCGATGATGGCGCCCCGGGCCGCCCGCTGCGCCGCCTCGAACACCGCCATCGGCGCGGCGACCAGCAGAAACGTGCCCATCGAGCGCACCTCGACCATCGCCGCCTGGAACAGCCCCATGGCGGCGAGCCCGCCGATCGCCACCCCGCGGGGGCCGAGCCGGTCGGCGAGGTAGCCCACCGGGCTGCTGACCACCAGGCTGACCAGGCCGACGAGGGTGAGCGCCAGGCCGGTCCGGCCGACCGAGAGGCCGACCGAGCGGGTGAGGAACAGGGCGTTCGAGGCCATCCACAGTCCACTGCCGAGCGTGTTGACGAGCGTCGCGGCGGCAAGAGTCCGGATCGCCCCCGGCTCCGGAAGAAGAGGCATGCCCCCATCAAACAGTACGGACGTACGGTTTGCAATCGATCAGTTCCCGCATCCGCGCCGCCGGCAGGGCCGGGTTGGCCGCCGCCGCCTCGGCCAGATCGCCGTCGGTCAGCAGCGCTTCGATCCGGTCCCCGGGCAGGCGCGGACACTGCGCCATCGCGTGCCGGACGTCGTGGTCAGGATCGTCGAGCAGCCCCTCGACGACGGTCGGCGGGGCGGCCGGATCCAGGGCGACGAGCCGCCGCACACCGGCGTCCGCGTCCTCGGCGAGGCGGGCCAGCCCCACGCGCGGAAAGTGCGGCAGCAGGGGAAGAACGCCGCGGCTGCACCGCGGGTGCTCCCGGTACGCCCGCAGCAGAAGAGCGGGCGGCGCGGCGGGATGGCGGTGGGCGAGCAGCACCCGTACCCCCGGATCCGGATCCTCGGCGAGGGCGGCGGCGACCTCTGCCGGAGTGCGGTGATCCTGGGCCGCCCGCCGCCGCAGGAGCGGATTGACGGATCGCGACCAGGCCACCGACTGCTCGACCGCGGGCAGCGACGGCGCCCGCCGGTCCACGCAGCACAGCTCCACCTCGATGTCGATGGCGGCGCGCTGCTGTTCCGTCAGCGCGGGATGCACGGAGACGGCCGTCCGTACGCGCACATCGGGATCCGCGGCCAGCCGGGCCAGCTGCGCGGCCGTCAGATCGTCGCGTTCCGCCAGGGAACGGCGGACGTCGGGCTCGGGGTGCTCGATCAGCCGGCCTGCCACGTCGAGCGGCACCGAGGGGTTCTTCACGATGCACTCCAGGTCGTAGACGCTGTCCCGGAGAAGCAACTTGTCCACGAGTGCCCGGGACAACCGCCGATGCAGGTACGTCGCCCGATACTCGTACCCGTTGCCGCCTCGGTAGCCCGGCCCGACCGCGGCGTCCCGCTCCGCAAGCCAGGCATCAGCCTCGTCGTCGCCGAGCAGCTCCCTGATCGTCGCCTCGCCGAGAACCTCACCTGACTTACGGACCGCGGCCGCCGCAGCCTCCCGGATCCCGGGGTCGGCATGCCGGACGGCGGCGCCGAGGGCATACCGGTTCATGGCCGCGTCGTCGAACACCTCACCGGCCAGCTCGTCCGGCGTCATCAAGCGGGTGGCGACCCGTGCCAGCCGGTCGAGATGCAGCGCGAAGACATGATCGGGCAGCGGCAGGCTGCGGTCTTCCCGGAGCAGCCCCAGGACCCGGTCGTCGGCATCGTCCACCAGGCGGAGGCGAACCGCGGGATCGAGGTGCCGGGCGGCGGCCAGGGCCCCCCGGACCCGCGCGGCCGGGTGGCGCAGCATCGCCTCGATCACCGGCTCCGGCAGATCGGCCCGGCGGCGGAGTGCGGCCGGCACGGCGTCGTCGTGCTCCCGTAGAAGCCGGAGCAGCACATCGACCGGCGCGGCCGGGTTGCGAGCCAGCCCGCGCATCACCGGTGTGCCGGTCGGCTCATCGAGCCAGCGGTCGCCCGTCACGGACGCCACCTGCCCGGAGGGAAGCGCGATCCAGCTGCCGTTCACCACGGGCGCGCAGCGTACGACAGGTCAGCCACCCGGCGCTCCGCCTGAGCCGGCGGCGGGATCGTTGACCGCGGCCACCAATCCGGTGATCAGCTCGGTGAGTTCCGCCTCCGCGGCGACCACGCGGTCCGGCGGGAAGATCGCGGCGACCTTGTTCCTGGCCTGGGCCGGTGCGGCGCCGGGCACCTTGAGGGCGGCGTCGGCATAGGCGCTGACGGCCGACGATACGGAGGGCCGGCTCGCGAGGCTAGCGGTGTCGACGCCCAGCGCGAAGTCCTTGATGCCCTGCCAGTTGCTGCCCGGTGGCAGGATCCAGCCGATCGAGAGCGGCTCGTTGCCGTCCGGGGTCCGCAGCCGGATCGAAGCTCCCTTCGACCCCCAGGCCAGCACGAGCCCGTTCGCCTTGCAAGCGTCGAAGATGCGGGCCAGCGCGGCGCGATACCCCTCGTCCGGCAGCCCGTCCAGGAACTGGGCCTCGTCGGTACCGACCACCGCGCCGGCCGCGGTCTTCCGGTACGGCCGGGCGACCAGCTGGCCGGTGAACGCGGAGATCCCGTCGGCCTGGTACCGCACCAGCTCCATCAGGTAGAAGCGGCCCGGGCCGTTCCCGGCGTTCAGGTAGCGCACGGTGTTCTCCATCGACGGGGTGAACCGCTGCGCCACCACGACGAAGTGGAACCGGCCCTCGGCCAGGACATCGGTCAGCCGGGCGTACAGCGCGTCGATCTCCTCGTCGGTGATGTCGGTCCAGGCGCGGCGCACCGCCTCAGTGAGCGTGGCGGCGCCCTTGACGGCGGGATCGGTGCAGTAGCCGCTGGACAGGTAGCGGCGTACGACGGCGTTGTCGAAGCCGTCGGCGGTGGAGCCCCACAGATCGGAGCCGTAGTCGAGCAGCTGGGCGAGCGCGCTGCGGAAGTCAGGATTCTGGGGGCCGGTCTTGAACTCGATCAGCAGCAGCTCGCCGGCCCGGGTCAGCCCCACCAGGTCGATGCGCCCGGACGCGAGGCTGGTCTCCTGCCCGACCACCAGCATCGGCCCCTCCAGCTCCAGTTCCTCGAGCGGAACAAGGCCGGGGGTACGGCGCAGCCGCTCGTGCAGCGTGTGCTCGTCGGGGCTCACGATCTCCTGGAGCACGGCCTCGGCGGAGTCCGGCAGAACGACCAGCAACTTCTTGGGCACTCGTCTCCCTTTCGCGGCTCAGGGCGCGGTGACGCGGTAGACCGCTCCCGCGAGGTCGTCGCTGACGTACAGGGCGTGGTCGGGGCCCTGCACCGCCATGACCGGCCGGCCCCACCGCGACCCGTTGTCGCCCTGGAAGCCGGTCAGCAACGTCTGCTGAGGGCCGAGGGTGCCGTCGCGCCACGCGAAGAACGACACCTCCGGGGCTCGTGGAGGTCTGCGGTTCCACGACCCGTGCACGCCGACCAGGGCGCCCGGGCCGTATCCGCCGGCCAGCCCCGGTGACGGGACGAAGGACAGTCCGAGCGGGGCGGAGTGCGCGCCCATGCCCTGCTCCACCGGGGGGAGTGAGGCACAGTCGAGCTTCGTCCCGTCCCGGTTGGTCTGAATGTCCCGCACGAAGGGGCGCCGCGTGTAGCTTATCGGCGAGTCCTTCTCGCCCGGCCGCAGATCGGGATCCGGGTTGCAGTACGGCCACCCCAGATCCCGCCCCTGCGTCAGCCGGGCCAGCGGCTCCAGCGGGTGGTCGTTGACGTACGCCTGACGCACCTCGCCCTGCTCGTCACCGGCGTACGGATAAGCGATGTTGTCCCGGTTGTTGACCGCGGTCCACACCGCGCCGCCGGGATCGACCGCCAGACCGGTGCCGTTGCGGACGCCGCGCGCGAAGACCGTGGGGCTTCCGCCGCCGGGCGGCACCCGCAGGATGGCGGCCCGTTCCGGGTGTGCGTTCCGGTCCTCGGCCGACACGTTGCCGGTCGAGCCGATCGAGATGTAGAGCGTGCCGTCCTCGCCGACCGCCACGCTCTTGAGCGCGTGAGCGTAGGCGCCGCGCAGGTCGGGGCTCTTCGCATCGGGCAGGCCGTCGGCCACGACCCGCTTGCCCGACACCGCGCCGTTCGCGTACGTGAAGGCGTCCACCCGATCGCTCTCGGCCACATAGAGCGTGCTGCCCGCAAAGGCCAGCCCGTGCGGCTGGTTCAGGCCGCTCACCAGGGTTCGCTGGGCCGGCGGGGCGTCGCCCGGGGCGGGGATCAGGGCGACGACATCGCCCCCCTTGGGCCGCGACACCAGCAGCCGCCCGTCCGGCGTCCAGGCCAGCAGCCGGGCGGCGGGCACCCGGGCCCAGACGGTGACCGTCCAGCCGGGCGGTGCCTGGAGCTGCCGGGCCCGGTCGAACGGTGCTGCGCCGGCGCCGGGGAGCGGGTGCACAGTCGTGGTGGCCAGCGCGGGCACCGCGGCGGTCGATGAGGGCGCGACGGTCACCTTGGGCGCCGGGGCGTCCGGGGAGCAGGCGCCCAGGGCGAGCACGGCCGCCGTCGCGTACGCGATCCTCTTCATCGGTGCATCTGTACCCGCGTCTCCCGGCGACCTGCAACCATCGCGAACGTTTCCGAAAAATCGGAAAAGTGACCCATCCGCCGGTGGCCGGTCCCTCGAATGCCCTCGGGGACCGCTCATCGGGGAGCGGTTCACGACCATCGGGGGATTTTCGTGCGAACACCAGCTCTAGCGACCCTGACCACCGCCGCGCTGCTGACCGCCGGCGGCGCCGCGCCGGCCCTGGCCCATGACGGTACGGCCGAACAGCGGCCGATCATCGCCACCGCCCATCTCCGGCAGCTCAACCACTCGGGCGCCCACGGCGTGGCGACGGTACGCGTACACGGCACCAAGGCCGAGGTGACCGTGGTGGTGTCGGGCCTGCTGCGGAACGCGCCGCACGCGATGCACTTCCACGCCGGCATGGCGGGCCGCTGCCCGACGGGCCGGGCCGACACGAACAAGGACGGCTTCGTCAGCGTCACCGAGGGGCATCCCTTCTACGGCCACATCGTGACCTCGCTGACCACCCGTGGCGACACCAGCCCGGCCAGCGGACTCGCGATCGACCGGTTCCCCACGGCGCCGTACGGATCGGTCGTCTACCGGCGCACCGTCACGATCAGCGCGCACACCGCTGCGGCGATCGCCCACCACAACGCCGTGCTCGTGGTGCACGGTGTCGATCGCAACGGCAGCGGGGCGTACGACGGCCGGATCAAGAGTGATCTCGATCCGAGCCTGCCCATGGAGGCCACCGCTCCGGCGGCCTGCGGACCGCTGCGTCCATAATCAACCCTTGCTCCGGCGGGACAGCGCGGATCGGCGATCTTCGTTATAGTCCGCGCTCACCCCTCTTGACGGAGCACACATGAACCGCATCCCTGCTGTCTGGGCCCGGGTCGGAGCCGGGGTCGCCGTGCTGGCGCTCGCACTGATCGGCACGCCGGCCCCGGTCTACGCCGCGGACCCCCTGCCCGACCTCTCCGTGTCGTTCGACCGCGACCCCGTCGCCGAGGTCGACAACAGCGGCGCGACGGTCGGCGTATATCTGTACAACAACGGCGAGGTGGCCGCCTCGGCGGTCACCTTGACGCTGGACCTGAGCGAGCTGAGCGACGCCGTCGTCGCGGCCGTTCCGGATTGGAGCGAGCAGTGCAAGCTCCTGGACAGCAAGATCACCTGCGCGGTGGGCCGGATCGAGCCCGGCCGGACCGGTGACATCTCCCCGCTGATTCTGACCAGCCGCACCGGCGCCGCCGTCGGCCCGGCCGGCGAGATCGCCGTGACCATCGACGGCGCCGAGGACGACGCGAACCCGGGCGACGACACCACGACGTTCCCGGTCACCGTGATCGCCTCCGGCCCGGACCTGGTCGTCGAGGCGGACGACGTGACGACCGCGAGGAACCCGGTCGGCCCGGGCGACAAGGTGCCGTTCCACGGCGCGGTCGCCAACGAGGGCGACACCGTCGCCACCGACGCCATCCTCACGCTGAATCTGTCGACGGGCACCACCTTGGTCGAGCGGTACAGCGACTGCACGTACGTGGACTACTACCCGAACGACATCGGTGGCGCGTACGTCTACGGCCCGAGCCGGATCACCTGCCCGCTGCCGGAGCTCCAGCCGGGCGAGGGCTTGTCGCTGTTCGATCCGGAGAGCGGCGCCTCCCTGTTCAACCTGACCTTCGGCCGCAACCTCTACGGCCCGGACAAGCACTACGGCAGCCTCGAGGCCGGGTTCGCCGACGAGGCGCGCGCTGCCCGGGGCGTGCGGCGGGTCGCCGGCCACGGTCCGTCGTTCGCCGCCGCCGCGCGGAAGCTGGCGAGCAAGGCGTCGGCCCGGCGCAGCTCCGCGCTGCGGGAGATCGACGAGTCGGACAACTACGCGGACTTCCACTACTGGAGCAAGAAGAACACCCTGGACGTACAGGTCACCGCCGAGCCCGTCAGCGGCAAGGTCGGCCGGACCGTCGACCTGCCGTACGAGGTCGTCAACGCGGGCCCGTCGGACGGCGGCGGCCCGTCCGTCCTGATCACCGCGCCGAGCGGCACCGTGCTGCTGCCGGTCGAATGGTGCTGGACGGACGGCACCGAGCAGGAGCAGCGTCCGGAGTCGAAGAAGCTGCGCTGCAACTTCGAGAGCGAGTTCCCGTCGCTGGCCTCCGGCTACGGCCGGATCAAGCAGACGCTCAAGCTGAAGATCAAATCCAAACCCGGCACCGACGGTACGATCACCGCCGAGTCCTGCTGCGTCGGCTCGACCGAGAGCGACAAGGCCAACAACACGGCCCGCATCGTCTTCACCGGAGGCGGCAGCGGCAGTGGGAGCGGTGGCGACGAGGGCGGCTCGGGTGGCGGCGGGGGTCTGCCCATCACCGGTACGCCGGTGGCCCTGGTCGCCGGGATCGGCGGCGCGGCGGTCGTCCTCGGCATCGTGCTGATGGTCGTGTTCCGCCGTCGGCGAGTGACCGACTGACATCCTGTCCGGCGCGGAACGGCGGGAGGGGAATGCCCTCCCGCCGTTCGCTCAGTGGGCGGCCGACGGCCGGATGTTCTGGTTGAGCCGGAACAGGTTCGTCGGGTCGTAGCGGTCCTTCACCGCCACCAGCCGCTCGTACGTGTCCTTCGGGTACGACGCCCGGACGCGCTCCTCGCTGGCTTCTCCGGTGAAGTTCACGTACGCCGCGGCATCGGGGCCCAGGGCCTCCGTCGCCGCCCGAGCCCACTCGATCGCGGCGGGGTAGCCGTCGGCGTCCCCGGACCTGGCGACCACGTTGAGGATGTAGTCGCGATCGCGGGTCCCGAACGCCGTCGCGTCCGCGGGCACCCGGCCCATCGCGCCACCGAGGTGGTGGATGTGCAGCTCGGAGACGGAGTTGGGCACGCGGGCGTACGCACCGGCCAGCGGACCGGCGGTCGCATCGTCGAGGTCGTCGAAGAACGCGGACCGGAAGTAGTTCCACATGCCGCGCGGGTACAGCGGGTCGAGCATCGTCTGCATGGTGGCGTACGGCATCGGGCCGAACAGGTCGACCACCACCGGCGCCAGCTCGCGGAACGGCCGGGTGGCGGCGTCGCCGTCCTCGGGCCGGCCCGACCACACGCCGAGAACGGCGATGATCGGCTTGCCGTGCACCTCCTCCGGCAGGAACGGTGCGGGCGGCGCGGTGGTCATGTTCAGCGCCATCGAGAGCTCGTCCGGCGCGCCGGAGGTGGCCGTACGGAATCCCTGCAGCACGCGTTCCACGTCCTCGCCGCGGTAGAAGACGAGACCGGCGAAGACGGTCGGGCCGACGTCGTGGACGCGCAGCTCGAACGAGGTCACCACACCGAAGTTGCCGCCGCCACCGCGCAGCGCCCACAGCAGTTCGGGATTCTCGTCCTCGGCGGCATGCAGGTACCGGCCGTCCGCGGTCACGATGTCGGCGCCGACGAGGTTGTCGCAGGTGAGGCCGCATCGGCGGACCAGCCAGCCGATGCCGCCGCCGAGGGTGAAGCCCGCGATGCCCGTGGTGGACACCAAGCCGCCCGTCACTGCCAGCCCCATTGCCTGGGTCTCGGCGTCGACGTCGCTCCACAAACATCCGCCCTGCGCGGTCACCGTACGCCGGCCGGGGTCGACGCGGACGCCGTTCATGGGGGACAGGTCGAGCACGATGCCGTCGTCCACCGTCGAGAAGCCGGGGATGCTGTGCCCGCCGCCGCGGACCGCGAGCGGCAGCCCCTCACTGCGGGCGAACTCCACCGTCTTGAGCACGTCCGCCACCCCGCGGCAGCGGACGATGAGGGCCGGCCTGCGGTCGTGGGCGCCGTTCCAGATCGAGCGCGCGTCGTCGTAGGGCGGGTCGCCCGGGCGGATCAGCGCGCCCCGCAGGGCCTGCGCGAGTTCTCCGAGCGTGGCCTCGCCGAGTGCGTCGTAGCGCGATTCTTGTGTGGTCATGACACTGACGCTAGGAATCCGACCTTCGCACCGGCTTAGCGTCACTTAGCGGTAACGCCTCCACCCGCGAGATGCCGATCCGGGAATGCAGGCGGCGGAACACGTCGTCCGCGGCCCGTCCGTGACGCTCGAGGGCTGCCCGGTCGCCGTCGTCGAGGGCGAGCTCGGCGGCGAGCAGCCGGGCCCACGCCACGAGCCGCAGATAGCCCTGGGGCTCGAAGGCCTCCACCGCCTGCTCGACCAGGACCCGGGCACGGTCCCGGGCACCGCCGAACAGCTCGACGACGGCCAGGTTGAGCAGGGCGCCCCCGACTCCGGGTCCGTCATCGACGGCCTCGCCCCGGTCGAGGGCGGTGCGGGCGAGCCGGCGTCCCTTAGCGATGTCGCCGACCGCGGCGGACAAAAGCCCCAGATTAGCCAGGCTCAGGTTCTCGCCGCGCCGATCGCCGAGACGCTCACGCAGCCGCAGCGCCTCCTGCAGATGCCGCTCGGCCGCGTCGAACAGGCGGGCGTCGCGCTCCACACAACCGAGGTGGTTGAGCGCGTGGGCCAGCCCGGCGAGGTCGTCGATCCGGGCGAAGGCGGCGACGGAGCGGTCCACGGTTCGGAGCGCGGCGCCCAGATCACCCGCGAGCCGATGGACGTAGCCGAGCGCGGAGAGCGCGTACGCCTGCCCCTGCACGGCACCGACCCGCCGGCCCAGCAGCCACGACTCCTCGAAGACCGGCACCAAGGCGTCGCCGACCGGCACCAGCGGCATGCACAAGGTCACGGCGGGCAGGAAGGGCGCTACCGCCGGATCGACGACGCTCAGCCGGCGCAGGCAGGTCGCGAACCGCCGGCCGGCCGTGCGTACGTCCTCGCGGAAGAGCGCGGCGAGCGCGGCCAGCCACTGCGCCGTGGCCACCACCGGCGCGGCGGGCCGACCCCCGCCGTCCGCGAGGGCCGCCTGGGCGATCCGCTCCACCTCCTCGATCTCGCCGACGCCCACCAGCAGGATGCCGCGCATCAGTCGCGCCCACGTGACGTCGGCCGGCGGCCCCGACCGTTCAGCGGCCGCGACCGCCTCGGCGCCGAGGCGGGGCAGCCGATCGCTGAGGCCCCGGCGCGCGTCGAGGACCGCGAGCGCGAACAACGCGCGAGCCCGCTCCGGCGACGACCCGGGCGCGATCGTCAGGATGCGCTCGAGCCAACCGGAACCCTCGACGAAATGGCCCCGGGCCAGCCAGTAGCGCCACAAACTCACGCCGAGCAGCAACGCCTGCCCGGGGTCGTGGCGCACCGCCCAGCCGAGCGCAGCACGCAGGTTGTCATGGTCGATGTCCAGCAGCTGCGGGCGCTCGACCACGATTCCCGACGCGCGGTCCGGATCATTGTCGATCGCCAGCTCCACGAAGTGACGGCAGTGGGCGGCATCGAAGGCGTCCGCCTCGCCGGCCTCTGTCAGCCGTTCCCGGGCCAGTTGCCGGATTGTCTCCAGCAGGCGGTACCGCGAGCGGTCACCGGCACGCTCGATCTGCACCAGCGACTTGTCGGCGATCCGGCCGAGACAGTCGAGGATCTCGGGGCGCGGAAGCAGCTTGTCGGCGCAGACCTGTTCCGCGGAGGGCAGCGAGAAGCTGCCGGCGAAGACCGCCAGCCGGCGAAGCAGTATCTGCTCGTCACGGGCGAGCAGTGCATGGCTCCACTCGAGAGCGGCCCGCAGCGTCGCATGCCGGGTGAGCCGGCCGCGGGGGCCGAGCAGGGACAGCGCCTCGTGCAGCCGCTCCGCGATCTCGACCGCCTCGAGGTGCGACATCCGGGCCGCGGCCAGCTCCAGTGCGAGCGGGATGCCGTCGAGGCGGCGGCAGATCTCCACAATGGCGGCCGCGTTGCCGGCGTCGAGGACGAACCCGGGACGGACGTCCCGGGACCGGTCGAGGAACAACCGCACGGAGGGCAGCATCGCCAGGCGGTCGGGGTCATCCCCGTCCTCGGGACCGGGCACTTTCAGCGAGGGCACCCGGAAGGTGACCTCGCCCGGAGCGTGCAGCGGCTCCCGGCTGGTGGCCAGCAAGGCCACACCCGGACAGGTACGGCGAATCGCCCCCGCGACGTCGGCGCACGCGGCGAGCAGGTGCTCGCAGTTGTCGAGGATGAGGAGCAAGGTCCTCGGCGCCAACCGGGCGGCCAACGTCCGCAACGGGTCGGGTCCGGCCGCCGGTTCGAGGCCCAGCGCGGATGCCACCGCGTCCGCCACCCGGCGCGGGTCGCCGACCCCGGCGAGGTCGGCGAACCACACCCCGTCGGGAAAGGAGCCGAGCAGCCGGCGAGCCGCCTCCTCGGCGAGGCGGGTCTTGCCCGCGCCGCCGACCCCGGTCAGCGTGAGCAACCCTCCCCGGGAGAGCAGGCGATGCACGTCGGCGATCTCCCGGTCGCGCCCGACGAAGCTGGTCAGCGGCGGCGCGAGGTTGTGCCGGGCCGGAGCCGGGCGCGACGGCTGCTCCTCGCCGCCGTCCCCGGTGAGCAGCTCCCGGTAGAGCCGCCGGGTCGCCGGGTCGGGATCGCTGCCGTACTCCGCGCGGAGGTCGTCGCGCAGCTTCTCGTAGCGGGCGAGGGCCTCCGGACGCCGCCCGGCGGCGGCGAGGCGGCGCATGAGGCCGCGGGCCGCCCCTTCGTGCCGCGGATCGATGGCCAGGGCCCGCTGCAGCGCCGCCAGGGCCTCAGCCTCGAACGACCGGGATCCGGCCCGGGCCCCCAGCTCGACGAGGAGTTCGCACAGGAGCTGCCGCAGCTCTTCGCGCCGTCCGGCCGCCCAGTCCTCGAACCGGTCCTCGGGAAGCAGATCACCGGCGTACGCGGCGACCGCGGCGCGCAGATCCGCCAGGCCGCCGCCGGCCCGGGCGTCCGCGGCCAGCCGTTCGAAGCGCCGTACGTCGACGTCGACGAGACTTCCGGCGCGCAGCACCACCACGTCGTCGTGCAGCTCGAGCAGCCCGTCGTGCGTTTCTTCACCGGCGAGGACGCGCCGGGCGACGTGCAAAGCCTGGTGCAGGTTGTTGGCGGCCGACGGGGCGGGCCGGCCGGGCCACAGCAGCTCCAGCAGCACGTCGCGGTGCATCCGCTGATCCGGTGCCAGCGCCAGCAGTTTGACCAGCGTACGGGCCTTGCGCAGGCGCCACTCGCGGGCTCGGACGGGGGTCCCGTCCCGGTCCACGGTGAACTCGCCGAGCAGCCGGATCCGCACGTGCAACCTCCGGCCTCAGCCTATTCTTGTTCGACGCCGTGGAGCTCCCACCGCCACAGGACGTCGCAGAGCAGGTCGAGGCCCTGCCTCAGATGCCGTCGGTAGGTGCCGTACGGCAGACTCAGGCGGCGGGCGGCGGCCTCCTGAGTGGGCGCACCGGAGAAGTAGCTCGCTGCCAGGGCGTCGCGGGCGCGTACGCCGCGAGGCTCGCGGGCGATGGTGTCCACGGCCTGGCGCAGCAGCTCGCGCAGTTCCTCGACGGGGTCGGCGAGGTCCGCGGCGAGGCGGACGCGCATCAGGGCGCAGACGGCGAAAGCGGCCGGATCGCGCCAGTGGGCAAGGGCCTCGCGAACGGCCTGGTCGAAAACGGTACGCGACACCCCGGCAGGTCCCGACTGAACGGGCGCGCCGGTGGCGGTGACGAATCGGCGCAGCCAGGTCTCGACGGGCACCTGACGCCAGTCGACGCTGAACAGCCCGTACGTATGCTCGCCGATCCGTGGTCGCGCGCCGGTGTCGGCGAGGGTGCCCTTCACCCGCGCGGACCAGGCATCGGCGTCGCGCCAGACGGCGAAACCGTACGCGCGACCGCGTGCCCGGGCGGATTCCGCCTGGGCTCGCGAGCTGCTCAGGTCGATGACGCGCGACGGGACCTGGTACCGCTCGGGGTAGATCGAGAAGCGGCTGATCCCGATGTGTTCCCCGGGGCGCACCGGCGCGGTGGCGTCGGTGTGTTCCCAGGCTGCCGCTACGACGGGATCGGTGGCCAGATCCTGGGGATCGGGCGGAGCCGGCAGGGCGAGCCGGGCCGTGAACGCCACGGTCCGGCCGGTGCTGACGAGGCGGTAGACGCTGAAGGCTTCGGGCTGGCGCTGCGCCCAGTAACGGACCAGGTCCGCGGAGGCGGGACCCTCGGTCTCCTCGGCCATGCGCAGGACGTCGTGGAGATCGACCGCACGCAGGGGCCGGTCGTGCACCTCGTCCTCGCGCGACCAGGTGCGTAGTCGTGCCACGGTGTCCACCTCGCGGAAGAGGTAGAAGAGATCGTCGGTGACGGTCCAGACCCGCTCCTCGGGTGCCTCGCGCAGGACGCGCAGGTACTCGTCCGCCAGCCGCTCCCGCATCGTGGCGAAGGCGTTGGGCGCCCGCCAGCGCAGGTCGGCGGCGAGCGTCTCCCGGGCGGCGTCGTGCGGGTGGAGCCCCCGGTGGCTCGACTCCACGAACGGCAGGTTCCGCAGCCAGGAGAAGAGCGCGTGCGTGTCCTCCTCGGGCAGCACCGCGGCGAGCAGCTCCTCCGACGTCGAACGGGCCTGGGACGCGACCTCGAGAGCGCGACGGTGGGCAGCCGTGGGCACCTCTCCGATCAACCCGGCCAGCAAGGTACGCAGCACGTCGGCCGAGGGCGCCCAGATCTCCTCCCTGCTGCAGCCCGCCGAGCCCGCTGCGGCGGCCAGCGACAGGGCCAGCGGGTTGCCCCCGGCGAACCGGAGCACCCGGTTTCGCAGCTCGGGCCGGATCCGCGCCGCGGTCAGCAGGGTGCGGGCCTGCTCGTCGGAGAACGGCTCGAGTTCACTGACGTCCAGAAGCCCGGCCCAGCCGGGGTCGGCCGCCCACTGCGCCTCCGGCGGCAGGCGACCGGCCAGGACGACGAGCGCGCCGGCCGCGGCGCGCGGGAGGAAGCGCTGCCACAGCCAGCTCTCCAGCCACTGGCAGTGCTCGAAGGAGTCCACGAACAGAACCGTGCCCGGAGCGTTCAGGAACGGACCGGCCGCCTCCTCGAAGTCGGCCGGATCCCGGCTGGCGAAACGGCCGTCGAGCTCGACCAGCCTCCGCCCTGCCGAGCGGGCCTGGTCCGCCAGGCGCCGCAGCAGCGCCGACTTCCCGATGCCACCCGGCCCGCACACGTAGAACGCGAACGGTGCCTGCGGATCCCCCGCCAACGCCTTCGCGAAGCGCCCGAGCTGCGCCTCCCGGCCGATGAAGGCCCGTACCCGCGCGCTGCTCAGTTTCTCTGCCACGGACACCATGACGGCTTCCTCCCTCGTCAGGTGATGAGTCCCAGGTCTTTGTCGTCGGCGTCGCCGTCGACCAGGAGGGTGGTCTCCTCGATGCGCTGGAAGCGTCCGTCCGGGGCGTACTGACCGAAGAGATACACCTCGGTGCGGGAGGTACGGCCGTTGTGCTGGGTGATCGTGACGGTGTGGCGGTCGGCGTAGCGCAGTCCGTCGCGGAGTTCGTCGTGAACCTCGACATGACCGCTGCGGACCAGGGCGCGCAGGCGGGTCATGTGCTGGGCGAAGCCGGCGCGGTCGCTCCACACGCCGTCGGTGCGCTGGCGGTAGTCGGGAGCGAAGTGCCGGTCGATCGCCTCGGCGAGATCCAGGCCGGGCGTGAACAGCAGGTCGTCGAGGGCTCGGGTGATGTCGGTCGGCGTCATCGCCGTACGGTCTCCTCAGGGGTGAAATCGACGGACAGGGATGCGGGACCGCGGGTGTACAGGCCGCTCTCCCGGTAGCGGAAGCCCGGGCTGTAGCGGACGCGGTCGAACAGGGACAGCAGCAGCGCGGCAACGGTCTCGATCTCGGCGCGGGCGAAGGCCGCCCCGACGCACTGGTGCAGACCGGTGCCGAAGGCCAGGTGCTGCGCGGCGGCGGTGAAGGACCGGGCGGTGCCCAGGTCCGGGCGGTGGATGTCGAAGGTGTCCGGGTCGGCGAAGGCGCCGGGATCTCGGTTGGCCGCCCCGATCATGCAGAAGACGGCCGCGCCGGCCGGGACGGTGGTGCCGGCGAACACGGCGTCCCTCTCCGCCCGGCGGGGGATGAGCTGTACGGGCGGGGTGTAGCGCAGCGTCTCGGCGACCGCCGCGGGCAGCAGCGCCGGGTCCCGCCGGACCTGGGCCAGCTGCCCGGGATGGTCGATCAGGTGCTTGAAGAGCAGCGCGAGCGTCTTGTCGGCGGGCTCGGCGGCGGCGACCAGGACGTTGACGAGCAGGGCGGTGACGTCGCGGTCGCTCAGAGCCGTGCCGTCGAACTCGGCGGCGCACAGCCTCGAGATCAGGTCCTCCCCGGGACGGCGGCGGCGCCGGTCGATCACCGGAGCGAGGTAGGCCTCCAGCTGCTCCGCGCACTCCAGGCAATGCCGGCGGCGTTCGGGGGTGAGGGTCATGCTGGTGATGAACTCGGCGATTCCGCGGTACCAGGCGGCGACCTGCTGCCAGTCGTCGCGGTCCAGGCCGAGGACGTCGAGCGTCACGCGGACGGCGAAGGGCTTGCCGAAGTCGTTGACGAGGTCCACCCGGCCGCGGGGCAGAAACGGCGCGATTAGCTCGGCGGCGTTGGCCCGGATGGCCCGTGTCTGGTCCTGCAATGCCTGCCCGGTGAAGCCCCGGACGACGATCTTCCGCTTGGCGGTGTGCTCGGCGCCGGTCATCTGGGCGAGGACGGGGCCGCGCATCACCGGCTCGGCGCGCACCTGCAGCGTCTCGGTGCTGAACGCCTCGTGGTCGGTCAGCACGCGTTTCACGTCCGGGTAGCGGGACAGGAAGTAGCTGTCGATCGAGGCCTCGTAGTGCACCGGTGCCTGCTCCCGCAGCCGGGTGAAGTGCCGGTAGGGGTCGGCGGCGAAGTCCTCGGACAGGATCCACGACACCTTGACGGTTCCCCTCCCTCCGGTTCCCTCGGTGGGCCGGTCAGCGAGGTACACCGTAAGGGACGGCATCGACCTGCCCTTTTTGCTCGTCGGTGCGGAGTGCGTACGGGCAAGCGGCGGCGGACAGGCGCGGACAGGACTGGACAGTCCCCGCCCCCGGCGGCCCTGGAAAGTGGACAGCGCCCGAACCGAGGCTGAGCGCCATGAAGTTGTCCGGACGTCCTCATCCGCCGTGGGCCGTGCTGACGGCGCTGGCCGCGGCGCAGTTCACCGTCATGCTGGCCACCTCGATCGTGAACGTGGCGCTGCCCCAGGTACGCGCCGGCGTGGGTTTGTCGGACGGCGGCACGACCTGGGTGGTCAACGCCTACGGCCTGGCATTCGGCGCGCTGCTCCTGGCCGGCGGACGGTCCGCCGATCTGCTCGGCGGCCGTCGCGTGCTGCTCGCCGGCCTCGGCCTGTTCGCGGGCGCGTCGCTGGTGGCGGGACTGGCCGCCTCTCCGGGCGAGCTGATCGCCGCTCGGGCCGTGCAGGGTCTCGGTGCCGCCGCCATCGCTCCGGCCGCGCTGGCCCTGGCCATGGGCCTGCACCCGTCGGGCCCCGGGCGCGGCAGGGCGCTGGGCGTGTGGGGCGCGGTCTCCGGCGCGGGAGGAGCAGGCGGCGTTCTGCTCGGCGGTGTGCTCACCCAGGCGTACGGCTGGCCCTGGGTCTTCCATTCCGTCGCGCTGGCGGCAGCGCTGGTTCTGGCCGCCGTGGCGGCACTCGTGCCACCGGTGGCCGGCCGCGGCGCCGGACGGTTCGACCTGGTGGGCACCGCCACCGTCACCCTCGCCCTGACCTGCCTGGTGTGGGGTCTGACGACCGCACGAGGCGCCGGGTGGACCGACGCCCGCGTGCTGGGGGCCCTCATCGGTGCCGCCACGCTGATCGCGGCCTTCGCCGTGATCCAGCACGGCCGGCCGGACGCGCTGATACCGCCCCGGCTGTTCACCACCGGCCGGGTCGCCGCGGGCAACCTGCTGATGGCGCTGCTGGGCTCGGTGTGGCTCGCCCTGTTCTTCTTCCTGCCGCTCTACCAGCAACAGGTCCTCGGGATGAGCCCGCTCGTCACCGGGGTCGGTCAGCTGCCGCTCGCCGGAGCCATCATGCTCGGCGCCGCCGCGGCCCCCGGCGTCTCCCGGCGCATCGGCGGCACCGCGACAGTGATTCCGGCCCTGCTCACCGAGGCCGCCGGCCTCGTATGGCTGGCACGGATCAAAGCCGACGGCAGCTACCTCGCCGACGTCCTCGGCCCGAGCATCCTGGTGGGTCTCGGCCTGAGCATCGCCTTCGTCCAGCTCACTGCGCTGGCCGTGGACGGCGTACCGCGCCCGGACGCGGGTCTGGCCGGCGGCCTGGTGAACACCACCCGTCAGGTCGGCGGTGCGATCGGCCTCGCCGCCCTGGCAACGCTGGCCGGCTCCGTCACGGCCACCGCGTCCGCCCACCAGCCCGCCGCGGTGGCCCTCACCGCCGGTTACCGGGCCGCCTTCCTTGTCTCGGCGGCGGTCCTGACCGCCACCGCACTGCTCGCCCTGCCGCTCACCCGCGGCATCCACCGATCCCTGAAAGTCGAGGCCACAAGATGACCAGCAAGCCCTACCTGACCGGGCACTACACCCCCGTCGCCGACGAGATCACCTCCTTCGGCCTGACCGTCGACGGCACCCTTCCTCCCGAGCTCACCGGACGCCTGATCCGCAACAGCCACAACCCCAAGCCCGGCGTCACCCCGGCCCACTGGTTCAAGGGCAGCGGCATGGTTCACGGGATCCGCCTGCGTGCCGGCCGGGCCGAGTGGTACCGCAACCGCTGGGTGCACACCCCTGCCCTGGACGGCGCCCCGTACCTGACCGAGCAGGGCCCCGACCTGACCGCCAGCACCGCCGGCACCCACGTCATCGAGCACGGCGGGCGGCTGCTCGCGCTGTGCGAGGCGAACCTGCCGTTCGAGCTCACCCCCGACCTGGAGACGGTCGGCGCGTACGACTTCGGCGGCCGGCTGCGCACCGCCATGACGGCGCATCCCAAGGAGGACCCGGTGACGGGGGAGCTGCACTTCTTCGGCTCCTCGCCCTTCCCGCCGTTCCTCGTGTACCACGTCGCGGACGCCAAGGGAGAGATCGTGCACACCGCCGAGATCCCGGGTGCGACCGCCTCGCTCAAGCACGACTTCGCCATCACCCGCCACCACGTGGTCTTCATCGAGGGCAACGTCACCTTCGACCCGGGCGAGCACTCCGGCATTCCGTACGCCTGGAGCGACCAGCAGCCGTCCCGCATCGGCGTCATGCCCCGCGGCAACGACGGTGCCAGGCACATCCGCTGGTTCTCCATCGAGCCCGGCAACATGCTGCACGTCAGCAACGCGTACGAGGACGGCCAGGGCCGGATCGTCCTCGAAGGCCCGACCGTGGACCGTGAAGGCTTCCAGCTCTCGTGGAACTGGTGGGTCGGTGCACCCGGGCGCGGCAGTGAGCCCAACACCCGCTCGTACACCCGCTCCTGGCTGATCGACCCGGCCGCCGGAACCGTCGACGAACAGATCATCGACGACCTCGCCGTGGAGTTCCCCACCCTCAACGACAAGTACCTGGGCGCCGAGAACCGATACGGGTACGCCGTGTCCTTCCCCGACCAGTACGGCCTCGGCGGCTACGGCGTCGTCAAGTACGACCGCCGCACCGGCGCCCGCCGCGTTCACCAGGTCGGTGACGCCCGGCTGCCCAGCGAAGCGGTGTTCGTCCCCGCGGCCGGCGCCACCAACGAGGACGACGGCTACCTGCTCACCGTGATCTCCGACCTCAAGCAGGACGCCTCGCAACTGCTGGTGCTGGATGCCGCAGCCCTGGAACGGGTCGCCACCGTCCACCTTCCCCGCCGCGTGACCGCCGGCATTCACGGTTCCTGGATCGCCGACAGCTGACCCCGTTCCTTCCCCCTTGGAGTTCCGATGTCTCACACCACGCTCCGCCGGCTGCTGACGGCCGCCGCGCTGGCCTCCGGCCTGCCGATCGCGGCCGTCGCGCCGTCACCCGCGGTCGCAGCCCCGACCGCCTCCATCCACTGGACCACCTGTGCCCAGCCCGAGTTCTCCGCCGCGCAGTGCGGCACCGTACGTGTGCCGATCGACTGGTCCAGGCCACGCGGCGCGACCCTGACACTGTCGCTGGTGCGACGGCCCGCCGACGACCGGGCGCACCGCATCGGCACGCTGATGCTCAACGACGGCGCCCGGAGGCTCCTCCATCGAGCAGCTGCGCCTGGCCCTGCGACCGAATCTGCCCGGCACCGCCGGAGCGATGACGCAACGCTTCGACCTGGTCGCGCTTGACCCGCGCGGCGTCGGACGCAGCACGCCGATCCGCTGCCGGACCCCGCTCAGGGCACCGGGCGTCACGCGCTTTCCGGCCGACCATGCCGCCTACGACAGGCTCGTGGCGCACAACAAGGCGTTCGCCGACGACTGCCGGCGCCGCAACGGCTCCCTCGCCGACCACCTCGACCTGACCAGCACCGCCCGCGACTTCGAGGCCGTCCGCATCGCCCTGGGCGAGCACAAGCTTGATTGGTACGGGATCCACTACAGCACCCTGCTCGGGCGTACGTACGCCGCGCTGTTCCCCGGCCGGCTCCGCACCATGACCCTCGACACCGCGCTCGACGACACCGTCCCGCTGGTGTCGCGCATCGCCGACGAGGCCACCAGCGCCGAGAACGCGTTCAATCGCTTCACCGCCTGGTGCCAGGCCGCGGCCACATGCGCCCTGCACGGCCGTGACGTCGCCGCCGACTACGACGCGCTCGTGGCCCGTGCCAACGCCCATCCGATTCCCGTACCCGGCGGCGCCCAGCCGCCGGTGACCGGCGAGGACATCCAGGCGGCCACTCAGGACTACCTCAACATCGCCTTCCTCTACTGGCCGATGCTGGCCACCGCCATCACCCGCGCCGCCGCGGGCGACCCCACCGACTTCACCGCCGACCCCGACGACACCATCGACCCGGTCCAGCTCCAGGTGACCGCGTGTGCCGACAGCTCCGCCACCGCAACGTACGACCAACTGGCGGGCCTGCAGCGCATGCTCCGGCAGCTCTCCCCGCACCTGGGTGGAGCCGTACGGTCCTGGACCGCACTCACGGGCTGCCTGGGCCGGCCGGTCCACCGGGCACCGGCCACCCCGCCGGTCACCCGAGCACCCAGCACCCTGATCGTGCAGTCCACGCACCAGGCGCTGGCGCCGTACGCGGCCGGCTTCAGCCTCGCCGGTCAGCTCCCGGGCAGCGTCGTGCTCTCCCGCGACGGCGACGACTACAGCATGTTCCTGCTGTCGGGCTGCGTACGCGACCACGTCAACCGCAACCTCACCGACCGCAAGCTGGCCCCGCCCGGCACGATCTGCACCGACTGATCATCCCCCGGCGAAGGTTAACAACGTTGACGTCATCGATGTATGGCGATGGATGAGATCGCCTCGCTTGGATGGAATGCGACACATCCGACCGGAAGGGACCATCGTGGAACACGATCACGACAACGACATCTTCAACCGCGGGCTCGAGTTCGACCTGGCCACCCTGCTGCAACGCCGCCGGGTGCTGGGCCTGATCGCCGGCGTCGGCGCGGGGGTGGCCGGCCTGGCGACCGCCGCGCCGGCACTCGCCGGAACCGCGGGGGAGTCGGCCGCCGCCTGCCGCACCATCCCGACCGAGACGGCGGGCCCTTTCCCCGGCGACGGCTCCAACGGGCCCAACGTGCTGACACAGAGCGGCATCGTCCGTAGCGACCTGCGAACCAGCTTCGGCACCGGCTCCGCCACCGCGGGCGGCGTCAACCTGACGCTCAACCTCACGGTGCTCTCCGCCGGCACCTGCGCGCCGTACAGCGGAGCCGCTGTCTATCTCTGGGCCTGCGACCGCGAGGGCCGGTACTCGATGTACTCTCCGGGTGTCACCCAGGAGAACTATTGCCGGGGCGTGCAGGCGGCCAACTCCAGCGGCCAACTGACGTTCACGACCATCTTCCCGGGTTGCTACACGGGTCGCTGGCCGCACTGTCACTTCGAGGTGTACCCGAGCATCGCCAGAGCCACCACGGCGAGCGGCAAGCTCAAGACCTCGCAGCTCGCCTTCCCCGCCGACGTGTGCCGCACGGTGTACGCCACGGACGGCTACCAGGCCAGCGTGAACAACCTCGCGCGCGTCTCACTGTCCACGGACAGTGTCTTCCGGGACGGCTACAGCCAGCAGATGGTCACCATTTCCGGCAGCCCCCGCTCCGGGTACGTCGCCAACCTGACAGTCACCGTATGACCATCCTTGGCACGTTTCCGTGATCTCCGAGAGGAGCCCAGCCGCCATGCTGACTGGCATCCGCGCACCACCTCTCAAGGAGTAGTCCGTGAACACCCGTACGCCGCTGGTCCTCGCCGCAGCCCTGGCCGCTTTCGCCGTCACCGGTTGCTCGAGCACCGACGCCACCACCGCCGCGCCCGCGAGCTCTGCCGCGCCCGCGAGCTCTGCCGCGCCCGCCAGCTCTGCCGCGCCCGCCACCTCTGCGGCGCCGGCCGCCTCCGCGACCTCCGGGAAGCCCAGCGGCTCCGGGGCGCCCGGCGCCTCGGCCAAGCCGGCGGCCGGCAAGGCCTGCCCGGTGTCGGAGGCGACGCTGCTACGGGCCTTCCGCGAGAGCGACGTCGCGAAGGACCTGGCCCCGACCAAAACCCTGACCGGCATCACCTGCTACCAGGGCTGGGCGCTCGGTCTGACCCACCCGGACAAGGTGGACAACGCCGAGGTGGTGTTCGAATACACGGGCGGAGCCTGGCACGCGGTCAACGGCGGCACCGCCGAATACTGCGACGGCATCGTCCCCGAGGCCATCCGCCCGCACCTCAAGCACTGCTGAGCCAAGACGCCGCCGCGGCCTCCGACCGCGGCGGCGCCCTCAGTCCTGCTCGCGCAAAACCGCCGCGACCGCGGCGTGGGGCCGGTGGGTGCCGTCGCTGGGCCGGCGCTCGCGCTCGACCTCCGTGAAGCCGGCGCGCTTCAGCCGGTCGGAGAACTCGTCAACGGGCCAGCGGTACGCCGTCACGACCTTGTGGTCGAACGGGCCGACCTCGTCGTTGTCGAAGAAGCCGACCACGAGTGTGGCGCCCGGTGCCATCACCCGCCGGAACTCGGCGAGGGACTCATCGAGCTCCTCCGGTGGCACGTGGATCAGCGAATACCAGGCCAGGATGCCGGCGATGGAGTGGTCCTCGACCGCCAAGCTCTTCATGGACCCGAGCCGGTAGTCGCCTTGCGGGTGGGCCGCCTTCGCGTGGGCGATGAAGCCGGGGACCATGTCGATGCCTGTGGTGTCTACGCCTCGCGACCGGAGGTATTCGCTGATGTGGCCGGGGCCGCAGCCCAGATCGAGCACCTTGCCGGAGCGGACGGACAGGTGGCGGCCGATGAAGGCGAGGTCATCGGGATGGACCTGCTGGCTCGTGCCGAACAGTTCGATGTAGAGGTCGACGACAGAGGCGTACGCATCCCGGACCTGATCCACGTTCAATGAACGGTCTTCCCTTCTGCTCGTCGTGCGCCTGTTGACGCTGCGCCGACCCCAACCATGTCCTCGGTCGCGCGCACCACGACCAGCCCGATCGCGCGCTTCGAAGCCCGGAAGCCGAGCCATCTCGACCGCCCGTGAGAGACGCTCCTAATCGTCGGCCGGCACGGTGACGAACCCGTCGAGCCACCTGTCCGCATCGACCGTGTACCGGTCGATGAGGAAGCAGTCCGGTTCGTCGCGGAAGCCCGGCAACAGCCGCGCGCACTGAATCGGCTCCTCGGCCTTCTGCTCTGTCGAGTACGCGCCAAGGATTTTGAGATCGTCGCCCTCGCCTTCGTCCCAGTCGTGGGGGCCTGCCGGCGGTAAAGGGCGCGTGCCGAATGTGCCAGAGCAAGAAGATCTCCACGACGCGACCTTACGAGCAATCCGGCACGCCCCCGGACCACCGTGCCAGAATCAGTCCGTTGCAGTCTTCTAGCCGGACGTGTCACCCCAACTCCCGAGACAGGTCTGTCACGGACTTCCTGAGACGGTGATTTCGATGGCTCGGCAGTCGCCCCGTGGCCATGAACGTGGTTGAGCTGGGCACGCCGGTCCACACGGATCCCATGGGCAGCAAGGAGACGGGCGTAGAGCACGAAGGCAGGCACTCCTTCGAGATCACGCGCGAGTGACCGAGTGGGCGCGACGGCTCCCGTGCCGACTCTGCAGCCGGTGGGCTGATGCGACTAAGGGCGCCACTCCTCGACGTCCGACACGCTGAGATCGACGCCCATGACTGACAGTGCGCCATATTGCCAACCTGCGCTATGTGAAGCCGACAGCCCCACGCTCGGCGGCAGGGCTTACGTACCCGGGTGAGGCCAGGTTGCGGCCCTCTCCATCGCCTACGAGGAGTGGCGGAGTTGGCGTCCGGTTCTGCTGATGCACGGCCGCTGAGCGCGTGACCTACCGTGTGCCGGGTGTGAGGCTGCCCAGGATGTAGTTGAGGCCGCTGGAAAAGATGAGTTCCTGCCGGTCAGGCGCGTGTGGAAGGTGCGCGTCCCGCACGACCCGGGTGAACCGCGGGTACCGGCCGCTTTTTCGATCGCCTCGGTGTACGGCCGCATCGCTCGTCCCCATGCGTCGACGTCGAGGCCGGCCCTTTGCAGGGCCTGCTGCTCGGCCAACTCACGGGTGGTGAAGCCACGGACGAACGATGCAGGATCTCGTTGGCGACGAGCATTTCGTCGATGGTCAGCCCGCGGTCGTCCATGACGGCCAAGCCGTATTCGTGCCACGCCAGCGAGTTCGGCCCGAAGTTGGGCCGGCCTGCGGCGACGCTGGTCATCCAGGGATGCCGCAGGATGGACCTGCGGATGCGGTGGGCCAGTCCCGAACAAGTCGCTGCGCAAGTTACCGCTCGGTGCCGGAGGCGGCCCGTCCTCGCCGTCGACCCAGTCGACCATCAGGTCATACCTCTCATCTTTGCTGCTGACGTAGCCATACAGCGACGCGGAGCGCTCGCCGAAGCTCCCGGCAAGCGCCTCCCAGAACCGTGGCCGGCAGCCGCCGAGCGGCTCGCCGGTGCGGTGCGCGAGGGGCTCGCGATACTCCTCAGCGCCGGGGTCGGTCAGCGTGCCGAAGTAGCCGAAGATCACCGCGCGCATGGCCCACACACGGACGCGCCGGAGACCCCCGTGGTGCGAGGGTCTCCGGCGAGGCGGTTCCGTGCGGTGGATCAGGATCCGCGAAGGATCAGGTTGCCGTTGTCCGCGGCGCCGCTTATTTCGCTGGCGCGTTTTGCGGCGCCGCATTCCCCGCGGCTTTATCCCGCTGGCGTTTCGTTCAAGCCCAAACCACGCAGGATGTTGTCGCGGTTCGCGTTTCCGCGCAGCGCGGTCAAGGAATTCAAGCGGCCCAGCAATGTCGTGGAAGATGCGGGGCATTTCAAGTCTTGAATCGCCGACAAGGTTTTCTCAAAACGTTGGATGCGGCTTTCGAGGTCCGTTCCACTCGGAAAGTTCGCGTTCTTGAGCGCTACCTGCGCGTTCACCTGGGCTTGAGTGGGTGGGCAGCGACCGGGAACATTTACCCCGGTAGGGCCCACGCGGTCGGCCGTCGCGTTCGGATTGCCCGGGCTGAAACCCAGCGCCGGCACCAAAGCGTTAATGTTGCCGGAGCTGGCTCCGGCGTTCCCCGTCGCTCCACTCGCGGCCGCGTCACCGGATCCTGTGGCGGCGGCTTTATCTGCTGGCGTTTCGTTCAAGCCCAAACCACGCAGGATGTTGTCGCGGTTCGCGTTTCCGCGCAGCGCGGTCAAGGAATTCAAGCGGCCCAGCAAAGTCGTGGAAGATGCGGGGCATTTCAAGTCTTGAATCGCCGACAAGGTTTTCTCAAAACGCTGGATGCGGCTTTCGAGGTCCGTTCCACTCGGAAAGTTCGCGTTCTTGAGCGCTACCTGCGCGTTCACTTGGGCTTGAGTGGGCGGGCAGCGACCGGGAACATTTACCCCGGTAGGGCCCACGCGGTCGGCCGTCGCGTTCGGATTGCCCGGGCTGAAACCCAGCGCCGGCACCAAAGCGTTAATGTTACCGGAGCTGGCTCCGGCGTTGCCCTGTTCGGCGGCCTGGCTCATCCCCGTGCCGACCGCGAGAGCCGAGCCGAGCAGTGCTGCGGCGGCACCTCCAATCACCAGCTTGCGCGTCCGGCTGCTGACTCCGCGTCGATACATGCACGGCTCCACTTCGTCTCGATACTGCTTGTGCCGAGACATACGAGCAATGATGTGGCAGCAGTTCATGACGCTGAGCAAGCGTTCCTTAAAGCTTCTTTAACGCGACTCCCGGGCGTGCAGCCGCCAGCCACCTTCCGGCTGAACGAGCTGTCGGTCAAGCTGTTGGTTGAGCGCGCGGCGATACCGCCGCGCTGCGCGCCTGCGCCGATGCGGGCAATTGGCAGGCTCGCGAACCGCTGGTGAAGTTGTTGGTCGAGCGCGGCGACATTGACGCAATCCGCGCCTACGCCGATGCTGGTGAGTCTTGGGCCGCTCACCGGCTGGTCGACGTGTTAGCCGAGCGTGGTGACTTCGAGGCATTGCGCGCCCGCGCTGACGCCGGCGACTCTCACGCCGCCGGTCGACTCGCCGAGCGCGGTGACTTCGACGCACTGAGTCGACCTGTTCGCCGGCGTCGGCGGGCTCGCCTACGGCCGCCACCGTTCCACGTCGGCCGGATCAAGGTCAGCGCGTAAGCGTAGGTGTGCCGCACCGGATGGCGGTAGCGTCCGCGGTCGTAGGCTTGGTCTACGACGATCGTCGGCGACGAGCAGCGGTTCGACCTGGCCGTACTGTTGTGGCTCGCGCTGTTGTGTCTCGCGCTGGTCGAGCTGCCTCAGCGAGTCGGGCCAGGGATGGTCGCCGGTAGCGGCGGTTAGCGACCGGGCGATGTCCTGGTGCTGGCTGAGGCGCAGCGGCGAGCTTTGTGCGAGGTGGCGCAGTCCGCGCCGGTCAGGTCTGTGCTGTCGGTCGGGACCGCTCCGTTCACGTGCGCGCCGTGCAGGAGGTAGCGGCCGTCAGGCGTAATCAACGTCGGCGATGGTGCCGCCGCCGTCGGCCGGTTGCAGGTAATGCGCCCACACCAAGATGACCGGTACGGCGTGGTCACAGGTTGGTGCAGGTCGCGGGTGGCGGTAGGTGCAGGCCCTGGTCGGCGGCGCGGATGACGGCGGCGTCACGGGTGGGTGCGCCGAGTTTGGCGCGGATCTCGTCGATGGTGGTGATCAGGGTGTGGAGTGCCACCTGCTGGGTGGCGGCGATGCGCTGGTGGGGCCAGCCGGCGATGAGCATGCCGAGGATGCACAGGTCACGATGGGTCAACCCGTGCAGGTCCCCCGGCGGGGCGAGCAGCACCACGGCGCGCAGGTACGCGGCTGGTGGTTGAGGGCAGCCCAGCACGGTGACTTTGAGATAGCCTTCGGGGCCTTCCCGACCGGTGAGGAACTCCGCGAGTTGATCACCCTTCTGCAGGCAGGCGATGGCCTCGGCGACTACGGCCGACCCGCAGCGCAGCAGCGGGTGCTCGGGCAGGCCGGTCAGGGTGGCGGTGTTGCCGCCGCGGGTGAGGACCACGCCTGCGGTTGCGGCGGTCACCAGTGCGGCCAGCGCGGTCAGGGCGCGCATCGGGTCGACCGCGTGTGCGATGAGCGGGGCCAGACGGGCGAGCTGGTCGCGGACGTCGTCGCTGGGCGCGGTGCGCGTCTCGGTGGTGGCGGCGAACAGGCCGAGGTAGCGGCCGTCCGGGGTGGTCAGCGGGACGCTGACGCCCTCACCGAATCCGGCCGGCAGGAAGTAGGTGGCCCAGCCGGCGATTTCGCACGGCGGAGCGGGCAGATCCTTGATCCGCATCGGCGTGTGGGAACCGTGCATACCGAACTGTTCGAGGTCGTCCATGTACTGCGCCCCGTCCAGGTACTGCTGCACCCGGGCGTCGTAGCCGTGGCGGATCAGGGGCGGCTGGCGGTGGCGTTCCGGGTCGAGCAGGCTGATCCAGGCGGCGTCGAAGGGCATCAGCCGGTGCAGGGGTTCGAGCAGGGCCTGCGCGCGGGCGGTGAGACTGTCCGCCGCGATCGCGATCGCGGCGATCTCCGCCGCGAGTTCATGCGACGCGGTGGAAGGCGTACTCACCGGTGACCTCCGGATGCCGTCGGAGCGGTGAGGGCGGCCGGCAGGTACAGGCCCTGGCGCAGGGCCCGCACGGCGGCCACCGTCGCGGACCTGGCGTCCAGCTTGACCATGATGTGCGCGATGTGGCCCGCGACGGCACCCATACTGATGATCAGGGTGGCGGCGATGCGGGCGTGGGGCCAGCCGGCGATGAGCAAGCCGAGGATGCGCAGTTCCCGGCGGGTGAGCCCGCGCAGATCCGGTGGTGGTGACAGCAGCACCGTCGCGCGCAGGTGGCCGGGGGGCTGCGGCGGGCAGTTCATGGCGGTCACCCGGATCAGGGCCGCGCCGGCGGTGTCGTCGCGCGGAGCCAGGAACAGGGCTTGGACTCCGCTCGGATCGAGGACGGTACGGGCGGCCTCCACGACCGAGGAGCCGGGGGCCAGCAGCGGATCACCGGGCAGGCCGGGTAGGGCCACGGTGTTGCCGGCGCGGGTCAGCACCACCCCGGCGACGGCGCCGGTCACGATGTCGGCCACCGCCCTGATGGAGCGCAGCGGATCAACTGCGTGCGCGATCAGCGGAGCCAAGGTGGCGAACTCATCGCGCACGGCGTCGCTGGGCGCGGTACACGCCGCGGTGTTGCAGCAGAACAGGCCGAGGTAGCGCCCGTCGGAAGTGGTCAACGGCACCGAGATGCCCTCACCGAATCCTGCCGGGCGCAGGTAATCGGCCCAACCAACGACCTCGGACGGCGGCACGGGCAGATCCTTGAGCCGCATCGGTGGACGGTGGCGGTGCATGCCCACCAGTTCGATATCGTCCATCAGCTGCGGCCCGTCCAGGTACTGCTGCACCCGGGCGTCGTAGCCTTCGCGGACGAGCGGCGGCAGAATGCGGCGTTCCGGGTCGAGCAGGCTGATCCACGCCGCGTCGTAGGGCACCAGGCGGCGCAGCGGTTCCAGCAGTGCATGCGCCCGCTGGCCGACACTGCCCGGCATCACGGCAATCTGCGCCACGGCGACCACCGCCGGCCCGCCTGCGGGCGTCTCCATGTCACGCTCCCGCCGTCGACGACATCGCACCGCCCCCACTCTTTCCATCATGGCCATCGATGACACATGCGGATACGCGACACGGATGTGCCGCCTCGCCGACGCACAGCCGAACACCGCCAGGCCGCGGCAGACGACCGCGACCAAGCCCGCGAACACGCACGACATCACCGAGCTCGGCCGCTGACATCGACTTGTCCGCGACCACCGACATCAACCTGTCGCAACCCGGTCGGCGTCGGCAGGTCCCCGCGGGCGGGAACTCGCCAACTATCAGTCGCAGTCACATCGCGCCGGTACGGCGTGAGCCGGCGCGACGTCTACCTGCTACCTACGAACACGGATGGCAGGTCATGGGATGTTACGGAAGATGCTCGATGCCTTGCCGCCAGAGCTGTCCGACTGGGCGATGATGCCACCGCCCCAGCGGGGATAACGCTCGCGCGTCGCTGTCGGCGTGAGGAGTGCTGGAGGAGGGCGTCCTCTCGGATGTGGCCCTCGCCCACGGGCACGGGTCTACCGTGGTGATGGGCCAACCGCCATCCTCGCGATGCGATATGGAAGCGCGACAGATTACCTGTGCCATCGTGATACCGCGATCTTGCCACCACTCTGCCCGCACCGGCACGACCACCTCGGCCTCGTCGCCATGGTCACGAACACCCAACGTCGACCAGCTGAGTTGTCCGGAGGCGGATCAGTGCGGCACTGCTGCAAGAGATCCGCGCACTCGTCCTCGGCCAGAGCTCGGGACAGTGCGATCGTCTCGTCTGGGGTCGAGCTGATCCAGGTACACGTCAGCAGCTTCTTCCGCGGCGGCCGGCGGATGGCCTTGTGCTGCGGTGCAAACCAGGAACCGGGCAGTCTTGTTGTCTTGTTTCTTAGGTCAGTCCCAGTAGTTGAAGAGCAGCTCGCCGATGGTGTGCGGTTGCCAGTAGGCGACCTGCTTGTGCTCGCCGGCTCCCAAGGCGGTGAGGTCGGCGGTTGCGATGGGCGCGTCCAGCTGCTGCTTGGTCAGGATTTGAACGTCGCAGACCTCGGATAGCGGCGGCGAGGTCTGGCCGGTCGGTGAAGGTGATTCTGAGGTCGGCGGACGACCTGGGCTCGGCGAACGCGAAGGCTGCGGTGGTGGTGTGCCCGAGGACCTGTGTGCGGAGC
Source organism: Actinoplanes sp. NPDC049681 (assembly GCF_044465265.1). Taxonomy (NCBI): domain Bacteria; kingdom Bacillati; phylum Actinomycetota; class Actinomycetes; order Micromonosporales; family Micromonosporaceae; genus Actinoplanes; species Actinoplanes sp. NPDC049681. The sequence continues at coordinate 119,042 of NZ_JBITLP010000004.1, forward strand.
GCGCGCTGCGTGATCTCGGCAGTGTGGAAGTTGGGGGTCACATCGGCCGGAATGATTTGGCTGACAGTGCCTCCGACGGCGCGGGCGGCGTGATGGCAGACCGTGGTGAACGCGGAAAGGCCGGTGTCGGTGTCGGGCGCAACGTCGAAGCCGGTGGCACCGGCTGGCAGCTTCATCGGGGTGGCCTCGACATCGGTTCGGCGGGTGGAGTGAGGATATCCGGGCGCTGCCGGGGCGGTTCGGGTTTGCGGGCTTTGAACCGGGCGATGGGCCGGGTGGTGGTGCGGGCGACCTCGGCGAGCAGTTCGGTGCCGTGGTGGATGCGGAAGGTGGCGTCGGCTTCCTCGACGGTGACGATCCGGCCGGCGTGACCGATGCCGACGTGGATGCGCTGCTTCGGGATCATGAGGGTGCCGCGGCTGCTGACTCGGCGCTCGACGCGCAGCGCCTCGGCTTGGGATGCGGGTGGTGGTCCGGCGGGTCGGGTGCCGCGGATGCGGGCGACCTCTTGCGGGGTGAGCGGGTGGGGCAGGCCGCGCAGCGGGGTGCGGTCGGCGTCAAGGACGTGCAGGATGCCCTCGTGGATACGGGCGGTGATCCGCCGGCCGGCGAGGTGGTAATCGATGCAGACGGCGCGGCGGGGCCGAGCCACAACTGTTGGCCGCAGACGGCCAGGTTGCCCGACGGCGGAACGGTGCGGGTCAGCTCGAGGGCCTGACGGCGCCGTGGACGGCAGCGATTGAGGCCCCGACGGCGGCTCAGCCCCAGGTCACCGGTCGCGGAGCTCGATCGCCTTCCCGGGGAGAGCACCGGGCAGACGTGCGTCGACTCTCGTCAAGATCTTCTCCCCGATTTCTCCCAGCGGTCCGTCTCAACGAGAAATGGGCTCCGCTCGTGATGAGCGAAACCCATTCTGACCTGCTGTTTGTGTGGTGGGCGATACTGGGATCGAACCAGTGACCTCTTCCGTGTCAACTAGGTCAAGGTCATCCGCCTACGTCGGCGTATGGCTCGCCCTGGCCGCGGGGTTGGTCTTCATTGGTCTAGGGGAGTGCTGGCGGCGGTACTTTGCAAGATCGTCTCCAAGAATTCTCCAGAGCGATGGGGTCGCCTACCTGAGCGGGCATCCCGTCGCGCAGGCACCGCCCGGCCGGGCCGCGCCTGCCTGGTCCAGGTGGAGCACCCTACTGTCTGACCGACCTGGACCAGGCAGGCGCGGTCTGGCTGCCTTCTGGTGTGCGGTGGGTTCCCGCTCGGGTCGGACATCCCAGAGCCGCCCGGGTCCAGGGCGGGCAGCCCTGGCCGCCGGAGGTCACTTCCGGGTCGTAGGGCCGGAGGCCCTACCCGCCGGAGGCGTCTTCGATAAGGTTATGCGCTCTAACCAGGGCGTCCACTGCCTCTTCGTCGAGGTAGCCAGCGCTCTCTCCCCGCAACTCCAGCCAGACCTGGTCTCTCATGAACACCCGCAGCCACAATGCCTTTTCGGCCAAACGCGACGACGTGACGACACAGTATTCGTACAGCGAAACCCGTCCCTCGCGGACATCTTGACGCGTCGGCCGCGGGTTGAATCGCTCGGGCATCTTTTGTGTGGCTTCCCGTCGCACGCGAGCAACTATTCGGGCTTCTTTGTCAGCGTCCCACAGTGCCGTCGCCCACAATCGCGCCAGGAAGGTGACCTGGGGACTCCAGGATACAGTGGGCGAACCGTGGCCTCGAAGCTCATCCACTACCTTGGGCCGATTCGGCTTACTAACGTCGGTGTCGTCGCCGAGAAAGGCATCCAGCTCAGCAAGCCAGGAATCGGCTTCCGCGATCATGTCAAGGAGAACCGGGTAAGCGGCTTCTATTCGTCGTTGGTTGCGCTCTTCGACACGTGCCTGTCGCGCTTCATCGGCCTGTCTCCGGGCTATCTCCCTCGCAGTTTGAACTTGCCTGCGCCCGCCCAGGTAGGTGGCGGTTATACCCGCGAGGCCAACGACTGCGGTACCAAGGGGAGCAACCCATTCCCACGCCACACCCCTATGATGATGCGTGCGCGCAACGGCCCGTGGGCGGTTGCGCGCTAACCGATCGCATCGGGCGCACTGGCGGCCGCCCTCGGACGGGAACCACAGTAACCGTCCGGGGGAACTGCCGTGTTCGCTGGAGCTTGCGCATCAGCGCGGTCGGGGTCGACGCCGGGAGCGCAGCGGCAAGGCGTCGATCCCCGAGCCGCGCCTTGAAGACGTATAGAAAGTTCTCACCGCCAGTTCGGCTGTTCAAATGTCCTCCGCAGGGTGATGTGCGACAGCTGTCCGCCAGGTGACCTGCGACAGGAGAGCGCGGATCGCGGCAGATCCGGGCACCGCGCATGCGTGCGTCAAACCGCTGGCCGGTCCCCCGGGAGGCACGGACGTTCGACGGTCGTTCAGGATTGCCGGGTGCAGATGTCGATCGTGGTCGCTCAGGTCCCAGCCGTATGGAACGTGGATGCCAATCTGATCACTGTGCGGGAGGTTCTCAGGGAAACGCGCTCGGGTGACGTGGTTGTCCTGCCGGAAGGAATGCTGTCCGGCTACGGCGAGGATCTGGCGCCGCTGGCCTCGGTGGAGCCGGCCGCAGTGCGCCACGCCGTGGCGCAGGTAGCTCAGCTTGCCGAGCAGAAGCAGGTGCAGATCTTGTGCGGATCACTGCTGCCGTGGGAGGACGGGTGGTGCAACGCCGGCCTGTTCTTCCCGGCCAGCGGCGACTACCAGGTCTACCGGAAGATCAACCTCGCGATGAACGAACGCGGTCGACTACGGCCCGGCGATCACTTGCCGACCATCGACATCGCGCAGCCATACGGCAAGGTCACCGTCGGCGTGCAGCTCTGTCGCGAGATCCGTTTCCCGGAACACTGGCTGTACCTGGCTTCGGCGGGAGCCCAGGTGTTCGTCTACCTGACCAATGCCGCCAATACCCGAGAAGTCAATGGAGTCTGGCGTAGCCACCTGATCAGCCGGGCAGCCGAGAACCAGCGCTTCCTCGCCTCCGCCAACATCGCCCATCCTGACCAGCACTGTCCCAGCATGGTGGTGTCTCCACGAGGCGAAGTGCTCGGAGAACTTCGTCCCGGGCAGGCTGACCTGCTACGGCACACCATCAACCTGGACGAGGTCGCAGGCTGGTACCTCGGTCAGCGCCGCCAGGACGTGCTCTCCCTGGCATACCGGGGAAGCGATCTATCCGAGACCGACGTGGCGCGTACAGCCTTGGGCCCCGACCACATGCACTGATCTCGGCCAGATCCGGACGTCGGCCGCCACCGGAAGCCCGCAGGCTTCTAGACCTGGCGCGCGTCAGCTGGCGGATCTGCGTCGCACATCAGTTGTCGGGTAACAGTTTGCCTAGTCCCACCTGATGCTTGACGGGGCCGTCCCAGGTGATCCTTGACGGTCGAGCCTATGTGATCTTGGAGGCAGCGGCATGATGGCTACCTCGACGGACGGTGCGGTCTACCGCCCTCCGCCGATCCGGGGATGTACAGATTCGTCGGTTGCAAGACTGGCGACATGGATCAGTCAAGACGGGGGGTCCAGTAGATGGGGAGTCTGAGACGTGGAGCCTTCGTTCTCCTGGCAACCGGCTTAACGCTGTTGAGCGCCGGCTGCGGCGGTACACCACGGCGGACCATGACGAATTCGGAAGCGGTCGAGCACATCGAGGGCTACCTGAAGGGAGCTGTCGATGCGGCTCCGGCATCCATGCACATGGTGCGCACAAAGGAGGAGCCTGACGGCGGCGGCGGATGCTCCAAGAGCCGCTTCTACGATGACTTCACCGGACAGGTACAAGCCTACGTGGCCTACGAATCATCGAAGGTGACACCCGACGTCGCGTCGCAGTATCTAGACACCGTGGCTCGGGTGTGGGAACAGCAATACGGGCCAGTAGACAGGTCGAAGGGGCATCTCGGAGTCCGGATCGATGACGGAAAGTTCACGCTCTACGGCAACTCTTGGCCCGGAGCTAGCACAGTAACCATCAGCGGGACTTCCGAATGCATTTGGATCGACGGCACGCCGGGACCAGATGACAACCCGTAGATCGGTTGCGAAGCTAGACCTTGATCATGTCAATCATCAGGTGGGACGCGAGTGTCCAGCATCAGCCGTGACGGGACATGTCGGGTCACAGTTCGGCTGTTCAAAGTTTCTGTACGTCTTCAAGGCGGCCCGCTTCGCAGGCCGCACGCGCCGCCCAGCAGGGCCGGGCTGGAGGCCCGCCGCTCGGGGACCCCGCGCCCGGCCGCTTCGCTGGGCGCACCCCGGCGGTTCCAGCCCAGCGGGCAGGCGCGACACACAAAGAAGCCCCGGGCCGGCGAAGTAGCCGGCAGATCCGGGGTTTACAAGTCCGCGGTGACATGAGGCCTCCGGCGGGGACTCTGACCTCTGGGATAGGTGCTGCCATCCCGGCAACCTTCGTCCAGGCGAAGCCGAGCAGACAGGGCCTGCCTGGTCAAGGTCGGTCAGACGTAGGGTGCTCCACCTTGACCAGGCAGGCCCTGTCTGCCCCACGGTGTGTGGACGAAGGCCGACGGGATGACACGAGCTGTGATTTTGGGGGCGCAGCGGAGCAGTTCTGAAGTCTCCCCTACTGAGACACGTGCGACTCGGTGTTCACGACAGACGCAGCGAAGCGACATTGGATTGTCGGCCACGGTCGTCGTCCCATGAGACGGTACAACGTGCTTCTCCTGCCATCCCCATGTGAGCCAGCAGGGGAAATTTAAGCTCGCCATTAGGCGCCAATGCCTCGATCTGTGGCTCTCCGGCAGGGGCATCTGAGTGGACCGTCCAGTCACCTCCAGAATCTGAGGACCGAGCCTTCTCTAGTTCAAAATAAACGTTGCGCGCGGGCGCTGATCCAGTGTTATGAAGAACCAGATACCAGTTCCTGGAGACCTGAAGACCTCGCTGGGTGCTACGAGTCCGCTCCTCTGAGGCGACCCTCGGCCAAACCTCAGCGACGCGCTCGGGTGCGGTTGTGGCGGTTTGCAACATGCCGGCCGTTCGGCCTTGGTCGCGCGAAATTGCCGCCACCAGCATAGTGTCCACATGTTGGCTGAGTTGGGTATCATCAGCGTAATCAAGGACGAGTGAGTTCCGACTAATTTCGCCGAGGTAATCATCGAGCCGTTTAGCTTGAGTGTGGTCGATCGTGCTCGGGTCCACGATACGGCGCGACCGCAGAATTCCCACGTTTTTCCCGCTACTACTGAGGCGCTCGATCTCCTCGGCGGTACCCGACTCGGCCGTCGCGGTAGGCGTCCCAAGCCTATTCGCGAATAGTGCAAGGCAGATGTCGCACCCATCCACGAGCTGATCGTTCAGGAGCGCTTGAGGTGGTCTTCCAAACTCGGCTGCCGCATGCGTTCCCCAAGAGATCGGTATGACAACGGCTCCAAATTGCTCACCGTAGATGCCGTTCCAGCGGTTGATCGCCTTTTGGATCGTTGCCAAATCGGCCACGGGGACGTCCCCGTGGCAGGATATGAGAAGTCTTCGCACAACGGCGCTGTAGGTCCACGACGTCCTCCGGAAATTTGCGATGTACGGTACGCCATCCCGCCCGTCCTTGATTGTCGTCCGGGGCGTCCTGGGGGCGTCGGGGCGTCCACGGGGCGTCCGACGATCACCAACGTTCACCGACACTGCCAAGTGTTGGCCGCCAATACTGACTGGTCAGAGCGGGTGACACCCTCCTGGCCTGGAGGGCGACGGACGAGTCGGCCTGTACGCCGGAGGCAGACTAGTGCGATATGTCCCGGTGGTCGTCGCCCAGCCCCCGATGGCGGTGGGTGAGGGTGTCCTCGTTGAGGGCGCGGGCCCGCTGATGCTCACCCAGGTCACTCAGGTTGGCGGCGAGGTTAGCGGCCGTGCGCAAGGTGTCGGGATGCTCGTCGCCGAGCACCCGGCGATAGCGGGTGAGGGTGTCCTCGTTGAGGGCGCGGGCCTGCTCATGCTCACCCAGGCGGCTCAGGTCGATGGCCAGGTTGCTGGCCGTGCACAAGGTGTCGGGGTGGTCGTCGCCCAGCACCCGGCGATAGCGGGTGAGGGTGTCCTCGTTGAGGGCGCGGGCCTCCTCATGCTCACCCAGGTCACCCAGGTTGGCGGCCAGGTTGCTGGCCGAGGCCAAGGTATTAGCGTCGTCGTCGCCGTATGCCCGGCGCTTGCGTCGCAGGTTTTCCTCGTCGAGGGTGCGCGCCTTCCGGTAGTTGCCGAACCCTCTGTGCGCGAGGGCGAGCTGGTTGACAGCCCACAGGACATGATGGTCATTCGGGCCGAGGATGTCCTGCCAATGCTCGTGCCACGCTTCGGCCAGCGGGAGTAAGGTGTGGTGCTCACCGCGCATGAGCAGGTACCACAAGCCGTTGCAGGCCGTCGATCGTAGCTCTGGACCGGCGGTAGGCGGATCAAGGGCCAACAGGTGCGGCACCAGCGCCGCCCACGCCTGCCAACTGTTCGGGTCGCTGCCATCGTCGTCGGGTTCGGCCGCCGCCACGAGTTGTTCGGCGCACGCCCGGTCATGGTGACGCTGCTTGGTGTTGCGTTGGTCGCGGAGCACTGCCTGAGTTAGCCGGTGCAGCTGAACGCTATGGCCGTCGATGTGAGCCAGCCCGACCTCGGCTAACCGGCCCAGGCTGCGTCGCCACGCCAAGGCGCTCGCGGCCACCTGGGCCAGCGGGGCCGGGAGCAGACCGGCCGGTGCCGTGCGCCACCAAGTGAGGGGGATGGGTTCTGGTGCCAGCTGTGCGCACAGGTACGCCAGCTGGACCGCTGCCTCGTCGACCTGTGCCAGCTTCTGGACCGACACGCCCAGAGCCGCAGCCAGCGACCTCGGGTAGCTCACCGGGGCAGCTTCGGCCAGCAGTTCCGCGGCGTGCGTCTCAAGTTCCGCCAGGTACTCATCGCCGGTCATGCCGGTGGTGGCCATGAGACCGGCGGCCTGCGCCAACGCCAACGGAAGATCCCCAAGGGCCGCGGCGACGCGATCAGCCTCCCGCTCCGACACCGTCGGTAGGAGCCGCCGTAACAGGGCCGTTGCCTCCTCCCGGGCGAACACGTCCACCGGCAGAGAAGAGTCGATGTGGTGCCAAGTCGGGTGACGGGAAGTAATCAGCAGATGGCCGGGTCCCTCGACGAGCCAGGGATGGATGTCGGCGGGCCGAACGACATTGTCGAACACGAGTAGCCACCTGTCGCGCCCACGCAGCTGCTGAGTCACCGCCTCGGCAGCAGCCGCCGCAGGAGCATCTGGACCGACCCACCCGGCAGCGACAGCCAGGGCGGACAGCTGTTCGGTGATCAGCTCAGGGCGTTCAGCGTCGATCCACCACAGCAGGTCGTACCGGCTGGCGAAGCGGTGCGCGTACTCGTTGACCAGCGACGTCTTGCCGACCCCGCCCATGCCGTGCACAGCCTGCACCACGGTGGTGTGCGAGCGTTCCAGCTGTTCACACAGTTCGGCGATCATGCCGTCACGACCGACGAATGCCGGCGTGCGCACCGGCAAGCGACAGACCGCCGGGCCGACCGCCGGAAAGCGGGGCGGCCGATCCCTGTCCACCGCAGATGCGGCCGGTGAGGAGGGGGTGGCGGGAAACGTCGGCGCCCGCCTCGGCGGTCGGGGACCGTCGAGGGCCTCGCGGACGACCCGGCGGGCTTGCGCCTCATCCAGGCCGAACAGGTCCCGGTAGACCAACGGGCGCAGGACCGCCGGTGCGATGACCTCGGCAAGGCGCAGCGGTACCAGCCGACCTGCCCGGTGCCGCTCGGTCAACACCGCGCTCCACTCGTCGGTAGTGAACCGCTCGACCTCGAAATACGCCTCGGAGAACAACGCCACCACACGATCGGCCTTCTCCACGGCCTGACTCACCCGCAGCACGGCGTTGTCTCCGGCCGGCCAGCTCCACACGTCCAGCTCGACCTCATGGCCCGCCTCGCGCAGCTGCCACGCCACCCACTCAGCCCACGCCCGGTCAGCGCCGGCGTACGAGACGAACAACTGCTCCCGCCGACCGGTGAGATCGCCTACTGTCACCTGACCAGGCTTACCCACCGCCGCGAATGGGCGGGACGACAAGGCATGTCGGGTTCATGACACAGCGATCAGTGCGGCCGCCGTACAGCAGGTAAGTACAGCAACCTACCCACCGCCAAGCCGCCGAGCCGGACCTAGTCACCCTGCCTGACCTCGTACAAAGCCGCATACGACCGTCTTGCGTGAACTTGACACGGAAGAGGTCGGCGGTCTCGAGACCATGGCGGTTGCCATGGAGACACAGCGGGGGAGTGGTCGGCACGGCGAGCGGCTTCGTCGGCGTCCTCAAAGCAAGCGCGAGCTAGGAGCCAATGATCAACCGGACCAGACCTCTTGACGTGCACCCTCACTCTCAAGTGAACGGCGGACGACATTGGTACTGGTGATCGCTAAGCAGTCGATGTAGCGCTCTACTGGAAGTTGGTGCGACTGAATGTCTGGCCAGGATCTGATCAGTCTCGCGGCTCTGACCGCCGCAATTATTGCCACTGCTACGTCGTCTTTACTCGCGTGGCAGGCGCTGCGAGTAAACCAGAATATGAACCACATTCCCGTCGTCCTTGAAATCTTGAAGCCTCATCGAACGCCGGAATTCGTTCGAAAGGAGATCGCGGTCTGGGACGAAATCTCGAAGCATGACGCGGCACTCGGATTTTTTGCGCTTCCAGAACCGATACGAAGTTACGCCATCGAGGTGGGGACTTATTATCAAGTACTAAGCTATACGTCACTGTATGGCATCGCTGACGGAGAATTCATTGCGGTGCAAACTCAACACCGACTGCTTCGAAGCTGGGACTGCCTTCGCGAGCACGTCAATGGCGAGCGAGCCCTGCGAGGTAGCAGTAACACCTTCCTGAACGCGTATGAGGAGTTCGCGAGGCAGGTGGCTGACATGGATATTGATGCCGCGACCCGCCGACTGGTTGGGCGTAGCGGAAAACTGAAGCTCAAGTAGCTTAAGTGCGGGCTGGGTTAGCTCCTGCCGCCCGACTGCTGCGCCGACGCCGAGACGGAGGAGGGCTGGGTGTGGCCCGTGTAACCCTTAACGGTTGGCCGGCTGACTGCGTAGTTGACGGCGACGCTTCCGACTATGGATGGCGAGTCGCGGCTTGGTGTGGACACTCGTTCGCAGGCTGCGGTAAAGCCTCGGCCCGACCGGTCTTCACCGCTCCGTTCTTGCACTGTGACGGTCACTTCGAAATTGTCAAGGTATCAAGTTCGGGCAGGGTGGCGTGCCCGCTTCATGCCGATGGGACGACCATCGGTTGTTCCAGCGGTTTCGATCAGCTCCTGATCGACGAGACTTAACCGTGTGTCGACTCCGAACAGCGCTTAGACGAGATCTTGCGACAGCAGGTGATTGGCTTCCATGGCGCCGCCGTCTCCATGAACGGAAGGCAGTCGTCGGCAATCCGACGCTAGCCGTTTACGCAAGGGGTTGACCGTAGGCTAAAGCTCCTTCACGGCCACGGCTAAGGGGCGCGCAGTATGCCGGCTATCGTCGTTGACATTCTCATGTGGTTAGGTGTGGGTGCGGACGCGAGCAGTGTGTGGACGGGTGGCGCAATCGGCATAGGCATAGCTCTTGCCGTGTTGGTTATCGGTTTTGTATGGCTAGTGTTCAAGTATCATGCATCTCGCGGGAAAGCTGTAGGTCTCGCCTGCGCCGCGGTGGTTACTACCACCGTCGTCGGGACCCTTATAGGCCTGCACATACCACGACCGACGGTCAACTTCGCCGAGCCTGCGGCACGGCCGGACTGCAAGGGCGTAGGTTCATTGCCCAGTGACCCTGGGTTCCGCCTGCACCTCTCATGTGCTCCATCACCACTGACGAACACTTCCTTTGATCTTGACCAAATCAACCACTGGAGCCGGGACGGCTACCCGTCCGATGCTACGTGGCGAGATGGCGTAGATGTGTTCGCGGATGCCACAACATTGAAGGTTGGCCCTGGAGCACGCATGGTGCTTTCCAATGACAATGTTGCGTCGTATTCGGATTGTGCCGATCAGGACACCGGACCTTCTTTGCGAACAGCGAACCTGGCCGATCTTCGTTCAAACAAGGTTCACGCTATTTGTCTAGTCACCAACCAGCATCGACGCGCCCTTATGAAGGTTGACGGGGAAGGGGGTTCTGGTGAACCGATCAGTGTGCACGTGGTGGTCTGGAATCAACGGCTAGGCGGGAACTGATTTGCCAACGCGCTGCTAACACAGCCTCCACCTGAACGATGTCGAGCTGAGGCGGGATCGACGAACCGGGCGGCCCGCCCTTCCGGCGCCGTGGGGCCAACACGGCCACCACCTGCTGTACAGCAGCGAAGTACAGCAACCGACCCGACTTGATTGACCCGGGTCCCGCCATGCCGGGTCGGCCGACCTCGCGAGATGCCGTACGAGACCGGATTGCGTTGTGCTGGGGGTCAAGAGTTGGGTGCAGGCTTCTGCTCGGCCCCTCCGCCGTCCTGGCTTCCACCGCGTATGCGCGCCACAAGACCGTAAAGGTTGGATCTTGCTGCCGCGAACTCCGGTTCTGTATCGACGCCCAAGCCGTAGATCAATTCGCGAACCGCCATCTTGATAGCGCTCTTGATCACGGCATGCAAGATTATTATGCCGATGACGAGGGATGCGATGTAGAAGAAGATCAGCAGGCTGACCCCGTTGTCGCCCATTTTGCTGGCTCCCGTCGATCTCAAAGTCAAGCTAGTGCAGGTGTGATCGTGTTGACTCACTTGCCATCCTTAAGCGTGATCCCGCCGGACGTCGGCTTGTCGTATCACTACCCTGCACACCATGATCGCGGACAAGGGTTTGCTGTGCGGGTGACCGCCTATCAGCCACCTATTCGAGTACCCCTGGGATGCCAGCCAACCTGGCCGGCGAGCGGTCAGCCGAGCATATGGGGGCCCAGAGCACGGCTCGCCTGAACGACGCACGAATTGGCCTGTCCACCGGAACTACGCGTACGGCAGTTCCCTCCGGAAACGGGACAACTCCCGGCGAAGCCGCGCTGGCCGGGGGAAAAGCTCGCCTGCTTCGACACGGAAGCCCACTCCGCCGGACAGTTGCCGCACGCGTGGAACCAGACCGCCGGGCGCGCTTGTTGTCACTTCGTGCAGAGCGACGGGAACCACATCGAGTACCGCGAACACACCCCAGCGGTGCACCGACACGCTCGCCACATTCGCCCAGCCGATGAAAACTGGCACGCCGCCCTGAGCCAGCTCGATGCCAGCGTTGGAGATCCGAACCCATACCGGTCGCCGCCGGTTTCGCCACGCGAACCCCAGCATGCTGCCGACGCTGGGGCCAACGAGGGGAAAGAGGAGGCGCCAGTCGGGCGTCGGCCAGCTGCCGAAGAGCAAGCCGAGCGCGAACCATGCCAGGCCCAACGAGACGGTCATGACCGGGAACATGACGAGAGCGGACCACCAAAGCCGGACGCGGAACAGCACGCTGCCCTCGGTGATCGCTCCGGTCATCGCCGGAGTACAGCATCACCCGCGGCCGAGTCCCAGATCCGAACGGCTAACCCAGTTCAACCGACTCGGACGGAGCCGGTCACGCTGAGCGCTGCTGTGACCAGGAACACCATGCGCCTCATCCTCAAGTCATCGGCTGCCGCCGACGGCATGGCGCGCATTGCTCCGCCTACCGTCACGAAAGAGTGAAGAAGCTTCCCTAGCCGCCGTTGCGGCGACTGGGGCGGCTCTCTACGAGGTGCGAGCCGCCGTCCTGAGAGTTCGGCCGTCTACGGCCGCGTGGGAGCCGGGGTGATACCAGCCCAGAGACAGCACGGCATCCGGCCTGGACACCGGTCGTGGAACACCAAGATCAGGCCGTCTCCAGGCCGTCAGAGGCCGACCAGCACGACCAACGCCGACAACCAGCAGCCACGTTTGCCCAGCTCACAAAAGGGGCCAGCCCTTTGACCTTGACTGGCCCCACCGCGTCACCGGTAGTTCGTGAACTGGCCGGCATCCCGACAATCAGTCAGGTTCCGCCGTCCAGAAGGTCCGCCAAAGGTGTAAGCGCGATGGCGTGGTCGGCGATCTCGTCCAACTCAAGGCGGCCGGGGCGGTGGTAGAACAGCTCGGTGCCTTGCATGTTCCACGTCGAAGGCACCTGCCCGCCCAGCTGAGCGGCAATCAATGACGGTGACAACCAATGGCGCATAGCGGCCGGGGCGGTAGTACGGACGCGGAAGTTGCGGTCGAAGTCGGGGTTGCCGGTGGCGGTCTCGCCCCCGCCGAAGAGAGCGCTTTTCAGGCGAGATGCCCTGGCCCGCGCGGTGACTTCAACCGAGGGGAAAGAACGCTTGAGGACCGCCACGGTGACGATGGGGTAGTGGGTGTTCGTGGTTGTGCCGTCGCTGGCTTCGGTCACGGAGTATTGCGCTACGGTGACCGGCCGGCCGCGCAGCACAGTGGAGAAGGCGTAGTCGATGCCGTTTCGGTTACCGCCGGGCAACTGGCGTCCCCAGTCCACGTGGGGATGCGCGGTGAACGTCCAGCCCTTGCGGGCCGCCCACTGCCGCATCCGGTCTTGCTCGCGGCGCCTGCGGCGGCTGCCGAACACGGCGGCGACTACGACGAGCGCCAAGAACACGACGCAGAACGCGCCTATCGTGACGGCGATCGGATCACCCATGTCGCGTACGGCGCTCCGCCACACTTGCCAGGAACATACCGATCAGCGCGTCCAGCACGGCAACGGCCGCGCCGAAGCTCTCCGTCAGCCCGGCGATCGCGGAAATCCCGAGCGCAATCGCGATCACTACTAGAGCGACGATCACTCCTGCGAAGCGTAGCCACGCGAGCCCGGACGCTGCCTTGGCGATGCGAGCGGAGGAATGATCGAGGTGGCATTTCCAAGATCGTCTCCAAAACCTCTCCAGATCTTGGCCTCCAACGAGAAACGGGCTCCGTCCCTGAGGGGCGAAACCCGTTCTGACCTGCTGTTTTGTGTGGTGGGCGATACTGGGATCGAACCAGTGACCTCTTCCGTGTCAAGGAAGCGCGCTCCCGCTGCGCCAATCGCCCTCGATCTCTTGCCGAGGTGGAGACGGGATTTGAACCCGTGTACACGGCTTTGCAGGCCGTTGCCTCGCCTCTCGGCCACTCCACCGAGCCGGCCCCGCACGTAACCTGTGGCGGCCTCTCCGAGCGGACGACGGGATTCGAACCCGCGACCCTCACCTTGGCAAGGTGATGCGCTACCAGCTGCGCTACGTCCGCTTGTCCTTCCGGGTTCCCCCGGCGACGGATGAAACATTAGCCGGTCGCCCCACGGCTTGCCAAACCGGGGTCCCCCGGCGCGTCGCTTTTGGGTGGAACCGCAGGTCAGCCCCGACCCGCCCACCGTTATCCACAGGCCGCGAAACAGGCGAGCGCCGACCGCCCGCGCCGGGTTGGATGGGGGCATGGAGATCCGACAGATCGCCGCCGACGAGCGCACCGACACCATGTTCCCCCTGCAGGCGTACGCTTTCGAGCCCTCGCCCTGGGCCGAAGCCGCGCGGGAGACCTACGCGAAGCGGATGGTCTTCTACCGGACCGTGACCAGCCTCATCGCTGAGGAGGACGGGCGGACCCTTGCCGGGGTGGCCGCTTTCCCGATGCGGCAGAACGTGCGGGGCGTCGTTCACGACATGGCAGGGGTCGCCTCGGTCTCTTCGCATCCGGCCGCGCGGCGCCGGGGGCTGGTCCGTCAGCTCATGAGCCGGCTGATGCGGCAGATGCGTGACCAAGGGTGCGCCGTCAGTGCGCTGTACCCGTTCCGGCCGTCCTTCTACGGCAAGCTCGGCTATGTGGGGGTGCCGCGCGTGCGCACCGCGACGTTCGCGCCGGAGGGGTTGTCGCACCTGCTCAAGGCCGATCTGCCCGGCGAGGTCGAGCGCCTGCGCCTCTCCGAGGGGTTCGACGACTACGACGCCCTCACGCTGCGACTGCTCCAGGAACGGCACGGCTTTTCCGTGTTCGACGAGACGCGCACCGCCGAATTCCGCGAGAGCCCTTCCTTGTGGGTCGCCCTCGCGCGTGTGGATGGCGAAGTGGTGGGCGCCGTCACATATCGGATCGATCAGTACGGCGGCGACCTCGTCGCGGGGGATCTGCTGACGACGGGGCCGATGGGGCGCGCCCTGCTGTTGCAGTTCTTCGCGCGGCACGTGGACCAGGTCGCGCGGATCGTCCTGAGGATCGGTACGGACGAGGTGCCGGAGCTGTGGGGCACGGACTTGGCCGTGCTCACCGAGGGCCGGGTGGAGCTTCCGCGCCGGGGTGCCCCGATGGTGCGGCTGCTGGCCATCGACGCCCTGAACGGGCTGCACGCCGGCGCGGAGGCGGACGTCACCGTCGAGGTGGTGGACGACGAGCTGATCGGCGGGCGCTACCGGATCACCGGCGACTCGGGGCGGCTGGCGGTCGAGGAGACGAAGGACGAGCCCCAGGCGAGGCTGACGTGCGCGGGCATGTCCGCGCTGGCCTACGGCGTCCTGGACCCGGTCGAGGTGATGACGCGCGGGTTCGGTCACGTGGAGGCGGTGGAGGAGCTGACGGCCCTGTTCCCCAAGCAGATGCCCTACCTGTTCGCCGACTTCTAGACATGTCGGCCAGCGGGGAATGCTCAGACCGCAGCGGGCAGCCCTGCGGTGGCGAACGCGCGCCCGTCGTCGGTCACCGCCGCCGAGTCGTAGCCCTCCGCCACCATCTTCGCCAGCCAGGTCAGCCCGGCCTCGCCCATCGCCAGGGCCGCGGTGGCGTACGCGTCGGCCAGCGCCAGATCCGGCCCGACGACGGTGACCGACCGCAAACCTCGCGCCGGGGACCCGGTGCGCGGGTTGAAGACGTGGTCCCCGCGCTCGTAGGTGCCCGACGTCGCCACGGCGCGGTCGGTGATCGACAGCACCCAGCTGACCTTGTCGGCTTCCCACGGGTGGCGGATACCCACGCGCCAGGGCTCGCCCTTGCGGGACAGGCCCCGGGCACGGATGTCGCCGCCGGCGTTGATGCAGTGGTGGACCGAGCCTGCCTCCGTCAGCCGCGCCGAGGCCACCTCCACCGACCAACCCTTCACGTAGCCGGACGGATCGAGCGGCCCTCCGGCGTACGCGTCGAAGTAGCCGTCCGTCGACCGCCACAGGTCCCCGCACGCCTCCAGGACGTGGCGCATGTCGTCCGAGCAGCCCGAGATGTCGATCTCACCGCGCCGCAGCCGGCTGACCTCGCTGTCGTCCCGGTAGGTGCTGAAGCGCCTGTCCACCTCGTGCAGCCACCGGCACACGTCGCCGATCATCGACTCGAGGGCCGGTGCGGGCAGGTCGTCGGCGAGGTCGATGCTGACGACCGTACCCATGACGTGCTCGGCGTGGTGCATGGGCCGAACTTACGCGTTCGCCTCGTCAATGGCTGCCTGAAGCGACTTCACGTACGACTGGCTGGTGAAGGTGGCACCCGAAACCGCGTCCACGTCCGCGCTCTGCGCCTTGACCGTGGACTGCTTCAGCGCCGCGATGGCCGGCGGGTTGATGGTGGCGCTGTCCGCGGTCGTCGGGTAAGTGGCGTCCGCCGCCGTGATCTTGCCGTTCTCGATCTTGATGGAGACCTGGATGATGCCGTACGCGTTCCTGACGGCCGTGCCCTTGTAGATGCCGTCCTTGAGACCGCTGCCGCCGGCCGCGCCCTGGGACGAACCCTGGGCCGAGTCGTCGTCCGAATCGTCGTCCGAGTCGCCGGAGGGCTTCTTGGTGCTGGGCTTCTTGCTCGGCGGGGTGGCGTCCTGTCCCGAGCCGGTCAGGTCGACGGCTGGCGGCGCGGCCGTCGGCACGGCCGGCGCGGAGACGCTCAGCCGCACGCCCACGATCAGGGCGGCGCCGGTCAACGTCCCTACGGCTGCTGCGGTGCTGCGTCGCATCAAAACTCCCGGACTGACAGATCGATGGGGTACGGACAGGAGAGGTCAGAACTCGAACGGATCGAGGTGCAGCTGGCTGTCGGGCACCTCGAGCTCGTGCAGCGTCTGCACCGCCGCGTTCACGAGGCCGGGCGGCCCGCACAGGTAGACGTCGCGCCGGTTGACGTCCGGCACCAGGCCGAGCAGCCCGTTCGCCGTGAACAGCCGGCGCGGGCCCGGGTCGTTGCGGGAACCGACGATGTAGCGCACCCATGCGTCCCGGCGTTCGGCGAGCTCCTCGAGCTCCTCCCGGAACACGAGCTCATCGGGCCGGCTCGCCCGGTAGATCACGATGGTGTCCGGCGGCATGTCCTCGAGCAGGGCGCGGATCGGGGCGATGCCGCTGCCGCCCGCGATCAGCAGGGCCCGGCGCCGGGTGCGGCGCTGGGCGGTGAACGTACCGAACGGCCCCTCCGCCCACACCGGGGTTCCCGGCTCCATCTCCGCGAGCCTGGCCGTGTGGCCGCCGACCGCCGTCACGGTGAGGCGCAGCCACTGCGAGTTGGGTGCCGCGGAGAGCGAGAACGGGTGCGACTGCCACCAGCCGTTGCGGGTGAAGAAACGCCAGCGCATGAACTGACCGGCCTGGGCGGGCAGCTTGTCGAGGTTCTTGCCGTCGATGTAGATCGAGAACGTGTTGGTGCCCTCGGCGACCACCTCGGCGACCTCGAAGCGGTGCCGGACGTTCAGCCAGACCGGCTCGATCAGGCGGCCCCAGACCAGGGCGGCGATCACCAGGGCGCCGAGCCCCGGCCAGTAGAGGTCGGCGAAGTCGCCCGAGAGGTTGGCGCCCATCGCGATCTGGTGGCCGTATCCGAGCAGCAACACCAGGTACGCGGTGAGATGGATCAAGTGCCAGAGCTCGTACGGCATCTTGGTGCGCGCGGCCCGGATCGAGATGAGGGTGATGAACACCAGCAGCCCGGTGGCGACCGTGGCGCCGATCATGTCAGGGAAGGTCGTGATCATCGTCCAGCCCTGGTCGACGACGCCGGTGTCGGCGGTCAGGGCGTAGCCGTACACGATGAAGACGACGTGGGCGGCCACGAGCACGACCAGCGACGTGCCGAGCCAGCGGTGCCAGCGCAGCAGGTCCCGGGCGCCCACCCATTCCTCCAGGAAGGAGACCCGGCTCATCATCAGCAGCTGGATGAAAAGCACGTAGCCGCCGGCCAGCCCGGTCAGCCGGCCGACCGCCATCAGCAGGCTCGGCGTGTCGTTGATCGCGCCGGCCTCGGTCTCGAAGAGCCAGAGCGACAGGCTGGTCGCGAGGCCGGCGAAGAACAGCAGCACCGTGAGCAGCCGGTTGCCCGAGGTGGCCTCGGCCGGCGGGCGGTCGTCGGTGACGATCGCCGGGCCGGAGCCCTCCCAGCCGGTGGGCGCACCGGGCGCCTCGGTGAGGATGTCGCCGCGCGGCACGCCCTCGTTGAGGTCGGGCTGCTCCCAGAAGTCACGGACCGGCCGCTGGTCCTCGTAGGTCTCGTACATCGTCGGCCCTGGTCGCGCCATCGGTCTCACCCGCCCGGCAGTCGTCTGTCCGTCCCCGGCCGCCACCCCCCGGCGACGGACGTGACGACCCGTCGGAGGAGCCGTCGACGGGTACTACGCGGTGCGGCGAACTATGGCTCAACGGGGAGACGAAAAACCTATGATCTTCTCGATCAGGCCGCTGCCCGGAAAGTCCAGAACGAGAACGCCGGTGCGGGTCAGGCCGTGGCCCTCGTTCAGGTAGGTGAGCAGGAACGGATCCACCCCCTGCACCCCGAACGCACCGCCCGCCACCTGCTGCGGCTGAGCGAACAGACTCGCACCCGAGCCGAAGTTCACGTAGATCTTCGTCGGGTCGCCCGCGCTGGTGGCATCCAGGAAACGCCGGACCTGGTCCCGCTTGGTGGCAATGGCCCAGATGTTCGGTACGTTGTAATTGTCCTGAACATAGGGCCCGTCGGACCACGTGGCGAACTGGGTGAGCCCGTAGTGTTCGATCACGCCGCCGAACGCGCTGTGCATCACGGCGAGGACGACCTTCCCCCGCACCTGACCGAGCGTCGGCGTCTCGGCGGCCGTGGACCGCGTCACGGAAGGCTGCCAGAAGACCGGCGTCACGTACGAGTCGAAGATGTCCTGAAAACTCTTCTGACCGGGTACGTCCGTGCAGGACCCGAGCTCGCCGGTGCACTCCTGCTTGAGGCGCATGATCACCGTCTCGGCCGGGTGGGCGGCGAGGAAGTCCGACAGCACCCGTACGACGTCGGTGAAGTTGGCCTGCTGATAGACGGCGCCGTGGTGGATGGTGAAGGTGTTGCCGCCGTTGATCCGGGCCCGTATGTCGATCATGCGGATGCCCGCGACGAGCTGACGGGCGAGGGTGCCACCGCTGTCGCCGAAGTCCTCCTGCGTCTCGGTGAGCGCACCGCCATGGATCGCCATCGTGTCGTGCGTGCCGGGGATCGAAAGCCCGGCCAGGCTCGTGGCATCCGGCACCGAGGCCATCCAGTCGGGATGGTTCGCCGCACCCAAGGTCCGGTAGGACGCATCCGCAGCCCGCCCGAGCGTTCCCGCGTGACGCGAGGACGCGACGCGGTGGGAGCCGGACGAGGCGGCGCGGTCGTTGGGGCCGAAGGAAGTGGTGCGGTCGAGGCTGGAGGAGGAGGCGGCGCGGTCGGCGCCGGTGGAGGCGGCGCCGTGGGGGCCGGTGGACGTGACGCGGTGGGAGCCGGAGGACGTAGCGCGGTCGGAGCCGGGGGCGGCTGCGGCCCGGGAAGCAGGGAGATAGGAGGCGGCGAAGGCGGGGGCGGGGGCGACGCCGGGGGCCGCGACCAGGGTGGCGGTCAATGCGGCAGCGGCGAGAGCGCGCTTCATACAGCGAAAGATATCGATCCCCGGGATGCGGCGGAAGGGCCCGAATGATCCGGCGGCTAACGTCTCCGACGTGACTGACAACCCCGCCGGCCTCACCGTGGTCGGCATCGGCGCCGACGGTTGGGCCGGATTGCCGGGTACGGCCACCGCCGCGCTGAAGGCCGCCGACGTCATCCTCGGCGGCGACCGTCAGCTGGCCCTGCTCCCGCCCGACGTGGCCGGCGAACGCGTGCCGTGGCCCTCGCCGCTGCTGCCCGCCCTGCCCGGCCTGCTCGAGGAGCACCGCGGCCGTCGCATCGCGGTCCTCGCCAGCGGCGACCCGATGTTCCACGGCATCGGCGCCACGCTGTCCCGCCTCGCCGCCGAGCCTGGCCCCAGCGCCAACGCCACGCTCGGAGCCAACGCTGGAGCTGGAGCCGACGTTGCGGCCGGAGCCGAAGCCGGGGCGGGAGCCAACGCCGGAGCCAACGCCGGAGCTGGAGCCAACGCCGGGGCCGGAGCCGACGCCGGGGCCGGGGCCAACGCCGGGGCCGGGGCCAACGCCGGGGCCGACGCCGGGGCCGGGGTCGACGCCGGGGCCGACGCCGGGGCCGGGGTCGACGTCGCGGCCGGGGCCGACGCCGACGCCCGGGCCGGGGCCGACGCCGGGGCCCACCCCGGACCCAAGACCCGGTTCGGGACGATGCGGGTCATCCCGCACCCGTCCTCGGTTTCCCTAGCCGCCGCCCGCCTCGGCTGGCCCCTGGCCGACGTCGACGTGCTGAGCCTGGTCACCGCCGCGGTCGAAGAACTCCACCCATTGATCCACCCCGGTCGCAAAATCCTGGTGCTGAGCCGCGACGCCAGCACCCCCGCACAAATCGCGGACCTCCTCATCGGCCGCGGCTACGGCGAGAGCACCCTCACCGTGCTCGCCCAGCTCGGCGGAGAGCAGGAAACCACCCGGACCGGCCCCGCCGCCGAGCTCGACCTGGCCGGCGTCGACCCCCTCAACGTCGTCGCCATCGAGTGCGGGCGTGGTGGTCCCGCGCGGCCGATCATCCCCGGGCTGCCCGATGACGCGTACGACACCGACGGGCAGCTCACCAAGCGGGAGGTGCGGGCCGTGACGCTCGCCCTGCTGGGGCCGCAGCCGGGCGAACTGCTCTGGGATGTCGGCGCGGGGTCGGGGAGTATCGCGATCGAGTGGATGCGCAGCCATCGGGCCTGCCGGGCGGTTGCCGTCGAGTCGTCGGCCGAGCGGGCCGGGCGGGTGGAGGCGAATGCGGCTGCTCTGGGCGTACCGAAGCTCAAGGTCGTCGTGGGTCGCGCTCCCGGCGCTTTGGCCGGATTGCCCGCGCCCGACGTGGTTTTCATCGGCGGGGGTGTGACGCGTGACGGAGTTGTCGAGGCCGCGTGGGCGGCGTTGGCGGCGGGCGGCAGGCTGGTGGCGAATGCGGTCACGGTGGAGTCGGAGGCCGTGCTGGCTGCCTGGTACGCCAAGTTCGGCGGCGAGCTGACCCGGATCGCGGTCAGCCGCGCCTCGCCGGTCGGCGGGTTCACGGGATGGAGAGCGATGATGCCGGTGACGATCTGGTCGGTGGTCAAGCCGTGAGGGCCGGGGATGCCGGTGGTCGAGCCGTGCGGGCCGGGGATGCCGGTGGTCGAGCCGTGAGGGCCGGGGATGCCGGTGGTCGAGCCGTGAGGGCCGGGGATGCCGGTGGTCGAGCCGTGACGGCGCGGATTCCGGTGGTCGAGCCGTGACGGTTCACTTCATCGGCGCGGGGCCCGGGGCCGCGGATCTTATTACGGTACGGGGACAGCGCCTGCTTGCCGCCTCGCCGGTCTGCCTGTACGCGGGCAGTCTCGTGCCGCGGGAGCTGCTCGACGTGTGCCCGCCGGGTGCTCGCCTCGTCGACACCGCGAACCTCGATCTGGACCGGATCGTCGCCGAGATGGTCGACGCCACCAGGGCGGGGCACGACGTGGCGCGTCTGCACTCCGGGGACCCGTCGGTGTTCAGTGCGGTTGCCGAGCAGATGCGGCGGCTCGACGCGGTGGGTGTTCCTTACGACGTGGTGCCGGGCGTGCCTGCCTTCGCCGCGGCTGCCGCGTCGCTGGGGCGGGAGCTGACCGTGCCCGAGGTGGCGCAGACGGTCATCTTGACCCGTACGGCCGAGCGGGCGACCGCCATGCCGCCCGGTGAGGATCTCGCCACGCTGGGTGCGAGCCGCGCCACGATGGTGCTGCATCTGGCGGTTCAGCGGATCGAGGCGGTGGTCGCGGAGCTGGTTCCCCACTACGGCCCGGAGTGCCCGGTCGCTGTCGTGGCGCGGGCGAGCCGTGCGGACGAGCTGATCCTGCGTGGGACGCTTGCGGACATCGCGCCGAAGGTTGTGGAGGCGGGGGTCAAGCGCACCGCCGTGATCGTCGTCGGGGCCGCGCTCACCGCGTCGCAGTTTCCCGACAGCCACCTGTACTCGACCGAGCGATGCCGGACCTGAGAGTCCTGGTCCTCGGCGGCACCACCGAGGGCCGGGCGCTCGCCGGGCGGGTGCCGGTGATCAGTTCGCTGGCGGGGCGGACGTCGGCGCCGCTGCTGCCAGCAGGCGAGGTGCGGGTCGGCGGCTTCGGCGGGGTCGACGGCCTGACTCGCTATCTGCGGGACGAGCGGATCCAGGCGGTCGTCGACGCGACGCATCCGTTCGCCGCCACGATGACCGCACATGCCGCGGTTGCCTGCCCGGCCGCCGGGGTGCCGTTGCTGGTGCTGCGCCGCCCGGGCTGGACGGCGGGGCCGGGCGATGTGTGGCATCGGGTGCCGAGCCTGGCGGCGGCCGCGGATGCCGTGCCGGCGCTGGGTGAGCGGGTTTTCCTGACGACCGGGCGGCAGAGCATCGCCGCTTTCGCCGCGCTGGACGGGTGCTGGTTCCTCTCGCGATCCGTCGAGCGGCCCGTGCCGCCGATGCCGCGCCGGGTCGAGGTGGTGCTCGACCGCGGGCCGTTCAGTGTCGAGTCGGAGCGGGAGCTGCTGCTCAGCCACCGCATCGACGTGCTCGTCACGAAGGACAGCGGCGGGACGGCGGCCAAGCTGGACGCCGCCCGGGCGCTGGGGATCCCGGTGGTGATGGTGGACCGGCCGGCCTTGCCCGCCGGGGTGCCGACGGCCGCGACCGTCGACGACGCCGTGCGGTGGCTGGGTCAGCTCGGGTAGCTGCGGGGGGTGAAGACGTGGGTCGAGCCGTCTCCCCGGCTCACCACCCGGGTCTGGCTGGAGCCGATGATCAGCAGGCAGCGCATGTCGATCGTCGCCGGGTCCAGGTCGCCGAGCGTGGTCACCCGTACCGTCTCCTGCGGACCGCCCACGTCGCGGCCGACCACCACCGGGGTTTGCGGGTCGCGGTGTTCCAGCAGGAGCTCGCGGGCGCGGACGAGCTGCTCCTTGCGGCTCTGCGAGGCGGGGTTGTAGAGCGCGATGACGAGATCGGCGCCCGCCGCCGCGGCGAGGCGGGACGCGATCACGTCCCAGGGCTTCAGCCGGTCGGAGAGCGACATGATGCAGAAGTCGTGGCCCAGCGGCGCACCCGCGCGGCTCGCCACGGCCTGTGCCGCGGTGAGGCCGGGCACGATGCGGATCGGCACGTCCTTCCACTGCGGGTCCTCGCTGACCTCGAGCACCGCCGCCGCCATCGCGAACACGCCCGGGTCGCCGGACGACACGACCGCCACCCGGCGCCCACGCTTGGCCAGGTCCAGGGCGAACGCCGCCCGCTCGGCCTCGACCCGGTTGTCCGACGCGTGCCGGCGCTGCCGCGGGTTCGCCGGGACCCGGTCCACGTACGGGCCGTAGCCCACCACGTCGTCGGCCTCGGCGAGCGCGGCCTGCGCCTCCGGGGTGAGCCATTCGCGTGCGCCCGGCCCCAGCCCGACGACCGTGACCTGACCTCCGTGCGGTCCGGCCGGTCGCGCCGCCGCGACGAACGCCGCCGCGGCCGGGCTCGGGAGCAGGGCCAGGGAGAAGTACGGCACGGTCGCCGGGTCGATGTCCGCGACCCGGCCGTGGCGCTGCTGCTCGGTGGTGGCGCGCTCGACGTACCAGGCGTCGTCCAGGCGGCCCGCGCGGTCCAGGGCTTCGCGGACACCCTCGAACGTGCGGCCCAGCTTCATGATCGCGGCGGAGTCGGTGCCGGCGAGCTTCGCCGCCAGCTCGTCGGGGGGCAGCGTGCCGGGCAGGACGGTCAGCGTCTCGTCCCGCTCCATCAGCGGCCGCCCGAGCACCGCCGAAGCCGCACTGACCGAGGTGACGCCCGGTACGACCTCGGCCTCGTACCGGTGTGCCAGCCGCTTGTGCATGTGCATGTACGACCCGTAGAAGAACGGATCGCCCTCGGCCAGCACCACGACGTCGCGGCCCGCGTCCAGGTGCGCGGCGAGGCGCTCGGCGCTCGCCGCGTAGAACTCGTCGATCGCGCCCTGGTAGCCGCCGGGGTGGTCGGTGGTCTCGGTGGTGACCGGGTAGATCAGCGGCTCCTCGATCTGCCCGTCCCGCAGGTACGTCGCCGCGATCGCCCGCGCGTTCGAACGCCCGTGCCGGGCCGCGTGGTAGGCCACCACGTCGGCCGCGGCGATGAGCCGGGCGGCCTTGACGGTGACCAGCTCCGGATCGCCCGGGCCGAGCCCGACGCCGTACAACCGACCCGCCACTGTCACTCCTCCTCCGAGGCGAGCGCGTTGACCGCGGCCGCCGTGATCGCGCTGCCGCCCCGGCGCCCGCGGACGATCAGATACTCGAGACCGGACTCCGCCAGCGCGTCCTTCGACTCGGCCGCACCGATGAAGCCGACCGGGATGCCCAGCACCGCGGCCGGCCGCGGCGCACCCGCGGCCATGAGCTCCAGCAGCCGGAACAGGGCGGTCGGGGCGTTGCCGATCGCCACGACGGCGCCGCCCAGCCGGTCACCCCACAGGTCGAGCGCCGCCGCGCTGCGAGTGTTGCCGATCGCGGTGGCCAGCTCCGGCACGGCCGGATCCCGCAGCGTGCAGACGACCTCGTTGTCCGCGGGCAGCCGCTTGCGGGTCACCCCGGACGCCACCATCTGGGCGTCGCAGAGGATCGGCGCACCACCGAGCAGGGCCTTGCGCGCGGCGGTCACCACCCCCGGGCTGTACGCGATGTCGCGGACCAGGTCCACCATCCCGCAGGCGTGGATCATCCGGACCGCGACCCGCGCGACGTCGGCGGGCAGGCCGGACAGGTCGGCCTCGGCCCGGATGGTCGCGAACGACCGCCGATAGATCTCCGCGCCGTCGCGCACGTACTCCATCTCAACCCTTCCTCAGGGCGGCGATGACCGCCGCCACCTCGGCGACCGGCACGGGTGCCGCCGCCTGCTCGTCGTCCCCCGGCCTCCGCACCACGGCGTAGCCGGCCCCGGTCGCCTCGACGCGCACGTGCGGACCGGCCGGGCTGCCGCAGCCCCGCGCGCAGCCCACCCAGTGCACGGGCAGGCCGGAACCGGGCCTTGTCGCCGCATCGGCATCCCACCGCACGTCCGCGAGGGACTTCGCGCATCCCGGCTTCCCGGCGCAGGCGGTGACGCCCGCCCAGCGCGAATCCGCGCCGACCTCCAGCGCGGCCCCGGCGAGCTTACGCACCCACGCGTCGGCCTCTTCCGGTGGCAGGCCGGGCACGACCACGCCTCGCCACGGGGTGATGACCAGCTCACGAGCCGTCTCGAGAGTCCGGAGCGCGGCCCCGCCCAGGCGCCCGAGCGGAACGAGGGCTCCCACGGCCATCCGGCCGCCGTGCTGCGGGATCACCCCGATCGGCTCGCGCGGGGACGGCCGCCGCAGGGACGGATCAGGCTCGAGCAGCGTGACGCCCAGGGCCGCGGCCGTGGTGGCCGCCATGCGAGCGGGCCCGTCCGCCAGCTCGCGCACCCGCCACGGTCGCCGGCCGCCGGCCGATGCGTCCTGCTCGGCGAGGGCGAGGAAGGCGTGAGCGGCCGCGAGCAGGGCGGGAACCGCCTGGCCGGGCGCGCGAAGGCCGAGGTCGCGCCCCGCGAAGAGGACCGCACCGGTCGGCAGCGCCGCCACATCGGCGGAGAACGCCACGTCGCCGCTGCCGTCGTCGACGGCGAACAGGAAGCGACCGGGCAGGGCGGCGAGGGCCGGATCCGCGCACAGCGCCGCGTCGAGCGCGACGACCGGTGCCGGGTCGCTCAGCAGCGGCGATCCGGCGATGTTGCGGACCAGCTCGTGCGTCGGCGAGGGCAGCAGACCGGCCGCCGCCAGCCGTTCCGCGAGCCGGGCCGGCGGGGCTCCGCCGAGCGCCCGGAGCTGCAGGTTGGCACGGCTGGTCAGTTCGACGTGCCCGTCACCCCACTCCTCGGCGAGCTCGCGCACGGCGCCGAGCTGGGCGCCGGTGACGCGGCCGCCGGGGATGCGGACCCGGGCCAACGGCCCGTCGGCGGCATCGTGCAACCGCAGCGCCCCGGGACAGGCATCGGCGGCGGGACGGGCGAGGGGGGAGGACACGGCCCGGATACTACGGACCGCCCCCGACACTTTCCCGCGGCCGGTCGGCATCCTCACATCCGCGCCCGCGGCCGGAAGCGACACCCGGTCAGGATCGTCACAACCCGTCACGTTGACGCGGCGTGCGGCGGTCGGCAGAGTGGGAGGCCACGTGCGGCGACGCCGCGGAGGAAGCCGGTGCGAGTCCGGCGCGGTCCCGCCACTGTCACCGGATCCGCTCCGGGAGCCAGGAACTCCGGTCGCCGTGTATTCCTTCGACCCGGGGCGCGGACCCCGAGGGGAGAGCCGTGTTTCTGCTGCTGTCGACCTCCGACACCGACCTGCTCAGCGCCCGGGCCGGTGGCCGCGAATGGCGCCTGGGCAACCCGGCCCGGACCGCGCTGACCGACCTGCCCGCCCTCACCGACGGCGTCGACCTGGTCGTCGTGCGGATCCTGGGCGGACGCCGGGCCTGGGAGGAGGGGCTCGACGCGCTGCTCGCCGGGCCGGTCCCGGTCGTGGTGCTCGGCGGCGAGCAGGCTCCCGACGCCGACCTGATGAAGCTCTCCACCGTGCCCGCCGGCGTCGCGGCCGAAGCTCACGGCTACCTCGCGTACGGGGGTGCGGACAACCTCGCCGCCCTGCACGACTTCCTGTCGGACACCATCCTGCTGACCGGCAACGGCTTCGCGGCGCCCGTGCCCGCCCCCGACTGGGGTGTGCTCGAGCGCGACGCCGCCGGGAACGACGGTCCGACCGTGGCCGTGCTCTACTACCGGGCCCACCACATGGCCGGCAACACGGCGTTCGTCGAGGCCCTCTGCCAGGCGATCGAGGCGAAGGGTGCGCGGCCGCTTCCGATCTTCACCGCTTCTTTGCGTACGGCCTCAGCAGAGCTCCTGACCGAGTTGCGCAAGGCGGACGCCCTGGTCGTGACCGTGCTCGCCGCAGGCGGCACGAAACCCGCGACGGTCGGCGCCGGCGGTGACGACGAGGCGTGGGACGTCGGGGTGCTCGCCGACCTCGACGTGCCGATCCTCCAGGGGCTCTGCCTGACCAGCAGCCGCGAGGCATGGGAGGCCAGCGACGACGGGCTGTCCCCGCTGGACGCCGCCACCCAGGTCGCGATCCCCGAGTTCGACGGCCGGATCATCAGCGTCCCGTTCAGCTTCAAGGAGATCGACCGCGACGGGCTCTCCGTGTACGTCCCCGACGCTGAGCGCGCCGCCCGGGTGGCCGGCATCGCCGTGGCCCACGCCCGGCTTCGGCACGTGCCGCCCGCCGAACGCCGCATCGTGGTGATGCTGTCGGCGTATCCCACCAAGCACTCGCGGATCGGCAACGCGGTCGGGTTGGACACCCCCGCTTCGACGGTACGGCTGCTGGCCGCGCTGGGGGAGCGTGGCTACCGCATCGGCGGCTTCCCCGGCGTCGCGGAGCAGGACGGTGATGCGCTCATCCACGCGCTGATCGCGGCCGGTGGGCAGGACCCGGACTGGCTGACCGAGGAGCAGCTGGAGAGCAACACCGTCCGGATCAGCGGGGAGGCGTACGCGGCCTGGTTCGCGACCCTCGACGCCGACCTGCGGGAGTCGATGGAGCGGCACTGGGGCCCGCCGCCCGGCGAGCTCTATGTGGACAACGGCGACATCGTGCTCGCCGCGCTGCGGGACGAGAACACCGTGGTGATGGTGCAGCCGCCGCGCGGGTTCGGCGCCAATCCCGTCGCCATCTACCACGATCCCGACCTGCCGCCGAGCCATCACTATCTGGCCGCGTACAGGTGGCTGGCCGACGAGTTCGGCGCGCATGCGGTGGTGCACGTCGGCAAGCACGGCAACCTCGAGTGGCTGCCCGGCAAGAACGTCGGCATGTCCGCCGCGGACGGCACCGACGCGGCGCTGGGCGACCTGCCGCTGATCTACCCGTTCCTGGTCAACGACCCGGGGGAGGGCACCCAGGCGAAGCGCCGGGCGCACGCGACCCTGGTCGACCACCTCATCCCGCCGATGGCGCGGGCCGAGTCGTACGGCGACATCGCCCGCCTGGAGCAGCTGCTCGACGAGCACGCGAACATCGCGGCGCTCGACCCGGCGAAGCTGCCGGCCATCCGCGCGCAGATCTGGACGCTGATCCAGGCGGCGAAGATGGACCACGACCTGGGCCTGGAGAACCGGCCCGGCGACGAGGAGTTCGACGACTTCCTGCTGCACGTCGACGGCTGGCTGTGCGAGGTCAAGGACGTGCAGATCCGCGACGGCCTGCACGTGCTGGGCGAGGCGCCGGCCGGCGAGGCCCGGATCAACCTGGTGCTGGCCATGCTGCGCGCCAAGCAGATGTGGGCGGGCCAGGTCGCGGCGCTCCCGGGCCTGCGGGAGGCGCTCGGGCTGGGCGAGGACGCCTCCACCGCGGAGACGGACGCCGTCGAGGCCCGCGCGCGGGCGCTGGTGACGGCGATGGAGGAGGCCGGCTGGCCCGAGGACGTCCCGGACATCACGGACGACGCGCAGGTTCGCGAGATCCTGGCCTTCGCCGCCCGGGAGGTCGTGCCGCGGCTCGCGCGCACCACCGACGAGCTGACGAACGTCCTGCACGCCCTCGACGGCGGGTACGTGCCGGCCGGGCCGAGCGGTTCGCCGCTGCGCGGGCTGATCAACGTGCTGCCGACCGGCCGCAACTTCTACTCCGTGGACCCGAAGGCGATCCCCAGCGCGCTGGCCTGGGAGACCGGCCAGGCGATGGCCGATTCGCTGCTCAAGCGCTATCGCGAGGACTACGGCGACTGGCCGAAGTCGGTCGGCCTCTCGGCCTGGGGGACCAGCGCCATGCGCACCGCCGGTGACGACATCGCCGAGATCCTGGCTCTGCTCGGCGTACGCCCCGTGTGGGACGCGGCCTCGCGGCGGGTCACCGGCATCGAGCCGATCAGCCTGGCGGAGCTGGGCCGGCCGCGCATCGACGTGACCGTACGCATCTCCGGCTTCTTCCGCGACGCCTTCCCGCACGTGGTGGCCCTGCTCGACGACGCGTTCGGGCTGGTCGCCGGCCTGGACGAGACGCCGGAGCAGAACTTCGTCCGCGCCCACGCGCTCGCCGACGCCGAGGACGGCAAGAGCTGGCGGCAGGCGACCACCCGCATCTTCGGCTCGCGGCCGGGCGCGTACGGCGCCGGCATCCTCCCGCTGATCGACAGCCGCAACTGGCGCGGCGACGCCGACCTCGCCGAGGTGTACGCGGTCTGGGGCGGCTTCGCCTACGGCCGGGATCTGGACGGGGTCGAGGCGCGCGCGGACATGGAGACCGCGTACAAGCGCATCGAGGTGGCGGCGAAGAACATCGACACGCGCGAGCACGACATCGCCGACTCCGACGACTACTTCCAGTACCACGGCGGGATGATCGCCACCGTACGGGCGCTGACCGGACGCGCGCCGGCCGCGTACATCGGGGATTCCACCAACCCGGACGCGGCGCGGACCCGCAGCCTGACCGAGGAGACCGCCCGGATCTTCCGGGCCCGGGTGGTGAACCCCCGCTGGATCGCGGCGATGCGCCGGCACGGCTACAAGGGCGCCTTCGAGCTGGCCGCGACGGTCGACTACCTCTTCGGGTACGACGCCACGGCCGGCGTGGTCGCGGACTGGATGTACGAGCAGCTCGCGGCGAACTACGTGCTGGATCCGGAGAACCAGAAGTTCATGACCCAGTCGAACCCGTGGGCGCTGCACGGCATCACGGAGCGCCTGCTGGAGGCGGCGGACCGCAAGCTGTGGGAGGCCCCGGACCCGGACACGCTGGCCGCCCTGCAGCAGGTCTACCTGGAGACCGAGGGCGACCTCGAGGGCGACGCCTAGCGGCGGCGCAGCAGGTACGTGTCCATGATCCAGCCGTGCCGCTCGCGGGCCTCGGCGCGGACCCGGCGGATCTCGTCGGCGACCTCCGCCAGCGGCCCGGAGACCAGCAGCTCGTCCGGCGTGCCGATGTACGCCCCCCAGTAGATGTCGACGTTCTCGGCGTCCACCACCCCGAAGGTCTGGTGGGCGTCGAGCATCACGATCACGTCGTCGACGTTCGCCGGCCACTCCTCGGCGAGCCGGCGGCCGGTCGTCACCTGGAACGGCTGCCCGACCCGGTTCACGCCGATCCGGTGCTTGGCCGCCAGCGCCGAGACGCTGGAGATGCCCGGGATGACCTCGTAGTCGAAGCGGGTCCCGCCGCGGGTCAGGATCTCGTCGAGGATGGCGATCGTCGAGTCGTACAGGGACGGGTCGCCCCAGACGAGGAAGGCGCCGGTCTCGTCCTCGAGCAGGTGCTCGCGGATCAGGGCCTCGGTCACCTCCGAGCGGCGGTGCCGCCAGTCGGCGATCGTCCCCTCGTAGTCGGCGGGGGTGCGGTCCCGGTCCGGGTCGCGGCCCTCGGCGATGCGGCGGCCGGGTTTCCCGTACGCCTTGAGCACCCGCCGCCGGAGCTCGATCATGCTCTCCTTGGCCTCGCCCTTGTCGAGCAGGAAGAACACGTCGGTCCGGCCGATCGCCTTGGCTGCCTGCAGGGTCAGGTGGTCGGGGTCGCCGGCCCCGATTCCGATGACGTAGATCTTCCGCACGCCGTGCAGTCTGCCCCACCGGCCTGTGCACCCTCGCCGGAGGTCCGCCGCGGGTGAACCGCTCAGCCGGCGACGGCTGCCGCCCGGGCGTGCTCGACGGCCAGCTGCAGGGCGCCGGCGAGGGCGGCCTCCGTGCCGAGGGTGCCGTGTTCCAGCCGCAGCGGGCCGGGGAACGTCAGGCCGTCGCGGACCCGGGGGAGCAGCGCGGGATGGGTGCCCACCGGGCCGCCGAGCAGCACCAGCTCCGGATCCACGACCGCCGCCACCGAGATGATCGCCCGTCCCGCCGCCTCGGCGAGCACGGAGAGAATGCGTTCGTCGCCGCGGTCCAGCGCCCGCACCACCGCCGCGACGTCGTTGGACGGTGCGTCCGACCTCGCGAGGCCCCGGGATGCGAGGTCCCCGGCGAGCGTGGCGGCCGAGGTGCCGGGCAGGTAGCCGATCTCGCCGGCGAGGCCGTGGGCGCCGCGGATCAGCTGGTCGCCGATGTAGAGGCCGACGCCGAGGCCGGCGCCGACGTAGACGTACGCGAAGCTCGACGCCCCGGCGGCCTGCCCGCAGCGGTGCTCGGCGAGCGCGGCCAGGTTGACGTCGTTGTCCACCAGGATCGGGGCGGAGACCAGGTCGCCGATCATCTCCGTGGGGCTCAGCAGGCCCTCGGGGAACGGCGTCCCCGCCAGCGGCACCGTCTGGTGGGTGACCGGATCGACCGGGTTGGCGACCGAGACGCCGACCGCCCGCAGCGGGCCCTCGGCGCCGGTGATCTCGTCCACCACCGCCCGTACGCTCGCGACCAGCGCATCCACGTCGCCGGGCGGGGTCGGTGGCCGCCGCACCTCCTCGAGGGTGTGGCCGGCCAGGTCGGCGGCGCGGGCGTGCACGCCGGACTGGTCGAGCTCGAGCGCGAGGACCCACCCGGCCCGCGCGCCCAGCGAGTAGAACGTGCCGACCCGCCCGCGACGCCCGGTCTCCTTGAGGCCGGTCGCGTCGAGCAGACCCACCTCGACCAGCCGCCGCACCGCCTCGGACACCGTCGGCCGGGAGTACCCGGTCACGTCGGCGAGCTCGGCCCGGGTAGTACGGCCCTGGCGGATGGTCTCGTCGAGCAGCCGTCGGTCGGTGGCCTCGCGCAGCACGGTCTGCGGCAGGGCCCGGACAGTCACGCGTACCCACCCCTTGTGATCTTCGGCCTTCGCCTCTTACATTAGGTCAAGCTTCTAGTTAGGTCACCTAATCAAATCTGCAGGAGGCAGGACGATGACCACCGCACCGGCCGACATCACCGCCGCGATCCGCGACACGAAGACCACCCTGCGGGCCCGGATCGGCGACTACGCCGGTGCCTTCGCCCGCGCCGAGGAGCTCATGCGCGCCGAGGTGGCCGACCTCGTCGCCCGCCGCGACGCCGGCGAGGAGATCTGGCCCGTCGTGCAGTACGCCGACATCGCCGCCGGCACGGTCCCGGCCGAGCTGATGGAGGCCGTACGCCGCCGCGGCTGCGCGATCGTCAAGGGCACGTTCCCGCGTGAGCGTGCCGAGGCGTGGGATGCGGAGCTCGTCTCGTACCTGGATCGCAACGACTTCGCCGGCACCTACCGTTACCTGGACGACGGCATCTTCGGCGGGCTGGCCGCAGGCAAGCCGTCCATCTTCCCGATCTACTGGTCGCGGCCGCAGATGGAGGCCCGCGAGGACGACGCCATGGTCGCGGTCCGCGGCTTCCTCAACTCCTTCTGGAAGCACGAGTCCGAGGGCCGGGTGTGGTTCGATCCCCACCGCGACACCGCCTACCCGGACCGGGTCCGGCGGCGCGAGCCGGGCAGCAACTCGGCCGGCCTGTCGCCGCACACCGACTCCGGTTCGATCGAGCGCTGGCTGCTCCCGGCCTACCAGAACGTGTTCCGGCACGTCTTCAGCGGCGACGTCGACGCGTACGACCCGTGGGACGGCGCCTACCGCACCGAGGTCCACGAGTACGAGTCGACGGTGATGTGCTCGGCATTCCGTACCTTCCAGGGCTGGACCGCGCTGTCCGACATGGCCCCCACCGAGGGCGTGCTGCACGTGGTCCCGATCCCGGGCGCCATGCCCTACCTGCTGCTGCGCGCGCTGCAGGACGACGTCGCCGACGACGACCTCTGCGGCGCGGCGAACGGCCAGGCCCTGCCCATCAGCGAGCGCTGGCATCCGGTGCTGACGCCCGCGCTGACCCCGATCCCCGCGGTCGAGCCGGGCGACACGGTCTGGTGGCACGGCGACATGATCCATTCGGTGGGCGCGGTCCAGGACCAGAAGGGCTGGGGCAACGTCATGTACATCCCGGCCAGCCCGTGGTGCGAGAAGAACGCCGCGTACGCCGCCGCGTGTGGGCAGGCGTTCCTCAAGGGAGTCAGCCCCAGCGACTTCGCGGCCGAGGACTACGAGGTGAACTGGGTGGGCCGCCCCACCGCCGACGAGCTCACCGCCGTCGGCCGCGCCCAGCTGGGGCTCTGATCAATCGGGCAGGATCGGTACGGACGGGTTCAGCTCGCGCCCCAGCGACGCCGCACGAGTGACGGATCCGGACCCGAACCGGTCGCGTACGGCGTCGAGGGCGGTGTCGAGGCTGTCGTCGTGCGGATCCTCGAACGGCAGCTCGAGCTGCACGGCACCGTCGCTGTCCAAGTTGCCCACCGCGACCCCGACCAGCGTGATGCCCCGCTCCTCGATCAGTGGCCGGGCGGCCACGAGTAGGCTCCGGGCGGTCTCCAGGATCGCCCGGGTCTGCATCGTCGCCTTGAGCAGGCTCCGGGAGCGGGTCGCCCGGGTGAAGTCACCGAAACGCAGCCGCAGCGTCACGGTCCGCCCGGCCCGCTCCGCCGCCCGCATCCGCCGGGTGACCCGGTCGACCAGCGCGGCGAGCGTCGCGTCGATCTCCGCGAACGGCCGCGGCCGCCGCCCGAGCGCGCACTGCGACCCGATCGAGCCACGCCGGTGCCCGACGCGCACCCGCCGCGGGTCGCGGTTGTGCGCCAGAGCGTGCAGGTGCCGCCCGGCGTGCGCACCGAGGATCGCCACCAGGGCCGCCTCGCCGATCCGGGCCACGTGCCCGACCGTGCGGATCTGCCGGTCCCGCAACTTCCCGGCGGTGATCGGGCCGACGCCCCACAGCCGCTCGACCGGCAGCGGGTGCAGGAACGCCAGCTCCTCCCCGGGTGCCACGACGAGCAGCCCGTCCGGCTTGCCGACCCCGCTCGCCACCTTGGCCAGGAACTTGGTGCGGGCCACACCCACGGTGATGGGCAGCCCCACCCGCTCCCGCACCTGCGCCCGCAGCTCCGCGGCGATCGAGGCGGGAGTGCCCCGGATCCGCGCCAGGCCGCCGACCTCCAGGAAGGCCTCGTCGATGGAGATGCCCTCGACGATCGGCGTGGTATCGCGGAACACCTCGAAAACCGCCTTGCTCGCCGCCGAATACGCCTTCATCCGCGGCGGGACGACGATCGCATGGGGGCATAGGGCGCGAGCCTGGGCGATGCCCATGGGCGTACGCACGCCGAAGGCCTTCGCCTCGTAGCTGGCGGCCAGCACCACCCCGCCGCCGACCAGCACGGGACGGCCGCGCAGGTCCGGGTCGTCACGCTGCTCGACCGACGCGTAGAACGAGTCGAGGTCGGCGTGCAGGATGGTCGCCCGGTCAGCCACCGCGCCATCTTAGAACATATGTGCGACAACCCTGGTTCCTGGTGACCGGGGGGACCCGGTCGGGCACACCGTCGAGCGCCCGACCGGGACTCCGATTACAGGTACGGGCGGGTGATCAGTTCGATCCCGTGACCCGCCGGATCCTTCACGTAGAACCCGCGGCCGCCGTGCTCGTGGTTGATCTCGCCGGGGCGGCGCATCTGAGGATCGGCCCAGTGCTCGACGCCATGGTCGCTCAATCGGGCATAGGCCCGATCGAACAAGTCGTCGTCCACCAGGAAGGCGTAGTGCTGCATCTGAATGTCTACCGGCGGTTCGGCGAATTGGAGCAGCACGCCGTCGCTGAGCTGAACGTTCGTGAACGGGCCCCAGGACGGTGCCGCCGCGACTTCCAGGAGGTCCCGGTAGAAGCGGGCGGACTCCTCGCGGTTTGCCGCGGCGATGATCGTATGGTTGAAACTCGCTGCCATGTGGTGTGACCTCTCTTCGATACGACTCTGAAGCAAACCTGGAAGAGTCGATCGCGGGAGGCCCGCGCGCCATCTGAACCGGGTACCGATACGGCACCCCCGGACCGGTCAGCTACCCACCGGGCAACCCGTCTGTGCGTGGCATGTCGCCGGCCCGATGTTCACGGCACGGGATCATACCGGGCGGAGATCGTGGAGTCGGCCGGAGCGCGTCCAGAGGGTTTCACAATTCATGTCGCTCAATGATTCGTGCGTCGGTGTGGTGTGTCACGGCACCGGGACGGAACCTTCCGGCGGGCCGACACAGGCGATCGGCGCCTCGAGGATCGCGGCCATGAGCTCGACGGGCAGGTTCGGGTTGGCGGCGGCGGCCGCGGTGGTCTCCCGTTCCTCGAAGAGCTCCAGCAGCCGCTCCTGGGACAGCCGCGCGTCGTGGGCGACCGAGCTGCGCACAGCGGGTTCCTCGTCTCGGCTGAGGCGTTCGATCAGCTCGGCCGGCGCCCGGCGGTCGAGGACGACGAGGGCACGCGCATTCCGGTCCGGTGAGTCCGCGTAGCGGGTGAGGTCCGCGCCGACGAACGCCGGATGCCGCAACAGTCGGCCCCGGGTGACGACTCGGGCCTCCAGAAAAGTGCGTACGACGAGGTCCGTGGGAACGGCGTCGTGGTTCTCGCACAGCAGCAACCGAACCGGGAAGTCGTCGTCGGCGGCGAGCGTGGCGATCTGGTCCGCGGTCAGCCTCTTGTTGCAGGCGGCGCTTCGGCGCACCCCCGGGTGCGCCGAGGACACACAGCGCTGCAACTGCTCATCGTCGGCGTCGAGGACCCAGTCGAGCGTGGGCAGGCGGTCATCCGTGGATACCTGATAGCCGATCGCGGCGCGTTGCTGTTCGCTGAATTCGGGGCGCATCGACACGGACGTCCGGACCTTCGGGTCGGGATCCGCGGCCAGCGTCGCCACCACGTCGGCGGGCAGGTCCGGCTCGAGCGCGATGGCCGCCCGCTGCCGGGCCGAGTCGCCGGAGGCGATCATCCGGGCCTGCTCGGCGGTCATCGGTTGCGGTTGCGGTTCCGGCTCCCGCGTGGCCCGTGCCCACGAGGCGATCTCGTCGTCCTCGACGTCGGCGAACGCGGCAACGGCCTCGGGCGACACCTCCATCGGGTCCAAGAGCCGCAACCTCCGCTTGAATCGGGGCTGCGCCGCCAGTTTCCGGTACGCCCATGGCGGCAGTGGCTGGGGTTCCCGGATGTACTGCCTCTCGACCAGCGCCATCACCACCCAGAGGTCAGGGTCGTCGACCATCCTGGCTCGTTGCTCGGCGGTCGCCCCGTGGCACTGGGCGAGCATCTCCCGGACGCGGACGTCGGGATGGGCGGCGACGATGTCGAAGAGTTCGTCGGACCACTCGCGCCTGCACGCTACCGCGGCGTCTCTGTCGGCGGCCGGGTGTTTCAGGAGCCGTCGTGCCAGGGTCTCCGGAAGAACAGGGTTGCGGGACAGGCCGCGCACGCGCGCGTGTGTCGTCTCGTGGGTCCAGGATGGGTGGGAGTAGTCGATCAGCAGGGCGTCGTCCTCCTCGCTCGCGTCGGCGACGGGCACTGGGGTAGACCAGGGGCCATGACTATACGACCGCCGCTCGCCGAGGCCCTCGATCTGCAGCCCCACCCCGAGGGTGGCTGGTTCCGCGAGACCTTCCGGTCCGCGGTCGTCTTCCACCCTTCCGGGTACGCCGGCCCGCGCGCCGCCGCCACCGCGATCTACTTCCTGCTCCAGCCCGGCGAATCCTCGGCGTGGCACGTGGTCACGTCGGACGAGCTGTGGCTGCTGCACTCCGGCGAGCTCGAGCTGCGTCTCGGCGGTGCCGGGACGCAGCCGCGGGAGCCCGGTGAGACCGTACGCCTCGACGTGCGCGCTCCTCAGGCGTTGGTGCCGGCCGGGGTGTGGCAGAGCGCCTTCCCGGCCGGCGACGAACCGGTTCTGGTCAGCTGTGTGGTGTCGCCCGGCTTCGACTTCGCGGACTTCCGCATGGCCTGACGGTCAGTGGCTGAAGGCGAAGTAGTTCAGGTTCAGCAGCTCGGTGTCGCTCTCGCTCGAGAACGTGATGAAAAGCGTGTGCATGCCGGTCACCGGTGTGATCACCGTGGACTGGGTCTGCCAGCTCTGCCAGCCGCCGAGGTTGCCCACCGTCAGGCCGCCGATCGCGGGGCTGGACGGGGTGTCGAGGTGGAGCTCCAGCTGCCCGGTGACGCCGTCGCCGACGTCCGACGAGACCCGCGCCGCGAAGTGGGTGGCCGGGGTCGTGCCGAAGTTGATCTGGTCGTAGCGCAGCCAGTCGCCGCGGTTCACCCAGCCGACGTTCCGGCCGCCGCCGTCGTCCTCGGTGTCCTCGTATTCCACGCCCTGCTGGTTGGTGGCGCTCTCCGCCTGGATGGTGCTGTACGCGTCCGTCCCGCCCTCCGGGGCCGGCGGCGGCTCCGAGGACGGCTCCGCGGACGGGGCGGGTGACGCGGAGGAGCCGGCCGGAACCGCGGCCGCGGCGGGGGCCGGATCGGTGGGGCCGCCCTGGAGGCGGCCGATCAGATAGCCGAGCAGGGCGAGCGCCAGCCCGGCCGCGGCGAGCGCGGCCCGGTTGCGGGTGACCCTCGACCGGGAGGTGTAGACCCCCGGCGAGGGTGTGGCGGGCGTAGTCATCGGATCGAGAGAATAACCCAGCACTGTGATGATGAACGAGATAGCGCACAGTGATCAGGCGCGGTTTCGTCCGAATAGTCCCCAGGATGGGTTCTGACCTGCACTCTCATCGAGAGTGCGAAACATTTTTATCTGTGGTACGGGGCGAATTGTATTGGTTGACATCTTTGAACCGGCGGACCACAGTGGGTGAGAGCGCTCTCACGCCTCCTGGCGATGCGGAGCGTGACGGCCAGGACGCATCCCCCTTCCCGCGTCCGCCTCCGAAGCGTTCCTGGCCGGTGCGGGATCCCTTCCGGCCCCGCGGCCGGGCCCGCGCCGAACCGGAGGCCGGACCGTGGAGTGCGTATGCGACTCAATCGGAAAACCTTGCTGGGACTGGCCGTGGCGGTCGTCGCCGTCCCCGCTGCCATCGCGGTCATCCCCGCCGCCCAGGCGGCGACCTTGCCGGACGTCCTCCCGCTGACGGTCACCAACAACTCCGGCCGCAGTGAGGCCGTGCACCTGTACGTCCTCGGCGAGTCCGGGGGCAGGCTGGGCTACGTTACCGAATCCGGCACCTTCACCCCGTGGAGCGGCGGGGCCAACCCGCCCGTACCGGCTCCGGACGTGTCGATCGACGGTCCGGCGAACGGGGCGAGCAAGACCATCGGTGTCCCGCGCGGCCTGTCCGGCCGCATGTACATGTCCTTCGGCGACAAGCTCGACTTCAAGCTCACCCAGGACGGCGGCCTCGTGCAGCCCGCGCCGTGGGCGGCCGGCGACGCCAACAGCGACGTCCTGTTCGACTGGAGCGAGTTCACCTACAACGACGCCGGCGTCTTCCTCAACAGCTCCCAGGTGGACATGTTCGCCGTGCCGCACGAGGTCAGCGTGACGGGCTCGAACGGGCAGACCCTCGCCACCGGCGAGCTGAAGCCCGGCGGCCGCGACGCCGTCGTGGACGCCATGCGCGCCGACGACGAGTTCAGCAAGCTGATCCAGACCGGTTCCGACGGTACGGTCCTGCGCGTCCTCTCACCCGGCAAGGGCGCCGACGGCGGCTCGTTCGACCCCGCGTACCTGGCTTCGTACATCGACGAGGCGTGGGCCACGTACGCCACGACCGACCTGGTGGTGAAGCCGTTCGCCGACCAGCCGGACAAGATCTTCAAGGGCCGGACCGCCGGGGACGTCATGACCTTCAGGGACGCCACCGGCGCGCAGGTCGCCACGTTCACGAAGCCCACCACCGCGAACGTCTGGGGCTGCGACGGCAACCTGGCCGCCCCCAACGACCTGGTCGTCGGCCCGATCGCGCGCAGCCTCTGCGCCGCCCTGCAGCGCACCACGCTGGGCACGCAGGCCTCGGAGCCGAGCACCGACCCGTCCACCTTCTACCGCAACGACCCGACCAACGAGTACGCGAAGGCGATCCACGAGCAGATGGTCGACGGCAAGGCGTACGCGTTCGCCTTCGACGACGTCGCCAACCAGGAGTCGCTGGTGCACGACGGCAACCCGACGTCGATCGGTATCAGGCTCACCCCGTTCGAGTAGGCGAGGCACGGACGGCAGGGGCGGCCGCAAGGCCGCCCCTTTCCCGCGTACCGTCGTCAGATCTTGGGGATCAGGACCTTGGCGATCCGCTTCGCCTTGTCGATGTTCTCCTCGTCGCTGTCGCCGCGCGAGTAGACGTCGATCGAGACCGTGCCGTGCAGGACGTAGAGGTGGCCGGCGAGCGAGAAGGCGTCCTCGCCGACGCCGTCCACCGGCTCGGCCTCGGCGATCTTCACCTCGAAGTCCGACTCGGTGGTGCGGGCCAGGAACACCGCGAGCTGACCGTCCGGCTGCTGCCACTGGCAGAACCGGGAGGCGTCACCCGCCTGGGCGCCGTCCTCGTCCCGCTGGCTGATGCCCCGCCCGGTGAGGCTCTTGACCTCGGCGTCGCTCAGCAGGGTGCAGGGATCCGGGATGTCGCCGGAGTCCTTGCCGGATTCGGCGGAGCTCGAGTCCTTGCCGGAGTCGCCGAGTCCGGAGTCGGAGGACGGGGTCGGCTGGGGACCGGCCGGGGAGCCGGTGGCGGGCAGGGCGCCGCAGCCGGACAGTGCGGCGATGGCGGCGAGGGCGGCGAGGTAGCGCTTCATGGACGCCAGGGTGCGGGGCCGCCGTGACCCCCGGGAAGGGCCGGCGGCCCCGGCTGACACGTATGCGGGAGAAGTTTCAGCCGTTCGGTGCCAGGGCGGTGAGGATCTGCTCGGCGCGCTCGCCCGCCGCGCGAGGGTCGGCGTCCGGCGAACCGATGAACGGATCCCAGTTGAGGTCGTAGAAGAGCTCCGTCACGCCGGCCTCGGCGTACCGCTGCGCGCCGGCGCGGATCTGCTCCCAGGTGCCCGACAACGGGAACGCCTCGTCGCGCAGCCCGGCACGGACCACCCCACGAACGACGATGCGGACCGAGTCAGGGTCCCGGCCGGCGTCCTCGGCGGCCCGGCGCACGATCCGCACGCCGCGCGCGATGTCCTCCAGGCTCGTACGGCTGCTGCTCACCCAGCCGGCGGCGATCCGGCCGGCCCGGCGCAGGGCACTGTCGGCGACGCCCCCCAGCAGGATCGGAGGTCCGCCGCGCTGCACCGGCGGCGGGGCCATCGTGCTCGGCGGCACCCGGTAGAACTCGCCGTCGAAGGTTGCGGCCTCGCCGGTGAACAGGGCCCGCAACACGGTGAGGTACTCCTCCGTACGGCGGCCCCGAGGATTCGGGTCGGAGCCGGTCGCCGCGAACTCCACGTCGGACCAGCCCGTGCCGAGTCCGAGATCGAACCGCCCACCGGAGAGCACGTCCAGGGTGGTGGCCTGCTTCGCCAGGTACGCCGGGGAGACGTACGGCAGGTTGATCACGGCAACGCCGAGGCGGATCCGGGTCGTGCGGGCCGAGGCGTAGGTCAGGGCGAGCAGGGGGTCGAGCACGCTGCGGTAGACCGGCTCCAGGTTCTGGTTCTCCCCGGCGAGCAGTCGCTGGAAGGCCCACATGCCGTGGTAGCCCAGTTCCTCGGCCCGCATCGCGAAGCCGGTCACGGACAGGGGATCGGCCCACACACCGGACACCGGGCACCCGCAACTGATCAACATCCGGCCACCGTACTGCGGCACCGCAGACCGGGCCACCGAGCGCGGCTCGACCGACCACGGTGATCACGGCGTGACCTCGCCATGACGGTCCGGCGCATCGGTCCGGAATTCCTCAGAAAGTGGGGATCGACGGGTGAACCGGAATCGCGGTCCCTCCGTGGGGGTACTCACGCGCCCCGAAATCGCGCCATCATCGGACCAACCGGTCCGATCCGATCGAAGGAGTACGACCGTATGACCGACCCGCCCCGCCCGCAGCGGCAGGATCCGCTGAGCGAGCAGGACGTCGCCGAGGGCGAACAGTACGCCTCGGCGCACGATCCCGGGCCCGCCGAGCAGTACGCCGGTGAGCCCGTCGCCGATCCCTGGGAGGAGGAACCGGATGGCCAGCTGGATTCTGGTGCCCTGCCTGGTCTCCCTGCGTAACGAGTTCAACCGGCTGGCCCCGGGCCGCGACAAGGCCTCGGACGGTTCCATCGGCGACACGTCGCACTCGGCGAGCTCGTCGGACCACAACCCCGACGAGACCGGCCGGACGCCGTACGAGGACAGCGACCACAAGAACGAGGTCCACGCCATCGACGTGGACGACGATCTGCGCAAGCCTGGCTGGACGATGACCAAGTGTGTGGAGATCATCGTCACCCGGCACCGCGAGGGCCGCGACAACCGGCTGCAGAACGTCATCTACAACCGCCGCATCTGGTCCCGGTCCTGGGGCTGGACGGCCCGCAGGTACACGGGCGCGAGCGCCCACACCGAGCACGCGCATTTCTCCGCGCGTTATACGACCGCCCAGGAACGTGACACCCGCGCCTGGGGATTGCTGGAGGCAGACGACGTGACCAAGAGCGAGTTCACCGCCTGGATGACCGAGTGGGCGCGCAGCGCCGCCGGCCGGGAGGCCCTGGCCCGCGCGGTGCTGGCGTACGACCCCGGCAAGGACGCCCATGGGAAGGTTCCGGCCGGGGGCATCGCCAATCCGGGGGCGGACGCTGCCGGCAACCCGACGGTCGGGGCCGCGTGGGCGCTGAACCGGGCGATCGTCGCGTCCATCCTCGGCTACCAGATCCGGGACCGGATCGACGAGCTTCAGGCCGCGGTGGACGCCCTCGCCAAGACGGCTCCCGGGCCGGTGTCGCCGCAGGTCAGCGCGCGTACGGCGCTGGACGCGATCGGTTCCGGCGGCATGACACCGGAGCAGACCGCCGCGGCGCTGCGTGCCGCCCTCGGCGAGGACGGAGCCGCGAGCGTCGGGCGGTTGCTCACGAAGTAGCGCGCCGGCGGGTTCGGGCCGGGCCGCC
Organism: Actinoplanes sp. NPDC049681; assembly: GCF_044465265.1. Lineage (NCBI taxonomy): Bacteria > Bacillati > Actinomycetota > Actinomycetes > Micromonosporales > Micromonosporaceae > Actinoplanes > Actinoplanes sp. NPDC049681. The sequence continues at coordinate 160,294 of NZ_JBITLP010000004.1, forward strand.
ACCCGCCCGGGCCGTCAGCCCTCCACCCCGGTCGCGGTGTGCGAGGTGCCGACCGGCTTGGACTGCGTCGAGCCCCGCTGGCGCAGATAGATGGCGAGGATGGCCATCGACGCGACCGCGAGCAGTTCGGACTGCCAGTTCTGCAGGGTGCGGTTCCAGAAGTCGGGCGCCACGAGGTACTGCCCCGGGCTCATCGGGTCCTCGAGGTTGCGCAGCTGCTCCTCGTTGAAGGCCGCCCGGCCGGCGATGAACTGCGCGAGCCAGGACACCACGAAGATGGCGCCCATGACGAAGCCGAGCGAGTTCGAGAAGAGAAAGAGCTTGAACCCGCGGGCGCGGGCCCACTTCGGCGAGTCCGGTTCGGCGTACGGGCCGATCTTCTGGTCCTTCTCCGACTCCCGGCCGACCTTGTCGAGGTTCTTCGACTCGGGGGAACCCTTCTGGACCAGCCACACGGTCAGGAAGATGAAGAGGAAGAACTGCAGGTACTCCGACTGCCAGTTCTCCGCCACGTCCGCGGCGAAGCTGGCCGAGGTGATGTAGCGGCCGAGTGAGATCTCCGGCAGTCCCGCGGTCAGCTGCTGCTGGTTGAAGTCGGCCAGGCCGGCGAACGCCTGCCCGACCAGCACCACGAGGAACAGCAGCCCGAAGGTGAGTCCGAGGGCGTTCTCCTTGACGAAGCGCTTCACCGGTGCAGCACCCCCAGCGTGATGAAGTAGGCGAGCCCGGCCGTGACCACGACGAGCACCAGGATGAACAGCGCGCGCATCGTCAGCCTCCCTGCACGGAACAGTTGTACGGCTGGTCGCCGCGGGACGTGCAACCGGCCGCGAGGACGCGCCATCCGCCGGGGAAGGCGGCGAGGAAGAGGGTGTCGTCGGTGAGCCGGACCTGGGCCACCTGGCCGTAGACGTCGGTGCCGGTCACCGTGCCGGGCGAAGGCAGGTCCTCGTCGAGGATCGCCTGCGAGCAGGACTGCCCGGCGGACTCCTCGACCTCGGCGAGGGTGTCCGGGGCCAGGGTGGCGCAGGCGGCCGCCCCGTCCTTGCTCTCGACGGCCGTCAGTAGTCGCAGCGCCACGTCGGCAGCGGCGTCACCGCGTTCGCTCACCGACGAGCAGCCGGCCAGCCCGGCCAGCAGCACCGCGATCAAGATTCGTTTGAGCACGTGGCGCGGTTTCCCCAACCCGCTTGCTTTCAATCATCGGCAGCTGCCGATAGGGAGGCCTCCTCGAGGAAATGCTCGATCCAGCCGATGCGCTGCGGGCTCAGCCCGGCGTCGCGGGCCTGCTGGAGGGCCTGGCGTACGTGGGCGAGCCCCTGCTCCCGCAGCCCGTCGGCCAGCTCGGCGAGGCCCAGCGCCACCGTGCCCCCGGGGATCCAGCGCGGGTCGCCGAGCTCGGCGCGCAGGTCGTGGGAGATCTTGAGGTGGTGCAGGGCGAGATCCGACTGCAGGTCGCTCGTCGTGTGGTAAAAGCCGATGTGCCGGTGCACCTCGGAGCGCAGGAGCAGGTCGCCGTGCTTCTCCGCCAGCTCGAGGGCCTCGCGGTAATACGGCATCGCCGTGTCCCAGTCGCCGCGCAGCACCTGGTGCACGAGCCCGAGGCCGAACAGCGACTCCGCCGTGCCGGCCGCGTCGCCGATCTCCCGGCGGATGCTCAGCGCCTCCTCGAAGAGGCGCTGCTCGGTCTCGGCGTCCGCGTGCGCGAGGTCGCGCTCCAGCGCCCGGAAGTGAGCGAGCATGCCGAGCCGGTCCAGGGCGGCCGCCTCGAGCGCGCGGTCGCCGGACTCGCGGGCCTGCGCCAGCAGGCCGGTGAAGGTCGCCTCCGCCTCGGCGTAATCACCGGTCCGGAACGCGGCCTCGTAGAGCGCTTCGTTGCCGCTCGTCAGTGTTTCCCCCGTTGTGCCCATAAGCGGAGGCTACTCACAGAGCCGCGATCGCGTCGGGGATGGGCGTGTCACCGCCGAAGAGCTCGAACGTCAGCCCGATCGTCGCGGGCGTCGCCAGGACGTGGGCCAGCACCGCGGCCACATCGTCGCGGGGGACGGGACCGCGGCCGCCGAGCTCGCGGGTGACGCGTACCAGGCCGGTGCCCGGGGAGTCGGTCAGCGATCCCGGGCGCACGATGGTGGCGTCCAGGCCCGAGGCGCGGACGTAGTCGTCGGCCTCCGCCTTGGCCAGCAGGTAGGGCCGCATCGCGTCGCCCGCCGACTCCGGCCGGTCGGCTCCGATCGACGAGACCATCACGTAGCGGCGTACCCCGGTCGAGATCGCCGCGTCCGCCAGCTTGACCGCGCCACCCAGATCGACCGTCCGCTTGCGCTCGGGTCCGCTTCCCGGCCCGGCGCCGGCGGCGAACACCACGGCGTCGATGCCTTTCAGGTACGCGTCCAGCGACGCATCCCGCTCCAGGTCGCCGAGCACGGGTACGGCCCCCACGGCCCGCAGGTCGTCGGCGTGCTGCGGGGACCGGACGAGCCCCCGGGCGGTGTGGCCCCCGGCGGCGAGGAGCTTGAGGAGGCGGAGCGCGACCTTGCCGTGGCCGCCGGCGACGAGGATGTCCATGCCCTCAGTCTTCACCCGTCGCGGGCGCGGTGAACGCGACGTCGCTCACGTCGGCGGCTACCTCGGTGAAGTCGGTGCCGTACGCGTCGGGTTCGCGTACGCGCAGGACGAGACAGAACGGCCGTTCGTCGCCGTGCTCCCGCTGGAGACCGCGGTGGTGGTGGGCCAGGTGGCGGGCGGCTGCCAGGTTCCCGTCGGAGCTGAGTCCGCCGAGGAGGAACACCGGCCGGGCCCCGGACGGCGGCCGGAAGCGGGCCAGGACGGCGTAGCGGTGCTCGGTGGTGTTCACATACTTCTCGCCGCCGACGGTGAAGGACAGACCCGCGTAGTCGACGCCGGGCAGGGCGGTGCGCAGGTGGACGGCCGTGCGCGGGTTCGCCGACGGGCCGCCCACACAGAATTCCGTCATCCGCCCGAGCTCGTGCCGCAGGTCGCTGCCGCCGACCAGGTCCGCGCGGGCGCCGCACTCCCGGGCCAGCGTGGTCAGCTCCACCAGGGCGGCGACGTCACGGCGGTGCACGCTCTCGGTGCTGGGCGAGGCGAAGTGCCGGGAGGTGACCAGCAGGCAGGTGGCGCCGTCGGCCAGGCCGAAGAAAGCGCGTTCCCGGTCGAGCCGGCGCCGCCGGATGGCGAACTGTGCCAGCCACACCGCGGTGCCGGCGATCACGCTGGCGAGAAGATTGATCAGGAGGTCGCCCACGCGGTCATGGTGGCCTATCCCGGTACGCGGTGATCAGGCGGACTCGCGGACCACCAGCGTGGGCTGGAAGGTGACCGACCGGGGCAGCCGGCCCGGGGCGGCGATGTGCGCCATGAGCACCTCCGCCATCTCGGCCGCCATGTCCTCGACCGGCTGGCGGATCGTGGTGAGCAGCGGCCGGCAGTCGAGCGCCGCGCTGCTGTCGTCGAAGCCGACCACAGCCACGTCGTCCGGGACGCGCCGGCCGAGATCCTGCACCGCCCGCAGCGCCCCCTCCGCCATCAGGTCGCTGGCGACGAAGAGGCCGTCGATGTCCGGGTGGTCGGCCAGCAGGCGCCGCGCGCCTTCCTCCCCGCCGTGGCGGGTGAAGTCGCCCTCGACCATCGGTACGCCGGGAAAGCCCTGGTCGGCGAGGTACGAACGGAAGCCGTCGAGCCGGTCCAGCGCGGCCGGCATGTCCAGCGGCCCGCTGATGGTGGCGAGCCGCCGGCAGCCCCGGGACAGCAGGCGCTCGGCGGCGAGCCGGGCGCCGAGCCGCTGGTCGACGTCGACGAAGCTGGTCGCCAGCGGCGTGGCGGGCCGGGCCGACACGACCGCCGGGATGCCGAGGTCGTGCACCTGGCGGGGGAGCGGGTCCTGCTCGTGGCTGCTGATCAGCAGCACACCGTCGACGTGGCCCTGCCGCAGGTAGCGCAGCACGTGGTGGTGATCGGTCGAGTCGGTGGGGATGATCACCAGGTGAATGTCGTGCGGTCGCAGCGCGGCGGTGGCTCCGGCGGTGATCCGGCCGAAGTAGGGGTCGGTGAAGATCCGGTTGAGGAACGAGGAGTCGTACGGCCGGTCGGGCTCGGAGATGACCAGCGCGACCGAGTTGGACTTGCGGGTGACCAGCGAACGGGCCGCGACGTTCGGCACGTAGCCGGTCTCGGCGATCGCCCGCTCCACCATCTCGCGGATCCGGGCGTCGACGGTCGGTGCGCCGTTGATGACCCGCGACACCGTGGCCCGGGACACCCCGGCGGCCTCGGCGACCTGGTCCATCGTGGGGTTCTGACCGCCGCGACCGGCCCGGGTGCTCATGGGCTCTGTTATAGCACCGGCCTTGATCTCACAGAGAGCGCTCTCCAGCCCCCCGCCGCCGGTGCCACGTGCAGCCCCGGCGGCGGGTACGGCCATGTCAGGGACGTCCGTCCGTACCGCACTTCACGATGACGCGGATGCAGTCGTTCACCCGCCGTGCCATCTCCTCCACCGGCCACGCGTTGAAGAAGTCGCCGTGCATGGTGTACCCGGCACCGGAGGCGAGCCGGAAGCCGGCCGGGTTCCCGCTGACGGGATAGCGCATGACCTGGCGCAGCTTCGGCACGACCACCGGGTGGGTGGCCGGGCAGGCGTTGTTCACCGGGTACGCCATGTGGCTCTTGTGGTCCGGCGAGTCCAGGTGCACTCCGTCCCAGCAATGCGGGAAGTCCAGGTACGACTCCAGCATCGAGCCGGGCGGGCAGGTCACGAAGTCGTGCGAGGATCCCACCTCGCCCGCGTGCAGGCAGGACCAGCGGGAGATCGTGTTGTCGTCCGGACCGGTGGCCCGCGCGTTGCCGGCCACGATGCGCAGGCCGAACGGCAACGGCTGGGTCTGGGCGATCAGGGCGTCGCTGACGCCCTCGCCGAGGTAGTAGAAGACGCCCGTGGTCGGCTCCACCGGGACGCCGTTGTGGGAGAAGGTCGGGATCCAGTACGACGACTTGTCGATCGACGGGTTGCAGTTGCTGTTCGCGTCGACCAGGTCGGTCACCGTCGTGGCGGCGTTGGTCACCTCGCTGCCGAAGAAGCTGTGCATGTGCGAGGCGCCGGGCATGTTCGGGAACACGATCGGGTCGTCCGGCAACCGGTGACTGAACGGGCAGTCGGCGAGGAATTCCGCCACCCGTACGGCGCCCGGCGGGATGGTCGGGCCGCCGCTCGTCCCGTATACCTGGAATTCGGTGAGCGAGACGCCCCACTGGGTGGCTCGGGCGAGGGACTCGAGCCGCACGTAGCGACCGGAGCCGGCGACGGCGACGGTCTGCCGGCCGCCGGTGCCGGCGACGCCGGCCTTGAGATTCGTCCACGTCGAGCCGTCGGCGGAGATCTGCAGGTTGAAGGTCTTCGAGTACGCGGCCTCCCAGTCCAGCACGATCGACGAGACGGTAGCGGTGCCACCCAGGTCGATCCGCAACCACTGCGGGTCGCTGAAGGCGCTGGACCAGCGGGTCCCCGGGTTGCCGTCGACGGCGTTCGAGGCGGGGAACGCGGCGGACTCGGTGGACGATGCGGTGGCCGTACCCCCCTGGGAGAGCAGGCCGTCCGCGGCGCCGGCACCGACCTGGGTGATGGCAAGGTAAGCGGTCAGGACCGCGACCACGATCAGGCTTCCTTTGCGCATCGGAATCCTCACTGGTAGACGCGGACGTAGTCGACGAGCATCCGGGCGGGGAAGGGAGTGGAGGCGTCGATGGGACCGGGGAAGTCGCCGCCGACCGCGAGGTTCAGGATGATGTAGAAGGGGTGGTCGAAGATCCACGGCCCGCGGGTCGCCTCGACGGTGGCCTTGCTGGCGTAGAAGACCTGGTTGCCGTCGAGCAGGAACTTGATGCCCTTGCTGTCCCACTCGGCCGCCCACACGTGGAAGTCCTGCGACAGGTCCACCGTGGCGTACTTCTGGCCGTAGCCGCCGGCACCGTTGTACTGCGGCGCGTGCAACGTCGAGTACGCCTCACTCGTGTTGCGGCCCAGGACCTCCATGATGTCGACCTCGCCGTTGTACGGCCACGGCCGCCCGGTGAGGAAGTCGGCGCCCATCATCCAGAACGCCGGCCACAGCCCGTTGCCCTTCGGCACCTTGATACGCGCCTCGACGCGGCCGTACTGGACGTGGAACTTGGTGCCGGTGTTCATCCGGGCCGAGGTGTAGTCGCGGCCGTTGACGGTCTCCCGGCGGGCCTCGATCACCAGCTGCCCCTGGCCGTTCGTCTGCGCGTTGTTGCTGTCCTCGGTGTAGTACTGGATCTCGCCGTTCTGCGGGTAGCCCGGGTCGTACGTCCATTTCGCCGGGTTGGGCCTGGTGCCGGCCGGGTCGTTGAACTCGTCCTGGAACACCAGCCGCGTCGCCGGGAACACCGGGTCGGCGGGCCTGGTGGGCGGGGTGTTCGGCGCGCCGCCGGTGCCGTAGACGTTGAAGTCGTACAGCGAATAGCCGTAGGGGCCGGAGCGGGCGGTGCCGTACATCCGGACGTACCGTCCCGAGCCGGAGACGGTGAGGACCTCCTTGAAACCCTTGCCGGTCGTCGTGGAGTAGATGTCGGTCCAGGTCTTCGCGTCCGGAGAGACCTGGATCTTGTACGCGGTCGCGTACGCCGGATCCCACTGAAGTTCCACCCGGCTGATCTGCGCGGTGGCGCCCAGGTCGACGGAGATCCAGCCCGGGTCCACCCAGCCCGTGGTCGAGCTGGTGGCCCAGCGGGTGGCCGGGTCGAGGTCGAAGGCCTTCGCCGCGGTGCACGGGTTGCAGTTGACGTCGTTCTGCTCGCTGGAGGCCAGGCCGGGCTTGTCGTACGAGAGCAGGACCGGGTCGCTGCTGCCGCCGGCGTACACCTGGAACTCCCACAGCGAGTAGCCGTACATGGGCAGGGCCCGCTCGGTGAGGTTCAGCCGCACGTAGCGGGCGGTGCCGGTGACCGGGATGGTCTGTGCGCCCACGTTCCCGCGGAGGGCGCTCGTGGCGTTGGTGAAGGTGGTGCCGTCGGTGGAGAACTGAACGGTGAACGCCGTGGCGTACGCCGCCTCCCAGTTCAGGTCGACCCGGCTGACCGCCATGGCCGAGCCGAGGTCCACCTTGATCCATTGGCTCGCGGAGAACTGGCTGGACCAGCGCGTGCCGGTGTTGCCGTCGGTGGCGGCGGAGGCCGGGGTGCCGGCCCACTCGTCGGACGACGCGGTGGTGGGCTTGCCCTGCGAGACGACCACCTCGGCGGCGGCCGCGTCGCTCACCGAGGCGACGAGGTAGGCGGCGAGCAGGGCCAGGAGTGAGGCGCAGAGGGCGGCCATGCGGATCCGGCCGCTACTTCGGACGGGAGCGGAGCTCATGCGGAAGTCCTCCTTGCGGGGAATCAAGAAGTGAGGGGGATGGGGATGGGGAGGCTGGGAAAGCGCTCCCTCGTAGGCCACTGTGAACGTCCTGTTAACGGGTGTCAATGCCTGCTAGGCGCCCGGGAAGCGCTTTCTCATCGTGCTCCAGGTGGCGGCGCCCGGAATCTCGGAGATCAGCGCGCGGCCGACCGGGCGCCCAGCGCCTCGGCGACAAACCCCGTGACGAGCCGCGTCCAGAACAGCGGCCGGCGCAGCAGCGCGTGGGTCTCACCCGGCACCGGCACGAACGACGCGCCGATCCGGGCGGCGTACACGGCGGAAGCCGCGGGGCTGGTCACCCGATCGGCGGCACCGTGGGCGATCAGCACCTGCGCCCCCGGCCGCGGCTCCGGCTCCCCGGCCTCCAGCCACGGCGCCAGCGCGCAGACACCCACCACGTCCGGCTCCCCGGCCAGCCGCAGTGCGACCCGCCCGCCCATGGAGTGGCCCACCAGCACCACGGGAGCCCCGGGATGCCGCCGCCGCGCCTCGTGAAGCGCCCACCGGCCGTCGACCACGGGATCCTCGGCGGAGCCGTTCCACCCCCGTACGCGGTACCGCAGCAACCAGGTGGCGACGTCGCGGCCGTGCAGCTCGGAGGCCACGGCCCGGACGAACGGGACCATCCGCAGATACGCCATGCCGCGGCGCGCCGGCGCTGTGCTGGTCTCGCTGCCTCCGTGCAGGAACAGGACGACCGCGCGGGCGTCGCGGGCCGGTCCTGAGGCGGTGAGGCGGGGCGTGGTCACGGGCTCTTGCTTACCCGCATCAGCTGTGGCCATCCCCCGGGAAAGCTGAGCTGGTCCTGATCAAGCGCCACCGCCCGGTCTCACGACCGGGCGGCGGGTCATGCGGACGGGCTGACGCCGGCGCCCTCCAGCAGCAGGCGGCCGGCTTCTCCGGCGGGTACCGGGCGGGAGAAGTAGAAGCCCTGGGCGAACGTGCAGCCCATCGCGCGCAGAGCCGCGAGCTGGCCGTACTCCTCGATGCCCTCGGCCACGGTCGACATGCCGAGGCTCTGGCCGAGCTGGACGATCGTGCTGGCCAGGGCCGCGTCGTCGGTCTGCTCGCCGAGGCGCTCGACGAACGAGCGGTCGATCTTCAGCGTGTCCACCGGGAACCGGCGCAGGTACGCCAGGGACGAGTAGCCGGTGCCGAAGTCGTCGATCGCCAGGGTCACCCCGAGCGCCTTCAGGCTGACGAGCTGGGCGAGGTTCTCCTCGGTGTCGGTCATCAGCACGCTCTCGGTCATCTCGAGGCAGAGCTTGTCGGCCGGCATGCCGGTCTCGGTCAGCACCTCGCGGACCACCGCGGCCAGATCGCTGCGGTCGAACTGGCGGACCGAGACGTTCACGGCCATCTTCACCGGCGGCTGCCCGCTGCGCCGCGCCCACTCCATGGTCTGACGGCAGGCCTCGGTGAGCACCCAGCGGCCGAGCGGCACGATCAGGCCGGTGGCCTCGGCGAGCGGGATGAACGACATCGGCGAGATCAGTCCGCGGACCGGGTGCCGCCAGCGCACCAGCGCCTCGAATCCCACGACGCGGCTGTCCACCATGTCGATGGTCGGCTGGTAGTGCACCTCCAGTTCGCCGCGGGTCAGCGCCATGCGCAGGTCGGCCTCGAGCTCCAGGCGCTCCACGAGGCCGGCCAGCATCTGCGGGTCGTAGACCGCGAAGCCGCTGCCGCCACTCGTCTTGGCCCGGTACATGGCCAGGTCGGCGTTGCGCATGAGCTGCTCGGCGGCGTCCTCGTGCTCGTCACCGCCGAGATCCGCGTAGGCCGCGAGCCCGATGCTGCCGCGTACGTGCAGCTCCCGCTCGTCGATGTGGAACGGCTCGTGCAGGCCGTCGACGATGCGCTGCGCCACGCCCTCGGCGTCGCGCGCGCCGAGCTCGGAGCGGATGAGCACGGCGAATTCGTCGCCGCCGAAGCGGGCCACGGTGTCGCCGTCGCGGACCGCCTCGCGGAGCCGGTCGGCGACCTGGACCAGCAGCTTGTCGCCGGCGAGGTGGCCCAGGCTGTCGTTGACCTCCTTGAACCCGTCGAGGTCCAGGAAGAGCACGGTGACGTCGTCGGCGCCGCGGTTATCGAGCGCCTCGGCGACCCGCTCGCGGAAGAGCGCACGGTTGGCGAGCTGGGTGAGCGCGTCGTGGTACGCCTCGTGCACCAGCTGCTCCTGCAGCTCCTTGCGCTCGCTGATGTCGCGGGTGTTCAGCACCAGGCCGCCGACGTTCGCGTCGGTGAGCAGGTTGGTGATGGTGATCTCGGCCTGACGTTGCCGGCGGTCGCGGTGGCGCAGGGTCAATTCCAGGACCGTGCTCGCGTACGGGCGACTGCTGACCGACCGCAGGGCGTCGGCGAGGCGCGCGGCGCTCTCCGGGTCGAAGACGCTCGTGAGGCGGCGGCCGGTGATCACGTGCGCCGGGAATCCGAAGACGCGCTTCACGGATTCGCTCTGGTACAGCACCTCGGAATCGATGCCCACCACGGTCACCACGTCCGAGCTGTGCTGGACGAGGGCCTGGAAGCGCTGCTCGCTGGCGTACAGCTCGGCGGTGCGCTCGGCGACGCGGACCTCGAGGCCGCGCGTCAGGTTGCGGTTCTCCAGCAGGGTGAGCAGCTGGCGTCCGACCATGAAGAGCATCAGGGACGAGGACGTGTACGCGACGAACGCGCCGCTCTGCCCGGTCCGCGCGAACCACACCCCGCTGGTGACCAGGGCGGCGAGCACCGCCACGTAGGGCAGCAGCACGCCGAACGGCTGTCCGGTGTCGCCGGGCGCCGCGGCGCCGGACGCGCCCGGTGCGACGGGGCGAGCGGCGGCGAGGAGGATGAGGCAGAAGCCCGCGAACCAGCCGATGTCGGTGGGCCCGCCCGCCACGTACGCGTCGATCAGGTGCAGGTAGGCGTACCCGATGTCGGAGGCCGCGAATGCCACGCTGCCGGCACCGACCAGCACGAGGTGGCCGAAGTTGTGCCCGCGGCGGCGCTGCAGGGCCAGCATGTAGACGACGATCGTCACGATGACCACGTCGCCCAGCGGATAGGCGAGGCTCACGGAGAGCGCCAGGACGCTGTCGCCACCGGCCGTGATGAGCGGGTCCACGACGAAGATCCACGAGATGAGCATGAGCGCCGCGGCCACCATGAGGCCGTCGAGCACGCTGCGCGCGCGGTTGGCGACGCCCTGGCTGGCGACCGGGAGTGCCAGCAGGCCGGCCGGCGCGAGCACCACCATGCCGAGGTAGCCGATGTCCGCCGGCGAGGGTAGCGGCTGGAAGCCGGCAAACACGTACATCCAGACGCCGTATGCCTGGCCGAGGCCCCAGGAGAGTACGCCGAGGCCGATCAGTCCCCATCCGGCCCGCGCGCGTCCCCGCAGGGTCGTCGCCCGCAGAAGGCAGACGACCGCCGCGCAGATCGCCGCGGCGCACAGGCCCAGGTTGGAGATCGTCTCGGCAATCTTCGGGCCGCCCGCGCCGGTGCTGAGGACCAGCCCGAACATCCCCACCGTCACGGCCACCGCGATGCACAGGCGAGCCCACGGGCGCAGCGCGTCCGGCGCCAGCGGGGTGGGGGCCATCAGCATCTCCGGTCTGCCAGCGCCGGCCCAGGACGGGACGGCCGCATGTGCCGTGATCGGGTCGCCGGGGCCCGAACTTGAGGACTTCCGCCGCTCGAAAAGGCAGCTCACCGGCTATGCATTGACACGGATCTCTGGAACGTGACAACGTTGTCACCGGACGATGACGCCGTTGACCGGAGGTTTTCCATGGTCCGTCGGTTCTCTGCGGCCTCGACCGCCCTGATCATGGCGACTGCGGTGCTGCACGCCGGCCCGGCGGCTGCGGCCGAACCGGCCCCGGTCGACCTCGTGCACCCCTTCGTGGGCACGCAGAACTTCGGCAACACCTTCCCGGGCGCGAGCGCGCCGTTCGGCATGGTCCAGGTCAGCCCGGACACCGGCGGGCAGGGCGGGTACGACTACCAGCAGACCAGCATCTACGGCTTCAGCCAGACCCACCTCTCCGGCGTCGGCTGCGGCGTGGCGGGCGAGCTGCCCATGCTGCCCACCACCGGCGAGGTGAGCACCGTCGATCCGGCCGCCTACCGGTCGCCGTACTCGCACGCCGACGAGGAGGCGTCGCCGGGCTACTACCGGGTGGGTCTGTCGAAGTACCAGACCCGGGCCGAGCTGACCGCCACCGCGCGCACCGGCTGGCAGCGCTACACCTTCCCGGCCACGGCGGCCGCCAACGTGCTGTTCAACACCGGCAAGGCCAACCAGTCCGTCTTCGACTCCGAGATCCACGTCGTCGGTGACCGCACGGTCGAGGGCCGCGTCCACGCGGGCAACTTCTGCGCCGGGAAGGACGACCACACCGTCTACTTCACCGCCAGCTTCGACCGCCCGTTCACGGCGTTCGGTACGTGGCGCGGCTCCTCGATCACCAGGGACTCGCGCGACGCGGCGGGCAGCGGCGGCAACGGCGCCTACGTCACCTTCGACGCGACGGCCGACCGCGACGTGGTCGTCAAGGTGGCGCTGTCGTACACCGGCGCGGACGGCGCCCGCGACAACCTGGCCGCCGAGACCGGTGACTCGTACGACTTCGACGCCACCCGCGCCAAGCTGCGCGACACGTGGGCGGACGAGCTCGGCCGCATCGAGATCGACGGCGGTCCGGCCGACCGGCGCGGCGTGTTCTACACCGCGCTCTACCACTCGCTGCTGCATCCGAACCTCGCCGGCGACGCCGACGGCCGGTACGTCGGCTTCGACCGCCACGTGCACACCGCCGACGGCTACACGCCGTACCAGAACTTCTCGTTGTGGGACACGTACCGGCCGCAGAACCAGCTGCTGGAGCTGCTGGCGCCGGACGTCGCCCGCGACGTCGCGCTCTCGGTCGTGGCGATCGGGCGCGACGGGGGATGGCTGCCCCGGTGGGCGCTGGCCAACAGCGAGACCAACATCATGACCGGCGACCCGGTCACCCCGTTCCTCGTCGAGGCCTGGTCGAAGGGGCTGCTGGCGGGGCACGAGGAGGAGGCGTACGCGCTGCTGCGCAAGAACGCCACCGCGCAGCCGCCGGCGGACTCGCCGTACAACGGGCGCACCGGACAGGGGTACTACGCCGACCGCGGCTACATCCCGTCCGGGCTGGTGCTGGGCAAGGACTGTGCGCACAAGGGCGGCGACAACGACTGCGTCCACCCCGCATCCGCGACCCTCGAGTACGCCGCCGCCGACGCCGCGCTGGCCCTGATGGCGCAGGGGCTCGGCAAGACGGACGACGCGAAGCTGTTCGCCGGGCGTGGCCAGTGGTACCGCAACCTGTGGGACTCGTCGATCAAGCAGTTCCGGCCCCGGACGGTCGACGGTACGTGGCTGACACCGTACGACCCGGTCGCGGCGGCGGAGCAGTTCCACGAGGGCGGGGCGTACCAGTACCAGTGGCTGGTGCCGCAGGACCCGGCCGGGCTCGTGCAGCTGATGGGCGGCCGGGCGGCCACCGAGCAGCGCCTCGACGACTTCTTCGCGTACGACAAGCTGCTCACCGACCCGGCCGGCACCGCGCGTACGGAGTGGATCGCCAGCCCGTACGACTACTACGCCAAGGCCACCTACAACCCGAACAACGAACCCGACCTGCTGGCGCCGTACATGTATCACTGGGCGGGTGACCCGGCGAAGACCGCGACCGTCGTGCGGGCCGCGATGACGCTCTTCACCACCGGCCCCGACGGCATGACCGGCAACGACGACCTCGGCACGATGAGCGCCTGGTACGTCTTCTCGTCGCTGGGCCTCTACCCGACCATGAGCGGCGCGAACTTCCTCGCCGTCTCCAGCCCCCAGTTCCCGGCCGCCAGGGTGCGGACCGGCGGCGGCACCCTCACGATCACCGCCCCGGGCGTCTCGGACAGCAGCCGCTACCTCCAGCGGGTCCGGCTGAACGGCAGAAACCTGGCCAAGAGCTGGGTCGACTGGTCGCAGATCGCCCGGGGCGGCACCCTCGCCCACACCGTCGGCACGACACCGTCCTCGTGGGGCACCTCGGTCGCCGCCGAGCCGCCGTCGGTGAACCAGGCACCGGCGGACGGCCGCACCCACATCGACGCGACCCTGCGCCCGGCGAGCGCCGTCCTGCCGGCCGGTGCGGCTTCTCCGCAGAAGGCGACCTTCGAGGTCGACGTGCTCGCTCAGGCGCCGCTGGCGATCGCCCCGCGGGTGTCCGCGACGGCACCGGCGGGCTGGACCGTGACGGTCGCACCGAAGCTGCCGAAGATCCTGGTGAGCCGCCACCTTCCGGTCGGCAGGACGGCCACGGTCACCGTGCAGGCTCCGGCCGGGGCGACGCTGGGGGCGTACCCGATCGAAGTGCAGGTCGGCGCCCCTTCCGCGAATACCGTCAAGCGGACCGCCACCATCGCGGTAGTGTCCCCGACAACCTGCGTCACCGACGGCGACACCTGCCGGGTCGATCTCTCGTCCGAACGCAACACCGACGGTACGGCCACCGTCACGTCCCCCGCCGAGGGAGACTTCGACGGCGGTGGCTGGAGCTACGACGCCGACCTGCTGCCCCCGGCCGGCCCGGTGACCTGGGCCGGCGTGACGTACCAGGCGCCCGACCCGAGCGGCACGGCGAAGAACTTCGTCCAGGCCCGCGGCCAGTCGCTGCTCCTGCCGGCCGGCGACCACAGCACGGTGAAACTGATCGCCACGACCCACAACGGTCCGGTGACCGCCGCGCTGACCATCGGCTACACCGACGGCACGTCGGCCCCCACGACCCTGACGATCGCCGACTGGTGCGGCAGCCCCTCGCCCGGAACGACCGTTGCACTCTCCATGCCACACCGGATCAAGGCAGGACAAGGAGTGGACGGACCACCGGTGAACCTCTTCGCGGCCTCGCTACCCGTCGCCGCCGGCAAACAGATCCGGTCCGTCACGCTGCCGGACGACCCCCGCTTCCACCTGTACGCCGTGACGCTCGTCTGAGCCGGCCGGAGCGGTATGGTCGGAGCGTGCAGAGGCTGGCCGGAGAAACCCTGACGGCGATCGGCCGGATGACCGTGGCAGCCACCGAGCTCGAACACCTGCTCGCGTGGATCGGCGCCGACCGGGCCGGAGGCGACGCCGCGGCGGTCTTCGCCCACCCCGGCGAGCCGCTCCGGGCCGCCCGAGGATCGGCCGAGTTCGCCCCGCCGGCCCACCGCGACCAGTTCATCGCCCACATCGAAGGGGCCGCTACGCAGCTGGCCCTGAGCCAGGCCGCCCTGCGCGCCCTGTGGCGCGAGGACGGCGGACGGCGGGACCCGGACATGTTCAACGAGATCGCGGGCCGGCTGCTCCGCTGCTGCGATGCCTTGCAGACGCTGCTGCAGGAATCCGTGGGAGGTCGCTGATGGCCTTCGTGGTCAAGAGAGTCCACGAGGAGCCGTCCCCCGAGGACGGTTTCCGGGTGCTGGTCGACCGGCTCTGGCCACGCGGAGTGTCGAAGCAGCGGGCCCGGGTGGATCTGTGGCTGAAGGACGTCGCACCGAGCACCGACCTGCGCAACTGGTTCCATGCCGAGCCCGGGCGCTTCGACGAGTTCGCCGAGCGGTACGAGGCCGAGCTCGAGGACAACCCGGCGGTGGACGAGCTGCGGGAGATCGGTGCGCAGCATCCGGTGGTGACCCTGCTGTACGGCGCCAGGGCGGCACACGACCGCAATCACGCCGCGGTGCTGGCTCGGTTCCTGCTCCCTCCGGATCGCCGCCGCGGCTGAATCCCGCGTGGTCACTCCGGTTTCCGTCCCAGGCTGCGACCGTCGGGTTTCGGCCTCCGGCCACGACCGTCGGGCTTCCGCCCAGGCTGCGACTGTCGGGTTTCGGCCTCCGGCCACGGCCGTCGGGTTTCGGCCTCCGGCCGCGACCGTCGGGTTTCGGCCTCCGGCCACGACCGTCGGGATTCGGCCTCCGGCCACGGCCGTCGGGCTTCCGCCCAGGCTGCGACTGTCGGGTTCGGGCCTCCGGCCGCGACCGTCGGCTTTCGGCCGCGACCGTCGGGCTTCCGCCTCCGGCTGCGACCGTCGGGCTTCCGCCTCCGGCTGCGACCGTCGGTTTTCGCCGTAGGCCGCGACCCTCGGGTTTCGGCCGTAGGCCGCGACCGTCGGGTTTTCGGCCCCAGGCCGCGACCATCGGCGACGTGGCAAGGCCGAGAACTCCGGCCGCGACGTTGGCGAGATGCTCCTCGATCTCCTCGCCGGGGCCGGATCGGCGCTGACCAGCCGTTCTTGGATCTGGTTGACGGTGGCCGCTTCCAACTGATCGCAAGCCGACCCGGTGATCGGGAAGGAGGCGTCGGCGTCGACGAGTCCCGCCTCGGTCATGCGCCGGTCAGGGCATGAGCCAGCCGTAGAGGCGCTCGACCTTCAACCGCAGCACCAACCGCCCGTCGGCCACCATCGCCCGGCGGTAATCCGCCCAGTCCGGGTGCTCCTTTCCGCCGATGAGACGGTAGACCTCGATCAGCTCCTCGACGGTCGCGTCGTGCTCGTCCGCCGCGGCCGGTGAGAACGACGCGGTGGCCTCGGCGACGACGTATCCGCCGCCCGGCGGGCCGACCCGCAGCGTCGCCCGCGGGTCACGGCGCAGGTTGTGGACCTTGGCGAGGGAAGCCCTGGTCGAGGTGCGCAGGATCCGGGTCGCAGGGTCGGCGGTGTAGTTGACGTCGGACAGCTGCGGCCGGCCGTCCCTCTTGATGGTGGCGAGGGTGCACAGGTCGGCCGCGACGACGGCGGACCACAGATCATCGTCGGACATGTCTCCACCCTAGGTCGACGATCGGAGCGCCGCGGTCCCGCCGGGACCGCGGCGCTCATCGGTCAGCAGATCGTCAGAATCTTCCGCATCATTCGGCCATACGATCGAACACGTGTTCGAGAATTCATCAGATCCTGGCGCACTGGCCCAGGCGGACGCCCGTGCCGGAGGTGTGCAGCCCGTTGTTCACCGGCGCCGGCTGGTTGCCGGAGCAGGTCAGGGGGCCGTTCACCGTGTCGGCCGCGACGACGGTCGCCGTGCCGTTGTGCAGCAGCGTCACGGCGCCCTTGATGGTGGACCCCTCGAGCAGGACCGGGCCCGAGCCGGTCACCGTGACCGGCCCGTTGACCGTGGCGTGCAGCAGCGAGACCGTGCCCGCGCCGGTCGCGGTGACCGCCGCGCGCAGGGTTGCCTCGGAGACGAAGAGCGAGGCGCCCTTGGAGACCGTGACCAGGCCGGTCACGGTCGCGCCGTCCTTGATGCAGGTGACACCCGACTTCACCGAGACCGCGCCGACCACCTTGTCGGCGATCGTGGTGGTGCAGGCCGGAGCCGGCTTGCCGAGCAGTTCGATCTCGGCAAGCGTCGTGCTCGCCTCGCCGCTGTTCGCCGTCACGTCGAGCTTGTAGTGCGAGTAGCGGCCCGGCTTGGTGATCTTGTAAGGCTTCGTCTGCAGCCGCCAGTCGAACGTCTGGTCGGCCCGCTCGTCGATCGTCGTCCAGGTCGTGCCGTCGTAGGAGCCGGAAAGCTTCCACGCCTTCGGATCGCCGGGCACCACACCCGAGGTGAGGGTGTAGTAGTCGGCCTGCTCCCCGCCGCTCGCGAATTGGTACTGCCACGAGGAGACGGCCGCGCGGGTGTCGGACGTGTCGTCGACCAGCGCCGGATCGGACGCCGTTCCCTTGCCGGGGCCGGTCAGATCCCGCAGCGGGCTGGGCACGGCGTCCCCGGTCGTGATCGACGGTGGCGCCGCGTCGGCGTCCGTGCCCCAGGCGGACGGCTCCGGACCCATGGCGAAGTCCAGCACCGCGCCGTCGGCGAGCAGCGAGTGGGGCAGCGAGGTCGACGTGTAGGCCTTCCCGTTGACCTTGAGAGACTGCACGTAGACGTTCTTCGCGCTGTTGTCCGGTGCGTTGATCACGATCTTCTTGCCGCCGGGCAGATTGATCGTCGCCTTGGTGAAGAGCGGCGAGCCGATCGCGTAGGCGGGGCTGCCCATCTGCAGGGGGTAGAAGCCGAGCGAGCTGAACACGTACCAGGCGCTCATCTCGCCGTTGTCCTCGTCGCCGGGGTAGCCCTGCCCGATCTCGCTGCCCAGGTAGAGCCGGGACAGCGCCTCGCGGATGATCTTCTGGGTCTTGGCCGGCCGGCCCGCGTAGTCGTACATGTAGGGGATGTGGTGCGACGGCTGGTTGCTGAAGCCCCACTGGCCCATCCGGACGTCGCGGGCCTCGAGCATCTCGTGGATCGTGCCGCCGTACGAGCCGGGGAAGCCGGCCGTCTCCGGCGTGGCGAAGAACGTGTCGAGCTTCTTGGCGAGCTGGTCCTTGCCGCCGTAGAGGTTGGCCAGCCCCTGACCGTCCTGCGGCACGTGGAACGCCATGTTCCAGCCGTCGGTCTCGGTGTAGTCGTAACCCCAGACCCGCGGGTCGTAGGTCGACGGCGGGTTGCGCCACTTGCCCGCGGAGTCCTTGCCCTGGAAGAACTCCACCGACGGGTCGAACATGTTCACGTAGTTCAGGGCCCGGTTGCGGAAGTACTCAGCCTGCTCGGCGTACTCCTGTGCCCTGGGGCCGCCCTTCTTCGCCAGCGCCGCGGCCATGTTGGCGATGCCGAAGTCGTTGATGTAGCCGTCCATGGCCCACGACATCGCCTCGCCCGTGACGTCGCTCGGGGTGTAACCCTTGAAGATCGACGTGGCCAGGCCCTTGCGGCCCACGTTCTGGTTCGGCGGGGTGACGGTCGCATTCTTCACCGCGGCCTGGTAGGCCGTCTCGGCGTCGATGCCCGGCACGCCCTTCAGGTACGCGTCGGCGAATGCGACGTCCGAGCTGGTGCCCACCATCAGGTTGGCGTAGCCGGGCGACGACCACCGGGAGATCCAGCCGCCGTCCCTGTACTGCTGGACGAAGCCGTTGACCATCTCGCCGGCCGCGTCCGGAGTCAGCAGCGAGTACGCCGGCCAGGTGGTGCGGTAGGTGTCCCAGAAGCCGTTGTTGACGTACACCTTGCCGTCCTTGACCGGTGCTCCGGTCTCCGTCGGCGAGCTGGCCGGGCTGGTGACGGCCGACTGGACGGTGTGCTTGTAGGTGGGGTTCTCCGCGGTGCCGGTGTTCTCGAAGGCCGAGTTCGGATAGAGGAACAGCCGGTACATGTTGGAGTAGAGGGTGACGAGCTGGTCCTCGGAGGCGCCCTCCACCTCGGCGGTGCCGAGCTTGGCGTCCCAGGCGGCCTGCGCCTTGTCCCGGATCGAAGCCAGCGTGGCGTCGCCGGGCACCTCGAGCTCCAGGTTGTGCTTGGCCTGGGCCACGCTGATCAGCGACGTCGCCATGCGCAGCTTCACGGTCTTGTCTTGCGCGGTGTCCACCTTGACATAGCCGGTCGAGGGGCGGTTGCCGGCAGGCAGCATGCCGCTCGCCGTGATCGGTGCGTCGACGGTGGCGTAGAGGAACATCCGTGTCCAGCCGGCGGAGAGGCCGCCGCTGTTGACGTCGGACCAGCCGGTCACCGTACGGTTGGCCGCGTCGATGGTCAGCCCCGACCTGCTGTCGACGTTGTCGAAGACGAGGTTCGAGCTGTCGCCGGTGAACGTGAACTGGAACAGCGCCGCGTGATCGGTGGGTGCCAGCTCCGTCTTGATGCCGTTGTCGAACGTAACGCCGTAGTAGTACGGCTTTGCGACCTCGTTCTCGTGCCCGAAGGCGAGCGCCCGGTTGGCGCGGCTGGCGTCGGGGGTGCCGGTGGCGGCGGAGGGCATGACCTGGAACGTCTGCCGGTCGCCCATCCACGGGCTGGGCTCGTGACTCGTGGAGAACGCCTGCAGCGTCGGGCGGTTGGCCGCGTTGTTCTGGCGGTGGTACTCGTACAGCCACGAGGTGGAGCCGGCGTTGGTCACCGGGGTCCAGAAGTTGAAGCCGTGCGGGACGGCGGTCGCCGGGTAGTTGTTGCCGCGGGAGAAGTCGCCCGACGACTGGGTGCCGCGCCTGGTCTCGGCGTACTCGGAGAGGTGGGCCTTGGGCCGCGCCGGCTCGACCTGCGCGATGGTGATGTCGTCGAACCAGGCCCGGAAGCTCGTGGGGCCGTCCGGCTTGTCGTAGCCGACCAGGATCCGGTCGATCGTCTTGCCCTCGGCAACCTTGCCGATGCGGGCGGTCCGCTTGTTCCACTGCGCGGTGTAGAGCGTCTTCGAGGCGCCCTGCGCGGCGGGGCTGAGCACGACACCGTGCTGGTCGACGGCGTGGAGATCCGACAGGTACGTGCCGTCGGTGAACGCCAGGTCGACCGCCGTGTACGTGGCCGGGTTGCTCAGGTCGTCGCGGTTGAACTCGGGCAGCACCAGGTACGACAACTCGGTGTCCGCGGTGACCGCCACGTCGACGTCGAAGACCTTGTTGTAGGAGTAGGCGTGGCCCTCGGCCGTGTGCCGCCCGGCGATCTGGAACGCCTTGAGCCCGGTGTAGCCGACGCCGGCCTTGGCGGTGGGGGAGCTGGCCGGGCCGTTGCCGATCCGGCTCTGCATCGGCCCGGCCGGCGGCGTGGTGACGTTGGCGTCGGCGAGCTCGAGGTCGGCGAGCTGGGTGAGGTTGCCCGACGGGTGGCCCGTGATGGTCAGGCGGTAGAGCGGGAACGACGCCGGGTGCGCGACCGTGTAGGTCTTCGTCTGGAACCGCTGGTCGAACGTCTGCCCGGTCTGCGAGTCGACCGGGGTCCAGGTCGTGCCGTCCGCGGAGCCCTCCAGCGTCCAGTCCCGCGGGTCCCGCTCGGGGGCGTCGTTGGCCGAGGTGAGGGCGTACTTCACCACCGTGGCGGGGGCGTCGAGCGTGTACTGCGCCCAGCTGGTCGGGGTGTCGACGAGCCACTTCGTGGCCGCGTCGCCGTCGTTGAGGTTGCTCACGCCCTCGTTGGGGTTGGGCTGGGCGTTCGCCGCGATCGCGGTGACGTGCTGGCGCAGGCTGCCCGGCATGCCGACGACCACGGTGCCGTCGACGCCGCTGCTGCGGTCGTCCTCGACCGTGTCCGTCCAGGCCGGCTGGGGATCGTCGGCCTCGAAGGAGGACCGGAATGAGGCGGCCGCTGCCGCTTGGGCTGCGCCGCCGGTGGCGACGGCCGCGGCCGCCGCTACGAGGCTCACAGATAACAGGGCGACACCCCATCGTGGCCGGTGCATGCCGTCTCCTTGTCGCAGGCTGGGAAAAGTGGGCTCGGGCACATCCGCGACACATCGTCACGTGCAACTGCATCGATCCGCAAGGCTTCGTTGACATCGATGTCATCGCGGCGCCGTCCGGCCGCGCCGCCGGGGCGTGGCGCAATCCTGAGCACGATCGAAAGAGATCGAAACGTGATCCGCCGGTCCGAGCGCGGGGCGGCGAACCCGCACCGGCTGTCGTAGCCTGCCCGTGCTCCGCCGGAACCGAGGCCGTGCCGGCGAGCCGCGCTCGGAAGGCGGCGATGGGGTGCCGAACGCCGGGCGGATGCTGCGGTATGTGCGGTGGCACATGGGCAGGTACACGGGCGGCATCCGTGCAGTGCTCGCGTGCCAGAGCGTCTACGCCGTCGTCCCGGAAGGAACGCCGCCGCCTAGCCGAGCGCCGTGGCGAGGGCGTCCACGAGCGGCGTCAGGCCCACCTCCGGCGGCACGTGGTCGGGGTTCACCTCGGTCAGCGTCATACCGGCGAATTGGGGGCTGGCCACCAGGACCGACAGGGTCTCGACCAGCTCCTGGAGGGTCAGCCCGGCCGGCTCCGGCACGTCGGCGAACGGCGCCTGCGCGAACGCCAGCACGTCCACGTCGAAGTGGACCACGAAGCTCGGAGCCAGGGCCTCGGCGGCGAACCGGGCTCGGGCCGCCGCTTTCGCCGGGCCGGTGCGGACCTCGTTGGCCGGCACGTACGTCATCGGCAGGCGGTCCAGCAGGACCCGCTCGGGGTCGCTCGGCGGCAGGTCGAAGCCGTACGCGACCACGCGTTCCGGGGGGAGCGAGGCGACCGCCGCCACCGTCGGGTCGCAGCCCGGCAGCCCGATCATGTGTGCCAGGCCCATCGCGTCGAGGTTGCCGTGCGGGCGGGTGTCGGGGGTGTGGAGGTCCGGGCCGCCGTCGATGTAGATCAGCGCGGGGCTGCCCGTGGCCGCCACCAGGCCGAGCGTGACGGTGCAGTCGCCGCCGAGCACCAGCGGTACGCCGGGCGCGGACGCGACGACCTTGGCCACGTCGGTCGCCACCCGGGCGACCGCGGCGGCGTTCTGAGCCGTGGGGCGGGCCGGGTCGGGACGCCACCGGAAGCCGGGGATGTCGCCGAGGTCCTGCACCAGCAGGCCGCGGTCGTCGAGCGCGGACAACAGGCCCGCCGCGCGTAACGCAGCGGGGGCCCGCTCCACGCCGGGCGTCTGCGCGCCTGCACTCGACGGCGCGCCGATCACACTCCACCGGGGAACCATGCGCCCATGCTGCCTGATGGGCCGGGGGAATCACACCGGCACGACGTCGGCGACCACGCAGGCCACGTTGTCGGGGGCGCCGCCGGCGTACGCCGCGTCGATCAGGTGGGACACCGTCGCCTCCGGGTGCGCACCGGCTCGCAGTGCCCCGGCGAGGTCCGGGACGGTCGTCCACACACCGTCGGTGCAGAGCAGGTAACGGTCGCCCGGCAGCGCCGTGCGCAGCGACAGGTCGGCCTCGCCGTCGACGCCGAGCGCGCGGAGTAGCAGCGGCCGCTGGGGGTGCGCCGGCAGGTCGGCGGCGGCGAGCTCGCCGGCGTCGACCAGCTTCTGCACGTACGTGTGGTCGTCGGTGAGGCGCGACAGCTCGCCCCCGCGCAGCAGGTACGCCCGGCTGTCCCCGATGTGCGCCACGCCGATCCGCGAGCCCGACCACACCAGGGCGGTCAGCGTGGTGATCGGGCGCTCCTCGTCCTGGGACGGTAGCGCCCGCACGGCCTTTTCGGCGTCAGCGACGGCTTCTTCCAGCGTACGGAGCAGGTCGGTGCCGCCCGGGAGCCCGCGGAAGACCTCGACGGCCGCGGCGGCGGCCCGGTCCCCGCCCGGCCCGGCGCCGTCCGCGACGGCGAGGAGGGTGCTTCCGGCGTACGCGAGATCCTGGTCCGTCTCGCGAACCTTGCCGATCGCGGACCGTGCGGCGAATCGCAGGCCCAGGCCGGGTGCGTGCTCGGACATGGGCGTTCCCTTCCCGGTGAGGTAGTCGGTGAGGAAGCCGGCGAGCCGGCTGCGGGCCTCGAGTTCCGCTTCGAGCTCCGCCATGTACGCCGTGACCGCCTCCGCCGCGGCCGCCCCGGGAAGCTCACAGGTGGCGCGGATGCGGTCCAGCGGCATGTCGAGGCGGCGCAGCCAGGCGACCAGGCGGGCCCGGCCGAGCTGGCCCGGGTCGTAGTAGCGGTAACCCGAGTCCGCGTCGACGGCGGCCGGGCGCAGCAGTCCGAGCTCGTCGTAGAGCCGCAACGCCTTCGGCGACAACCGGGCGGCACGCGCGAAGGCGCCGATGGTCAGCATGAAGGTCCATTCGGCGCTGCGGCGTCGGTCCGATCCGACATCGATGTCATACTTTCGTCCTCCACCTCTGCAGAACTCGGAGCATGATGTCCGCTTCCCGGTCCGCCGACGCCGCTGTCGACGGGGCGAACCTGCGCCGTCCCACGCTGACCCAGGTCGCCGCGATGGCCGGCGTGAGCCTCAAGACCGCGTCGCGGGCGCTCAACGACGAGCCGAACGTCGCCGAGGCCACCGGCCGGCGCGTCCGCGAGGCGGCGGACGTGCTCGGTTACCGGCTCAACGGCATCGCGCGGGAGCTGCGCCGGGGTGCTACCTCGGCGCTTGTCGGCCTGATCAGCGGGGACCTGACCAACCCTTTCTACAGCGCCGTCGCCAGTGGCATCGAGCGCGAGCTGCGCCAGCACGGGCTCCAGCTGCTGACCGCCAACAACGACGAGGACGCCGAGCTCGAGCGGGCGCTCGTCGACGCGTTCCTGCAGCGCCGGGTCCGCGCCCTGCTCGTGGTGCCCAGTGGTGACCGGCACGAATACCTCGCGGCCGAGGCGAACCACGGGGTGCCGTTCGTCTTCCTGGACCGGCCGCCGGACGGGCCGACGGCCGACGCGGTGCTCATCGACAACGCGGGCGGCGCCCGGGCCGCCGGGGCGCACCTGCTCGCCGGCGGCCACCGGCGCATCGCCCTCGTCACCGACCTGGCCCGGATGGCGCCGCAGCGGGACCGCTACGACGGCTTCGTGCAGGCGATGGCGGCGGGCGGAAACGACGAGTGGCGGCCGTATCTGCGTACGGATGTGCACGACGTGGGCCGGGCCGAGGAGACCGTGCGGGAGCTGCTCGCCCTGGACCCCGCCCCGACCGCGCTGTTCACCACGAACAACCGGCTCACGACCGGCGCGCTGCGGGCGCTGCGGGAGCATCCCGGTTCCCCGGCGCTGGTCGGCTTCGACGACTTCGACCTCGCCGACGTGATCGGCACGACGGTGGTCGCGCACGACCCGGTCGCCCTGGGGCGGGAGGCGGCGCGGCTCGCGTACGAGCGGATCAGCGGTTTCGCCGGACCGGCCCGGACGGTGACGATCGGCACGACGCTGATCCCCCGCGGCAGCGGGGAGCGGCCTCCACCAGCCCCGGAGGAGTGACACGCTCGACGGGCGACGGCGCGCCGCCTCCCCTAGAGTGCTTCTCGTGACGCTGGAGATCGAGCGGTCGCCCCTGACCCGCGCAAACATGGTGCACCGGACCGCCCAGGAGGTCCGGGAGGACCGGCGGGCCGCGGCCCGGCGCGCGGAGGCCGCGCTGCACATCCTGCTCGTCACCTTGCTGTGGCTCGTGTCCGTGCCGTTCCTGCTCGGGTGGGGCCTGCTGGGCGCCGAGCCGGAGCCCGGCACCCTGTTCTTCGCCGCCCTGCTCGCGGTGGTGCTGCCGTTCGTGGGCGCGGTCATCGCCACCCGCAGCGGGCTGTACTTCACCGGCGGGTGCTACGCCGTGCTCACCCTCGTCATGGTGCTTCCCGCGATCAGCATGGTCCGGGCAGGATGAGGCCATGGCGGCCGAGAAGGAAGAACGCGACGGCGTACCCCTGACCAACCTCGACCAGGAGCTCTTCCCCGGCGCCGGCGCGACCAAGCGGGATCTGGTCGACTACCTCGACGCGGTCCGCGACCGGATCGTCCCGGTCCTGCGCGACCGGCCGCTGTCGGTGGTCCGGGTGCTGCGCGGCCAGGACAAGTTCATGCAGAAGAACCTGCCGAAGTACACGCCCGAATGGGTGCCCCGCACCAAGGTCTGGGCCGAGGCGTCGCACCGCGAGGTCCTGTACGCCCTCTGCAACGACCGTAAGACCCTGCTGTGGTTCGCGAACCAGCGGGCGGTCGAGTACCACCCGACGCTCATGACGATCGCCGACCACGACCACCCGACGCACCTCATCATGGACCTCGACCCGCCGGAGGGCGGCGCCTTCACCCTGGCGGTGCAGGCCGCCCGGCTGGTGCGCCAGGCCCTCGCCGACGCCGGCATGGACGGCGCGGTCAAGACCAGCGGCTCCAAGGGCGTGCACGTCTTCGTCCCGCTCGACGGCACCGCCGCGACCTGGGACGTGGCCGCAGCGACCCGGGCGGTGGCGGCCCGCGCCGAACGGCTCGACCCGGCGCTGGCCACGACGGCGTTCATCCGCGAGGACCGGCACGGCAAGGTCTTCCTCGACGCGACCCGGTCGGGCGGGGCCAGCGTGGTGGCCGCCTACAGCCCGCGGGTACGCCCCGGCGTGCCGGTGTCCTTCCCGGTGGCGTGGGACGACCTCGACGACGTCACGCCCGCGGACTTCACGGTGCACACCGCGCCGGCACTCCTCGGTGACCGGGATCCGTGGGCAGCCGCGATGCCCGCGCCGCAGAAACTCGACGCCGGGCTGGTCGAGGAGGGGCACACCATCCCGGTCGCCCGGGTCGCCGCCATGCACGAGGGCAAGCGACGCGCACGGGCACGGCGGACCGGAACGCCCGATTCACCCTGACGGACCACTTGTCGACCGTTCAGGGTACGCCAATCGGGCTATAGCTCCTGGTCGATGCCTTTGGCGAGAATCATGTTCATGACCGCCCCGGCAAACGACGCCCTCCTGATCACGCTCCTCGCCTCGTTCACCGGCTGCGTCGGGTACGCGGCGGGCCGCCTGCACCAGTGGTACCGGACCGGTCTGGACCGCGACGAGGCGTACCGGGACGGCTACGACACCGCCACCCGCAGCGTTTTCAGCATGGCGGCCCGGCTGATCGGTCCCCGGCGCGCGGTCCGCGGTACGGCGGCCGTCACGTCCGCGGTCATCACGACGGCGCCGGCGGTTCCGGGCGGGGATGTCGCTCCGGGCGGCGGGCGGCACCTCGTGCCGGACGAGCTGGTGCAGGGGCCCACGTACCGCCTGACGCCCGATCGGGTCGCACGGGCCAAGGTTCGCGACGCCGAGGTCGCCGACGAGGGCGAGCAGCAGACGACGAGGCTTCCGTCGGTGCCGCGCCCCCGGTCCTCGTGACAAAGTGAGTCATGGTGACGGTCGAACAGGTGAGGGCGGTGGCGCTCCGGCTGCCCCGCACGACGGAGCATCTGATCCGGGACAGGGTGAAGTTCCGGGTGGGAAAGATCGTCTACGTGGCGTTCTCGCGGGACGAGACGGTGATGGGCTTCGGGTTCCCCAAGGTGGAGCGGCAGGCGCTGGTCGAGGCGCGACCGGAGGTCTTCCACCTGCCCCGCGAGTCCGACCTGCGGTTCCAGTGGGTACAGGCATGGATGTCCGCCCTGGATCCGGAGGAGATGGAGGAACTCGTCACCGACGCGTGGCGCATGGTGGTTCCTAAGCGGGTGGCCGCGGGCTATCTGAGCTGGGCGGGCCGGCCTCGATCCGGTGGCGGATCTCCCGCATGCGTTCCGGTCAACGATGGGTCGCACTGAGCACCCGGCGCAGGGACTTCGGCCGTGGTCACACCGCCACCACTTAGATCGGGATGCGTTCCTGCACCGGCCGGCCCACCTCGGCTAGATCGTCGCGGTCCACCCGGTAGTCGTAGTCGGGGCGATGGTGGAACGTCAGCCGGGACGCCGTCCGAGCAGGGTGAGGATCCGGTCGAACGGGCCGGTGCCCGGGTCCGGGACGGCCGGTGCGAAGGCGGCACCGGGCGCCAGCCGGGCGGGACCGCCGGGCACGGCCTCGGCGATCGGGAGGGCCGCCGCCGGCAGATCGTCGTCCGGCTCGTACGGCACGCCGATCGTGCGGGCGACGTCCCAGCCGTGCACCAGGTAGTCGATGAAGTGGAAGCCGATCGCCGTGCGTCCGGGTATCGGCCGCGGGCCGATCTCGGGCAGGTCGAACGGCGCGTCGAGGCGGCCCGGTGCCGCGAAGGCGCTGATCACCGCCTCGGCGGCGGCCGCGTACCCCACAAGGTCGGGCGGTCCCGGCACCCAGGTCTTCCGGTCGCTGCCGTGGCCCTCGGCCGCCGCCGCGAAGCCGCGGTGCTGGGCGGTCATGTGGGCGAGGAGGGCGCCGAGATTCCATGCCGCGCAGGGGGTGGGCAGCGAGAGATCGTCCGGCGAGACCTGGGCGACGAGGGCCACGGTCGCCCGTACCGCGCGGGCGTCGAAGGGGCGTGGATCAATGGTACGCATGTGCTTACGATCTGCCTCCGCGTACGGTAAGTCAAGCGGTATCGTCCCCGCCGTGGCCGACCGCCCCGACCTCGCCGCGATGATGGTGCGGCTCTCGCGCGCCCTCGTGGCGGCCGAACGCCCCGTACTCGAGGCGCACGGGGTGTCCATGTGGGGATATGTCGTCCTCAGTGCGCTCGCCGACGAGCCGATGCGGACCCAGGCGGCGCTGGCCCGGGCGATCGGGGCGGACAAGACGCGGATCATCGCGGACCTCGACGACCTCCAGGAGCGGGGTCTCATCGAGCGCGAACCCGACCCGGCGGACCGGCGCGTACGGCTGCTGCGCCTGACCACGGCGGGGCGTGAGCTGCACGCCGCCGTCCGTGGGGCCATCCGCGCCGAGGAGGACCGCCTGCTGGGCGCCCTGCCGGCGGGGGACAGGCGGCTCTTCCTGCGCAGCCTCCAGGCCCTCGACCCGGGGGTGCCTTAGCGGGCGGCCAGTGCCTCCTGCAGGCCGCGGGCGGCGAGCCGGTCGGCCCGTTCGTTCTCCGGATGCCCGGCGTGGCCCTTCACCCAGTGCCACTGGACGTCGTGGCGGCGCACCGCGGCGTCCAGCCGCTGCCAGAGGTCCACGTTCTTGACCGGCTGCTTCGCCGAGGTCTGCCAGCCGTTCGCCTTCCACCGGGGCAGCCACTTCGTGATGCCGTCGCGCACGTAGATGCTGTCGGTGTAGAGCAGGACGCTGAGCGGCGCCCGGGTCAGGCTCTCGAGGGCCCGGATCGGGGCCATGAGCTCCATCCGGTTGTTGGTGGTCGGGGTCGCCTCGCCGCCGCACAGGTCCTTCTCGGCGGCACCCCAGCGCAGCACGGCGCCCCAGCCGCCGGGCCCGGGATTCGGCACGCAGGCGCCGTCCGTGAAGATCTCCACCGCGGTGACCGAGCCTGTCATGGCGAGCACCCTACCCGGAGGTGAGCGCGGGTCACCGTGGCCGGGCCAGTACAGTTTCGCCCATGGTCGAGGCCGCCGTCGAGGTGCAGGACGTCGTCGTCAGGTACGGCGCCGTCACCGCCGTCGACGGCGTGTCGCTGTCCGTGCCGCGCGGCTCGATCCTGGCGCTGCTCGGCGACAACGGGGCCGGCAAGACCAGCCTGCTGCAGGTCTGCGAGGGGTTCCGCGGGCCCGACGGCGGATCCGTCCGCGTGCTGGGGCTCGACCCGATCGCCGACCATGACGCGCTCATGCCCCGGCTGGGGATCATGCTCCAGTCCGGTGGCGTCTACCCGTGGGCCACGGCGGGGGAGATCCTCCGGCTCTTCGCCTCGTACGCGGCGAATCCGCTCGATGTGGACATGCTGCTGGACCGCCTGGGCCTGCGGAAGTTCGCCAAGACCACCTTCCGGCGTCTCTCCGGCGGCGAGCAGCAGCGGCTGTCCCTGGCGGTGGCGCTCGTGGGCCGGCCCGAGCTGGTGTTCCTCGACGAGCCCACCGCCGGCATGGACGTCGGTGCCCGGCAGACCACCTGGCAGCTGGTCGACAGCCTCCGCGCCGACGGCGTCACCGTGCTGCTCACCACCCACCTGCTCGACGAGGCCGAGAGCCTCGCCGATCAGGTCGTGATCATGAACGGCGGCGTGGTGGCCGCCACCGGCACCCCCGCCGAGCTCACGGCCGCGGCGGGCATCGACCTCCTTCAGGTACGGGCGGAGCCCGGCCTCGCCCTCGCCGGCCTGGCCGCGCGCCTCGACGCGAAGGTCGCCGAGGAGTCGCCGGGCGAGTACACGGTCGCCGGCGCCCTCGGCACGGAGTCGATCGCGGCGGTGCTGGCCTGGTTCGCCGAGGCCGGGGCCCAGGTGACCGCGGTGAACACGAGGCGCCGCACGCTGGAGGACGTCTACCTGGCCCTGACGGCGGGAGTCAACCGATGAGCACCGGCACCTTCACACCCGCACCGGGCCGGGCCCCGATGCGAGCCATCCTGCGCCGGCAGATCCGGATGGAGCTCGTCCTCACGGCCCGCCGCGGCGAGGCCGTCGTGCTCGCCATGGGCGTCCCGCTGCTCGTCCTGCTCGGCGTCGGGTTGACCAAGGCGACCAACGTGCCCGGTGACGACCGCCTCGGCTACGTGGTCCCCGGCGTCCTGGCGTTGACCGTCATGTCCACCGCGTTCACGGGACAGGCGATCACCACCGGGTACGAGCGCAGCTACGGCGTGCTCAAGCGCCTCGGCGCCTCCCCGCTGACCCGGCCCGGCCTGCTCTTCTCCAAGACCGCGGCCGTCCTGTGCCTCGTCGCCCTGCAGGTGCTGGCGCTCGCCCTGGTCGGCGTCGCCGCGGGATGGCGCCCGGAGCTGTCCCGGATCCTGCCGGCGGCCGGCGTGACGATCCTGGCCACGGCCGCGTACTGCGGGCTGGCCCTGCTCCTCGCCAGCCTGCTGCGGCCGGAGACGGTGACGGCCCTGGCCACCCTGATCTACGTCCTCATGATGGCCGCCGGCGGGATCATGTTCGCCGCGCCGGACCTCGGCACCGCCGGCTACTTCCTGCTGCCCCTGGCCGCGCACGCCGAGGCGCTGCGGGACACGCTGACCGGCGGTACGGCCGTGCCCGGCGCCGTCTGGCTGAGCCTCACCCTCTGGGCCGCGGCCGCCCTCACCGCCGCCGCCCGCGCGTTCCGCTGGGAGTGAGTGTCCACCGATCGGTGGACACCGGCTGACCCTCGCCCGGTCGTCCCGCCGGACCCCTTGCGCCCGCGAAGCTCTTTCCCATGACAGCGATCCACGTACGCGGGCTCCGCAAGACCTACGGTGACCACCTCGCCGTCGCGGGCATCGACCTCGACGTCGCCCAGGGCGAGGTCTTCGCCCTGCTCGGCCCGAACGGCGCCGGCAAGACCACCACCGTGGAGATCCTCGAGGGCCACCGCCGCCGCACCGCCGGCGAGGTCCGTGTGCTCGGCGAGGACCCGCAGCGGCCTTCCCCGGGCTGGCGGGCCCGCATCGGCATCGTGCTGCAGTCCGCCGCCGACGCCACCGACCTCACCGTCGCCGAGATCGTCCGGCACGTGGCCGGGTTCTATCCGAACCCCCGCCGCCCCGCCGAGGTCATCGACCTGGTCGGGCTCGGCGACCGGGCGCGGGCCCGGGTCGGCACCCTCTCGGGGGGCCAGCGCCGGCGGCTCGACGTGGCGCTGGGGATCGTCGGGCGGCCTGAGATCGTCTTCCTGGACGAGCCGACCACCGGGTTCGATCCCGAGGCGCGGCGCCAGTTCTGGGAGCTGATCCGGGCGCTGGCCGCCGAGGGCACCACGATCCTGCTGACCACCCACTACCTGGACGAGGCCGAGGCACTCGCCGACCGGCTCGCCGTCGTCGTGGGCGGCACGGTCGTCGCCGAGGGGACGCCCGCGACGCTCGGCGGGCGGGCCGGGGCCGGCGCCGTTGTGCGGTGGGGGGCGTCCGAGGAGGTCCGTACCGCCGACCCGTCCGCTCTCATCACCCGGCTCGTGGCCGAGGGCGCCGATCTGCGCACCCTCACCGTCACCCGCCCGACGCTCGAAGACACCTACCTCAGCCTGATCGGAGAGAACCGATGACCAGCACGCTCACGATCGGCCGGCGGCGCGGTGGCGTGGAGATCCTGCAGTTCGTCCGGGACCGCACCGCGATGATCTTCACCTTCTTCTTTCCGGCGCTGCTGCTCCTGCTCTTCGGCTCGATCTTCGCCGACGACTACGACCAGCCCGGCCTGGGCGCGGCCCGGGTCTTCTCCGCCAGCATGATCGCGTACGGGATCGTGTCCACCGCCTTCATCACGATGGGCGTCGGGATCGCGACCGACCGCGAGGACGGGACGCTGAAGCGGCTGCGGGGCACGCCCGTCACCGCCACGGCGTACTTCCTCGGCAAGCTGATCCTCGTCGCCGCGCTGGCCGCCGCCGAGGTGGTCGTGCTGCTGGCGGTCGGCGTGTTCTTCTTCGACGTGCCGCTGCCGTCGGAGCCCGGCCGCTGGCTCACGTTCGGCTGGCTGTTCCTGCTCAGCGTCGTCGCCTGTGGGCTGCTCGGCATCGCCGCGAGTGCGCTGGTGCGCTCCGCGCGTACGGCCGGAGCCGTCCTCAACGTGCCCGTGGTGGCCCTGCAGTTCGTGTCCGGGGTCTTCATCCACCCGATCACCCAGCTGCCCGGCTGGATGATCACCGTGGCGTCGGTCTTCCCGGTGAAGTGGATGGCGCAGGGCTTCCGCTCGGTGTTCCTGCCGGACTACGCGGCCGGGCTGGAGGCCGGCGGTGCCTGGGAGCCCGGCCGGACCGCCTTGGTGCTGGGCGCCTGGTGTGTGATCGGATTGGTGCTGTGCCTGGCGACGTTCCGGTGGACCGACCGCCGCGACTCATGAGGGACCGGCCCCTCTGGGACGCGTTCTTCGCCGTCGTCGCGGTCGCTGTTGCGGCCGCGGTGGCGGTGCAGGACCAGCCCGGCCGGCCGTACGCGCTCGCGGCCGTCGCGATGGTCGCTCTGCTCTACGCGGCATGGGGGCGGCGGCTCGCGCGGGGCAGCGGGCAGAGCACCGGGTACGTCGCCGCAACCCTCGCCGTCTTCGGCGCCGGGACGCTGGCCGACCCGACCCTCGGCTACCTGCTCTTCGCGATCTGCCCGGTGGTGTTCCTGGTGCTGCCGTTGGGCCGGGCGCTGACCGCTGTCGTGGTCGCCAACGCCCTGCCCCTGGTCGTCGGGATCGCCGTCGGCGGCTCCCACCGGTCGTACCTCGTCCAGGACGGGCCGATCTTCGTCATGGGGGCGGCCTTCTCCTGCCTCTTCGGGATCTGGATCACACGGGTCATCCGGCAGAGTGAGGAACGCGCCGGCCTGATCGTCGAGCTCGAGAGCAGCCGCGCGGAGGTCGCCCGGCTGTCCCACGAGGCCGGGGTGGCCGCCGAGCGGGCGCGCCTCGCCGGCGAGATCCACGACACCCTGGCGCAGGGCTTCACCAGCATCATCACGCTGCTGCAGGCCGCGGATCCGGCGCTCGCCGACGAGCGGCTCGCGCTGGCCGTGCGTACCGCCCGGGAGAACCTGGCCGAGTCGCGGGCCCTGGTCGCGGCCCTGGCACCGTCCGCGTTGGGATCCGGGTCCCTGCCGGATGCCGTACGCCGTCAGGCGGCGCGCATGTCCGAGGAGACCGGGACCACGGCCTCGTTCCGGACGTCGGGGGAGCCCCGGCCGCTGCCGACCGCGGTCGAGGTGGTGCTGCTGCGTGCCGCCCAGGAGGCGCTGACGAACGTGCGGCGGCACGCGAAAGCCGACGCGGTCGGGGTGCTGCTCGCCTACGGGCAGGACTCGGTGCGGCTGGTGGTGCGCGACGACGGCTGCGGCTTCGCCGCGGGCCGCTCGCGCGGTTTCGGGCTCGACGGCATGCAGGCGCGTGCCGGCCAGGTGGGCGGCACGCTCACCGTGCAGAGTGTCCCGGGCGCGGGTACGACGATCGAGCTGGAGGTGCCGGCATGATCCGGATCCTGCTGGTGGACGACCACCCGGTGGTGCGTCACGGGCTGCGCGGCATGCTGGAGGCAGAGGCCGACCTGACGGTGGTGGGCGAGGCGTCGTCGGGCGACGAGGGCGTCGCGAAGGCGGTCGAGCTGGTCCCCGACATCGTGCTCATGGACCTGCGCATGCCCGGCGGGGACGGCGTCGAGGCCACGGCCCGGATCCTGGCGCAGGCTCCGGGCGTACGCGTGATGGTGCTGACCACGTACGAATCGGACCGGGACATCCTGCGCGCGATCGAGGCCGGAGCCGGCGGCTATCTCCTCAAGGACGCGTCGCCGGCGGAGCTGGCCGGTGCGGTACGGGCCGCCGCCCGCGGCGAGACCGTCCTCGCGCCCAGCGTCGCCTCCACCCTGGTCCGGCAGGTGCGCAGCCCGGCGCCGCCGAGCCTGTCGCAGC
The DNA here is from genome assembly GCF_044465265.1 of Actinoplanes sp. NPDC049681. Taxonomy (NCBI): domain Bacteria; kingdom Bacillati; phylum Actinomycetota; class Actinomycetes; order Micromonosporales; family Micromonosporaceae; genus Actinoplanes; species Actinoplanes sp. NPDC049681. Next base: position 193,350 of record NZ_JBITLP010000004.1, read on the forward strand.
GGGAAACGGAGGTGCTGCGACTCGTCGCTCGCGGGTCCACCAACGCGGACATCGGCCGGGCGCTGTTCATCTCCGAAGCCACTGTGAAGACACACCTGCTGCGCGCCTTCCAGAAGCTCGACGTGGCCGACCGGACGGCGGCCGTGACCAAGGCGATGTCCCTCGGCATCATCTGACCGCCCGTCCACCACGGACGGTGACGGATCGATGATCACCTGTGCACTATGGCCGCGTTCCGGCCGGCTGTGCTAGTGTGCGACGCCACGCGCCGCCCTTCTCGGCAAATCACAAGCGCCAATGCGTGAAATTCGGGCATTCGACGTCCGGGCGGCAAGCCTTCCGTTACTCGCGGTGTGGCTGATATTTTGTCCGATGTGGACCTGAGTTCACCCGGATTGAGGCGGATGCCGCCCGCACCGGCATCCGAAAAATGGCGGAGGCCGGAGTAAAGATTGCGACACGCGGGGTCGGCATTTACCCGATCCTCGTCTAGCGTTCACCCTCGGGCGTCCTTGCGCTTGTTTGTTGTGGGCCAAGGGGTGTGAGGGGCGGCGTGGAAAGAGTGGTGTGCACGGAATTGCCGAGTGGGCGTGGGGTCTCACCGGAGGCAGAGACGTCGTGACGGCGACGGGAACGGCGGGCAACGCCGATACGCAGGACATTCCTAAAATTGAAGAGTACGCGGACGTCGCCGATGGGGATCTCGGCGGCGCCTGGGGGCGTGGCCACGCGGACCGCTGGGTCTGGGAGGCGCGCTACGTCAAGCTGCTCCTGATCGTCGACTTCGGAGCGACGCTGGTGGCCACCCTGGCCGCCTTCGTGCTGCGGTTCCAGGGCGCGGCCTACGCGAACTGGTATCTGGTCCTGTCGGCGCTCGTGCCGGCGGTGTGGGTGGGCGTGCTGGCGCTGACGCACGCCTACGAACGCCGGGTCCTGTTCGTCGGCGGAGAGGAATACCAGCGGGTCCTGCGCTCCGGCGTGCGCCTGACCGTGGGCATGGCGCTGGCCTCCTACGTGGCCAACGCCGATCTGGCCCGCGGCTATCTGCTCATCGCCCTGGTGCTGACCACCGTGTTGTCACTGGCCGGGCGGTTCGCGCTGCGCAAGGTCCTGCACCGGGCGCGGCGGCGCGGGGCGTGCATGCACCGGGTGCTCGTGCTCGGGCACGCGCCGGCGGTCGCCCAGCTCACCCGGCAGCTGCACCGCCGCTACCACCACGGGCTGCACGTCATCGGCGCGTGCCTGCCCGCCGACCAGCTGGCCGGCGCGGCGCGGACGGTGGACGTACCGGTGTTCGGGGCGCTGGGAGCGGCCGCGAACTCGGCGGCGGCGGCCGGTGCCGACACGGTCATGGTGCTGTCCTGCCCCGAGCTCGACGGCGCGATGCTGCGCCGGCTCGCATGGGAGCTGGAGCGCGACGACATCGACCTCATCGTCTCGTCGTCGCTGGTCGACACCGCGGGGGACCGAATCACGGTGCGCCCGGTCGACGGGCTGCCCATGATGCACATCGAACACCCTCGGCTCTCCGGCGGGCGGCGGCTGATCAAGTCGGTCTTCGACGTCTCGATCGCCGCGCTGCTGCTGGTCCTGCTGGCCCCCGTCTTCCTGGCGATCGCGCTGATCATCAAGCTGGACACCGGGGGGCCCGTGTTCTTCCGGCAGATCCGGGTGGCACGCGGCGGGGAGCTGTTCCGGATGGTCAAGTTCCGGACCATGCACACCGACGCCGAGGCGCGCGTCGCGGCGATGCGGGATCAGAACGAGTTCTCCGGGGTGCTGTTCAAGATCCGCGACGATCCGCGGATCACGCGGTCCGGCCGCTTCCTGCGCCGGTATTCCCTCGACGAGCTGCCGCAGCTGATCAACGTGCTGCTGGGCGAGATGTCGCTGGTGGGCCCGCGCCCGCCGCTGCCTTCCGAGGTCGAGCAGTACCCGCAGGACATGCGCCGGCGGCTGGTGGTGAAGCCGGGGATGACCGGGCTGTGGCAGGTGAGCGGGCGGTCGGATCTGTCCTGGGAGGACTCGATCCGGCTGGACCTGCGGTACGTGGAGAACTGGTCGCTCACGTTCGACCTGGTCATTCTCATGCGGACCGCGATGGTCGTCATGCGGGGCGCAGGCGCGTACTAGACGCGCCGCGGGGTCAAGGGAATCGTGCGGTCGGGACACCGCTCGGGGATATGGGGACAGTTCGGTGGTAGTGCTGTTTGTCGTGGCGGCCATGGCGGTCGTCGTTCCGGCCGTGGCCGGTCCGCTGCTCGCGTACGGGCCGGGCCGCAGACTCGCCGGTGGCCGCCTGGTGGCCAGGACCCGGGAGGCGGTCGCCGGGCTCGTCACGACGCTCGGCCGGCCGCTGACGGCCGTGGTCTTCGTGCTGTTCTGGGCCGCCCTGGTCATCGCGGTCTTCTGGCCGGTCGGCCTGCTCGCCCACAGCCTCGAGGACGCGGTCGACTGGCCGGTCCTGCTCTGGGTCACCGACCACCGCCACGCCGGCTTCGAGGACTTCAACTGGTTCTACACCGCCCTCGGCGATCGGGAGCCGCTGAAGAAGGTCGTGGTCGTCGCCGCGGTCGTGTTCGCCGTGCTGTGGCGCAGGCGCTTCTGGATCCCGCTGACCGCGATCCTGCTGAGCTTCCCGCTCGAGCAGTACGTCCAGGCGATCCTCTCCGGCATGGTCAACCGCGGGCACCCGCCGACCGGGCTGGGGTCGTACCCGTCGGGCGGCATCGCCCGGGTCGTCATGACCTTCGGGGTCATCGCCCTCTTCACCGCCCTGACCTGGCAGCTGAACCGCCGCTGGCACGTCGTGCTCGGCACGGTCGTCCTCGTGATGGCCTGCTACGAGGGCTACTCGCGGATCTACGTGGAGAAACACTGGCTCACCGACGTCATCAGCGGCATCCTCTTCGGCCCGGCCCTCTTCCTCGGCTACGCGATCGCCGTCACCATCCTCGCGGGCCGCTACCCCCGCGAAGCCGCGCCCGTCACGGAGATCCTGCGTGCCGAGGCGGTGCCGGCGGCGTGACGACCCTGCTCGTCGCCTCGACCGGCGGCCATCTGGCCGAGCTCCACGACCTACGGCCGCGGCTGGGCGTCGGTGCGCGCCGGTGGGTGACCTTCGACAGCCCGCAGAGCCGCTCCCTGCTCGAGGGCGAGGACGTCGTCTACGTCCCGCCCACCACCAGCCGGGACGTCGCCGGGGTGCTGCGCGATCTGGTCGTCGCCCGGCGAATGTTCAAGGCCGAGCGCTACGAGCACGTCATCAGCACCGGTGCCGCCGTGGCCATGGCGTTCTTCCTGCCGGCGGCCGCGGCCGGTGTCCGCTGCTCCTACATCGAGAGCGCCACCCGCACCGGCGGGCCGTCGCTGACCGGCAAGCTCGCCGCCCGGGTGCCCCGCATGCGGCTCTACACGCAGTATCCGGCCTGGGCCGGCGGCCCCTGGCGGTACGGCGGGTCCATCTTCGACGCCTTCGAGGCCGAGGCCCGGCTGGAGCCGGCGCCGGTCCGCCGGGTCGTGGTGACCCTGGGTACCCACGAGCGGTACACGTTCCCGCGCCTGCTCCGGCACCTGGTGGGGCTGCTGCCCCCCGAGTGGGACGTCCTGTGGCAGGTGGGGGCGACGGTCATCGATAGGATGCCCGCCGGCGCCCGCAGGCAGGTGCCGGCCGCCGAGATGCGGCAGGCGCTGGCGGAGGCCGACGTCGTCATCTCACACGCCGGGGTGGGCTCGGCGCTGGCGGCCATGCAGGCCGGCAAGCGCGCGGTCTACGTACCGCGGCGCAGAGTCCACGCAGAGCACGTCGACGACCACCAGGTCGAGATGGCTCGGGAGCTGGAAGGCAGGAAACTCGTCGTGGCCCGCGAGGTGGAGGACCTCACCCTCGCGGACCTGCAAACAGCCGCAGCATGGTCGGTGCGGGCCGCCCCCGGTGTCGCCCCGTTCCGGCTGGCGCCCTCATGAACCGTCGATGCCCGGTGCTCGTCCTCAGTGCACCCGGCACGGTGGCCGATGGGCGTCGTCTGTAGTCCGTACGGTCGATAGCGAACCGCCCGGCACCGCATCAGGCTGCGTCAAATCCTTGAAAATCCGATTAGGAGGGCTCGTGTCCTTGAAACGTCGACTCCGGCCACGGCCGTTCACCAGGATCCTGGTGCCGGTCGCGGTGACGAGTCTGACGGTCGCTCTGACCGCCATACCGGCGAGCGCCGTGTTCGTCCCGCCGAGCGAATCGGCCACCATCGTCACGGCGAACCCCGCGGACAACACGCCGCACGCCCAGAACGGCAGTATGCGCGCGTTCGCACAGATCGGTAACACGGTCTACGCGGGTGGGTCGTTCAGCGGTGTCAAAGCGGCCGGCGCCACCGCCTGGTCGCCCGCCAGCAACCTCATCGCGTACGACATCAGCACGGGAGCGATCAAGACAGGATTCGCCCCGTCGCTCGACGGCGCGGTGCAGACCCTGGCGGTCAGCCCCGACGGCAAGCTGATCGTCGGCGGCAGCTTCGGCACGGTGAACGGTGTCGCCCGCAAGAACCTGGTCGAGCTCGACCCGGCGACCGGCGCCACGATCACCAGCTGGGCCGGCCGTGGCGACGGTGGCGTGGTCCGCCGCGCGATCGTGCACGGCAACCAGCTCTACATCGCCGGCGCGTTCCACTGGGTCAACGGCACCGAGCACTCGCTGCTGGCGCGGCTCAACGCCACCACCGGCGCCATCGACGCGACGTTCCAGGTGGACGCGAGCGGTGCCCGCGCCTACCCGAACTCGACCGAGCTGGTGTGGGGCCTCGCGGTCGCACCCGACGGTGACACGGTCGTGGCGGTCGGCAACTTCACCGACGTCAACGGTGCCAAGCGCAACCAGGTCGTCATGATCGACACTTCGGGTACGCCCACCGTCGCGGACTGGAACACCGACCGCTACGTCGCCGGTTGCTACAGCGACTCGTTCCCGTTCTACGCGCGGGACGTCGACTTCTCGGACGACGGTGACTACTTCGTCATCATCGCCGACGGCGGTCGCGGCGACGCGTACTGTGACGCCACCGCCCGTTGGGAGACCGCGGACCGCGGGTCCAACGTCAAGGCGACCTGGGTGGACTTCACCGGCACCGACTCGGTGACCTCGCTCGAGGTGGCCGGCGGCGTCGTCTACGTGGGCGGTCACTTCCGCTGGCAGAACAACGCCAACGGCAACGACTCGCAGGGTGCGGGCGGTGTCAGCCGCTACGGCATGGCCGCGCTGGACCAGCAGAACGGCGTCCCGATGAACTGGAACCCCACCCGCTCGCCCGGCAGCCAGCTGCCCTCCGGCGGCACCAGCTGGGGCCCGATCATGTGGGAGATCTGGAAGGGCCCGTCCGGCCTGTTCATCGGCCAGGACTCCGACGGTCTCGGCAACGAGTACCACGGGCGCATGGGCTACTTCCCGCAGTCGGGCGGGCGCACGATCGGCGTGCAGGACGCCCCGCAGGCCACGTCGGGCTACCTCTACCTCGGCGCGGGCAACGGCCAGGTCACCAAGGTCTCGTACGGCCCGGGCGGCCTCGGCACGCCGGCGACCGTCAGCCAGCCGCAGCTCACCAACGCCAAGGCGGCCTTCGCACTGTCCAACAAGGTCTACTGGGCGAAGACGGACTCCTCGGCGCCGAGCGGAAGCGTGCTGAACGTGTCGACCCTGACCGGCGGCACCATCGGCGCGCCGTGGGTCAGCAGCGGCTACAACTCGTGGTTCACGGCGGCGAGCATGACAGGCGCATTCTTCCTGCAGGGCCGCATGTATTACACGACCTCGAGCAGCAATTCACTTTTCTATCGATATCTCACGCCGGACGGTTCCGTCGTCGGCTGCACCCCCTTCACGCTGCCTACGTCGGGTATTGACTGGCGTACGGTCCGTGGTATGACCTGGGTGGCGGGGAAGCTCGTCTATGGTTCCACCAACGGATCGCTGCGGACGGTCGACTTCGACCCGGCCGCGGCCACCGCGGTCGACGGCTCCGCGGCGACCGTGGTGTCGGCCGGCACGGCGGAGGCCACCTGGAACAACCCCACGCTGTTCTTCGCCACCTCGTAGCGCGGAACGCAGACGTCGGCGTCCCCGGCCGGGCAGCGTGGCCCGGCCGGGGAGGTCGCGGGAGAACCGGAACACAACTGCAGACGTCGGGGAGAGACGACTCATGGACGTGACTGATTCCGTCGCCGCGAGCCGGCAGCGGGTCGTCGGCTTTGCGGACGTCGTAAGGATTCCGCTGCGCCGCTGGCGGATCGTGGTGACCGCCACCGTGGTGGTCACGGTCGCCGTGCTCGCCTACCTGTTGTTCTTCCCGGCCACCTACCGGGCCACCACGGTCGTCGTGCTGCGGCCGGTGGTGACCGACCCGTTCACGCTGCCCTCCAGCGGCGCGGACCGGGCCATCAACATGACCGCCGAGAACGGCATCGCCCTCGGCAACGACGTCATCGACTCCACCGCACGCATCCTCAACCGCGACCCCGAGGACGTCCGCGACGCGCTCACCACCGAGGTGCCCACCGGCGGTCAGGTGCTGCGCTTCCAGTACGCCGACGACACCGAGGAAAGCTCGATCACCGGTGCCAACACCGCCGCGGAGACGTACCTACGGGTCCGCGAGGACATCTACAAGCAGCAACGAGCCGCGCTGATGCTGTCGTACGACAACACCATCAAGTCGGTGACTGCCCAGCGTCAGGCCGCGCAGAAGGACCTGCCGTCCAGGAATTCCAGCTCCGACTCGATGTCGCCGCGGGCCCAGGCCATGCTCGACCAGGTCAACGCGCTGAACGACCAGATCGCCCAGCTGGCGAACGCCCGCGCCAAGGTGGCCTCGGCCGACCTGAGCCCCGGCTCGATCGCGGCCGCCGCCCGGGCGCCGGTGCCCTCCAGCCACGACGCCGCGGCGCTGTACCTGGCCGCCGCCCTGCTCGGCGGCCTGCTCATCGGCATGGTCCTCGCGCACGCCCGCGAGGCGCTGGACCGCCGTATCCGCTCCATCGACCAGGCCGCCGACATCGTCGGGGTGCCGGCGCTCGGCGTGGTCCGGGCCGCCGGACGGCACCACGACGCCGCGGCCGCGGCCGACGCCCGCTACGTCTCCCTGGCCGTCCTCAAGTGGATCGACCGGCATCCGGACCGCAAGCTCGTCGTGCTCTCGGTACGCGACGACGAGGGCCGGACGACGGTGAGCGGCAACCTCGCGGTCGCCCTGGCCGAAGCGGGCCAGGACGTTACCCTGGCCGCGCCGGCGGAGCCTCAGGAGGAGCTGAAGCGCATCCTCTTCGCCGCGCAGAAACGGACACCGCCGAGACCACGGACCATCACGCCGTCCGGCGCCGGGCTCAACGGATCGGCCACGGCCGGCGGTCTCGGCCGCGGCCCGGCCGGCGCGGGCACCGTCGCGGCCCCCGGCGTGACCCGGATCCCGGCGTCGTCCGTGCGCCTCGCGGAGGTGCAGGCCACCTCCCAGGACCCCGAGGCCACACTGATCATGGATACCGCGGGCGGGCGGGTCGTGCCCTCCCCGGCCGACACCCAGCCGGTGCTGACCAAGGCGGACGTGGAGGGCCGGGCACCCGTGGTCGTGCTCATCGGCGGCGGCGTGGTGCGGCTCTGCGCGCTCGGCGACGAGCCGGACTCCGGCGTCGTGGTCGTCGACGCGCCGCCCTCGGACACCGACGAGCGGGGTGTGCGAGCCGCGCAGACCGGCGTCGCCGTCCTGGTGGTGGCGCGCGACCGCACCCGCAACGCTGACCTCAGCCGGCTGGTGGACCGGCTGCGGTCCGCCGGCGCCCAGACGGTCGGCTTCGTCCTGACAGGAGGCCGCGGTGCCTGACAGCTACCCCGTCGTCAGCGTCATCGTCGCCACCCGGGACCGCCCCGGCCTGCTCGAACGCGCCGTCACCAGCATCCTCCAGCAGGACTATCCCGGTGAGATCGAGTGCATCGTCGTGTACGACCACGTCGACGTGCGCGACCTCGACGTCGCGGCCGGGCCGGGACGCTCGCTCAAGCTGATCAACAACACCCACCGGCAGGGCCTGCCGGGCGGGCGCAACAGCGGGGCCGACGCGGCCACCGGCGAGCTGCTCGCCTTCTGCGACGACGACGACATCTGGCTGCCGGCCAAGCTGCGGCGGCAGGCCGACCTGCTCGCCGACCCGGCGGTCGGCGCGGTCAGCTGCGGCCTGCGGCTGCGCGGACCGGGCATCGACAAGGAACGCGTGCTCGATCGGGACGTCGTGACGCACGAGGAGTTCCTGGAGGACCGGGTGATGGAGGTCCACTCCAGCACCATGCTCGTGCGCCGGTCCACCTGGGAGGCGGCCGGGGAGGTGGACGAGCAGATCCCCGGCGGCTACAGCGAGGACTACGAGTGGTTGCTGCGGGTCTCCGCGCACACGCCGATCGCCGTCGTGCGTCAGGCCCTCGTCATCGTCGACTGGCACGGCGGCTCGTTCTACTTCGGCCGGTGGGCGACGATCGTCGAGGCCCAGCGGTACCTCATCCGCAAGCACCCCGACCTGGCGCAGAGTCCCACCGGCATGGCCCGCCTGCGAGGACAGATCGCGTTCGCGCTCGCCTCCGGCAACCGGCGGACCGAAGCGGTGCGGGAGTTGGCGGCGGTGATCCGGCTCAACCCGCGGGAGAAGCGGGTGCTCGTGACCGTACCCGTGATCCTGCGCCTGATGACCGGTGAGCGGGTGCTGCGGATGGCGCAGAAGCGCGGCAGGGGGATCTGAGGTTGGCCCGGACGTCCGTGCGGCCGCGGCGGGTCGCACGAGCGACCGCGCCGGCCCGGGCGCGCGCGGTGGCGGCGGTCGAGCCCGGGGTGCTCGATCCGCGGGCCTGGCGGGTACGCACCGCGAAGCTGCCGGTCTGGCCACTGGTCGTCATGTTCGCGCTGATGCCGCTCTGGTGGGGCCTCGGCGTCTGGTACTTCGTCTGGCCGTTCTTCGGGGTGGTCCTGCTGGCCCTGCTCACGACCCGCGGCGACGTGCGGCTGCCGACCGGGACGTGGCTCTGGCTCATCCTGCTGGCCATCATCGCGATCAGCGCCACCCGGCTCGAGCGCGTGACGTCGCTGTTCGTCTTCGGCCTGCGGCTCGGGCACCTCTTCACGGCCCTGATGGTGGGCATCTACGTCTACAACCTGGCCCGGGACCGGGTGGCGTGGGTACGCATCGCCAATCCCCTCGCCCTCTTCTGGCTGGCCATGGTGGTGCTCGGCTGGCTGGGCGTACTCGCACCCAAGTTCAGCATGGCGAGCCCGTTCCAGATGGTGCTGCCGCACAGCGTGCAGGGCGAGCGCTTCATCACCGACATCTCGCGCCTGGACGCCACCGAGTTCAACCCGTTGAGCCGCAACCCGATCTACCGGCCGGCGGCGCCGTACCCGTACACCAACAACTGGGGTACGGCGTACTGCTTCCTGGTGCCGTTCGTGCTGGCGTACCTGACCTCGGTGCGGCGGGGCCGGATGCGGGTGGTGCTGATGGTGTCGCTGCCCCTGTCCATCGTGCCGGCCTTCCTGACCCTGAACCGGGGCATGTTCATCGGGCTCGGCGCGGGCGTGCTCTACCTGCTGGGCCGGGAGATCGCCCGGGGGCGGGTGCGGCTGCTGCTGCCGATCGCCGGCATCCTGCTGGCCGGCTGGGTGGTCACCCTCTTCATCCCGGTCGTCGACCTGATCACGAACCGCACCACGACGACGGACACCACTTCCGACCGCTTCGACCTGTACGTGCAGACGTGGGCCGCCGTCCTGCGCTCGCCGCTGCTCGGCTTCGGCCAGCCCAATTCGGTGGACACCACGCACGCCGCCGAGCCGCTCGGCACCCAGGGGATGATCTGGCAGCTGCTCTACAGCCACGGGATCCCCGCCACGATCTGCTTCTACGTGATCCTGCTCGTGCTCACCCGCCGGCTGGCCGCCGCCGTGACGCCCAGCGGCCTGTGGCTCAGCTGCCTGCCGGTCATCGCCGCGATCGTCACGCCGTTCTACTCGTACATCGATCCCAACATGTCGGTGCTGCTCTTCGCCGTCGGCCTCGGGCTGGCCGCGGTGGACGGCCCGGTGAACCGCGAACCGAAGGAGTCTCCTGCATGACGGCGGTCACCGAGGTGCGTCGCAGCACGCGCAGCGGCGCGATCGGCCTGGTCGGCGCGGCCGTCAACGGCGCTTTCGGCTTCGTGCTCACCACGGTCATCGTGCGGACGTTCGGCGCGGACGGCTCCGGTGCCCTGTTCAGCGTGATCGGGCTCGTCACGATCGTCGGGGCGGTCTGCTGCCTGGGTGCGGACACCGGGCTGATGTGGGCGTTGCCGCGCCGCCGCGCCGCCCGCCTCCTGCCGCTCGCCGTGCTGCCGACACTGGGCCTGGCCCTGCTGGTCGCCGCGGGCGGGATCGCCGCCGCCGGACCGCTCTCCCGGGCCCTGCTCGACGACCCGGCCGGCGCCGGGCTGGTGCGGCTCGCGTTCGCGGGCGTGCCGGTCATCGTCGCCGCGACGGTGCTGCTCGCGGCCGTACGCGCGACCCGGCCGGTGTCGGCGTACGTCGCCGTGCAGTTCGTCCTGGTGCCGGTTGCCCGGCCGGCGCTGATGATCGCCGCGGTGGCGGCCGGTGGCGGCGTGCTGCTCGGCTTCGGCGGCTGGCTGCTGCCGATGGCGGTCGCGCTGCTCGTGGCGCTCGCCCTGGTTGCCGCGCCCCTCGGGATCGGGGCCGGTGCGTCGCTGCGGCCCGAGCCCGCCGACTGGCCGTGGTTCTGGGGGTTCGCCCTGCCGCGTGCCGCCTCGGTGGCCATCGACGCGAGCAGTATGTGGATCGGCGTGCTGCTGACCGGCGCGCTGGCCACCCAGGCGGAGGCGGGCGTGTTCGCCGCGGTCGGCCGGTACGCCCTCGCCGGCCTGCTCATCATGCAGGGTTTGCGCGTCGCCGTCGCACCGCAGCTGTCCCGCCTGCTCGGGGCCGGCCAGCGGCATGACGCGGCGCAGGTGTACCGCCGGACCACCCTCGGGATCGTGCTGCTGTCGTGGCCGGCGTACCTGATGCTCGCGGTCTTCGCCCCGGCCTTTTTGGCGCTGTTCGGCGCCGAGTTCCGTTCCGGGGCCACGCCGATGGCCGTGCTGGCGGTCGCCATGCTGGTCAACGTCGGTGTGGGACTCGTGCAGACGGTCCTGCTGATGAGCGGCAACAGCCGGGGCCACCTGCTGGCCACGGTGGCCGGGCTGACCCTCAACGTCGTCGCCTGCCTCGTGCTGGTGCCGCGGCACGGCGCCCTGGGAGCGGCGATCGCCTGGTCGCTCGGGATCGTGTGCGAGAACGTCCTGGCCGCCGTGCTCGCCCGCCGAGCCCTGGGTGAGGCGCTGTTCGGCCGTACCCTCGTCGTCTCCGCCCTGGCGGTGACCGGCGCAACCGGCGTCGCCGCCGCGATCGGCACCCTGGTCGCCGGCCGTGGTCTGCCCGGCCTCGCCGTCGCGCTCGGGATCACCGTCGCCGGCTGTGTCGCCCTGCTCGCCGACCGGCGGGTCCGCGCGGCCCTCGCCACCGTCCGCCACCAGCTGAGAAGGAACAATCCATGACCGTCAAGGACCGGATCAAGAGCGTGGCCCCGCGGGCCGCCCGGGAGCAGGTCCGGGAGTTGCTGGTGCGCTACGGCGAACGGACCAGCGACCAGCGGCCGCTGCCCGACTTCCTCGTCATCGGCACGAAGCGCGGCGGCACCACCTCGCTCTGGCGCTACCTGATCCAGCACCCGCTCGTGCCGCGGCTCTTCCCCGCGTGGAACACCAAGACGTCGCACTACTTCGAGGAGAACTGGTCGCGCGGCGAGGCCTGGTACAGGTCGCACTTCCCGACCCGCAGGCAGCGTGCGGCGCTGGAACGCAAGCACGGCGGACCGTCCAAAGTGGGTGAGGCGGCGCCGCTGTACATGTTCCATCCGCTGGTGGCGGGCCGCGTCGCGGACCTCATGCCGCAGGCCCGGATGATCGTGCTGCTGCGTGACCCGGTGGAGCGGGCGTATTCGCACTGGAAGGAGCGGCGGGGCGAGGGCGTGGAGCCGCTCGGCTTCGCCGAGGCTCTCGCGGCCGAGGAAAGCCGTACGGCCGGCGAGCGGGAACGGTTGCTGGCCGAGCCGGGCTACTTCTCCGAGGCGTACGACTGGTACACGTACCGGGCGCGCGGCCGCTACCTGGAACACCTCGAGCCGTGGCTGGACCGCTTCGACCGCTCCCAGCTGCTCTTCGTCGCCAGCGAGACGCTGTACAGGCAGCCGGCCGAGACGTACGCGCGGATCCTGCGGTTCATCGGCCTGCCGGCGTACGAGCTGCCCGCCTACGACGTGTTCAACGACCGTCCCAGCAAGGGCATGGAGGCCGACGTGCGTGCGGAGCTGACGGCGTACTACAAGCCCTTCAATGCGGCGCTGGCCGACCGGCTGGGGATGACGTTCGACTGGTCCTGAGCCGCGGCGTCGACGAGGCGGGCCAGGTGCAGCATCTCGCGGTTGTCCGGATAGCTGCCCGACGGCCGCTGTTCGAGCTCTTCGATCGCGGATGTGAGCATCGACCGCTGCACCGACGTCAGCGTCCCGCCGGAGGAGAGCAGGGCGAGGGCGCTGGCCCGCACCCGGGCCGCCGCCGGATCACCGCGGGTCAGCAGGCGCGCTATCCGTTCCCGGTACCACCTTTCGACGGCGAGCAGCGCACTCATCGGGGCAGGCGGGTCGCGAGCACGTCCAGCAGCGCCGGGTGCAGCTTCGGGTTCCAGCCCGCGCCGCCGCCGGAGAGCTCGTACGTGCGCAGCCACAGCTCGACGAGGTAGGCGTCGGCCACGAAGCGCTGCCCGGCCGCGTCCAGCCCGAGCGCCGGCCCGTGCTCGCGCAGCGCCTCGTCGACCGCCACCGCGCATTCCGCCGCGGGCCGCCCGTAGGTGGACAGCGCGGTCTGGAACGCCTGATGGGCCAGGTCGAAGCCGACCGGTACGCCGGCCGAGCGGTTCTCCCAGTCCCAGACCAGCAGCCGTCCCCGGTGCCGGGCCATGTTCCACGGCACCCAGTCGCCGTGCCAGTCCCCGAACTCCAGCTCCTGGCCGGTGTCCAGCGCGTCGATGAAGGCGTGGATCCGGGCGTCGGCGCCGGCGGCGCGCCGCCGCCAGGTGGTCAGCAGCTCGGTCACCGGGCGCGGGGGAGTGGCCGGCCCGCCGCGCCGGGCGACCGCCAGCATGGCGTCCAGCCGCGGCCGGTCGGGCCGCCGGATGCGCCGGACCGTGCGGGGCATCGGCTCGATCACCGCGATCTCGCGGCCGTGCCACCGGGTGTGCAGGGCCAGCCGGGGCGCCGGCGGGAAGCCGCCGCCCTCCGGCAGGTCGGCCAGGGTGGCGGCCTCCGCCCGGACCATCGCGCGGGTGCCGTCGTTCCAGCCGATCTTCGCGTAGCCGCGCGGCCGGCCGCGGTCGTCGAAGAGCTGCAGGGTCGGCTTGTGGTGCGGGTCCGGCGGGCGAATGCCGATCGCGGCGTGCAACCGGTCCACGCCGAGCTGCCCGGCCAGGAACGTGCTGAGGAGATCAGGGGCGTGCACCGAGAGCACCGGCGCTTTGGTGATGCCGAGCAGCCCCAGCCGGGCGAGGACGCCGACCGCGGCCCGGCCGGCCCGGACCTTCGGGGGCCGCAGCGCGTTGTACGTCAGCAGCGACGCCGCGGTGACCCGCCGCGACGCCAGCGGCAGCAGGAACCGTGGCCTGTCCAGCGACGGGATCACGGCGTACCGGACGGTCGCGGAGGGATCGTCGCCGACCGCGACCGTGACGCCGGGGTTCTCGAAGACGGCCCGGACGACCCAGCCGAGCCCGTCTTCGAGAACGAGAGACTCTTTCAGCACGCCCTAGACCATAGGTGAGCGTCGTTCAGCGTTGATAGACCCGTACGTAGTCCACGAGGAAGTCCGCCGGGAAGTGCGTGCTGCCGTCCGGATCGCCCAGCCAGCCGCCGACCTGGAAGTTGAGCCGGATGTTGTACGGCTTGGTGAACGCCTTGTCGTACCACGGGGTGGTGCTGCGGTCCCGGGTCCAGACGAGCTTGCCGTCGATGTACCACTTGAGCGCGGTGGCATCCCATTCGGTGGTGTACGTGTGGAAGCCGTCCGCCGGGTAGCCGCCCGCGGGCAGATCGATCCGGGTGTCCTGCTTGACCGGGGTGTAGTCCCAGAAGATGGCCGCGGTGGACTTGTCGTACCAGTCCTGGCCGCCGGGGAGCTCGGTGACGTCGATCTCACCGTTGCCGCCGTCGTCGGGGCGCAGCCAGAACGCCGGCCACAGGCCCTTGGACGTCTCCGGCTTGTTCGGCGACTTGGCGCGCATCTCGAAGCGGCCGTACTTCCACGACGCCTTGCCGATGGTGTCGAGATACGACTGCGTGTACTGACGGTTCTGCGAGCTGCAGGACGAGTTCTCCCGTAGTGCTCGCAGCGTGAGGTTGCCGCCGCCGACGAAGGTGTTCTTCGGGTTGTCCACGTTGCAGCCCATGTCGATGTCGCGTCCCTCGCCGTCGCGCAGGTTCCACTTCGACTTGTCGACGCTGCCGCCGTTGAACTCGTCGTTCCAGACGAGCTTCCAGCCGGACGGTGGTGCCGGGGCAGTGGTGGCGGCCGGCGGCTTGGTGGTCGGCGAGGCCGGCGCATCGGTGGTCTTCGTCGGCGCGGGTTTGGTGGTTGGCGGCGTGGTGGCAGGTGCCGTGGTGGGCGGCGGCAACGCGGTCGCCGGTGCGGTGGGTCTGCCCTGCGTCTCGTACGACAGCACGAGCTCGGGGTGCAGGTTGTCCTTGGAGTTCTCGCGCGACGCCCAGTACACCCGGGTGTTCACGTTCTCCTGCGAGAGCGCGAACGTGTAGGTGCCGTTGCGCTGCACCGACGCGGAGACGTCGAACTCGTTGTAGCCCTTCCTGACGCCGTCCAGCGCCTCCACGCTGCCGGCCGTGGCGAGCTGCGCCGGGCTGCTCGCCACCGACAGGTCGCCGGGGAGGGCGCGGGCCAGGATACGGGCGGCGACGTCGTGCCAGGCGTACACGCGCAGCGTCGCCTTGACCTTGGTGGCGTTGACAGGGAGCTTGTCCACCGCGAACTGCAGGGTGGCGTCGCGCCGTCCGTGCGGGTTGTTGTCGCACAGCGCCGGGCAGCTCGCCAGCGTGGTCTTGACGCTGTTGTCCCCGTCCTGCGGCACCTGGGTGATGGTCGTGTCGGCCACCGGGTGCAGCGTGAGCCCGTTGTCGTCGCCGGCGAAGACCGGCACGAGCGTCGCGGCGGTGACGGTCACGACGGCGATCCCGATGACGGTGAGGGACCGCGTGCTGCGGATCCCCCGTCGCGGCGCCGGTGCGTGGGCCGGCTCGTGCGCCCTGCGCAACATCAACTCTCCTTTGTGGTTCGTCGATGTCGGAGCGTATAGGTGCGTGCCCATAGATCACAGCCGCGCACATGGGTCACTAATGCTGGCTTAAGGCTGCCCTAATGCCAATCTCCGCTATTTCGGCGGCAGCGTCGACACGAACGCCCGCGCCCGGCCTACCCAGGCGTCCAGGACGTCGTCGTCCAGCACGGCGCCGTCCACCAGCACCCATCCGCGCATCAGGCGGCCACCGATGTCGCACGGCCGGGCGCCGGGCGCCGTGAGGGCCTGCTCGGCGGCGTCGCGGCCCACGCGGACCATGAGGTCGTCGCCCATCAGCGCGACGGTCAGATTCCCGTCGGTCAGGAACGCGAGACCGCCGAACATCCGCTTGTCGGTGATCCCCGGCACGGACGCCAGCAGGTCGCGGATCCGCTGGGCCAGGGCCTCGTCATAAGCCATGATCCGACCGTACCGGTGGCGGCGGGTTTCCTAGGCTCCGCGCATGCTGCGCGGGATCGCCCGCCGTCGAGGTCACCCTCGTAGCGCTGGTGGCGGGCGTGCGGCTGGTCGCGGCCCTCGACCCCGGACGCGCAGAAGATCTTCCCCGAGGCTATTTCCTCCGGTACGCCCTCTCGGGCCTCGCCGGGCGGACCTCGGCGACGGGCAGGAGGCCCGCTGGGCGCCGGCGCATCCGGAGGCGCCGGCGGCGCAGGCGCCGTTCAGCGCCGGCCTCACCCCGGCGTACGTGCGCGAGCGGTTCGAGGCGTCCTCCGCCGCTCTCGCCGCCGGCCGCTGGTCGCGATCTCGGTGCTCGTCGTTCTCCTGAGCTGGGTTCCGGTGGCTCGCGCGGCGGCGTCGTTCTCAGGTGGTGCTCAGCAGTGCCAGCGCGCGCCGGGCAAGGCCCTGGGCGTCGGCGTCCGAAGCGGGTCCACCTCCGGGCTGCAGGGCGCCGCCCAGCGCCAGTGCGGCGACCCCGTGTACGAGGCCCCAGGCGGCCACCTCCGCCGCGGCCGGATCTGCGCTCCCTTGTGCACGGACGCCGTCGCGCAGCGGTGCGATGGCCGCGGCCCGTGCGGCGATCAGCTCAGGATCGCCGTTGTCCAGGAGGTCGGTGCGGAACATGACGGTGAAGTGGCCGGGATGCTCGAGGGCGAACCGGACGTACGCGACCCCTACGTCGAGGACATCGCCGATGCTCGCTGCCGCGCTCAGCTCGTCGGCGAGCCAGCGGTTGCCCTGGACCGCGAGCGCGTTGAGCACGCCCTCGCGGCTGCCGAAGTGCCGCCGGAACGCGGTGTGGCTCACTCCGATCTCCGCGGCGATGGCGCGCAGGCTGAGCGCGCCGACGCCGTCGCGCGCGATGGCGGAGGCGGCTGCCGAGAGGATCGCATCCCGCAGATTTCCGTGGTGGTAGGCGGCCATGCGGGCGATGTTACCGGCGGTAACCAAGTCGCGCCGGGATCCGCCTGACGTCGGACGAAAAGATGATCATTGCCGACCCGAGTGGCCACAAAACCGCGCGGAGGGGGCTATCCGACCGAAAAGTCCATTTCCCCTACACCGCCGCAAATCCGTGGTTACAGTACGACCGGCGCAGTTCCCAAGTGCGAGCTTTGTCCCCGTGCTTCCGACCGCGCCGTACCGGCTTCGTGGCCGGCGCTTCACCGCCGTCGCGTGCGGCACCGAGAAAAGGCAAACCCGTCGAGAGGCGGGGACGCAAAGCCAGGGACCTCCCGAGCGGGAGGCGGCCCAGCCGCCGAAGGAGACAGAAGTACATGCGCTATCAACCAGCCCATGCGGCGAAGAGCGGCTCGGTTCCGTTCATGCTGCGTGGACCCAAGTCGGTCCGGACGGTCCTCTCGGCCGCCGTCGCCGGTGCGATCGCCTTCGCCCCGGCCGTTCTCATCAGCGCGCCCGCCCAGGCCGCCATCAGCGGCTTCAAGTTCGTCGACACCACCGTCATCGCCGACGAGGGTGACCAGCTCGTTTTCGAGGTGACGCGCGACCTCAGCGACTCTGCGATCAACACGGGCACGGACGTGGACTGGTCGATCGCCGGTGGCACCAGCCTCGGGGACGCGACCGCGGACGAGGACTACACCGACGACAGTGGGACGCTCCACTTCCCGGCTGACACCACGCCCGACGCCGACGGCAAGTACGGTGGCGACACGCTGACCATCACCGTGGACTCGATCCAGGACACGACGGACGAGCCCACCGAGGCGTTCACGGTGAACCTGGAGAGCGGCGGCAGCACCGACAGCGCCGAGGGCCGCATCACCGACGACGACAACGCTCCCGGCTACACCCTCATCGTCAGCGACCCCATGCCCGCCGAGGACCTCGCCGGCGGCAAGGTGACAGTGACGGCCGAGCTGGACGAGGTGTCCGGCAAGGACGTCAGCATCCCCGTCACGGTCGCGGCCGGCACGGCCAAGTCGGGTCAGGACTACACGTTCACCCCGGGCAGCATCACGATTCCCCGGGGCACGAACACCAGCAGTAAGCTCTACGTCAACATCACCGACGACGACCTGTACGAGGCGTCGGAGCAGGACCTCACCGTCAACGGCGGCGCCAGCACCACGGTCACCGGTACCGAGTCCGCCAAGGTGACGATCGTGGACGACGAGGAGGCGCCGCAGATCACGATCGCCGGTACGACGATCGACGAGGGCGGCTCGCTGGTCTTCGACGTCACCTCGACCGGTGCCTCGGAACGGCCCATGACGGCGGCCTGGACCACGGCTGACGGCCCGGGCGCGGACGAACCGGACTCGACGGACGGCACCGCCAAGGCCGGCACCGACTACACCGCGGCCACGGGCACGGTGACCTTCGCGGCGGCCACGACGAACACGCCTGCTGACGCGAGCACCAAGCAGAAGATCACCGTCAAGACCGTCTCGGACACGATCGCCGAGGCTACCGAGGACATGCACGTCACGCTGAGCAACCCCACCATCGGGGTGCTCGGGGACGACAAGGAGGCGACGGGTTCCATCACGGACACGGACCCGAACCCCACCGCCACCCTGTCGCCGACCGCGGCGATCACGGAGGGCAACAGCGGCCGGACGGCGAAGACCTACACGGTCAAGCTGAACAAGGAGTCGGGCCAGGTCGTCAAGGTCGACTACGACGTCGCGGGTTCGGGCCTCAATGCGGCCGACAACGTCTCGGACATCTTCGACACCTCGGGCACGCTGACGTTCCAGCCGGGTGAGACGTCGAAGTCCTTCACGGTGGACATCGTCGGCGACACCACGGACGAGCCGGACGAGACGTTCGACATCGACCTGGACAGCTCGACCGCGGACGTGACGGGCAACGGCACCAGCGGCACGGTGACCGTCACCATCAAGGATGACGACGCCACGCCGACGTACACCGTCGCGCCGATCGTCATGAACGAGGGCGACACGGGATCCGTGGCGGTGTTCCCGATCAAGCTGTCGAACCCGAGCTACCAGGAGTCGACGTTCACGATCGGCTCCATCACCGGCTCCGCGACGGACGACATCGCCGGTGCCCCGGGTGAGTTCGACTACATCGCGCCCACCGGTACGGTCACGATCCCGGCGGGCCAGACCACGGGCTACCTGTACTTCCTCGTCAACGGCGACGAGGTGTTCGAGCCGAACGAGACCGTGACCGTTCCGCTGACCGCGTCGGGCAACATCGACGGGGACGACTCGGACGCGAGCCTGACCATCACCAACGACGACGACATGCCGTCGTTCGAGGTCACCTCGGTCACGGGCAACGAGGGCGACACCGTGGACGTCATGGGCGTCGTCACCGGCGTCGCGCAGGACGACACGTTCTTCAACATCAACTTCGCCGGTGCCTCGGTCAAGGGCAGCACGGCCGCCTCGGCCGACGACTTCACCAACCCGGGCACCAAGGCAGTGAAGATCGACGGTGGCACGCTCTCCGGCACGCCGAAGCTGATCGCCAGCCTCAAGCTGACCGACGACGCCACGCCTGAGGGCCCGGAGACCATCCTGGCCTCCGGTAACGCCGTCAACGGCACGGTCGTCAACGGCGTCGTCACCATCGCGGCCAGTGACGGCGGTGCTCCCGCTCCGGCGCCGACGCTGATGTCGTCGTCGACCTACCGGCTCGGCGTGGGCTCGCTGCGGCTGAGCGGCAAGGTGGCCGCCGGTGCGACCGTGAAGCTGTGGGGTACGCCGATCGGCGCCGACGCGGACAAGCCGTGGCAGGACCTCGGCACCACCACGGCGAACTCCCAGGGTGAGTACAGCTTCTTCCCGCGGTTCACCACGACCGGCTGGTGGTTCCGTACGGCCGTGGGCGACCAGCAGTCGAACGCGATCAAGGTGTACCTCAAGCAGGACCCGGACTTCTACGTCCGCTCCTCCGCCACGGGCACCGCGACGCTGTCGGTCTTCGGTGACCCGCGGGTCGGCGGCCTCTCGGTCCGCCTGCTGCGCGCCAACAGCGACGGCACCTGGAGCACGGTCGGCACCGGCCGGCTGAACTCCGAGGGCAAGTACGTCCGGGTGCTGACCGGCCTCAAGTCGGGCAAGTCCTACCTCTACAAGGCGACGGTCTACGGCGACGGCGACGTCGGCATGCTGACCAACACCTCGAAGAGCGCCCGCGTCACGATTCGCTGAACCTCCAGGCAGTGACGAAGGGGGCGGCCCGCCGGGCCGCCCCCTTCCGCCGTTCCGCCTCCGGTCACTCCACCTCGACGGCCGCCTGCGCGAACTGCGCCGAGTAGAGCCGGGCGTACGCGCCGCCGGCCGCGATCAGCTCGTCGTGGCCGCCCTGCTCGACGATCGCGCCGTCCTCCATCACCAGGATCACGTCGGCGTCGCGGATGGTCGACAGCCGGTGCGCGATGACGAACGACGTACGGCCCGTGCGCAGCGTGTTCATCGCCCGCTGGATCAGCACCTCGGTGCGGGTGTCCACCGAGCTGGTCGCCTCGTCCAGGATCAGGATGCTCGGCTCCGCCAGGAACGCCCGGGCGATCGTGACAAGCTGCTTCTCGCCCGCGGAGACGTTCGAACCCTCCTCGTCGATCACCGTCTCCATGCCGTCGGGCAGGGACCGGACGAAGCGGTCCACGTGCGCCGCCTCCGCCGCCGCCGCGACGTCCGCAGTGGACGGATCGTCCGCGCCGTACGCGATGTTGTCCGCGATGGTGCCCCCGAACAACCACGTGTCCTGCAGCACCATGCCGATGTGCTCGCGCAGCTCCGCCCGGGGCATCGTGGCGATGTCGACGCCGTCCAGCGTGATCCGGCCCGACGACACGTCGTAGAACCGCATCAGCAGGTTGACCAGCGTCGTCTTGCCCGCACCCGTGGGACCGACGATCGCCACGGTCTGGCCCGGCTCGACGGTGAACGACAGATCCTCGATCAGCGGCTTGTCCGGCAGATAGCGGAACGAGACGTGCTCGAAGGCGATCCGGCCCTCGACGCGGCGCATCCCCTGGGATGCCGGATCGGGCGTCTGCTCGTCGGCGTCCAGCAGGGCGAAGACCCGCTCGGCCGAGGCCACCCCGGACTGCACCAGGTTGGCCATGCTCGCCACCTGGGTCAGGGGCTGGCTGAACTGGCGCGAGTACTGGATGAACGCCTGCACCTCGCCGAGCGAGAGGGAGCCGGAGGCCACCCGCAGGCCGCCGACCACGGCCACCAGCACGTAGTTGATGTTGCTGATGAACAGCATGGCCGGCTGGATCAGGCCCGAGATGAACTGGGCGCGGAAGCTGGACTCGTACAGTTTGGCGTTGTGCTTCTCGAAGGTCGCTGCCGCCTCCCGCGAGCGGCCGAAGACCTTGACCAGCGCGTGGCCGGTGAACATCTCCTCGATGTGCCCGTTGAGCCGGCCCGTCGTCGCCCACTGCGCGACGAACTGCGGCTGCGCGCGCTTGCCGATGCGGGTGGTGACGAAGATCGACACGGGCACGGTAACCAGGGCGATAAGCGCCAGCAGGGGAGAGATCCACACCATCATCGCGAGCACGCCGACGATCGTCAGCAGCGACGTGACGAGCTGGGCGAGCGTCTGCTGCAACGTCTGCGCGATGTTGTCGGTGTCGTTCGTGGCCCGGCTGAGCACCTCGCCGCGGGCCTGCTTGTCGAAGTAGGACAGCGGCAGCCGGGAGAGCTTCGCCTCCACGTCCTGACGCAGCCTGTACACGGTCGCCTGGACCACGCGGGCGGTGAGCCGGCCCTGGAGCACGCCGAAGAGCCATGCTCCGACATAGATCGCCAGCACCCAGAGGAGGATGTGGCCGAGCCGCGTGAAGTCGACGCCCTGGCCGGGAACGAAGTCCATGGCGGCGAGCATGTCCGCCCGGTTGTTCTCGCCGCGGGCCCGCAGCAGCGCGACGAGCTGGTCCTTGGAGAGGCCGGCGGGCACGCTCTTGCCGACGACGCCCGCGAAGATGACATCGGTGGCGTGTCCCAGGATGCGGGGGCCCACCACCGACAGCGTCACGCTCGCGATGCCGAGCAGCAGCACGGCGCCGACCAGCATCCGCTGGGGCCGGAGCATGCGCAGCAGGCGCTTGCTCGAGCCCTTGAAGTCCTGCAGTTTCTCGGCCGGCATACCGCCGCCGCCCATCATCGGCCGGGGCCCGCCCATGGGCGCCCCACCCGGCCTGCCGGGAGCCGTCACGCCGCTGCCTCCTGCTCCGTGAGCTGGGAGAGCACGATCTCCCGATAGGTTTCGTTGGTGTCCATCAGGTCGGTGTGGGTGCCGGTGCCGACGACCATGCCCTCGTCCAGCACGACGATCCGGTCGGCGTCGCGGATGGTGCTGACCCGCTGCGCGACGATGACCACGGTCGCGTCCGCGGTCTGCTGGGCCAGTGCCGAGCGCAGCGCCGCGTCGGTCGCGTAGTCGAGCGCCGAGAAGGAGTCGTCGAAGAGGTAGATCTCGGGCCGGTGCACGAGGACCCGCGCGATCGCGAGCCGCTGCCGCTGACCGCCCGAGACGTTCGTGCCGCCCTGGGCGATCTTGGCGTTGAGGCCGCCCTCCATGCGCTCCACGAAGTCGCGGGCCTGCGCCACCTCGAGCGCCGCCCACAGCTCCTCATCGGTGGCGTCCGGGTTGCCGTAGCGCAGGTTCGACGCCACCGTGCCGGCGAACAGGTACGGCTTCTGCGGCACCAGGCCGACGAGCCGCGACAGCAGGCCGGGGTCGAGCTGCCGTACGTCCACACCGTCGACGAGAACCTCGCCGTCGGTCGCGTCGAAGAGCCGTGGCACCAGGTTGATCAGGGTGGTCTTGCCCGAGCCGGTGCTGCCGATGACGGCGGTGACCTCGCCGGGCCGGGCCGTCAGGTGCACGCCGCAGAGCACCGGCGCCTCCGCACCCGGGTAGTGGAAGGTGACGTCGCGCAGCTCCAGTTCGCCGTGCCGGGTCAGCTCGGTGACCGGGCTCGCCGCGACGCGTACGGACGTCTCGGCGGACAGCACCTCCTCGATGCGCTCGGCGCACACGTCGGCCCGGGGGATCATGACGAACATGAAGGTGGCCATCATGACCGCCATGAGGATCTGCATGAGGTAGCTCAGGAACGCGGTGAGCGCGCCCACCTGCATGGCGTCGCTCTCGATGCGGTGACCGCCGAACCACAGCACGGCGATGCTCGACAGGTTGACGATCAGCATGAGGCTGGGGAACATGATCGCGATCAGCTTGCCGACCCGCAGCGAGACGTCGGTCAGCTCGTCGTTGGCGGCGCCGTAGCGGGCCTGCTCGTGCTCGTCACGGACGAACGCGCGGATCACCCGGATGCCGGTGATCTGCTCCCGCATGATCCGGTTGACCTTGTCGATGCGGACCTGCATGCGGCGCACGAGGGGCCGGATCAGGCGGATCAGGATCAGCACCACGATCAGCAGCAGCGGCAGGATCACCAGCAGCAGCCCGGACAGCGGCACGTCCTGCCGCAGCGCGAGCAGGACCCCGCCCACGCACATGATCGGTGCGGAGATCGTGAGCAGGAACCCCATCAGCACGAGCATCTGGACCTGCTGCACGTCGTTGGTGACGCGGGTGATGAGCGAGGGCGCGCCGAACTGCCCGACCTCACGGGACGAGAAGTCCATCACCCGGGCGAAGATCGCCGCCCGGATGTCGCGCCCGGCGCCCATGGCGGTCTGCGCGCCGAAGTAGACGGCCGCGATCTGCGCGGCGATCTGCACCAGGGACACGCCGAGCATCCCCGCGCCGACGCGCATGATGTAGTTGGTGTCGCCGGGCACGACGCCGTGGTCGATGATGTCGGCGTTCACGGTCGGCAGATAGAGCGTGGCCAGCGTGGCGACGAACTGGAAGAACACGACCAGCAGGATCGATCTTCCGTACGGCCGGAGCCGCGCACGCAGTAGTCGGATCAGCACCTGTCAGGCACCCCTCTGATCGGTTGGGGAAGGGACGAGCAGGCCGTCGAGCAGGAGCGAGACCATCTCGTCCCCGTCGAAGCGGTCGGGATCACCGAACGGCCCGAAGGAATTCGCGCCGCAGAAGAGCAGGAGCAGCGCCGCGACCGTGGCCGGTGGGCGCCGCAGGAGGGCGGCGTCGGGCGCGATGAGCTCGGCGAGCACCGCCTGCAGCCGCTCCCGGGAGCGGGCCATCCGCTCGGCCGCCTCGGGATGGCTGCCGGACGCCAGCACCAGCTTGCGGGCGCCGGCCATGAGATGGGCGTTCTCGGCGAAGCGGCCGTTGATGAGCGTGGCCGCGCGGGACAGCCGCTCGCGCAGCCCGGCGCCCGGGTCGATGGCCGCGATGGCGTCCACCGTGGGCTGGGGGTCGAGCGTCTCCAGCAGAGCCGCCACGACCAGCGACTGCTTGTCGGGGAAGACGCCGAAGATGGTGCCCTCCGCGACCCCGGCCGCCTCGGCGATCCGCCGCGTGCTGACGTCGAGCCCGAACTCGTGCAGCAGGGGAATGGTGGCGGCGATGAGGGCGGCCCGGCGGTCGTCGGGTGCCATCGCGGGCACCCGGCGCCGGCGGACCTGCCCGGGCGTGGAACTCATGCCGGGAAGACTACTGAGCGAGCACTCACTCAGCCACTGATATTTGTCATGTCCTTGAGTCGGCTTTCAGCTCAGGCGTCGGCGAGCGCCGTCCGGGCGGCCGGCACGGCGCGCTCCCGGTCCGCCGGGACCAGGCCGAGGCGGGTGCGCCGGTCCAGCAGGTCCTCCTCGGTCACGGCGCCCTCGTGGCGTACCGCGAAGAGCAGCTCGGCGCCGGTCACCTCGACGCCGGGCGCCACCGGCTCCCGCAGCGCCGGATTCTCGCTGCCGAGGGCGTGCACGGCCGGAGCCTCGTCGCCGTAGCGCGCGATCAGCCGGGCCGGCGCGCTCAGGCGGGCCAGCCGGGCGGCCGGCGCGGCCCCCACCAGCGGCAGCCGGGCGGTCCGGCATGGACCCGCGCTCAACCCCGCGTGGGTCACCGCAGCGTCGACCGCGTCGGCCGCCATTCTCCGGTACGTCGTGAGCTTGCCGCCCACCACGGTGGTAACGCCCGCCGCCGAGGTGCGCACGGCATGCTGCCGGGACAAGTCGGCGGTGCTGTCCGCCCGTCCCGCCAGCAGCGGCCGCAGGCCGGCGAACGTACCTACGACGTCGGCGTCGGTGAGGGGAGCCTCCAGCGCGGTGGCGAACACGTCGAGCAGGAAACCGACCTCCGCCGGGCTGGGCTGCGGGACGTCGGTCACCGGACCGTCCACCGGTTCGTCGGTGATCCCGGCGTAGATCAGCCCGCCCGGCTGGGGAAGGGCGAAGACGAAGCGGTTGGTCTCGCCGGGCACGGGTACGGTCAGGGCCGCCGTCGGGTGGCCCAGTGCCGCTGCGCGCAGGACCAGATGGGTGCCGCGGGACGGGCGCAGGTGTACCGAGGGGTCGAGCTGTCCGGCCCACACGCCGGTCGCGTTGACGACGGCCCGCGCGCGTACCTCGTGGCGTTCGCCGGTCAGGGTGTCGCGGACGGCTGCGCCGCGACCATGGAGATCCTCGACGGCGCAGTGGGTCACGATGCGCGCGCCGAAGCCGGCCGCCGTACGCGCCAGCGCCACCACGAGCCGGGCGTCGTCGACCAGCTGACCGTCCCACTGCATCAACCCGCCGCGCAGGCCCGAGCGGCGTACGGCCGGGGCCAGCCGCCGCACCTCGGCGGCCGAGATGCGCCGGGAGCGGGGGAGGGCGGCGCGTGGGGTGCCGGCCGCGATGCGCAGGGCGTCGCCGGCGGCGAACCCGGCCCGCGCCAGCCAGGCCTTCGGCGCCGGGACGAACGGGGTGAGCGGCAGCACGAACGGCAGCGCGCTGACCAGGTGCGGGGCCGTACGCCGCAGCAGCACGTCCCGCTCGGCGGCGCTCTCGTACGCCAGCCCGATGTGCCCCCCGGCGAGGTAGCGCAGTCCACCGTGGACCAGCTTGGAGCTCCAGCGGGAGGTGCCGAAGGCGAGGTCGCCGGCGTCGACGGCCGCCACCGACAGCCCGCGGGACGCCGCGTCCAGGGCGACCCCGGCGCCGGTCACGCCCAGGCCCACGACCAGCAGATCGACCGTCCTGCCGCCGGCCAGCTCGGCGAGGTCGCGGCGGCGGCGGGCCGCGGACAACGAGGTGGCGCTCACGGCTTCAGGTGCCGGTCGAGGAGCAGGCGCAGCTCGTCGTCGAGCGCGTCCTCCGTGATGGCGCCGTCCGCCCCGTCCGGCCCGGTCATCGTCGACGCCGAGATGACGAAGCCGTGCACGGCCAGGACCGCCGTACGCGCGAGCAGCACCGGGTCCTTGCGGCGCAGGGAGCCGTCGGCCTGCCCCTCGCCGATCGCCGCGACGAGGTGCTCGAGGATGGCGTCCTGCACGGTGCCGCGGCGATCCACCAGGTACGGCAGCAGCACCTCGGGGTCGAGCTCGACCACGCGCCGGAACATCGCGTGCCGGCGGAGCGCCCGCGAGCCGCGGACCAGGCCGTCGACGATGCGGTCGCGTGCCGTCTCGCCCTGCGCGTCCGATTCCGCCGCGAAGGCCAGCGTGCTCCACTCGCGGGTCATCAGGTCCGCCATGAGCGTCGCCATGTCCGGCCAGCGCCGGTACATCGTCATCCGGGAGACGCCGGCTCGCCGCGCCACGTCGGTGAGCGTCGTGCGCCGCAGGCCGACCGCGAGCACGCAGTCCCGGGCCGCGTTGAGGAGATCGTCGTCCCCGGGGGTGTTACGAGTTGACGTCATGTGTCACAGTGTAACCCATGACCACCTTCCGCTGGGGCGATCCCGCCGACGCCGTCACGCTGCCGTCCTCCGTGCGCAACCTGCTCGCCGCCGCACTGGGTGTGACCGAGCCGCGGCCGGCGGCCGAGCCGGTGCTGCCCGAACCCGCGCCCCTGCCGGACTTCCCCGGGCTCGACGTCTCACCGGCCGCCCGCCTGGGCCACGCCACCGGGATGTCCACCGAGGACCTCCTCACCGCCCGCGGTGGCGCGGTGCCGGACGCGCCGGACGGCGTCGCCCGGCCGGCCTCGCACGAGGAGGTGCTCGAGGTGCTGCGGCTGGCGGCCGAGCACCGGGTGGCGGTCGTGCCGCACGGGGGGCGTACCTCCGTCGTCGGCGGGCTGCGGGCGGTCCGCGAGGGTTACACCGGCGTGGTGGCCCTCGACCTGAGCGGCCTCGACCGGCTCCTGCGCCTGGACCGGACCTCCCGCACGGCCACCTTCCAGGCCGGGGTGCCAGGGCCGCGCGCCGAGGAGATGCTCAACGCCGAAGGCTTCACGCTGGGCCACTTCCCGCAGTCGTTCCAGTACGCGACGCTCGGCGGTTTCGCCGCCACCCGCTCCAGCGGCCAGGCGTCGGCGGGCTACGGCCGGTTCGACCAGATGGTCGTCGGCCTGCGGGCGGCCACCGGCGCGGGCACCCTCGACCTCGGCCGGGCGCCCCAGTCCGCGGCCGGGCCGGACCTGCGCCAGCTCCTGCTCGGCTCGGAGGGCGCCTTCGGCGTGCTGACCGAGATCACCGTGCGCATCCGCCCGCGGCGTGAGCTGCAGTACGCCGGATGGGCGTTCCCGTCGTTCGAGGCGGGGATGCGGGCGGTCCGGGCGCTTGCCCAGGACGGCCCGCTGCCGGTGGTGCTGCGGCTCTCCGACGAGGCCGAGACGGCGATCAACGCGGCGACCGGCTCGGGAGCGGAGGCCGGTGGCGGCTGCCTCGCCATCGTCGGCCACTTCCCGGGCGCGGACCCGGCCGAACGGCTCGTGGAGTACGGGGGCGAGCCGCTCGGGGAGGAGCCCGGGAAGGCGTGGGAGGCCGGCCGGTTCCGGGCGCCGTACCTGCGGGACGCCCTGCTGGACGCGGGAGCGCTCGCCGAGACGCTGGAGACGGCGACGTTCTGGGACCGTCTGCCGCAGACGTACGCCGCCGTGCGGGACGCGCTGGTCGGCACGCTGAGTGCGGCAGGGACGCCGCCCATGGTCATGTGCCACATCTCCCACGTGTACGAGACCGGCGCGTCGCTCTACTTCACCGTCGTGGCGGCGCAGGCGGAGGACCCGATCGCGCAGTGGCGGGCGGCGAAGGCGGCGGCGGGCGAGGCGATCGTCAAGTCGGGCGCCACGATCAGCCATCACCACGGCGTCGGCCGCGACCACCGCTCCTGGTACGCCCAGGAGATCGGCCCGGTCGGCACCGCCGTGCTGCACGCGGTCAAGCGCGCCGTCGACCCGCACGACGTCCTCAATCCTGGAATCCTGCTCCCGTGAAGCGCGAGACGTTCACCGCGATCGTCAACCCCGCCGCCGGGGCGGGCTCCGCCGCGGCGACGATGATCACTCTCGCCCGGGCGCTGCGGGAGAGCGGGGCCTGGGTGCGCGTCACGTACAGCCGGGGTCTGAAGCATGCGACCGAGCTGGCGGCCGCGGCAGCCGCCCGGGGTGAGACGGTGCTGGCGGCCGGTGGCGACGGTATGGCCGGGGCGGTGGCCGCGGGCCTCGTCGGCACGGACGCCGAGCTGGGAGTGGTGCCGGCGGGCCGGGGCAATGACCTGGCCCGGGCGGTGCCGCTGCCGCGCGACGATCCGGCGGCCTTCGCCGCGGCCCTGCGGCAACACCCGAGCCGGCCGGTCGACGTCGCGATGGCGGGGGAACGCGTCGTGCTCGGCAGCGTCTGCGCGGGCCTCGACGCGGCCGCGAACGCGGCGGCCAACCGCTGGCGCCTGCCTCGGCGGCCGATCGCGTACCAGATCGCGGCGGCCGGCGTGCTCGCCCGCTGGCGTCCGGTCACGTATGACCTGATCGTGGACGGGGAGCCGCAGCGGCTGGTCGGCAACACTGTCGTCGTGGCCAACTGCGCCTGGTACGGCGGCGCGCTGCGGGTCGCACCCGCGGCACGGCTGGACGACGGGTTCCTCGACCTGGTGACCATCGGCGAGATGGGGCGCCGCCGGCTCGTACCGGTCCTCGCCGCCATGCGCCGCGGCGAGCACGTGACCATGCCCGGCATCGCGTCGCGGCCGGTCCGCGAGGTCACCATCGCCACCGACCGTCCGACTCCGTTCTACGCCGACGGCGAGCCCTTGCCGCCGGGTCCGGCGACGGTCACGGTGCGCCCGGGCGCTCTCCGGTTGATCGGCGCCTGAGCGGGATCACCGTAGCGACGCGTCCAGCCGGCGGATCAGTTCTCCGACGCGCCCGCCACCGGGCGGGGCCAGGGGGTACCGCCCCAGGACGTCCACCACGACCGGATCCGCCAGGAGCCGGGCCTGCGCGATGTGCCCGGCTCCGACGGCAGGATCGCCGTCCGCGTCGAGCTCGAATGCCCGGGCGGCGTGGGCGGCCGCGCCCAGGATGTGCTTGACCTGGGTGGCCTTCGCCAGCGGATGCAGGTACGCCGCACCGGCCGCGGCCAGGGCCGCGCGCGCAGCATCGCTCGCCGCGGCCAGCCCGGCATCACGGGTCTCCTGGGCCGCCCGCTGGGCCGCCCACGCGCAGTCACGCAGCGCCTTGGTGCGCTCACCTCCCCGGGCGAACGCCAGCGCGGCGTCGATCGCGGCTCGTGGGCGGCGGTCGTCAGGGCGTACCCGTTCGAAGATCTCCAAGGCCGGCCCCGCACACGCCGCCGCATAACCGGCGACCTCGCGGAGCTCGGACCGGGTCAGGTCGTCCATGGCGTCATCCTTGCGCACGGGAGCGGTATTCCCTCGGCGTATACTCTCAGCGTATAGTCGGCCGCATGACGGTGCCGCTGACCCTTCTGGGGCTGCTCGAACGCGAACCCAGCCATGGCTACGACCTCAAACGCGACTACGACGCCTACTTCGGACGCGGCAAACCGCTGTCGTTCGGGCAGGTCTACTCGACGCTCAGCCGGCTCGCCCGCGACGGCAAGGTCGTCATCAGCGAGGTGGAGCCCGGCGAGGGCCCCGACCGCAAGCGCTACATCATCACCGATGCCGGCGCCACCGAGGTGGACGCGTGGCTCACCGAGCCGGTGGAACCCGAGCCGCACCTGCAGACGACGCTGTTCGCCAAGGTCACGCTCGCGCTGATGCTCGGGCGCCCGGCGGAGGAATATCTCGACACCCAGCGCGCCGCCCACCTGCGCCGGATGCGTGAACTGACCGAGATCAAGCGCACCGGCGGGCTGGTCGACGCGCTGCTCGCCGACCACGGCCTGTTCCACCTCGAGGCCGACCTGCGGTGGATCGAACTCACCGCCGCCCGCCTGGACACCCTCGCCAAGGAGGTACGCCGATGAGCCTCATCGCCGCCCGCGACGTCACTGTGGCGTTCGGGCAGACGCCGGCCCTGCGGGGGGCGAGCCTGTCCGTCGACGCCGGGGAGATCCTCGCCGTCATGGGCCCCAGCGGCTCCGGGAAGTCCACGCTGCTGCACTGCCTGGCCGGGATCCTCACCCCTGACGCCGGGGAGATCCACTTCGACGGCCGCCGCCTCGACACGCTCGACGAGACCGCCCGCAGCACGCTGCGGCGGGACACGTTCGGCTTCGTGTTCCAATTCGGACAGCTGGTGCCCGAGCTCACGGCGGAGGAGAACGTCGCGCTGCCGCTGCTGCTCAACGGCGTACGGCGGGCGAAGGCGGTGGGGGAGGCACGGGAGTGGTTCCCCCGGCTCGGCCTCGACGGGCTCGAGCACCGGCGCTCCGGAGAACTCTCCGGCGGCCAGGCGCAGCGGGTCGCGCTCGCCCGGGGGCTGGTGGCCCGGCCCCGCGTGCTGTTCGCCGACGAGCCGACCGGAGCCCTGGACTCGCTCACCGGCGAGCACGTCATGGACCTGCTCGTCGACGGGGCCCGCGAGCAGGGCACCACGGTCGTCGTCGTCACCCACGAGCCGCGCGTGGCCGCGTACGCCGACCGCGAGGTCGTGGTCCGCGACGGCCGGGTCCACTCCCTCGCCGCCGAGGCCGTCTCATGATCCGCTTCGGACTTCGTCTCACGGTCGCGGGGGGCCGCGAGGCGGTGCTGCGGCTGATCCTGATCGCCGTCGCGGTGGCGTTCGGCGTCGGCATGCTGCTGACCGCCGTGGCGGGGATGTCCGGCGTCGAACGCCAGAACGACCGCTACGGCTGGGCGAACGCCGCCGTCCAGCCGGCCGGCCAGGGCCCGCTCTGGTGGCACCTGCGCGTGGACACGTACGACAAGCGAGCCGTCGGCCGGGTCGACCTCGCCGTCGCCGGGCCGGACGCGCCCGTACCGCCCGGGCTGCCGCGGCTGCCCGGCCCCGGCGAGTTCTACGCGTCGCCGGCCCTGCGCGACCTGCTGGCGACCGAACCCGCGGACCAGCTCGGCGCCCGCTTCCCCGGCCGGATGGCCGGAACGATCGGCCCGGCCGCCCTGCCCGCGCCGGACTCGCTCGTGGCAGTCGTCGGATACACCCCGGCGGAGCTGTCCCAGCGCCCCGGAGCGGTACGCGTCGCCCGCATACCCGACGGTCCACCCGCGAACTGCCCGGGCGGTTGCTGGGCCGGCATCCCGTCGTCCGGGCTCCAGCTCATCCTCGCCGTCGTGGCGGCCGCGCTCATCTTCCCGCTGCTGATCCTGGTGGGCTCGGCAACCCGGCTCAACGCCACGCGGCGCGAACAGCGGTTCGCGGCCATGCGGCTGGTGGGCGCGACGCCCCGGCAGGTGTCGACCGTCGCCGCCGTCGAGTCGACGGTGTCCACCGTGGCCGGGACCGTCGGCGGCTTCGTGCTCTTCTACGCCTTCCGCGACATGCTGGCCGCCATCCCGTTCACGGGCGCGCCGATGTTCCCGTCGGACCTGTCGCCGGGTGTCGGCGGAACACTTGCCGTGGCGGTGGGCGTACCGGCGGCTGCCGCACTGGTGGCGCGGTTCGCGTTGCGCCGCGTCCGGATCTCGCCGCTGGGCGTGAGCCGGCGGGTCACGCCGCGGGCGCCGCGGGCGTACCGTCTCATGCCGCTGGCGCTCGGCGTCACCGAGCTGGCCTTCTTCGTCGGCCGCCGGCCGGAGACCACCGACGGCCAGATCCTGGCGTTCCTGCCCGGCATCCTGATCGTCATGGCCGGCCTCGTCATCGCCGGGCCCTGGCTCACCATGGCCGGCTCCCGGCTGCTGGCCCGCCGGGCCCGCCGACCGGAGTCGCTGATCGCCGCCCGCCGCCTGGCCGACGACCCCAGGGCCGGGTTCCGCGCGGTCGGTGGCCTGGTCCTCGCCCTGTTCGTCACCAGCGTCGCCGTCGGCGTGATGACGACGATCGCCGCCGACCGCCAGCAGCCCGGGGTCGGCTACGACGGCGAACTGGGGCTGATCTTCCGGGACCCGCGGACGGCGCCCACCGGCCCGGTCGCCCCGGCCGGACTCGCGAGCCTGCCCGGGGTCCGCGCGGTGACCGTCGTCCGCATCGCACCGGACGACCTGCCGAGGCCGGCCACGTTCTTCTTCCCGGACGGCCTCGCCGACTGTGCGGACGTCGCCCGTACGCCCGGGGCCCGGCAGTGCGCGCCGGGAGCGAAGGTCGCCTGGGTGTACTCCGACCTGGTCGGACCGGACGAGTTCACCGGTCCCTGGCCCGCCGCGGACGTACCGGTGGCCCGCCTCCACACCCTGCCGGCGATGTCGCTGCTGGCGGACACGGACGGCTCGGCGCCCGTCATCGAGCGCGCCCGTACGCTGATCATCGCCGCATACCCGACACGATGGGGACCGGTCACGCCGGCGGAGTGGGAGGCGGACGCGGCCAAGGTCTTCGACGGCTGGCAGCGCCTGGCCGATGTGGTGGTGCTGACCAGCCTCGCGATCGCGGGCTTCAGCCTCGCGGTGTCCGTGGCGGGCGGACTGGCCGAGCGGAAGAGGCCGTTCAGCATGCTCCGGTTGACCGGGGTGTCCCTCGGTACGCTGCGGCGGGTGGTCGCCCTGGAAAGCCTGACGCCGCTGCTGACGGCGGCGGTGGTGTCCGCCGGTGCGGGGTTCCTCTGTGCGGAGCTGTTCCTCGAGGCGCAGATGGGTTTGACGCTGAGGTCGCCGGGCGCCGGGTATTACGTGATCGTGGCGCTCGGGCTGGGGGTGTCGGTGGCGGTGATCACCTCGATGCTGCCGCTGCTGCGCCGCATCACCGGTCCGGAGTCCGCCCGGAACGACTGACGTCCGGAGACGCTGTGGGGGTTACGCGGTCAGGGGACGCGGGCGACCACGCCGTTGCACGAGACGTCCTCGATGGAGGGACGGGGTTTCGGGGCGCCCTCCGCGCGCCAGCGGGACACCGACACCAGGCCGGGCTCGAGGAACTCGAGGCCGTGCAGCAGCTCGCCGAGACGCTCACCCGTGCGGGGGACGAACCGGCCGTCGCGGTTGTTCGCGGTCAGCTCGGCGACCGCCTCCGGGGTCTGGTATTCCCAGGTGGCGTGCGACGCGACGACGTAGCTGCCCGACGGCAGGGCGCCCACGAGCTTGTCGATGATCGCCTGCGGGTCCTCGTCGTCGCGGATGAAGTGCAGGACCGCGACCAGCAGCAGTGCGACCGGCTGGCTGAGGTCCAGGGTGGCGTGCAGGTCGGGGTGGCCCAGGATGTCCTCGGGGTTGCGCAGGTCGGCGTCGAGGTACGCGATGGCGCCCTGGGGACCGCTCGTGATCAGCGCGCGGGCGTGGGTCAGCACGATCGGGTCGTTGTCGACGTACACCGTGCGGGTGGTGGGCTGGATGGCCTGGGCGACATCGTGGGTGTTGCCGGGGGCGGGGATGCCGGTGCCGATGTCGAGGAACTGCCGCACGCCCTGGCGGGCCAGGAACTCCACGGCCCGCCCGAGGAACATCCTGTTCTCCACGGCCATGAGCCGGATGGTCGGCATGGCGGCCTCGATGGCGTCCCCGGACGCCCGGTCCGCGGCGAAGTGGTCCTTGCCGCCGAGCCAGTAGTTGTACCGCCGGGCCGGATGGGCGATCGTCGAGTCGAACCGACCCGCACCGGACTCCGTATTGCCGCCGCTCACGCTGCCTCCCACCGCCGGACGGGGAAAACGTCCCGTACCGATCTTAATGACTGGATGGCAAGGGATCACGCCGCCCGTTCGTGGACCAGCTCGAGGCCGTCCTCGTCGTCCCACTGCTCGCCCACACGGGTGAAGCCGAAGCGGTGTGCGAGGGCGAGCGATGCCTCGTTGTCCGGGCCGATGCTCAGCCGGACGGTCCGCACGGACGGCTCGCGGGCCGCCCGGTCGAGCAGTGCGGCCAGCGCGGCGGTCGCGTATCCCTGCCGGCGGAACGCCGGGTCGATCGCATATCCGATCTCCACCAGGCCGGACGGCGACGGGCGGCCGTGGAAGCCGGCGCGCCCGACCGATCGCCGGCCGTCCTCGTCCCAGACGATGCCGGTGACCCAGTCCGCCTCGACCGGGTCCGCCGAGACCTGCCGGTGCCGCCGGCGCCACACCCCGGCGTTCTCGGGACCGGCCAGGTACGCCGACAGCGGCACCGGGCTCAGCGCGTTCGCGGCAACGAGGTCCTGCCGGGCGAGAGCCTCGAAGATCGCGCCGGTGAGCTGCACGACCCGGACGCGTACGCCGGCGGAACCCGTCACGGCAGGAGCGAGCGGACGATGACGACGGCGAGGAACACGACGATGAAGGCGAGGTCGATGCCGATGCCGGAGAAGCGCAGGGGAGGCAGCACCCCGCGGACGGGGGCGAGCAGCGGTTCGGTTGCCGCCCGTACGCCGGCGGACAGGCGGGAGCGCACCGAGCCGGGCAGGCTGGGGCCGGCGATCGCGACGGTCCAGTCGAGCACCGCCCGGGCGATCAGCAACACCTGGACCAACAGCAACAGCAGGCTCACGACGGCGAGCACAGGACCCATGGGACACCTCCAGAGAGCCGGCGGGGCGTCTCCACTATGCGGGGCTTTGTTGTGAAATCGCTGAGTCCCGGGTGAGGACCGATGCCGGGGCCATGCCGCCGACCGTAACCGGCCACGTCCACCGGACCTGACCGGCCGCATCAACCGGCCGTATCAACCGGCCGCCTCGACCAGCCGGCGGTCGCGCCGGACGTGCGTTGCGCGGGGGCGGCGGATGATCAGTTCCGCGACCGCGAGGTTGATGACCCAGCCGGCGAGCATCAGGAACGAGCGTGTGAACGGGCTCGGCGTGACGGAGAGGACGAGCCACGGCACGTGGGTGAGGAACTGGGTGCCGGCGCCCAGGCCGATCGCGTAGCCGCGGATCATCCACGCCTCGTGGCCCCGGAAGTCACGGCGGCGCACCGCCGCGAGGCCGAGCAGGAGGGAGGCGAGCATCCCCGAGCCGAAGATCACCCGGTAGACGTTGGTGGCCGCGTCGTCGGCGGCCGGCAGGTCGTACGCGAAGGTCATCCAGAGGCCGGACGCCGCAGTGACCAGCCCGCAGACCACCAGCGCGCGCCCGGCGAGGCGGTGCCAGCGGGGCCACCGGCGCCGGAGCGCCGCGGAGAACTGGAACGCGCCGACGATGCAGAACGGCACGGCTCCGACGATGTGCAGGATCACCGGCAGGGGCAGGTCGAAGAAGCGCTGGTTGGCCTCGGTCACCTCGGCGCCGGTGGCCAGCTGGGTGAGGCGGGCGGCGCCGGCCACCGACGGGACGAGGGAGAGCGCGACGAGTCCGGAGGGTACGAGCCAGGTTCGGGAAGCCATGGACCGATCGTCGCGGGGGAGGGGGGTGCGGCTCATCGGTGCGAAGGCCGGAGCTGCCCCGTACCGGGGACGGAGGCGGGAGCCGTACTTATGGCCGGGTCACGCGGCGGTGCTCGTACGCCCACATCGCGATCTCGACCCTGTTCCGGGCGCCGAGCTTGGCCATCAGGCTGGCGACGTGGGTCTTCACCGTGCTGAGGCTGATGTGCAACTCGTCGGCGATCTCGCTGTTCGTGCGCCCGACCGCCACCGTCGCCAGCACCTCCTCCTCCCGGTCGGTCAGCGGGTCGACCGGCTGCCGCGGTGCCCCGG
This sequence comes from Actinoplanes sp. NPDC049681, assembly GCF_044465265.1. Classification (NCBI taxonomy): domain Bacteria; kingdom Bacillati; phylum Actinomycetota; class Actinomycetes; order Micromonosporales; family Micromonosporaceae; genus Actinoplanes; species Actinoplanes sp. NPDC049681. Next base: position 229,197 of record NZ_JBITLP010000004.1, read on the forward strand.
CGGGCCCGGCCGCGGCGAAGGTCCGCAGCAGGCGTGCGGTGATGCTCGGCGCGATGAGCGCGTCCCCGGCCGCGGCGGCGTGCACGGCCTGGGCCAGCATCGCCGCGCCCGCCTCCTTGAGCAGGAAGCCGCGGGCTCCGGCGCGCAGCGCCGCGTACACGAGTTCGTCGAGGTCGAAGGTGGTGATGACGACGACCGCCAGGGGATCGGCGACGCCGGGGCCCGCGAGCAGACGCGTCGCCTCGATGCCGTCGACGCCCGGCATGCGGATGTCGAGCAGGCACACGTCGGGGCGGAGCTCCCGGGCCAGTTCCACGGCCCGTTGACCGTTGGCCGCCTCGCCGACCACGGTGATGTCCGGGTGGGCGTTGAGCAGCATCGTCAGGCCGGTACGGACGATCTCCTGGTCATCGGCCACCAGCACCCGGACGGTCATCCGGCCGTCCCGGCGAGCGGCAGGGTCGCGGTGACCGTCCAGCCCCGGCCGGGCTCGGGACCCGCCGCGCACGTCCCGCCGAGCAGGCCGGCGCGCTCGACCATGCCGGGGATGCCGTACCCGCCGCCCGGGCGCCCGCGCCCGCCACCACCCGGGCGCACGGGCCCGCCGCCGTCGCCGTCGTCGCTGACCCGCAGGTTGACCGCCTGGGCGCCGGCATCGACCCGGACCTCGATGCGGCTCGCGTGGCGGGCGTGCCGCCGGGCGTTGGTGACCGACTCCTGGGCCAGCCGGTAGACCGCGGCGCCGACCGACGGGGGCACGCCGGTCACGTCCCCGGTGATCCGGACGTCCACTTCCGGGCCCCCACGCGCCTGCCGGGCCAGGGTGGTCACGTCGTGGATGCCCGGGCTGGGCGCCAGGTCCACGGGCTCACCCTGGCGCAGGACGCGGACCATCGCGCGCATCTCGGCGAGCGCCTGCGCGGCTTCGGTCTCGATGAGGCGCAGCGCGTCGGTCGCGGCCCCCGGGTCGCCCGGCGCGGTGGCCAGCCCGGCCTGGGCCCGGATCGCCATCGCGGAGACGTGGTGGGCGACCGTGTCGTGCAGGTCGCGGGCCAGCCGCTCCCGTTCCAGCAGCTTCACCTGGTCAAGCTCCCGTGCGCGAGCGCGGGCACGGTTGCGCAGGGCGAGGCCCAGCGCGGTCACCGCGGACATCACGATCAGGCCGGTCAGAGCGTCGTCGAGCACCAGCTGGCTGATCGCCACGGCGACGATGATCTTGGCGGCGATGACCGCCGCGCCGAGCCCGATCTCCCGGCCCGAACCCCACCTGACCAGCGCGTACGGCAGAAGGAGCAGGTACGCCATGGTGAAGAGCTCGGGACTGATGCCGCCGGTGACCAGCGGGAGCAGGGCCGTGGTCCCGAACGCGACGGCGACCGCCGCCAGGGGCCGGGTCCGCCGCCACAGCAGGGTCGGCAGCAGCGCCAGGAGCAGCGCCGCGCCGGCGATCCGGGCGGGCAGGGCCGGCCGCAGCACCGCCTCGAGCGGGATCAGGACCACGAGGGCGGCCGTCAGCGCCCAGTCGCGCCACACCCGCGCGGGAGCCGCGGGAGGGCGCGGTTCGTCCCAGGCGGAGCGGAACAGTGATCGCACGCTCTGATGGTAGGAGCCGGCCGGCGCTAGTGATAGGTGAGTTCGCCCGCACGGATCGGCACGCTGAGGGTGTTCTCCGGGGGCGGCAGCGGGCACAGCCACGCGTCGTCGTACGCGCAGCTCGGGTTGTAGAGGTAGTTGAAGTCGAGCCGGACCCGGCCGGCCCCGAGCATCTCGACGCCGAGGCCGTGGGTGCCCTTGACCGTGTCCGTCAGGTACCGGCCGCCGCCGTACGTCTCCTTGCCGCTGGTCGCGTCGCGGACCGGGAGGAACAGCCCGCCGCCGTATGCCGAGAGCCACCACAGCGAGAGCGGTCCCCACGGGGTGTCCAGGACCCCGACCCGCTCGTAGTGGCAGACGCCGTCCTCGCCGCCCGTGTCGACGTCGAGGGTGCCCGGGGCCTCGCGCAGTTCCACCTCGGTGACGTACTCGTCGGCGGGCGGGTAGTACTTCAGGCCGCCGAACGGCTCGCCCCGGGGGATCGCCGATTGCGGGTGGGTGGCGAAGAGCGCGTCGCGGCGGGTGCGGAAGTCGGTGAGGTCGGTGGCGGTCAGGTAGAGGCGGGCGACCGCGGCGCGGTAGTCGGCCAGTTCGAGTGCCTGCACGGTTCCACGGTAGCCCCGGACCCTTGAGTGGATCTTGCTTCTCTGCCTACCCTCGAGTGGTCATCATATTGAAACGTTTAAATACATGGAGGTCTGCATGGCACGAACTGGGACGACGAAGGCCGCCGTAGCCGTCGTCGTCGCGCTGTCCCTGTCCTCCGCGCCCGCCGCCGCCAGCCCTGTTGAAATGCGCGTTGAAACGCTGTCCGGCGCGCACTGGATCTGGTTCCCCGAGGGCGATCCCGTCACGGCCGCCCCCGTCGCCACCCGTTACCTGCAGCGCTCGTTCACCGCGCCGGCCGGGCCGTACACCGAGGCCGACCTGCTCGTCGCCGGCGACGACACCGTCGATGTCTGGCTCAACGGCACCTGGCTCGCCGGGTCCCCGCGCACCACCGACTCCTGGAAACGGGCGCAGTCCGTCGATCTCGCCGCGGCGCTCCAGCCCGGCGCCAACACGCTCACCATCGCCGCCCGCAACACCGGCGGCCCGGCCGGCCTCGTCGGGCGGCTGCACGTCGCCTCGGCGCAGGGGGTCGTGGACCTCGGGACCGACGGTGCCTGGCAGGCCGCGGACGCGGTGCCGCACCACTGGGTGCCCGCAAAGGACCTCGGCGCGTACGGCACCGGGCCCTGGCGCTCGGACGTCACGGTGCCCGCCGCGGACGCCGCGTCTCCCGTCACCGTCGGCGGGCTCACCACCGAGCGGCGCACGGACCCGGTCGGAATCGACGCGGCGAAGCCGCGCTTCGGCTGGCGCCTCAGCAGCGCCGCCAACGGTCAGGTCCAGGGCCGTTACCAGGTCACCGTCGGCACGGATCCGGGCGCGACCGACGTCTGGGACAGCGGGCAGGTCGCCTCCCGGCAGTCCGTGGACGTCGCGTACGCCGGACCGCCGCTGGCCGCCAACCGTACGTATCACTGGCGCGTACGGATCTGGGACGCGCAGGGCCGCCCCAGCCCGTGGAGCGCCCCCGCCCGCTTCGACACCGGTCTCGCCGCATGGCAGGCCGACTTCATCGGCGCGCCCGGCACGGCCGGCCTCGCCGGTGCCTCCTGGATCTGGTACCCCGAGGGCGACGCGACGGCAAGCGTCCCGGCGGGTACGCGCTACTTCCGGCGTACGGTCGACGTCGTAACGCCGGGGCGCACCACCCTGGTCGTGACCGGCGACGACACCGCCGACGTCTGGGTCAACGGCGCCCGGGTCAGTGCCTCGCGCCGGGTCACCGACTCGTGGAAACGGGCCACCACAGTGGACGTGACCGCCCAGATCCGGGCGGGCGCCAACACGATCGCGATCGCCGCCACCAACACGTCCGCCGGTCCTGCCGGCGTGATCGCCAAGCTGCAGGGTGCGACGACCGGCGGCACCGACGCGGCGTGGAAGGCGTCGCAGACCGCGCCCGACGGCTGGCAGCAGCCCGGCTTCGACGACCACGCCTGGCCGGCCGCACGGGTCGCCGCCGCGTACGGGTCCGGACCGTGGGGTGACCAGGTGGTCGTGCCCAACCCGGCGCCGCGGCTCGCCAAGACGTTCAGCGTCGGCAAGCCCGTCGCCCGCGCCCGGCTGTTCGCCACCGCCCTGGGGCTGCACGAGACGTACCTCAACGGCGCGAAGGTCAGCGAGGAACGGCTCGCCCCGGGCTGGACCGACTACACCAAGCGCCTGCAGTACCGCGCGTACGACGTGACGGCCGCACTCCGGCAGGGTGACAACACACTGTCCGCGCTCCTGGGCGACGGCTGGTACTCCGGCAGCCTCGGGTTCGCCGGCAGCCGCCGTTACGGCAGCTCACCGTGGTACTCGGCGGACCTCGTCATCGAGTACGCGGACGGTACGCGCGGCGGTGTCCGTACCGATGGATCATGGTCGGCGACCGCGAGCCCGATCGTCTCCGACGACCTGTATCACGGCGAGGATCAGGATGCCCGCATCGCGGGCGGCCCCGCCCAGCCGGTGACCGTGCGCACCGGGCCCGCGCCGCGGCTGGTGGCTCAGGTCGACCCGGGCGTGACCGTGCAGCAGCAACTGCGGCCGGTGCAGCTCACCCAGCCGAAGCCGGGCGTCTGGATCGCCGACCTCGGCCAGAACTTCGCGGGCTGGGACCGGCTGCGGGTCCAGGGGCCGGCCGGCACGACGGTGACCCTGCGGCACGGTGAGATTCTCAACGCGGACGGCACCCTCTACACGGCCAACCTCCGGGCGGCCCAGGCCACCGACACGTTCACCCTGGCCGGCGGCGGCGCGGAGACGTTCGAGCCGCACTTCACCGTGCACGGCTACCGCTACGTGGAGCTGACCGGATTCCCGGGTACGCCCACGGCCGACAGCATCACCGGGCTGGCGGCCTGGACCGCCGGCGCCGAGACGGGCACCTTCAGCACGTCGGACCCGCTGGTCAACCAGCTGCAGCACAACATTCTCTGGGGCGCCCGCTCGAACATGCTGTCCATCCCCACGGACTGCCCGCAGCGCGACGAGCGGCTCGGCTGGACCGGCGACATCGCGGCGTTCGGCGCCACGTCGACGTTCAACTTCGACACCCACGGCCTGCTCGCGAAGTTCGCCGACGACCTGACCGACGCCCAGCACGCCGACGGCGCCTTCACCGACGTGGCGCCCGACGTGCTCGGCGGGGCGGGCAAGGCCGGCTGGGGCGACGCGGGCGTCGTCGTGCCGTACGTGCTCTGGCAGCGTTTCGGCGATCTGTCCGTCGTGGACCAGCACTTCGACGCGATGGCCCGATGGGTGGACTACCTCAAGGCCACCGCCGGTCCCGATCTCGTCCGCAACCAGGACACCTACGGCGACTGGCTCAACGTCAACGACAACACCGCGAACGACCTCACGAGTACGGCGTTCTTCGGCTGGTCGGCACGGCTGGTGTCCCGGATGGCGGCGGCGACCGGGCGTGCCCCGCAGGCGGCCACGTACGGAGACCTGGCCGACCGGATCGCCGCCGCGTTCACCGGCCGCTTCGTCGCCGCCGACGGCACGGTCCGCGGCAACAGCCAGACCGGCTACGTGCTGGCGCTCGCCTTCGGCCTGGTGCCGCAGGAACGCACCCAGGCGGTGGCGGACAAGCTCGCCGCCAAGGTGGCTTCCCGAAACGGGCACCTGTCGGTCGGTTTCATGGGCGTCGAGAACCTGCTGCCGGTCCTCGCCGGACATGGGCATCTCGACACCGCGTACCAGATCCTGCAGCAACCGGACTATCCCGGCTGGGGCTACATGAACTCCCGGGGCGCGACCACGATCTGGGAGCGCTGGGACGGCATCCGGCCGGACGGCTCGCTGCAGGACCCGGGTATGAACTCCTTCAACCACTACGGCCTCGGGTCGGTCGGCGACTGGCTCTACCGCACGGTCGGCGGCATCGCCCCGGGCGCGCCGGGCTATCAGAAGCTGCTGATCGCACCCAAGCCCGGCGGTTCGCTCACGGCCGCGACCACGTCGCTGATGACCGGGTACGGCCAGACGCGTACGCAGTGGACGCGCAGCGGCGGAAAGCTGACCCTGGCCGTCGTCGTGCCGCCCGGCACCACGGCGACGATCGAGGTGCCGGCGCCGGACGCGGCGGCGGTGACCGCCCCGGCGGAGGCCGTGCCCCAGGGCTACGCGGACGGTGCCGCCGCGTACTCGCTCGGTTCCGGCTCGTACACCTTCACCGTGGCCGGCTAGCTGCGGGGACGCCGGCTCGGCGGCGGGCAGGCCGGTCGGATGATCGTGCCGCCCGCCGCCGGCCGGCCGGGAAATCGTCGGACCGGACCGCGGATGCGACATTGTGCATTGCGCCCGGAAGGAGAAACCTGGAGAGGTTCGCGAGGTGGCTCCAGCGCCGGGAGGGGTACAGAGCCTGCATGACCGTCCGTGACGAACGGCCAAGGTTGGCGGAACGCAATCAGGACATCACCGTCCGCAATGCCCGCCCGGTACCCGTGGCACCCCCGACGGGCGCCGACGACTTGCCGCGATATCTCCGTGCCCTGCGCCGGCTGTCGAACGCCGACGATCTCGCGGTCGCGTACGCCGGCTGCTCGCTCGCCGTCGAGGTGGCCGGGCGGGAAGGTACGGCGGCCGGGCTCGTCATGGCGTACTCGGAACGCAGCTCCGCGGCCCGCCGCCTGGGTGACCTGCCCGCCGCCCGCAGCGACGCCGAAGCCGCGGCCGAACTGCTGGAGGTCTCCGGCTCCGACCCCGAAGGCGCCACGGCCGCGCTGCTCACCTCCCGGCGGATCGCGGTCCGCCTCGACCTCGGCGACACCGAGTCGGCGGACGCCCTGCTCGCCGCCGGTCCCTTCGGCGGCGACCTGCCCGACGACACCGAGTTCCTGCTCCTGCGCTACGTCCGCGGCCGCCTGCACTCCGAGGCCGGTCGCCCCGGCGAGGGCCTCGCCGACCTGTACCACTGCGGCGAGCGGGTGGCCGCGCGGCGCTCCGACCACCCGGGGGTGCTGCCCTGGCGCTCCGCCGCGGCTCTCGTCCTCGCCGGACTGGGCGCGGCGGAGGCGGCCGAGCGGCTCGTCGCCGAGGAGGTGGCCCTCACCCGCCGGCACGGCCTGGCCTCGGCCCTCGGGCGGGCGCTGCGGATCCAGGGCCAGGTGCGGCCCGGCCTGGCCGGGATGAGCGCGGCCGAGGAAGCTGTCCGCGTCCTGCAGGGCACGCCCCGGCGCTTCGAACGTGCGGCGGCGCTGGTCGACCTCGGCGGCCTGCTGAACCTGGCCCGCCGCCGCCCGCAGGCCCGCCGGGTCCTGCGGGACGGGCTGGAACTGGCGGAGGCATGCGGATCCCCGGCGCTGGTGGCCCGGGCCCGGAGCTACTACGCCGGGCGTTCACCCGGCCGGTGACTCCAGGGGCTCGCGCGGCGCCCACTGGGTGTGCTCGGCGAAGGCCCGGTAGCGGTGCAGGGCCACGAAGAGCCAGCCCAGGCTCAGGATCGCCAGGACGATGAACGGGATCACGCCGCCGAACGTGTCCCAGGCCGTGTGCATGGCGACGGCACCGATGAACGTACCGATGAAGGCGAGCAGCTTCTTCCCGGTCGGCGTCGCGACGAGCGCCCACAGCGCGCCGCAGGTCAGGCCGGTCCACGCGGTGTGTCCGGCCGGGGCGGTCAGCCCCCGGACGAACAGCGTCTCCTGCACGGCGTTGATGTTCCCCTTCGACGCGAGCAGGGCGGTGAACCCGTACCCCATGGTCTCGAGCGCGGCGAACCCCATCCCGGACGCCACCCCGATGACCAGCCCGTCCGACGGCAGCCGCCGCCTGCGCCGGGCGAGCACCCCGAAGAGCAACACCACCGGAATGATCATCTTCGCCGCCTCCTCGATGACGGCGACGAACAGCATGGGCAACGCCCCCAGCCCCCGCAGCGCGTCGTACTCGAGCGTGCCGGCGACCACCACCCCGATCACGCCCCCGAAGAACGCGGCGACGACCAGGGCTGACGCGGGGACCTGCCATCGTCCGGTCCGGGCCTGGGCGAAGGTCAGGAAGGCCAGCGGTACGACGGTCGCCCCGAGCAGAAGCAGGGACGGCACGAAGTTGGGGTTCTGCGTCCGGACCAGCGTCCTGAGTACGACGATGTAGAGCGCGAGCCCGATGACCAGGACGCCCAGCCAGGCCGAGCGGCGGGGAAGATCTCGCATGCCCGGAGTCTTTCGCACCGCCCGGCTTTCCGCCACCGGCCCCGGCGGGATCCTGGTCGCGACTTCTCAGTGCGGGAAAGCGCGGGGAATGCGCGTCGAGACCTCGTTGCGGAACGCCTCGATGCGTCCCGTCACCTGGCGCCTGCCCAGGGTGTTCTCGAGGCGATCCAGGTACAGACATCGAGCGGCGAGCTTGTCGAGGTCCACGGTGAAGTAGATGGCCATCAGCGGGTTGACGAACAACGGGCTGCCGCTCGTGCGCTGGGTGAACTGAGCGTCGCCGAACGCGCCCCGCGTGGCGGCAGCGATCTGGCCGTTGACGATGCTCGGCCGGGCCGGGGTGGCGGCCTGGGCGTCGGCGACCGCGGCGCGATACAGCGCGGCTTCCCGGCTGGTGTTCGGTATGGAGAGCGCGCCGAGGTAGCCGCCGTCGCGGTCGAGCGCGGCGAGGTTCTCGAGGACCTCGACGTGGTTGACGCCGTCATGGGCGTCTATGCCGAAGCCGAGGCAGCTGACCAGCTTCACCGGCACGTCGAGGCCGGCGACGGCGGCGAGGCTGGCGATGTCCTCGACCGGCGTGCCGAGGTTGCTCTCATCGCCCCGCAGCAGGATGTCGGTGCCGCCGTCCACCAGCACCACGGCGTCGATGTCCAGGGTGCCGACCAGGTGCCGGTAGGCCTCCCGGAGGAGCTGGACGCCGAGTGGCGGGAAGGCGTACACCGTCGACGGCAGATCGTGAGCCGCCAGCCACCGGGCGAGGGTGCCCTCCGGGAAATACCAGTCCGGGCTGGTCGTGTCCGGCGTCACCGCCACGACGTGCTCCGCCACCCACGAGTCGCGGTCGATCAGGACGAGCTCGGAGAACGACAGGTTGGCCAGGTGGACCCGCACACCGCTGCGCCACAGGGCGATGGCCAGCGGGAGGCCGGCGTACACGTCGAAGCCGCCGCCCGCACCGGCGATGAGGACGCTGCGGGCCGGAGCCAGCGCGGCGAACAGGGGAGGAGTGGTCAGCGAGAACTCGGTCAATCAAGCGTCCCTTAGGGTGGGCTGATGGGGTCGGTCAAGCAGTTCCAGGTCACGTTCGACTGCGCACAGCCGGAGCGCGTCGCCCAATTCTGGTGCGAAGTGCTGGGATACGTCGTCCCGCCGCCAGCGGAGGGATTCGCGCCGGAGCAGCAGGGTTCGGCGTTCGCCTGCGTAGACCCGTCCGGGGTCGGCCCACGGCTGTTCTTCCAACGCGTCCCCGAGGGCAAGATCGTCAAGAACCGGGTGCATCTCGACGTACGGGTGGGCACCGGGCTCGTGGGCGAGGAACGCCTGACCGCGCTCGAGGCGGAATGCGCACGGTTGATCCCGCTCGGCGCGACTCGCGTGCAACTGCTGCTCGCCGACGAGGACAACGAGTCGTGCCTCGTGATGCAGGACGTCGAGGGCAACGAGTTCTGCCTCGACTGAGCGGCCGGGACCCGCGGTCCCGCAACGAAGCGCGATCTTATTCCGGGGATACCTCGCCGACCGCGACGCGAAGCCGCGCGTTCATGCCCGCCACTGCGCTGATGGCCTCGCTCGGATCGTCGGACCGGAGGAGTCCTGCCGACCGCAGATCCCTGCGAAGCCGGGCGAGCAGATGCTCCATCACCTCTGCCGGGCCGTCGAGCGTGAGAGCTGCCTCCACGTTCGACAGGATTCCGATCAAAACCCTGAGATCGTCACGGGTCGGTCCCTCTGCTTCGCGTGCGAAAGTGCTCACCAGGCCTCCAGCCGAATGACGATCAGCTTGCGAGACGGCACCAGAAACCATGAGGACGTGACCTCCGAGCCGCCCCTTTGGTTCATACCAGACCTCGAACGGACAGCTGCCATGCGGCCGGAGGTACGCCGCACGGCGGACTGTCCTGACCGGATCCAACTTTGATCGGCCGTCACAAGCAACTCTGGTCCGAGTCCCAGTCGGATCCGTCGGCGTACGCAGCATAGGCCACGGTACACACCGTTGTGATTCCATACTGCTTGGTGTAGTAAAAACGAGGAGCGTTGTAAGCGCCGTTTCTGAATGACCCGCTATGGCTGGACAGGGTCAACCCAAGCGCTGGAGCGGTCAGGCTGCACTGCCAGTTGACGCGCACGCCGGCCCATCCCTAGAACGTGCATTTGTAGGAGTACGTTCCTGTGGCAGAGTCGTATGTCGGCTTCGAGGCCACCGACGCCCCCGCAACGTAAGCCGGCTCCTGTGGGCTGGCGGCCGCTGCGCCAGTCACGTCGATAGCCGGGATGGTCGCTAGAATGATGGCGCACGCTATTGCCGCTGGACGACGATTCATGACTACCCGTGTCCTGTCGTGGGCGATTCGGCTGCTAGGTGGTTTCCTCGGTGCGCACCTGCTTCTTTCTAGCGTCATTCACTGACAGGCTTCAATTAATGTGCTGTGCCAACCTCATGCGCGAGGCAGGATTCATCGCCTTCTAGTTCGACGAATTTCGAGGCGCTCACCCGGGGGTGGGACGATCCGTTTCGCGCCTGCCAGTAGCTCGGTGGTTCGGTGAACCCATGACCCCGGCTGGTGCGGTCAGTGGGCGGCCACCACCGGCTCGGCCGCGGTGTCCGCCGGCAACGACCAGGGGCGGACGACGGCGAGCAGGACGAGGTTGGCGGCGAGCATGCCGCCCGCGATGACCAGGCCCATGCTGACCGCGCCCGTACCCAGGACCCCGACCAGGGGTGCCGCCAGGGCGCCCACTCCGAACTGGACCGCGCCGAGGAGGGCGGCTGCCGTTCCCGCCGCCTCGCCGTGGCGGGACAGCGCCAGGGCCGGGGCGTTGGGGAAGGCCAGGCCCGCCGATGCGAGGACGACCCAGAGCGGGACGAGGATGCCGGCGAGGCCGCCGAAGCCCGTGATGGCGAAGGTCAGCAGGATGACGCCGGCCACCGCTCCCGCCGCCAGGGACGTGACGAGAATGCGGGACGGGCTCCAGCGGCGTAGCAGGCGGACGTTGAGTTGGGTGGCCGTGATCAGGCCCACCGCGCCTGCGCCGAAGACGAAGCCGAACTGTTGTTCCGTCAGGCCGTACTGGTCCTGGAAGACGAAGGACGAGCCTGCCACGTACGCGAACAGCGCCGCCATCGTCAGGCCCGCCACGAGGATGAGGCCGAGGTACACGCGGTCGGTGAACAGCCTGCCGTAGTCCCGGACCGTGCCGGCGAATCCGCCGTTGCGGCGGCGCTCGGCGGGCAGAGTCTCGGGCAGGGCCAGGGCGGTCACCGTGAGGATGGCGATGCCGAAGAGCGTGAGCACGACGAAGACGCCGCGCCAGGAGGTCCAGGTGAGGGTGACGCCGCCGAGGGTCGGGGCGAGGATCGGGGCCGCTCCCATGACCAGCATGAGGCGGGAGAGCAGCTTGGCCGCGGCGAAACCGGTGAAGAGGTCGCGCACGATGGCCATGGCGACGACCGTGGCCGCCGCGGCGCCGAGGCCCTGCAGGACGCGCAGGGTGCCGAGGACCGCCAGGTTGGGGGCGATCACGCAGAGCACCGACGCGAGGATGTGCACCGCGATGCCGGCGAGCAGGGGAGTGCGCCGCCCGAGGGCGTCGGACACGGGGCCGACCAGCAACTGGCCGAGCGCCAGTCCGGCCAGCGTGCCGGTCAGGGTGAGCTGCACGGCCGCGGCGGTCGTCTCCAGTTCCGCCGTGATGGTCGGCAGGGACGGCAGGTACATGTCGATGGTGAGCGGGGCCAGCGCGATGAGGAAGCCGAGCACGAGGACCAGCCGGAGCGGTGCGCGGGTGGGCGGGGCCGTCGGTGCTGCGAGGCGTTCTGGCGCCTGCGTCATGAGAAGTCCCATTCGAGTCGTCCTGGCCGGCCGCCGTACGGCGACCGGCACAAGAACGACAAGTTGGGTGGCTCACCCATGATTCCCCGGAAGCCGAAACGTGACGGCCCCCACGTACGTCAGAACGGCGTCAGCACGATCCCGGCCTGCCGCGGGTCGCCGTCGTGCACCAGCGACTCCTGGTTCTGCACGTCGTCGAAGGCGAACGCGTACGCCTTCCCGTCCGCCATCTGGTCGTGGATGACCCGGGCGTAGTGATTGGCCGGGTCGCCCTTGTAGAAGTCGGCGCCCCCACCGCTGGGCTGGGTGTCGAGCCGGCCCAGCGTGGTGCGCTGCATGGCCGCGCAGAGCGTACGGGCGATCGGGCCCACGACGAGGTCGTTCGGGGCGCCCAGGGCGCCGTCGCAGCCCCACACGTTGGCGGTGGTGGGCTTGGTGAACGAGGCGACCACGCGGCCCGAGCCGTCCGTGAAGTTCATGACGGACCCGCTGGTGCGGCCGAAGTACTTGGTGTTCGGCCGGTCGCCGAAGGGCACGACGGTCAGGGTCTTGGTGGCGTACGCGTTCCACGCCTGGTTGATGTAGGGGTCCAGGTACGTGGGGCTCATCAGGCCCGCGTCCGCCGCCTTGCCGGGGGCGAGCACGCGCAGCACCGTACCGTCGGAACGGGTCTGGACGCTCTTGGCGAAGTCGGGCTGGGCCTTGAGCGCGTTGATCACCTTTTGCCGGCCACCCGGCTTGAGCTCGCCGGTCCTGCGGGTCACGCCGTCGCCGCCCTGGACGCTGACGATGTGCGGGATCGCGAACATGTCGACCTGGGAGCTGTTGAGGAACAGGCCCGAGTTGTCGAGGGTGAACTCGCTCCAGTCGAACAGGATGTCCTTGTTGGGGTCGCCGCCGGCCCACGGCGCGGGCTGGACCAGGCCGTCGTTGCTGAGGCGGAAGTCGAGCTTGCGGCCGAACGCCATGTAGATCCGCCCGGACAGGTTCTTCGGGATCCTGATCGTGGTGCTGGCGCCGTTGCGCGGGCCGGGGATGGACACGTCCGGGGCTGCCACCGGTACGGCGCCGCCGCCGGTCCACGGGGTGAAGGTGCCGCCGGCGTCGACGTGGCCGAGCTTGCCGGTGTTCAGGTTGACGCCGAGGACGTAGAGGTGGACGGCCTCGGGGCGACCGGTGTTGTTGGTGACCTTCACGGGCAGTACGTTGCCCGCCGGCGGGGGCTTCGGGTTGTCGGCCGGTGGTTTGGTGGGGGCCGCGGTCGGCGCCTTGGTGGTTGCGGGGGGCGTGGTCGGGGTGGCCGGCGGCCGGGTCGGCACATAGACCGGGGCGGTCGGCGCGGGCGCGGTGGCCGTACCGGTGCAGGGTCTGCCGTTGATCTTGCAGTTGAGCGGGGTGCCACCGGCGCCGATGAAGCCGAACGTCACCCTGCCGTCGACCGGGACCGCGCCGTTCCACGGGCGGTTGGTGAACGTGCGGTGCCGGCCGGCGGCCACCATGTCGGCTTCCCAGAAACTGCCGACGGTGCCGCCCGCGGGCAGGTCGAACTCGACCTTCCAGGACGTCATGGCCTTCGGGCCGCCGTTGCTGATCGTGACGCTGCCCTGCCAGCCCGTGCCCCAGTCGGAGGTCTTGCTGAAGGCCGCCGTCGTGGCGGCGGCGGACGCCGGCATGGCGATCCAGGCGGTGCCGGCTGCCGCCACCACGGCGGCCACGGAGAGGATGAGTGTTCGCTTGCGGCGCATCGGACGATTATTGGCGAGGCGTGGCGACCGGTCGGCTCGTCGGGGCCACAATTAAAGTTCTTTTCAGGGAAAAGCGCCGCCCACCGGCCGAGGAATGCGTGACCGGCGGGCGATAACACTTTCTCGGAAAAAGATTCTATGAGCGTCGCCACTTCTGATTCGCGGTGCCGGCGCAGTCCCACAACTGCAGCCGCGCGCCGTCGTTGCCGTTCCAGTCCTTGATGTCGACGCACTTGTTGGCCTGCGGGTTCACCAGGTCACCGGCCGCGGAGAGGACGAACTGCTGGGCCGGGTTGCCGCTGCAACCGACGATCTGGATCGCCGCGCCGTTCGCGGTCGAACCCCAGGCGACGTCCATGCACTTGTTGTTGGACGTCTGCAGCGTGCCGTTCACGAAAGTCCACTTCTGCGCGCCCGTGTTGTTGCACACCCACATCTGCAGTTGCACGCCGTCGGAGAAGTTCGAGTTCGGTACGTCGATGCACTTGTTGTTCCAGTTGCTCACCACCGAACTGGTGCTGCCGCCCCCGCCGCTGGTGGTCAGCGACAGCCCGTACGCGCCGAGGATCTCGTTGACGGGCTGGAACCACATCGTGCCCCCGGAGGTGCAGTTGCCGGTGCCGCCGGAGGTGACGCCCTGCGCCTGGTTGCCGGAGATCCAGGAGCCGCCGGAGTCGCCCGGTTCGGCGCAGGCGTTGCTGCGGGCGAGGCCGGAGACGGCGCCCTGGGCGTACACGACGGTCTCGTCGCGGCCGAGGATCGTGCCGCAGCGCCACCCGGTGGTGCGGCCCGAGCGGCAGACCGAGCTGCCGATCGCCGCCTCCTGCGAACCAGCGACCACGACGTTCCCGCCCGAGTAGTTGTTGACCCACGGCTGGGGGGTCCAGTCGCCGTTCGTACGGATCCACGAGTAGTCGTTGCCGGGGAACGACGAGCCGGCGAAGGTGCCCTGGGCCACGTTGTTGTAGCCGAGCGTCGGGCTGTTCACGCCGCCGCAGTGGCCCGCGCTGACGAAGCCGCCCGCGACCGAGAAGCCCACCGAGCACAGGGTGTTGCCGTTGATGACGTACTGGTCGCCGCCGCGGATGTCGTACACGGGCCGGGGCTGCTCGGCGACGTCGACCACCGTGACCGCGCCGGCGCCGCTGTCGGCGGCGAACTTGCGGGCCTGAGCCGCCGCTCCGGGCTTCGCCATCACGACGACGCTGTTGGCCGGGGTGTCGACGTACCAGCCGCGGACGGCGCTGCCGCGGGCCGCGGCGGCGTTGCGGTCCAGCTTGGCGCGGGCCGCGGCGAGGTCGCGGTCGCTGCGGCGGGCGATGACAGGTACGGCGCCGGCGGCGCGGATCTGTGCGGCCCGGCGAGCGTCGGTGGTGGCGACGGTGAGACGGTCGGCGCCGGTGGGGATCCAGGCGCCGGCGAACGTGCCGCCGAGCAGGCCGCGCAGCCGCTTCTCGACGACGGGTGCCGCGGCCTCGGTGGCGAGCCGGGCGGCGATCTGGTCGTCGGTGAGGTGGAGGTCGCGGCGCATCGCCTGGACCATGCCGGGCGCCATGTCGAAACTCGGCGCGGGGGTCTCCGCGGCGAAGCCGTAGGCGGGGATCAGGCCGACGAAGGCCAGCGCGACGGCGCCGACGCCGATCGCCTTGCGGGTACGGGACATGGGGGAGTCCTTCCGCTGATCAGGGGAAATGCGGGAGGAGAGCGCTCTCCATATCGGAGTGTTTCGATTGTTGACAACGCTGTCAAGAAACTTTCACAATTCGCGGACCCGGTACCGGTTCCGGGGATGCTCGCCGTCGTCCCGCCGACGTGGAAGGCTGAACGCATGGGAATGGTCAAGGTCGTCGGACTGGTCCTGCATCCGCGTCGCGACTGCGGCGCGGCGATCGACGCGATCGTGCAATGGGCCCAGGGGCGCGACGTGACCGTGCTCGGCCTGCACGACGAGATCACCCGGATCGACTGCGAGGCCGTGGCGGTCTCCGCCGAGGACATGGTCGAACGGGCCGGGCTGCTGGTCAGCCTGGGCGGCGACGGCACCATGCTGCGGACGATGCGCCTGGTCGAGGGCCGCAAGACCCCGGTGCTCGGCGTCAACGTCGGGCGCCTGGGCTTCCTCGCCGAGGTCGACCTGCCGGACCTGCCCGGCGCGCTTTCCATGATCGACGAACACAGGTTCACGGTCGAATCGCGTACGGCGGTACGCACGGTCCTGCCCGACGGCAAGGAGGTGTCGGCGTTCAACGACATCGCTCTGGTACGGGTGCCCGGCGACGGCCTCGCCCACATCGGCATCAACGTCGAGGGCAGCAACTTCGTGCGGTACGCGGCCGACGCGGTGATCGTCGCGACGCCCACCGGGTCGACGGCGTACAGCTTCTCCGCCGGCGGCCCCATCGTGTCGCCGAACGTCGAGGGCATCCTGGTGAGCGCCTCGGCGGCACACTCGTCGTTCAACCGCTCGCTGATGCTCTCGCCGGAAGAGCAGCTCGAGCTCGAGGTGGCGGCGACCAGCGGCCGCCTCGCCATCGAGGTCGACGGGATCATCCAGGGGTACGCCGGCGCCGGCGACCACCTGAGGATCATTCCGGTGCCGGCCGCCGCCCAGGTGATCCGCTTCGGCCGGACCTCCTTCTACGAGCGGGCCCGGCGCAAGCTGCGGGTCGAGGGCAGCGCCCAGGTGGGCGGCGGGGACCCCGGCGACGCGGTCGTCGTCGACAGCTTCGAGCAGTCCCGCTACGAGATCGTGCTGGGCGGCGAGGTAGCCGGCGTCCTGCACTACCGCCGTCAGGGCGGGCGGATCGAGCTCGCGCACACCGAGATCGACCAGGCCTTCGAGGGCCGCGGGCTGGCCGGCCGGCTGGCCTCCGCGGCGCTGGAGGACGCCCGGCGCCGCTCCACGCCCGTGCTCGTCACCTGCCCCTTCGTGACCGGGTACGTGCAGCGCCACCCCGAATTCAACGACGTGCTCGACAGGGAAGGAACACCCTCATGACCGCTCCCGTCTGCTCACACATCGACCAGGCTCAGGACATCACGCCGTCCGGCGACGGCTGCGTGGAGTGCCTGGCCGCCGGCGGCCGCTGGGTGCACCTGCGCGTCTGTATGACGTGCGGGCACGTCGGCTGCTGCGACTCGTCACCCGGCAAGCACGCGACCGCCCACTTCCACGCCGAGGACCACCCGCTCGTGCAGTCGTACGAGCCGGGCGAGGACTGGTGGTGGTGCTACAAGGACGACGTAGCGTTCAAGGTCGCCGACTCCCCGAACTTCACCTACGGCTGAGGATCTTCATGGGACACCCCGCCATCCTGACCGTCGACGACGACCCCTCGGTGTCCCGGGCCATCGCCCGCGACCTGCGCCGCCGCTACGGCGAGACCTACCGCATCATCCGCGCCTCCTCCGCCGCCGACGCCCTGGAGGCCCTGCGGGACATCAAACTGCGCGGCGGCCGCGTCGCCGTCATGCTCGCCGACTACCGGATGCCGCAGATGAACGGCATCGAGTTCCTGGAGCAGGGCATGGACCTGTTCCCGCACGCCCGCCGGGCCCTGCTGACCGCGTACGCCGACACCGACGCCGCCATCCAGGCGATCAACGTGGTGGACGTCGACCACTACCTGCTCAAGCCCTGGGACCCGCCGGAGGAGAAGCTCTACCCCGTCATCGACGCGCTGCTCGACGCCTGGCAGGCCACCGGCGACCGGGAACTCGAGGACATCCGCGTCGTCGGGCACCGGTGGAGCGGGCCGTCGTACCAGATCCGCGACTTCCTGGCGCGCAACCTGGTGCCGTACCGATGGCTCGGCGCGGACGAGCCGGAGGGGCGCCGCCTGCTCGAGGCGGCCGGGGTCGGCCCGGAATCCATCCCACTGGTCGTCACCGCCGACGGCCGGGCGCTGGCCCGGCCCACCCCGCCGGAGCTGGCCGAGGCCGCCGGCCTGTCCACCGCGCCGAACCGCGACTTCTACGACCTGATCATCGTCGGCGGCGGCCCGGCCGGGCTCGGCGCCGCGGTGTACGGCGCCTCCGAGGGCCTCAAGACGCTGCTCGTGGAGCGGCAGGCGGTCGGCGGCCAGGCCGGGCAGAGCTCCCGCATCGAGAACTACCTCGGCTTCCCCGACGGCATCTCCGGCGCCCAGCTGACCGACCGGGCCCGCCGGCAGGCCGGCAAGTTCGAGGCCGAGGTGCTCAACACCCGGGAGGTCACCGGGCTGCGGCTGGACGGCTCGGCGCGCACGCTGACCTTCGCCGACGGCGGCGAGGTGTCGGCGCACTCCGTCGTGCTGGCCACGGGGGTCGCATACCGTCCGCTGGTCGCCGACGGCATCGCCGACCTGACCGGGTCAGGCGTCTACTACGGTTCCGCCTCGACCGAGGGGCCGTCGTGCGCGGGCAGCGACGTCTACATCGTCGGCGGTGCCAACTCCGCCGGTCAGGCCGCGCTCTTCTTCTCCCGGTACGCCCGCAACGTCACCCTGCTGGTCCGCGGCGACTCGCTCGAGGCGTCGATGTCGTACTACCTCATCCAGCAGCTCAACGGCATCGGCAACGTGCACGTACGGATCCGCTGCGAGGTGGTCGGCGCGCACGGCGACGGGCACCTGCAGGCGCTCACCATCTGCGACAGCAAGAACGGCCTCAAGACGACCGTGGAGTGCGGCTACCTCTTCGTCTTCATCGGGGCGGAGCCGCGTACGGACTGGCTCGGCGACGCGGTGGCGCGCGACGAGAAGGGCTTCGTCTACACCGGCCCCGATCTGTTGACGAACGGCACACGGCCGCGGGGATGGGATCGGGACCGGGATCCGTTCTACCTGGAGTGCAGTGTTCCCGGCATCTTCGCCGCCGGCGACGTCCGGGCCAACTCGGTGAAACGGGTGGCCTCGGCGGTCGGCGAGGGCGCGATGGCCGTCACGCTGGTCCATCGTTACCTGGAGGCACAGTAGATGAGCGACCCTGAGGTCGAGGAAGTCCGCCTGCAGCCCTGCGAACCCGGCAAGCTCACGCCGGTCGAGCTGCGGACGCTGTTCCTCTTCGAGAAGCTGACCGACGAGCAGCTCGCCTGGATCGCCGACCACGGCTGCACGATGCACGCCCCGGCCGGCTCGCTCGTGCTCCGCGAGGGCGATCCGGCGGAGTCGTTCTTCGTCCTGCTCAGCGGCACGATCGCCCTCTCCCGCCGGGTGGGTCAGGACGACGTGCAGACCACGCGTACGGAGCAGCGCGGCGTCTATATGGGCGCGACCCAGGCGTACATCCGCGACGAGGGCGTGGAACGCAAGTACATGGCCACCATGCGCGCCCTCGACGACGCCGACTTCTTCATGCTCTCGGCCGCCGACTTCGGCTGGATGATGCGCGAGTGGTTCCCCATGGCGATCCACCTGCTCGAGGGCCTCACCCTGGGCATGCGCAGCACCCAGGCGGCGATCAGCGAGCGCCAGCGGCTCATGGCCCTGGGCGCGCTGTCGGCCGGCCTGATGCACGAGCTGAACAACCCGGCCGCCGCCGCCTCCCGGGCCACCGGCGCGCTGCGTCAGCGGGTCGCCGGCATGCGTCACAAGCTCGGCATGCTGGCCCACGGCAAGGTCGACCCGGACCGCCTCGACGCGCTGGTGGAGCTGCAGGAGGAGGTCATCGAGAAGGCCGCCAAGGCGCCGGCGCTGACCGCCATGCAGGCCGCCGACCGCGAGGACGAGCTCGGCGAATGGATGGACGAGCGCAACGTCACCGGCGGCTGGGACCTGGCGCCGGTCTTCGCCCAGGGCGGCCTGGACGTCCAGTGCCTCGACGACATCGAGGCCAAGGTGGGCTCACGGGAGCTGCTCGACCAGGCCATCCACTGGATCGGGTACGCGCTCGAGACCGAGCAGCTGATGAGCGACATCGAGGACGCCACCGGCCGCGTCTCCTCGCTGGTGTCGGCCGCGAAGCAGTATTCGCAGCTCGACCGGGCCGCGCACCAGTGGATCGACGTGCACACCGGCCTGGACAGTACGCTGGTCATGCTGAGCCACAAGATCGGCACGGGCGTCAAGGTGGTCAAGGACTACGACCGTACGCTGCCGCAGGTGCCCTCCCACCCGGCCGAGCTCAACCAGGTGTGGACCAACATCATCGACAACGCGGTGCAGGCGATGAACGGTGCCGGCACGCTGACCGTCCGCACGTTCCGCGAGGACGACCACGTCGTGGTGTCCATCGGGGACACCGGCCCCGGCGTCCCCGAGGAGCTGCGCAAGCGGGTGTTCGAGCCGTTCTTCACCACGAAGGCGGTCGGCGAGGGCACCGGGCTGGGCCTCGACATCTCGTACCGCATCGTGGTCAACGGCCACGGCGGCGACATCGTGCTGCAGTCGAAGCCCGGCGACACCCGGTTCCTCGTCAAGCTGCCGCTCGCGGAGCCGCCCTCACGCTGAGCAGCGGTCAGAAACTGACCGCTTCAGCGCCGAGACTGGCCGGATGAACAACGACATCCTGCTCCCGGACCGGTCGGTGCCGGCCGCCGGCCCGGTGCTCAGCCCGTTCGTCATCGTCGACGACGCCGCCGGCTTCATCGACTTCGTGTCCGAGGTGTTCCGCGTGGCGGAGACCACCGGGGCGAGAACCTCGATGCCCGACGGCAAGCTGATCCACGCCCAGTTGCGCCTCGGCGCGGTCGACCTGATGGTCGCCGATCGTCTCGACGGATGGCCGCCGCGCCCCGGCCTCCTCCAGGTCTGGGTGCGCGACGTGGCGGCGGTGTTGCGGCGCGCGGAGGCTCGCGGGGCCACCACCGTCACCGAGCCGGTCCCCTTCTACGGGGGATCGATCCTCGGGAGGATGCTCGACCGCTGGCAGACCATGTGGTGGCTGCGGGCGCCGGCACCTGGCCGGCCCGACCCCGCCCCGGTCTGGGAGGGAGGCTCGGACGTGGTTTTCCGCACCCTCGACACGGCCTTGCGAAGGTTGGCGGGCACCCCGAAGCTCCCGCACCCGTGATGGGTGCGGGAGCGCTGCAGTGCTCGTAACGTCTAGAGCAGACCTCGCACGTAGGCCGCCTGGCCCGCGTGCTGGACGTCGTCGTCGAGGATGCTCACCAGCCGTACGCCCAGCGTGACCGGTGGATCCCAGGCCTCGTCCACCACCCTGTCGAGCTCCTCCGCGGTGAGGCCCGAGACGTAGGCGACCGTGCGTTCGTGCACCGCCCGGTAGTAGTTCGTCAACGCCTCGGCGCTCTGGGGGCGGACGGCGGCGACGTCCTCGGGAGAGTGGCCGTAGCCCGTGTCGTCCGGGTCGGGCTTGCGGCCGAACCGGGACGCCCAGCCGCCGGCGAGGTATATCTGTTCCTCGCCGAGCAGCTCCGCGATGTGGCTGTCCTGGACCCGGGTCAGGTGCCAGACGAGCCAGCCGACCGTATTGCCGCGGCCCGCCGGCGCGGTGCGGAGTTGTTCCGCGGTCAGCCCGTCCACGGCCGTATCGACCAGATCGGGCAGGCGTCCGTACGCCTCGGCGAGCAGTTCGCTGACGTTCACAGTGTCCGCATCTTCCTATTCGGTCGTCGGGTCCTGGTCCTGCTCCTGCTGCGGTGCGATCTGTTGATCGGGTTGCTGCTGATCGCCCGCGGGCGTCTGCTCCGGCGCCTGCGTGGTCGTCTGGGTGGACTCCGGGGTCGGCTCCGTGGTGGCCGGCGTCTGCTCCGGGGCGTCCGTCGCGGGCGTCTCGCTGGGCGAGGTGTCCGGCGTGGACGACTCGTCGTCGGACGGCGTCTCGGAGACCTCGGTCGCCGGTTTGTCGTTCCTGTCGGACGAGTCGTCGTTCTTGGAGACGAGGCTGGTTATGGTCGTGCTGCCGCTCGACTTGTGCCCCGTGAGGGAGGCGAGGGACCGCCCGGCGGTCGCCTCCACCGCGAAGATCGCACCCATGGCGATGAGGAAGACCATGGCCGTTCCCGCCAGGACCGGCTTCCACCGGATCGCCAGCGGGCGCCGTTCCGGCAGCACCGTGTGCGACGGGTTCTCCTCCTCGGTGGCCGCCGCGACCGGCGGGGTGCCCACCGCGGCCGGCGCCTTGATGAAGGCCGGCGCCACCGTCTGCAGGTGCTTGGTGCTGCGCTTCAGGGAATTGTTGAAGATCTCCGTTCCGACCGAGCCGACCACACTGGCCAGCGCAGCCCCGGCCAGGGTGCCGGCCACTCCCAGGAAGGAGCCGA
This sequence comes from Actinoplanes sp. NPDC049681, assembly GCF_044465265.1. Lineage (NCBI taxonomy): Bacteria > Bacillati > Actinomycetota > Actinomycetes > Micromonosporales > Micromonosporaceae > Actinoplanes > Actinoplanes sp. NPDC049681. The sequence continues at coordinate 250,825 of NZ_JBITLP010000004.1, forward strand.
GCACCGCGGCGGCGACCGCCGCGAGCGTGCCGGCGATGACCTTGCTGATCTGGATGCCGGACCACAACCGGTCCGGTGCCTGCTCGCTCATGTCCTCCTCACCTTGCGACTCCGTCGAGTCGGCACAAAGTCTCAGCCTTTACCGAGCCGCTGCGCACTAAACCATCCTCGTTCGGCGAGGATCTCGCGCAGCGGACGTACGTGGATGCCCTCGGCGGCCAGCCGCTGGCGGGCCAGCCGGCGGGTGCGCAGGATGCCCGCCACGCCGATGATGCCGATCGCGTACTGCACTGCCATGGCGGCCTTGAAGTCGGCGATGTCGTAGTCGGCGTGCCCGCCCGTGCGGGCGTCCAGGATCAGGCCGACCAGCATGATCGTCAGCAGCGACGCCACGAAGCCGCCGACGTTGACGATGCCGGTGGCCGTGCCCAGGCGGTTGGGCGGGTTGAAGGTGCGGGCGAACTCGAAACCGATCATCGATCCCGGGCCGCCCAGGCCCAGCGCGATCACCAGCAGCACCACCACGGCCAGTGGCGCGCGGCCTGGCCACGCGATGACCAGCCCCCAGCCGAGGCCGCCGGCGGCGATCACCCCGAGCACGAGCCAGGAGCGGCGCATCGGGTGCCGCTGCACCAGGACCCCGAGCAGCGGGCCGCCCACCATCCCGACGACCACGAAGAGGGTGAGCAGGGTGCTCGCGACCCCCCGGGACAGGCCCTCCCCGGCGACCAGGAACGGATAACCCCACATCAGGGCGAAGACCGTGCCCGGGAACTGGCTGGTGAAGTGCGTCCACAGCCCGAGCCGGGTGCCGGGGTGGCGCCAGGCGGCGGCCAGGTCCGCGCCGAGCCGGCGGAACTCGATCGGGTCTCCCGAGTTGACGCGGCGATCCGGCGTGTCGTGCATCGCCACCAGCGCGACGATCGCCACGAAGAGCCCGGACGCGGAAGCGCAGACGAACGCCGTGGTCCAGCCGGCACCGGCCAGTAGAGCCGCCAACGGCACGGCGCTGAGCACCTGACCGAGCTGCCCGACGATGCCGGTGAGCTGGGTGACCACCGGCACCCGCCCGGACGGGAACCACTGCGGCACCAGACGCAACACGCTGATGAAGGTCATCGCGTCGCCGGCGCCGACCAGGATACGGGCGGCCACCGCGCCGCCGACCCCCTCGGTGAAGGCCATGAGGGCCTGGCCGGAGGCCATGATCAGGGCGCCGGCCACGACCAGCCGCAGCGAACCGAACCGGTCCAGCAGCAGCCCGACGGGCACCTGAAGGGCCGCGTAGACGAGGAGCTGCAGCACGGCGAAGGACGCCAGCGCTCCCGCACCGATGGCGAACCGATGTTGTGCGTCCAGCCCCGCTACGCCGAGTGACGTGCGGTGCAGCACGGCCACCACGTACGCGGAGAGCCCGACGGCCCACACCGCCCAGGCCCGGGCACCGCCCTGCATGAAACCCACTCCGTCCGCTTGCGTGCGTTCCACCCTTCCGCGGACGGCGCAAGACCGCCAACGAGGAGCGTCACAAAACGGACGTGTGCCCGGTCATAGATTCCCCAAACCGGCCGGCACCCCCAGATGCCCGGTCAGCCAGCCGACCGTCTCGCGCAGGTACTCCGCGCGCGACGAGCGGTGCAGCAGCTCGTGCCCCTCCCCGGGGAAGAGCAGGTATCTGTGCGGCACACCACGCGCCGCCAACGCTGTCACGACCTGCTCCGCCTCGATGACCGGGACGTTGCTGTCGTTCTCCCCGTGCACCACCATCAGCGGCGCTCGCAGCCGGTCGATCCGGGTGATCGGCGACAGGTCCCGCAGCAGGTCGGCGTCCTCGACGGGGTCGCCGTACTTGGACACCGCCGCCGCCGCGATCCACGGCTCGGTGTGCTCGTAGAAGGTGGCGAAGTTCGACATGCCGCAGACGTCGATGCCCACCGCGAACAGCTCCGGGTACGTCGTGAGCGCCGCCAGCGTCAGGTAACCGCCGTACGAACGACCCATGCACCCCACCCGCGCCGGATCCGCGACGCCCGCGCCGACGAGGTGCTCGACACAGGCGGCGACGTCCGCGACGGCCGCCCGGCGCAGCGGGCCGTTGTCGGCGTTGACGAAGCTGCGGCCGAAGCCCGACGAGCCGCGGACGTTGGCCGCGAACACGGCGATGCCGCGGTCGACCAGCGACTGGAACAGCGGGCCGTGTCCCGGGCGCTCCTGCGCCTCCGGCCCGCCGTGCAGCCACAGCACCGTCGGGTGCGGGCCGGCAGTTGCGGGTTCGAAGAGCCAGCCGCTGATCTCGAGGCCGTCGTGCGACGGGAACCGGCGCAGCGTCGGGTACACGGTCCCGGGTGCGGCCTCCTCGGCCGAGACGGCCAGCAGCTGCTCGCCGTCCCAGGTCCAGACGCCGTGCGGCTGTCCCGGTCCCTCGGCGGTGAACGCCAGCGTGCTGCCGTCGTGACTCCAGACCGGCCCCGAGACCACCGTGCCCGGCAGGTCCACCCGGGTGACGGTGTCCGCGGAGAGCACGGTCAGCTCGGAGCGGCCACCGTCGACGTTCCAGAGCACCGCCACCTTGGAGCCGTCGGAGGTCAGCGCGAACGCCTCCACCTCCCCGTCCTCGGAGGCGGCGAGGACCTCGGCGCTTCCGGCGCCGGCGCGCAGCAGCACCGGGCGTTCTCCGGCGTCGCCGCGGGCGTAGATCGAGCCGTCCGGCGCGAAGCAGGCCTGCTCGCCGCTGGTCACGTACTCCTCGACGCCGTCCGGGTCGCGCACGACCACGAAGCGGCCGCCACGAGGGCCGCGCCGCAGCAGGGCGCGGCCGCGGTCCGGCGAGACGTCGAAGAGGGAGATCAGGTCACCCTCGGCGACCGTCTCGCGGGTGCCGCGCTCGGCGTCGACGAGGGCGGCGGTGGTGAGGTTCTCGGTCACCGCGAGCAGCGGGCGGCCGGGCAGCCAGCGCACGTTCTCGGCGCTGTCCGCGCCGAAGCCCGCGACCTGGTGCAGCGCCGAGCCGTCCGGGCGGACCAGCCAGACCTCGGTACGCGGCGCGCCGCCGGGCGCGATCACGCACGCCAGCCAGCCGCCGCCCGTGGACCAGTGCACCGACGCGACCGGTTCCTCGCCCGTGTCGACCAGGAAGGTGAGCTCACTGCCGACCGGCTGCACCCAGACCTTGGGCGAGCCGCTGCGGTCGGACACGTACGCCATGTGCCGGCCGTCCGGCGACAACGTCGGCGACCAGCTGCCGCTGGCCTCCGAAGGATAGGACCCCTTCGTCGTCCAGCCCTCGGGCAGCACGGTGACGTCGACGCGGCTGAGCTGACCGGTCATCCGGGTCCTCCTTCGGCTTGCTAGATCCCCTTGTCCTGCAACCACATCTCGAGCAGGGCGAGCTGCCACAGCTGGTTCGCCCCGAGGGTCGTACGAGGAGTGTTCGGGTCGGCCAGTAGCGCGTCAACGTACTCCTTGCGGAAGAGATTCCGCGCGCGGGCCGCCGGTGCGTGCAGCGCCTCGCGGACCATCTCCAGCATCGGCCCTTCCAGGTGCCGGATTCCGGGAACCGGGAAGTAGCCCTTGGTCCGGTCGATCACCTCGTCGGGCACGACCCCGCGGGCCGCGTCCTTGAGGACCCCCTTGCCGCCCTGGGCCAGTTTGAGCTCCGGCGGGCAGGCCGCCGCGAGCTCGACCAGCTCGTGGTCCAGGAACGGTACGCGCGCCTCCAGCCCCCACGCCATCGTCATGTTGTCCACCCGCTTGACCGGATCGTCGACCAGCATGACCTGCGAGTCCAGCCGCAACGCCGCGTCGACCGCGGTGGTGGCGCCGGGCCGGGCGAAGCTCGCCGCCACGAACTCGCGGCTGACGTCCTCGTCGAGGAACCACTCCGGGTTCAGCTGCCGGGCCAGGTCACCGTGGGGGCGGTCGAAGAACTCCTTCGCGTACGCGTCGACGGCCCGGTCCCGGGGCACGTCCTCGAGCGGGGGGTACCAGCTGTAACCGGCGAGGATCTCGTCCGCGCCCTGCCCCGACTGCACGACCTTCACCTGCTGGGAGACGTCCTCGCTGAGCAGGTTGAAGGCGACGCAGTCGTGGCTGACCATCGGCTCGCTCATCGCGGCGACCGTGCGCGCCACCGCCGGCAGGAAACGGTCCTTGCCGATCCGGATCTGGTGGTGCCGGGTGTCGAACTGCTTGGCGATGATGTCGGAGTACGCGAACTCGTCGCCGCTCTCGCCGGCCGCGGACTCGAAGCCGATCGAGAAGGTGGTCAGCCCCCGCTGCCCCTGCTCGGCCAGGAGCGCCACGATGTACGAGGAGTCGAGCCCGCCGGAGAGCAGCACCCCGACCGGCACGTCGGCGACCATCCGCCGCTCGACCGCCGTACGCAACTTGACGTGGATCGCCTCGGCCCACTCCTCGCGGGTGGTGGGGGCGTCGACGCGGGTGTGCGAGGCCTCCCAGTAGACGTTCGAGGTGGACGTACCGTCCGGCTCGATGATGCGGACGGTCGCCGGCGGCAGCTTGCGGACGCCGGCCACGATCGTCCGCGGTGCCGGCACGACCGAGTGGAACATCATGTAGTGCTGCAGCGCCACCTTGTCGATGGACGTGTCGACGCCTCCGGCGGCGAGCAGGGCGGGCAGGGTGGAGGCGAAGCGCAGCCGGCCGGGGGTCTCGGCGAGGTACATCGGCTTGATGCCCAGCCGGTCGCGGGCCAGCATCACCCGGCCGGTGGCGTGCTCGGTGATCGCGAAGGCGAACATGCCGAGGAAGTGCCGCACGCAGTCGGCGCCCCAGCGGTGGTACGCCTTCATGATCACCTCGGTGTCGGAGGTGGAGGCGAAGGTGTAGCCGTGGCCCCGCAGCTCGTCACGCAGCTGCTGGTAGTTGTAGATGCAGCCGTTGAAGACCAGGGTGAGGCCGAGCCGCTCGTCGGTCATCGGCTGGCCGCCGGCCTCGGACAGGTCGATGATCTTGAGGCGCCGGTGGCCGAACGCGACCGCGCCGCGGTGCCACAGGCCCTCGCCGTCCGGGCCGCGCGACTCCAGGCAGGGCAGCATGCGCCGGACGGCCTCGGGGTCGGCCGCCCGGTCGTCGAACCTGAGCTCGCCGCCGATTCCGCACATGATGGATCAACCTCCACGATTTCCGTTTCGGGGGGATTTCTCGGCTGTGAAGGGCTCAGCCCAGCAGCCAGGTGTCCTTGCTGCCGCCGCCGCGCGAGGAGTTGACGATCATGCTCCCGGCGGGGGCGACCCGGGTCAGGGCCGCGGGGGCGACCACCGACTCCTTGCCGGTGAAGACGAAGGCGCGCAGGTCGACGTGGCGGGGTGCGAGCTCCTGACCGTCGAACACCGGATGGGTCGACAGGTTCACCACCTCCTGGGCGACCCAGCGGTGCGGGGCGGTGCGGATCTGCCGGCGTACGGCGGCCAGGTCGCCGGGGCTCGCGTGCGGGCCGATGACGATGCGGTCGCCGCCGTAGCCGTCGACCGGCTTGCAGACCAGCTCCTCGAGCCGGCCCAGCACCTCCGCGCGCTGCTCCGGGATGCCGCACAGGTACGTCGGCACGTCGGCCAGCAGCGGCTTCTCGCCCAGGTAGTACTCGATGAGCTGGGGCACGTACGCGTAGACGGCCTTGTCGTCGCCGATGCCGTTGCCCAGCGCGTTGGCCAGCACCACCGATTCGGCGCTCAGGGCGGTGACCAGGCTCGGGCCCAACGGCATCCCGTCCGCGCCCGGCGAGTGCACCAGGCTGTCCTCACCCATCCGCAGGTAGATCACGTCGACGCGGTGCTTGCGCCCGTTCTCGATCCGGTACACCACGGCGTCGTCGACGAGCAGTTCGGTGCTGCGGACCACGGGTACGCCCATCTCCTCGGCGAGCATCCGGTGCTCGAACCACGCCGAGTCGTCGGGGCCCTGGCTCAGCACCACCACGGCGGGCTCGTCGCCGGCGCCCGGCCCGGCGGCGTCGACCAGTGCCCGCTCGAGCAGCCGCGGCGTCTCCTCGGGGCTGAGCAGGCCGGCGGGGCGGGGCAGCTCCGGCAGCACGGTCTCGGTGAGCCGGCGGTTCTGCATGGCGTACGCGATCCCGGACGGCACCCGCAGGTTGTCCTCCAGCACGCACCACGTGCCGTTGCCGTCGCGGACCAGGTCGACGCCGGCCACCTGTGCCCGGGTACCCGGCCGGCTGACCAGGGCGCCGCTGGGCCGCAGCTCGGGCGAGCCGTCGATGACCCAGCCCGGCACGACCCCGTCGGCGACCACGGCGCGCTCGCCGTACACGTCGTTGATGAACGCGTCGAGGGCGCGGACCCGCTGGATCAGCCCACCGCGCAGCCGGTTCCAGTCCCCTTCGGGCACGATGCGCGGCACCAGGTCGAACGGGAACAGGCGGGTCGCGGCCTCCCCGGCCACGCTGAACGTGATGCCGCGGGCGCGCTGCTCGTCGTCCTTGGCGTCCTCGCGGCGGCGCAGGCCGGCCGGCCCGAGCGCGCTCAGAACGTTCAGGATCGGCTGGTACGCCGGCACCACGTCGCCGGCCGGGAACGCCTCGTCGCCGACCGCCGCGTACGGGGTGAGCCCCGCCGGAACGGTCTGCCCGCCGGGACCGATGCCGGTCGCGCCGCCGCGGGTGTCGGCGACCACCAGGTCCACCACGTCCGAGATGCGGCCGCGGCGGGCCAGCGCGCGCCGCTGCCGGGAGGCCGAGCTGCCCCGGCTCAGGGCCTGGACGGACAGGTCGAAGACCTGCTCCCAGTCGCCCAGCTCCTCCAGCTCCGGGCGCAGATCGCCGACCAGCCGCTCGACCGCCACCGCGGCCGGTACGGGCACCGGCGAGCGCGGCAGGTCGAGCAGGTCGCCCTCCAGGCCCGAGCGGGCGGCGCGCCACATCGCGGCCCGGTGCAGCGGCGGCCGGGTCGCTGCGAGCGGCCGGCCGGCGCGGTGGTCCTCCCGCGCGCGCAGCACCAGGGCGCGGAACAGACCCGCCAGCAGCACCACCGTGTCCGCGTCCGGGCTGGAGTCGGTGACCCGCAGCTCCACCGTCGGCAGGTGGGCCGAGGGGCGGACGTCGAAGTACACCATCTTGGGGTCGGTGATCGTGCCGGAGGCGATGAGGTCGTCCACCAGCGCGTCGTGGTCGGCGGCGTCCCGGACGACCCCGCTGTCGCCGGCGGTCGGCCAGCGCATCCAGACCAGGGAGCGGACGCTGGCGTAGCCGCTGTCCTCACCCATCCAGAACGGCGAGCTCGCGGAGAGTGCCAGCAGCACGGGAAGCGCGGGGGTGACCCGCTGCGTGATGGCGACGGCCTCGTCGCGGTCGGGGACCCCGACGTGCACCTGCGCGCCGCAGATGAGCTGTTCACGGGCCAGCATCTGGTATTCGTCCAGCATTCGCCGGTACCGCGAGGTCGGCGTCACCGGCAGGGAGTCCAGGTCGACGACAGGGACCGTGCCGGCGGCCACCAGGCCCAGGCCCATCGACTCCGCGACCCCGATCGCCTCGCGTCGCAGCGTCACGATGCCGTCACGCAGATCGTCCAGGGTGGCGGCCACCGGGGTGTTGGTCTCCACGACCGAGCGGTGCAGCTCCGCGGAGAAGTTCGCATCGTCGAGCCGGTCGAGGATCTCGGGAGCACGGGGCACGAGCTCGCGCGTACGCAGGTCGACGACGTGCAACTCCTCCTCGACGCCGAGCGTCAGCTCGGTCGCCGTCACGCGGTCCTCGCCGCCCTCGCTGACTCTCAGTGACTCCGTCATCTACAACCCGCCTATGTCGCCTCGTCCGTAGGCCCGGAGCCTCGTGAGCTCATGTGCCGAACCTGTGACGTGCCCATTTCCAGCTCGCGCCAAGCATGAGGTCCGCGACACGGGGGCGGGCGCCGGACGGGCGGGCCCGCGACAGGGGCCCGTGCGCGCGGCTGCTCGAAGGCACGCTCTTCCGCGCCCATCCACGCGAAAGCTTGTGCAATTCTTCACGAAGGCTAGGGCCTCCGGTGGCGCCGCACCTACCCTCCGGGACACCATTAACGAGCGTTCGGCGCGGTGGCAATGGGAGGCGACAATGGCCGGGGAGAAGTACGTCTACGATTTTTCGGAAGGTCACAAGGATCTCAAGGAGCTCCTCGGCGGCAAAGGCGCGAACCTGGCGGAGATGACCCGCCTGGGTCTCCCCGTTCCGGCTGGTTTCACCGTCACCACGCGTGCCTGCCAGGCGTACCTGGCCACCGGGCGTAACCCCGAGGGCCTCGATGCCGAGATCGACGAGCATCTTGCCGCGCTCGAGGCCGCGATGGGCCGCCGGCTCGGCGACCCGGAGGATCCGCTGCTGGTCTCGGTGCGTTCCGGCGCCGCGTTCTCGATGCCGGGCATGATGGAGACGGTGCTCAACGTCGGCCTCACCGACGCCAGCGTCGTGGGGCTGGCCGCCCAGGCCGGCGGCGACGACCGCTTCGCCTGGGACTCGTACCGCCGGCTCATCCAGATGTTCGGCAAAACCGTCTGCGACGTGCCCGGCGAGGATTTCTCCGACGCCCTCGAAGAGGCGAAGAAAGCCAAGGGTGCCACCGACGATCTGCACCTGGACGCGGCCGACCTGCGTTCCCTCGTGGACCGGTACAAGCACATTTTCGCCAAGCACACCGGATATGAGTTCCCGCAGGATCCCCGCGAGCAGATGCGCCTCGCGATGGAGGCCGTCTTCCGCTCCTGGAATGCCGAGCGCGCGGTGCTCTACCGCCGCCAGGAACGCATTCCGGCTGACCTCGGCACCGCCGTGAACGTGGTGGCGATGGTGTTCGGCAACCTCGGCGCCGACTCCGGCACCGGCGTCGCGTTCACCCGCGACCCCGCCTCCGGCGCCCAGGGCATCTACGGCGACTACCTGGCGAACGCCCAGGGCGAGGACGTGGTCGCGGGCATCCGCAACACCGTGCCGCTGGAGGATCTGCAGCGCCTGGACCCGCGCTCCTACGAGGAGCTGCTCGGCATCATGGCCAAGCTCGAGGGCCACTACCGGGACCTGTGCGACATCGAGTTCACCATCGAGCGCGGCAAGCTGTGGATGCTGCAGACCCGGGTCGGCAAGCGCACCGCCGCGGCCGCCTTCCGGATCGCCGCTCAGCTGGTGAACGAGGGCATGATCACCCTGGACGAGGCGTTGCGCCGGGTCTCGGGCGCCCAGCTGGCCCAGCTGATGTTCCCGCGCTTCGACCTGTCCGCCGAGCCGACCGCGCTCACCCGCGGCATCGGTGCCTCGCCCGGCGCCGCGTCCGGCAAGGCCGTGTTCAGCGCCCAGCGGGCCGCCGAGCTCGCCGGCGCCGGTGAGGACGTCATCCTCGTACGCCGCGAGACCAACCCCGAGGACCTGGCCGGCATGATCGCCGCCCGGGGCATCCTCACCGCGCGCGGCGGCAAGACCAGCCACGCGGCGGTGGTGGCCCGCGGCATGGGTCGCACCTGCGTGTGCGGCGCCGACCAGCTGGAGATCGCCAAGGACCAGTTCACCGTGGACGGCCGTACGGTCCACGAAGGCGACGTCATCTCGATCGACGGCACCACCGGCCGCGTCTACCTGGGCTCGGTGCCCGTACGCCCGTCCGAGGTGGTCCAGTACTTCGAGGGCGACGAGGTGGACTCGACGCTGGTCGAGGCGGTGCACACCATCATGAGCCACGCCGACGCCACGCGGCGGCTGGCCGTACGCACCAACGCCGACACCGGCGAGGACGCGGCCCGCGCCCGGCGCTTCGGCGCGGAGGGCATCGGGCTGTGCCGCACCGAGCACATGTTCCTCGGCGACCGCAAGGAACTCGTCGAGCGGCTGATCCTCGCGGCCGGCGACAGCGCCCGCAACGAGGCCCTGGCCGCCCTGCTGCCGTTGCAGCGCGCCGACTTCGTCGACCTGTTCCGGGCCATGGACGGCCTGCCGGTCACCGTGCGTCTCATCGACCCGCCGCTGCACGAGTTCCTGCCGTCGCTGGAGGAGCTGGCCGTCAACGTCGCCGTGGCCCGCGAACGGGGCGAGGAGCACTCCGAGGAGGAGCGCCTGCTCGACGCCGTACGCCGGATGCACGAGCAGAATCCGATGCTGGGCCTGCGCGGCGTACGCCTCGGCCTGGTCATCCCCGGCCTGTTCGCCATGCAGGTCCGCGCGATCGCCGAGGCCGCGGTCCAGCTCGCCGGCGAGGGCCTGAACCCCCGCCCGGAGATCATGGTGCCGCTGGTCGGCGCCGTGCAGGAACTCGAGATGGTCCGGCAGGAGTGCGAGCAGATCGTCGCCGAGGTCGTCGCCGACAGCGGCGTCCAGATCCTCATCGGCACGATGATCGAGGTGCCGCGCGCGGCCCTGACCGCCGGGCAGATCGCCGAGGCCGCGGACTTCTTCTCCTTCGGCACCAACGACCTGACCCAGATGGGCTGGGGCTTCTCCCGCGACGACGTCGAGGGCGCGTTCTTCTGGCGCTACCTCGAGCTCGGCATCTTCGGCATCTCGCCGTTCGAGTCGATCGACCGCGACGGCGTGGGCCGCCTGATCCGCATCGCCGCGGAGGAGGGCCGGGCGGTCCGCCCCGACCTGAAGCTCGGCGTCTGCGGCGAGCACGGTGGCGACCCCGAATCGGTGCACTTCTTCCACGAGGTCGGACTGGACTACGTGTCCTGCTCGCCGTTCCGGGTGCCGGTCGCCCGCCTGGAAGCCGGCCGCGCGGCGGTCACGGGCGGCGACTCCGACAGCCGCTGACCCGATCCGCCCCGGCGGAACCGGCGGGCTGTGTGCCATATCCGCCGGGGGGATTGAGGTCTGCGCGCGTACGGCCCAAGGTGGGACCGTGCGCAGCGGCGCTGAACCTTTGTCCCAGAGGGCGGTTTACGCCGCCCTCCAGCCCGGCATCCAGCAGCCATGACTGACGCGGGTCCGGCGCTGAGGCCGGGCGATGTCGTCCTCGTCGGCCGGGCGGCCAGCGTGCAGTTCACCGGCCGGTCCGGCTTCGCGTTCCGTGTCATCGCCGTCGACGACCGGCCGACGTACGCCGGGTGGGTCTGGCTCGACGGTTACCAGCTCGACCGCCGCGGCCAGGCGGTGGCGCGCCGCCGCATCTTCGTCCTCAAGGCCGGCCTGCGCCGCGCCGGCACGCCGGGCACCTCCCTGCGCATCGACGAACAACGTGGTGGCCGGTAAGAACGAGGATCAGATCTGGCCCAGATCGACCTCGACATGGAACGGCGCGGCCAGCTTGACGACGCCGGTGAAAACTTCGCTGTCGCGGTAGCGGCGGGGGAGACCACCTCGACGACGAGAAGCACATGATCGGGCCGTGTCGGAGTGACGTCGATGGTCTCGGCCCGGTACACCGTCACGTCGGGACGACGGTTGTTCAACGGCACGTCTTGGAGCCGGACGTCGAAGTCCGTATCAGCGTTCCAGTCGGGTCCGGCGGCAACGTCCAAGGCGTTCGCCAGGGAGGGAACCGGCGGGCCCGCGCCCGGGGATCGGCGCGGGCCCTGTTTCCGTTGGGGGAGCGGCTAGTTGCGGATGATGGTGAAGGTGGATGTGGTGTTCTCGATGTCCCGCCAGTTGTTGCTCAGGCGCAGGTTGGTGAAGGTGGCCGAGCCGACCGCCGGGCCCTGGTTGGCCTCCGGCATCGGGTTGGCCCAGATGCCGAAGCCGGACTTGGCGTCGAACTCGTCACCGCTCTTCTGGGCGCCGCTGATCGACACGCTGGTGAAGACCGTGTCCTTGATCGGGTTCTGCGGGCGGCCGGGGCCGTCGTAGTTGGTCTGGAACATGATTCCCGAGTACGTCGGGTCGACGATGTCGACGTTGCTCACCCGGATGCCCTGGAACACCTTGGAGGCGGAGAAGACCCAGATGGCCGGGAAGGTCTGCGCGCCCCAGAAGTGGCCGCCGGCGCGGACGATCGAGATGTTGTCGAAGACCGTCGGCGGGTCCGCGCCGAAGCCGTTCATCGGGTAGCCGAAGTCGAGCGAGCTGATCGTGATGCCCGAGTAGACCAGGGTGTCCGCGATGTAGATGTTCTTGAACGTGTTGGCGTACCCGCCGTAGACCGCGATGCCCGCGGCCCGCCAGGTGAGCGTGGTGGACAGGTTGGAATAGACGTTGTTGATCTCGTCGGCGCCGCCCGCGTCGATCGCCGAGAACAGCGCGAAGCTGTCGTCGCCGGTGGCCCGGGCGTCGTTGTTGTCGACCAGGTTGTCGGTGCTGCCGTTGGTCATGTTCACGCCGTCGGCGAACAGGTTGCGGATGCGCGAGTTCTTGATGACCATGTGGTCGGTGTTCGCGCCCCAGTAGAGGCAGACCGTGTGCTCTGCCCAGATGTTGTCGATGGTGATGCCGGAGACGTTGGCGAAGTCGAACACCTTGCCCGGGCCGTCCTGCCGGATCGTGTAGTTGCCGAAGAAGGCGAAGTTCTTGAACGTCGAGCCGTTCGCGGTGCCGTCGGCGCGGAAGCCCGCGTCCGTCTCCGACTGGTTCTGCGGCGTGAAGAACCTCGTGTACCAGGGGCCGGCGCCGACGACCTGGATCGCCCTGCCGTACACCTGGAACTTGCTGGAGGTCTGGTAGTCGCCCGGCGGCAGGTAGACGCCCGCCTTGCCGCTGTCCATCCGGGCCGCGTCCAGCGCCGCCTGCACGGCCTGCTGGTCGAAGCCGGAGGGGACGACGTACGTTGCCGGGTTGGGGTTGGCGACCGGCGCGGCCTGCTCGGTGTTGATGAAGTCGATCGCGATGTTCCCGCCGTTGCCGGCGTCCTTCTGCAGCTTGATCACGCTGCCGGCCGGGTACGAGCCGGCGAGCAGGATGTTCGCCTCGTCGTAGATGTGCCGGGGACCGGTGCCGGAATTTTGCGGCGCGCTCTCGTTGCCGTAGAGCCACGCGTACCGGGAGCTGAGCGGCAGCGTCTTGTTCAGCGAGCCGTTGACGTAGACGTTGATCGAGCTGGTCGTGCCGTCGGGGATGGAGAACCGTGCCACGACCGTGTTGGTGGCGGCCCGGGTCGTCCATTGCACATACGCGCCGGTGGTGTTCAGCGTGACCGCCTTGCGGCCGGACGCCTCGCCGGCCAGGTCACCGATCTTGCGGTTGGGACCGACGACCTGCGCGCCCCCGCCGGTGGTGCCGTCCTCCGCCTCGTACATGTCGTAGGGCATGTTGGCACCTCGCCCGACGAAGAACGGCTTCTCGCTGGTGTTGTTGGTTTGCTTGACCGGCAGCTCGTTGCCGTCGTTCGCCAGCACCGTCCGCACGGTGTATCTGCCGTTGACCGCCGTCCACGTGCCGAGGTTGATCGCCGGCGAGGAAGCGCCCGGCGCCAGGGTTCCGGTCCAGGAGCCGGTCAGCGTCTTCACGGTCGCGCCGTTGTCGCCCAGGATCGTGACAGTGACGCCGTGAGCGCCGCCCGAGGAGGCGGTGGAACCCTGGTTGCGGATGGTGACGCTGAACGTGACCGCCTGGCCCGCGGACGGGTTCGTCGGCGACCAGCTGACCACCGAGGCGACCAGGTCCGAGCTCGCGACGGGCGTGACCACCAGGTTGGCCGGGTTGGTGTAGGCGTTGTTCGTCTCGTTCTGCTCGATGACGGTGCCGGCCTCGTCCACCTTCGCGCTCAACGGGTACGTGCCCGCGTCGCGTGCGCCGATGGTGGCGGTGACCGTGGCGGATGCCCCGGCGGCGAGGGCCCCGACGTTCGCGGTGCCGGCTCGGGCCGTACCCGTGTAGAAGGTGACCGTGGCGGCCGGGCTGCCGGCGGTGCCGGCGTTGCGGACAGTGGCCGACAGGGTGATCTCGTCGGTCTCGACCGGTGCGGCCGGGGAGAACGCCATGCCCGTGATCGTCAGGTCCGGGTTGGGTGCCGGCTCGCCGATGACCTGGAACTCCGCCACCTGCCCGCTGGGCGCCCCGGAGTTGGCGGTGAAGCTCAGCCGCACGTCCGCCGCCGTGGCGCTGACCGGGACGGTCACCGTGTTGCCGGAGGCCGGGTTGAACGTGTACGTCGCGGAGCCCACGAGCGTGGTGAAGCCGGAGGCGCTCTGCTCCCGGCCGAGGATCGAGAACGTCTGGGTGCGCGTACCCCAATCGGCCGAAGGGTTGAGCTTGACAACGACGGAGCTGGTCGTGGCGTTCGCGCCGAGGGACACGGTCAGGTTCGCCGGATACGCGCTGCCCTCCCAGTAAGTCGCCGTGTCGTTGTCATTGGCGTTCGTCGCGACGAACGTGTAGACGGTCGACGAGGCGGTGATCGGCTTCCCGGCCGCCAAATTCGTGCCGCCCGTGCCGGTGCCGGTACGCGTGACCGTGTTGCTCGCGGCGGAAACGTTGCCCGCCGCGTCGCGCGCCTTGACGTAGTAGGCGATCGTCGCGCTCGCCGGCTGGGTGTCGGTGTACGTCAGGACGTTGCCGGCGACGGTGGTCCGCAGACTGCCGTTGGCGTAGACCTCGTAGCCCGTGACGCCCACGTCGTCGGTGGCGGCGTTCCAGGTCAACCGGATCTGCCCGGACTGCGGCTGCGTGTACGCGAGCCCGCCCGGCGCGCTCGGTGCCTGCGTGTCGCCGGTGGCCGGACCGTAGACCTCGAGCTCCGACACCTGACCGGCGGGCCAGCCGGTGTTGCCGGTGATGTGCAGGCGCACGTACCGGGTGGTCGTCGCGCCGAAGCCGACGGTGACGGTGTTGCCGGTGGCCGGATCGAAGGTGTAGCCCGCTCCGGCCTTGAGGTCGGCGAATCCGGACCCGGTGGTGCTGCCCTGCACGGCCAGCGTCTGGGTACGGGTCTGCCACGCGGCGGCCGGCGGCAGCTTCACGACGACCTGGTCGACGGGGACGGCCTGACCGAGGTCGACCTGCAGCCACTGCGGGAACGCGTTGTTGGCGCTCTCCCAGTAGGTGCTGGCGTTGCCGTCGCCCGCGTTGCCGGCGGCGTACACGTCGGTGACGCTGCTGGCGCTGAAGACCCTGCCGGCGGCGAGATTCGGGCCCGCGGCCGCGGCCGGGGCGGTGGGGGAGGCGGCCTGGAGGACGGCGGTGGCGAGGACGGCGGCTGCTGCCGCCACCATCATCCGCCGCAATCGGGAGATGGCCATGGGGATCCCTTTCGTCAGGTGGCCAGGCGCAGCCAGGCGGCGCCGTCAGGGGGAAGACGGTCGCCGTCGAGGGGGCTGCTGGTGAGCAGGACGGATCGGTGGGCCGGCAGCGGGACCGCGGCCGGAGACATGTTGAGGACGCAGGCGAAGGCCGCGCCCCGGCGGTACGCGAGCACACCCGGCTCGCTCGCCAGCCATTGCATCGGTGGCCGGTGCAGTCCCGGCTCCGCCTTGCGCAGGGCGATGGCGGACCGGTAGAGCTCCAGCATCGAGCTGGGATCGCCGGTCTGTGCCTGGACCGTGCGGTCCTTCCATTCCCGCGGCTGGGGGAGCCACGGCTCGGCGGTGGAGAACCCGAACGGTGGTTCGTCGCCGCTCCACGGAAGCGGCACCCGGCAGCCGTCGCGGCTGTGCCCGCGGCGGGCGTACATGGGGTCGCGCATCCGGTCGGCCGGGATGTTCTCGTTCTCCCAGAGGCCCAGCTCCTCGCCCTGGTAGACGTAGGTGGCGCCGGGCAGGGAGAGGGACAGCAGGGCGGCGGCGCGGGCGCGCCGGGTGCCGAGCTCGAGGTCGACCGGGGTGCCGTCGAGGTTGTCGTCGAAGCTGAACGTGGTGGTGGTCCGGCCGTACCGGGTGACGTGCCGGGTGACGTCGTGATTGGACAGCACCCAGGTGGCCGGCGCGCCGACCGCGCGGTGGGCGTCGAGCGTACGGTCGATGCAGGCACGCATCAGCGCCGGATCCCAGGCGCAGCCGAGGAAGTCGAAGTTGAACGCGGCGTGCAGCTCGTCCACCCGCAGGTAGTTGGCGAAGCGGTCGGCCTCGGGCAGCCACACCTCGCCGATGAGCGCGCGGTCGGGGTAGCCGTCCGCCACCCGTCGCCAGGCCCGGTAGACCTCGTGCACCTCGTCGAGGTCGTGGTACGGGTGCGGGCGGCCCTCGACGACCGGCGGGAGGGCGCGGTCCTTGATGAGCAGCGCCGCCGAGTCGATCCGGATGCCGTCGACCCCGCGGTCGAACCAGAACCGCAGGATGTCCTCGAACTCTGTCCGGACCGCCGGATGGTCCCAGTTGAGGTCGGGCTGCTCCGGCGTGAACAGGTGCAGATACCAGTCGCCCGGCGTGCCGTCGGGGTTCGTGGTGCGGGTCCACGTGGTGCCGCCGAACTCGCCGGCCCAGTCGGTGGGCATCTCGTCGCCGTGCTCGCCGCGGCCGGGGTGGAACCAGAACAGGTCCCGCTCCGGTGCCGCGGGGTCGGCCAGGGCGCGCTTGAACCACACGTGCTCGCTGGAGACGTGATTGGGGACGATGTCGACGATGGTGCGGATGCCGCGCTCGTGCGCCTCGGCGATCAGGGCCTCCGCCTTCGCGAGGGTGCCGAAGACCGGGTCGATGTCGCGGAAGTCGGCGACGTCGTAGCCCGCGTCGGCCATCGGGGACGGGTACCAGGGGCTCATCCAGATCGCGTCCACGCCGAGGCCGGCCAGGTGGTCCAGACGGGCGCGGATCCCGTCGACGTCGCCGACGCCGTCGCCGTCGGAGTCGGCGAAGCTGCGCGGGTACACCTGGTAGATGACGGCGTCGCGCCACCAGGGATTGGGCACAGTGACCTGCTTTCTCGAGGTTTCAGCCCTTGAGGGAGCCCGCGGAGAGCCCGCCGATGATGCTGCGCTGGAAGATCAGGAAGACGACGATCATGGGGAGGCTCGCGATGGCGAGGCCTGCCATGAATTCGGTCGGCGGCACCTGGCTGGTGTTGGCGAGCCGGGCCAGGGCGACGCTGAGCGTCTGGGACTCGGGGTCCTGCAGCACCAGCAAGGGCCACAGGAAGTCCTTCCACATCGCGACGATGATGAAGATGGACGTCACGCCCAGAACCGGGCGGGACAGCGGCAGGACGATCGACCACAGCTGCCGCAGCCGGCCGGCGCCGTCGATGGACGCGGCGTCGAGCAGGTCGTCAGGGATCTGATCGAAGAACCGCTTGAGCACGTAGACGTTGAACGCGTTGGCGGCGGCCGGCAGCCACAGCGCCCACGGCGTGTTCAGCAGATTGACGTGCAGCAGGGGCAGGTCCACGACCGTCTTGTACGCCGGCACCAGCAGCGCCGCGGCGGGGAGCATCAGGCTGGCGAGCATCGCGCCGAGCACGATCCGGCCGAACATCGGCTTGAGCTTGCTGAGGGCGTACGCCACCCCGACGTCCACCAGCAGCGAGATCAGCCAGCCGCCCGTCGCGTAGAGCACCGTGTTGGTGAAGTACTTGGCGATGCGCATGTTCGTCCAGGCGGTCGCGTACGTCTCCGGGTGCCAGGACTGCGGGATGAACGTGGGGGTGCTGCGGGCGTACTCGACCGGCGACTTCACCGCGCTGGTGACCATCCAGTACAGCGGGAAGAGGAAGACCAGGGTGAAGACCACCAGGGTCAGGCCGAGCAGCGCGAGGTAGAGGCGGCGGTGCCGCTGCAGGTCGACGGCGGAGATGAGGGTACGGCCGGCCGTACCGCTGGTGGCGAGCCGCCGCCTGGGGCGCGACGGTGCGGACGCCGGCGCGGGAGCACCGACCGGGGGTGCGGGCGGGGCGGTCAAGGTCATCGGCTCTCCTCAGTCCCCGCTCCGGGTCAGCCGCAGGTACAGCGCTGAGAAGGCACCTAGGACCACGAAGAGCAGCACGCTCATCGCCGCGGCGAGACCGAAGTCGTTGTTGACGGTGAACGCGTAGCGGTAGACCAGCACCATCACGGTGATCGTGTCCGGGTTGGAGGTGCCGGTCAGGGCGTACGGCTCGATGAAGACCTGCATGGTCGCGATGATCTGCAGGAGCAGCAGGACCAGCATGATGAAGCGCATCTGCGGCAGGGTGACGTGTCGTAGCCGCTGCCAGATGCTCGCGCCGTCCAGCTCGGCGGCCTCGTACAGCTCGCCGGGGATGCCCTGCAGTGCGGCCAGGTACATCAGCGTGGCGCCGCCCAGGTTGGCCCAGGTGGAGACCAGCACGAGCGAGATCATCGCGGTGCCGGAGGACTGGGTCCACTGCGACTCCGGCAGCCCGGCACTGCGGAGCAGCGTGTTGAACAGGCCGTTGCCCGGGTCGTAGAAGTACCGCCAGAGCAGCACGGCGACGATCGGCGGCAGCATCACCGGCAGGTAGACGAGTACCCGGAAGTAGCCGCTGAAGTGGCGGAACTCGTTGAGCAGCACCGCGATGAAGAACGGCAGGGCGAAGCCGAAGACGAGCGCCAGCCCGGTGAACAGCAGCGTGTTCCGCCACGCGGTGTAGAACAGCGGGTCGTCGAAGAGCGCCCGGTAGTTGTCGAGGCCCACCCAGTACGGCGGTACCACGAAGTTGTCCTGCTGGAAGCTGAGGATCACGCCCTTGACCAGCGGGTACCACGAGAAGAAGGCGAAGCAGGCCAGGCCCGCGGCCATGAACGCGTACGCCAGGAGGTTGTCGGAGATCTTGCGCCGCAGGCGGCCCGCGCGCGCCGCACGCGCGCGGGCCATCGTGGACACGGCAGTCACTTGACGCTTGCCAGGATCTGGTTGACCTGCGTTTCGGCGTCGGCCAGGAGCTGGTCGACGTTCGCGTTGCGGTCGGTGAGGACTTTCTGCATCGCCACGTCGAGGACCGCGTAGATCTGCTGGGCGTTCGGCGGCTCCAGCTTGACCGGGATCGAGCCCATGCTCGCCACGAACGGGGCGTAGTTCTCCTGCGGGACGTTCGCGTACTTCTTGTCGGCCGCGGCCTGGGTCTGCGCCGCCGCGCCGGTGAAGATGGCCGGCTCGGGCAGGCCGACGGGCTGCTTGGTCTCGCTCGACCACTTGTTCTCGGCCTCGTAGCGGTCCGCTGAGGTGAACCAGAACGTCAGCCACTTGAGGCCGGCCTGGATCTTCTCGGGGCTGAGCCCGGCCTTGAACATGTAGCCCTCGCCGCCGCCCAGCGTCCCCTTGCCGTCGGGGATCGGGCCCAGGCCGTACGTCTCGTACTTGCCCTTGTACTGGTTGACGATCGTCGGGATGTTGTCGGCGGTGGCCAGGTACATGCCGAGCTTGCCGGAGCCCATCTGCTGCAACAGGTCGGCCCACTCGAGCAGTTGCTTCTGGCCCATGGCGTTGTCCGTCCAGCGCATGTCCTTGAGCTGTTGCAGGACCTGCCTGCCCTGCGGGCTGTGGAACGCCGCCTTCCAGGTGCCGCCCTGGTTGACCGCCACCTCGCCGCCGAGCGAGTAGAGCTCAGTGGTGAAGTGCCACCCGCCGGTGTTGTTCTTGCTGTAGTCGCCGTAGCCCACCGTGCCGTCACCCAGGCCGGCGATCTTCTTGGCCGCCGTCCGCACGTCGGCCCAGGTCTTCGGCGGGCTGTTCGGGTCGAGCCCGGCCTTCTTGAACAGGTCGCGGTTGTAGAGCAGACCCATCGAATAGTTCTTGTACGGCAGCCCGTACGTCTTGCCGCCGTCGTCCTGGAACACCCGCAGCACCTCCGGCTTGATCTGCGAGATGACCGGATAGTCCTTGAGGTACTTGCTGATGTCGGAGACCTGGCGCTTGGCGATGAGGTTGGCCGGGTCGGTGAAGTAGACGTAGAAGACGTCCTCGAGCTGCCCGCCGGCGAGCTTGGCCGGGAAGGTCTGCGGGTCCATCTTGCCCTCGCGGGCGTCGATCTTGATGGTCGGGTTCGCCTTCTCGAACTCGGCGACGTTGGCGAGGAAGCGGTCGTGGGTGGCCTTCTCGGTCGCCGGAGGAAGGCCGTTGATCACGAGCGTGACCTTGCCGTCCTTGGACGCCGGGGAGGCGTCGTCGTCGCCGCCGCACGCTGCGGCCGACATGGCCACGCCCGCGACGAGCAGAAGCCCGAGGGCACTGCGCAGCCTGGTTCTGAACATGGGGAGACGCCCTTCCTCGGTTCTGTTTCGTGGCGATGACGATACAAAGACAAACGACGGCCCGCAAGAAGTCGACGAGACTAAGAAAAAACACGACGCAAGTGGCCCAGCGCACAAAGAGAGGGCGGACCCGGTGGGTCCGCCCTGCTGAAGTCGATGAATGTCCTGCTCAGGCCCCTACGCCGGCACCGGCGCCGGCGCGGTCGAGCCGCGCACCACCAGCTCCGGCTCGAAGAGCAGCTCGTCCGTGGTGGCCGCCGCGCCCTCGATCTGGTTCACCAGGACGTCGACCGCGGCCTGCCCCATGAGCTCGATCGGCTGGCGCACCGTGGTCAGCGGCGGATCGGTGCAGGTCATCAGTGCACTGTCGTCGAAGCCGACCACCGAGACGTCGCTCGGCACGTCCAGGCCGAGGCGACGGGCGGCCCGGATCGAGCCCAGCGCCAGCACGTCGCTGGCGCAGATCAGCCCGGTGGCGCCGCGCTGGATCAGGCGGGTGGCGGCCAGCCGGGCGCTCTCCATCGAGAAGCTCGTGCGCTCGACGAGCCATTCCGCCGCGGACCCGGTCCACTGTGCCGCCTCGGCCACCGCCGCCAGCTTGCGCCGCGACGGGACGTGGTCCTCGGGACCCAGCACCATCCCGATCCGTTCGTGACCCAGCGATCGCAGGTGGCCGTACGCCTGCTCGACGGCTACCGCGTCGTCGGTGGAGATGTGCGGGAAGCCGAGGCCGTCCACGCCCGCGTTCACCATCACCACGGGCATCCGCCGGTCCAGCAGCTGCTTGTAGTGCCCGTGCTCGGCGGCGGCCAGCGCGTAGGACCCACCGGCGAAGACGACGCCGGACACCTGGTGGTCCAGCAGCATCTCGATGTAGTCACGCTCGGGCACGCCGCCGATCGTGCGGGCGCACAGGGCCGGCGTGAAGCCACGCTGGGCGAGGGAGGCGGTGACCACCTCGGCGAGCGCGGGGAAGATCGGGTTCTGCAGCTCGGGCAGCACCAGCCCGACCAGGCGGCCGCGTTCGCCGCGCAGCTTGGTCGGCCGTTCGTAGCCCAGGACGTCGAGGGCGGTCAGCACGGAGGCGCGGGTGGCCTCGGACACCCCGCTGCGGCCGTTGAGCACCCGGCTCACGGTCGCCTCGCTGACGCCGGCTTTCTTGGCCACCTCGGCCAGGCGTTTGATCACAGCGGAATCCTACGTCGAAACATTGCAAGATTCGAACTGACTCTTGCATCCGATGACGGATCGCTGCCGTGTCTTGCGGATGCAGTGAGTTTCCGTCGCGGAGAAGCAGGTTTCCATACGCTCAGTAGCGGTGTACCCGCTCTGCACTCAGGAGGAGATCCGATGGTCAGGAAGGGCTCCGCGCGAGCGGGTCAGGACGTACCGGCGCTTCTGCGTTCCCCCGAGATGGTGCTCGCCGCGCTGCATGCCGCTCCGGCCGTGCTGGTCATCGCCGACTCCGCCGGCGACGTCGTGTACCGGAACATCGCCGCTGACCAGCTCGCCCGGCACACCGTCGAGGAATACGGGGAAGCAGTGCTGCTGCACCTGCGGGACGGGCTCAAGAACGTCATGCGGACGGAGACCGAGTTCCCGCTCACCACGCACATCCCGATGGAGGTCGGCGGCAGGAAACTGCACGGCGGCACCACGATCCACCGCTTCGCCGGCGGCTACGTCATCACGTGGTCCGACGAGACCGACAAGGTCGAGGCGACCGAGCTCGTCAACTCTCTGGTCGCCGAACTGAACCGGGCCAGCAACGAACTCGCCGAGGCGGGCCGCCAACTGGCCGAGGCCGCCGGGCAGAGCGCCGAGCGGGCCGACGCGATCTCGCGGAACTCCAGCGAGATGGCCGAGAGCATCCGGGAGATCGCCTCCCGGGTCACCAGCGCGACGTCCAGCACGGACACGGCGGTCGTGTCGGCGCGCGCGACCGCCACCAGCATGGAACAGCTCCAGGGCTCGAGCCAGGAGATCGGCAACGTCACCAAGCTCATCATCGCCGTGGCCGAACAGACCAAGCTGCTGGCTCTCAACGCGCAGATCGAGTCGGCGCGTGCCGGCGCGGCGGGCAAGGGCTTCGCGGTCGTGGCCGGCGAGGTCAAGGAGCTGGCCGGGCGCAGCGCGGAGGCGACCCAGCAGATCATCCGCATGATCGAGGCCATTCAGGGCGAGAGCCTGCAGGCGGTCGACGGCATCTCGGGCATCGTCGGGCTGATCGAGAACATCGCCGAACAGCAGACGATGATCGCGGCCGCGGTCGAGGAGCAGACCGCGACCAGCGCGGAGATGTCCGGCGGCATGCACGCCGTGGCCGAGTCCGCGTCCGCGGCCGCCCGGGGCGCCGAGACCGTGCTTGCCGCGGCGGCGAACCTGCGGGAGCAGGCCGACCGGCTCCGCCGGCTCACCGCCTGAGCATCCGGCTCACGCCGTGGCGACGCGGTTGCGGCCGCCCTCCTTGGCGAGATACAGGCCGTGGTCGGCGCGGGCGACGAGGGTGTCGAGGATGTCGTCGTCGGGGCCGAGGGACGCAAGACCCACGCTGATGGTGACCTCCACCGGGCCCTCCCGGGTCGGCACCGGCTCGGCCGCCACTCCGGCCCGCATGCGCTCGGCGAGCTCCGCGCCGCCGTCCCCGGCCTCCGGCAGGATGATGAGGAACTCCTCGCCGCCGTACCGGCCGAGCACGTCCGACGAGCGGATGACGCCGCCCAGCCGGGCCGCCACCTCCCGGATCACGTCGTCGCCGCAGCCGTGGCCGTACCGGTCGTTGATGCTCTTGAAGTGGTCGATGTCCGCCATGACCGCGGTGAGCGGCCGCCGGCTGCGGCGGGCCACGCCGAACAGCGTCTCGCCCAGCTGGAAGGCGTGCCGCCGGTTGGCGATGCCGGTCAGCCCGTCGGTCGTGGCCAGCCGCTCGACCCGGCTGAACAGCTCCGCGTTGTCGTACGCGCTCATGCCCTGGCCGGCCAGCGTCGACACGACCTGGCGGTGGCCGTCGTCGAACTGCTCGCCGCCGAGGAACAGCACCGCGACCAGCCCCTCGCGGCCGCGCAGCGGTACGACGAGCCACGCCGGCGGGTTGCCGAGCACCTCCGCGACGACGGCTGGCGCGTTCGCCGCCCACCCTCCGGAGACGAGCGAGGTGGTCACCAGGTCCGCCGTCTGGAAGTCGGCGGTGAGCGTCACCTCGTACCCGCAGGCGACCGTGCCCGGGCCCGTCGCCGCCACGACCGTCAGCTTGCCGTCACCGGCGCGCAGCAGACAGCTCCGGCCGGCCCCGGCCTGCCCGACCAGCGTGCCGGCGAGGCGGTGGAGCACCTCCTGCGGATCGAGGATCGCGCTGAGCTCGGCGAGGCTGGACCGCAGCGTCTCGGCCAGTTCCTGCTGCCTGATGGCCACCTGCACCGCGAGCTCGAGCTGCGCCGCCCGGGCCGTCTGGAGCGCCACCGCCACGTGGCTCGTGACGGTGGTGAGCACGTCGATGTCCTCGTCGGTGAAGACGCCGCGGGCCAGGCGGCTGTCCAGGTACACGACGCCGAGCAGCCGTCCCTTCAGCTGTACGGGCGCGACCATGATGCTGCGCAGCCCGTGCGCGACGACGCTGCGCGACCCCAGGGCGGCGCCCTCCTCGGTGCCGGTCAGGACCAGCGGCTCGCCGCTCTCGCGTACCCGCCGCAGCAGCGTGGAGCCGTAGTCGCTGACCGTGTGCAGCTCGTCGCCGGTGGAGTCCAGCCCGGCGTAGAGCTCGAGCTGGTCGTCGTCGCCGACGAGGAAGAACAGGGCCCGCTCCGCGCCGAAGATGCGCAACGTCTCGGCGAGCGTGACCCGGGCCAGCTCGCGCGGCTCGAGCACGGTGGCGGCGGCCAGGGCCACCCGCTGCATCGCCTCGAGGTCGCGCTCCCGGGCGCGCTCGCGGGTGCGGTGGGACGTGCCGCCGGCCGCCGTGCCCGACTCCACGTCGCCGAACTCGGCGCGGATCTGCTGCGCCCGGTGCTCCAGGCCGTAGTAGGTGGCGATGGAGTACGCCAGACGGGCCTGGCGCTGAGCCTCACCCGTCATGCCGAGCGCCCGCAGCGAACGGGCCCGGATCCGGGACGCCTCGAGGGTTACCAGCGGGCTGTCCAGCGGACGGGCCTTCTGCTCGGCCCGGTCCGCAAGTTCCAGAGCCTGCGCCGGGTCGCCGGTGAGCTGGCAGTAGGCCGCCCGGGCCATCTGGTGCCCGATCTTGAGCAGCGGAGTGTCGGCATGCCGGCCCAGGTCCGCGATCGCCCGGCGGGCGACGGCGAGGCGTGCCGCCCGTTCCTCCGCCGGCGCCAGGCGGCACTGAGCCAGGCGACCGTGCGCGAGGAAGAGGAAGAAGTACTTGTGGATGGCCATCATCCCCGAACGGCGCAGCCCGATCGCCTCGAACTCGGCGACCGCCTCGTCGAAAGGCGCCCCGAACTCGCCCTGCTCCACCAGGCTGTGCATGGCCGCGACGGACAGGTTGGCTCGCTGGGCAACCGCTCCGCCGTCGCGGACCGAGGCCCGCATGGTCGTCAGCGCGGCCGCCGCCTCGCCGTTGTGGCCCTGTTGTGCCGGCACCATGACCCGCGCCATGCCGATGCTGGTGCCGTTGATCCGGCCGGCGGTTCCGGGCAGCAGCGACTCGCACTGCTGCAGGGCGGCGGCCGCCTCGAGCGGCCGCCCTCGCAGGAGCAGCCGGATGACCACGGTGCCGAACCCGCCGAGCAGCTGAGCCGGGGCCAGCCAGCGGGTGTGCTTCTCCACCGCCCGCTCCCACGCCCCGCCGTCGTCGTGACCGCCGAAGAGCAGGCCCGTGCCACGGACCCAGTCCACGAAGGCGATCAGCACCGGGTCCGCCAGGTCGCGGGCCGCGGAGGCTGCCAGTGCCCAGCACCGCTCGGCCGGACGGAGTCGGCCCATGAGCGCCGGCACGATGCCGAGCAGCGCATACGTCCGCACGTAGTGCGGCCCAGGCCCGAGACGGTTGACCAGGAACAGCGCGCGCAGCACGTACAGCAGGACGTGCGGGATCCGCATGCCGATGACCGAGCCGTACGCGCACGCCTCGAGCAGAGATGCCCGGATCAGGTACTCCTCGCGCTGCCGGCCGCGTACCGTGCCGAAGCCGATCCCGGTGCGGCGGACGAAGGACCCGGCGATCCCGGCACCGAGGGTGGACAACGCAAGCCGAATCCGGCCGCTCGGCGTCGCGTGGCCCAGCTCCGCCAGCGCCGTGGAGGCGGCGGCGACCGCACGGTCGTCGGCGTACTCGATCGTGTGCACCTCGGCCATCGCGTTCCAGAGCTTCGCGCGCCACCACGGGTCGGTCTCCGTACGCAGGGCCCGCTCGATGCGATCGCGCGCCGCGTCGACCCGTCCCACCCGCAGGGTCGCCGTGACGATCGCGTGGCGAACCTCCGAGGCCACCGGCAGCGAACCCGCCTCGGCCGCCTCCTCCGCCCGCTCGAGGAACCGCAGGGCCTCCGCCGGGGAACCGTCGGCGAGGGCGTTATGCCCGGCCGCCACGAGACTGCGGTACAGCGCCGCCTCGTCGCCGGCGACGGCACCGCGCAGGTAGTGATCGGCGACCGAGTACGCGTGCTCGGCGTCGCGCGTGGCCGGATCCTGGGCCTCCAGCACCTCGGCGATACGGCGGTGCAGCCGGCGTACCCGCTCGTCGTCGGCCGAGTCGAGCAGAGCCGTACGGACGCCGGCGTGCACGAAGCCGTACCGGCCGTCCTCGCGGAGCTCCAGGAGCCGCTGCGCCGTCGCGGCCTCGATCGCGGCCGTCACCTTGTCGTCGGTGTGTCCGGCGGCCGCCGCCAGGACGTCGGCCCGGAAGCGGTTGCCGATGCAGGCGGCCACCACCAACACGTCCACGACCTCCGCCGGCAGGTCCGCGATCCGCGACACCAACAGGTCGTGTCCCGCCGCCGGCAGCGCGTCCAGCCGCGAGTCGTCCAGCTTCCACGTCCCCCAGTACGGCGACAGCAGCGCCTTGTCGACCAGCGCGCGCAGGTACTCGACCACGGCGAGCGGCAGGCCGCCGGTCCGGGTCAGGACGTGCGCGGCGAGCGCGGGATTGACAGCCGCTCCGGGCAGCCGCGAGCTGATCAGCTCCGCCGTGGCGCCCTGGCCGAGTGCACCGGCGACCACTTCGGTGTCGAGCACCGCACCGTACGCGGCACGCAGCGGCGCGGCCGCGGCGCCCTCGACCGCGGTGAGGACCACCAGCATCGGTGTGCCGGGCAGCAGGTCGGCGAGCCCGGTGAGGACCTGCCCCGACCGCTCGTCCAGGTCGTGCGCGTCGTCCAGGACCAGCAGGGCACCCCCGTCGCCCCGGCCCAGCTCGGCGAGGAACACCGCGACGGCCCCGGCGAACTGGTCCTCGCCGGCCGTGGCCCCGTCGGGTACGTCGGCGAGGATCGTGGCCAGGCGGGGGGACAGCGCCTTGAGCAGACCCGCGCCGGCCGCCATCGCCGCGTCGCGGACCCGCCGGTGCGCCGGATGATCGGGTGGCAGGGCAGCCAGATCCGTGAGGTGCTTCTCCACGGCCTCGCGTACCGCCGCGAGCGGCCCGCTCCCGCCGGTGCAGCGGGCGCTCAGCACCGCTGCGCCCGCGTCGGCCGCCAGGTCGGCGAGGGCCTGGGCGAGGTGAGTCCGGCCGCCGCCGGCCGGCCCGCGGACCAGCGCCATCCCGCCCCTACCGGCCCGGGCGGACTCCCATCGGGCTCGCAGGAGATCCATCTCGGCCTGCCGCCCGCACAGCGGCCAGCGGTCCGACGAGCTCACGGGTGCCGCGTCGCCGGCACCGGAACACCGTGCCAGGGCGGCGAGCAGCTCCGGGGTGCCGCGGTAACGGTCGTCGGGATCCTTCGCGAGCAGCCGCGTGATGATGGCGCCCAGCTGTGCACCGGCCTCCGGGCGGAGGCCGCACACGTCCGGTACGGCCTGCACGGCATGCATCCGCAGCAGCTCGCCGACGTTGGCCGCCTGGAACGGCGGTCGCCCGGTCAGGCACTCGAACAGCAGGACGCCCAGGGAGTACAGGTCGGAGCGGTGATCCACCGGCCGCTTGAGCATGCCCGTCTGTTCCGGGGCGGCGTAGACGAAGGTTCCGGTGGCGGTGTCGGCGTCGGAGGGCTGGCTCGCCATCCCGGCGAGGCCGAAGTCGATCAGCTTGGCGGGCCCCACCGGCGGCACCATGACGTTCTGCGGCTTCAGGTCCCGGTGCACCACCCCGCCGCGGTGGGCCGCGGCGAGCGCATCGGCCAGCTCGCGGGCCAGCTGGACCACCCGGTCCACCGCGAGCGGCCCGTTCGCCAGGAGGTTCGCCAGCGACTGCCCCGGCACCAGCTCGGTCACCAGCGCCGGTCGGCCCTCGTGCAGGCCCGACGCATACGTCCGCAGAATCCCGGGATGGTCCAGGCTCGCCAGCAGCGCCGCCTCCCGCCGGAGATCCAGCACCGCATCGGGGGAGTCCGCCGCCGCGCCACGCAGCAGTTTGACGGCGTAGAAATCGTCGCCCCGGCGGGCCCGGAACACGCTGGTGTACGCGCCGCGCCCCAGCTCCGACTCCAGCACCAGCTCGCTGAGATCGGCTACCGCCACGCGCCTCACCATCCCGTCCTCAGCGCTCGTCCCTCCCATCGACCGGAGGGCGTCCCGCCTGAGAAGGATGCGCCCGATTAGCCGGAAACGCCCGCGAACTCCCGGCGCAAGGTGCGATGTTGGTAATCGCGACGAAGGATGGGGCGGGATGCGATGAGTGAGTGGCAGACCGGTACCGAGGAGTGGACCGACGAGGCTCCCCTGGAGACCGGCCAGTACACGACGGACGTGCGAGACTCGGTGCACCGGCTCGCGGACGTCAGCAGCGACATGGCGACGGCGACCCGGTCGGCCGTACGCGCGGCCGAGACTGCCGTCGCGGTCATCCAGCGACTGGACGCCAGCAGCACCGAGATCGGCAAGGTCGTGCAGCTGATCGCCACGATCGCCAAGCAGACCAACCTGCTCGCGCTGAACGCCACGATCGAGGCGGCGCGGGCGGGCGAGGCCGGTCGCGGCTTCGCGGTGGTGGCGAGCGAGGTCAAGGACCTGGCGAACGAGACGGCGACCGCGACCAACGAGATCGGCGGGCAGGTGGGCGGCATCCGGGCCGACACCCAGAACGCGGTCTCGGCGATCGAGGAGATGCAGTCGCTGATCGAGGAGCTGGACCGCTGCCAGAAGGTGATCAGCGGGATCGTGGCGGAGCAGCAGGCGGGCTGACCACGCCCGCCCGCCGGCCCCACGGCTTGTACGTCGACAGCACCGTCTGCAGGATCAGCAGCGAGCTCGAGACGGCCGGCGCGACGACCATGTCGAGCCGATTCCGCCACGGCAGGGCACCGGCCAGGTCCCCGGCCTCGGCGAGGCCGGGGCGCAGCAGGAACAGCACCAGAATGAGCATCAGCGTGGTGAGCACCAGCTTCGCCAGCACCCACCAGTAGCGGGTCAGGCGCCACGGGGTGAAGGCGGCGTTCACCACGCCGATCACCCACACCAGCACGCTCAGCGGGACGAACAGGGTCCGCCCGGCCAGGCTCTGGGCCGGGTAGACCACGGCTGGGTCGGCACCGCTCAGGCCGGCGATGCCGAGCATCAGCAGGACCAGGTCCACCCCGAGCCAGCCCACGGCCGTGATGACGTGCGCCGTCAGGACAAATTTGCGCCACGCGGGCGGCAGGAGAGGCATGCCGCCGAGCATGCCGGGCCCGGCGGTCCCCGTCATGCTCCTGCGGGAGCAATGCGCCGTACGCCCGCCGGCGTACGTCAGGCAGCCGCGTCGAGCCGCGTAAGCAGGCCGTCGTCCAGCTTCAGTTCGGCGGGGATCGGCCGGCGGATGGACGAGCTGACGGCGCAGCGCGCGCACATCCGGGAGAAGATCCGCTACTACGGTCGCTCGACGGGCCGGCTGGGGAAGAATAGGCGGATGGCCCGACGTGCAACGCGGCGCCGCCCGGCGGCCGCGCCCGGAATCGACGAGACCGCACCCTGCCCGTGCGGGCTCGGTCAGCCGTACGGCGAGTGCTGCGGTCCCGCCCACCGCGGCCACGCTCCCGCGACCGCCGAGGCGCTGATGCGCTCCCGGTACGCCGCCTTCGCCCTGGACGACGCCGAGTACGTGATGCGCTCCTGGCATCCGATCACCCGCCCGGCCTCCGTCGAGGCGGACCCGTCGATGCGGTGGACCGGCCTCGACGTGCTCGAGTCCACCGGCGGCGGGCTCTTCGACGCCGAGGGCGTGGTCGAGTTCCGGGCCCACTACCGCGACGGCGGCCGACCCGGGGACATGCGCGAGCGCAGCCGCTTCGTGCGTCATGACGGTCAGTGGGTGTACTGGGGTCCGCTCCTTACCGGCGGGACTCTCGCCAACAGCTGACCTCGTGTGATCTGCTGCAGGGGATCATCGTCAGGAGGTCAACGTGTCGTCGCACCAGCGGCCGCTGGAGCCGGGCATCGTCCGGGACTTCAAGGTCAATCTGTCGTACGGGAAATATCTGGATCTCGACCGGATCCTCTCCGCGCAGCATCCGGTCAGCGTGCCCGAGCACCACGACGAGCTGCTCTTCATCCTGCAGCACCAGACCTCGGAGCTCTGGCTCAAGCTGGTCCTGCACGAGCTGCGCGCGGTCCGGCGGCAGCTGGCCGCCGACGAGCTGCGGCCGGCGCTCAAGGGCCTGGCCCGGGTGAAGCACATCCAGCGCTGCCTGACCGAGCAGTGGTCGGTGCTGGCCACCCTGACGCCCAGCGAGTACGCCGAGTTCCGCAGCTTCCTGGGCACCTCCTCGGGCTTCCAGTCGTACCAGTACCGCGCCGTGGAGTTCATCCTCGGCAACAAGGACCGGCGGATGCTGTCGATCTTCGATGACGATCCGGCGGCCCGCGAGATGCTGGTCGAGGCGCTGGAGACGCCCAGCGTCTACGACGAGTTCCTGCGTTTTCTGGCCCGCCGGGGCCACGCGGTGCCGGTCGAGCTGCTGCAGCGAGACGTGACGCTGCCGTGGCGCTTCCACGCCGACCTGGTGCCCGTCTACGTGACGATCTACGAGAACAAGGACAAGTACTGGGAGGCGTACGAGGCCTGCGAGGAGCTCGTGGACCTCGAGGAGAACTTCCAGCTCTGGCGCTTCCGTCACCTCAAGACGGTCGAGCGCACGATCGGCGTGAAGCGCGGCACCGGCGGCTCCAGCGGCGTGGACTTCCTGCGCAAGGCCCTCGACCTGACGTTCTTCCCCGAGCTGTACGCGGTCCGCACCGAGATCGGGGTGGAGGACCTGTGACGGACGATCTGCTGGAGCGGGCCGAGGCGCTGGACGCCGCCGATCCGCTGGGGCCGCTGCGGGACCGCTTCCTGGCCCCCGCCGACTTCGACGTCGTCTCCTATCTCGACGGCAACTCGCTGGGCCGGCCGCTGCGCGCCACCGAGGAGCTCATGGCACGGTTCCTCCGCGAGCAGTGGGCGGGCCGGCTGATCCGCGGCTGGACCGACGGCTGGCTGGAGTGGCCGCAGCGGCTCGGCGACCGCCTCGGCGAGATCGCCCTGGGTGCCGCCGCGGGGCAGATCGTGGTCGCCGACTCCACCACCGTGCTGCTCTACAAGCTGGTGCGCGCGGCCGTCGACGCCCGCCCCGGCCGCCGCCGCATCGTGCTGGACACCGACAACTTCCCGACCGATCGGTACGTGTGCGAGGCCGTGGCCGCCGAACGCGGCGCCGAGCTGGTCTGGATCGACACCGACCCGGCCGCCGGGATCACGCCGGAACAGGTGTCCGCGGTGGTCGACGACGACACCGCGCTCGTGCTGTTCAGCCACGTCGCGTACCGCTCGGGCTGGCTCGCCGACGTCGCGGAGATCAACCGGATCGCGCACGCCGCCGGGGCGCTGACCCTGTGGGACCTGTGCCACTCGGCCGGCTCGGTCGAGGTCGAGCTCGACGCGTGGGGCGTGGACCTCGCCGTCGGCTGCACGTACAAGTACCTCAACGGCGGTCCTGGGGCGCCCGCGTTCGCTTACCTGCGGGCCGGCCTTCAGGACGAGGTGCGGCAGCCGATCTGGGGCTGGATGGGCCACCGGGCGTCGTTCGAGATGGGAGCCGGGCACGATCCGGCCCCGGGCGCCCGCGCGCTGCTCAGCGGCACCCCGCCGATCCTGGGCATGGTGCCGCTGCACGCCAGCCTGGACCTGTACGCCGAGGCCGGGATCGCCGCCGTACGCGCGAAGTCGCTGCTGCTCACCGACTACGTGATCGAGCTGGCCGACCGCTGGCTGGCGCCGCTGGGCGTCGAGGTGGCCGGTCCGCGGGAGCCCGGCCGCCGCGGCGGCCACGTGACCCTGCGCCGGCCCGGCTTCCAGGACCTGCTCGACCCGCTGTGGGAGCGCGGGGTGATCCCCGACTACCGCCGCCCCGACGGACTGCGCATCGGCCCGGCCCCGCTGAGCACCGGCTTCGCGGAAGTCCACCGGGGACTGAGCATCCTGCGGGACCTGCTCGAGAAGCAGCGATGACATGGTGGGTGCCGGACTCGGTGTGGTGGGACGGGCGGTTGCACACCGGTACGGCGCTGCGCGACGGCGTGCTCACCCGGGTCGGTGACCTGCCGGAGGACGGCGAGCGCGTACGGCTGCCCGGAACCGTGCTGCCCGGGCTCGGCGATGCCCACGTCCACTCCGCGCTGGTGGACGTCGCGACGCTGCGAGCCGGAGGGATCGCCTGGGCGTGGGATCTCGGCGGCGCACCCTGGGCGGTCGCCGCGGTGGCGGCACGGCACCCGTGGCTGCGGTTCGCCGGGCCGTTCCTCACCGCGCCGGGCGGCTACCCCAGCGACCGTGCCTGGGCGCCGGCCGGAAGCTGCCGCCCGGTCCGCTCGGTGGCCGGCGCCGCCGAGGCGGTCGGTGAGGCGCACGCCGGGGGAGCGACGCTTATCAAGGTCACCGCGCACGCCGGCGGGCCGGTCCTGGCTCCGGAGGTGCTGGCCGCCGTCGTCGACGCGGCGCACGCCCGGGACCTGCCGGTGGTGGTGCACGCCGAGGGCCCCGGCATGGTCGCGGCCGCGTACGAGTCCGGCGCCGACCTGCTCGCCCACACACCGTGGACCGAGAAGCTCGACGATGCGCTCGTGCGGGCCTGCGCCGCGCGGATGACGTGGATCAGCACGCTCGACATCCACGGCTACGGCACACCGGTGCCGGAGCGGGCCACCGCCGTCGGCAACCTCCGGCTTTTCCTCGAGTACGGCGGGAAAGTCCGGTACGGCACCGACCTCGGCAACGGGCCCCTGCCGCCGGCGATCAACCCCCGCGAGGTGCGCGCACTGCAGGACGCCGGCCTCACCCCGGCGGAGGTGCTGGCGGCCATGGCCGATCCCGTACGCCCGGAGCTGAGCTGGCTGCCCGGCGGCCTCGACCTCGACCCCGCGGGGTTCGCCGGCTCGGTGGCCACCGCCCGGGTTCTGGGCCCCGAGGTGCGGCCCCGGCATATCGTCTGACCATGTCCATAACAGTGGTGAGCGGTGCGACGGGCCGCCTCGGTGGCCGGGTCGCGGCCCGGCTGGAGCGTCCCCAGCGGCTTCTCGTCCGTGACGCCGCACGCGCCCCGCGCATCCCCGGCGCCGAGGTGGCCGAGGCCGACTACGGCGATCCGGCCGCGGTCCGGGCCGCGCTGGCGGGCGCCGGGACCGTCCTGATGGTCTCGGCGTCGGAGAGTCCCGACCGCGTCGACCGGCATCGCGCCTTCGTCGACGCCGCGGCGGAGGCCGGCGTCGGTCACCTCGTCTACACGTCCTTCGCCGGTGCGCGCCCGGACGCCACCTTCACCCTGGCGCGCGACCACTGGGCCACCGAGGAGCACATCCGCGCCAGCGGGCTGCCCTTCACGTTCCTGCGCGACAACCTCTACGCCGACTTCGTGCCCGGGCTGGTGGGCGAGGACGGCGTGATCCGCGGCCCGGCGGGCAACGGACGGGCGGCGCTCGTGGCCCAGGACGACATCGCCGACGCGATCGTCTCGGTGCTGCGTGATCCGGGCCCGCACGCCGGCCGCACGTACGACCTCACCGGGCCGGAGGCGCTCACGTTCGCCGAGATCGCCGCGCTGCTCGGCGAGGCGATCGGCCAGGAGATCCGCTACCACGACGAGACGGTCGAGGAGGCGTACGCGTCCCGCGCGTCCTACGGCGCACCGGACTGGCAGGTCGACGCGTGGGTGAGTACGTACACGGCGGTGGCCGCCGGCGAACTGGCCACGGTGGACCCCGCGATCGAACGGCTCACCGGCCGCCGTCCGAAGACCCTCGCGGAGCTGTTGCGGTGACCCTAGAGTCGGCGGGGTGAGACACGGCGGCATGGTGCGGCTGGACCGCGGCGACGAGACGCTCATCGGCGCCGAGTCCCCGACCCGCTACCAGCTCGCCTCGGTGAGCAAGCAGTTCACCGCCGCCGCCGTCCTGCTGCTGGCGCAGGACGGCCGGTTACGGCTGGAGGATCCGCTCGACCGCTGGATCGCCGGGTGGCCCGGGGTGACCCTGCACCATCTGCTCGCGCACACCTCCGGGATCGGGCACTGGCACGACTACCCGATGATCGACCTCGGGCGCCGGGTCGGTGCCGCCGAGCTGGTCGAGACCTTCCGCCGGGTGCCGCCGCTGTTCGCGCCCGGTGCCGGCTGGCGCTACAGCAGCCCCGCGTACGTGCTGGCGGCCCAGGTCGTGGAGCGCGTGGCCGACGTTCCGTACCGGGATTTCCTCGCCCGCCGCGTTTTCGGGCCCGCCGGTCTTGCCGCGACCTTCGCCGGCTCGCCCGGCGACCTCGACGACATCGCGCCCGGGCACGACGAGCACGGCGAGCCCCTGCCGTCCTGGGACCTCGACGTGGTCGGCATGGGCGCGGGCGACGTCTGGAGCACCACCGGCGACATGGTCGCGTGGCTGCGCCGGCTGTGGGCCGGCGACGTGCTGCGCGAGCCTCTTCGCACATTGATGCTCACCGAGCGCGCGGCGACGGGCAACGCCGATGACCACTCACGCGGCTACGGATACGGCTGGTTCGTGGGCACCTACCACGGCGAGCCGTGGTTTCAGCACAGCGGGCACAACGCGGGGTACAAGACCTTCGTCGCCTGCCTGCCCGAGTCGGACCGCCGTCTCGTGGTGCTGAGCAACAGCGAGGCGCTGGACCCGGCGTCCATCTTCGCGCTGCTGGAGCGGCTGCTCTAGAGGTCCACGGTCTCGCCGGTCGTGGCGCTCATCCGGGCCGCGTCGAGGACGTCCATGTTCCGCACCGCGTCCCACGGGTCCACCGGCGGCGGCCCCTCACCCCGCACGGCGGCCGCGAACGCCGGGTAGAAGCTGTCCCAGCGGCCGCGCTCGCTGCGTACGGGCGCGCCGGTCGTCCCGCGGTAGAGGCGGCCCCACGCGTGCTCCGGCTCGACACCCCAGCGGTCGCCGAGAGCGGCGGGGGACCGGCCGGCCTTGAGCGCCGCCTCCTGGCCGTCGATGCCGTCGACGATGTACGTGCCGGTCGTGCCGGAGACGCGGAAGCGCGGGCCGGGCGCCGCCTGCCGCCAGCTGCCCCACAGGTGCGACTCGACGCCGCCGGCGTGGTGCAGCGCCACGAAGACGTCGCTGTCGAGGTCGCCGTCGCTGCGCATCTCCGCGTACACCCGGGAGACCGGGCCGAAGAGCAGGTGGGCCTGGTCGACCAGGTGGGCGCCGAAGTCGAGCAATGTGCCGCCGCCCGCGGCCGGCGGCTGCCGCTGCGGGTCCCAGCGCTCGAAACGGGACTCGAAGCGGCGGATCTCGCCGAGCGCGTCCTCCGCCATCAGCCGGCGCACCGTGAGCAGGTCGGCGTCGAAGCGGCGGTTCTGGTAGACGGTCAGCAGCACGCCCCGGTCCGCGGCGATGGTGGTGACCTCGCGGGCCGCCTCGGCGTCGAGCGCGAACGGCTTGTCGACGACCACGGCCAGCCCCTGCGCGATCGCCTCGCGGGCGAGCGAGGCGTGCGTGGCGGCCGGGGTCGAGATCGCCACGGCGTCGGCTCCCGCGGCGGCCAGGTCGGCGA
This sequence comes from Actinoplanes sp. NPDC049681, assembly GCF_044465265.1. Taxonomy (NCBI): domain Bacteria; kingdom Bacillati; phylum Actinomycetota; class Actinomycetes; order Micromonosporales; family Micromonosporaceae; genus Actinoplanes; species Actinoplanes sp. NPDC049681. The sequence goes on from NZ_JBITLP010000004.1 coordinate 285,922, forward strand.
TCGAGTCGTACGCCGGCACTCCGGGATGGGCCTTGGCCAGCTCCTCGCGCCGCTGCGCCGAACGGGTCACCACGCCCGCGAACTCGACGCCCTCCGCCGACGCGATCAGAGGCGCGTGGAAGATGCGCCCGCCCGAGCCGTACCCGACGAGGCCGATCCGTGTTGCCGTCATGTTTCGGATCTTACAAACCGCGAACCCGGCCGACCGTGACGCAGGACACCCCTCCGGGCCGCTGGCACCGTGGGCGGAGGGCTGGATACGAAACGTGAACGCGGCGTGTCGGAAGGTTGACGACTGTCCGTCGCGAGGCAGTTCCCGCGCCACCATGGGCGCCATGGAGCCCGCACAGCTGGACCGCACCCCGTTCGCGGACCTCGACCGGATGTCGCCCGACATGTTCGCCATGCTCGTGGCGGCGCTCGAGGCGATGTCCCGCCATCCCGAGATCCGCCGGGTCCGGCACGCGGGCTGGGAGGCGCTGCGCCCCTCGCCCGGCCAGCGGCTGCTCGACGCCGGGTGCGGGGCCGGGGACGTGGCCCGCGAGCTGGCCGCGGCGGTCGTGCCGGACGGCGAGGTGGTCGCCCTCGACTTCTCCGCGGCGACCCTGGCCGCCGCCCGCGACCGGGACACCGGCGGCGCGATCCGCTACGTCACCGGGGACGTCTGCGCCCTCGACTTCGACGACGAGACCTTCGACGGGGTCTGGTGCGAGCGCGTGCTCCAGCACGTCGCCGACGCCGAAGCCGCGATCGGCGAACTGATCCGGGTGACCCGCACCGGGGGCCGGGTCTGCCTGCTCGACACCGACTGGGCGTCGCTGGCCTTCGACGGTGTCGACGGTGCGCTCGCCGGTACGGTCATCGACCACATGCACGGCCGGCTCACGCCGCGGCAGCTCGACATGGGCCGCACGCTGCGCCGCCGCCTGCTCGACCACGGCCTGCAAGACGTCACGGCGACGCCGGTGACCTGCTACTTCCCCGACCCGGGCTCCGCGGCCGTGGTGCTGCCCATGGTCAACCACGAGGTCCCGGAGTCGACCTGGGCGACCCCCGCCGGCCTGCGGGACGAATGGTTCAGCCAGGTGGACTCCGCCGGGGAGCGTGGCGACTTCCTCGCGGTCCTGACCATCTGGGCGGTCGCCGGAACGGTGTGAGAGGCGGTATGTTACCGGCGAGTAGCATCGAGAGGAGTGTCATGCCGACGCTGGACCGCCACGACGACGTCTTCGTCCTCGACCTGGGCGACGGGGAGAACCGCTTCCATCCGGACTGGATCGCCGAGGTGAACGCCGCGCTGGACCGGGTGGAGGCCGCGGGCGGCGCCCGCGCGCTGGTCACCGCCGCCACGGGCAAGATCTTCTCCAACGGCCTCGACCTCGACTGGCTGGGCGACAACGGCGACAAGTTCCAGGAGTACGCGGTCTCGGTGCACGCGCTGTTCGCCCGGGTGCTGTCGCTGCCGCTGATCACCGTCGCCGCCCTGCAGGGCCACACCTTCGCCGCCGGGGCAATGCTGTCGCTCGCCCACGACTTCCGCGTGATGCGCGCCGACCGCGGCTACTGGTGCCTGCCCGAGGCGGACATCGAAATTCCGTTCACGCGCGGCATGTCCGCGCTGATCCAGGCCCGGCTGGCACCGCGCACCGCGCACGAGGCGATGACGACCGCCCGCCGCTACGGCGGCAGCGACGCCCTGGCCGCGGGCATCGTCGACCAGGCGGTCCCCGAGGCCGAGGTGCGCCCCACGGCCCTGGCGATCGCCGCCGCGCAGGCCGGGAAGGCCGGCACCACCCTGGCCACCATCAAGGCCCGCATGTACGCGGGGGTGCTGGACACCCTGCGCGACAAGGACAACCCGCTGGGCTGAATCACTGCGCCCGGCGGAAATGGTGGCGTTTGCGCTCGTCGCGGAGGACGAAATCGAGCCGGGCCAGCTCCTCCCGCGGTAGGCGGCGACCACCTCCGCGGCGGGGACGGTACTAGCGGCGAAAGTCGTCGTCACCCCCGCCAAAGTCGACGGGTCAGAGCAGCACCTGGGCCACACCGGGCACCGGTAGCGAACCCGCGACGCCGCCGGGGATCCCCTCGTCCACGGGCAGCCATGTCACCGTCCCGGAGCGCTGGTTGGCCACGTACAGCCACCGGCCGGTGGGGTCCAGGGCGAGGTGGCGCGGCCAGACCCCGCCGCACGCCGGGTCGGCCACCCGTTGCAGGTGCGTGCCGGAGTCGCGGGTGGCGAAGACGGCGACCGTGTTCGTGCCACGGTTGCTGACGTAGACGTGGTGTCCGTCCGGCGAGACGGCGATCTCGCCCGGGTAGTTCTCCGCGCCGGCGTCCGCTGCCGCCGCGATCACCTGGCCGGGCTTGAGGACGCCGTCGCTCCACGCGCAGACGGTGACGGTGGAGTCGAGTTCGCCGGCGACGTACGCCACCTCGCCGTCGGGGTGGAAGGCGAGATGGCGCGGGCCGCTGCCGGGTGCCAGCGCGGTCCGGGCCACCTCGGTCAGCGTGCCGGCCCGTGCGTCCAGGGTGTACGTGAAGATGCTGTCGCGCCCCAGGTCGACCGCGAGCACGTACGTCCCCAGCGGATCGACCACCACCTGGTGGGCGTGGGACGGCCGGCGATGCGTGCCCTGCGGGCGTACGTCCGTGGCGGCACCCACCGTGCCGTCGGCGCCGATCGGGTGGGTGACCACGGCTCCGGCGCCGTAGAGCGACACGAACAGGAAGCTGCCGCCGGGGTGCACCGCGACGTGTGCCGGTCCGCCGCCGGTCGCCACGGTGTTGAGCACGGTGAGCTCCGGGGTCAGGGCGCTGACCGTGCCCTGGTCCTGCTCGCTGATCGCGTAGAGGATGCTTCCGGCGGGGCTGGTCGCCAGCCACGACGGGTCTCGCACCGCGGCGGTGGTGTTCTCGACCGCGGGCGCGCCGGTCGCCGGGTCGATCCGCCCGCGTGCGATGCCCGGGCCGCCCTCCGACGTGTAGCTGCCGAAGTGGAAACCCGTCAACGCTGCCTCCTCGCCGGCGACCGCGGGCAGGGCCGTGGCGGCACCGGCTCCGGCGGCGGCGGTCGCCGCGGCGGCGCCCCCCAGGTGGAGGAGGGCGCGCCGCGAGATCCTCAGCCCATACACGACTATCAATGTATAGGAGGGGTCAGGGCACGACCACCATGGCGTCCAGCAGGCGGTCCAGCGCGATGCTGGCGAAGCCTACGCGTACGTCGCTCGCACCGTACGGCAGCCACAGCCGGCCGTCGTGCAGCACGCCGCCGCAGGAGTAGACGACGTTGGGGACGTACCCCTCGCGCTCGACGTCGTCCGGCTCCAGCAGGCCGTGCGGGAGGTCGGCGATGACCCGCTCCGGATGGTCGAGGTCGAGCAGCATCGCGCCGATCGCGTACCGGCGCATCGGGCCGACGCCGTGGGTCAGCACCAGCCAGCCCGCCGGGGTCTCCACCGGCGAGCCGCAGTTGCCCACCTGGATCAGGTCCCACCCGCGGTGCGGGATGAGCAGCGGGACGGCCTCCTGCCAGCGGTTGGACGCGTCGCACTCGCTGAGGCCCAGCGTCTCGCCGTCGGAGCGGCACAGCGCGAGGCGGCGCCCGTTGACCGGCCGCGGGAACAGCGCCATGCCCTTGTTGCGAGCCGCGGGCCCGCGCAGTGCCGTCACCTCGAAGTGCCGCAGGTCCCGGGACTGCAGCATGCGCCCGCCGATCTGCCGGCCGTCGTACGCGGTGTAGGTCGCCAGGTACGCCATCCGCCCGTCGGGCTCGGCGACCTGCACGAACCGCGCGTCCTCCATGCCGTTGCTCTCGGCCGGTGCGGCGGGCCAGAGCACCCGCTGGTGCAGCGGCACGGAGGCCGGGAACGTCACCGCGTAGTCCGTGGCGGTGATCTCCCGCAGCACCGCGAGCGTCTCGCCGGTGGTCGGGCGGGCCAGCAGCTCGCCCGGGAGGTGGCCGAGGACGTCCTCGAACTCCTCGTCGGAATACCGCTCCGGCAGCGAGCCCAGGACGCTGCACGTCAGCTCGTTGTCGATGTCGAGCTCGGCGAGGCCGGCGGCGAGCAGGTCGCGCTGGTGCTTGGCATCCGTCCGCTCGCCGATCACGAGCGGGCCGGCGCGGTCCTCCAGCCGGATGGCGTCGTGCGGGCCGAGCACGGCCGAGCAGAAGCCGATCGAGGAGATGTGCCCCTCGCCGATCTGCCGGAGGCTGATGGCCACCCGCAGCTCGCCGGGCTCGAGGCCGCTCTGATCCGGGTGCGGCACCATCGACGGGTTGCACAGCGCCGCCGCCTCGACCGCGAACTCGTGGCTGAAGTACGCGCCGATCAGCGTCCGAGCGTTCGGCGACAGCTCGACCTCCGGCGGCACCCGGTGGTGCACGACGTCGTAGTGATGCTGGAACGTGGCCAGGATGTCGTGGTGCCGGCCGGAGAATTTCTCCAGGACGTCGTCGAGCAGCCGCCCGATCTCGTTCTCGTCGAGCTGCAGGATCCGCTCGATGAGGCTCGAGGCGCGGTTCTGCGCGAGCTGGGCGTCCTCGCCGGGCACGAACAACTTGATCACCACGCGTCGCCCGTCGGGCTGCATGGTGAGCGCATGGCGCTGGACGAGGGTGGTGGTGCGGACCCCGTACGGGTCGATTGTTGCGGTCACGCTAGGCCGCCTGACGGTCGGGTCGCGCCGCGGCCTGCCAACGCACGAGCATGCTGCAACGTGGAGACCAGCGCGAGAGTGGATTCGGCACCTTGGTTCAGATTAGGCCCATCCGGCGTCAAACCGTCATATCCTCCGCCGGTCAGGGGGTCGTACATCACCGTGCCGGTGTCGTTGTCGCCCAGGAACCACGCGATCGCCTGGACGAGCGGCGACTCCCAGCTGTCGTCACCGGTCACAGCGGCGGCGGTGGCGCAGGCGTCGGCGGTGGCGGCGGCCTCGATCGGCTGCTGGTCGAAACGGTGCCGCTCCGCGCCGGGACGCCAGCCGCCCACCGGCACGATCGACAGGTGGCCCTGGTGGTTCTGCATCCGGCACAGCCAGCCCAGCATCCGCAGCCCGTCGGCGAGCAGCGGCTCGTCGCCGAGCAGATCGCCGGCGTGGATCAGGACCTCCGGCAGGGCCGGGTTGGCGTACGTCAGCTCGCGTTCCGGCCAGACCCACTGCGGGTCGCGGCCGGGCAGCCCGATGACCGTGGCGGCGTCGCCGAGCAGCTGCGCCGCGTCGCCCGCCCGCGGATCGGCACGCAGCACCTCGGCCGCGCCCAGCCCCGCGAACGCCATCGCCCGCGGCCACGGCGAGCGCTGCCGGACGGCGACGGCGAACGCCTCGCGGGCCTCCTTGCGGATCCACGGGACCGTGCTGCGAGCCGCGGCGGTGCCCAGGCCCCAGACGGCGCGGCCCCACCAGTCGCCCGTGCTCGGTTCGTCGAGCCAGCGGCGGTCGTACGAGAGCCGGTTGCGGACCTTTCCGTCCGGCGCCGTCGCGTGGTTCAGGAAGGCGAGGTAGCGCTCGGCCAGCCCGACGACCTGCGCGGTCGGCTGCGGTTCCCGGCTGGCGACCACCAGGCCGCGGGCGACGTCATCGACGCAGTAGCCGTGCTCGCGCCGGACGATCGCGTTGCGCGCGTGCTCGAGCAGGCCGGTGTCGTCGGAGAGGCGGGCGACGTGCGACCAGTTCGGCTCGGGCGCATCGATCAGCTGCAGGGGCGGCGGTACCAGCCGCAGGGAGACGCTCACGCGGGCACGGAGGCGGCGACGGGCGTACGGTCCGCGAGCAGCCGGGCGGCGAGGCTCTGGTAGCGGGCGGCCACCGCGGGCCACCGCAGTGTGGGGCCGCCGGTCAGGCCGGTCAGCCGGCTGGCCGCGTCCGGGGCGTCCAGCAGGCGCCGGATGCCGGCCGCCATCGCCTCCGGGTCCTGGTGCGGCACGAGCAGGCCGGGCCCGTCGGCGAGCAGCTCCACCGCGTGCGGGAACTCGGTCGCGACGACCGGAACCCCGGCGCCGACCGCCTCGATGAGCACCCCGGAGGTGACCTGCTCCGTCGAGTCGTACGGCAGCACCACCACGTCGGCGGAGCGGATCAGCCGGCTGAGCGCGGCCTGGTCCAGGTAGACGTCCTCCCACCGCAGATGCCGGGCCACGCCGAGCTCGTCCGCCAGCGCCTTGAGCGACTCCCGGTACGCGTCACCGTGCTGCTCCAGCACCTTCGGGTGGGTACGTCCGGCCACGGTGTACACCGGCGCCGGATCCATGTCGCCCAGCAGGGCCAGCGCGCGCAGCGCCCACTCGATGCCCTTGCCCGGGCCGAGCAGCCCCCAGGTCAGCAGGTGGGGCACTTCGAGCGTCTCGCGGGGCGCGCTGCTGTGGCTGCCGGCGCCGTGCGGGATGACCGTCACCTTGCGGGGGTCGACCCGGTAGCCGGCGGTCAGCCGGTGGCGGGCGGTGTCCGTCATGGTCACCACCGCGTCGGCGGCGGCGACGATGCGCTCGAGCACCGAACGCTGCGTCCGCGAGGGCGTGCTGAGCACGGTGTGCAGGACCACGATCGTCGGCACCTTGAGGGCATGTAGCAGGGGCAGCACCTCGTCGCCGTCGATGCCGGGGTAGATGCCGTACTCGTGCTGCACGACCGCGACGTCGAAGCGGTTCAGGGCGTTCGCCGCGGCGCCCCACCCGCCGGCCGCGTCCGTGTGCCAGGTGTGCACGACCCGCGGGGCCGCCCGATCGACTTCCAGCCCGCCGCCGGCCGCGTCCGCGGAGAGCAGCCGGACCACGCCGCTGCCGGGCGCGCCCCCGGTGAGGTGGGACGCCAATGCCGCATTGAACGTCGCCAAACCGCATTGGGTCGGGGGATAGGTGCTGAGAAAGCCGTACGTGGCGGGCATGACGGGCCCTTTCTGCTCAGGTTTGCTGCCTCCCCGCAGCGTTCTGTGATTTATGGAGAATCACCGCAAATCGGTAACAGAACGGTAACAAGAACGGTCTGATCAGCCGACCAATTCGCGGTAAATCCTCAGGTAGTCGTCGACCATGCGGTCCGCCCCGAAGCGGCTGCGGGCACGCGCCCGGCACGCCGCCCGGTCGATGCGCCCGATGTCCGCGACGGCGGCCACGGCCTCGTCCACACCGTCGACCAGCCGGCCGGTGAGACCCTCGTCCACCACCTCCGGCATCGATCCCTTCCGGTACGCGACGACGGGCGTCCCGCAGATCATGGACTCCACCACGGACAGGCCGAACGGCTCGGCGAACCGGATCGGGTGCAGCAGGGCCGCGCTGCCGCCCAGGATCCGTGCCCGGTCAGCGGGGCCGACCGAGCCGAGATAGACCACCCGCTCCCCGTCGATGTGGGGCTCGACCTGCTCGTGGAAATAGCGCTCGTCCTGGATGATGCCGCACAGGGTGAGCCGGCGCCCCGCGCGACGGGCGATCTCGACGGCCGCGTGCGTGCCCTTGTCGGGGTGGATCCGGCCGAAACAGACGAGGCCGTCGCCGCCGTCCGCGCCGAACGGCAGCTCGTCGAGGTCGACGCCGTGGTAGACGGTGGCGACGTAGTCCAGGTCGGGGGAGCGGTCGGCGTCCGAGATCGAGACGAAGGCCGAGCGGGCCCGCCGGTACGCCGGCAGGATGTTCGGGCCGGAGAAGCCGTGGATCGTGGTGAGCATCGGCGCCCGGCAGTGCCCCGAGAACGCGAGCGGCAGCCAGTCCAGGTGGTTGTGCACGAGGTCGAAGTCGCCGGAGCGTTCCAGGGCGTACGCGACGTGCAGCGCCTCCCACACCCGGCCGTCGATCTCCGGATCCTCCTCGTAGCCGCGCGCGACCACGCCGTCCAGGGTGGCCTTGGTGACCGAGTCGAGCGTCGCGAACAGCGTCACGTCGACACCGCGCGCCGTCAGCCCCTCGGCGAGCAGGCTGGTGACGAGCTCCCACGGACCGTAATGGACGGGCGGCGTACGCCACGCGATCGGACCCAGCAGCGCCACCTTCATGATCCTCAGTATGCGAGGCGATCCGGTGTTTCGTCCGGGGTTCGCGTGTTAAAGAGGGACCATGGAGAACCCCTGGTGGCACAGTGCCGTCGTTTACCAGATCTATCCGCGGAGCTTCGCCGACGCCGACGGCGACGGCATGGGTGACCTGAAGGGGATCATCCGGCACCTCGACCACATCGCCGGTCTCGGCGTCGACGTCATCTGGCTGTCGCCGATCTACCGGTCGCCGCAGGACGACAACGGCTACGACATCAGCGAGTACCAGGACATCGATCCGGTGTTCGGCACCCTGGCCGACTTCGACGAGCTGCTCGCCGCGGTGCACGAGCGCGGCATGCGGCTGGTCATGGACCTGGTCGTCAACCACTCGTCCGACGAGCACGCCTGGTTCGTCGAGAGCCGGTCGGGCAAGGACAGCCCGAAGCGGGACTGGTACTGGTGGCGCCCGGCCCGGGCGGGCATGGAACCCGGCACGCCCGGCGCCGAGCCGAACAACTGGGGATCGGTCTTCGGCGGCTCCGCCTGGGAGTACGACCCGACCTCCGGCGAGTATTACCTGCACATCTTCAGCCGCAAGCAGCCCGACCTCAACTGGGAGAACCCCGAGGTCCGCGAGGCCGTGTACGCGATGATGAACTGGTGGCTCGACCGGGGCGTGGACGGCTTCCGGATGGACGTCATCGACCACATCTCCAAGGACACGTCGCTGCCCGACGGCGCCGTACCCCCCGGCTCGCCCTACGGCGTGGGCGCCCCGCACTACATGAACGGGCCGCGCAACCACGAGTTCCTGCACGAGATGCACGAGCGGGTCTTCGCCGGCCGGGACGCGATGCTGACCGTCGGCGAGATGCCCGGCGTCACCGTCGAGGAGGCCATCCGCTACACCGACCCCGCGCGCGGCGAGGTCGACATGGTGTTCGGCTTCGAGCACGTCTTCGTGGATCGCGGCCCCGATCCGTGGCTGCTCTACCCGTTGCAGCTCACCAAGCTCAAGGCCATCTTCGGGCGCTGGCAGGCCGGCCTCGCCGAGGTCGGCTGGAACAGTCTCTACTGGAACAACCACGACCAGCCCCGGGTGGTCTCCCGCTTCGGCGACGACTCCCCGCAGTACAGGGTCCGCTCGGCCAAGATGCTCGGCGCGGTGCTGCACCTGCACCGCGGTACGCCGTACGTCTATCAGGGCGAGGAACTGGGCATGACCAACGCGCCGTTCGCCTCGATCGCGGACTTCCGCGACATCGAGGCGCTCGGCCAGTACGCCCAGGCGACCCGGTACGAGGGCCGCTCACCCGAGGACGTCCTCACCGTTCTGCGGGCCCGGGGCCGTGACAACGCCCGTACGCCGATGCAGTGGGATTCCTCGCCGCAGGCGGGATTCACGACCGGGACGCCGTGGCTCGCGGTGAATCCGAATCACACCGAGATCAACGCCGCGGCGGCGGTGCAGGACCCGGAATCGGTCTACCACTTCTACCGCCGGCTCATCGAGCTGCGGCACAAGGACCCGGTCGTCGTGTACGGCGACTTCACGATGCTGCTGCCCGACGACGAGCAGCTCTACGCCTTCACCCGCCGCCACGGCGACGCGGAGCTCCTGGTGATCGGCAACTTCTCGGGTGAGCGGGCCCGCGCGGACGTCCCGGACGCCGCGGCGTGGTCGGCGGCCGAACTGGTGCTGACCAACGCCCCGGCGCCGGCCGGCCTCGAGCTGGAGCCCTGGCAGGTGGTGGTCTACCGGCGCACCGCTTGACCTCAACCGGACTTCAACGTGCACAGTGGCGCGCATGAGAGCCGCCGTGTTCGACCGTTTCGGCCCGCCCGACGTCCTGCGCCTCGCCGAGCTGCCCGACCCGGAGCCGGGGCCCGGCCAGGTCAGGGTGCGCGTTCACGCCGCGGGCGTGCAGCCGTTCGACGTGGGCGTACGGCGCGGCCGCATGGCACCGGTCCCGGTCCGCTTCCCGCAGCAGGTCGGCCAGGAGTACTCGGGGGTGGTCGACAAGCTCGGTGCAGGCGTGACCGGGACCGGCCTCGTCGCGGGGGCCGCGGTGCTGGGGTCGACGATGATGAACGGCCAGGCGACGCACGTCGTGGTGGACGCGACGACCGTCGTACCGAAGCCGCCGGAGCTGGACTTCGCCACCGCCGCGGCGCTGGTCGCGGCGGCCCAGACGGCCTCCGGCGCGTTGCGGGAACTGGGCGTCGGCGAGGGTGACGTCCTGCTCGTGCATGCTGCCGCCGGCTCGGTGGGCACCATCGCCACCCAGCTCGCCCGGCTGGCAGGGGCCTCGGTGATCGGCACGGCGAGTCCTGGGAACCACGACTACCTTCGGCAGCTGGGCGCCGTCCCGGTCGCGTACGGCCCGGGGTTGGTGGCGGACGTGCGCGCGATCGGCCCGGTGACCGTAGCCCTGGACGCCGCCGGCCGGGAGGCGATCGCCCAGTCGGTGAAGCTGGGCGTTCCCCGGGACCGGATCGGCACCATCGTCGACGACAAGGCGGCGGCCGAGCACGGCGCCCGGGTCGTGCGGCCGGCGCGGTCGCCCGTACGGCTGGCGGAGGTCGTCGGGCTGGCGGCTCGCGGCCTGGTCACCATGCCGGTCCGGCCCTATCCGCTGGCCGAGGTGGTGCAGGCGCACGCCGCTGTCGAGTCGCGGCACGGGCGCGGCAAGGTGGTGCTGATCGTGGAACCGTAGGGGTCAGGCCACGGTGGTGCGGCGGATCAGACCCGCGTGATCCGCCGGCGGCTGCGGGCGGCCGAACAGCCGGCCCTGGGCAAGGTCGCAGCCCTGCTCGCTCAGCCAGTCGCGCTGGAGCTCGGTCTCCACGCCTTCGGCGACCACCCGCAGGTCCATGGCCCGGGCCATGACGAGCACGGCGCGCACGATGGATTCGTTGGCGCCGTGCCGAGGCCCGGGTGACGGCCGCCCAGGAGGGCGAGTGCCATCAGCGGGGTGCGCAGCCATACCGGCCCGGCGGTCAGCAGACCCAGCAGGATCCCGGCGGCACCCAGGTACGACCAGGCCACTGCGACGCTGTGCCGGGGTAGCGCGGAGAACACATCCTTGATCGGCAGCCGGTACGCCGGTCATTAACCATCCGTCTCGTCTACCCCGGAAAGGGTCACACGACCCCGCGGAGACGCGTACGTTTTCTCCCTATCTGAGCCGGTCCGAAGTCTTTCGCGGGGGGATACGCGTGAAGCGAGTGCACAGGCGAGTCGTCAGTACGGCTCTGGGCACAGCCGTCACTTTGAGCGGCGCCATGGTGGTGCTCGGCAGCGGGGGTCCGCTGCCGGCCGAGTTGACGGCCGCCGTGGCCGGGACGGAACCGACGTTGCAGACCATCGGCCTCGACCCGGCCGGAGGTTCCTCGCCGACCGGGCGGGCGTTCTCGGCCCCCGGCGCGCTGCGGGCCGAGTCCGCGGCGGCCGGGCGGGCCGTCGCACCGCGTGCGACCGGGCGGTTCGGCCTGATCGGCGCGACCTGGACCGACCCGGCGCGCCGGCTCACCGGGGCCGTGCAGGTGCGGACCCGCTCGCTCTCCGACGGCACGTGGACGCCCTGGCAGTCCCTGGAGGCGGACGAACCGAACCCGGCTGAGCCCGGCTCCCAGGACGCCGAAGGTGCGCGGGGCAGCACCGACCCGCTCTGGGTGGGTCCCTCGGACGCGGTCGAGGCGCGCGTCGCCGCGGACGCCGCGCGCACCACGCCGCTGCCGCCGGGTCTGCGCCTCGACCTGATCGATCCAGGAGAACCCGCCGCCGCGCCCGTGCCCAAGGCGTACGAGCGCGCCGCCATTCCGGCCCGGCCGGTGCCCAACGTGGTGACCCGGGCCCAGTGGGGCGCGAACGAGAAGATCGTGCGCGGCGCGCCCGAGTACACGACCGACGTGCAGGTCCTCTTCGTGCACCACACGGCCGAGAGCAACAGCTACAGCTGCTCCGATTCGGCGGCCATCATCCGCGGCATCCAGGCGTACCACATCAAGAGCAACCACTGGAACGACATCGGCTACAACTTCCTGGTCGACAAGTGCGGCACCCTCTTCGAGGGGCGGCGCGGCGGGATCACCCGGCCCGTGCTGGGGGCGCACACGCTGGGCTTCAACTCCCACAGCGCCGCGATCGCCGTGCTCGGCAACTACAGCTCGCGCGGGGTGTCCGCCAAGGTCCGTACGGTCATCGCCCAGGTGGCCGCCTACAAGCTGGGGGCGTACGGAAACACGCCCGCCGGCCGGACCACGCTGGTCTCCAGCGGGAGCGACCGGTACGCCGAGGGCAGCCGCGCGGTGCTCAACCGCATCTCCGGTCACCGCGACACCGGCAAGACGGAGTGCCCCGGCACCACCCTCTACGGCCAGCTCGGCTCCATCCGCGGCATCGCCTCGGCGGCGCCGGCCGACCTCGCGGTGTCGAAGATCAACGGCGCCACGCGGATCGGCGGCACGTACTTCACCCGCGGCACCATCCGCCCGTTCTGGCAGGTGGACACGGCGACGACGCTGATGAACCGCTACGACGTGTACGTCGACGACACCCTCACCGCCTCCGTGCCGGCCGCGCAGCGCCAGCAGCTGCTGCGGCTCACCCCGGGGCGGCACACCGTACGGGTACGGGCCGTCGCCCTCAACGGCCGCGTTGCCGTGACGGACACCGCCGTGTACGCCGACCAGACGCTGCCCGAGTTCACCAGCGGCCCGACCGTCACGCTGCGGCCCGGCTCGCTCAGCGGCATCGTGCCGGTACGGCTGCGCTGGGCGGTCCGGGACGCGGGCGGGCTGCGTACCGTACGGCTGACGACCCCGGCCACAGCGGACCTGAGCACCGCCGCCACGGCCTGGGCCGGGTCGGTGAAGCCGGGCGTGGAGACCACGTACGGCCTGCGCGCCACGGATCGGGCGGGCAACGCACGCTCGGTCGCGGCGGTCCGGACGGCGGTCATGGTCGCGGAGACCCGGGCGGAACGCGACGGCACGTGGCGATCCGTCGGCGGCTCCGGCTACCTGGGCGGTTCGGCGCTGCGGGCGACCGCCAAGGGCGCCTCGCTGAGCTGGTCCTTCACCGGCCGGTCCGCGGCGCTCGCGGTCAGCCGCACGTCGGTGTCCGGCCGGGTCCGGGTGTTCGTGGACGGTGAGCCCGCCGGCATCGTCGACCTGCGCTCGCCGGACGCCCTGTACCGCCGCGCGGTGTGGACCCGCTCGTGGAGCTCCAGCGACCGGCACACCGTGAAGATTGTCGTGGAGGGCACCGCGGGCCGCCCGGGCGTCATCTCCGACGGGCTCGTCTACCTGCGGTAACCGTCGGTCTGCCGGTCGAGGACGACCCGCAGGGCACGCATGGCGAAGTACAGGCCGGACTTGAGGTCGCTGACCGGCACGCCGCGCGCCTCGGCGGCGTCCTCGAGCGAGACGCCCTGGAAGAACAGCTCGAGCAGGATCTCGCGGTGCGACGCCGCGAGATCCTCCATCGCCCGCACGATCGTGGTCTGCGGGCGGGGGGACGGCGAGCGCTCCGCCGGCGCGACGACGGGGCGGTCGTCGTGCCCTGCAGGAGCGGAGCGCTCGCCGTCGCGCAGCACCGTACGGGCCGTGAGCACGAGCCACGGCCGTACCGCGGAGGCCCGCGGGGGGTAGCGGGCAGGATCCTGCGCTGCGCGGTAGAAGGTCTCCTTGAGCACGTCCGTGGCCGCCGCCTCGTCGCCCCCGGTCAGGCGCAGTACGTACGCCTCCAGCGCCCGGCGGTGCGGCGCCACCAGCTCGTCGAACGCGTCGGCCGCCCGCTCCCGTGCCACCCGCTCGGCGGAGCTGCCAGGCGTCGGAGCGAAGAGGTCGGCGTGCATCGGCGGCCTGCCGGGCCGGTCGGCCGCGTGGCGGCCCATGGGTGCCCCTTCCCTCGGTGATCGGTCGAGGGGTCCCATCGTGATCCACGAGTGTGCCGGCGACACCGGGAGAAGTACCCGCGTCCGGGCATTCGGGTATCACCCGGGTAGTTTCCCGGTGTCCGCCGGGCGTGTCGCGACGAACTCTTGCTGCCGGAAGGGAGCGAGATGCTGTGCAGTCACGTGCCGCCCTGCCCGCAGGCGGCGGACACCGACCATGAGGCCGCGCGGGTGGTGGCCACCCACCCTGAGCAGGGCTGGAGTCTGCTCTGCAACGGCGTGGTGACCTTCGACGACTCGGGCGAGCTGATGCCCGACGGGCGTGCCGTGGCCGCCCGGGCCGCCGCCGGCCTCGCGCTGGCGGCCCGCGCGGGCGCGTCGGTGGGTATCCGCCGGACCGCAATCGGAGGGCGTACGCACTAACGTGCTCGTATGAGCACCGCCACGAGCGCGCGCGGTTCCCTCGGCAACCTGCCCGCCGAAGTGACCAGCTTCGTGGGCCGGCGCCATGAGATGACCGGCGTGCGGCGGATGCTCTCCACCAACCGGCTCGTCACGCTGACCGGTGCCGGCGGCGTGGGAAAGACCCGGCTGGCCCGCCACGTCGGGCTCGAGATGCGCCGCGCGTTCCCGGACGGAGTCTGGTTCGCCGAACTCGCCGAGCTGCGGGACCGCGATCTGGTCGCGGTGACGGTCGCCGAGGCCTTGGGCGTACGCGAGGAGTCGGTCAGTCCGGACGCACCGGGGCTGGCCACCTTCCTGGCCGACCGCCAGGCCCTGCTCATCCTCGACAACTGCGAGCACCTCGTGGCGGCCTGCGCGGATCTCGCCGAGACCCTGCTGCGCGCCTGCCCCCGCCTGCGCATCCTGGTGACCAGCCGGCAGGCCCTGCGGATCGCCGGCGAGGCGACGCTGACCGTGCAGCCGCTGTCGGTGCCGGAGGCCGACCGGGAGTGCACCCCCGCCGACCTGGCCCGGTACGAGGCGGCGAGCCTGCTGGTGGAGCGGGCGACCGCGGTGCAGCCGGGCTTCGAGGTGACCGACGCCAACTGCGCCACCGTCACCGCTCTCTGTCAGGCGCTGGAGGGCATGCCACTCGCCATCGAGCTGGCCGTGGCCCGGCTGCGGGTGCTGTCGCTCGACCAGATCCTCGACCGGCTGACCGATCGCTACCGCCTGCTCACCAGCGGGGCCCGCAACGCGCCCGCGCGGCAGCAGACCCTGCGCGCGCTCATCGACTGGAGCTGGGACCTGTGCACCGGCCCGGAGCGCCGGCTCTGGTCGCGGCTGTCCGTCTTCTCCGGCGGCTTCGAGCTGGACGCGGCGGAGCAGGTCTGCGCCGCCCCGCCGCTGGAGGCGGAGTCGATCCTGGACCTGCTGGCGTCCCTCGTGGACAAGTCCGTGATCTTCCGGGTCGGCGACGGCCCGCGAGCCCGCTACAAGATGCTCGAGGTCGTCCGCGAGTACGGCGCCGCCCGGCTCGTGGAGGCCGGTGAGCAGCACGATGTGGCGCAGCGGCACTGCGACTGGTTCGCGGAGCTGGCGCACTACGGCGACCTGCACTGGGCCAGCCCCGACCAGGCGGCCATGATGCAACGCCTGCGCCACGAGCAGGCCAACCTCCGCGTCGCCCTGGAGTACGCGGTCAGCTCCGCCCCGCCGGAGGTGGCCCTGCGCTTCGCCGCCGACCTGCAGAACCACTGGTTCGTCCGCGGCTTCCTGTCGGAGGGGCGGCACTGGCTGGACCGTGCCCTCGCGATGCCCCCGCCCCGGCACTGGACCCGCGTACGCGCACTCCGCGTGGCGTCCTGGATCGCCTGCGTGCAGGGCGACCGGGCCCGGGCCTCGGCGCTGCTGGCCGACTGCAAGGATCTCGCGGCCACCCTGCCGCCCTCGCCCGAGCTGGCCTTCATCCCGGTGGTGGAGGGCAACATCGCGATGTTCGCCGGCGACCACGCGGCCGCCCTCCCGCTCTTCGAGCAGGCACTCGCCGGCTTCCGCGCCCTGGGCGCCCGCAGCGGCGAGCTCTGGTGCCTGGCGGTCCTCGGACTCGCCCGCGGCCTCGCTTCGGACACACCCTCCGACGGGTACGCCGACCTGACGGCCTGCCAGGAACTGGCGGCGGCCAACGGAGAGGTGTGGTGGCGCTCGTTCGCACTGTGGGCGCTGAGCGTGCTGCGCTGGCGCGCGGGCGACAACCGGGGCGCCGCCGACGCGGCCAAGGAGAGCCTGGAGATCGGGACGATCGTCGAGGGCGAGCAGTTCACGGTCGGCCTCTCGCTGGAGGCGCTGGGCTGGGTGGCGGGCAGCGAACGCCGCGACCAGCGCGCGGCGCAGCTGCTCGGCGCGTCCGACCGCATGTGGCGGGCGATGCACGCGTCGCTGGGGTCGTTCCGCAGCCTGCGCCACTTCCACGACGAGGCGGCCTCGCAGGTCCGGGCCCGCCTCGGCGACCGCGCATTCGACGCGGCGTTCGGCCGAGGCACCGCCCTGCCGACCGCCGAAGCGGTATCGCTGGCCCTGGAGAAGGTGCCCGCGCCGCGTACGGCCCCCACGGCGGCGACGGAACCGGCCCGGCTCGCCGACCTCGGCCTCACCCGCCGAGAGCAGGAGGTCGCGTCGCTGATCGCGGAGGGCCTGACCAACCGCGAGATCGCGGCGCGCCTGGTGGTGGCCCAGCGCACGGCGGAGGGACACGTCGAGAACATCCTGAGCAAGCTCGGGTTCACCTCCCGCGCCCAGGTGGCCGCCTGGCTCGCTTCCCGGCGTACCTGACAGAGGTTGTCAGGTTTTGCGGGCAGGATCTCCGGTGACACATCGGCATCGAGAAGAGGACCACCATGCCCGGCTTCGCCACACTGGCAATGCTCAACCTGGACGCCACCGACCCGGCGGCCCTGGCCGACTTCTACTCCCGGATCCTCGGCTGGGACGTGCTGCACAGCGACACCGACTACGCCATGATCGGCGACGGCTCGACCAGCATCGGCTTCGGTCGCGTGCCCGGATACTCGGCTCCGGGCTGGCCGCAGGAGAGCGCGCCGAAGCGCTACCACCTCGACTTCTACGTCGACGACCTGGACAAGGCGGAGGAGCAGGCCCTGGCCCTGGGCGCGACCAAGCCGTCCGACCAGCCCCAGCCGGACCGCTGGCGCGTCCTGCTCGACCCGGCCGGCCACCCGTTCGACCTCTGCCGGCGCTCCTGACCGGAGCGATCGCTCGCGGTCAGTTGGCCAGCCAGATCGCCGCGTTCAGCGCGGTCGCGAACGAGACCCACGCCCAGTACGGCAGCAGCAGTCCCGCCGCGAGCCGCGAGACAGGGCGGAACAGCAGCACCGTGACACCGATCGCGAGCCACAACACCACGATGTCCACGAGCGCCAGGCCGTAGCGGCCGAAGCCGAAGAAGATCGGGGTCCAGAGCGCGTTGAGGACGAGCTGGACCGCGTACGCCGTCAGGGCGGGCGTCCACCCCGACCGGCGCCACACCAGCCAGCCCGCGAGGGCGATCATCGCGTACAGGACGGTCCAGACCGGGCCGAACAGCCACGGCGGTGGTGCCCACGCGGGCTGGTTCAGGCTTCGGTACTCGGCCGAGGTGCCGGCGACGCCCAGGCCGCCGATCAGCGCGGCCGCCGCCACGGCGGCTCCGAACGGGGCGATGCTCCACCAGGACCTGGGCCGGCCCGCGACGTGGCTGCTCATTCCCCGCGACTACCCGGTGAGTCCCGCGATCATGCGCCCTCTGCCGGTGGGCTGACGGATCAGGTCACACTGCGCACGGCGAGCCCGTGCTCGGCTTCGCATCCGGGCGGTACGGCGACGGGCCGGCCTCGCACGGTGATCGTCTGTCCGTCGGTGAGTTCGCCGGCCGGTGCGCCGACAAGTGCCCAGCGCCGTCCCCGTGCCACGAGTACGACGCAGGAGCCGGCAGCGTCCACGGTGCCGGCCAGCACGATCGGCGGCCCCACCAGATCGCGTGGGTTGTCCGGATCCCCTCGGGACGCACGGGGGGACGAACTCCTCGACGGGTGGTGAGGCGGCACGGCGGTCTGGGTCGGCTCGGCCGTCGGGGACGGCTCGGCGGGGACGGACGGCTCGGGCGCCGGTGTGGCGGACGCCCCGTCGACCGGGCTTGATGCGGCGGAGCCGGCGGTGGAATCCGCCGGGCCGCCACACCCCGCCGCGAGCATCAGCATCAGCAGCAGCGTCGCCGCGGCGCAGGCATGTCTACGCATCTGATTGGGACGCATGGGCGGCTCCTTCGGATCCGTGTGCCTTCCACATCGACCGGTTCGGATGGTTGCGCCAACTGCCTGCATCGTGAAGATTCTCTTGAGCGTGCCCGCCATCGATGACGCGCTCGTCCCAAGGGGAGGTTCAGGCAGTGTCGCCTTTACACACGCTACCGACGAAACGATTACTGACGGCTGGAGCGGCGGTGATCGCCGCCATCGGGCTCATGCCGGCCGGAGGCGCGACCGCAGCCGCCCGCAAGCCGCGCCCTGTGCCGTACCAGCACCACGTGCAGATCGCCCAGCAGCGGGCTGCGCACCCCGATGCCGCCCTCCGGGCGCTGAACGCCGAAGGGGACGACGACGGGGGCGCGGAGGATCCCGAGGAGATCGCCGAGCAGGCGGAACAGTACGCCGAAGCGCGGTCCGCGCCGGGAATCGTCGCCCCGGGCGCCTACACCGCCGCGTGGCGGGCGTTGAAGACCATGCCGGTGACCCGTGGCAGCTGGCAGCACGTCACCGACCTGCCGTACGACTCGGACGACCCGCGCTACCGCGACATCAACAGCAACTCCTCCGGAGGCGCGGGGCGGGTCACGGGACGCGTCACCGGGCTGGCCGCCGACGACTCCGGCTACGTCTACGCCGGCGCGGCCAACGGCGGCGTCTGGCGCTCCCGCACCGGTGGTGGCCACTGGAAGCCGATCGCCGACCGGTTGCCGTCGCCGTCCACCGGCGACCTGCGCCTCGACGGCCGGGGCCGGCTCTGGTACGCCACCGGCGAGGCCAACACCGGCGCGACCTCGTTCGTCGGCAGTGGCGTCTACGTGCTGGCCAAGCCGCGAACGGGCAGCTTCTCCCCGCGCGACCGGGTGGGCGGCACCGAGCTGGAGAGCACCATCATCCGGTCGCTGCGGATCTTCGGCGACACGGTGTGGGTGGCCACCAACCGGGGCGCGTACAGCCACTCGGCCAGTGACCTCTCCGGACACTGGAAGCTCGAGTTCGCCCCGAACCCGGACTTCCTGCCCGGCGGTTCCCAGGCCGCGGACGCGAACGCGCCGTACAAGAACATCATCAACGACTTCGCCGCCGACCCGAAGGACCCGTCGCGGGTGATCATCGCGGCCGGCTGGCGCAGCGGTGACACGTACAACGGCTTCTACACGCGGGTGGCGGGCACCTGGCAGCGCACCACCCTGACCGGCGACATCGCCTCCGACGCCGCGAACGTCGGCGCGGTGACCTTCGCCGCGTCGGCGGACGGTTCCCGCTACTACGCGATCGAGCAGTCACCGACGCTGCTGGCGACCAACCCGGACAGCACCCTGCAGGGCATCTACGTCTCCAAGTCGGGCTCGCCGTTCGGGCCGTGGACGCTGTCGGCGGACTATCACAAGCTGGCCGCGTCCGGCTCGGCGCTGACCGACCCGGGATACATGCCCGGCGTGCAAGCCTGGTACAACCAGTTCCTGCAGGTCGACCCGACCGACCCCGACCACGTGTACATGGGGCTGGAAGAGGTCTTCGAGTCGGTCAACGGCGGCACCACCTGGCGGGTGCCGGGCCCGTACTGGAACTTCGGTTTCCCGTGCTGGGACATCGACCCGAGCAAGCAGACCGGTGACTGTTTCCAGACGACCCACCCCGACCAGCACGCGATCGCGATCGGCTCCAACCACGGCAAGAAGTACGTGGTGGTCGGCAACGACGGCGGCGCGTACCGGCGTCCGCTGCGCGGCGTCGTGGACACCGGCGGGCACGCCCGCGACTGGACCTCGCTCAACGACGGCTCCATGGACGTCCTGCAGTACTACTCCGTCGCCGCGGGACGCGACCGCAACGGCCTCGCGGTCTCCGGCGGTCTGCAGGACAACGGCCAATCGATCCTGCGACCGGGCGACCGGGTGATGGGCTCGAACTTCGGCGGCGACGGCGGCGACACCATCGTCGACCCGGCCAACGGCTGCAACATCGCCGAGGAGTACGTCTACCTCGACGTCTGGGTCACCAACAACTGCGCGGTCAACGACGGCGCGTGGACCACCGATCCCACCAAGGCGACCAGCTACAACGTCGCGCCGCCGGACAACGAGACCGGCGAGGCCCGCTTCATCGCCCCCCTCAACCAGGACCCGCGCAACGCCAAGGTCTGGGTCGCCGGCGGCCGCCATGTCTGGCTCAACACCAAGGGCTACGCGATCCGCTCCACCGCCGACTGGACCGACCTGTTCGACCTCGGCGAGGGACACACCGCAACCGCCGTGGTGACCTCCGGCGGCATGGTCTACGCGGGCTGGTGCGGGCCGTGCAACAACCAGGGCTTCACCCGCGGCATCGCGGTCGGGCACACCGACGGCACGGGCTGGCACCAGCTGACCCTCCCGATCGACGGCCCGATCCCCAACCGCTACGTCTCCGGCTTCGACATCGACCCGGCCGACCCGAACCACGTCGTCGTAGCCATCAACGGCTTCTCACGCCGCTGGACCGAAGGACCGGGCGCCGGCATCGGCCACATCTTCGAATCCCGCGACGCCGGAGAGCACTGGACCGACATCTCCACCAACCTGCCCGACATCCCGGCCGACACCGTCAAGTTCGTCCAGGGCGGAGGCCTCGTGGCGGGCACCGACAATGCGATCTTCCACCGGGGCGCTCACTCCCGCACCTGGTACGTGCTCGGCAAGAACATCCCGACGACCACCACACTCCAGATCAGGACCGACCCCACGGGCCGTTTCCTGTACGCCGCGACGCACGGTCGTGGCATCTGGTCGTACGACCTGAACCAGCTGCGTACGCACCACTGACAGCCGGATGAGCGACGGGGCCTGGTCCGCTCGGACCGGGCCCCGTTCGCATGCTCCGAACGCTCTCCGTCCGGGCGATCACCGATGCTAATCTCGGTCGATGGCTGTCGTTCGTTGTCGGCGTGGCGGGCTGTTCGAGACCAAGTGGATTCCGTTCGTTTCTTTCAAAGCGGTCCGCTTGGGGAGCCGCCGACTTCAACGCTGTCCGGTTCATGGCCGGTGGGAAACCGTCGAGCCGGTGGATCCGGCCACGCTCTCGGAGAGTGAACGGCAACAAGCCGCTCGCTTCCCGGCGGGCCGTATCCCGTGATTCAGGCGCGCTTTCCCTGCCGCAGAAGGTGGCTGAGCGGCCGGCGAACGTCAGAGGCAAGATGAGTCAGCCGTACCCTCCGCAAAGATCGACGGGAATGCGGCGGGTGACCTGCATGGTCTTCGGGTCGAAGGCGACGGAGATGGAGCCGGCTTCGGTGGCGATGCGCATGGAACCGGCTTCAACCGACTGGATCGCGTGGTAGCTCGCGGAAGCCTCCGAGAAGAGGCATCCGGCGTACGCCTCGGTGCCGCGCAGGCCGTCCCGGCGATAGATGACGATGTCCCAGCCGGGCTCGCCGAGCACCGCCTGCCAGGAGAACACCTCGACCTGGTACCGGCCGTCCGCCGACGACAGGACATTGACCGGTTCACTGTGTCGGCCGGGCGGCCCGGCGCCGAAGAGGGAGGCTGCGAGACCGGCGCAACCGGTGAGGAGAACGGCGAGCCCGGTACCCCCGACCGCCCATGCGATGGCGGATCGGCCGCGGAGGTCGGACGGGATCAGCATCGTGACGGACACGGCGAGCAGGACCCAGAGCGTGGGCCAGAAGATCGATGCCGGGAGCGGGTGGTCGTGCAGGACCACGAGGTCCGCCGCATTCCAGTACACCGACACCAGCAGGGCTGCCGACAGCAACGCGACGCTCGCGCGTACCGGGGCCCATTTGCGCGGCGGCGACGGTGCCATGTTCTGCTCGATCTCGCGCATGGGCTCTCGACCCGGATCACTCGACAGCATCGAGACCAGGTATCCGCATGGGGGTTGATCCGGGCAACTCCAGGGGCGGCGGCACCCGCAGAGCTTAAAAGTGTCGAGCTCCCGGCACGTCAGCCATTCCGCCCGACGCCATCACCGCTGGTGGTGTACCACCGTCCGGTCGGCCGGACTCGCCGTGTTCCCGCAGGCCCTGAGACCGCCTTCGGCGGCGCCTGGGCGATCTGGGCGCCGGCGTCCTGTCTGCGGCAGAAGAGTGCGTCGAGTCGGATGCACCGGGGGTCTATCGGAGGTTCCACTCGGCGCTGGGCGTGCGGCCGCCGATGGGAAGCGCGATGTGCAGCCGGATCAGTGTGGCCTCCTTGGGTACCGGGAATCCCGCGGTCAGGTCGATCTCCCAGCCCGGTTCGAGCTGTGGCGGGTCAGCGGACATATCCACCATGTCTGACCGCATGTAGTCACCCGGATGGCTTTTACCGGCCGAGTCGAGGACCCAGGCGTCCGAGGTGAGACGCGCGAGGATGGGCACCGTTCCGGTGTTGTGGACATGCACTTTGAAGAAGACCAGCCGCCGGCTCGGGTCGTCGAGTGAGGGTTGCTCGAGGTCCAGCTTGGCGCCGACCTCGACACGGGTGCCCCTGTCGTCCGTCAAGGCCACGCGCTCATCCCGGTCGACTGGTCCCGGTACGGTCACCTGCACGTACATGCCGTGCGGGCCCGGGCTCCGGGTTGTCACCATGTGCGGTGCCACCAGTCGGCCGCTGGTCGACGGTTTGGTGGCGACGGCGACAGTGATCGCCAGTACGACGACGCCGGCCGCGGCAACGGCTATCCGGACGAGCGGGCGTCCCGGTGTGAGTCTGTCTACGGCCGATGGCACGGGCGGCAGCGAGATAGCCAGTTGAGGGGCCGCCTCTGGTGGTGTGGGTCGTTTGCCTTGGTGTCTACGGGCAGCGAGCGCCCAACCGACGACTCCTCCGGCCACGGCGTAAAGAGCGATCCAGGCGATACGGCGAGGAGTACCCACAGGAGGCGCTATCGGTAAGCGGACCGCGTATCTGAGCAGTTTCCGCGGCCACAGGTGCGCCAGTCGCGGCTCAATCCACCGGTAAGATCTTGTCGACCGATTTATTGATGTGCTCGGGTAGCGCGTACCAGCGGCCTGCGACGACCTCACATAAGAGCCCCTGCCTTGCTTGTTGCGCACAAGCTGCAACGATCTCCTCGTTGCTGAACCCGTCCGGGGCGGCCTCGTCGAGGAACCAGCGGATTCGCCAGGAGTCGAATGCTTCTACTCCACGACGGAATCTCGGATCGGCTACCACGTCAACATCGACCGCGCGACCGTCAGGTGCCTCCATTCGGCATCCTGCACCGTGAACGCTGTATTTGATACCGCTACTCGTGACACCTTCTCGGGAAAGCTCCCGTCGCGATCGGACTGCAGCGTGCAGATCAACTACGCTAGCGATCGGAGCCAGGTCGTCAAGCAGGCGAGTACGGACCTCCAGCAGCGAAGCCACGAAGCGCTGGACTGCGACGACCGGCGATGAATCCTTGGGCACGAGTCTCAGTATGGGGGCAGGCGGTTCTCTTCGATCATTGGCGGAACCCGCGCAGGTAGCGCGGCTGCGAGCAGGTCACCGCATCTTTCCGCGTCGGTCACCGAACGGAGCCGCCACCGGCCGATGCCGTCGTCGAAGCCGGGGAACGGTTCGAGGCGACCCCACCATTGGCTCAGGGGCGTTTTCGGCAACCGGAACGCGCGCGCTCGGCGGCAAATGAGTGCGTGGCCGACCCCTCCATCAAGGGCGCCCTGCGGTCGTGTCATTCCGCGTGACTACCCTGCGACCATGGCTTTGACTCCGGATGAGTTTTACCAGCACGCGGTCGCTGCCACGGACAGCGAGCACCGTCTTCCCCTTTCGCGTATGACGGGCTGGGAGATCAGCCCCTTCGTGCAGGACGGTCTGCGTGTCACCCCGCTCCGGCCACCGGTGGTACCTGAGCCGCCGCGGCACGGCGAGGACCCGGCGGAGTGCACCATCTGCGGCGACCGGGACAAGGGAATCTGGTTCAACGAGCGCTGGCGGCTGGACCGGATCTCCGGCGTCGGGCTGCCGCTGATCATGATGCTCTACCCCCGTGATCACTACGACCTGGCCGACCTGCCCGACGTGATGGCCGCGGAACTCGGCCTGTTGAGCACCCGCATCGTGCGACACATACAGGCGGTGCCGCACGTCGCACGGGCCCACATGTATCGCTTCGGCGACGGCGCCGTCCATCTGCACCTATGGTTCTTCGCCCGGCCCGAAGGCCAGGCCCAACTGTACGGATCATGGCTGCCGGTCTGGGACGACCTGCTGCCCGAGTACCCGACAGACCTGGCCGACGCAGACGCCGCCAGGGTCGCCGATGCCCTGGTCGCCTCCTCTGGTGGTTCCCGTATGCCCACCGTCTGAGCTCGTAACGAATACTTGGATCAACACCAGCCGCCCAGGGACGTGGACCGCCGCCGGCGTCGGTGATCCTCCCCTTGCACCAGCGGTCCGCGACGGATGCGGAATGCGGCAGATCCGGATGCCTGACCAGCGGTGATGCTGAGCCGAACGGCCTGATGGCGGCTCGATCGAGGCGGAGGCACTCAGATGAGCTCGGCGATTGCTGCTCGCGCCATGAGGCGGCCGTGTTCGGCCATGCGGGGAAAGGTGTGCCGTTAATTGTCGATGCCGGTCGGCGATGGAGCGAGGGCCCAGCCGCAGGCGCGACGCCAGGTGGCGTCGTCGTAACCGACTGCCTCCCGGTAGGTATCGCGGACTGCACCTGTGAAGGTCCACAGCGCTGCAGCAACGTCCGGAGCCGGATCGCCGAGCCCGAGTGCGCCGAAGTCGATGACGGCGGCGAGCCGGCTCCCGTTAATGATCAGGTTGCCTGGCTGCAGATCACCGTGGATCCACAGGGGAGCTCTGTCCCAGTCCGGAGCGGCGCAGGCAGGCGTCCCGGGCCGCCTCCGCGGCGGCCACTTCTCAGCCATCGTCATGGTGGGCAAGTTTCGTCGTCCATTGTCAGCGCCTCCAGATCACCGACGAATCGCCTGCCGATTTCAGCGCTCGAACTCAGCTGACAGTTCGTTGCCCAGGCGCTGACGGCTGGCGCTCGACTAGCGGCTCCTTTGGTGCTCTTTATCGAGCTTATGCCCAATCCACATATTGATCCCGGCGTAGCCGCATCCGCATATCACTATCATCGCTACCGCGATTCCAGCAATCCATGCAAGAATCTTGCGCCCGCTAACCTCCGACGGCTGCCAGGGCGGTACTAGTTGATCGTCTTCGGGCGAAGGCACGTTTTCATGATATCGGTATCGAGTGGGATCGTGACGCCTTTGCGCGATCACTTCTCTCCGCAGTTAAGGCCGTCGGGCGGAGCGGTGGGCGGTTCGCCGGGTGTGGCGACGCTCGGCGGGTCGGCGCGCACGGACGGGCGGCATGACAGCGCGACCCCAGGTCCAGGCGGCGCTGAGTTCGGCCAAGGGCCGGGCAAATGTTCCGAAGTGCTGCATCCTGCCTGGAGGATCCAACGGCCGTACCGTCACGATGAGGGGAGAACGCAATGGGCCCTGACGAGAACACCTATGTGCGGGATCAGAATGCCCGCGTAGACCCGATGCTCGCACTTGGGACGATCACCGTCGCCGGCCTGCGGTCCATCCTCGCCGACCTGCCAGACGAAGCCATCGTCGTCGTCGCGAGCGACGGAGCAGGTGGAGACGACTGTTCACCACTGGCCGACGTGGAGGAGGTCTGGTACTTCCCGACAGCCGGCGAGTCCGCTCCGCTCGGGCGCGACTCCGATGGCAACGTCCACGAGCCCGGGTCCCGTGACCTGTATGCCGTGCTGCTACGTCCTGCTGACCGCCGGTGAGGGGGTCCGCTCAGCGCCCATTGTCAGCGGTAGATGAGCGCGGGCAGCGAAAGTGGGCGGTGGCGGGTAGGTTGGGCGCCAGTCCACGCCGCGGAGGTCAGCAAATGCTCGGTTCGGCAGCACCCATCGCCTTCCTGCCATCTCTTGATCTCGACCGATCACGCCATTTCTTTGCCGACCGGCTCGGACTTACCGTTGAGGAGATCACCCCGTTTGCCTGCGTTCTCCGGGTCGGCACCACAATGCTTCGGGTGACCAAGGTCGATCAACTCCGCGTGCAGCCCTTCACGGTCTTCGGTTGGGAGGTTCCCGACATCCATTCGGCCGTGGCAGGCTTGTCCGAAAACGACGTGGAGTGCCTCCGGTACGACGGTATCGATCAAGACGACGCCGGCGTCTGGACGACGCCGGGAGGCGATCGCATCGCGTGGTTCTCCGATCCGGACGGGAACACGCTGTCGCTGACCCAATTCGCCGTGCATTAGCGAAGGGCGAATCCCGGGAAGGATGAACGTACTCATCTCGGTCGAGGGCTCGACGGTGCGACCCGCGAGCAGAAAATCGGGTGCCAAGTGGTGGCGGTCGCCGTCCGGCCCGGGAGCGGGGAGGCGACGATGCGGCCACTACAGCGGATTGTGCTGACCGGATGGTTGAGGTGGAGCCGTCGCATGAAAGAGGACGCTGGTGCATGACACGGCTCCGGGACGCGAACAGCGACCTTGATTCACTTGGCCCGCACCACCCACATTTCCCACTACCGGCCCACCTGGAGGATCACGTATCAACGGTCGCCACGATCGATCGGTTCGATCGGGACACGTCACGCGAGCGACGGTCCAAAGGAGATGACCATGAATCGGCAATCGATACCCGTGCTGAGAACCGGGCCGGCCCGCGACGCCCGCACCGTCCCGCCCGGATGGCAGGCGGACTGTGCCCCGCGATCCGAACGGAAACGGTGTGGCAAGAGCACCGCCGGCTTGCGAGCCCTGACGGCGTCGTCTGTCCTCGCCCTGCTCGTCGCGGGGCTCACCGTACCGGCGGCCCCGGCTCAGGCAACATTCCGTGGCGAGAACGGCCGCATCGCCTTCCGCCGCTTCCTCAACGAGGAGCGCACCTGGGGCGCGGTCGTCACCATTCGCCCGGACGGCTCCGGTGAGCGGCAGATAACCCACCCTTCGTACGGCTACGTCGACCGCAACCCCGACGTCTCGCCCGACGGCCGCCGGATCGCGTTCCAGCGCGAGGGCGTCGACTGCGGTCCCGATTGCAGCTACAGCGAGGTGTTCGTCGTCAATGCCGACGGAACCGGCCTCACCCAACTCACCCGCAACGCCCCTGACCAGAATTGCGGCAGCGGCTACGGCGGCTTCTGCAACGGCTCACCCGCCTGGTCACCCGACGGCCGCCACATCGCCTTCAGCCGCGCATCCGGCCCCGTCGTGGACGACCTGATCGAGAACGTCGGGATCTACATCATGAACGCGGACGGCTCGCGCATGCACCAGCTGACCCAGCGCACGCGACCGTCAAACGGCGAGGACACCGACCCCCAATGGTCGCCGAATGGCCGGACCATCGTCTTCGAGCGCGACAACGTGCGCGACGCAACGCCGGCCGACGGTATTGCCCTCTGGACCGTCGACCTTGTCTCCCGGCGTGAGCACCGGCTGACCCCGTGGTCGCTACGAGCCGGTGACACTCCCGATTGGTCTCCCGACGGCCGCCGGATCCTCTTCCACTCCAACGAGAGCGGCCCGCCCGACATCTCGGCCAACCTGTATACGATCCGCCCCGACGGCACCGGCCTGCGCCAGCTCACCTTCGCCCAAGGCGGCACCGTCAACTACCTCGGCTCCTCCTACTCACCCGACGGGCGGAAGATAACCGTCGGACGACGCCCGGAAACCGGAGGCACCAACGCCGACGTCCTCGTGATGAACGCGAACGGGACCCGGATCCGGAACATCACTCACACCAGCCTGTACGACAGCTACCCCGACTGGGGCCCCGTACCTCAGCACTGAGAAACCAACGTCGGCGAGTTCCCGCAGTCTCGACCTGGACCGTCGGACTCTGCCCGGCAGAAGCGCGAGAGGACGGCCGTCGTGGGCTACGGTGCGCCGGGTTCCCGCCGTGCGGTGTCGTCGTTCAATGCGGCGCTGACGGCGGCTTCGACGTGCAGCCGGGAAGTCGGGAAGACGGGAACCGGGCTGTCGGCCGGTGAGATCAGCAGCTCGATCTCCGTGCAGCCGAGGATGACGCCCTGCGCGCCGGACCGGATGAGGCGGTCGATGACCTCGCGGTAGGTCTGCCGGGATGCCTCGCGTACGTCGCCGAGGCAGAGCTCCTCGTAGATGATGCGATGCACCTCGGCGCGGTCGTCCGGTTCCGGGACGATCACGCGCAGGCCGTGGCGGGCGAGTCGCTCGCGGTAGAAGTCCTGCTCCATGGTGAACGACGTGCCGAGCAGACCCACCGTGTGCAGGCCCGCGGCGGTGACCGCGTCGGCGGTCGTGTCGGCGAGGTGCAGCAGCGGAATGGTGACGGCGGCCTGGACCTGGTCGGCGACCTTGTGCATGGTGTTGGTGCAGAGCAGCAGCAGGTCGGCGCCGGCGGCCTGCAGCGCGGCGGCGCCCCGGCCGAGGAGGTGGCCTGCCTGTTCCCACTGTCCGGTGCTCTGGAGGTGCTCGACGTCGGCGAAGTCGACGGAATACAGCACGCACCGGGCCGAGTGCAGGCCGCCGAGGCGCTCGCGGACCAGCTCGTTGGCCAGCCGGTAGTACTGGGCGCTGGATTCCCAGCTCATGCCGCCAATCATCCCGATCATGAGCATGCCCCCTTTCTACCACCGCGCCCGGAGCGCGATCACCGGTCGGAGGGCGGCGAGGCCGCGGCACTGCGTCGCGGCGCCGGGCCGACGGTGTCGCGGGGCCGGGTGGAATCGGCGTCCGGTCCGGTGGGCGACGCCGCCCACCCGGACCGATGCATCCGGCGGACGGCCGGTCACGATCTGGGGCAGGCGGGGGCCGGGTGGCCGGGGCATCGCTACGGTGGTCGGGTGTCTGAGATCCCGTGGTGGGGCCTGCCCCTCATCGCCGCCGTGTTCGCCCTGGTCGGGGCGGGTGTGACGGTTCTGGTGTCGGCTCGCGACAACTATCTGCGCCGGCGTGCGAAGCGGACCCGGCGGTGGTACGCCGAGCGCCGGGACGCCTACGTGGCGTTGCTGACGCAGTTTGAGCGTGCGACGTACCGGGCTCGTGCCGCCCTGGATGCGGGCCGGCCGCTACCCGGGCCGTTCGCATATCTGGACGACGTGGGTCCGGCGCTGATGCAGGTGCGCCTGCTGGCCTCGGGCCAGGTGCGCAGCGCGGCGCTGGCCGTCCATCTGCTGCTGGAGAAGCTGTACGGGGAGCGCCCGACCCCGCCGCCGGGGGTGGATCCGGCCAAGTCCGCACGGGAGATGCTCGGGCATGTGCCGCTGGTGATGCAGCAGCTGGAGGCGGCGATCCGGGAGGAACTGGGCATCGAGGCGACGCCGCCGCCCTCGCCGGCCGAGCAGGCGCCGCGGTCTCTGCGGTCGTACATGAAGCGGGGCACGACGTCCCAGGAGTCGAGCGTCACTGGCTGATCCCGGCCGCAGCGCGGGATGATCGGGTCAGGCACGGGAACTCGTGGGGAGGCGTCCATGTCGGACTTGTCGGTTGCCGGCGGCCACGACCATCCGGCGCAGCAGGTCACGGAAGCGGTGGTGCGTAGCGGCGTCGTGGCGGTGCTGCGGGCGCCGACCGCGGACGCCTTCTCCGCCGTCAGCGACGTGCTCGTCGAGTCGGGCATCACCGCGCTGGAGGTGACCCTCACCTCGCGGGGTGCGCTCGAGGCCCTCGCCGGGCTGCGGCGACAGCTGCCCGGGCACGTCGTGGTCGGCGCGGGCACCGTGCTCAGCGCCGACGATGCCAAGGCGAGCGTCGACGCCGGCGCCGCCTTCCTCGTGTCGCCGGTGGCCGTGCCGGGGCTCGAGGGGTTCGGCGTGCCGGTCTACCCGGGTGCGTTCACCCCGAGCGAGATCTTCGCCGCCTCGCGCACCGGCGCGCCGCTCGTCAAGCTGTTCCCGGCCTCGGCGGTGGGTCCGCGCTACCTCAAGGACCTGCACGGGCCGCTCCCCGGCGTGCGGATCATGCCGACCGGTGGCATCGAGATCGCCGACGTGGCCGCCTGGCTCTCCGCCGGTGCCGCGGCGGTGGGGCTGGGCGGTCCGCTACTCGGCGACGCCGCCTCCGGGGGCAGCCTGGCCCAGCTGGCCGACCGGGCCCGGCGGGCGGCCGACGCGGTCGCGTACGCGCGGTCATGAGCGGTCTGCTCACGTTCGGTGAGACCATGGGCCTGGTCTCCGCGGACGGCATCGGCCCGTTCGAGCACGCACGCGGCTTCGGGTTCGGCATCGGCGGCGCGGAGAGCAACGTCGCGATCGGGGTGGCCCGGCTCGGCCTGCCGGCGAGGTGGATCGGGCGGGTCGGGTCCGACGCGACCGGTGACCTGATCGCCCGGCGGCTGCGCGCGGAGGGCGTCGACGCCGTGGTCATCCGCGACTCGTCGTTCACCGGGCTCATGGTGAAGCACCGCCGCACGGGCGCCCTGCTGCACGTCGACTACCACCGGGCCGGCAGTGCGGGCTCGCGGCTCGCGCCCTCCGACATCCCGGTCGACGCGCTGCGCTCGGCGGCGATCGTGCACGTCACCGGCATCACGCCGGCCCTGAGCGACTCCGCCCGCTCGGCCGTCTTCCAGGCCGTGGAGACCGCGCGGGCCGCGGGCGTACCGGTGTCGGTGGATGTGAATTACCGGGCCAAGCTGTGGTCCCGGTTCGACGCCGGGCCGGTCCTGCGCGACCTGGTCTCGCGGGCGGATCTCGTCTTCGCCGGGCCGGACGAGGCGGCTCTGTTCGTCGACGGCCCGCCGCTGGACGGCCTGGCCGCGCTGGGTCCGGTCGAGGTGATCGTCAAGGACGGCGCCCGCGGCTGCACCGCTCTCGTCGACGGCGAACGGCATTCCGTGAAGGCGCTCGACGTCACCGTGGTCGACCCGGTCGGCGCCGGCGACGCCTTCGTCGCCGGCTACCTCGCCGACCGCCTGGCCGGCGCGGCGCCGGCCGCCCGGCTCACGACGGCCATCGCGGCGGGGGCGTTCGCGGTGACGGTTCCGGGCGACTGCGAGGGCCTGCCGACCCGCGAGGATCTGGCGGCCCTGACCTCGGCCGCCGACGTGACTCGCTGACCGGATCGTTCCGGTACGGGGCGCGTCCGTGCCTTACCCCGGCGACCCCCGAAGCCGCAGGATCGTCCTATGACCAACGCGCTCATCGTCATCGACGTCCAGGAGTCCTTCCGTGCCCGCCCGCTGTGGCAGGCCGTCAGCAACCCCGAGCTCGCCGCCCGGGTGCAGCGGCTCGTCGACGCCGCCCGGGCCGCCGGCGACCTCGTGGTGTGGGTGCTGCACGCCGAGCCGGGCAGCGGCGGGGTCTTCGACCCGGCGAGCGGCCACGTCCGCGTCTTCGCCGAGCTGCCGCCGCGCGCCGGGGAGCCGATCATCACCAAGACCTCGCACAACGCCTTCACCACGACCAATCTGCAGCAGCTGCTGACCGCCCGCGGCGTGCGGCACCTGACGGTCTGCGGCATCCGTACGGAACAATGCGTCGAGACCACCACCCGGGTCGGCTCGGACCTCGGGTATGCCGTCACGTTCGTCACCGACGCCACCGCCACCTTCCCGATCCCGCACCGTGACGCCCCCGTGGACCAGACGTTCGAGGAGCTCCTGGCGGACCCGCGCACCCTGCCCGCCGAGGACGTGGTCGCGCGTACGGAGTACGCCCTCGCCGGCCGCTTCGCTACCATCGCCACCGTGGCCGAACTGACGGGGGAGCTGACCGGATCGTGAGCCGGGTCGTGTTCGTCCTCGTGCCGGGGCTGCACCTGCTGGACCTCGCCGGTCCGGCCCAGGTGTTCTCGACCGCGGCCGACGCCGGGCACGACCACCCGCTGTTCTACGTGGCCGACCGGTCCGACGTCGCCACCCACCAGGGCGTCCGCCTGCACGCCGAGACCGGCTGGCCGGAGCTCACGCCGGACGACCTGGTGGTGGTGCCGGGCTGGCGCTCGCCGCAGCTGGCCGGCAGCGGCCACCTGGAGCGACGGACCCTGGACCGGATCGCCGCGCACCACGCGGCCGGCGGGACGGTGGCCAGCATCTGCGCGGGCGCCGACGCCCTCGGCCGGGCCGGCCTGCTCGACGGCCGGCGCTGCACCACCCACCACGACGTCCAGGAGGAGCTCACCCGGCGTTATCCGCGGGCGCACGTGATTCCCGACGTGCTCTACGTCGAGGACGACCGGGTGGTCACCTCCGCGGGCATCGCCAGCGGCATCGATCTTGCCCTGCATCTGGTCGCCGTGCGTCACGGCCCGGCGGTGGCGGCCCGGGTCGCGCGTCAGATGGTCGTGTACGCCCGCCGCAACGGCCACGAGCAGCAGTCCAGCGCCATGCTGCGGCACCGGGCCCACCTCAGCGACGCCGTGCACCGGGTGCAGGACCGCATCGACGCGAGCTTCACCGAGCAGTTGCCGCTGGCTGAGCTCGCCGCGGCGGCCGGGGTGAGCGAGCGGACCCTGACGCGGCGGTTCGAGGCGGCCACCGGGCAGACGCCGCTGCGTTACCAGCAGCTGCTGCGGGTGGAACGGGCGGAACACCTCATCGGGCACGGCGCCACGGTGGAGGCGGCCGCCCGTGCGGTGGGTTTCGGGGACGCCCGCATGCTGCGCCGGCTCCGCTCCCGGGTGCCCGTCACACGCTGAGCGCGGTGCTCCGGCGTACCAGATCCGCCAGCTCGTCCCGGGTGGGTGCCGAAGGCACCGGCGGCCGCCAGCCGCCCGCGTAGATCTCCCGCGCCCGCGGTTCCACCTCGGCCAGGGTCGCCGGAAGTGTCTTCATCGACAGGTACGGCCCCACGACCCGCATCAGCGACGGGTCGGCCTGCGCGGCGGCGACGATGTGGCCGGAGGTCAGCGGGCGGCTCAGGTCGACGTCCTCGCCGTCCCACTGCCGGATCTCGTCGGCGTCCCAGGCCACGTGGTCGTCGAACCAGGGCCGGATGTGGTCGGTGCACCACTCGTCGAGGCCGACGGCTGCCGATTCGGCGTCGTCGCCCAGCGTCCGGACGAACTGCCGGGCCTGCATGAGCGAGGTCGCGATGCCCCGGCCGGCGGTGGGGTTGGTGGTGCAGACCGCGTCGCCGAGATGCACGAGGCCGGGCAGGGGGATCCTGCCGCCGGCGTCGAGCTGGCCGCGGTACGTGTTGTGCAGCCGGCCGCCGGCCAGCACCGGCGTGATCGGCCGGGTGCGGTCCGGCTCGGTCCACTCGGCGATGCCGGGGAGGATGCGTACGGCCGCGTCGAACGCCTCCCGGTGGCGCAGCCCGGCCAGGTCGCGGTCGGAGCTGAGCCGCGCGACGAACACCGACACGGTCCGGTTGTCCTGGAGGAACACCCCGGCCAGGAAGCCGTGGAAGCGGGTGATCAGCCCGAGCGGCGAGTTGGACGGCCCGGGTTCCCGATCCGGCAGCAGCGCGTAGTGGCGGGACACGTAGGACATCCCGCAGTCACCGCCCACCTTCGGCGCGCGCAGATCGTCGGTGACCCGCCCGGCCCGCCCGGAGGCGTTGACCACCAGGTCGGCCGCCAGCTCGCCGCCGTCGACGCGCAGGCCGGCCGCCCGTCCGCGGACCCGCACCACGTCCTCGGCGTTGCCCTGGACGAGGGTCACGCCGGCCTCGGCGATCGCGGCCTCCCGCAGCACGCGCTCGAAGACCATCCGGCGGCAGCGCAGCCCGACCGCCATGGCGGGGCGCCCGTCGGCCGCCGGCAGGATGGACCGTTCGGCGCCGGCCTTCTGGAGGGCGCTCTCGACCTCCGGCATCTCCGCGCGAATCGCCTGGAGGACCTGCTCGCGGATGCCGTGCGGATGGTGGAACTGCATGACGCCGCGCCGCGGCCAGCTGCCGTCCGCCGCGGGGCCCGGATCGCGGTCGACCACGACGACCCGGTGTCCGCGGCGGGCCAGGGCGATGGCGGTGAAGAGCCCGGTCGGTCCGGCGCCGACGATCGCTGTCCTCATGCGCCGACAGTAGGCAACGGGGCAAATCCCCGTCGTCGATGAGTCGGGTTGCCGTCATGGGGATACGCTCGCCGGCATGGAGATCGCCGGGCTGGTCCTCGCCGCCGGCGCCGGGCGACGGTACGGGATGCCCAAGGCGCTGGTGTCCTGGCAGGGAAGCCTGCTGGTGGAACACGTGGCCGCGATCCCGGCCGCCGCCGGGCTGAGCCGGACGATCGTCGTGGTGGGAGCCGAGGCTGCCCGGGTCCGGGCCGCGGCACCCGGCCTCGCGTACGTCGAGAACCCCGCCTGGGCGACCGGGATGGCGTCGTCGCTGCGGGCCGGCCTCGCCGCGCTGGACGGTACGCCGGCCACCGCGGCCGTGATCCTGCTGGTCGACATGCCGGGCGTGACGGCCGCCGCGGTACGCCGGGTCGCCGCCTTCGCCTCACCGGCCGCCCTGGTCATGGGCGGGTACGCCGGCCGCCGCTCCCACCCGGTCCTGCTCGGCCGCGACCACTGGGCCGGGGTGGCCGCCGCCGCGACCGGCGACCGCGGCGCCCGTCCTTACCTGCGCGAGCACGCCGCCGACGTCCTGGTGGTCCCGGTGGAGGACGTCGCGGACGACGCCGATCTCGACGTGCCCGAGGTGAGCGGCCGTGCGTGAGGTCCTCGGCGAGCTGCTGCGCGCCTGGCGTGCGGGCCGGCCGGCGGGGCTGGCGACGGTGACCGCGACCTGGTCCAGCGCGCCTCGCGGCCCCGGCGCCTCGATGCTCGTCCTGGAGGACGGTACGACGGTGGGCAGCGTCTCCGGCGGGTGCGTCGAGGGGGCGGTGCACGACCTGTGCCGCGAGGTCGCCCGCACCGGGGTGGCCCGCACGACGCGGTACGGCGTCAGCGACGACGATGCGTTCGAGGTCGGGCTGCCCTGCGGCGGCACGATCGAGCTCTTCGTCCAGCCGGCCGGCTTCCCGGAGCTGCCGGTGCTCGCCGCCGCGGTGGACGACGGCCGGCCGGTGGCGCTGCTGACCTGTGTGGAGGGTCCGCCGGAGCGGGTCGGGCGGCACCTCGTGGTGACCCCGGACGGCCGGCAGGGCTCGCTCGGGGCTGACCGGGTCGACGACGCCGCCACCGACGACGGCCGGGGCCTGCTGGCCGCCGGGCGGAGCGGGCTACTGCACTACGGGCCGGACGGTCAGCGGCGCGGCACCGGGCTGACGGTCTTCGTCACCTCCTTCGCACCCGCCGCGCGGATGCTCGTCTTCGGTGCCACCGACCACGCCGCCGCGGTCGCCCGCATCGGGGCGTTCCTCGGTTACCGGGTCACCGTCTGCGACGCCCGGCCGGTCTTCGCCACCACCGACCGCTTCCCCGGAGCCGACGAGGTGGTGGTCGACTGGCCGCATCGCTACCTCGCCGCCGAGGCGTCGGGCGGCCGGCTCGACGAGCGCACGGTGGTGTGCGTCCTGACCCACGACCCGAAGTTCGACGTGCCGGTGCTCGAGGTGGCGCTGCGGCTGCCGGTGGCGTACGTGGGCGCGATGGGCTCCCGGCGTACGCACGACGACCGGCTCAAGCGGCTGCGCGAGGCCGGGCTGGGGGAGGCGGAGCTGGCCCGGCTCTGCTCGCCGATCGGGCTCGACCTCGGTGGGCGTACCCCGGAGGAGACGGCGGTCAGCGTGGCCGCCGAGATCGTGGCGCTGCGCTGGAACGGCACCGGCGAGCGGCTGACCCGCACCTCCGGGCCCGTCCACGGCTGAAGGATGGTTCGATGACCGGGTGCTGCATCTCCGGATCATCTCGCCGCCGGCCACCACCGAGGCCGTCGAGAAGCTGCTGACCGCGGACGAAGCGGTGACGCACGTGGTCGTGCTCGCGGGCACGGCCCGGGACCCGGTCGGCGACCTCGTGCTCTGCGACGTCGTCCGGGAGGGCGCGAGCCACCTCATCGAGGGGCTGCGCGAGCTGGGCATCGAGCGGGACGGCTCGATCATGCTGGAGCGGGTGGACACCGCACTGTCGGCGGCCGCCGCCCGGGCCGAGAAGCGCGTCCCCGGCCTGGGCGTCGACGCGGTGGTGTGGGAGGAGATCGAGCACACCACCGCCGCCGAGAGCGAGCTCTCCGGCGCCTTCCTCACCTTCATGATCGTCGCGACCGCGATCGCCGGCATCGGCGTCCTGCTGGACCAGCCCATCCTCATCGTCGGCGCGATGGTCGTCGGCCCCGAATTCGGTCCGCTGGCCGCCCTGTGTGTCGGGGTCGTCCGCCGCCGGTGGAGCCTCGTGCGGCGAGCGCTCGCCGCGCTCGCCGTGGGCTTCGCCGTGGGCATGGTGGTCACCGTGGCCACCACCTGGCTGCTGGACGCGCTGGGCCTGGTGCAGAGGTCGATGCTGCTGGACGACCGGCCGCTGACCAGCTTCATCTGGCAGCCGGACGCGCTCAGCTGGGTCGTCGGCTTCCTCGCCGGCATCGCCGGGATGCTCTCGCTGACCTCGGCCAAGGCCGGCACCCTGGTCGGGGTGCTGATCTCGGTGACCACGGTCCCGGCCGCGGCCAACGCCGCCGTCGCGCTCGCGTACGGGGTGACGAACGAGGCCGCCGGCTCCGCCCTGCAGCTGCTCATCAACGTCGCCGCGATCGTGGCCGCGGGGGTGCTCACGCTGCTCGTGCAGACCATCGGGAGCCGCCGCCGCTGATCGATATTGGGGTGCGCCGCCGCGGTGCGGGCCCGCACACTTCCGGGTGTGCACTCGGCCTTCACCGTGACCCCGGCCCGGCTGCCCGACCTGCTGCTGCACGTGGCGGTCGTGCGGCCGGTCTTCGTGTGGGGTGCGCCGGGAATCGGCAAGAGCTCGCTGGTCCGTGACTTCGCGGCCGCCCTCGGGCTCGAGTGCGTCACGCTCGTGGGTACGCAGCTCGCCGCGGAGGACCTGATCGGCGTGCCGGAGCTCCGGAACGGCCGCAGCCGGTTCGCGCCGCCGGAAACCATCGCACGCGACGAGCCGTACTGCCTGTTCCTCGACGAACTCAACTCCTCCGGCGCGGACGTGCAGAAGGCGTTCTACTCGCTCATCCTCGACCGCCGGATCGGCGCGTACGAGCTGCCGCCGGGCTCGATCGTCATCGGCGCCGGCAACCGTGCCGCCGACAACGCCCTCGCCCGGCCGATGGCCTCCGCGCTGGTCAACCGGCTGGTCCACGTCCACCTGCGGGCGGCGTACACGGACTGGCTGGGATGGGCCACCGGCGCCGGCATCCATCCTTGGGTGCTGGAATACCTCGCCGAGCGGCCCGGGCACCTGTGGTCCGCGCCGCCGAAGACCGAGGAGGCCTTCTCCACCCCGCGCAGCTGGCACATGCTCTCCGACGCGCTGCACTCGTACGGTGACGACATCGACGACGACACCCTGCGCCTGCTCGCGGCCGGCACCTTGACCCCCGCGCACGCGTCCGCGTTCTGCGGCTACCTCAGGATCGTGCGCAACCGGTACGGCCTGGAGGCGATCCTGCGCGGCGACGTCCCGTGGCCGCGCGCGGCCACGGACCGTGACCTGCTGTACTACCTCGCGGAGACGTTCCGCGAGCGGCTGGTCAAGGACCTGCCGCGCGACAAGGACCACGCACCCGCCACGGTCCGCCACTTCGCCCACCGAGCCAAGGCGCTGCTGGTCGAGCTGGCCGAGATCTCGCTGGAGTGCGCCCAGCTGGTGGTGGCCGCGGACGACGACGGCGCGCCGGTGCTGCCGGCCTGGTTCCTCGTCGAGGTCAGCCGCGACCTGCCCCGGCTGGTCGCGGCCCGGGCCGCCTGATGGCGCGCAAGCCGCCGGCGCAGCTCGACCCGAACACCGCGGCCTTCCACGACGGGTGGCGGGCGGTGTGTGCGCACCCCATGTTCGCGCCGCTGACCACGGCGGACCGGCCGCGCCCGGCCGCCCACGCCCGCCTCGTCGACGACTCCGCCCTCGGGCTCGCCATGGTCGGTGCGGACGGCGGGATCCGCGCCAACGCCGGGCGCCGGCTCGACGCCGCGCAGTGGGAATGGGTGCTGGCGCACTGCCTGCTGCACCTGGGCTTCGGCCACCTCGGCGCGGCCGGGCACGACGGGGCCTTCCAGGCCGTCGCCTGCCTTGCCGTCACGCGGTTCCAGCGCGCGGTGAAGGTCGGCGCCGAGCCCGTACCGTTCCCGGACGAGCTGCCGACCACGGACGAGGCCGCCCTGCTGCGGCGCTGGCGGCGCGACGGCGTACCGCCGGAGTTCGCCGGCTGCGGCGCGGGCGCGCCCGACCTGGACCCGCTCACCGGCGACCGCCGGCCACCGCACGATCCGAAGTGGCCGGACCGCTTCGCGCTGGGCCTGTCGGCGGCCGCGACGGCGGCGGTCGACGTCGCCGGGGGAGCCCGCAGCTCGCTCACCGACGCGGCCGCCCGGCGTCGTCCGTGGGAGCGGGCGATGAGCTGGTTCACCGGCTCGTACCCGCTGCTCGGCGGGCTCGCCTCCGGGTTCACGTTGGTGGCGGACGCGAGCCTGGCCCGGGACCGCGACATCGCGATCGCGGCGGTCTCCGCCGAGGCGGGCGAGATCTACCTCAACCCGCTGCGGCGGCTGGACGAGCAGGAATGGCGGTTCGTCCTCGCC
Source organism: Actinoplanes sp. NPDC049681 (assembly GCF_044465265.1). Lineage (NCBI taxonomy): Bacteria > Bacillati > Actinomycetota > Actinomycetes > Micromonosporales > Micromonosporaceae > Actinoplanes > Actinoplanes sp. NPDC049681. The sequence continues at coordinate 324,584 of NZ_JBITLP010000004.1, forward strand.
CACGAGATGCTGCACGCCGCGCTGCGCCACGGCGACCGGGCCGGGCCGCGCGACCCGTACCTGTGGAACGTCGCCTGCGACTACGTCGTCAACGGCTGGCTCGTCGAGATGGCGGTGGGACAGCTGCCCGACGGCGTGCTCTACGACCCGCGGCTCGCCGGCGCCTCCGCCGAGGACGTCTACGACCGCATCGCCGGCGACCTGCGCCGCATGCGCAAGCTGGCGACGCTGCGCGGCCGGGGCGCCGGCGACATGCTGGGCGAGCCGTTGCCGTGGCACGGGCCGCGATCCGGCGCCGTCGACCTCGACGACTACTACCGGCGGGCGCTGCTCACCGGGTACGCGTACCACCGCGGCAGCGGCCGTGGCCTGCTCCCCGCCGGACTGGCCGCCGAGATCCGGGTGCTCGAGCATCCGCCGCTGCCCTGGGACGTGCGACTGGCACGGTGGTTCGACGAGCACGTGCCCGCCCCGGAGCCGAACCGCAGCTACGCCCGCCCGTCGCGGCGCCAGGCGAGCACGCCGGACATCCCCCGCCCGGGCCGGCACCACCCGCAGGAGTCCGTACGGCGCAGCACGTTCGGCGTCGTCCTCGACACGTCGGGCTCGATGGATCACCGGCTGATGGGCAAGGCACTCGGAGCCGTCGCCTCGTACGCGACCGCCCGCGACGTGCCCGCCGCCCGTGTGGTCTTCTGCGACGCGGCCGCGTACGACGCCGGCTACCTGCCGGTCGAGGACATCGCGGGACGGATCCGGGTACGCGGCCGTGGCGGCACGGTCCTGCAACCGGCGATCGACCTGCTGGAACAAGCCGCCGACTTCCCCGCGGCCGGGCCCATCCTGGTGATCACCGACGGCGGGTGCGACGTGCTGCGGATCCGGCGTACGCACGCCTTCCTGATGCCGCGCGGTGCCCGCCTGCCGTTCGCTCCCCGCGGTCCCGTCTTCGAGGTCCGCTGAGGCACCTAGCCGGCGTTCTGCTCGTCGCGCCAGGCTAGCCAGCGGCGCAGCTCGGTCGTGTCGTGATCCGGGCCGTGGGTGAGCACGGTGAACATCCCGACGCCGTGGCCGCGAAGCTGCGGGCCGACGGTCCACGGGTCGCCGTCCACGAACGACGAGCGTTCGATCTCGGCGGGGTCCCTCCCCAGGTCGCGGCAGTAGCCCTCGAGCCGGGCCGTCTTCTCGGCGAGCGCGTCGCCCTTGGCGAAGGTGTGCCAGATGTCCGCGTACCGGGCCACCGAGCGCAGCGCGTTGGGTCCGTCGGCGGCGACAAGGACGGGAATCCTGCGCGTCGGCGGTGGGTTGAGTGCGGCCAGGCGACGCTCGATGCGGTCCAACGCGTTCCGGAGGTCCTCGACGCGCTGGGCCGGCGAGCCGAACTCGTAGCCGTACTGCTCGGCCTCCCACCCGCGGAAGCCCGCGCCGACACCCAGGATCAACCGGCCGCCGCTGATGTGGTCGACGGTACGGGCCATGTCGGCCAGCAGGTCGGGGTTGCGGTAGGCGACGCAGCTGACCAGGGTGCCGATGTCGGCGCGTCGGGTGGACTCGGCCCACGCGCCGAGGGTCGTCCAGCACTCGAAATGCTTGCCGGTCCGGTCCTTGCCGAGCGGGAAGAAGTGGTCCCAGGTGAAGATCGCGTCGGCGCCGAGCTGGTCCGCCTCGTTCGCCGCGTCCCGGATCCGCGCATAGTCCGCGCGTTCCGGTGCGATCTGGACCGCCACCCGTACCCTGCCCGGCCGCATCCCCATGATCGAGAATGTTAGATCGACGTCTCGTTCAGCAGGGGCCCGAGGTCTCGCAAAGTGGTGAGGCGGGTGGGCTCGCCGGGCGGCCCGGTGCCGAGCCGGTCCAGGTGGGCGGCGCGCAGCCCGGCCGCCCGGGCGGCGACCACGTCGAGCGCGTGATCGTCGCCGACGCTGAGCACCTCGGCCGGCGGCACGCCCCAGCGGGAGCAGGCCAGGGTGAACGCCGCCGGATCCGGTTTGGCGGCGCCGAGGTCCTCGAGGGTGAACACCGGCCCGACCCGGCCGCCGAGACCGGTACGTTCGAGCTTCTTGCGCTGCTGCACCGTGGAGCCGTTGGTCAGCACCGCGGTGACCAGGCCCGCGCCGGCGATGGTCCGCAGCGCGTCGGCGACGTCGTCGTAGGCGCGCCAGGCCGCCTCGTAGTGGCTCAGGTAGCGGGCGTATATCTCGTCCAGCTCCTCGTCGGCTGCGGCCGTACCCAAGTAGTCGCGCAACCGGCGACGGCGCTGTTCCGCGAAGGTGATCGTGCCTGCCCGCCAGGCCGCGAGGTGGGGTTCCTGGATCGTCGTCCAGCGGGCGATCGCGGCGTCGGTCGCGTCCCGGCCGATCGTCGGCAGCCAGGCCCGCAGCCCGGCGTCCACGGCCGACGCGTGATCCACGAGGGTGCCGTCCAGGTCGAGCAGCACACCCCGCAGTCGCACGCCCGGCATCCTATGCTCGGCAGCGTGGACGTCACGCCGATACCCCTGGGCAGCTGGCCGACCCCGCTGGAGCCGGCCCCGCGGCTGGCCGCGGCGCTGGGCCTGGACGAGCTGTGGATCAAACGCGACGACCTCACCGGGCTCGGTGGCGGCGGCAACAAGGTCCGCAAACTGCAGTACACGTGCGCCGAGGCGGTACGAGCGGGCGCGACCAGGCTGGTCACCACCGGGGCCGCGCAGTCCAACCACGCCCGCCTGACCGCGGCGGCGGCCGCGCGGCTCGGGCTGGGCTGCACGCTGGTGCTGCGCGGCGAGCCCCCGGCGACCGTACGCGGCAACCTGATCTTGGATGAACTGGCGGGCGCGTCGGTGGTCTGGGCCGGTACCGACCCGCTGGACGAGGTCGCGGCAGCGCAGGACGGCTACGTCATTCCGTTCGGCGGCACGTCGCCGGTGTCGGCGCGGGGATACGTCGACTGCGCCCAGGAGCTGCTGACCCAGCTGCCGGACCTGGCCACGGTGGTGGTCGCCCTGGGTTCCGGCGGCACGATGGCCGGCCTGGTCGCCCACCTGGGACCCCACCGCGTGTACGGGGTGGACACCGGTGCCCTGCCCGACCCCAGGGCGACGGTCGGCGCCCTGCTCGACGGCATGGGCGTGAAGGCCGACCCGGCCGAGCTGCAGATCGACGAGGCGCATGTGGGCGCGGGATACGCGGCGCTGACCGACCCGGTCCGCTCGGCCCTCGTCCTCGCGGCCCGCACGGAAGGCCTGTTCCTCGACCCGACCTACACCGGCCGGGCCCTCGCCGGCCTGCGGGCGACCCCGCCCGACGGCAAGGTGGTGTTCCTGCACAGCGGGGGCCTTCCCGGCCTGTTCGGCCACCCCGCGCTGGGTTAGCGGACGGCGGCGGGCAAGCCCCGCAGGGCAGCCAGGCCGAGGGCACTGCGGGGCTGATACGCGACCCGCCACAGGCCCCCGTGCGCGGCCCCGGCCGTCTCGTCCTGCCAGGCCTGCGGCGCGGCCGGGCGCGGGTTGCGGAGCTGGTGCACGAGCAGCGCCGCCATGAGCTTGGCACTGGTCGCCGGTTCGAAAATCTCCACACCGAACAGATGGGCTCCCGCGTACGCCGCGGCGAGAAGGCGGTTGCTCGTCACGGATCGCGTACGGGTGGGCGGCGCGACGGAGAAGCTCACCGTCGTGCCGGCGTGCCGGGCCGTCGACGCGCGCCACCGCTGGATGCGTTTGGCCAGGGCGTAGTTCGGGCCCTGCTGCGGCACCAGGCTGTCGGCGATGCCGGGGTCGGCGCCGGGCGGATAGTGGGGTGTCAGCAACCTTTCCGCGGAGAACACGTGGGCGAGGCGCGCCGCCCTGGAGCGCCGGCGGTAGCGCTCGGTCGCCTGAGCGACGGCATCGCCCGGCACCGCGAAGACGTCGGTCGGCGTGGCGAGGAAGGCCAGGGCGGTGTCCGGACGTTCCGCGGTGAGGCGGACGGTCAGCGCGTCCACGGCCGCGGAGAGCCGGGCGTACGCCGCGCCGGGGGCGTACACGTAATTGCCGAGCACCAGCCGCCCCCGGACGTCGAGCAGCCACCGCGCGACCTCGGGCAACCCGCTGAGCAGGTCCGCTCCGGCGGCCTCGATCGAGGTGCCGGGCGCGACGAGCGTCCCGGCGCTGCGGCGGGCCGTCGCGGCCACCCGGGACCACACGGCGGGCCGGGGCAGATCCACGCCGACGACAGTGCCGCCCCAGCCCAGCACCGCCGGCAGCGGACCCATCTCGCTGCCCGCGCCGAGCACGACCAGGCGCACGTCCGAGAGGTCCAGCCAGCCCGGGTCGGCGGCGACCGCCCGGACCATCTCCGCGCACGACGCCTCGATCGTCCCGGCGGCGACCCATGTGTCGAGCTGCCGGTGCAAGCTGTCCCCGCGGAGGATCTCGCCCCGGTACGGCACCGTCAGCTCCCGCTCCGGCTCGCCCTCGCCGGTGATGGTCGCCGTTGCGAGCGGTGCCGGGTTCGCGTCGAAGACCTCGGCGATCGGTACGTCGTCCTCGCGTTCCACCCGCATCCGCTCGTGCACGGATGCCAGGCCGGCGGCCGCCACGGCGTACCCGTCACCGGCCTCGACCAGGGCCCGGAAGTGGCGCAGGTAGCCCTTGCGCCAATCACGCTCCGCCGCCGCGGCGTCGGCGGCCGCCGGGTCGGCCACGCGCAGCGCGTCGGCGACCACCTGACGGCCCAGCTCCGAACTGCTGCGCCGGCCGTTCGCGGCGCGGGGGAAGACCACCTCGTTCACGCCCGCCAGTATGGCCACCCGCGCGGGCCGGGTCCCCGTCAGCATGATCAAAGGCCGGGAACCCGTGGCGGCGGGTTCCCGGCCCTGCGGGCTCCACGGTATCGCGGATCGGCCGGTCAGGCGGGCCGGACGCGGTCGGTGGCGAGGTGGACGGCGAGCGCGCCCAGGACCGTACCCATCACCCGGCGTTGCATCCGCAGCCAGCCCGGACGGCGGGCGAGGAACACCGCGACGGTGCCGGCCGCAGAGATGATCACGAGGTTCACCGTCAGGCTGACCAGAATCTGTACGCCCCCCAGCACGAACCCCTGAGCCAGCACATGTCCCGCCTCGGGCCGCACGAACTGCGGGATGAGCGACAGGTAGAGAATCGCGGCCTTGGGATTGAGCAGGTTGGTGAGCAACCCCATGGTGAACAACCGGCGCGACGAGTCGACCGGCAGCTCACCCGGCGCGAACATCGACGTCCCGCCCGGGCGCAGGGTGCGGATGGCAAGCCAGCCGAGGTACGCCGCCCCGGCCAGCTTGACCGTGACGTACGCCTCGGGCACGTGCACGAAGATGACCGACAGGCCCAGATTGGCGGCGGTGAGATAGGCGAGGAACCCGAGCGCGACGCCGCCCAGGGACACGATGCCCGCCCGGCGCCCCTGGGTGATGCTGTGGGAGACCAGGTACATCATGTTGGGCCCGGGCGTCAGCACCATGCCGAGTGCGACCGCGGCGACCCCGAGCAGCGAGCCAACGGTGATCATCCGCCCAGCCTGCCGGGACCGCCGTCCGATCACGAGTGCCAATGCGGCGCCCGTGGCCCGTCGTTCGGGCGGCGACGTCCACCAGGTCGCCGTTGTTCAGTACGTTGCGCAGGGCGCTCAGGTCCACGCCGTTCTTCTGCAGGAGCCGGACCAGGTCGGACGCGCCCGTGGCCCGGCTGGCCCAGCTTCTCGGCGACGGCGGCCATCGGGTTCCGACGCTCGCCGCGTCCGGGCGGCGGCGTGCGGTACGTGCTTCCCCACGGCTCACTCGCCGACGCGGGCCTTGATCGCGTCCACCGCCTGCTTCGCGGTGAGCAGGTCGGCGCCCGTCTCGGCGCGGTAGGCGCGCACGGCATGGACCGGTCGTCCCTGCCGCACCAGTTCCTCGACCGCCGGGTACCGCGGTTCGGGCACGGTCACGCCGAGGTGAGCGATTACCGCGTCGAGCTTGTGCTCGATGTCGGCGACACGCGCGGCCGTACGCCGGCGGTCGCGGTCAGCTGATGCCGACGCCGACCACACCGCCGTGATGAGACCGAGGATGAGCAGGACCAGCGGGGTGACGACCAGGAACTCCATGCCCCGATCCTGACAGGCGACGTCGGTCAGCCGGGCAGCGCTGCGGCGTACTTGCCCGCGATCCCCTCCGACTTTGGAAGGTCCGCCTCCACCACGGGCAGCGGCGGCAGGACCGTGGCGCCGAGTTCTCGGAGGAGCTGTGCCAGGAGGGCTGCCGCGGCCTCGGCCTGGGGGGCTACACCGGCGGTGACCACGGGTACCGCACGTTTGCCGGCGAGCGCGTTCGCGGGCAGGCGGTCGAGCAGCACCTTCAGCACCCCGGTGTAGCTGCCCTTGTACGTCGGCGTGGCGACGACCAGCAGGTCGGCCCCTTGCACGGTGGCGGTGGCAGCGGCGGTGGCCTCGTCGTCCGGCGTGAGGAGCCCGGCGCCGAGCGCGCCGACGTCGATCACGGCGGTGGCGCCGCCGAGGGCGGTGCCGACGGCCGCGGCCAGGGTGGAGGTGCGTGATCCGGCGCGCGGGTTGCCCGACACGACGACGATTCCGCTCATGCTTCGGCTTCCGATCTTCGGCTTCCACCGGGTGAAAGTGGGGGCGGGAGCCCCACCGTGCGCTGCTCACGGGCGGGGTGTCAACGCCGTCCCATATCCTAGTAAACCTATGGGCTATGGTTGACATGGCGGGTCGTCATCCGGAAGTGTCGGCGCCATGGTGCACATCCGGGCGGTCAACCACGACACTGGATGCATGGTGGACACCAGCCGAACCTCCGCGCCCGTTCGTACCGTCGGCGATCTTCCGGGTCCCCGGCCTCTTCCCCTGCTGGGCAATCTGCCGGAGTTCGTCCGGGGCGGTGTCACCAACCGCGTGCTGGAACGGTGGTGCGACACCTACGGCCTGACCTACCGTTTCCACCTCGCCCGGCAGGAAGCCGTCGCCACCGCGGACCCGGCGGTGGCCGACGTCGTGCTGCGGCGCCGGCCCGGCGACTTCCGGCGCAGCGCGGTGATGTCTCGGATCATCGACGAGATGGCCCCGCACGGGGTGTTCACCGCGGAGGGGGAGCGCTGGCGCCGCCTGCGCAAGGTGGCCGCGCAGAGCCTCAATGCCGCCTACCTGCGCCAGTACTTCACCACGATCACCCGGGTGACCGAGCGGCTGGAACGGCTCTGGCGCGCGGCGGCGGACTCCGGTGAACCGGTCGACGTGCTCGACTGCACGATGCGTTACACGCTGGACGTGACGGTCGGCCTGGCGATGGGCCACGATCTGAACGCGCTGGAGCACACCGGGGACGGGCTGCACCGGCGGCTGCCGATGCTGTTCCCCGAGCTCGCGCGGCGGATCCAGGCCCCTTTCCCGTACTGGCGGTACGTGAAGCTGCCGCGTGACCGGCGCCTCGACGCGACCGTGCGTGAGATCGAGGACCTGGTCCGCGACCGGTTCGCCGAGGCGCGGGAGCGGATCGCCACCGGTGCCGCGCCGGCCACGTTCCTCGAGGCGCTGGTGAAGCCGTTGGAGAACGAGCCGGCCGCCACCGACGAGGAGGTGTTCGGCAACGTCCTCACCATGCTGCTCGCGGGGGAGGACACCACCTCGTCCACCGCGGCGTGGGCGATCCACTATCTCGCCGAGAACCCCGCCGAGCTGCGCCGGGTCCGCGCCGAGGCCGATGAGGTGCTCGGCGGGACAAGGTTCCCGGCCGATCCCGCCACGGTGAGCCGGCTCCGGCACGCGCAGGCCGTGGTCGATGAGACGCTGCGGCTGCGGCCGGTGGCGCCGTACCTGGTCCTGCAGCCGACCGCCGACGTCACGCTCACCACTCAGGACGGTCCGCTGCGGGTGCCCGAGGACAAGCTGATCTTCGTGCTGACCTCGTACGGCGCGCTGCGGGATCGCGTACGTTTCCCCGATCCGGACGTGTTCCGCCCGCAGCGCTGGCTGGACGGGCAGCTGCCGGCGGAGTCCCTGCCGTTCGCGCCCTTCGGCACCGGCCCGCGGTTCTGCCCGGGCCGTAACCTCGCCCTCATCGAGGCCGCCGTGATCGTCTCGGTACTGTCCCGCGCGTTCGACCTGGTGCCGGAGCGCTCGGCCGGACCGGTCACCGAACGGACGACCTTCACCTCCTTCCCGCAGAATCTGAATGTCCGCGTGCGGCACCGCGCGGAACGGTCGGAGGCGTGATGCGGAATGGTCAGATGTGCCCACCATCACATTTCTGGATGTCGATGATCAACCGTTGTGTTTTCGGGAGAAAATGCTCCCGCATCGTGGATTTGTTTTGACCCGGATGGACGCGAGGACAAGGATCGAAGACATGCGGTTGCGCGACGTACGACTGACGTCCCGCCTCGCCATCGATCTCCTCCGGTGTGCGAGCGCCCGGTGTTGCGCAATCGGGCCGACCCGGTGAGCTGAGCTCCCGGATGCTGTGCTCGGGGCCGGCGATGACGCCCTTCCCGGCCGTTCCCTCTTTCGCGTGAACCTGTGCGCATCGATGCGCCACTAAACCTATCCCATACATGGGAGAAGTATTGTTCAACCGCCGCCGAGATCCGGCAGCGGTGACACCCTCCGGAGGCACGTAAATGTCCGTTCTCGCCGTTGCCGATCTTTCTCTCAGCCGTACGGCCCCCGGTCGTCGCGGCCCCGCCGGCCGTCCGCGTGTCACCCGGCTGCGCCCCATCGCCGCGGGCAACGCCTCGTCCGTGACCGTCACCATCACCCTCGGCTCGCCGGGATCCGAGGAGAGCGAGCGGGTGCTCGCCGCGCTGCGCGACCTCGTGGAAGCCGCGGGCCCCGGCGCCGACGTGGCCCTCGAGCCGCCCGCGCCGGTCGTGCCGGTCCGCCCCGAACCGGCGTCCGCCGGCCTGCGCCTGGACGTGCGCCCGCGCAGCGCGACGCTCAACGGCCGGACCCTCGACCTCAGCCGGCTGGAGTACGAGCTCCTCGTCTTCCTGGCCCGCAACCCGCGGCAGGTCTTCAGCCGCAGCCAGCTCCTGGGCCACGTGTGGGGTCACACCCACACCACCGTACGGACGGTCGACGTGCACGTGAGCCGGCTGCGTACCAAGCTGGGCGACCCGGACTTCGTCACGACCGTGTACGGGGTCGGCTACCGGCTCTCGGAGGACGCCGCGATCACCATCAACGAGTCCTGATCGTCCGGGGCGCTCAGCCGGTGCGGTGGTGCTTGCGCACGAAGGTGTAGCCGGGGGCGAGGGGGTCCGCGACCTCTTCCTCCTCGACCGCCCGCTCGTGCAGCGACACCTGCCGCTCCGACGGCTGGGCCCCGGGTGGAAGCCTGCGGACGAAGCCGTTGACCCAGTGCTCCCGGCGGTCCGGGTCCGACGCGTCGTCGTCCGGATAGGGCGCCGGCTCCACCAGGGGCGCGTAGAACAGCATCTCGGCGGGCTTCTGCCCCTCGACGGCGGGGTAGGACGGGTATCCCGCCGAGTCGAGGCTGCCCGGCACGCGGGTCAGGTAACCCTCGCGGATGAGCTGGTCGACGGCGTTGCGCAGCAGGAAGGTGCCCCGGGCGCCCCGGCCGAGCCCGCAGTGCGCGGCGAGCCCGGCCTCGGGCAGGACCGCACTGCCGTCCTCGAAGATGCGGCCCAGCTTCCGCACCGCGTGCAGCACCTTGCCGCGGTTGGATTCGTCCGCCACGAACTCGCGGGTGACGACGCGCGGGTCGTACTCGTGGAAGTAGTCGATGCCGTCCACCCGCATCGGCTCGTCCAGGGCGGTCGTACGCACCAGGATCTCGTCCCTGCCGGCCTGCCAGGAGACGCTGACCAGCACTCCGGGTCGTACGTCGGCCGGCCAGGCGATCCCGCTGAACTGCCACTCCACGTCCTGCTGCAACGCGGTCTCGAAGACCTCCCGCGTGGGCGTGATGCCGCGGTCGCGGTGCTCGAGCACCAGCGTGGTGCGCTCCCGGTGGCGCAGGCTCTCGACGCATTCCTCGGGGGCGGCGCACACGCCGCCGTCGAGATCTGCCTGCCAGAGGGCTGAGCGACGGGTCACCCTCCCCATGATCCACCTCCCGGAGCCGGCGGCGCGCACCGAAGATACCTCGCCGCTCGCCGGGCGCGTCGCCGCAGGGTGAGGGGCCGACGAGTACCCCGCGGCGCCTTGGCGGATGGTGGGACCGGATGGCGTACGGTGACGGATCCGGCGTGCTCCCTGGCGCCCCAAGGCGGTTTTCCCTATCGTGTCGATAGGAGATAGGGAGGTGCCATGCGGCGCACGGTGGCGGTGGTCGGAGGCGGGTGCTCCGGCGTTCTGATGACGCGGGAGCTGCTGCGATGCAGCGACGACGCCGTCGTCCTCGTCGAGCCCGGCACGCCGGGCGGCGGGGTGGCGTACGGCAACGCCCAGCCCTGGCACGTGCTCAACTCGCGAGCCGGTGCGATGAGCGCCGATCCCGGCGACGCCGGCCACTTCGTGCGCTGGTCCGGTGCCGCCCCCGCGGAGTTCCGGCCGCGCCGCGAGTACGGCCACTACCTGCGCGAGGTCTTCGAGGAAGCCGTCGCCGGCGAGCCCGGGCGGTTCGACCTGCGCCGCGGCCGGGCGGCGCGCATCGTGCCGGACGCCGACGGTGGCACGGTCGTCCTGGACGACGGTACGGCCGTGCACGCCGACCACGTCATCCTGGCCACCGGTGGTCCCGCCGCCGCCCGGCAGCCCCTGGAGCACCCCCGCTTCATCGACGATCCCTGGGCGCCCGGCGTGCTGGAGTCGCTGCCGTCCGACCGGCCCGTACTGCTGGTCGGCACGGGCCTGACCGCCGTCGACGCCGCGCTCACCCTCACCGCCGACGGACGCCGCAGCGCCCCGGTGGTGGCCGTGAGCCGGCGTGGGTTGCTGCCGCTCACGCACACCGCCGAGGCCACTCCGCCCGCCGCCCCGGCGCTGGACGACTGTGCCACGCTGCGCGACGTCGTCCGGGCCGTAAGGTCAGCCGCGGGGGAGGCGGGTGACTGGCGGCCGGTCGTCGACGGGATGCGGCCGGTCCTCGACCGGCTCTGGACCGCGCTCACGCTGGAGGAGCAGGACGCCTTCCTGCGGCACCTGGCCCGCGCCTGGGAGTGTCACCGGCACCGGATGGCGCCCGAGATCGCGGCGCGGGTGGTCGCGCTGCGCGAGGCGGGGCTGCTGGAGATCCGCCGCGGCGGGGTCGCCGCGTGGCCGGGCCTCGCGGACTTCGCCGCGGTCGTGAACTGTGCCGGGCCGGGGCGGCTGCCCGGCGCCGCGGGCCCGCTCGTCGGCGGCCTGCTGGACGCCGGCCTGGCGCGGGTGGGGCCGCACAGCCTGGGGCTGGACATCGACCCGGCCGGCCGGCTGGTGGGCGCCGACGGCCGCCCGCACGAGCGGCTCTGGGTCATCGGCCCCCTGCGCCGGGGCGCACAGTGGGAGACGACCGCGGTGCCGGAGATCCGGGCGCAGGCCCACCGCCTCGCCACCGATCTGCAGGCCCGCCGGGTCCCGGTGGCCGTATAGCAGACGATCGTTAACGACTGTCGGCATCCCGGTTTGGTGATAACCCGATGCTATGGCACGGATGAATTCCCAGGTCAGGGTCGGTTTGATGGCTGTCTAGGCGACTCTCGCGCGTCTTGAGTTGTCATAGATAGTTCTCAATACTGCGGATGGCACTCGGTACGCCGGGCTTCCGGCGTACCCCCCATCCCCCTGGGAGGACCCCGTGCGTAACCCCGGCTCCAAGCTCGGCCGACCGATCGTCGGCCTGGCCGCCCTCCTGCTCGCCGGCAGCGCCTTCGCGTCACCCGCGTCCGCCGCCCCGGCAGGTCCCGCCGCCGACCCCTCGTTCGCCCCCTCCGCCCTCGCCACCAGCCTCGACGCCCAGCTCGGGACCAAGGCCGCCGGCTCGTACGTCGACTCGGCCGGCAAGATCGTCGTCAACGTGACGGACGCCGCCACGGCCGCCTCGGTCACGGCCGCCGGTGCCACCCCGCGCTACGTGGCGCGCAGCGGCGCCGCGCTGGCCGCCGCCGACTCCACGCTCAGGCAGACGCTCAAGACCCCCGGCACCTCCTTCGCTCTCGACCCGGTGAGCAACCAGATCCTGGTCACCGGCGACAGCACGGTGACCGGCGCGAAGCTCGCCACTGTCAAGGCCGTCGTGGCCAAGCTCGGCGACAAGGCCCGCTTCGAATCGGTGCCCGGCACGCTCCGCCCCACGATCGTCGGCGGTGACGCCATCTACACCGGCGGCGCCCGCTGCTCGCTCGGTTTCAACGTGCGCAGCGGCAGCACCTACTACTTCCTGACCGCCGGTCACTGCACCAATATCGGCTCCTCCTGGAGCAACGGCTCCACGACGATCGGCAGCCGGGCCGGTACCAGCTTCCCGGGTAACGACTACGGCATCGTGCAGTACACCAACGCCAGCATCTCGCACCCCGGCTACGTCGGAAACCAGGACATCACGGGCGCCGGCACGCCTGCGGTCGGCAGCACGGTCTACCGTCGCGGCAGCACGACCGGAATCCACTCCGGCCAGGTCACGGCGCTCAACGCGACCGTGAACTACGCCGAGGGCTCGGTGTACGGCCTGATCCGCACCACCGTCTGCGCGGAACCCGGCGACTCGGGCGGCTCGCTCTACTCCGGAACCACCGCGCTGGGTTTGACCTCCGGCGGCAGCGGTAACTGCTCCTCCGGTGGCACCACGTTCTTCCAGCCGGTGACCGAACCGCTCGGCGTGTACGGCGTCTCCGTCTACTGAGCCTTCCTCCACCACAGAAAGGCCCCGGCCGCCCGCCGGGGCCTTTCTGCGTCCTGATCGACCATTGACAATGTGTTCATGACCGCTGAGACGCCGCTCGCCGCGCACCGCAAGATCGCACGGGGCGAGCTCGCCCCCGGCTGCCCCGTCCACGCCGACGCCGACGGCGTGTGGCACGTCCAGGACGTCGCGGCCGCCCGGGCGATGCTCCGCAGCACCGAGACCCGCCAGGCCGGCTTCAACGCCGAGAACGCCGCGAAGCTGGAGGGACGCATGCGGTTGCCCGTGCTCTACCGCGACGGGCCCGAGCACCGCGAGAACCGGCGCCAGACCGCGAAGTACTTCACGCCGCGCCGCGTGGATACGGCGTACCGATCACTCATGGAGCGTCTCGCCGACGAGCAGTGCGCGGTGCTGCGGCGCCGGGGTGAGGCGGACCTGTCGCAGTTGTCCTTCGCGCTCGCGGTGGCCGTCGCCGCGGAGGTCATCGGGCTCACCGAGAGCGGCTCGATGGCGGCCCGGCTGAACCGCTTCTTCGAGGGCACCGCGGCCCCCAACCGGTTGGCCGAAGTGCTCAAGGAGGTGCGCTCGAACGCCAACATGGCGCTGTTCTACTGGCGCGACGTGCGCCCGGCCATCGCCGTGCGGCGCCGGGAACGCCGCGACGACCTGATCTCGCACCTGCTCGACGAGGGCTGCACCAAGAGCGAGATCCTCGGCGAGTGCGTGATGTTCGCGGCGGCCGGAATGGTCACGACCCGCGAGTTCATCACGGCCGCCGCCTGGCACCTGCTCACCGACGACGAGCTGCGTGCCGCCTTCACCGGCGGCGACGAGAAGCAGCGGGCCGCCATCCTGCACGAGCTCCTGCGCCTCGAGCCGGTCGTCGGCAACATCCTCCGGCGGACCACGGCCGACGTCGCGGTGCCCGGTGCCGTGATCCCCGCGGGCGCTCGGGTCGACGTCGGTGTCGCCGCGGCCAACCTGGACCCCGGGGCGATCGGTCCCGATGCGGGCCGGATCTGCCCGGGACGCGCGATGCCCGACGGCGTGGGGGACGCGGGCATGTCCTTCGGGGACGGTCCGCACCGCTGCCCCGGGGCGTACATCGCCATCCAGGAGACGGACATCTTCCTGAGCAAGCTGCTCGCGATGCCGGGCCTGCGGATGGTGTCACCGCCGAAGGTCGGCCTGCGGCCCGAGATCGCCTCGTACGAGCTGACGAACCTGCGCCTCTCCGTCCGGTGAACCGTCCACTCAGAGCCGCCCGAGCGTGCGGACGAGGGCGGTGGCCGTACGCGCGATGAGGGTGTTGTCGAAGTCGGCGTCCGCAGCCGGCCGGTTGGTGTAAACGGCCAGCACCAACGGCGCACCCGTCGGCGGTTCGACCAGCGCGATGTCGTTCGCCGCGCCGTACGCGTCCGACGAGCCGGTCTTGTCGCCCACGGTCCAGTCGGTCGGCAGGCCGGCCCGGATGCGGGCATCGCCGGTGGTGTTGGCGCGCAGCCAACCGGCCAGGCGGGCGCGATCGTCGCGGTGCAGTGCCGTGCCCAGGGTCAGCGCCTGCAGGTTGCGTGCCATGGCCTTCGGCGTCGTGGTGTCGCGGATCTCGGTGGGCGACCAGTCGTTGAGGTCGGTCTCCCACCGGTCGAGGCGGGTGACCGGATCGCCGAGACCGCGGGCGTAGCGGGTCACGGCTTCCGGGCCACCGAGCTGCCGCAGCAGGAGATTGGCGGCGGTGTTGTCGCTGTAGGTCAGCGCCGCCTCGCACAGCGCGGCGACGGTCATGCCGTCCCCGACGTGCAGGCTGGTGATCGGCGAGTACTCCACGAGATCCCCGCCGCCGAAGTGGATCACCCGGTCCAGCAGGCCGGGGTCGCACGTGCGGGCCCGCCGCAGCACCGCCGCCGAGGCGAGGGCCTTGAACGTCGACAGCAGCGGAAAGGTCTCGCCGGCGCGATGCTGGAACGTACGGCCGTTGCCGGTGTCGAGGGCGAAGGCTCCGATCCGTGCGCCGTAGGTCCGCTCCAGCTCCGCCAGGCCGGATGTCGCACGGGCAGCACCGGGAAACAGGAGGAGCGCGGCCGCGGTGGCGCCGCCGGTGAGCAGGGTTCGCCGGGAAAAGTCACGCATGAGCGCCACCCTGCCGGTTTGTCCGTCAAGTACACGTGAAACGGCGGCCCTCCCGCCCGGGAGGGCCGCCGTTGCCGCGCTGCTAGTCGGTGCCGCAGCCGGCGTACACCTTGAACTCCCACAGTGAGTAGCCCCACGGCGTGCCGCGCTCCGTGCCGCTCATCCGGACGTAGCGGGCGGTGCCGGTGATCGGCACCGTCCGGGTTCCGGCCGCGCCGTCGGTCACCGTCGCGGCGGTGGTCCAGCTCGTGCCGTTCGTGCTGGTCTGGATCTGGTACGCCTTGCCGTACGCGGTCTCCCAGTTCAGCTCGACCCGGCCGAGCTCCTGCGCGGAACCGAGGTCGACCTGCAGCCACTGCGGGTCGGCGAAGGCGCTGGACCACCGGGTGGCGGCGTCGCCGTCCACGGCCGAACTCGCCGGGTAGGCGGCCGACTCGGTCGACGACGAGGTGGCCGTGCGGCCCTGCGAGAGCAGCGGTCCACCGGTGCACGGGGTCTCCGGGTCGGCCGGCGGGGTGGTGGTGCCGCCCCCGGTCGCGTTGCCGCCGGTCCAGTTGGTGGCGCCGGTGGCGACCGTACGCCCGCCGGGCACGTTCAGCGTCCTGCCGTCGGAGAAGGTCACGGTCAGCGGGGTGTTGGTGATGTTGGCCGCCACGTACGTCCGCGCACCGTTCTTGGTGAAGACCTTGGCGAGCGGGTGGTTCGCCGTCACGCCGGTGTCGACCTGGCCGAGGGCGGCGAGGTTACGGATCCAGTGGAACGTGTGCGCCTTGCTCTCGCCCTCCTCCGGCGTGTACGAGCCGGCGGCCTGCAGCTTGGCGAGCGCCGCGTCCGGGTCGCCGAGGGCCAGGTACTGCCAGAGGATGTCACGCCAGGTGGTCGGCTCACCGCCGTTGTTGCGGACCATCTCGGCGTACGTGTTGCGGACGGCGGCCGGGTAGTCGCCGAGGTAGAGCTGGCCGCCGGTCATCGGCAGCATGTTGATGCCCACGACCATCGCGTGGTCGGAGGAGAACCACGTCGCGTACGCGCCACCCGAGCCCCAGGCGATCGCCGAGTAGTTGTGCCCCCAGGTCGCCGGGAAGTTCTCGTTGTGGACGTCGAACCAGTACTCGTTGATGGCCGCGGCCTGGGTGGTGTGCAGCCAGATGCCGGCATCGCGGATCTTGTTGTTGCCGGTCGCCTGTCCCCATTGGATGAGCGCGTTGGCGAAGTTCTGGCCCTCCGACGACGACTCCTGGTTGTTGCCCGCCCCGAAAGCGCCGTGCCCGGACGCCCAGTCGTGGCCCTCGTAGATGTCGAAGTCGCGCAGGTACGGGAACCGGGTGTCGCCGCGGTCGTAGTTGTTGGCGTCGCGGATGAGCAGGTCCACCATGCCGCCGTACCGGGCGCTCGAGGCCCACGACGGGTCGAACTTGGCGAGGGTGGCCGCCGCGGCGACGTAGTAGCCGTAGTGGAAGTGGTGGTCGTTCAGGTCCTCGTCGGAGGCGTACGACGCGGGGTAGCCGATCAGCGTGCCCCAGTTCTTGTCGTAGTAGAACACCCGCGACGTCTTGCCGGCCGAGGCGGTGAACCAGTCCGTGAGCCGCGTCCGGATCTCGTTCAGCGCCGAGTCGCGGACCGAGGTCTGGTTGAGCTGGTCGGCGATCTCCGCGATCCGCGCTGCGCGGCCCAGGCCCTTACCGGTCCAGTACGTGTCGTCGCCCCGGAAGTCGGACGGGTTGTTGAGCTCGTTGCCGAGGTACGTGGTGATCTGCGACAGGTCGGTGCCGCCCGAGTCGCCCACGGCCGGGATCTCCGGGAGCACGCCCGTGTACTTCATCGACGTGCTGAACGACGTACCCGTGACGATCTTCATCGCTCCGCGCGGCGAGACGTAGGTGCGGTCCAGCGGGGAAGCGCCGGTGAGGTAGCGCCACTGGTGGGGATACAGCGCGATGACCGTGCCCGAGCCGCTGCCCTCGCGGGCCGTCGTGGTCACGGTGTAGGTCGTGTTCACGGTGCCCGCGGCTTGGTTGTACGTGTACGACACCCGGGTGCCGGTCACGTGGTTGTGCGCGTACTGGCCGAAGGTGTCGGCGAGGGCGACCTTGTCCGCCGTGCTCGCGCTCGACAGGGTCGGCAGCACCGCGACGGAGAAATAGCCCTTGCCCGCCAGGCTCGAGCGGATCGTGCTGCCATCGACCGTCCACGTCGAACCGGACGGCCCGTACGCGACGTAGTCGTGCCCGCCGATCGAGAAGCCGACCCGGTTGCCGCTGTTCTGCCACGTGGTCGGCGGCCCGGTGATGGTCAGCAGCGCGTCGCCGCCCGTCGCCTGGTAGTACGACATCGGCAGGCCGTGGCCGATGGTGGCCTTCAGGGTGCGCGTCCCGTCGTTCCACGAGGGCGTCACCGTCCAGTCGGTCCACCCGTCGACGAGCGCCTGCGAGGCGTTCAGCCCGGCGACCCCCACGACCACGTGCTGCGCGTACGGGTAATGGAACTCGCCCAGCCCGGTCGGGCTCCCGCTGATGGCGGCATCGGTCTGGTACGACAGCCCCAGCCCGCTCGCCACCGGCCGGTAGGCGGCCGGCCCGGCGAACAACGGCTGCGAGAAGTTGCAGTCGTCGCCCTTCTTGAACAGCAGCGACGACCACCAGTCGTTGGTCGGCACGGCGCCCGCGGGGGCGTTCGGGGTCACGTACTGCCGCGGGTTGGTCGCCAGCGAGCCGCAGCCGTTGGGGAGTTTGGCGCCTGCCGGCAGCGTCTCGGTGTAGCTGCCGGCGCCGAGGGTCGCCGCGTCGGCGGGCCCGGCGACGGAGACCGCCAAGATGCCGGCGCCAAGCGTGACGACAGCAGCGGTGGCCAGGCCGGCGAGGCGGCGAGAGCGGTGGGGGAGCGGGGAATGCATCAGGTGCCTCCGGTGGGTTCGGGGGTCGCCCTGAACCGCGGTGGGGGACTCCGCGGTGAAGGGTGTGAGAGCGCTCTCTCACGGTGCCGTGAGATTAACTGTCACACTCTTTTTTCGTCAATGTTAACGACCATCTATTGACGTGGCGGATCCACGCCCCCGGCGGAAGCTCCGCGACACGGGCTTCAGCTGGGATAATTCCGCGGGTTCAGCCCTCTTCGGCCACGCGTTCCTCGCCGCGCCGGCGCAACATCTTGAGGCCGGGCAGACCGATGATCGCCAGGTGCAGGTCGTTGGTGACCTCCAGCAGGGCGTGCAGATCCGGTCCCACCTGATCCAGCTT
This sequence comes from Actinoplanes sp. NPDC049681, assembly GCF_044465265.1. Taxonomy (NCBI): domain Bacteria; kingdom Bacillati; phylum Actinomycetota; class Actinomycetes; order Micromonosporales; family Micromonosporaceae; genus Actinoplanes; species Actinoplanes sp. NPDC049681. Next base: position 342,727 of record NZ_JBITLP010000004.1, read on the forward strand.
GCCGAGCAACGGCATCACGTCGTGGCTGAGGTGCTCCCGCAGGCGGGGGAGCTCGTCGATCATCTTGATCGCCGCCGTGACCTCCTCGGGCGTCAGCTCCTCGATGAACCGGGCCGCCAGCGGTGCCGCCCGGCGCAGCGTGGGCGCGTAGCCGTCGAGCAGCTCCCGGGCCTGCGCCGATGTGGACTGCGCCTGCTCCACGACGCCGGCCGCCGAGCCGGTGATCCGGGCGACCTCCTCGACCGCCAGCGCCACCGCCGCCAGAATCGCCTTGGTCTCCCGGATGGCGTCCGCGGCGTCCACGACCGTGCCGCCGACGCCAGCCACCAGCGTTCCCGCCTCACCCGCGGTGCGGTCGACCCGCCCGATCAGGCCCTCCGCCGAGATCGCCGTGCGATCGACGCGCCCGATCAGGTCCTCCGCCGCGATCGCCGTGCGATCGACGCGTCCCACGAGCGTCTCCACGCCGGCCGCGGCGCGGTCGACCCGGGCCACGAGCGTGTCGGCCTCCGCGGCCGTGTGGTCGAGGCGGGACATGAGGGTCTGCGCGCCGCCGACCGTGCCGCCGACGCGGGCGATCAGGGACTCGGCGTCGCCGACCGCGCGCTCGACCCGCTCGATCAGGCCGTCGGCGCGCTCGGCCAGCACGGTGATCCGGCTGACGAGCAGTTCCGTCTGGCCGAGCAGGCTCAGCAGCCGGATCGGCACCGTGGCGACGGTGGCGGCGGTCTCCACCACCTGCCCGACGGCATAACGGGAGAATTCGACCAGGGCGGCGGGGGAGGGCAGCAGGGCCATGCCCACCATTGTGCCCAGAACCCTCGTGACCAACCGTGTACGTGATCATGCCGAGAGTCGACCGGTTTGGGATCTCGCCCGCGGCACGGCACTATGCAGGGGTGCGACCTACCCGACTCTGGATCTTCGCGGTGGCGGCGGTGGTGATCGTGGGCGGCGGTGTCCTGATCGGCCTGGGCATGCGCGACGGCAGCGGCGGCACCGGCGGCGGTTTCCTGCCCAGCTCCCTGACGTTCGGCAACAACGCCGGCACGCCGAGTGCGGCCCCGTCCCCGACCGGCCCGAGCCCCGAGGAGCTCGCGAAGGCCAAGCGGGCGGCGCAGGCCAAGAAACTGGACGCGGCCCTCAAGAAGCTGGCGGCCACCGCGCCCGAGTTCTCGGTCGCCGTCCTCGACAGGAAGACGGGCGAGCGCTACTCCTACAGGGGCTCGGAGCGCTACGACACCGCCAGCATCGTCAAGGCCCAGGTGCTGGCCTGCCTGCTGCTGAAGTCGCAGGACGCCGGCCGGGAACCGACGTCCGGCGAGATGAACCTGGCGCGGCCGATGATCCGGCTCAGCGACAACAACGCGACCACCTCGCTCTTCCAGCACCTCGGCGGCCGCGGCGCGATCACGAAGTGCAACACGCGGCTCGGCCTGACCCAGACGACGGTCAACACCGCCTGGGGCCTGACCAAGACGACCGTCAATGACCAGGTCAGGCTGCTCTCTCAGCTGGTCGATCCCAAGGGTCCGCTGGACGCCCGCTCCCGCAAGACCGCCTTCACCCTGATGAGCTCGGTCGACGACGCCCAGGACTGGGGGATCCCGTCGATCGCCCGGGCCGGCGAGGCGGCGACCGTCAAGAACGGCTGGGACACCCGATCGGCGGACGGCGGCCTCTGGGCGATCAACACGATCGGGCGAGTGGTCTCCGACGACGGGGACACCGACGTCTCGGTGGCCGTGCTGTCGCACAACAACCGGTCGATGGAGGCGGGCATCTCGCTCGTCGAGAAGGTCGCGAAGCTGACCCGCCAGCACCTCGACTACTGAGCGCAGCGTCAGGCGTTCTCCGGCGCATCGCCCGCTTCGGCGCGGGCCGACCTGCGCTTGTTCACCATGCTGACCACCTGGCCGATGACCACGACGAGGATGATCGCCGCCACCACGCCCTGCCACGGTTCCGGGAAGATCGAGCCGCCCGCCACCCCGATGCCCGCGTACACCACCGACCAGAGCGCGCAGGCCGGCAGGTTGGCCACGACGAAGGTGCGCCAGCTCAGGCCCAGGAAGCCCGCCGCGAGCAGGACCGGTACGCGGCCACCGGGCAGGAGCCGGGAGACGAGCAGGACCGGGATCTGACTCCGCTGCAGCCGTTCCTGCACCGCACCGAGATGTTCCCCGTCGCGCAGCCAGCGCAGCCGGCGTGCCAGTTGTTCCCCGCCGGCGCGGCACATCGCGTACATGACCAGGTCGCCCACGTAGGCGCCGGCCGCTCCCGCGGCGACGACGAGGACGATCAGGAACGGGTTGTTGTGGAACGCCAGCGCCGCCGCGCCGCTGACGGCCGCGCCGGTCGGGACGATCGGGACTATCGCGCCGAACGACACGACCACGAAGAGCCAGCCGAGGGCGGTCAGTTCGGAGATCACGCGGCCGGCTCGATCGTGAGGGTCTCACCGTGGCCCAGGACCCGCACCCGGGCGTCCGGGGCGGCCAGCGCAGCCCGGCGAGCGAATTCGGTGCCGGGCTCGCGGAACATGTGGGTACGGATCCGGCCCATGCCGACCGGCCAGAACGTGCCGTAGTGCACCGGCACGGCCCAGGCGGCCTTGACCCGGCGCAGGGCCTCCGCGCCGTCGGCCGCGTCGAGGTGCCCGTGGGCGGCGAGCGTGGGACCCCAGCCGCCCACCGGGATCAGCGCCAGGTCGAGCGGGCCCAGGTCGGCCATGCCGTCGAAGAGGCCGGTGTCGCCGCCGTACCAGGTGCGGGCGGCGCCCTCGACGACGAAGCCCATCGCCACCGACCGTACGCGCGACCAGGGGCCACGGCCGCCGTCGTGGGCCGCCGGCACAGCCCTCACCGTCACCGCGCCGACCGACGTCTCCTCGCCCGGCCGGAGTTCGACGCAGCGGTCCCCGTACCCGGGTCCCAGGCTCTTGGCGACGAAGGCCGCCGCCCCGCGCGGCACGATGAGCAGCGGCGAGCCGGGAACGGCCTTGAGCGACGGCAGGTGGAAATGGTCGGCGTGCAGGTGCGAGAGGAGCACCGCGTCGGGCGCCCCGGGCAGCACCGGCGTCGGGCCCGCCATCCGGCGCAGGTGGATCAGCCGGTCGGTGAGCACCGGGTCGGTGAGCAGCGACGTCCCGGAATCGGCCAGCCACATCGTGCTGTGCCCCCACCAGGTGACGCTCGCCTCGCTCACAGATCAACCGTACGGGAGTATGCGCACAGCTTCTTGAGAGCGCGGCCGCAGAGGCGCGCGTACAGGTGCTGGGCGACGACCGCCAACGGCCCGCCCAGCCGCATCAGGGGGCGGGCGGGACGGCTGAAGGCGGTCACGGAGAACCACACCCGGCCCCGGGCGTCGCGCTCGACGGTGAAGGCCTCCTCACCGCTGGCCTGGTGACCGGGGAGGGTGCCGTACCCGAATCCGGCCCGGTCCTTCTCCTCGGCCGTCCAGACCACCTCGCAGGGGACGCTCAGCGGCCCGGCACCGACGGTGAGCCGGACGCCCGGCGCCGCCCGCCCGGCCGCCGTCCGGATGCGGGCACCGGTGCGGCGGTGCATGCCGAACGTCAGGATGGCCTCGGCCGCGCGGTCGAAGACCTCCTCGCCGCCCACGTAGGTGCGGTAGTGCAGGTGCCGGTAGCCGGCCGGCAGCGGTTCGTGCAGTGTCGCGCCGACCTCGGCGTACGTGAACCCGGTCATCGTCGTCCTTTCCCTTTGCTAGACCAATGCCCCGGCGCGGCGCCAGCCCACCATGCCGCACACCGCGAATCCGAGGGCGTTCGCCACCCCGTGCGTCGCGGCCATCCAGGCGAGCGACGGGTGCGGCAGCCCGGTGGCCTCGCCCAGCGCCCACGCCACCGCCAGCACCATCGAGCCGGCGAGCACCAGCGCCGAGCCCCTGAGCAGCGCGGCGGTGAGCCGGTCGGGCGCGCCGGTGCGGGCGTGCCGCCAGGTGAGCCAGCCGACCACCCACATGCCGGCCGTCAGCACGAGCGCGCCGGCCAGCTCCACCCCTTCGGCGGTGAAGTAGCCCAGCAGCACCAGCAGCGTGCCGGCCGGGACGGTGAGCGCGGCGGCGTCCGCGGCCCGGCCCGGCCGCACGCGGGTCTGCAGGCCCGCGATCAGCGCGGCGGCGAAGCCGGCGAAGTGGAAGTGCGCCACGGTCAGGCTGAGCACGCCGAGCTCGAACCCGAACAGGTGATATCCACTGCGCTCGGCGACCAGGGCGCTCGCCGCGACGGCCGGGCCGATCAGGGCGGTCAGCACCGCGGCCTCGGCGGGCCACTCACTCCTCGGGCGGGCCGGTCTGCTGATCGCGTACGCACAGAGCACCGCGGCCGTGATCGCGTACCCGGTGGCGAAGGCGGTGGCGACGCTGCCGCGCGGCAACCACAGGCTGATCACCCCGGCCGCGGCGCCGAAGGGCCAGAGCCGCCGGGCGAGCCCGGCGGCGGGATCGGCCAGCAGCCGCAGTCCGGCCGGCACGACGACCAGCATCCCCACCGAGATCAGGAGGTTGACGAGCACCCGCATGGCGATCACCCCATATTTGAACGTGTTCAAGTCTAGGGGCCACTGTAACCCCTCCGTGCCGGGGTTTCCGAAGGGAGGTCCGCTGGGCACACTGACGCCGTGACAGGACCCCGTACCGCCGTCGTCGTGAATCCCGTCAAGGTGCCCGATCTCGACCTGCTCCGGCGCACCATCGTCGAAGGCCTCGCCACCGCCGGCTGGTCCGAGCCGCTCTGGCTGGAGACCACGCCGGAGGACTCGGGCCGCGGCCAGGCGCAGCAGGCGATCGACGAGGGCGCCGAGCTCGTCTTCGTCTGCGGCGGCGACGGCACGGTCATGGCGGTGATCTCGGCGCTGGCCGGCACCGACGTGGCGCTCGCCGTCATCCCGGCCGGCACCGGCAACCTGCTCGCCGCCAACCTGGGCCTGAACGGCGACGCCGCCACCGGCGTGGAGATCGCGCTGGAGGGCGGCCGGCGTCGCATCGACGTGGGCGTGTGCGGCGACAAGTGCTTCGCCGTGATGGCGGGGATGGGCTTCGACGCGAAGATGCTCGAGGGCACGTCCGAGACCGCGAAGAAGCACATCGGCTGGATCGCGTACGTGGGTGGCGCGCTGAAGCACCTGCGTGACAAGCCGATGCCCGTCGTGATCTCGCTGGACGGCAAGCCCCCGCTGCGGCGCCGGCCCCGGACGGTCATCGTCGGCAACGTCGGGCGGCTGCAGGGCGGCGTACGGCTGCTCAGCGAGGCCGACCCGGCGGACGGCCGCCTCGACGTCGCGATCCTCAGCCCCCGCAACCTCGCCCACTGGGCGGCGCTGGGCTGGGCGGTGATCCGGCGCCGCGAACGCGTACCGCGGATGGAGACGTACACGGCGGAGCGCATCGAGATCCGCAGCATCCGGCCGCAGCCACGGCAGCTCGACGGCGACCTGATCGAGCCGGGCGCCGCCATGTCGATCGGCGTGCGGCACCGGGCCCTGCTGCTCTGCGTGCCCCAGCCGGACAGCGACCCCGACCTCGCCTACGACAGCGGTGCCGCCGAAAGGGCCGCCGAGGAGGTGCGCGCGGCGGCGGAGGAAGCCAAGTGAGCAGCACCTCGCCCGTACCCGAGACCAAGATGATGCCGGGGGACGAGCTCTCGGCGGACGACGCTTTCCTGGCCCTGAAGCACTACGGTCGCTGGCACCTGCTGCGCGACGCGTTCGTGCGGTTCCGCTACGGCGACGGCTTCAGCCACTCCCGGGCGCTCGCGCTGCAGCTGTGCCTGGCCATCGTGCCGTTCATGATCGCGCTGTCCGGCCTCGCCACGGACCTCGGCGTCGAGGAGGGCGGGCAGGTCGTCGCCGACACGGTGCTCGCCTTCACCCCGGGCGCCAGCGAGCCGCTGGTGCGGGACCTGCTCAACGACGACGAGGGCACCGAGGACGCCGGCGAGCTGGCCCTGGTGCTGGGTCTGCTGACCGGCCTGGTGGCGCTGACCACCGCCATGGCCCAGATCGAGCGGGGCGCCAACCGCATCTACGGCGTCGAGCGCGACCGCAAGGCGCTCGAGAAGTACACCCGTGCGGCGGTGCTGGCGATCGTCGCCGGCCTGCCCGCCCTTTTCGGCTTCCTGCTGCTGGTCGCGGGGCACGCCACCGGCGACTCGATAGCCCGGCACTTCGGGTGGGGCTACGGCTTGCACCTGACCTTCGACATCGTGCGCTGGCCGGTCAGTCTGCTGCTCATCGTGTTCGCCGTCGGGCTGCTCTTCCGGCACTCGCCCCGGCGCCGCCAGCCCGGCCTCACCTGGCTGCTGTTCGGCGCCACCCTGTCGACCGTGCTGTGGTGGGTCGCCAGCCTGCTGCTCGCCGGGTACGTGCTGGTCAGCGACGGCTTCGGCGCCACGTACGGGCCGCTGACGGCGATGATGGCGCTGCTGCTCTGGGCCAACCTCACCGGCGTCGCCCTGTTCCTCGGGATCGCGTTCGCCGCCCAGCTGGAGGCCCAGCGGGTCGGCGTCACCCGGCCGGCGCTGCGCGACCACTGGAAGCCGGGCACCGAGGAATCCGGTGTACCGCAGAAGCGCGCCGGGTAAATCCGGCGCACCCCCGAGAGCCCAGGAGCCCGACATGGTCACGGACCAGCAGCAGAAACCGGCCGCCGAGGAACCCGTACGCCGGCGCCCGTTGATGCACTTCGCCGAGCGCAGCATGCTGGGCCTGCTCGTGGTCGTCGCGCTCGGCCTCGGCTTCGGCACGCTGCTGCTGCTCGTCCGCTCGCACTGGGGTCCCCTGGACCGCCTCGACCACGGCGTCGCCGACGCACTGAACCGGCTCGTGGCCCCGCACCCCGCGGTCGTCGACGCGCTCGAGTTCGTGGCCCGCCTCGGCGGCCGCCCGATCATGCTGTGGCTGGTCGTCATCGCCGCCGTGGCCCTGCTGATCCGCAAGCGGATCCGGCTCGCCGTCTACCTCGTGATCACCGGCATCGGAGCCCTGCTGCTCGACCCCTCGCTCAAGGCCCTGGTCGCCCGGGTACGCCCGGTCGTCGAGGCGCCGGTCGCCCACGCCCCCGGCAACAGCTTCCCGAGCGGCCACGCCCTCGGCTCGATGATCGTGTACGGGGCCCTGCTGCTCGTCTTCCTCCCGGCCGTCTCGTCGCGGCACCGCAAGTGGTTCGTGACCGTGATGGCGGTGATCGTCCTCGCGATCGGGCTGACCCGGATCTCGCTGGGCGTGCACTACGTGTCGGACGTGCTCGCCGGCTGGTTCCTCGGCGCCGCGTGGCTGGGTGTCACCGCGTACGCCTTCCGGGTCTGGCGCCGCGAGGTCGGCCGACCGGAGGTGCCGCTGGAGGACGGCCTGGAGCCGGAGGCCGCCGCCGACGTGCGGCCGGGCACCCCCGACGAGCGGCTGCTCCCGCACCCGTGGGCGGGCGCGATGGAGATCGTCGTCGGCTGGGTCCTGCTCTTCGGCGTGCTGTACGCCCTCGGCTGGACGCTGACGAACCACATGCCGTCCTGGCTGGAACGCTTCGACGACGGCGTGCCGCGATGGCTGCAGGGCTTCCGCACCCCCGGATGGGACGACGTCAGCTACGCGTGGAGCAAAGCCGGCGACACCCACGCGATCCTGCTCGTCTCGCTGGTGTTCTGCCCGATCGCCCTGGCCGTCTGGCGGCACTGGCGCATGGTGCTCTACGTCGTCCTGGCCATGTTCGGCGAGCTGACGCTGTTCCTGTGCACGGCCGCCGCGGTGGGCCGCCCACGCCCCCCGGTGGAGCAGCTCGACGGCAAGCTGCCCACCTCGTCGTTCCCGTCCGGCCACATCGCCGCGACGATGTGCCTCTACGCGGCGATCGCGGTGCTGGTGGTGCCGCGGCTGCGGGCGTACTGGTGGCGCTGGATCTTCGTGGTCCTGGCCGTCGTCATGCCGCTGGGCGTCGCGATCTCCCGGATGTATCGCGGCATGCATCATCCGACCGACGTGCTGGGCGCGGCGGTGCTGACCGCGGGGTGGCTCACCGTCCTCTACTTCTCGATCCGCCCGAACGCGGACGTGCGCCGTGACGCATAGCCTGCTCACCTGGAACATCAAGACGGGCGCGGGCGGAGGCCGGCTCGACGCGGTCGTGGCGCTGCTCGTCCGCGAGCGCCCGGACATCGTGGCTCTGCAGGAGCTGCGGGACTTCCAGCGCCACGACGGCCGCCGGATGCGCGAGGTCGCGGACGCGTTGGGCATGGTGGCGCACCTCGCCCCCTCCGCCTTCGGCCAGCCGGTCGCCGTTCTGGTACGCCCGCCCCTGACGATCGCCGGCCGATCCACGGTCCGCTGGCGCCTGCACCACGCCGCGGCCGCCGTCGAGGTGCCCACCCCGGCCGGCCCGCTGACCGTCGTGAGCACGCATCTGAACCCGTTCCGCCCGTACCGGCGGCAGCGCGAGGCCGGCTGGCTCGCCCACCGCCACCGGGCGCCGCTCACCCTGATCGCCGGCGACCTGAACGCGCTGGACCCGGACACCGCCCACACCGAGCGCCTCGCCCGGCTGCCGGAGCTGTACCGCCGCCGGCACCTCGACCGCGACGGCCGTCCCGACACGGCGGCGATCGGCGCGCTGCGCGCCGCGGGCTTCGTGGACGTCTGGCGTGCGGCGGGGGAGGGCGACGGCCTGACCGTGCCGACCACCAAGGGCGGCGGCCAGGAGTTTTCCAACGCCGGCATGCGGCTGGACTACGTCATGGCGCGACCGGAGCTGGCCGCCCGCGCCTCTCACGCCCGGGTGATCCACGGCGACGAGGCGGAATGGGCCTCGGACCACTACCCGCTCGCCGTGGAGCTGGACCTCACAACACCGTATTGAGCAGCACCGTCAGCAGGATCGACAGCAGGACCGACACGACGATCATCGCCAGGCAGCCCGGCCCGCCGCCGAAGACCCGGACCTCGGTGTTTCCGATACGCATAGCTCCCGACTACCCCGTCGCGCCGGAAGCACACCACCCCCGCCGCCCCGCGCGAGCCAACGCCGGTCCACGACAACGGCCCGTACGCCGGGCCCGCTGCGGCCGGGCGCAGTTCGACGCGTGGGCGGGCAACGGCAACAGGTCTACCAGCACTCACCGACGAAGAACGCTCAGCGCTCGGAGGCGTCGGTGTAGCAGGGGAGTCGCAGCAGCACGTCTAGGAGACGCTTACGTGTCCTACGCCGGCGCTGGACTGCCCGACCCATCGTGACCAGCCTCGCGATTCGAAGACGACGCCGTACCAACCGCTCGCGGGGGCCGTGTAGGTGAAGCTGTAGGTCTGCTGGTCCGTGTCGGCCTTCGGCATCTCCACCGACAGCGCCGCAGCCCCTCGAGTACGCGTCCAGGTCGTGGGATCGGGCGTGCTCTGCAGCACGGTGACAGAGTCGATGCTGTCGAGACCACGCACGGTGAAGGTGACCGTCCTGCCCGCCTGCAGGTTGATGTCACGCACGTCGACCAGCCACGGACCGTTCGCCATGCCGACGACCGACTCTGGCTGGGAGGCCGCCAGCACCTTGTCACCCCCGACGAACTGCGTCAGGTGTGTGGTCGGACGCCCCCCGTCGGTGGTCGAGGTGACGTCGGCCGTGTACGCGCCCAGCGGGTGACGCCCGCTGTTGTTGTCAACGGCAACCCAGTCCACGGTTCCGAAACCCTCGGCGGAACGCCCGACGGTGGTGCCGGTCGGCCCGGAGAGGGCGATGTCGCTCTGGCCGCCCTGGTAGCCGACGGTAGCGACGACCGACCAGTACGACGTCGCCATCGACACCGCGTAGGACTCGCGGACGCCCGTGGTGACCACCGCCGTGCCGCTGCCCAGCGCAGTGGCCGCCAGCGCGCTCCCGGGCGTCGCGGTCAGGAGAATGGCGAGCACGGCGGTCGCGGCAACTGCCACGGACGACAGTCTCCCGGTTCGACGGGTGGCGAAACGAAGCATCGACGTACTCCTTGATCGGCGGCGTTGCGCGAAGCATAGGGCAACGGCGCTGCCCCAGGCCCGCCCGCGGGGTGGCGGGTCCGGCGTTGTAGCCCCGATCCCGCCGCACCATCCGTCGGCTGATCCGCTGCCGGGTCCATGGCGCCTTTCTCAAGGTCCTGCGGGACGCGGGATAGCCCGTTCACTCAGGCCGGCGGGTCTTCCGGCTGTCCGATCTGCATCGTCGCCGTTCCCCTCGCGTCCCTCCGGAGCTCCGGGAAGACCGGGGAACCGGCTTCGAGGTGAGCCGCGATCGCGTCCGCGGCCGCCGGGCCGGCGGTCGTCAGCGCGTTGTGGGCGGCCCCGGGCAGGGTGGCCGACACGCCGCCGGTGAGCTGCGCGACCCGGGTACGCCAGGCGAGCGGTGCCACCGTGTCCCGGTCGCCGCCGAGGACCAGGGTCGGGGCCGTCACCCGGCGCAGGTCGTCCTCGACCCGGTTGCGCACCGAGTGGCCGATGGTCGCCCAGACCCGCCACGGCCGCGCGTCCCACACGTCCCGGGCCAGGATCGCCGCCTGGCGCGGGTCCTCGGCGGGCAGGTCGGCGAACCAGCGCCCGATGAGGCCGCGCCGGCTGCGGGCGGCCGGGTCCGCCGTCGGGCCGGCCAGCACGAGCGCCGCCACCGCGTCCGGGCGCAGGACGGCCAGCGCCGCCGCGACCTCCGCGCCGAACGAGTGCCCGGCCACGGCGATCCGGGACAGCCGGTGGGCGTCGAGCCAGGCCGAGAGGAACCGGGCGTGCCGCGGCACGTCGAAGGCGACCGGTGGTTTGGTGCTGAGCCCGAAACCCGGCAGGTCGGGTACGAGCACCGGGTGCCGGTCGGCGAGTGCGTCGGCCGTGGGCATCAGGTAGCGATGGGAGACCGCGAGGCCGTGCAGCATGACGACGGGTAGCCCGGCCATCGGGTCAGCGGGGACGCGTACGTGCATGCGGACCCGCCCGATCGTGGACCAGTGGCTCACCCAGCCCCGGCGGGGTCTCGGCGCGGACAGGGCGAGGGGCAGCATGATCCCGTGATACCCGCGCCCGGGCCGCTCAGACGTCGGCGACGACCCGGTCCCGGCCTTCGCGCTTGGCGACGTACAGGTTGCGGTCGGCCAGGCACAGCAGCGCGGACGCCGAGCCCCGGCCGTCGTCCGAGGTCGTCACCCCGATGCTGGTGGTCACCGGGAGGGTGCCGGTGATCGGCTCCCAGGCGTACGCCCGGATCCGCAGGCGCAGCCGCTCGCAGCGCTCGCCCGCCTCCTCGGCGGTCAGGCCGGGCATGATCAGCAGGAACTCCTCGCCGCCCATCCGCGCCGCGACCATCGACTCGCTTGCCGCTTCCAGCAGGAGCTGCGCCACCTGCTGGAGGACCACGTCGCCGGCGCTGTGCGACAGCGTGTCGTTGACCCGCTTGAAGTGGTCGAGGTCGAGGATCGCCAGGGACAGCGGCGTCCGCCGGAGCAGTGCCTCACCGAGCAGGGCGGGCAGGCGCTCGTTGACGTAGCGGCGGTTGTAGAGACCGGTGAGGGCGTCGCGGTGCGCCATCTCGCGGAAGTGCTCGCTGGCCCGCCGGGCCTCGGTCGCCTCGAAGACCGCCTGCAGCGCCCGGGCCCGCGCGTCACGCTGGGCGGAGTGCAGCGCCGACGCCGCCTTGTGGAACGCGCGGTGCTCCTCGTACGCCTCCCGGAACCGGCCGGTCGCGGCGTACAGGGCGGCCTGCTCCTCGCGGGCGTGGGCCCGTACCCGGTCCAGGCCGCGCTCTTCCGCCATCCGGACGGCCTCGTCGAGGGCTTCCTGGGCCGCCGCGTAGCGGTGGTCCAGCCGGCGCGCCTCGGCGAGGGTGAGCAGGCACACCGCCGGCGCGTCGCCCTCGTGCGCCTCGACCTTCGACTGGCCGTCCTCGAGCATGACGTGCAGCGTCTCCTCGGCTGCGCCGTAGTGACCGCTCATCATTTCGATGCGGGCGATCGTGTCCAGCTCGAGGGCGCTGAAGTTGCGCGGGCTGCGGGCCTGCACCTCCCGCATGTGGGCGACCAGCTCCCGGGCGCCGGCCTCGTCGTCGTTCTCGAAGGCGGTGTACGCCATGTTGTTGAGGATGTTGAGGGTCAGCTCGAAGTCGCCGATGGCGGTGGCGATCTGCAGCGCCTCGCGGAACCGCCGGTCGCCCTCCTGGGTGGACCCGCTCTCGTCCAGGGCGACGGCAAGCGTCATCAGGTGCCGCGCGCGGATGCTGGGCGGTTCGTCGTCGGTCAGGTGCGCGAAACACTGCACGGCGTGCGTGAGCCCCTCGGCGATGTCGCCGACCTGCCGGTAGAAGTTGGACAGGATCCGGTGCGAGCGCGCCAACAGGTAGGGGTGCTCGTGCTCCTGGGCCCAGGCCAGCACCTGGTGCGCCCACTGCCCGCCCCGCTCGGAGCGGCCCTCGCGGATGAGGACGTTGGCCCGCAGCAGCTTCGCGTGCATGACGAGGTCGTGGAGACCCAGGGTGGCGGCCCGTCGCTCGGCGGCCGCGGCGGGAGCGGAGACGCTGCGGAACTTGGACGTGGGGCGCGCCTCGAGCTCGGCGAGGGTCGCCTCGAGCGAAGCGCGGTCCTCCGCGACCAGGCTGGAGCCGACCTCGGTCACCGCCTCGGTGGTCACAAGCGTCCCCGCCTTTCCCGGTCGGTCCCCGGCGGGGTCCTCGGCAGCCGTCTCCGATCGGGCGGCGGGGGTGAACGCTGAGGTGTTCCCGGGGAGCAGTTCGGTTGCCGGCGCCGCTCGGGCGCTATTTGCGTGTGGTGCAGACCGGTTGCGAGGCGGCGACCTCGTCGACGGTGTAGACCACTGCGACGGTGAAGCAGTAGTCGTTCTGCTCGTTGAGCCCGTAGACGACGTAGTCGGTGGTGCCGGCGGCCAACTGCTGGAAGGCGCGTTGCTCCTGACCGCGGCGGCCGCCGGAGATCAGCACCGGGCCCTCCGAGCCCTTCGGATAGCGCCAGGTGAGCGAGACGCTGTCGCGGTTGTCCCGCAGCTTGACGTCGATCGGTGCGCGCGGGTCGATGCTCGCGGACGGGCTGGGTGCTGCGGACGGCGCGCCGCCCGCGGTGGTGCCGGTCGCCGGCGCCGGCGGGGGAGCGGTGCCGGCCCGGTCGCCGCGCGGCAAGGTCACCGCGACGACCGCTGCGGCGGCCGCGACCCCGGCCACGAGCACGGCGGCCAGGATGAAGGGCTGCCGGCTCGTGGGCTGCTCCACGGGTACGGGCAACCGCCGCTCGACGACGGGGGCGCTGGCCCGGTCCACGGGCAGACGGGGGCCGGGCGGATACGTGCCGGGCGCGGCGACCGTTGCCGGTACGGAGTCCGGCGGGAAGGGACCGGGCGGATCGGTCCGCGGCGTACCCACGGCCTCCCCGTGCCCGGCGAGCACCTGGGCGACGTGGCCCTGAGCCGGCCATTCCGCGGCGGGCGTGCCCGGCCGTTGCTGCGCGGGCGGGAAGTACACCGGTGCCGCCGGCGGCACCGGTTCGCCCGGCGCGGGCCGGGCCGGGGCGGGGGACATCAGCGGCAGCGGGATCGGGGGCTCCGGGCGGGCGTGCCGCCCGGTGGGATCACCGGGTGCCTCGGGCGCCTGCCGGGCGGGCAGGGCATCCGGGGCGGTCGCCGGTACGCGGGTCACGCCGGCGACCGGTCCGTCCGGGTCGGGGCCGGTCGAGCGCTGCACCCGGCCGCAGCGGTGGCGCCCCGACGGCGGGCTGCCGGCGAGCCGGGCGACCTGCTGCGCCAGGGAGTGATCGGCCGGCAGGTACCGGGCGCAGAACTCCTGGGCCAGGGTCAGGTGGGCGGTGGCTTCGCCCGGCCGGGAACACTCGCGTTCCATCGCGCCCAGCCGGGCCAGCATCTTGATGCCGCCGGCGGTGGCGTCGCCGTACACCTCGCGGTAGCGGGTCCACGTGTCGGTGAGCCGGGCTCGGGCGGCCGTGCAGTGCCCGGCGGCGTGCTCCGCGATCGCCAGGTCGGCCTCCGCGGCGAGCACCCGGGGCGACAGTCGCCCGTCCAGCGCGGTGAGCTCGCCGACGAGGTCGTGGTAGAGCTGGGCGGCGCGGCCGTGGTTGCCCACGCGGTGCAGGACCGCGGCGTGGGTGGCGGCCGCGGCGATCGTGCGCTCGTCGTGCGGGCCGTGCAAGCGTTCCTCGGCCGCGTGCGCGAACCCGGCCCAGACCCGCGCGGCGTGTGCGTCGCCGAGCGCGATGAGGATGCGCGCCTGCAACGCGGCGGCGAGGGCGAGGTCGGGCGAGGCACGCTGCGGGTCGGTCTCGGCCGGGTCGAGGACGCCGGCCAGCACGGCGCGGGCGCCGGCCAGGTCGCCCTCGGCGGTCAGCGTCTGCGCCTGGGCGGTCAGGGCGGCGAGCGGAGGGGGCACGTGCCTCATAGTGTCTGCTCGGCCACCGTAGGTACAAGTCCTGTGGCGCGTACCCGTTGTGGCGCCGTACACGGTAGAACTCGAGCATGAGCGCCGACAGCGTCAAACGCGAGATCCTCGTCCGCCACCTCGAGGCTTGGGCGCCGGCCGCGCTGCACCGGGCCCGCCGGGCCGTCTACGCCCACGGGTACGCCGACACGACCCGTCCCCTCGCCGAGGCGGCGCTCGGCGTCTTCACCGACCAGTCCGACCTGGTCAGGGGCAGGGAGCTGACCGTGGTGGCGGTCGGCGGCGAGTGGGGCGCGGAGGCCGGGGCGGCCGGGCTCAACGTCCACAGTGTGCCGGGTCCGACCGGGGACACGTGGGCGGCGGCCCTGAAGGCGGCGGGTGCTGTGCGCGTACCCGTGCTCGGTTTTCTGGATGCCGCAGCCGCCGGCGAACCGCCCGGCGCGCCCATGCTCGCCGCCCTGGCCGCGGGCAGACCGGCCGAGGTGCTGATCGTGCTCCCCGCCTCGGCCCCGGTCCCGCAGACCCGCACCGCCCTGCGGGACGCCGGCTTTCCCCTCGTCGCCGCCGTGGAACTGGCCGACTCCGACGAGCCGGGCGAGGTGCTGCTCTACGCGACGACGCTGGGCCGCAGCCTCGAGGTGTTCAAGGATCTGCTGTGGGCGGTCGACGAGTACGCCGGCGTCCGCTACCGCGATCCCGGCGACCCGGAGCGGCACCTGATCGACATCTCGCTCACCCCGCACCCGGGCCCGCTGCGCCGCGAACTGCTGGCCCATCTGGCCGAGGTGGGCGAGGCGACGGTCACGGAGCTGCGGACGTTCGCGCTGACCGAGACGGTCTACCGCGCCGCGGACGTCACCCGCGTGCTGCACACCTTGCTGGACGCCGGGACGGTGGCCCGGCGCCCGGAGCACGGCCGGCTCGGCGGCGACGTGGTCATCTCCGCCTGAGGTTGCCTCAGGACTTGTCCTGCTTCCAGGAGAGCGGGCCGGGCAGGTCGACCCGGTGCGCCTTGGCCTTCGAGTTCCAGGACCAGGGTCCGATCTTGAAGGTCCAGGAGGAGAGGCCGCGCTGCGTGAAGTTCAGGATCAGCGGTCCGAACTTCTTGCGGCTGCGGTACATGATGCCCATCGGGGGTTCCTTCCATGGATGACCAGATGATCCACGGATTCCCGATGACCGATTTTCCGAAACCGCCTAGCGGGGCTGCCAGGCGTCCGGGCGGGTGGTGAGCTTGCGGACGTGCGCCGGCATCCGGCCGCTGATCAGCTCGGCGAGGCTCACCTCGTCGACCACCTCGCGCACCGCCGAGCGGACGGCGACCCAGAGGTTGGGAAGGTTCTCCGCGGCGCCGGAATACTGCGTCTCCTCGGGCCGCAGACCCCGCACCCCGGCCAGCGGGCCGTCGACGGCGCGCAGAACCTGCCCGATGGTGACGTCGCGTGGCGACTGTGACAGCGTGTAGCCACCCTCCGCCCCGCGCTGGGCGCGGACCACCCCGGCACGGCGGAGATCCGCCAAAACGGCCTCGAGGAACTTTCTGGGCATGTTCTGGTCCTGGGCGATGGCCTGGGCGGACATCAGGGCCGGGTAGGCGTTGGCCAAGCTCAGCGCCGCCCGTACCGCGTAGTCGCCGCGCGCGGAGATCTGCACCTGACCATCATGCCCCGTCCGTGCTCGTCTTCCTCGTCCACCCCAGGAAATATGGGAATTCGGACATCACTCAGCGTCAACGCGCGGTGGCGAGTTCAGCCTTTCGGGTTCTTGCTCACTCGGCGGCCAGGCGTTGGGTGGGCACCCGGGCGCCGATGTCCGCGACGTCGTCCGGGACTTCGGCCGGCATCGGCGCGGCGGCCCCGGCCCGGAACGCCCCCGGGCTCATCCCGACCTCGCGGTGGAAGAACCGGCCGAAGTTGGTCGGCTCCCCGAAGCCCAGCCGGCGCCCGATGTCGGCGACCGACAGATCCGTGCACGCGAGCAACCGCCGCGCCTCCAGCGCCACGCGGTCGTCGACGACCTGTTTCGCCGTACGGCCGGTCACCGCCAGGCTCGCCCGGGTCAGGGTGCGCACCGAGCAGCCGATCCGGGCCGCGTAGTCCTCCACCCGGCGGGTGTGCGGATGGTCGTCCTCCAGGTCGCGGCGGAACCGGGCGAACGTCCGCGCCTCGGCGGTGGAGGCGCCCCGGTGCTCGCCGCTCAGCAGGGCGATACGCAGGAGCAGCACCGCCAGCTGGTGTCGCAGCAGTCCGGCCGCGACGGCTCCGGAGGGGTGCCGGGCGCAGTCCACACCCAGCTGCGCGACCTCCGTGATCACCGCGTCCTCGTCCTCGCCGGCCAGCTGCCAGCGGGTGGGACCGGGCAGGTCGTCCAGGGGTACGCCGCGCACCTCCGCCGCCGACAGCAGGTCCCGGCTCCAGGTGACCAGGGAGGCGTCCAGGCCCGGCTCGACGCCGAACCGCAGTGCCTGGCCGGGCCGGATCCAGAGCAGCGTGCCCGGCCGTACCGGAAGGAGGTCGAAGTCGATCTCGACCGTGCCGTGTCCGGCGGTGGTCAGGGCGAGCAGGTGGTACGGCAGTCGCCGGGGCCGCGGCTGCTCGGCGGTCAGGTCGGTCTCGGACAGCGTGCAGGTGCCCACGCCGGCCCACTGCGGGGCGGGCGCCGACCTGGTGCGCTGCTGTCCGGGGATGACCATCGAGGGCGACGGTATCCGCCCGTGACCTGGGATGCACGTGGGAGACCCGAGGTCAGCGGATATCCGGCAGACGATCCGGAAAACGAGCTTGTAAACGGACAAATAAGACGTGAATAGGGACGCGAAAAAGCGACCCGCACGGACCGGCAGTGTCCGCGCGGGTCGCCCCGTGAATTTCGTTGTCGCTATCGACCGGCCAGCAGCCGGTTGACCGCGGCGTCCACGTCCAGGTGATCGGACTCCCGGCCCCGCGGAACCACCACATAGGTGCGCCGCAGGAACCGGACCAGAACGCTGCGTGGTACTTCGAACAGCGCATTGCCGTCGGGCGACGACAGTGCAAGGGCCACGAAGTCGCCCCGCGGCGTGGCCCACGGCCACACCCGGACGTCTCCGATACCCGCGGGCTCGTCGAGCCCGGTCACGAGAAGTTCCCGCGCAAAGGACCAGCTCACGGCTTCCCCACCGGCTGATTCTGCGTGGAACAACACGTGGACCGCGTACGGGTCGGCTGGGTCGTACCGCAGACTGGCGCGCACGGGCAGGGCCGTGGCATCAGGCGCTACGAGCCGCAGCGATGTTTCGACCTCGACGGTCGTTGGACGAATGGTACTCATGGACGAACTCCCCCCGGCACCGCTGCGAGGCTGGTGAACCCCGCGTTTCCCATACTCAGGTGATCCCTGTCATTACGCTCCGCCATACGCTGATCTCACCCAGTAGTGGGAAGACGGTTCCGATAAGCTCACCGAACGAGCCGTTAAACGGTATCTTGTCCTGTTCTGCCCATGTACTCGGTTCCGCCCGGCGTCGGGTGGTCCAGCAGTTGACTCACTCCGGTAACGTCCATTCCTCCCGGGTAGTGACGGGGAGGCGGAACACTGGGGGATGAAATGACCGGGAGCGCGCGATCTTTGCCGGGAAAGTGAACGAGATGTCCCAATCCGACTCAGTGACCGATACCCGTACGCCCACCGGCGTCCTCGACAAGATCAGGTCCAACCCGACCGGCCGCCTCGCTCTCAAGATCGGCGTCGGCGTCCTGGGCGGCCTGGTGGTCGCCCTCGGGATCGTCCTGATCCCGTTCCCCGGCCCCGGCTGGGCCATCGTGATCCTCGGCCTCGCCATCTGGGCCGTCGAATTCGTCTGGGCCCGCCACCTCCTGCAGTTCACCAAGCGCCACGTTCAGGGCTGGACCCGCTGGGTCCTCGAACAGAGCCTCCCGGTGCGCGCCCTCATCGGCCTGGCCGGCTTCGTCTTCATCTGCGCGGTCGTCTGGCTGTCGGTGAAGCTCACCATGCACATCGACCTGGCCGTGGTCATCAAGGACTTCCTCACCGGCCGGTGACGCGCCGACCCCTGGTTCGCGCGGGAGGCGAGGGGTCCGGTACAGTCTGTCGCGGCAAGGGCGATTAGCTCAGCGGGAGAGCGCTCCGTTCACACCGGAGAGGTCACTGGTTCGATCCCAGTATCGCCCACCAGAGTTTCAGAAGGTCAACGGCTCGTTACCGGTTCTGGGGTAACGAGCCGTTCGCTTGTTGCTCCTTACGTCCGGAGCAAGGCAAGAGTGCAAGATCAACATTTCGCGGTCCCGGGTGCCGCGACCCGCGCGCACCGCCCCGCGGACGCCGATCTACCGAACCTAGGGTCTGTAGCCCGAGTCGGCGATACGGGTGCTGGCTGGGGGCATAGCCCAGGCCGGCCATGCCCACGGCGATCTTTCCTGCCCGCGCCGGCGTGGTCGGCCTCGGCGTCCTCCCGCGGCGCGCGGCGGACTCACCACCTGAGCCCTCATTCGCTGGAATTGTGCCGATGGTCGCCGGCCGCGTGCGGCTCCATGGCCACGGGCATTCAGGAGGTCGTCTACCTGCGCCCCTCAGCGCTGGTCGGTGTCGGGCCGGCGCACGTCCTCCTTCACCGGCTTCCCACGGCAGGGCGGCCCGCTGCGATCTGTCGGGGTGGACGCGGATCAGGCCGTCGCCGAGGTGAGTCTTGGTTTCGGCGAGTTCGCCCCAGCGCATGCCGGTGTAGGCGGCGGTAATCACCAGGATCTGATCACTGCGGCGGGGGATGCGATCGACGATGCGGTTGATCTGCTGGGTGGTGGCTGGGGTGCGTTCGGGGCGGTGGCCGGTGGTGACTGTAGCTGTCGTAGTGACCCGTTTCGCTGATCCGGCCTCGTGTGCCTCTTTCCACATAGTCGCCCCTTCGGCGAGGGTGATCCGCCCGGAGTTGCTTGCAGCGCAGGTCGGCGACGGTGCCGTCGTCATTGCGGTACCGGACAGTTGCTCCCCTCGGGATCCGGTGAGCCAGGCGGAACCGATGAGAAGGTCTGCTCGACGTCACGCTGCGATACATTGCGCTCGTCATCTGGAGCTCACCCTTCGCGGACGCCCGGTGCGGGGGCTCCTGAGCGTCGCTTGTGGGGGGTGTGACCTGATGGCTTTGGCTCATCGCTCTCAAAGGACGCCCTTCATGCCCTCGTACACCATCACCATCGCGCCGAACGATGACAGCGGAACCACCACCACCCTGATCGTGGACACCTCCGACACGGAGGTCCGGATCACCGACGTGCACCTGCACGCCGACAACGGTCTTGTGGGCGGCCAGATGCCCACCGTGGACGTCGGCTTGCTGCTGCAGGCGGTGAACCCGTCATCGCCTGTGCCGCCGCCGCGCCGGGCTGCCTCGGCCGATCAGCGTGCCGCCGCCATCCCGACGCCCGGCCCGGTCCGCGCGCTTGAGGCGCCCCCGGCGCCGGCCAACGGAACCGTCCCGGACATGCCGGTCGCCGCGCCGGCCAAGCGCCGCCGAGCGGCGAGACCAGAGGCGGCCCCGGGCAAGTCGGCCCGTGCGCGCCGGACGGCGACGCCGGCGAGGGCTACCGCCGTGACAGGGGAGACGGCCGTACCCACCAAGGCCGCCGCAGGGCGCAGAAAGGCCCCCAAGGCGGCCCCGGCGGAGAAAGTCGCCGCCCGCGCGGCGAGCGACGGCAAAGGCCGGGTGTACCGACGTACGCCGGATGACCTGGCCAAGGTGTTGAAGAAGCTCGGCACTGCGAGCGCGGTCGCCGATCACTACGGCGTACCCGGGTACACAGCGCAGGGATGGATTCGGCGTCTGCGCAATAGCAGCGCAGTGTGAGCATGATGCGCCAAGTGACCTGTCTCTGAGATTGGCGGTCATCTCTTCGCGCTCGCCGTGACACTCCCGAGCCGACCTGGGACACGTACCGCTTCTCCGGGTCGGCTCGGGAGCCTGTTGTCAGGGCTGGGTGGGCGGCAAGCCGGCGCTCTCGGCCGGAGCACCCGGCAACATCACCTCAGGCGCGGCTGTCGCGGAGGGGGGAGCGAGGCCTGATCACGGTGCTCGAGCCGGTGACCGCCACGGCGACGATCAAGCTCGGCTTCATCGTCGTGCGCATGGTGAAGCGGACCGCCGACCGTCGCTTGCTGAACTTCCGGATCGGCGCCATCGAGACGGCGCTCGGGCACGTCGAGGAGCGGCTCGACCAGGAGGCGCTCCTCGACGTCCAGGTGGGATTTGGCCATCTGGCCACGGCACTGTCCGCCACGCAGCGGGCGGTGCGTGACGATGCTCTGGCCCTGGCCCGCGGATGCTTCGCCCGGCTGACGGTCCGCTCCGCCGGACCGGACGAGCATCGCGCGCTCGACCGCAGTGCGCTGATGTTCCCGGAAAGCCTTCTCCAAGCCGTACGCGAGCATGCGCCGCAGCGAGATCGAGCAGTACCTGGTCAACCCGGAGGCGGTCCGCAAGGGCCCGTTGATGAGGGGCCGCCACGGTGGTGGCTGGCGCGCAGTCGGCCGCCGCGAGAACCACGGCGTTTCCGGTTGGCGATCTGGTCGCTGGGTTCCGGGATCGTCGCGCGGACCTGCTTGTCCCGCAGGGCTTGCCGGTTCGCCCGCGAGCAGTACGCCTTGTCAGTGGCTGTCACGACCGGCTGTGCGCCGGCGCGTCGCGGTCGGGACGCCAGGCGCAGGCGTTGGAACCGTTCGTCAGATTCGTCATGGCCGACTACTGCCTGGGGATGCGGGTGAGTGGCCGAGGACGGTTCAAGCGACGCGGCTGGACTTGCGGCTGCCGACAGTAATGTCGAGGACGATGGGTAGGTCGGGCCGGTCGAGGGCCTGGCGGATGTGGGCGAGCGCGTCGTTCTCGATGCGGTGTTGTATGACGGCGATGTCCGCGTCTTCGTCAGTGCGCACGGTGATCGCGAGCCGGGGATCGGTGGGGCTCCCGTAGACCATGGTGTGGCTGGTGTCGATGCCCCGATAGGAGTTGATCTCCGTGGTGACGGCGTCGGCGAGGGCGTCGGCGTCCAGTGTTGTGCGGCCGGCGGATCGGTCGGTGGCAATGGTGATGTCGGCGGCGCGCGGACGTGGGGTCAGCACGGCGATCAGCCAGCGGAGGGCGAGTACGGCCGCGATCACGCCGGCGAGGGCGGCGGCGGGCCAGAGCCAGGCGCTGTTGTCGCCGGCGTACCGGGCGATCGGGTTGTCGGTCAGCGGCCGCCCGGCGAGGTAAACGCCGAGGACGTCGGTGCCGGCGAGGATTCCGACGGTGCCGGCGGCGAGCAGGACCATGCCGAGCAGGGTGAGCAGGAGGCGGGTGGTGCGGTCGGCGTACATCAGCGCTCCCGGGTGGTGACCCGGACCGAGAGGTTCGGTGGGCGCCTGAGGTGCAGGGCGTTGAGCCTTCGTCGGGCGGTCTCGGTCAGGGTTGTGCCCAGCGTGCCCGTGCCGGATTCGCCGCCGGCGCCGGTCGTGGCGCGGATCCGGGCGCGGTGTCGCCGGACGGTGACGTCGGCGTGGCTGACGCCGTCGATGGCGGTGACGGCTCGGCGCAGGCTGTGCGCAAGTCCGCTGCGGGTGATCGCCGCGTCGGTGGCGGGGTTGGCGGCGGCGATGGGGAGCCGGGCAGGACGCCGGGGTTTGAGTTGGGCGATGAGCAGCAGCAACCCGGTGACGATCAGTGCGATGCTGAGCAGCCGGACGGAGGCGGCGCCCCAGGAGGTGCGGGTTCCCCATTGGTAGACGCCGGGCCAGTTGAGCAGCACGGGGTCGTGGTGGGCGCGTTGCGCGATCACCTCAATCACCCCCACGGTGGCGGCGAAGATCACGCCGACAGCGAGTAGCAGCGCCAGCAGACGGTTGAGGACTCTCACGGTCGTACTCGATCGGTGGCGGCGAGGCCTGTGATCAGTCCCGTGATGGTGATCCGGATCTCGACCACGGTCAGCCCGGTCAGGTCATGGACCCGGGTGCGGACATGCTCGCGCACCTGGGTGCTGACCTGGACGAGAGAAACGGGCCAGCGGGTACCGATGGCCAGGTCCAGGTAGACGGTCCGGCCGTCGACGTCTGCGGTGGCCTTCGGCGCTTGGCGGAGGCCGGTGCGGCGGATGCCGAAGTGCCCGGCGCCGGGCATAGCGTGGCCGAACACCCGTGGTGCGGCGCCGCCGGCGTCGGGGACCTCCAGGACGGCCTGTGCGGCGATCTTCTCGACGACCCGGTCGGCGATGATGATCCGTCCGATTTCGGCGCCAGCGGCCTCAGGACGGTTGCCGTCGAGTTGGTTCAGTTCGGCGGTGAGTGTCATCGGTTGCTCCGCCGACCCTGCAGGTAGCCGCTGAGGTCGAGATCGCCGGCGAGGACTCGGGCGACGGCGAAGCCGAGGCCGCCGAACAGGGCGACGATGAGCATCTGGCCGAGGCCGCCGAAGGCGAGGGCGAAGCCCAGCGCCAAGCCGACGATGGTGCCCAGGAACATGCGGTTCATGGCGTTCTCTCTTCCAGCCCGTTGCCTCGCGGGGGCGTCCGGAGGAGTGGCGGGTCTTCGATGGCGGCGACGATCACATCGACGCGGTGCAGCGGCGTCACCGCGCCGGCTGCGCAGCGGATCTGCGCGGCAAGTTCGGTGGCCGGTTCCCAGCGGCTGCGGACCTGTATCAGGACCGTGCCGGCGGTGACGGTGATGCCGTCGATCCGCCGGCCGGGGAGATAGGTGGCCACGCCGGAGGGTGGGCCACCGACAAGGTCCGCCACAGCCGGGCAACGGCGTACCGCGGCGGCGACGAGGTCGACGTCGACCCCTTCGACGATCGCGTCATGCGGCCCGGCCACGACGGTGACGGTCATGAGACGCGAGACTCGGGACGGTTCTCGGGCGCGTCGGGCATGTGTACGTCGTCGACGCTGACGTTGACCTCGACAACGTCGAGGCCGGTCATCCGCTCGATCGCGTTCTTGACGTTGCGCTGGATGCTGCGGCCGAGGTCGGCGATGCTGATGCCGTACTCGACGACGATGTCCAGGTCGATCGCGGCTTCGGTCTCGCCCACCTCGACGCCGACGCCCTGGGCCACGTTCGGGCCGTTGCTGCCCGGGATGCGCTCGCGGAGCGCGCCGAACGCCCGGGTGCTGCCGCTGCCCATTGCCTGGACCCCGGACACCTCGCGGCAGGCGATTCCAGCGATCTTCTGCACGACGTTCTCTGCAACGATGATCTTGCCTTCGGCGCTGTTGAGCCGGCTCTGCCGCGGCACTAGTACCGCCTCGGCCGTGCTGCGAGCCGGTGTCGTCGGAGTGGTTGGCTCGTTGTTGGTCAGTGCCGTTGTCATCAGCACACCTGCTCTTTCGTATGCGGCGCGATGGCGCGCCTGCGGCTTAGGTGCAGCGTCGATCGCTGCAGTCGAACCTGACCCTCGCGAACTGCCCGGCAACAGCGGTCGTACGGCCGGCCCGGGGAGGAACCCACGGTTGTCGTCGTCATGTGACCGGCGTCGTCGGGGTCTGAGCGCGCACTCAAGGCCGGTGTCGGGTAGCGGCATTCCCGTGTGGATCGGCGATGACGACCATCGCGCTCACGTTCCTTCACGTACCGTCGAGCAGACGCCGCGGGTGAGACGACCCCGAAGTTCCCGAGGACGGTGAATCGGTGAGAGGTCTTCCGTCGGCATCACTGGCGAACCATTAGCCAGGTGCGGCGTCTGATTGACGGCCCGTCACGCGGCTCAGGACGCTCCAGCAGCGCATCACACTCGAGTAAAGCTGGAGGATCGGATCACCGGGGACCAGGGCGAGAACTTCACTCTACGCCGCATTGGGCCGCCCGGCGGCGGGCTGATGCCGCCCAGTGCGAATCGGTTCAATCCAGGCGGCCGGCAAGGTGGTCGGGATCGGCCTGGGATTGACCGCCTCCCGGTCGGGCCGCGGCACGCATTCGATGCCGACCAATCGCCGCGATCGACCACATCCCCGCAGGTGACGACCGAGGGCAAGCGGCCGATGTCGGTCGGATTCTGCTCCGGCTCATCGCCGTCGACCAGCCGCGCGACGGTCCGGTTGCGGCAAGCGGGATGAGCACGACCGGATTCTGCAACTGCGCGGCTTTCTTGCGCCATGGCGGTGTGGGCTGCGGTGACGGCAGCACGTCGTCCCCGTCGTGGCCCAGCCGCGCCGCAGGCTCCGGTGCGGACTGGAGCTCGGATGCGATCATCCCGATCGCCGCCTTCCCGATCGCTCCGGCCCCTTGCGACCCGAGAATGTGGGCGGTCCTCAGGCCCGTTCGATGATCTGGTTGGCGGGTAGTCGCGGTGTGTGCGGGGCCGGGCCGTCGGCCGGGTCGTGCGCGCCGAAACGCAATACCAGGTACGGGTGATCCAGGTCGGCGAGCAGGTGGCGGATGAACGCCCGGGTGGCGGTCACCTCGATGGTGGCGCTCAGGGGCAGGACGGCGACGCCGAGTTCGGTGGCGGTCAGCCATCCGGCGGACAGCGCCTCGCCCGCGCGCAGCCAATCGAGGGTGGTGTCCTCCGTTCCGTAGAGGATCGCGAAGACAGCGTTGCGGTCGTGCGCGTCGGAGACGAGCAGGTTTCCGTGGTGGCCGAAGTCGCGGCCGGGCACGGTGGTCTGCGGGGTGTGGTGGGGAATGGCGGCGTCCGGGATGCCGCTGCCGAGCGGCCGGGTGCCGCCGGTCCAGTGCTGCAGTTCGGCCTGCCAGGCAGCTTCGTCGGCTTCGGTGTGCTGGGCGTGGTCGGCGGCGGTGGCCAGGTCGTACACCTGGTCGGGGCGCAGCACGTGCAGGCCGGCGCCGGCGGATGCGACCGCCGCGACGATGACGCGCAGCTTGTCGGCATCAACCGTGGCGCTCGAGGTGGGTCTGCGGTCGGTGTGCCGTAGGCCGATGGTCTGCAGGTGTCGTATCGCTGTGGGGGTGACCGGGATCCGGTGGTCGAGACGTAGTTGCGCGAGGTGGTCGGGGTTTTCCGCATCGGGCAGCCGGGCGAGGGCGACGTGCCAGCCGGCGGCGGCGAGGCTGACCAGCGCGTGGTGCACGGCGGCGCCGCAGCTCAGGATGGCGAGGCGGGAGTCGGGGTCGGTGACCTCCAGGCCACGGCTGTGATCGAGGTGAAGGTCGAGTTGGTTGTCGGTGAGGCGCCAGTGCCAGGGTTGGGTGTTGTGGATCGATGGCGCCTGGCCTGCGGTGGTAGCGGCGGCGGACAGAGCTCGGGCCTCCGCGCGGGTGTCGGCGGCTCGGATTGCGGCGGCGGTGGTCATGGTCGGTTCCCTCCAGGAAAGCTGAACGTCGGGCCGGGTCACGGCGTGTTTGCCCAGGCCCAGTCGCGGATCTCCGGCATGTCTTCTCCGGTACGGCGGACACAGGCGCGGTGTTGGGTGCGTTTGTCGACGATCTGCCGGCGCAGCACGGCGGCCTAGCGGCCGAGGCCGGGTATCCGGTCGATGACGTCGTCGGCGCCCAGCGGCTCACCCGCCACCGAGGGAAGGATGCCGGTGTCGTTCGGGGCTGGGGTGCGGGTCGCGGTCATCGGGAAATCGCCGCCTTCCTGTCGATGTCGGCATGGCGGGAGTGCGGGACTGTCACGGGGTGGGGGTTACCAGCGGTGTGCCGTTGACGGCCGGCGGGGCGCCTTTGGCAGAACCGGGCGACCGTACAGCGGACGCCGCGCTGTTCTCGCGGGCGAGGAAGGTGCCGAGTTCGCCGATGGTGCTCATCAGCGGCGCGGGAAACACGACGGTGCTGTTCTTGTCGACGCCGAGTTCGACAAGGGTCTGCAGGTTGCGCAGCTGCAACGCCAGCGGGTGGGCCATCATGATGTCCGCGGCCGAACCGAGAGCGGCGGCGGCTAGCGCCTCACCCTCCGCAGCGATGATCTTCGCGCGCTTCTCCCGCTCGGCCTCTGCCTGCCGCGCCATCGCCCGTTTCATGCTCTCCGGCAACTGAATGTCCTTGAGCTCGACCAGGGTGACGACGACACCCCATTCGGCGGTCGCGACGTCGAGGATCTCCCGGATGCTGACGTTGATCCGGTCGGTCTCGGACAGCGTCTCATCCAGAGTGTGCTGACCGACGACCTTGCGCAGGGTGGTCTGGGCGATCTGGTTGATCGCGGCGCCCACGCTCTCGATCGCCACGACCGACTTCTCGGCGTCGACGACCCGGAAGTAGGCGACGGCGGACACGTCGACGCTGACGTTGTCGCGCGTGATGATGCCTTGCGACTGGATCGGCATGGTGACGATCCGCAGACTCACCCGGTGCAGCACGTCGACGAAGGGAATGATCACGGTCAGCCCGGCCTTCCGGACCCCGATGACCCGGCCGAGCCGGAACAGCACGCCCTGCTCGTACTGCTTGACGACTTTCAGGGCGAGTGAGGCCAACGCGAGGAGCAGCAATACGATGACGACGATCCACAGATACGACATGGTGGGATCCTGACTTCGGCCGCAGCCGGATATTCGCGCTCGAGAACAGTCTGCGTACGGAACGCACCTGATCGCTGCGGAGGCGAAGGAGCGCCGGGATACCCGCAACGGCCAACTACCGGCCACCGAGGTCCAGGGCGACACCTCGACCCTACGCCTGTGCACCACATCCGCCGGTGCGCGCCGTCCAGCCGCTTTCGCAGACCGCAAGATATGCGCGTACGGTGAAAGCGTCGCCCGAGACCCCGGTGGCGTGAGCCCTCCGCCGCCTTCAACGCCTCCCGTCAGCCATGGATGACCCGCCCCTACTGGGGCGCGTCGAACCGCGCACATGCCGCGGTTGCAGTCCTTGAGCAGGAGCGCCGCTGTCCGATCCATCCGTGGGCGCGCTGAACGCGCGACCGACCTGCGTCACAGACAACTGAAGGAATGTGAGCGCGATGGTTAACATCGCCAACGATCACGGAACCTCTGCCCCGGCGGCCCCCCTGGCGGCCACGGAACGGTCGGAACGGGGCGCAAGGCATTCGGCCGCCGTACCCCGGACTACGTTCTCGATGACCGGACGGACGGCCACCGCGACGCGGTACCTGCTCGCCGGCATCCGCCTGGCGCTCGGCTGGGTGTTCCTGTGGGCCTTCCTCGACAAACTATTCGGCCTCGGGCATGGCACCGCCGCCGCGAACGCCTGGTTGGAGGGAGGCAGCCCCACCGCCGGTTTCCTGGGCAAGGCCGCGACCGGCCCGTTCGCCGGGCTCTACCACTCGATCGCGGGGAACGCCGCCGTGGACGTGCTTTTCATGGCGGCCCTGTTCGGTATCGGCGTAGCCCTGATCCTCGGCATCGGCATGCGCATCGCCGCGGCCGCGGGCGCCCTGCTGACCGTGATGATGTGGACCGCTGTCCTCCCGCCGGAAACCAACCCGTTCATGGACGACCACCTCGTCTACGCCGCCGTACTGGCCCTCCTGGCCTTGCTCAGTGCCGGAACCACCTGGGGATTCGGTCGCCGGTGGGCAGCGATTCCGCTCGTGCGGCGCAACGCCTGGCTGACGTAGACCCATCGGCGTGCGCGTTCGTCGGCCCGGGCAGGCCCGCCGCCTTCACCTCGAGCCCGCTCTGTCGAGTAGCGGGGTTCCTCACCTCAGGAGTTCCTCATGAACGATCACGAAGAGGTACACGACCGCCGCATCGTCGTCGGCGTCGACAACTCCGCCAACTCCCGAGAAGCGCTGCGGTGGGCGCTCGCCCAGGCACGGCTGACCGGCGCCACCGTCGACGCCGTCACTGTGTGGCAGGTGCCGCCGATGTACGCCTACGCCTACGGGTGGACGGCCGCCGGGATCGATGACGCCGACATCGGCAGGTACGCAGAGAAGGCCCTGGCCGAGACGGTGGCGCAGGTGCTCGGCGGGGAGAACTATCCGGTGCAGGTCGCCACCCGGGTTGTCCAAGGGCCAGCGGCGCAGGTCCTGCTGGCTGCCGCCAAGGGAGCGGAGCTGATGGTCCTCGGCAGCCGTGGTCACGGTGCCTTCGCCGGGATGCTGCTTGGTTCGGTCAGCCAGCACTGCGTCCAGCACGCCGCGTGCCCCACGGTCGTCATTCCGGAATAAGCCGACGGAGGCCGTGCGGCCCCACGCATCAGTATTGTTCGCCAACGGCAGTTGAAGGGCTCGACGATGACCACGTCAACGAAAACGCCCGCCGGCATCATCTCGGTCGGCAGCCCCGATACCGAGCGTGTACGGACCCAATGAGGTGGTCCGGCGCACCGGCCGGCGCTGGCCCGGCGAGCTGCTGTCGCAGTTCACCCAGCCCCTGGCGATCCTGCTGGCGGTCGCCGCCGGTCATCCCGCCCGTTCCCGAGGCTCGCGGAACTTGATATGTCCGGCTAAAACCCGCCGTCACTCCACGGCGGCGAGCCCCGACCGCTTCGAGCCGAACAGGCGTACGATGGTGATATCCCGGAATCGACGACATCCACCTTGAGGTGGCCGCCACACCGGCCCAACCCCCTGGAGGATGTCATGTCCATCCGTCTCCGCCCCACCCTGAACGCGCCGAGCGACCCGCCCACCGCCGTACCGCCCCTGAGCCCGGCCGAGCCACTTGCGACGTCGCTGGGGAGTCGAGTGCCGCGTACCCGCACCGGCGCGGCCTGGTTGGGTATCTGCGTTGCCGCGGTGCTGTTCGTGGTGCTGATCGTCTTCATGCTGGAGAACACCAGCAGGGTCCAGGTCAGCTTCGTCGGCATGCATGGCAACCTCCCGCTGGCCATGGCCCTGCTGGTCGCGGCTGTCGGCTCCGCGATCCTGACCATGGTGATCGGTGCCGCCCGAATCACCCAATTGCGCCGCCTCTCCCGGCGCCAGCGTCGCTGAGCAACCCGGACAGTCGTCCGGCCCGTCAACTTCGCACACCCGATCTGCGTGCCGCCCGGCCAGGTCGCCGACTGGTGACAGCCGAGGGCGGGAGGAGTCAACATGACCCACAGCAGCACCGCCGACCGCCTGACCGTTATCTCGCCGACGCCGCCGTCCGTACCCCGCCTGCGGATGGAACCCACCGGGTCGTTGCACACCCTCCTCGACGGAAGCTGGTGGCCCCGTTCCACCGATCCCCTCGCGGAGCTACCCGGCCTGATCTTGGCCATCGATACTCTTCGCGGACCCGTAAGCCGACTCGTCCTTGCCGCCGCCGGTTGGGACAGCCGCCCCAGCCGTCTCGGCGTCAACGGCCGCGTCTTGCGCCTGGGCTACTTCAGCAGTCAGCCCACCAGCCTGCTCACCGCACTGTGCGCCGACGGTGACCGCGTGGACCTGCTCGTCATTCCGCCGGACACGGCCGGCGACACCGCCGACGAATCGGCCGAAGCTGCGTGGGATAGCGAAGGCGGTCACGCAAGGCCCGTCCGGCATCACCCGACCTTCGTCGAGTAGGGTGCCGATACGACGACGTCCAGGCACCGTCGAGGAGCAGCCTGCTCGAGATCGTCATCCCGGGTGCATTCGCGCTATGGACGGACCTTGACGGACGCGCCAGTTGCCGGGCAGCCGGCACGGATCTCGCAGAAGGTGCGACGGTTCTTCTGTGACGCCCGGACTGCCGCAGTAAGACCTTCGTCGAACAGGCCGACGGGCTGACCCGGCGCTGGTCACGTGTGAGCGAGGGGCTTCGTCGGATGGGGACGGCGATCGGGCTCGCGCTGGCCGGCCGGGCGGGTGCCCAGCTGGGCGCAACGTTGGGCATGCCGACCGGCCGCGATCGCCTCCTTCGCCTGGCCCATGCGTTACCCGATCCGCCTGTCGGTGACATCGCCGTGCTTGGAGTCGATGACTTCGCGATCAAGCGTGGCCATCACTACGGCACCGTGCTGATCGATTGCGAGAATCACAGGGTCGTGGATGTATTGATCGGCCGGGATGCCGAACCTCTGGCGGCATGGCTGCAAAACCATCCAGGCCCGGCGGTGATCTGCCGGGATCGAGCAAGAGCCGGTGGCGGTAGCTTCGTTCGCGTGATTGACCATCGGCTCTGTCGCGCCGTGCTCGCTTACCGGCGTGCCGATCGGCCTGAATGTCCACCGGCTGGTGGCGGTGAGAGCGGGCACGTCAGCGTGACGGTGGTGCCGTGGTTGTCGCTGGTCCAGGTGAGGTCGCCCGCGTGCTGAGCGAGCCACAGGCCGCGCCCACTCAGTGCGTCGCGGGCCGGGCGGTCAGGGGGATGCGCGTACGGGATGCCCGGCCCGTGGTCGCTGATCTGGCACCGCAGCTGGTGGCCGGCACGGTGGAGTTTGAGGTGTCCGTGGCCGCCGCCGTGACGGACCGCGTTGGTGGCGAGTTCGTGCACGGCGAGCACGAATCGGTACAACTCAGGGTCGGTGAGGCCGTTGTGTTCAGCGAATCGAGTCACGTCGTGGCGCAGCGTGTCGAGATCCTCGTGGGCGAAGTCGCGAACCGGTGGTGCGTTGTCGGACTCCGTGTGCAGGTGGCCGTTCGAAAGGCGGTGGCGGTCAGGCATCGTTACCTTCGGGTGAATCAGGTGACTGGGTTGGTGCCGAGGGGTGGTGTCGTACGGCGAGGATGCAGGTGTCGTCGTCGGGGTTGGCCCGGCGCAGTCGTGCCAGCAGGTCGGCCAGTGGCTGCCGGCTGCTGGAGATAGCGATGTCGTTGAGCGTGGCGATGACGGGCGCGAGTCCTTCAGCGAGGGTATGCCTGCGGTGTTCGATCAGTCCGTCGGTGTAGAACAGCAGCAGGTCGGCGGGGGTGAGACTGACCGTGGCGGTGTCGTAGTGGGCCTCGCGGACGGCACCGAGCAGCTGCCCGCGCGGCCGGGCGAGTTCGGTGGTGGTACCGGCGCGGGTGTGCAGCGGTGCCGGGTGTCCGGCCTGCGCCCAGGTCACCGATCCGGTCGGCGGATCGAATCGGGCCACCGCGGCGGTCGCGGTGGTGGCGCTGGAGTAGAGCAGCCGGTTGAGGTGCCACAGCAGTTGCGCCGGGTCGGTGGTGGTGGTCACGGTCAGGCCGGCGAGCATGTGCCGTAGCTGGGCCATCATGGTCGCGGCGTGCATGCCGTGGCCGGCCACGTCACCGACGGCGAGCACCACGCTGCCGTCGTCGGCGCTGGCGGCGTGGAACCAGTCGCCGCCCACCCGGCTCGCCTCCTCGGCGGGAAGGTAGCGGACGGCGACGCGTAGCCCGGGCAGGTCGAACGGCTCGGCGGGCACGGGTAGCACGATCTGCCGCAGCTGGGCGGCGAGTTCGTGCTCGGCGGCGAGGCTGTGCTGGTGTTGTTGCAGCAACTGTTCTGCCTCGGCCAGCGCCGCCCGGGTGGTCTGCTGGGCGGTGACGTCCTGCACGATGCCGTAGACCTTCACCGGCCGGCCTTGCACGTCGCGGACGGCGTCGACGACAGTGCGCACATGCTTGATCCGCCCGCCGACGCGGATGCGGGTGGTGATATCCACGGTGTCTCCGCGGCCGAAGCCCTCCGCCGCCTGGCGGCGGATCGGTTCGTCCTCGGGCAGGGTCAGGGCGTTCTGTTCTTCGCTGGGCATCGGTCCCAGGGCCGGGTCACGCTCATAGATGCGATACAACTCGTCGGACCACACGATCTGGCCGGTGACCAGATCGGCTTCGCCCCAGCCGAGCTGGCCCAGCCGTTCGGTTTGCGCGATCCGTTCGGCCTGCCGGGTTTGTTCGTCGTGGCGCACCCAGCGGCTGAGCACTCCCGGCCCCACCGGCGACACCCATGCGGTCATCAACACGTTGGCGGGTGAGCGGTCACTCGTGCCCACATACGAGAACGGCCCGACCTCGCGGGCCCGCCCGTCAGCGAGCACGTCGCGCCAGGCATGCCACACCGGCGTGTCCACCGTGGCGGGATATGCCTGGGTGATGCGCCGGCCCACCGCCCGGGCCACGTCATGGCCGGAGAAGTCGGGAGTGTCCTGACTCACCGCAACGATCGTCCAGTCGGTGATCTCGCTGTTGTCCCCGACCACCGGTGACAGCGCCATGTGGTTACCCGGCATCGCGTCGAGCACTTGCTGGACCAGCGAGTTCCAGTCATCGACCACCCGTGAGGGAGCGTGCGCCGGAGCCCGGCGTTCCGGCGCCGATCCCCGGCCCTGCGGGCGTAGCGCCTGGTCAACCTCCGCGTCCAGGGCCGAGGACCCGGACCCCGGCCGGCCCTGCAAGGCAGCCAGGAGATCCCCGGCCACCGCAACCACCGGGCGACCCTGCTGCGCCGCCCGGTTCAGCAGATAGGTGTGGGCCTCGTCGACTTGGCAACCGACCCGGCCGGCCAAGAGCCCCGCCGCCCGGTTCACCTGCGCCGCGGGATCCAGCTGCGCCCGGGCCACCGTCTCATCGAGAGCGGCAAGCCGCTGCCGGTACTCGTGATGCTGCCCGACGCTCATCGCGCCTCCCGCGGCGGTCCGCAACGATCCGCCCGGTCAGGCCGATCACGCCGGCATTTCACCAGTGCGGGTCCCTGCCCGGCCAGTCTGCCGGCACGGTCGTTGCTCACCGCCCGGCACCGCCACGACCACTATCGGCGTCATCCACACCGAATAATTCCACCAGGCCGGCGATCTCGAATTGGCCGTACACGTTGGCGTTAGGACGCTCCACCCGGAAGCTGGCACCGCAATCCGTGGCGGCGCGCAGCGCAGCCACCAACGCTCCGAGACCGGAGGAATCCAGGAACGTCACCTCGGCCACGTCCACCAGCACCAGCTTCGGCCGGCCCTGGACCATCGCGTCCCGGATCGCCTGTGTGATCGACGCCGAGTTGGCGTAGTCGATATCGCCGCGCAGCGAAATACAGAGCGTCTCCCGGTCCAAACTCATCGAAAACGGACCCATACCCGCCACCTTCCCGCGACAAGCTGCCGAGACCCGCCGCTACCGCTACTCCCTGACGGCCTACCGGAGACCCGCCGACCGAAATATGGTCTCACCGGTTGCGGATTCCACACATTCACCCGCACGGTACGCCGCGGTCCTGACCGGCCGGATGCCTCCGGAGCGGTTCCAGTACATGGCTCGGGATTACAGCGCACTCGTGGGCGGTTCGAGGACGTGGCGGGCGTCCCGTGGCCATCGCCTCGCCGAACATCCAGGCCGAGCTGTCGCTGAGGCCAGAACGGCTCACGCTGGGTGGTCAACGTCTACCTCCTGGCGCTGGCCACCACGTTCACCTTCGGCGGACGACTCGCCGACGTCTTCGGCCACCGCCGGATGACCACCGTCGGGATCATCGGCTTCGCCACATTCTCGCTGCTCTGGAGCCTGGTCCCGACGAACGGTGTCGCCGAGGCCCGAATGATCACATTCCGGGCGCTGCAGGGCGTATCCGGCGCGATCATGATCCCGGCGGCGCTCGCGGTGGTGGTGGCCGCGTTCCCGGTCGGCGAGCGGGGGCGGGCCCTGGCGATCTTCTTCGGGGTCAGCGGCGGTCTGACCGCGGTCGGCCCGATAGCCGCGGCTTGGACCGGTGGTGGGCGTACAAGTGGGACCCGCGGGAATGGTGGGACTGACCGCCGCCGGCGCCGAGGCCCGGCTGCGGCGTGGCGAGGCCGTCCTCGGCCGCTACGGCGACGCGCTCGTCAGCGTCGGCCTCGACCTGATCAACCCGGCCCTGAGCGCGGTGCAGGAGATCCGGGCCGAACCCCAACTCGACCGCCTGCGGCTTCTCGACCGGGCCGCGGTGATCGTCATGCGGGACGGCCGGGAGACCGGCGTGGCGGCGGACGCGGTCGTGCAGGGCGATGTGCTTCGCGTACGCGCGGCTGGTGCGTCGGCGGCGTCATGGACGTAGGCGCCGGCGGCCGCCGTGGTTCCCATCCAGGGCGCGAGGAATCGGGTGTCGGCCGGCTCCGAGCGCACGACGATGTCACCGGCGCGACCGTTCACGTAGTGATCGGCTGCTCGCCAGCGCCGGTCATCGCAAAACTCTTACCTTGCGCTCTGCCCGCCCGATCTGAGCGGAACACCTCGGGTGCTCCTAGGTGCCCGACCGCAGGTCGAGCACCGGCTGACTGTGAAGGACGCGACGGATGGGCTGGGCGGTGCACGGTAAGTGCGCTTCGGAGCGGTGCTCTCACCTGCGGGTGGGCGGCGACGCCGGGTTCACGCTGCTCGAGCTGATGGTCTCGCTCGCGATCCTGTCCGTGGCGGTATCGATCTTCATGACCGGCCTTGTCCAGATCTTCCGGAGCACGTCGAAGATCGAATCCGCCTCCATAGCGCAGTCGCAGGTGGAAACCGCGTACGACCGTCTGGACCGCGAGGTCCGCTACGCGTCGGCGCTCAGCATCCAGGACGTGGTCAACGGGGACCCCTACATCGAGTACCGCACGGAGAACAGCGGCGCCTCTCTGTGCACAGAGCTGCGGTTGCACGTTGCTGATCAGCAATTGCAGCGCCGTACCTGGGTCGACGGGCCCGCGCCGATCACGCCGACCCCGTGGGTTCCGCTGGCGTCCGGCGTCAGTGGCGCGCATCCGTTCACCTCTTTTGACGCGGACGGCACGAACGACTGGCAGCGGTTGACGATCGATCTCACTGCCGTTGCGGGCGGCGAAGGCGGCGTCACCTCGAAGTCGCTCACGGTCACGTTTACCGCACTGAACACGTCGCGCAACACGTCGCGCATCGGCGTATGCGCCGCAGGACGGACGGTCCCATGATTCTCCGGCCTTTGTTCCAGGGCAGGGACCGCGACGACGCCGGGGCCCTCTACATGTACGTGCTGCTCACGCTGGTCGGCACGACGCTCAGCGCCCTGCTGCTGCCCATCGTCCTCGCCCAGGTGAGCTCGGCCCGTCGTGCGACGCAACGCGACCATGCCCTGCACGCGGCTCAGGCCGGCCTGGACGTGGCGATCGGACGCATCCGGGCGGCGCACGACCCAACCGGCACCGGCGTGAAGGCAAAACTGCCGTGCGGGCCATTGGTCGGCAACGTGGATCCCACCGGAGCGGCCCAGTACGACGTCACCATCGTTTATCTTCCCAGCGATCCGCAGGGCCGACCCGAGAGCTGGATCAGCACCAACAAGATGTTCTGCGTGGAGGGCAGCGGCCCCTCATCGGTTCCCGGCTTCGCCCTGCTGATCTCCAAAGGCACCGACCGGGGCCGCGGGGCCCGCACACTGCGCGGCACGTACGTGTTCAGCACCAACACCAGCAGCCCGGGCGGGATCGTACGGGCGTACTCCTCGAACCCCTCGGTTCTGTGGTGCCTGGACGCCGGCTCGGGTACCCCGGCGGCGGGTGATGCGGTGAACATACGGAAATGTCTCGCCGGCTCCCCGGCGCAGCTGTTCGCCTACACCGACGATTTCACCCTCGTACTGGTGGCGTCCAAGACCGCGGCCAGGCCACTCGGCATGTGCCTGGACACCCTGGATGGCAAAGCGGCGTCCGTCGAGGGCAATGTGATCCGTTTCCAGCCGTGCGGCGCCGCCGTTCCGCCGTACCAGCAATGGAGCTACCGGGACGACTCCCGCACCTTCCGTGGCACCAATGACGGCCACTCGATCAACTCCTTCTGCCTCACGGTGCAGTCCCCGAACACGGTCGGCAGCCGGCTGGTCCTCGGAAGTACGTGCAGCCCGCTCGCGAACCCGCAGACGACGTTCTGGCCGCCGACCAACCTCACCACCGGGCCACTGAAGGACCTCGCCGAAAACTAGGCGGATCGCGTTCAGCTTCGGCGGTGAGTCGCCGATAAACATCGAGCGAGCCGACGGGTCTCGCTCAGAGCGGAGGGGTGATGTCGACGGGTTCTGAGCCCGGCGCGGTAGCTCAGCGGACGCCGCCCCCCGGTGATGATGCCGGATTCACCCTGGTAGAGGTCGTCGTCGCCATCGGCCTGCTCCACGTCCTGCTGGTCGCACTGACCATGTTCTACATCAGAAGCAGCGCCGTCGATCAGCACCACGGCCGCCGCCAGCAGGCGGCGCGCATCGCCGCCGACGCGATGGAGAGGGTACGCGCCCTCGGCGGCAGCTCGGTGTGGCACAACCGCGACGACAAGAGCGTCCACGAACAGCCTTGGGCTCAGGGCGTCGATGCGTACGTGTCGAAGGTTGACGACCTCGCCGTGGATCCTGAAGCCGCGGTTGGTGCCGGCGCCAGCGCCCCTGTGCCCACCAGTGTGGTCACGGTCTCGCAGTCCGGCACCGATTTCGAGCAGCACTGGTATGTCGCCAGGTGTTGGCAGATCGGCACGTCCACCGACTGCAAACCCACCAACGAGGGCGCGTCCACCGCCGTACCGTTCCTGCGCGTCGTCGTGGCAGTGACGTGGCACGACAAGGAGTGCGCCGGTGGGATCTGCGACGTCATTTCTTCGACGTTGGTCAGCGACGATGCCGACCCGATCTTCTACGTCGCTCCACCGCATACCCTCACCAAGCCGGACATCTATTTCCTCGCGGACACCACCGGCAGCATGGGGTCGGCGCTGAAGAACGTGGCCCTGAACGCCGGGCAGATCCTCGACCAGGTCGACGCGGTGGCGACCGAGCCGCGCTACGGCGCCGGACAGTACCGGGACTTCCCCGTGCAACCGTTCGCCTACCGCACGGACGCTCCGATCCCCGCGACGGATGACCGCGGCGCGTCCGCCAAGGCCGCGATCAACACCTGGGCGGCCTCCGGGGGTGGCGACACCCCTGAGGCGAACCTGTACGCCTTGCACAAACTCGTGTCGGACGCGAAGTTCCGCACCGATTCCAGCCGGATCGTGGTCTGGTTCGGCGACGCGCCCGGCCACGACCCGGTGTGTTCAGCCGTCTCCGGCCAGGCCACCGTGACGGAGGCGTCGGTCACGGCCGAACTGGTCAGTGCGAAGGTCAAGGTGATCGCTGTTTCCACCACCACGGGCCCACCGGACGGCCTCGACGACAACCCGGCCAGCGGAGCCGGAAACGGCTACCCCTCCAAGTGCGGCAGCGTGGGCGGCAAACCGGGCCAGGCAAGCCGCATCGCGGCGGCGACCGGCGGCCGGTTCTTCAAGGACGTACAGCCGAAGGACGTGGCAGAC
Source organism: Actinoplanes sp. NPDC049681 (assembly GCF_044465265.1). Classification (NCBI taxonomy): domain Bacteria; kingdom Bacillati; phylum Actinomycetota; class Actinomycetes; order Micromonosporales; family Micromonosporaceae; genus Actinoplanes; species Actinoplanes sp. NPDC049681. The sequence continues at coordinate 380,132 of NZ_JBITLP010000004.1, forward strand.
ACGATCATCGCCGGCATCTCGAGCCTGCGCTGACGGTTGGTCGCACGAGGCGACATGGTGGTGGGCCCCGTTAAGGACGACCGCGAATGCGGCGACTTCGACCGACAACCCGTCACCTGAACCGTCAGCATCGGGTAGTGCGGGGGTCGAATATCGACCTGGTCGCGGCGGCGTCAGCGGCCGGGGCGACCGCCGGTGTAGAAGACACCGGCTCGGCCCGCGGCGCGCGATGCGTACGGCGGGTTCACGAGCAGGGTCCAACCATGAGACCGACAAAGGCACGTGGATGACCCGCATCGGCGGCGAGCTGACGATCTCGTCGGTACGGCGGAGGGCGTGCAGGTGTGTAAGGCTGCGATCGATGTGGCGAAGCACGCGCCTGAACGTCGGGCTGCGATGATCCGCAGGCCGGTGACCGTCCGCGGGAGTCGCTCGCTGCCCTGCACGGCAGACACCCGGCTACTTACGTTCGCGCGATGGTCTCCGCCCTTCGGTCGTCGACGCCCGCCTCGGCGTGAGTGTGCGAGGGATCCGGTGACTTGCCCCGGCGAACTACACAGAGGCGGCGATGGATTGACCACAGTTCACGGTCGTTTCGACACGGACCGCGGCGTGAAGACGCGTCCGATAATGCAAGGGTTCATCGCGCTGCAACCCATCGGCGAACTACGGCAAAGTCCGCGTCGGTAAGACCGATGAACGGGTCGATGCGGTGTAACAGAGCCCTACCGCGATAGTGGGCGTCAACCCACCGGCGGTCAGCGTCACCGATCTCGTCGTCGAGCCAGACGAACGGGCGCCCACCAGCCCACTCGGTAAGGCATCGTGTCTTCCAGTGCCGCCCGTGCTGAGGCTCTTCCTCGTCGTCTGGAAACTCAACGACAGGTAACTCCGGGAGCCCAAGCCTTGGCGCAACTACCGTGTTCGCGTCCGTCATCCACGTCGTCGCCCACACCAGCCGGCACCCCAGCGCCAGCAGCCTGCGCCCGTCCGCCGGGTTGAGCCGACCTATCAGCGGGTTGCCAGAGGTGTTCTCACCTGCCGGGCCCCGATCGAATGCGACCGCAGGTTCCGCTGGCCGCGCCCGGAAGGGGATCAGAGGGCCGTCTACGTCCAAGAACAGCAGCGGGTCATCAAGGGCGGCCATTGTCCTGGCAACCTACCGCGCTGAGGCACGACAGCATCACCCTGCAGGCGCGCGGTCGGCGGCAGATCAGTGCATCCGCTCAGGAACGTTCCGTCGGCCAGGAATTTGAAGCGCTCGCGCCTGTTGAGGAACGTTCCTGGGGTCGACGACCAGAGAACTGTTAGTGTTCGCACTTCGCGTTCCGCTATGGCGACAGCCGCGCAGACCGACCTGTTAGCCGATTCTCTTGCCGCGGGCAGCGGGCACGTAGCAACGTTCTGGCAACTCAGTTTCGCTACATGCAGTCGTGTGACTACCGATGGTTCGCACCGTCCCCAGATCATTCCCCGGACGGAGCGCCGCCACATGCGTCAACGTCGACTGACCGCCGCTGTTCTGTCCGCTGCTGCGGGCCTCACCGTCACTAGCCTGCTCACCGGTGCTGCCAATGCCTCGAGCGTGTCGTCGCCCGGCAAGGAGGCCCCCACCGGTACGCCGACAAAGTCGAGCGACTCGCCCACCCTGCCCCCTTCGCCCACGGCGATCCCCCGGCCGGCACTGATCAGTGGTCAGATCACCGCGGTCGACGCGACGAACGGCACCATCTCGATTGCCACCGTGCTGAACGGCAAGAACGTCACGATCACTCTGAAGGTCGGCGTGAACACCACGGCCCTGGTCGACGGTGTGCCGACCACCCTGGCGAACGTTCCGGTCGGTGCGCAGGTGCAGGTCGGCGGCAATGACGGCGGTCCGCTGTTGAGGGTGACTTCGCAGCCCAAACCATTGCGGTGGGAAGGCACGCTGATCAGCGTGGACGGCACCGGCGGCACCGTGAGCGTGAAGCTGGCGACCGCGGCGGTGACCCTGCCGGTGGGCGCGGGCGCGAAAGTCCTTCTAGACGGCACTCCCGTTGTTCTGGGCGCGCTGCCGGTCGGCGCGATGCTCCGGCTTTCCGGAACGGAGACCGGCACGGTGCGGTTGATCACGATGATCGAGGCCCGTTCGGCGCAACCCACTGCAACACCGAAGCCGACGACGTCGGAACCTCCCAAGCCGGCTGTGACGGCTGCTCCCAAGCCGAAGACGTCCGAGCCTTCGAAGCCGGCCGCGACGACTCCGCCCAAGCCCACCACCTCCGAAACTCCCAAGCCGGCTGTGACGGCCGCTCCCAAGCCGAAGACGTCCGAGCCCTCGAAGCCGGCCCCGACGATCCCGCCCAAGCCCACCACCTCCGAAGCTCCCAAGCGGAAGTGACCGCACTTCCCGACAGAGCCTGGCGGGCTGCCACCGCAACTTCATCGAGACCCGGACCTGCGTGATCTGGCCCGGACGTCATGGCGGGGGTCATGGGCGAACTAGCGGCAGATGGGGACGCCTGACCACGCGGCGACGTGCTTTAGTCGGCGGTTCAATACGCCAGACTGCTGAGGACGCCGACCGTCAAGCGTGACGGGCCTCGTCTGCCAGCGGGCGCAAACGGTGGCTGTCCTGCGACTCAATCTCATCGGCATGTCCGGGTGGGCGGGCGAGTCGCTGCCGGTCCTATGCCCTGCTGACGGGAAGTGCTGATGTCGGCAGGCCTCGGGGTCTCAGGTCCCGGAGGCCATGGAGGCGGAAGGATGTCGTTGGGGTGCCGGTCGAGGTTTTGCGGGCACGGTCGTAGCGCATCGTGGTTTCGGGTCGGCGTGCCGGGCGGCGATTTGGACGTCGCGGAGGCTGACCCCAGCGTCGAGCATGGTTGTGACGAAGGGGTGCCGCAGCACGTGCGGGTGCATCCGTGGCATCCGGATCCCAGCCGTATCGGACAGCTGCTGAAGCCGTCGGGTCGCGGCGTGCCGGTCCATCCGCCGGCCAACGGTGTCGCGCAGGATCGGCCCCTGCGCCTGGCCTTCGATGGCGTGCTCGATCGCGCAGGCGACCGCCGGCGGCAGCGGGGTCAGGACGGTCTTGTCGCCCTTGCCGCGGACTTTCAGGACGCGGTGGCCCATGCTCTTCGCCGAGGTCGGCGATGTCCGCGCCGCAGGCTTCGAAGATGCGGAGCCCGAGAAGACGAAGCATCGCGATCGGGCGAAGTCGTTGCGGTTGGCTGACAGCCGCGCGGTGGTTAGCAGGGCCTCGAACTGCAGGTGCCCGAGGCCAAGGGGGAGTGAGTCCGTCAGGATCTGGTCGATGATGCAGACTCGGTCGAAGCCGACCACGATTGACAGCCGCCCGGGAGACGGTCGAGGGCTGGTAGCGGCGGTGATGCGGACGGCGATGGTGAATCGTGAGCAGTGCTCTGGTCCCGGTCCTCGATAAGCGGCACTTATCGGCGGATGCCGCACTCGTATTGGACTCGGTCCGCCTCCCGGCTCGACGCTGTGTGCATGATCGGTGATCGGGAGGCCCATGTGGCGGGCGGTGCAGGTGGTCCGTTGGCGCTGCTGCGGACGGGGGCCGCGGCGGCCGCCCGCGACGATCGGGAGGCGGCCGAATCGGCCTACCGGGCGGCCGCGGCCGCGGGGCATCCCGATCACACCGCCAACGCCTGGTTCAACCTTGGCACGCTGTACCAGCGGCACGGTGACGCCACGATGGCCGTCACCGCGTACCGCGTCGCGATCGGGCTGCGGCATCCGCAGTTCAGCCCTAAAGCGGCGGTCAACCTGGGCTACGTGCTGTTCACCGAGCTCGGCGACATCGCCGGGGCGCGGACGGCGTTTGCGGCGGCGATCGCCTCCGGCCATCCGGTGCAGGCGCGCCTTGCCGCCGACAACCTTGCGGCGATGGAGCAGATCGCCGCCGCCGACCACCTGGAGCCCCTCGACGACGGCGTCAACGTCGCCGACGGGCGCGGCCCGGGCAGGCTGAAGTTCCGGATCTGGCGCCGGCCCGAGGAATGACATGTGGATCGCCGTCGCTGCCATGATCATCTCGACGGTGTTGACTGGCGTGCTCCTGCTGGGATCATGGCCCGACCCCGGCCGCCGCGCGACCTACAACGGGATCGTGGTTGGCAAGGAGACCGAATTCCAAATCGACATCACCTACGGAGGCGAAACGGTGTACGTGCTCATGCTCGATGTCGGCCGCCCCAGGCCGATCGGTCGCCTCGTGCCGCAGGATCTGTACGACCGTGCCCGCCACGGCGACCGGGTAATCAAACTGCCGGACGCCCAACCCGTACTCGTGCGGCGTCGCCGATGACGGCGATGCGCTCCCCCGGGGCGGCCGCCGGCCGGGCGGTCGCATACGCGCGAAGCGGCGCAGCCGGTTCAGCAGCCAATCCGCGCGGCCGCCGGCGCGACTCCGTACAGCCACACATCGAAGCGGGCCGGGACCGAAGCGGGCTGGTACCGCTGCCAGCCCAGCTTCGCCGTGTCCGCCTGCGGAAGCACGAAGTCGACCGACGAGGCGGAGGAGGAGCAGGCCGCTCGGGAGGAACGGCCGAAGCTACGGTGCCTGGCCGCGGCGGCGGCCGGAGGCCTCCTGCTCGGCGGGCTGGTCACCGGCATCACGATGACCCTGCGGTCACACGCCCGAGCCAAGAAGTCCGCGGCAAAGAGGACGTCGCACGACGGTACGCCGATCGCGGCGCCAAAAGCGCGGACGGCTGTCGTCGACCGGGCTCGCCTGTTGTCGGTTGACTCTCCTCTTACGGGAGGGTGCAAGCTGTCCGGGTGGCAGAGCTACTGACGGTCGGGGAGTTCTCCCGGCTGACCCATCTGACGGTCAAGGCGTTGCGTCACTATCACGATGTCGGAGTGCTGCAGCCGGCGTGGATTGATCCGTCGACGGGCTACCGCTACTACACGGCGGAGCAGGTGGAGCCGGCTCAGTTGGTGCGCCGGCTGCGCGAGGTCCGGATGCCGGTGGACGGCGTACGACGGGTGGTGTCGGCGGCCGATCCGACAACTCGGGACTCGGTGATCGCCGATCATCTCGACTTCCTGCGGCAGGAGCTGGCCGTGACCGCGGCGGCGGTCGGGTCGTTGCGGGCGCTGCTGACCGGCGGTTCCGCCGGTGACCTGGTTTTCCGGCAAGCTGACGAACAGCAGTGTCTGATGATCGACAGTCATGTTGATCAGGAGGGTCTTACTGCGTGGTGCGCACTGGCCTATCCGTTGCTGTACGCCGTGGCAGGCCGATGGGGTCTGACGCCGGGTGGGCCCTGTGGTGCCCTGTATGCCTTCGAGTGGTTCCAAGTGGGGGGCCAGGTGACGGCGTTCCTGCCGGTCACGGCGCCCGTGGACGGCGAGCGCGTCGGGCGTCCGGACGGCGGTGGGGTGCGGTGGGGTGTGCTTCCCGCTCAACGGTTGGCGGTCGCTGTACACGCCGGGCCGTGTCGCGATCTGGACCGCACCTACGGCGCTCTGGGGCGTCAGGTGCTCGAACGCGATATCGGTGCCGCCGGGCCGGTCCGTGAGCTCTACCTGGTCACGTCTGCCGACACCGACGATCCGAGCCAGCTGCGGACCGAGGTGTGCTGGCCCGTCATCGGCCAGTCACTCTGAGCACCCCCGCGTCGTACGTCAATCAGCAACCTCGTTGAAGGAGCCCCTGATGCCCCTGTCGATCGTACAAATCGTCATTGACTGCGCTGACGCTCAGAAGTTGGCCGACTTCTGGGCACAGGCCCTGGACCGTCCGGTGGACCCGGCCGCCAATGCGGACTTCGCCACCATCGGTCACGGTGCCTCAACCAGTGGCAGCGCCCCGGCACTGATGTTCATCAAGGTTCCTGAGCCGAAGCGCGGCAAGAACCGTCTGCATTTCGATCTGGCCGCTCGTCAGGTGCCGGACTGGCAGAGCGAGGTCGAGCGGCTGCTCACCCTCGGCGCCACCCGAATCGACGAACATCGAGAATTCGGCTGGCACTGGATTACCATGCGTGACCCGGAAGGTAACGAGTTCGACCTCGGTGCCGGCGCCGCGACCGCATAGCCTATCGACGCCGGCCCACGCTGTGCTCGGTCATCCCTTGCGGCGGTGGGGGGCGCACAGTTTGTAGGTGCCGATGAGGCTCGCGATCAGCAGCGCCATGGTCCAGGGCATGAACAGCACCGGGAAGATTCCTTCCTCGAGCGGCCCGATCTGCCGGCCGGAGTCCGGTTCGCGGGCGGCCCGCAGCGTGAAGACGGCGGCGAACAGGCCCAGAACGAACGCGAGTGCGGCAGCAGTCCGCGCGGCGGGGTGGCGTGGGCCGTGGAATCCGCGGATACCGGGGACGGCGGTGAGCAGGACGAGCGCTCCGGTGCCGTATCCGCCTGCTGCCCCCAGGTAGTCGCCCCGGGTGTAGTTACCTGCCATGGCCGCGGACAGCCAGACGGGGAAGTAGCCGACGATCAGGCCGTTGAGCGCGGTGCTGGGAATGAGGACCCACCACCACACCGATCGCTTCGGTCGTTTCACTCACCACTCATCGTCGTAGCCCGTCGCGACCTGTGCGATTTCGGCTATGAATGCATGGTGGATGACCTTGTGCAGTGGCTGCGGCAGCAGCTCGACAACGACGAGCGGTCGGCCGAGATCGTGGATGGGCTGGAGCTGGGCCTGCCGGACGCGCCGGAGGGGCACGGGCCGATGTTCATGTCGCCCGAGCAGTACGTGAACGCTCTCGGCCTCCTCTCCGGGGAGCGGATCCGGGCGGACGTGGCGGGCAAGCGGCGCATTCTCGACCGGCATGCCGAATGCGGCACCGGCCACGGGTATTGCGACAGCCGACACCGCAACACCCCGGCCTGCCCTGACCTGCTCGATGTCGCGGCCACCTTCGCGTACAGGCGAAGTTTCCGGCCGGAGTGGCTGCGCTGATCAGCTCGGGGGCCGACGGTGTGGCGTCCAGCGGACGTGGACGGGCTGGTCGGTCTCGTTCCGGAGCAGTGCCAGGCGCGGGGGGATCTTGTCGGTGCGGGATGTCGGGGGCTTGCGGCTGCCGGCCTGGAACTGGACGGGCCATGCGGCTGCCTCGCCGCGGTAGTTCTGGTCGGCGGCGGCGTGCAGGGTCCACTGCGGATCGTAGAGGTGGGTGCGGCCGAGGGCGCACAGGTCTGCCCGGCCCGCGAGCAGGATGGAGTTCACGTCGTCGTACGAGGAGATGGCGCCCACGGCGATCACCTTCGCGCCCGCCGGGGCCGCTACGAGCTGGCGGATCCGGTCGGCGAACGGGGTCTGGTAGGAGCGGCCGTACGCGGGTTGCTCCTCCTCGGTGACCTGGCCGGACGAGACGTCGATGGCTGCCGCCCCGTGTTCGACGAAGGCTCGGGCGATCTCGACGGCGTCGTGTTCGGTGTTGCCGTCGGGGACCCAGTCGGTCGCGGAGATGCGTACCGTGACCGGGATTCGCCCGGGGACGGCCGCGCGGACGGCGTCGAAGACCTCCAGAGGGAAGCGCAGGCGGTTGGGCAGTGGGCCGCCGTACTCGTCGGTGCGCTTGTTGGCGACGGGGGAGAGGAACGAGGACAGCAGGTAGCCGTGCGCCGCGTGGACCTCGACCAGGTCGAAGCCTGCGGAGACGGCGCGCCGGGCGGCGGCGACGAAGTCCGTGACCACCTTGTCCAGGTCGGCGCGGTCGGCCTCGCGGGGCAGGTGGCAGCTCTGACCGTACGGCAAAGGCGACGGGCCGATGACCTCCCAGTTGTTCTCGGTCAGGGGCTGGTCCATGCCCTCCCACATGAGGCGGGTGGAGCCTTTGCGGCCGGAGTGGCCGAGCTGGACGCCGATCTTTCCCGTCGTCCGCGAGTGCACGAAGTCGGTGACCCGCCGGTACGCGTCCCGCTGCTCGTCGTTCCACAGGCCGGTGCAGCCGGGGGTGATCCGGCCCTCCGGGGAGACGCAGACCATCTCGGTCATGACGAGCCCGGCTCCGCCGAGGGCCTTGGAACCGAGGTGGACCAGGTGGAAGTCGTCGGGTAGGCCGTCGGTCGCCGAGTACATGTCCATGGGGGAGACGATGATCCGGTTCTTCAGGCGCAGCGGCCCGATGGTGACCGGCTGGAACATCGCGGGTACGGCCTCCCGGGCCCCCGCCGCCTCGGCGAACGCCGACTCGATGCGGCGCGCGAAGTCCGCGTCGCGCTCCTTGAGGTTCTCGAAGGTGATGCGCCGGGATCGGGTCAGCAGGTTGAAGCAGAACTGGGCGGGCTCCTGGCCGGCGTACATCCCGATGTTCTCGAACCATTCGAGCGAGGCCTGCGCCGCGCGCTGAGTCGACTCCACCACCGGCTTGCGTTCCGTCTGGTACGCCTGCAGCGCCTCCGCCAGCGACGGCTGCTCGTGCAGGCATGCCGCCAGGGCCAGGGCGTCCTCCATCGCCAGCTTCGTGCCCGAGCCGATGGAGAAATGCGCGCTATGTGCCGCGTCCCCGAGGAGGACGACGTTGCCGTCGTACCAACGCTGGTTGCGTACCGTGGTGAAGTTGAGCCATTTCGAATTGTTGGTCTGGATCTCGTGCCCGGCCAGCTCGGTGGCGAAAGTGTCTTTGATCTTCTTGATGGCGTGGTCGATGTCCAGCGCGTCGAATCCCGCGCGCCGCCACACGTCCTCGTGCATCTCGACGATGAAGGTGGACCCCTTGTCGGAGTACGGGTACCCGTGGATCTGCATGGTGCCCCACTCCGTCTGCTTGACGAAGAACTGGAACGCCTCGAAGACCAGGTCGGTGCCGAGCCAGATGTACTTGTTCGCCCGGTGGTCGAGCGTCGGCGCGAAGGTGTCCGCGTACTTGGTCCGGATCTTGGAGTTGATGCCGTCCGCGGCCACCACGAGGTCGTAGGACGTGCGCAGCTGGTCGGCGTCGGGAGCCTCCGTCCTGTAGTGGACCGAAACGCCGAGGTCAGCGGCGCGCTGCTGGAGCAGGTGCAGGAGGTCCTTGCGGCTCATGGCGGCGAAGCCCTGGCCGCCGACCGTGAACGAATGCCCGTCGACGTCCACGTCGATGTCGGTCCAGCGGGCGAAGCGGCGGGCCATCTCGTCGTGGATGAACGTGTCGGCGTTCTCGATGCCGCCCACCGTCTCGTCGGAGAAGACGACGCCGAAGCCGAAGGTGTCGTCGGGGGCGTTGCGTTCCCAGACGGTGATCTCGTGGTGCGGGTCCAGCTGCTTCATCAGGGCGGCGAGGTACAGCCCTCCAGGGCCGCCGCCGGCAATGGCGATTCTCACGCGGGCTCCTGCTCTCGTTCGACCTGCTGCCGCAGGACGTAGCGCTGCAGCTTGCCGCTGGCGTTGCGGGGGAGCGACTCGCAGAAACGGATCTCGCGGGGGTATTTGTACGGCGCGAGCTGCTGCTTGACGTAGTCCTGGAGCTTCCTGGCCATCGCCGCGTCACCGTCGACGCCGTCGGTCAGGACGACGAAGGCGCACACGATCGAGCCGCGGTCGGCGTCGGGCTTGGCGACGACCGCGGACTCCGCGACGTCCGGATGGGTGTTGAGGGCCGACTCGACCTCCGGCCCGCCGATGTTGTACCCCGAGGAAACGATCATGTCGTCGGTCCGCGAGCAGTAGTAGAAGTAGCCGTCCTCGTCGGTGTAGAACGTGTCGCCGGTGACGTTCCAGCCGCCGTCGACGTAGCCGGCCTGGCGTTCGTCGTCGAGGTAGCGGCAGCCGACCGGGCCGATCACGGCCAGCCGGCCCTTGACGCCCGGCGGCAGTTCCTCGCCCTCCGGCCCGAGGATCGTCGCCCGGAAGCCCGGCACCGGCCTGCCGGTCGCGCCCGGCCGGATGTCGTCACCGGCCGCGGAGATGAAGATGTGCAGCAGCTCTGTGGCACCGATACCGTCAATGATCTTCAGCCCGATGGCGGCTTCCGTCTCGTCGCGGACGCTGCGCGGGATGTGCTCGCCCGCGCTCACGGCCACCCGGAGGCCCCGCAGCCGGTCGATCTTGCCGGCCTTCAGGATCTGACGGTACGCCGTCGGCGCGGTAGCCAGCGCCGTGATCCCGTGCTCCGCGACGAGATCGGCGAGCTGTGTCGGAGTCGCGCTCTCCAGCAGGAAGACGCAGGCGCCCGCCCGGAACGGGAAGACCACGAGCATGCCGAGCCCGAAGGTGAACCCGAGCGGGGCCGTACAGGTCACGACGTCGTCGGCGGTGAGCTTGAGCACCTCCTGGCCGAAGGTGTCGTCGATGGCCAGCAGGTCGCGGTGGAAGTGCGTCGTGATCTTGGGTGTGCCCGTGCTGCCCGAGGTCGGGCCGAACAGGGCGACGTCGTCGGCGGCGGTCCGGACGTCCGCGAACTCGCCCGACTTGGCGGCACAGCGGGCGGTGAGGTCGTCAGCGCCGGTGCCGCCGAACGGCACCACCGCGACGGCCTCCACGTCCGTCGTGAACCGGTGGTCGACCAGCGCTATCGCCGGTCGGGCCTTGGCGATGACCGGGGAGAGGTCGCGGGCCCGCAGCGCCGCCATCGTCGTGACGGCGATGCCGCCGGCCTTGAGCACCCCGAGCCAGCAGGCCACCAGCCAGGGGTTGTTGGGCCCTCGCAGCAGGACGCGGTTGCCCGCGACGAGGCCGAGGTCCTCGACGAGCACCTGGGCCACCTGGTTGGCCCGTCGCCGGAGTTCGCCGTACGTCCACATCTCGCCCTTGTCGGTGCGCAGCGCCGGGCGATCGGGACCGAACCTCGCGACCGCGACATCGATGAGCTCGGTGGCCGCGTTGAGGCGCTCCGGGTACCGCAGGCGGTCGGTCGTGAACTCCAGCCGCGGCCACCGGTCGAACGGCGGCAGGTGATCCCGGGCGAAGGTGTCGGTGTGTGCGGTGGGTGAGAGCTGCATCGGGGGTCCCTTCCAGGGGGTCAGGACGCGCGGATCATGCCTTCCTGCACGACCGTCGCCAGGTGTTCTCCGTCGCGGGTGAAGAAGCTGCCCTGGCCGAGTCCGCGCCCGGAGCCGGCCGGCCCCGCCTGCTGCGCGTAGAGCAGCCAATCGTCGAGGACACCCTCGCCCGGGGCGCGGTGGAACCACATCGCGTGGTCCAGGCTCGCGGTGACCAGCCCCGGCCTGGCCCAGGGCAGGTCGAGCACGCGCAGCACCGGTTCGAGGATGGTGTAGTCGCAGACGTACGCCAGGGCCGCCAGGTCGCGCTGGGTACGGGTCAGACCCTCGACCGGCCGCAGGGCGTCGTACGGCTTGACCCACACCGCCTGGTACGGCGCCCGCTCCCCGTCGACGGTCAGGTAGACCGGCCCGGGCAGGTGCCGCATGTCAAAGCTGCGCCCGCCGCTCCAGTACGCCTTCGACTCCTCGGTCATCGTCCCGCCGTCGCGCGGGGCGAGGTATTCCGCCGAGGTGGGCAGCGACTCGGGGCCGGGAACATCGGGCGGCCGTACCGCGAAGCTGCCGCCCGGTTCTCCCTTGGCGAAGGAGGCCAGGGCCACGTACACCGGCTTGCCCGACTGGAAGGCGCGCACCTGCCGGGTCCCGTAGCCCCGGCCGTCGCGCAGCAGCTCGACCTCGTAGCGGACCTCGGCACCGATGTCGGCCGGGCGCATGAAGTACGAGTGCATCGAGTGCAGCGTCTTGCCGTCCTCCGCGCCGTCGGGAACCGTTCGCATGGCGGCCGCGGCGGCCGCCGCCACGAGGTCGCCGCCGTACGCCTTGGGCCACGGGCAGGGCTGGGTGACCGCGGTGAAGGCCACGTCGTAGTGCTGCGGCTCGGTCTCCTTCAGCGTGATGGCGGAGGTGAACGTCGCCGAGGTCGCGGTCACGGGCGCTCGGTCCAGTCGATCAGCGCCTCGTCCGCGACGTCCTCGAGGTTCACGACGATGTTGTCCGGCGTACGGGTGGTCATCCAGGTGAGCGGCCGGTTGCGGTCCAGGTTGCATTCGACGTGGGGCATGAAGGGCGGAACGAAGACCCAGTCGCCCTCCGCCATGTCGATGTAGTCCTGGAACTTCACTCCGAAGTAGATGCGTGCGCGGCCGGACAGGACGAATCCGCCGGTCTCCGCCTCGCCGTGGTGGTGGGGGACGGACCGGAAGCCGGGTTCGTTGCTGACCTTGCCGAACCAGAGGCGTCGCGCGGGCGTGTGCTGAGGGCTCACGCCCGCGATCCGCGTGGCGCCCGCCGACTGACCGGTCAGGCTGGACTCGAGGCCTCCCCGGGTCACCACCGGCACGACCAGGCCGCCCTCGGTGGCGTACATCGAATTGTCGGTCGGCTGCATGCTCGACTCCTAGTCGTTGTGGAAGACGATCCGGTTGCGCAGGACGCCGATCCCGGTGATCTCGGTTTCGAGCACAGCGCCGTCGGCGAGGAAGGCGGGAGGCGTCATACCCATTGCCACCCCGCCGGGCGTGCCGGTCAAGACCAGGTCGCCGGGGCGCAGGCGGGTGAAGGTCGACACGTACGCGACCAGCGCAGCGGCGTCGAAGACCAGCGACCTCGTGTCGCCCCGCTGGCGCTCCGCCCCGTCGACCCGGCAGACGACCTCGCAGCCGGCGGCCGGATCGATCTCGTCGGCGGTGACGACCACCGGGCCGATCGGCGTGCTGCGATCCCACGCCTTGCCCTGGAACCATTGCAGGGTCCGCGTCTGCCAGTCGCGGACCGACACGTCGTTGGCGACCGTGTAACCCCAGACGGCCGCTTCCGCCTCGGCCCGGCCGCCGCCACGGATCTCGGCGCCGACCACCACCGCCAGCTCGGCCTCCCAGTCGACCTGCAGTCCGGCCGGAAGCTCGATGTCGTCGGTCGGCCCGGTCAGGGTGTCGGCGTACTTGGCGAAGAGGGTGGGATGAGTGGGCAGTTCGCGGCCCATCTCGAGGATGTGGTCGGCGTAGTTCAGACCGCAGCAGATCACCTTGCGGGGCGAGGGCAGGGGCAGGGTCATCCCGGCCGGCTGCACCGGCTCGCCGATCAGGTCGGTCACGGCCCGCCCGGCGAACTCGTCGAGGTACGCGGAGAGGTGCGGCGCGGGCAGCCGTCGCCAGCCGTCGCCCGGGTCGGCCGCGGCCGTCGTACGGCCGTCGGACCCGGTCACCGTCGCGAGCCTCATGTGCAGTTTTTTTCACGCTCGTCAGCTAAAGTCAATAGACCAGACCCGACGGAGGCCCGATGACCCCCATCCCTGTCAATCCCGCCGCCCTGCCGGCCCCCAGCGGCTACTCGCACGGCACCCTGGCCGGCAACACGCTGTACCTGGGCGGCCAGACCGCCCTCGACCAGGACATGAAGATCGTCGAAGGCGGGATCGTCGAGCAGTTCCGTCAGGCGTTCGGAAATGTCCTCACCACGCTGCGGGCGGCGGGGGGCCGGCCGGAGGACCTGGTCACCATCACGATCTATCTCACCGACATCCCGGACTACCAGGCGCACGGCAAGGAGATCGGCAAGGTCTGGCGCGAGCTCGCCGGGCCGGTCTATCCGGCCATGGCCGGCATCGGCTGCACCGCGCTGTGGCAGCCGGAGGCGCTGATCGAGATCCTGGGCGTCGCCGTCATCCCCGACGAACGGCTTGTCCGGCCGTGACGGCGCCCATCACGTCGTGACCCCGGTCATCACCGAGCCGGCGAAACGGTGCGCGGGCTCGGTGAGCCGGTCCTTCAGCGCGTCGAACAGGGCGGCCGCGCGGACCCCGTTCCAGTCGCGCGGCAGCAGCTCCGGCGGCAGCCCCGGATCGAGGAAAGGAAGCCGCCGCCACGCGGTCAGCGCCCGTACGTAGTCGTCGAACGCCTCCCCGTCGCCGCCCGCGGCGCCCCTCTCCCAGCGGGCCAGCACCGGATCGAACGAGTCCAGGAACTCGCCGTAGAGCGACTGCAACCCGTCCAGGTCCCACCAGCGGCCCACCAGCTCGGCGACGTCCCCGAAGGCCAGGTAGTCGGCGTCGAACAGATCCACGTACGCCGAAAGCGCGTAGCGTTCCAGCACCTCGCGGGTCTCCTGGCGCAGGTGACGGGGGGCGATCCACACCCCCGAGGCCACCGTGCCGAACCCCAGCCAGCTCAGCCGTGAGCGCAGCACGTGCCGCTGCTGGCGCTGAGACTCGGGAACGCTGAAGACGGCGAGCAGCCAGCCGTCCGCCAGCTCGGCCCGCTGCCGGCCGAAGATCCGCTGGTCACCCTCGTCCAGGATGCCCCGCGCCTGGTCGGACAGGCTGTACCCGGCCGACCCGCCCACCTTGCGGGCCTCCAGCAGCCCCCGCCGCTTCAGCCGCGAGATCGCCGATCGCGCCGACGACGCGTCGATCTTGAGTCGCTCCATCAGCTGGATCAGGGCGGACACACTGATCCAGCCGCCGGCTTCCCGCGCGTACAGCCCGTAGATCGTGACGATGAACGCGCGGGGCCGGGTCGACTTCGGCTCCGCGTCCTCGGTCGCTGCGTTCACCATCGTCACGAGGACACCATAAGGGCCGCGGGTCGCGGCCGTTGCGGGCCCCGGCGAACCGGCCCCGTCGTGGGCGATCGGCACCGACCGCCCACGACGAGGTCGTCATGGTCAGGCAGCGGCGCCGTAGACGCCGACCTCGACCGTGTCGACGAAGGCGCAGCCGCCGGACTGGCTCGGGCAGCTGCCGCCCTCGTCGGCCACCTGCGTACCGAGCATCGTGTAGCGCACGAACTTCACGCCGGCAGTGCCGGCCGTCAGGCTCACCGGGTTCATCTTGTCCCGGTTGGCCGGCCCGAAGTGGCCGGTGGCCGCCACGGTCCAGGCCGTACCGTCGGGCGACGTCTCCACCCGGTAGTCGCCGGTCGACGCGCTCGGATCGTCACCGCAGTTGCCGGTGGGGTTGATCTCGACCGCCGACACGGTGATCGTCGCCGGCAGCTGGATCGTGACGAACCGCGGCTCGATCGCCGTACCGCTGGTGATGACGGCGTCCGTGCTCCAGCCGGTGCCCTGCGACATGTCGATCACCTGCGACGGACCGCAGCCGAAACCGCTGTTGTCCACGCCGTTGAAGTCGGTCGGCTGGGCACCGCCCTGGGACGCGGCCCAGTCCCGGCGGACGGTCCAGTTGACGGTGGCCGGCTTCCTGGTCACCTTGACGGTCTTGACCTGCCGGTCGAACCCGGCCCCACCGGCCGAGACCTTCTTGTACGTACCGATGAAGACGTTCTTGATCTTGTAGTGGCCACGGGCGTCGGTGACCGCGGCGTAGGAGCCGGCGAACCCGGAGCTGTGCCCGCCGAAGGTGACCGCGACCCCGGCCGCCGGGTGTCCGCTGTCCCGCTCGGTGATGGTGCCGGAAACCGAACTCTTCGCCGAGTTCCGCGTGGGCGGCATCGAGAAGTTCTCCACCGGCGCGGTGTCCGAGCCGTCCACCACGGCGGCGAAGAAGCCCATGCCGCGGTGCGCGAAGGTCTTCCAGATGGCCTTCTGGTGCCGGCCACCGGCCACCACCCGGTCGGCGATCAGGATCGCGTTACGCATGTCCAGGAACGACGGGTCGGCGGGGGAGAGCTCCATCGCGCGGGTCACCAGCGACTCGGAGAGCTTGGAACCGAGCGCGGCGCGCAGGTCCCACAGGGTCTGCGCCCAGATCTCACCGTCGGCGTGCACCTCGGGCCCGCGGCGCGAGATGTGGCCGAAGTCGCCGAACGTGTAGCCGCCCGAACCTGCCGTCGGCGTGCCCGGGCACACCGCGGCGGGAGCGCCCACCGAGCAGTCCAGCGGCTCGGTACGGATCGTGTTCGCCCCGGCCGTGGAGTACTCGAAGACGACCAGTTCACCGGGCGCCCGGGTGTCCTTCTCCAGGCCGGCGTTCTGCAGGTAGTCGTACGCGTACCAGTCGCTCCACGCCTCGCCCATGGCGCCGGAGTGCGGGCCGTTGAGGGTGGACACGCCGGCCGCGTCGACGACGAGCCGGTTGGACAGCCCGTGGGTGTACTCGTGGTAGACCGAGGACGCCTCGTTGCCGGTGTCCGACGGGATGTACGGGTCCTCCTCCGGCGTGGAGTTCGCCGCCGGCTGCAGGTACAGCTGCATCGTCGGCGAGGTCCCGTCCGGCGGGGTCGACATGTTGGCGTTGTCGACGTGGGCGTCGTCCGGCAGGCCGTCGGCGGTGTTCGCCCCGTCCAGGTCGTTGACCTGCACCGGGTCGCCGTCGCGGGTCTCGAAGTTGCCCGCGGCGCGGGTGAACCCGATCGGCGCGTCCCGCAGGTGATCGTGGAAGACCGAGGTGAAGTACAGGGCCTGGGTGGCGTCCATGGCACGGTTCGCCTGCCACGAGAACGGCGTCTTCGGATCCCACGTGCACCGGAACTGGGCCGAGCACAGGCCGCCGACCTGCTGCGTGTAGTCCTTCATCGGGTACCGGAAGTGACCCGGCGAGCTCTGGCCGACCTCCTCACCGGGGTCGGCAAGGTTGTTGTCGTTCACGTCGGTGAACACGTGCGACGAGTTGCCGGTGAGGGTCGTCGCGTACGGGGACACCCACTTGCGCAGCGAGACCCGCCGCTGCTTACCGCCGGCCGGGGCGCCGGGGTAGTTGTCCCAGACCAGCGCGTCCGGGCCGGCGTCCTTCTGCGTGAGGCTCTGCCGGTAGAGGATGCGGCCGGTCTGCGCGTCCACGACGTGCAGGTAGCCGGACTGCATGGTCAGGGTCTGATATCCCAGGCGCAGGCCGGAGGCGGTCTGGAATGCGACCAGCTGGGCCTTGTCCCTGGTCGTCGACCGGGCCTCCCGCGCGTCCTGCCGGGCCGCGTCCAACGCCTGCTTGCCGGTCAGCTTGGCTCCGGCCAGATCGGCCGGCACCTGCCGCACGGGCGAGCCGGTCATCTGGATCAGCGCGCCGTTGCGGGCGACGTCGGCCCGGATGCCGTTGCCGAACACCGGCACGGAGCCGACCCGCTGCAGGAAGCTCAGGTGGTGGGTACCGGCGATGTCGACATAATCGCGCCGCAGTCGCAGCGTCGCCGGGTCGACGCCGAACAGGTCGGCGTGCGCCTTGAGGTAGGCCCGGGCGACCTGGACAGCCGGCTTGTGCGACGGCCCGGTGAGGAAGCCGTCGAGCTTCGCCACCTGCCGCGGCGTGCCGGTCAGCGGGTCCATGTCGACGATGCCCTGGTCGCCCAGCTCCGAACGCATGCGGTGCAGCGACGCCGGCGGCCTCGCGGCGAGCATCGCGGCCCTAGTGCTCAACGTGCCGGCGAGCGCGGGATCATGCCGCGCGTCGTAGTTCTCCGGAGCGGCGGTTTTCGCCGCCGTCCGGTCGGGATGCGGTGCTGCCGGGGCAGCCGACGCGGAGGTGGCGCTGACTGCACCCGGCATGATTGCCACGGCCAGCGTCACGCCTATGGCGAGGGTACGTCTTGTGTACGTCTTCACCCGAGCAGCCTGGCAAAACGAGCGATCTAAATCAACGGATCTATCGGTCAGTGTTGATCACTATCCGGTACCGTCCGCGGATCCGTGTCCCCTCGCCGGCATTTCGTCCGCATTGCCTGGCGACGGCCCGGTGCGGCCGGCAGGGCTCCGGTCAGACGCCGGCCGGCTGTTGCTCCTGCCCGAGATCGACCAGGTGGATCCGGGGGTCACCGTTGAGCCGTACCTCGTACGCCGTCGGCGGCCCGCTTCCCGGCCAGCGAGCGCCGACCACCGTGGCCGTACGCCTGCTGAGGCTGATCTGCGTCCCGGGCAGCTTGAGGCGGTGTGCTGCGAGGAGCACCGCGTCGAGGGTCTGCCGGGCGCCCGGCACAGAACCCCGCAGGCTTACCGTCCGGAGCTCCCGGCCGAGGGTGATCGTCGCCTCGCTGCGGGGGTCGCCCGCTTCGAGGGCTTCCTCGACCCGGCTCCACAGCCCCCACGGGTCGTCGTCGAGCAGCAGGCGGGCGGCCCGGTCCAGAGCCGCGCACGTGATGTCGACCGCCGTCTCCTCGCCCAGCTCGGCCACCCATGCCAGCTCATCGGGCGCCGGCAGCAGGTGCGGCGACTCGTGCGCCGCGACCGCGTACAGCATCGCGAGCACCGTCCGCCGGTCGCGGCCGTCGTAGAGCCGGCCCGCAGGCGTGTGCAGGCGGGGGAAGCGGGCAGTCAGGTGGGCGGCGCGACCCAGTGGGACAGCGGCCGCATCCCGGGTGTCGCGAACCCGGGCGTGGAACGGGCGTTGTTCGCGGTGGGCGAACAACAGCGCGCGATGCGGGTCGGCGATCAACCGCGCCGCGACCGAGTAAGGCACTCCCATCTGGGCGGCGAGGGCCCGGATGGCGCGCCTGCGGGCGCGATCGTTGGCCTGGCGGCGGTACTCGGCTCCGGTCATGACGGCCCCTCCCTCGGGCCATCGTAGATTCTGCGAGGTACGTTGAGGGGGCAGCCGCGCCTGCACGAGCGTGCGAGCCCCCCACGCGGGTTCGCGTCGACGCCAAGAGGCTCTGACTCAGCGCACACCACCCTTACGCACGCCCGCGTGCGCCGACGGGTGGGGTGCGTGGGGCCTCGCCGCGAGGACGTGAGTGTCGTGTTCGACCGGTTCACCGATCAGGCTCGCCGGGTTGTCGTCCTGGCTCAGCAGGAGACCCGGCTCCTCCACCACCATGACATCGGCACCGAGCACCTGCTGCTCGGCCTGGTCGGCGAGGGCGAGAGCGTCGCAGCGCAGGCCTTGAGCGACCTGGATGTGACGCTCGAGATGACCCGGGCGAAGGTGGCCGAGACCCTCGGCGAGGGACGGGAGGCGCCGGGCCTGCACGTCCCGTTCACCCCCGACGCCAAGAACGTTCTCGAGCTCGCCCTGCGTGAGGCGCTCAAGCTGGGGCACAACCACATCGGCCCCGAGCACATCCTGCTGGCACTGGTCCGGGAAAGCACGAGCGTGGCAGCTCAGATCCTGGTCACCCTGGGTGCCGACCCCCGGCGGGTACGCGAGAGAGTCCATCAGCTGCTGTCCGGGCATCCCGCCCTGGCCGGCCCGCCGACGACCACCTCCGGGCTGCTCGACCAGTACGGCGAGAACCTCACCGAGCGCGCCCGTGACGACGGCCTGGACCCCGTGGTCGGCCGCGACGGCGAGATCGACCGGATCATCGTGGTGCTGTCCTGTCGTACCAAGAACAACCCGGTCCTGGTCGGCGAGCCGGGCGTCGGCAAGACCGCCGTCGTGGAGGGCCTGTGCCGGCGCATCGTGGCCGGCGAGGTGCCCCGGACGCTGCGCGACAAGCACGTGTATTCCCTCGACCTGAGCTCCCTGGTGGCCGGCTCCCGTTACCGCGGCGATTTCGAGGAACGCCTCAGGAAGGTGGTCAAGGAGTGCCGCACCCGCGGCGACGTCATCCTGTTCATCGACGAGATCCACACGTTGGTCGGCGCGGGCGCGGCCGAGGGCGCGATCGACGCGGCGAGCATCCTCAAGCCCATGCTCGCGCGTGGCGAACTGCAGACGATCGGCGCCACCACCACGGCGGAATACCGGCGGTACTTCGAGAAGGACGCCGCACTCGCCCGCCGCTTCCAGCCGGTTCCGATCGAGGAGCCGACCTCCGCCGAGGCCGTCGAGATCCTCAAGGGCCTGCGCAGCCGGTACGAGAAGCACCATCACGTCTTGTACACCGACGTCGCCCTCGCCACCGCCGTGCGCCTGGCCGACCGCTACGTCACCGACCGGTTCCTGCCCGACAAGGCGATCGATCTCCTCGACGAGGCCGGCGCCTGGGCGCACGTCCGGCCGCGCGGCGACGGGCAGATCGGCGGCGAGCAGGTCGCCGAGGTCCTGGCGAACCGGACGGGCATCCCCGTGCAGCGCCTGACCGAGGAGCAGACGTCCCGGCTGCTGCGCATGGAGGACGAGCTGCACCAACGGATCATCGGGCAGGAGGAGGCGGTCCGCGCGGTCGCGCGCGCGATCCGGCGTACCCGGGCAGGGTTGAAGGATCCGAAGCGGCCGTCCGGATCGTTCATCTTCGCCGGCCCGTCCGGCGTCGGTAAGACGGAGCTGTCCAAGGCTCTCGCGGAGTTCCTGTTCGGCTCCGAGGACGCGCTGATCCAGCTCGACATGTCGGAGTTCCACGACCGGCACACGGTGTCGCGCCTGGTGGGCGCGCCGCCCGGGTACGTGGGCCACGACGAGGGTGGCCAGCTGACCGAGAGGGTGCGGCGCAGGCCGTTCTCGGTGGTGCTGTTCGACGAGGTCGAGAAGGCCCATCCGGACGTGTTCCACACGTTGTTGCAGATCCTCGAGGACGGCAGGCTGACCGACGGCCAGGGCCGGACCGTGGACTTCAAGAACACGGTGATCATCCTGACCACCAACCTGGGCACCCGTGACGCCTCCAAGCCGCTGTCGCTCGGCTTCCAGCCCGCTGACGGCGCGCAGGACCGGATGGCAGCCAAGGTGCAGGACGCACTGAAGCAGCACTTCCGCCCGGAGTTCCTCAACCGCATCGACGACACCGTCGTGTTTCCCCGGCTCACGGAAGCCGACGTACTGGCCATCGTCGACGTGCTGCTGGCCCGCGTCGACCTGCGGCTGCGCGACCGGGACATGGGCATCGAGGTCACCGCCGCGGCCCGCCGCCACCTCGCGGCGAAAGGCTTCGACCCGGCGCTCGGCGCCCGCCCGCTGCGCCGCGCCATCCAGCGCGAGGTCGAGGACATCCTGGCCGAACGCATCCTGCTGGACGGCCTTCGCCCCGGCCAGGTCGCGGTCGTGGACTGCGAGGACGAGGCACTGGTCTTCCACGTACGAGCGGAGGTCTTCGGCTGATCGGTACGATCGGCAGGTGCAGACGACGGATCCGACCCGGCCGCTGAAGTGGTACGCGAGCCTCGCCGCGGTACTCTTCGGCATCCTCCCGACGGTCATGGTGGCCCTGCTGGTGGCCCGGGGCAACACCCCGCGCCCGGTCGGACTGCTGCTGATCGGCGGGGTGCCACTGGTAGCGGCCGGGTGGATCAGTCTGGTGCGCGGCTTCCGGGCAACCGACCCGGAAACCGCGGCGCGCCGGCTGAACCTCGCGATGGCGTGCATCGCCGGGGCGGACGTGCTGCTGCTGGGCGGAAACGCCCTGATCCGCATGGCCACCGACTGACCGTCACCGATCGAGGTCATCGCCGGACCGCCGCGTTCACGGCACCGCGCCTGTTCGCCGGCCGGGAACCGATCACCGCCCTCGGACATGTGCCGCTCGGTGGGCAGGATCTGGACTTCGGCCGCCGCCGGACGCGTACCGGGAGGCTTACGACGCGGACCGCACTGCCGCTGGCCAGTCTGAAGAGGCTGCGCTGCCCGACCTGCGACGCGTCGCCGCGGCCAAGGCGAGGCTGATTGTCGGCACATCGGGGTGACGTCGTTCAGGTTCGCAGAGCCCGCACCGCGGTGGAGGACGTCGTTGCCAGCTCCGGCCGCGCGGGTAGGAGCAAGGTCGCTATGCCCAGCGCTTCGTTCATCGCTGCGAGTTCGTACTCGTGCCGCCAGTCGGTCGAGGTTCTGACCCCTCGGACGATCACGTGGCTCTCATGGCTTCGGCAGTGATCCACGGTCAACCCGTGCCAGTCGGTGACCGAGACATTTTCCCAGCCCGCTGGTAGTGAGGCACGGATCTCCGCCGCCCGTGCGGCAGCCGGCTGGGACGGCCGTTTGCTGTCGTTGACGGCGACCAGGACGGTGACGTGCTCGAACAGGCGGCGTGACCGGGCGACGATGTCGAGGTGACCCGGGGTGAAGGGATCGAACGTTCCGGGATAGACCGCTCGAGCCGAGCCGGGACCCCCAGCGGACGCATGACGCATCGAGCCAGATTAAGCGATGTCGCGTAACTCGAGGCGGGCGTTGCGCGTGAGTGCTCGATCCGACAGGTCAAGCGACCGCCTGCACCCATCGCTGGTGACCCACACTCCGAAGCGGACCGTCACCGGGTCATGAGATATCAATGGGGGCATCGCATGGCTCGATCAAGTACTCCCGGAAGATCCGCTCCTATGAACCGGAGCCGATGATCCACCCATCGGCTGCCCGGAACCGGTCAGGACCAACGCCTCCGCCGAGTGACGAGACATGCTCAGCCCGGCGCAGATGCCGGTAGGTCAACGGCTTTCACCGGGTCCGCCTTCCATCTCGACGGTGACGACGCGCCCGCGGCGATGAGCTTCGGGCTGCCCGTGCCGTCCGCCGGAACGGACCAGATGCCGCCGTCGCGGCCGTAGGCGACGGTGTTGTCGTCCAGCCATTCGATCTGGTCGTCGAAGGGCTTGGTCTCCGCGAGCCGCGTGACCGTCTTCGTCGCCAGGTCGATCACCGCTGGATACCACTTGCCGCCGGCCTTCAGTTTGTACGCGATCCGTCTCTCGTCCGGTGACAGCGACGGGCACTCGACATCCGGAGCCACCGAGTCGGCTCGCCACTGGTCCAGGTCGCCGCGGATCAGCCAGGTCTTGTCGCCGTAGCCGACCGTCGCGTAGAAGAAGGTGTCGTCGACGAAGGTGATGCCCCAGTAGTTGAGGTCCGGCGCCGTGAAGCGTCTGCCTTGGATGTAAAGGGCGATCGTCTCCATGGTTGTCACCAGGTAGCCGGTTTCGATGCTGTAGAAGGACGTACGGGTGCTGAAGGTGCCCTTCGCGTACGTGTCGCCGAGGGTGAACCGGGTCCATGCCACGACCCGGCCGGACGGTGACACCCGGGCCCGGGTCGGCACCCCGGGGAAGCGGATCTCCTTGAACTGCCGGCCTTCGTCGTCGTACAGGGTCATCAAGGTCTGGGGTCCCGCCACGCCGGGCACGGCCCGCAGGCAGATCATCGTTCCCGCGGCCTGGTAGGTCCGGTCGCAGGCCGGGCCGCCGGCAGTGCGCACGCCGCCCTTGATCCACGCCGCCCGGCCGGTCGCGGTGTCGCGCACCAGGAGCTCTCCGGCCGGGCGCCAGCGGGCACTGCCTTGCGCCGCCGGGCCGGTGGCCGGGCGCGACATGATTGTGTAGGTCGTCGCGGCGATGACGAGTGCCAGGGTTCCGGCGATGGCGGCCACCCATCGGGTGCGGGGCGTCATGCGTCCACCCGGCCCAGCAGCATCATCGACCCGCCGAGTGCCGCCACCAGGCCGGCCGCCGCGACCATCAGCGCCCGGCCGGGTCCCCAGGCGGTCCAGGCGGCGCCGAAGCCGATGCCCGCGGCCAGCCGGGCCACCGCCTGCGCGGTCTGCACCGTCGCGAATCCGGTCGTCGCCGACTCGGCCGGCAGGGTCGGGGCCAGAAGCGCCATCAGCACTCCGTCCGTCGCGGCGTAGAAGGTGCCGTGCAGCGCCAGGACGAGTACGGCGGAGACGATGCCGGCGGCGGGGCCGAGCAGGACGGCGTACACGAGAAGCAGGGCGAGGTGACCCGCGATGAAGATTGTCCGGCGGCCGAACCGGTCCGCGAAGCGGCCGAAGGGCACCGCCAGAAGCAGGAATCCCGCGGCCGTGCCCACCGGCAGCAGCGGGAACAGGGTGGGCGGCAGGTTCGTCCGCTGCTGGAGCAGCAGGTAGACGAAGGCGTCCCCGATCGTGACCGCGCCGAGCAGCCCCGCGGCGGCGCACGCCCGGCGGACCGGCGGGGTCCAGGCCCACGGCACCGCAGCTCTCGGTGTCGCCGGCGCTGGTGGTGGCTGGTCACGCACGAAGAGCGCCAGCAGCAACACCGCGACCATCGCGATGCAGAAGCTGGCGACGAACACCGTGTCGTAGCGGTTTCCGGTGATCGCCAGCAGGCCGACGGCAACCAGCGGTCCGG
Source organism: Actinoplanes sp. NPDC049681 (assembly GCF_044465265.1). Classification (NCBI taxonomy): domain Bacteria; kingdom Bacillati; phylum Actinomycetota; class Actinomycetes; order Micromonosporales; family Micromonosporaceae; genus Actinoplanes; species Actinoplanes sp. NPDC049681. The sequence goes on from NZ_JBITLP010000004.1 coordinate 403,877, forward strand.
CCAGCGCGCCCATGGTGTCCATCGCCCGGTGCACGCCGAACGACCTGCCCACCATGCCGGGTGGGCTGCTGGCGGCGATGAGCGCGTCGCGGGGCGCCGTACGGATGCCCTTGCCGGCGCGGTCGACGGCGAGCACCCCACCGAGCATCGGCACGGCGGCGCCGGCGGCGGGCAGCAGCAGTTTGCAGACGCCGGAGAGGGCGTAGCCGATGCCGGCGACGAGCTTGCGTCTGCGGGTGCGGTCCGCGGCCCGGCCGGCCGCGATCCGGACGATCGCCGTCACGCCTCCGTAGAGGCCGTCCAGGAAGCCGAACTGCAGCGGGCTCAAGCCGAGGCCCAGCACCAGGTACAGCGGCAGGACGGCGGTGACCATCTCGGAGGAGACGTCCGTGACGAGGCTGACCGCCCCGAGCGCCAGGATGTTCGCGGCTACGCGGCCGCGACCACCGGACGCCCGGAGGCGGTCGGTCGTGTTCTGCTGGGCGAGGTACATCAGTGGCACGTGTACGTCGGACTGCGATCGAGCGGGGTCTGGCTGGTGCCCGTCGGCAGGAAGTCCCACCGGAAGGTGTTCACGCCGAACTGCAGCTTCACCACGCCGAGCTTGCCGTAGACCGTCTTCTGGCTGTTCGGCGCACTTGCGTCACCCGGGTCGTAGAAGGGTGCGCCGCCGGCGCCGTTCACCAGCTCGACGATGCCGTCGGTGGTCGCCCTGCCGTTGGGGTCCTGCGGGCCGAGCCGCTCGTACGAGTGGTCGTGACCGTTCAGGAACAGGTCGGCCCGGGCCGCGTAGAGCGCGTCCCAGTACGGCTTCATCCCGCTGTTGTTGCCGTGGTCGCCGGAGGAGAACCGCGGATGGTGGGCGAACGCCGCGATGCACGACTTGGTGGTGGCGGCCAGGTCCCTCTTCAGCCACTCCAGCTGTTTCTTCGAGTCGACGTCGCCCCCCTCGTCCTCGATGAAGTTGGAGTCGATCGCGATGAAGTGCCAGTTCTCCTTGTCGAAGCTGTACCAGGTCGTACCGCCCGGCCCGGTGCCCTTGCTGCCGAAGTACGCCTTGAAGCCGTCGTAGCCCTCGTCGTCGTACAGGTCGTGGTTGCCGACGACGGCTCTGGTCCGCGACTTCAGCCGGCCCCAGGTCTTGTCGTAGTAGCTGTTGTAGAGCGTGAGGTTCGAATCGTCGTACTGGGCGTCGCCCATGACCAGGACCAGGTCCGGGTTCTCGGCAAGGGCCCGGTCCGAGGTCAGCTTGTGCGCGCAGTCGGAGGCCGTCGGTGTCTTGCACTTCTTCAGGACGGCCTCCTCGGCGGAGTCGCCGGGCTTTTTGTCGGGGTCGACGGCCACGTCGCCGACCGCGATCGCGGTGAACGGCTCGGCGTCGCCGCCGCCGGGAGGCGGGCTGGATGCCGTCGGGCTCGGGGAGGAGGGAGGCGGGGTGGCGATGCTGCCGTACGCCTCGAACTCGAACATCGAGTAGCCGTAGCCGGTGGCGCGCTCCTGCGCCAGGATCCGGACGTAGCGCCCGGTCGCCGTGAGGCCCGACTTGGTGTCGACGCCGCCGTCGCCGGCGCTCGTCGACCAGACGCGGGTCCAGGTCAGGGAGTCGTCCGACACCTCGAACCGGTACGCCTTCGCGTACGCGGCTTCCCAGACGACCCGCAGCTCGGTGACGGTGGCGGTCCGGCCGAGGTCCACGGCGATCCATTGCTCGCCGCCGCCTTCCTTGCTGGCCCACCGGGTGGAGGTATTGCCGTCGACGGCCTTGCCGGGCTCGAACCCGGCGCCTTCGGTGGACGACGCCGTCGCGGGGCGCCCCGCGGTCAGCAGGGTCTCCGCCGCTTCGGCGGAATGAGCCAGCACCACACCGCCGGCCACGGCGAGCGCGGCCACGGCACCGGTGCCGATGAACGATTTCCAGCGAGCAACCACGTCGCCTCCTGGTCAGGGGATCCACTTCGCCGGGGTAGCGAGCAGGAGGCGGGAACGACTCTGGGGGACCCGGCCTCCAGCCACCGCACCTGCGGTGACAGCACTCGTCTCCCAGCGCCCACGTGACGCGGGCATGGCAGACGTGCGACGGCCGGGTCAGAACGAATTCACTGAGCGCGTCACACCCCTGAGCCGGGGGCCGCGCCGAGCCGTGCCGGTGATTCAACCCAATTCGATAGGCATCTGTCAATGAGCCCGGGCGGCTTACCCTTCCCCGGTGGGTGATGACGGATTCGATGGTGACAGGCGGGATGCGGCGCTCCGGCATGTCGCTGCCCTGCTTCGTGAGCGCTACGTCCTGCCCGCGGCGGTGGACGGGATCGTCGAGCGGCTGGAGGCCGGCGCGCGTGCCGGACGGTACGACCTGGCGGAGCCAGGACTCTTCGCCGAGGTGGTAGGTGCTGATCTGAAGGAGGCCTCGGGGGACAAGCATCTCGGGGTGCGGTTCGACCCCACGGGCAATGCGGCGTTGCGGTCGGCGCGAGAGTCCGACGATGCCGCGCTGGAGGCCGTGAAGCGCAATCACTACGGACTCGTCGAACAGCGGCTGCTGGAGGGCAACGTCCGGCTGCTGCGGCTCACCGACTTCGACTGGGTGCCCGGCGCGACCGATGTGGCCTACGACGGTGCCGTGCGGTTCCTGCGCGACGCCGATGCCGTGGTGATCGACCTGCGGGGAAACCTCGGCGGGGAGCCGCTCGCGGTGCAGTATCTGGTGAGTCATTTCCTGGAGCCGGATGTGCCGGTGATGACGTTCGTCGAGGCGGGGTCCGAGACGAAGGTCCGGTCCCTGGAGTCGCTGCCGGCAGGGCGGCTCGTCGGGGTGCCGCTGTACGTCTTGACCGACGCGCACACCTATTCGGCCGGCGAGGCGTTCGCCTATCACGTGCGGGAGTTCGGGCTCGGCGAGGTCATCGGCGAGACCACGGCCGGGGCGGCGCACGTCAACGAGCGGCTGCCGGTGGGAACCGAGTTCGTGCTCAGCGTTTCGTACGGCCGTCCGGTGCATCCCGCGACGGGCACGAGCTGGGAGGGCACGGGAGTCGCCCCCACGATCGAGACCCCGGCGGGGGAGGCGCTCGACGTGGCGCACGCGCTGGCGTTGGAGCGGCTGGCCGCGGCGGCGTCGAGCGAAGAACTGCGCGCCGAGTACCTGTGGGCCCGCGTTGCGGTCGAGGCGCGCCGCAGTCCGCCGGCGCCGCCGGACGAGGCGACGCTCGCGTCTTGCGCGGGGTCCTACGGGTCGGCCGATGTAGTGCTCAAGGACGGGCGGCTGTGGCTGCTGCGCCCCGGACGTCACGACTTCTGCCTCGATCCCCTGACTGCCGACGGCCTGTACGGCGCGCGGGGCAACGGCCGGCTGCGCGTACGGTTCGAGCCGGGCCGGATGCTGCTCCATCCCGGACCCGGTGCGCAGGCGCTGGAGTATCGACGGACCGGGGACTGATCAGGCGCACGTGCGTGCCGGAGCCGGCACGCACGTGCATCCGGGCTACAGGCGAAGAGGCGCCGTCGGCGAAGGACGCGTCAAGGTCAGCACCCGGTATCGCGAGATCACCGCTCGAGGCTTCACCGGCAGCTACCCGATCCTCCGCAAGTTCGTCGAGCAATACCGCAGCAAACCCGACCTGACCACTGCACCCCGCCCGCGGTCGGTGCGGCAGGTGACCGGATGGATCTGCCGGCACCCGGACAACCTCGTCGACCGCGACACCGAGCAGCTCCGGCAGATCCTGGATCGCTGCCCGGGATCAGCCGCTTCGCCACCGGCCTGACCGCCGACCTCGCCGCGGTCACCGCCGGGCTGAGCCTGCCCTTCAGCTCCGGACCGGTCGAAGGCAACGTCGACCGCATCAAGATGATCAAACGGCAGATGTACGGCCGAGCCGGCTTCGACCTGCTGCGCAAGCGAATCCTGCTCGCCTCGTGACCGAGCGGCTCGATCAATCACCGCAGAACCAAAGATAGAGATGTTGGCCGTCTCCAACCACGGTCGAGAACCGGCGAATCTCGGCAAGAACCGGCTCAGGAATCAAGCCGACCGGGAGTCGCTCCAGCTCCGCCAGCAGCATGGGGATCTGTCGCTGGTTGAAGACGGTATCGAGATAGGCACAGAGACCGGCGAGCATCGGGAACACCGCAGGGTCGAGGTCAATGAGCTCTTGGGTCCATTCAAAGCCGCGTGAGCTCGCCACGACCTGGCCAGACTCCTTACGCACCTGGAGGTCGATCACCTCGTCACGATAACGGCACGCACCCATCCAAGATCAATGACGGTGTTCGCGCCGGTGCCGCCCGGACGCGGCGGGATGACGACGCTGTCGATGTGGCTCTGCGTCAGGGGGTTTGAACGAAAGACCTCAGCAGGTTACGAGCGCGACGATTTCCCGGGCAGAATCACGCGAATCGCACAGGTTTACCCGTCGATCCTTCGCCGGGCCGGGCGACACTTTGGGGCCGCGCCGATGACGCGGCGGCAAGGACCTCAGTGGGCGTGGTGGTAGTGATGGACGACCGCGTGTCCTCGTCCGCGGGAGATCATCCAGCGGTTGAGCGGAGTGGTCAGCAGGAAGGCGACCGCCAGCGATCCCGCGAGCGCGCCCCAGAACAGCGCGTTGTCCAGCCCGGCCTCCATGGCTCCCGGTATCGCGACGATGACCGCGTTGTCCGCGACCTCCATCACCGCGATCGAGACGGTGTCGGCGGCCAGCGCCACCTTGAGCGCCGCTCGGAGGTCGACGCCTGCGCGGAGGACGCCTCGCATGGTGAGGGCGTAACCGAACACGAACGCCAGGGCGACGGACAGGACGACGGTGGCGGCGTTGTGCAGTCCCGCGGCGGTGCCGATCACCATGCCGAGGACTTCGCCGATGGCGCAACCGGTGAGGCAATGCAGGGTGGCGGCGGCCGCGGCGCGCCAGGTGACGGAAGTCTTCATGGGGCAAAGATACCCCCGGGGGGTATCTGTCGCAAGGGCAAGATTGACTTAATTTAAGTTTATGAATTCGGCCCTGACCTGCGGTTCCCGCAGGTCAGGGCCATGGGATGGGTTGACACCGGTCGACGCCCGGAGTTAATTGTTCGCTACCTTGCCTATTCCGGCCCGGCCCCCACCTTCCGGCCCGGTTCGGCGCATCCCCCACTGGAAGGTTCCCCATGAAACGCCGTACCACTCTCCTCGCCAGCCTTGGTTCGGCCGCCGTCGTCGCAGCCCTCGGGGTTCTCGGTATCACCGACGCCGGCGCCGCGGCGGCCGGTGCCATCACCGGGCTCGGCGGCAAGTGCGTCGATGTCGCCGGCGCCAGCACGGCCGACGGTGCTCGTGTCCAGCTCTACGACTGCAACGGATCGGCGGCCCAGACCTGGGCCACCGACGCCTCCGACGCCACCTTCCGGGCGCTCGGGAAGTGCATGGACGTGACCGGCGGCTCGACCGCCAACGGCGCCAAGGTGCAGCTCTACGACTGCAACGGCACCGCCGCGCAGAAGTGGACGGTCTCCGGCGGCTCCCTCGTCAACACCGGCTCCGGCAAGTGCCTCGACGCCGCCGGCGGGAGCTCGGCGAACGGCACGCAACTGCAGATCTGGACGTGCACCGGCGCCGCCAACCAGGCCTGGACCCTGGCCGGCGGTGGCGGCGGCGGCCCGCTCGATCCGAACGTCGCCCCGGGCGGCAACTTCAACCTCTCGATCTGGTCGCTGCAGCTGCCGATCGGCTCGCCCGGCGCGCCGACCACCATCCCGCCGTCGCAGCTCAAGGGGCCCAACGGGTACACGCATCCGGCGTACTTCTTCACGGACCGCAACGACGGCGCGATGACGTTCTTCGCGCCGGAGAAGGGCGTCACGACGCCGAACTCGAACTACGCTCGCTCAGAGCTGCGGGAGATGAACGCGAACGGCAGCGCGGCCGACTGGCCGCTGGCGGGCACCCACACGTTGAGTGCCGGCCTGCGCATCACGCAGGTGACCAAGAACGTCTGCGTGGGGCAGGTGCACCTGGGCTCCGGCGGTTCGTCGACCAAGCCGCTGCTCGAGCTCTACTACCGGCCCAACGGCGACATCTTCCTCGGCACGGAGAACTCCCCGTCCGGCGGCCAGACCCTGCATGCGGTCGGCAACGTCCCGCTGGGCACCCGGTGGAGCTACGTCATCAACGTCACGGGCAACAAGATCAACCTCACCGTCAACGGTACGCGGACCAGCTACTCGATCCCGTCGTCGTTCAACCCGTACAAGCAGTACTTCAAGGCCGGCTCGTACAACCAGAGCTCGTCGGAGAGCACCACGAACGGCGCGAAGGTGAAGTTCTACAGCCTGACCGTCTCGCACGGCTGATCACTGGTCGGTGGGGCATAGTGGAGTGCCGTGACACAGACACCCGCTATGCCCACCTGCCCCGTCATGACCCGGCTCTACGAAGGCGGCGGGGTGGTGGCCGAGGGCTTCGGCGCGGCCGAGATCTCCCGGGTCCTGGGCGAGCATCCCGACGCCGTGCTCTGGTTCGACCTGCTCGACCCCGACGAGGAGGACCTACGGGCCGTGGCGGCCGAGTTCCGGTTGCACCCGCTGGCCGTCGAGGACGCCGTGCACGACCATCAGCGGCCCAAGCTCGACCGCTATCCCGGCCACCTGTTCATGAACGTGTACGACGTGCACGTCACCACGGGCGGCCCGGTCCCCGAACTGGACAAGACGGAGATCAGCGCCTTCATCACCGACCGGGCGCTGGTCACCGTGCGCAAGTCGGCGAGCGACGTCTCCCGGTTCGTCGAGCGCTGGGACGCGGACGCCGAACTGGCCAAGCACGGCGGGGTCGCCTTCCTCGTGTACGGCCTGCTCGACGTCGTCGTGGACGGGCAGCTCGCCGCGGCCCGTGCGCTGGACGAGGCGATGGACAAGACCGAGGACTCCATGCTCGAGGAGGGCGGCGCGCCGCGGTCCGTGCGGATGTACGGCTTCGGCCTGCGCAAGGCCGTCGCCGCGCTGCGCCGGGCGGTGGCGCCCATGGCGGACCTCGTCGCCGATGTGCTGCGCCTCGAGGACGCGCTCGTCGACGCGCGACTGGCGCCGTACTACCACGACGTCGACGACCACGCGCGCCGGGCCACGGAGACCATCGACGGCGCCCGGGACCGCATCAACGGGTTGCTCGAGGCGGACCTCAACGAGCAGAGCAACGCGCTCAACGACGTCACTCGCAAGCTCGCCGCGTGGGCCGCCGTCATCGCCGTACCCACCGCGCTGACCGGCTTCTTCGGCCAGAACGTGCCGTACTGGGGTTACGAGCACTTCTCCGGCTTCCTCGCCAGCACCCTGCTGATCGTCGTCTCCGCCGGCGGGCTGTACGTCTACCTCAAGCGCCGTGGTTGGCTGTGACCGTGGAGAGACTCGTGCACCGGGCGCGGCTGGAGTGGGACGGCTCGACGGGAGAGGGCTACCGGGCGTACCCGCGGGCCCACAGCGCGACCGCCCCGCCCGCGCAAGCCTCGCTGCGGCTGAGCGCCGACCCGCACTTCCGGGGCGACGCGGACCTGCTGAACCCCGAGCAGCTCGTCGTGCTGGCGGCCAGCTCGTGCCAGCTGCTCTCGTTCCTGTCGGTGGCCGCCCGCAAGCACGTCGACGTGCTCCGGTACGCCGACGACGCGACCGGCCACCTCAGCGAGGACCTGCGCGGGGCCCGCATCGAGCTGATCGAGCTCAACCCGGTCGTGCACGTCGCCGCGGGCACCGACGAGGAGCTGGTGCTGCGGCTCGTCGACCAGGCGCACGACGAGTGCTACATCGCCAACTCGCTGAACTCCACGGTCACCGTCCGGGCGACGGTGGTGGGTGGTCGCCCGTAAGTGTCCGGGGCCGGAACATTAGGGTGAGCCCGTGCGTGACATCGCCGTGTTCACCGGAAGCGCCCATCCCGAATTGGCGGCGGAGATCTGCGAGCACCTCGGCGTGCCGCTGCTGCCCACGAAGACCTCGCGGTTCGCCAACGACTGCATCGAGGTGCAGTTGCAGGGCAACTGCCGCGAGCGCGACGTGTTCCTCATCCAGCCGCTGGTCCCGCCGGTCCAGGAGAACCTCGTCGAGCTGCTGTTCATGCTCGACGCCGCGCGCGGTGCCTCGGCCGGCCGGATCACCGTCGTCCTGCCGCATTACGCGTACGCCCGCAGCGACAAGAAGGACGCCCCGCGCATCTCCATCGGGGGCCGCCTCGTCGCCGACCTGCTGCAGACCGCGGGCGCGCACCGGATCCTCGCCATGACTCTGCACTCCCCGCAGGTCCACGGCTTCTTCAGCATCCCGGTCGACCACCTGCACGCGCTGCGCGAGCTGGCCCACCACTTCCGCGGGTACGACCTGAGCAACACCGTCGTGGTCTCGCCGGACCTGGGCAACGCCAAGGAGGCGGCGGCGTTCGCGCGGATGCTCGGCATCGAGGTGGCCGCCGGCGCCAAGCAGCGGTTCGCCGACGACAAGGTGGTGATCAGCTCGGTCATCGGCGAGGTCGCCGACCGTGACGTGATCATCCTGGACGACGAGATCGCCAAGGGCAGCACGGTGTTCGAGCTGCTCGGCCGGCTGCGCGAGCGCGAGACCCGCAGCATCCGGGTCGCGTGCACGCACGGCCTGTTCGCCTCGCAGGCGGTGCAGCGGCTCTCCGACGAGAAGGACGTCGAGGAGATCGTCTGCACCAACACCGTCCCGATCCCGGCGGCGAACCGCACCGACAAGCTGACGGTGCTCTCGGTGGCGCCCGCGCTCGCCGAGGCGATGCGCCGGATCCACAACGGCGAGTCGGTCAGCGCGCTGTTCTCATGACCGAGGCGGTGCTCACCGCGCTGCTGGCGATGCAGCGCCAGTCGTGGGAGCAGGGGGTCGCCGCGCAGGCCGCGCTCGATCTGGGCCGCGACGACCTGGCGGTGCTGCTGGCCGAGGCCGCAGTGGTACGCCAGTCGGCCGACGGGCGCCTCGGCAACGTCGAGGACGAGGTGGGCGCGGTCAACGGTGCCGCGTGCGGGGAGGCGGTGCTCGCGGCGTACCGGCGTACCGGAGATGCGGTCTTCGCCGAAGCGGCCCGCCGGCAGCTCGCCTGGCTGGTGTCCGACGCACCCCGGGCTGCCGACGGCACGCTCTTCCACCTGATCGGCGGCCGCGAGATGTGGGCAGACACGGTCTACATGGTGGTGCCGTTCCTGGCGCTGAGCGGGCGGCCCGACGTGGCCTGGCAGCAGGTCGAGGGGCATCGCGACCGGCTCTGCCGCGACGGCGTCTACTCGGCGATCTGGTCGGAGGAGACCGGCTCGCTGCGGCGGGCCGACCGCTGGGGCGGCGGGAACGGATGGGTGGCGGCGGCGGTCGCGCGCACCCTGCGGCTCGTGCCGGACTTCCCCGAGCGCGAGCGGCTGGCGGCACACGGTCGCGAGGTCCTCGACGCCTGCCTCGCGCTGCGGCGGCCGGACGGGCTGTTCCACGACGTGCTGGACGACCCGGCGACGTTCCGGGAGACCAATGCGGCGCAGATGTTCGCCTACGCCGCCCTGACCGGTGCGGCCGACGGGTGGCTGCCTCCTGACTACGCCGGTGTCGGCCGTGACCTGCTCGCGGCCGCCACCCGGGAGATCGGCGAGGACGGCGTGGTGCGCGGCGCCGCCGGCTCCCCGCGCTTCGACCGGCCCGGCACCTCGAGCGAGGCCCAGGCCTTCCACCTGCTCGCCACCGCGGCCGCCTAGCTGTTCGGCCCCCGAGCCGGCTGCGGCCCGCAGAGGGTACGGATCGCGCCCAGCAGTGTCGAACGGGTGAACGGCTTCTCCACCAGCATGCTGTTCTCGTCGAGGTGCAGCTGCGGCCCCAGCGACGCCGCCGTGTAGCCGGACATGTAGAGCACCGGCAGGTCGGGCCGGTGCGTACGCAGCGCCGCGGCCAGCTCGGGGCCGGTCATCGTGGGCATCACCACGTCGGTGATCAGCAGGTCCGGCTGGGCGCCCGAGGCGACCTGGGTCACCGCCTGCAGCGCGTCCGTGGCGACCGTGATCTCGTAGCCGGCGGGCTCGATCAGCCGCTGCACGAGCTGCGCCACCTCGGGCTGGTCCTCCACGATGAGCACCCGGCCGATGACCGCGGGCGTGACCCGGCGGTCGACGGCCGGCGCCGGGCGTTCCTCGGCGGCCGGCAGGTAGAGGTGCACCGTCGTGCCCATCCGCGGCGCCGACTCGAGTTCGATGTGGCCGCCGATGCCCTGCACGATGCCGGCGGTGGTGGCCAGGCCCAGCCCGGCAGCGGTGGGCCGGGTGGTGAAGAACGGCTCGAGGGCACGCTTGCGGGTCTCGTCGCTCATGCCCACGCCGGTGTCCTGGATGACCAGGTGCACGCACCGCCCGGCCGGTGCGCCCTCGGCGAGTTGGCCGGGCTGGACCACCTCGTTGGTGGCGGCCACCCGCAGCATGCCGCCGTGCAGCATCGCGTCGCGGGCATTGGCGGCCAGGTTGACCAGGGCCTGTTCCAGGGGGCCGCGCTCCGCGCGTACCGGCCAGACGTCCGGGCCGAAGGCCAGGTCCAGGCCGATGCGCTCACCGAGGGTCCGGCTGAACAGGCTCTGCACGTCGGTGAGCAGGTCCGGGATGGGGATGATCTCCGGTCGGTTGCCTTCGGTACGCCCGAAGGCGAGCAGCTGATGGGTCAGGGTCCGCCCGGTGGCGACCGCGTCCAGGATGTCCTTGGCCATCTGGTGCTGCGGTGTGCCCTCGGCCGTCGTCGTGGCGATCATGTCGGCGGAGCCGGCGACCACGGTCATCAGGTTGTTGAAGTCGTGCGAGATGCCGCCGATGAGCTGGCCCATGCTGTCGAGCCGGCGCAGGTGGTCGAGCTGGCGCTTGAGCCCCTTGGCATCGATGTGGTCGGTCGTGTCGGTGACCATGCAGAGCACGCCGCAGGGCCGGCCGTGCTCGTCCTCCAGCGGCATCATGCTCATCCGGACGCTGCGCTGGGAACCGTCGGCGCGCAGCAGCTTGGTGGCGCCGACCGTGGAACGCCCGGCCTTGCACTCGGCGAGGCGCCGGGTCAGCTCGGCCTGGCCGTGCTTGTCGAGGAAGCCGCGCAGCGAGACGCCGACGAGCTGGTGCCGGGGCAGGCCGAGGACGACGCCGATGGGCTCGTTCGCGTACGTGGCGACGCCGTCGTCGTCGAGCTGGAGCACGCCCTCGGGAATCGTCTCCAGCACCCGGCGCAGGCGTTCCTCGCTGGCGCGCAGCCGTTCCATGGCCCGTGCGCTGGACAGGGCCAGGGACAGCTCGCCGGCGATGTCGCGGGCCAGCTCCACCTCGGCGGGGGAGTAGATCGCGCCCGGCGTCGAGCGGGTCAGCACCAGGTAGCCCGCGTACGTGTTGTCGACGATCACCGGGCACAGCACCGCGGCGTGCACCTCGGGCGCCGGCTCACCCGGGTCGACGTGCGGCGCGTGCCGCGGCCGGGGCAGCTCGGTGATCGGCCGGCCGGCCTCCCCGGCGAGCACGAGCGGGCGCCGGCTGGCGGCGAGGCTGGTGGAGAAGTCGTCGTCGGGCAGTTCGCCGGCGCGGTCGAGCAGGTGGCCGTACGCGGGAGCCAGCTGGTCGTCGGCATGGTGGTAGGTGATCGCGTCGTAGCGTCCGTCGTCGCCCAGCAGTTGCACGCCGGCGCCCTCGCCGAGCATGTCCGCGGCGGCCCGGGCGGCGGTCGAACGCACCTGCTCGGTGTCCTCGGCGACGCGGCTGAGCGCCAGCGCCAGGTCGGCCAGTGCGTACCGGAGGGGATAAGCCATGACACCCATGTGGCAACTATCGGCGTAACGGCCGCACGGTGCGGGCGGTTCAGGAGGAATGCAACCGAGCGGCCGAGTTCCGTCCCATGGGTCACATCGCGAACCAGCGCTCGGCGAGCGCGTCGAACGTGGGTTCCACCGGGGCGGGCATCCGCTCCAGGAAGGCGGGCAGATTGCTGTAGTAATGCAGCAACGTCCAGGCCATCAGGCGGCGGCGCAGATCGGCGTCCGGCCGGATCCCGTACGCCCGCACCATCCGTCCGTAGACCCGGGTGTCCCCGCGGGCCAGGAACACCGCCGGGCCGACGAAGTCGTACTCGGCCGCACCCCGCATCGCCGGCTCGAAGTCGACCAGCCCGGTCAGCCGGCCGTCGCGCACCAGCAGGTGCTCGTCCATGATCTCGGTGTGCAGCAGCACGGCCGGGGCGGTGAGCCGCACCGAGGCCAGGAAGTCCGGGATCTGCGCGGCCCACGCCGGGGCGAGGCCGAGCGCCCGGTGCCGCCCGGCACAGCCGGCGACCTGGTCGGCCACGAACTCGTCCCAGTCCTGCGGCCACCACTCCTCGATCGCCGGCGGCGCGACCGCGTGCAGGGCGGCGATGCCCTCGCCGAGCTGCTCGGCGATCCCGTCCCGTTCGGCATCGGTCAGCCGTGGCCAGGCGCGGCTGAGAGGTTCACCCGGAAGCCGGTCCATGAGCACGTAGCCCCAGCCCTCGAACTCGCCGGACGCGTGGACACCCGGCGTCGGTACGGGCAGCCGCCCGTGCACCGCCGCGAGCACCCCGGCCTCGACCGGCCGCTCCTCCGCGTGCACCGGCGGGTAGAGCTTGAGCACCACGTCGCCGATCGCGTACACGGGTAGTGAGCCCGTCGGGAAGCGCGCGGGCGCACCGGGCACACCGAGCCGGTCGAGCAGCGTGCGTACCCCCGGACCGAGGGCCTCCTCGTCGCGGGCAACGAGGTCGAAATCTTCCTCATCTTCGGCGTCCGGCCACAGGGTAGCGATGTTTTCGCAGCTCAACGAGGGCTCCAATGCGTGGAACGACGGGACGGGGATCCGGTGACGGGTGGCGCCGGACACCTACCTCACGTGCGAACTCCGACGTGTAGGGTTGCGCATTGATACGGACAAACAGCATCATTCCGGTCGGCCAGTCGGATGTCGCGGGACCGCGGCGGGCGGAAGGGCACGACCACAGGTGGACCAGGATCCCACGAGCAGCGGCGCACGGGCGGATTCCGACGGCGCGTCGACCCTCGATCTGAGCGGGCGGTGCGTCGGCAGCTCGTACATCCTCATCCGCCCGATCGGCCACGGCGCGACCGGAACGGTGTGGCGCGGCGTCGACCGTGCCACCGGCGAGCCGGTGGCCGTCAAGCTGCTGCACGAGAGCCTGTTGCGCCAGCCCAAGCTGGTCACCCGCTTCGTGCAGGAGCGCACCATCCTGCTGATGCTGCGGCACCGCAACGTCGTACGGGTCCGTGACCTGTTCAGCGTCGGCGAGTCGCTCGGCCTGGTCATGGACCTGGTCCCGGGCGGCAGCCTGCGCGACTACCTGCGCGAACAGCCCACCCTGACGCCCGGCGAGGCGGCCCGGCTCGGCGCCCAGGTCGCGGCGGCGCTCGCGGAGGCGCACGGGCTCGGCATCGTGCACCGCGACCTCAAGCCGGACAACATCCTGCTGCACCGCGAGGACGGCCGGCTCGACATCCGGCTGACCGATTTCGGCATCGCCCGCGTGCTCAACACGCCCAGCCTCACCACCACCGACGCGGTCGTCGGCACCCCGCACTACATGGCACCCGAGGCCTTCCACAGCTCCTCGACCAGCCCGGCGGCCGACGTGTACGCCCTCGGCGTGCTGCTCTACGAGTTGGTGTCGGGGCGACCGCCGTACGACAGCGACACGGTCACCGACCTGATGCAGCTGCACCTGCGCGGCTGCCCGGAACGCCGGCCCGGCATCCCCGACCCGCTCTGGGACCTCATCGCCGCCTGCCTCGAGCAGAAACCCCGCCTGCGCCCGGACGCCGGCGAGCTCGTCGTGGATCTCGGCACCGTGGCCCGTTCCCTGGCGGACGCCCCGGCGCTACCCGCCCCCGAGTCCGCCAAGGCGGCCCGGCCCCGGAAGTCCCGGACCCCCGACCCGGAACCGCCGCCCGCCCCGCCGAGCCCTCATCCGTCGCTGGCGAGCATGCGCAAGCTCGCCGTGCCCCGGCGGCGCAACCAGCCCGCGAGCTGGCGATGGGCCCGGCCCTGGGCGATGATCGCCCTGGTCTGCTCCGCGATGCTGGCCTCCGGGGTGGCGACCACGGCGTGGCACCTCGGCCGCGAGGACGAGTCGCCCGAAGGGAGCCCGGCCGTCGCCCAGGCGCGGCAATCGCAGCCCGCCACGGTCGCCTCCGCGACACCCGTCCCGTCACGGGCCGCGCGGACCCGCAAGGGTTCCGGAGCATCGGTCACGAGCCCGCTGCACGCGAGGGCAGCCGTTCAGGCGGTGACGACTCCTCGCCCGCGAACCAGTCCGGAGACCCGTACCGAGGCGCCTGTGGTGGAGAAGACCTACGGACCGTGGGACTGCAACCAGCAGTACGCGCTGAGCTACGACAACGCGATGGCGGTGAAGCCCTGCCACAAGGTCGGGAAGAAGGTTCAGCTCACGGCCACGCTGACCGCGCCGCGCGACGGCACCGCCTCGATCTCGCTCGCCCTGCGGGACCTGGCCACGGGCAGCAGCCTCCCGGCGAAGACGTGTGACGACCTGGTCTTCCGGGAAGGCGCCCGTTCGCAGGACTGCGGTACGGCCACGGTGAACCCCCGGTCGGGACGCCGCTACCAGGTGGAGATGTCGTGGCGATTCGCCCGCGACGGGAGGGTGGAGGCCGGATCGGCGAGGGGCCACGAGTTCACGTTCTGATTGGTAGGGTCCCGCCGTGCGGAAGATGCTGGCGGCGGGGCTTGCGATCGCTGCTCTCGTCCTCGGGCTCGGCGTTTTCCGTGCTTTGTCCGCCGATGCCTCGGACGTACCCCCGTACCACCCCTCGAGGCTGCGGAACATCGGCGAGTCCCAGCAGGTCGTCGTCGTGACCGGCAACGGGCGCACCTCGTCGTACGCGACGCTGCGGGCGTACCAGAAGAACAGCAACGGCAGCTGGACCCAGCAGTTCCCCGGCATGCCGGCCCGCAACGGGTACGCGGGGTGGGCGTGGGCGTCCTCGCGGGTGCAGAACACCGGCACCACGCCCAGCGGCACGTTCCGCATCACGACGGCGTTCGGGCTCAAGGCGAACCCCGGCACCAGGATCCCGTACACGCACGCCGGCAGCGACGACTACTGGGTCGGCGACAACCGGGACCCGAAGACGTACAACCTGTTCCAGCCGAGGGCATCCAGCACCCGGACGTGGCGCAAGGGCGAGTCCGAGCGGATCGCCGCCTACCCCACGCAGTACGAGTACGCCGCCGTCATCAACTTCAACCGCCCGCTGGGCTCGACGGTCAGCTGGAACGCCGCGCACGGGCAGTACGAGACCAGCCGGCCGAAGAACGTGCGGCTCGGTTCGGCCATCTTCCTGCACATCAACGGCGCCGGCTCGACGGCCGGATGCGTCTCGCTGCGCCGCGCCGACCTGCTCGCCGTGCTGAAGTGGCTCGACCCGGCGAAGACGCCCCGCATCGTCATGGCGCCGCTGGCCGACATCGGCCGCGCGTGAGATGCGGTCGCGTCTCTCAGCGTAGGGACTTCAGTCCGATTTTGGGTGGCGGGCGCGGCGGTCGGATGGGTACCGTGATCGCCATGTTCGCGCCCGGTCTGCAGCTGCCCGCGGGGTTCCCCCTGCCGGCCGCTCCCGCGTGCGTTCTTCCCGGCGCCGATACCCGAGGCTGACCCTTCCCCGGTAGCAGCAGAACCCAGGGGGAGGGTGGCTCGACCCTGCGCGGGTTCTGACGTCCTTTTTCCGTTTCTTACATCCAGTAGGGACATACCCATGGCCAAGAGCCAGTTCATCCGTACCAAGCCGCACCTCAACATCGGCACGATGGGCCACGTCGACCACGGCAAGACGACCCTGACCGCCGCCATCACGAAGGTCCTCGCCGACCGCGACCCGGCAACCAACCGGTACGTCGCGTTCGACGGGATCGACAAGGCCCCGGAGGAGCACGACCGCGGTATCACCATCAACATCGCCCACGTCGAGTACGAGACCGAGCACCGTCACTACGCCCACGTCGACATGCCGGGGCACGCCGACTACGTGAAGAACATGATCACGGGGGCGGCGCAGGTGGACGGCGCGATCCTCGTCGTCTCGGCCCAGGACGGCGCCATGCCGCAGACCCGCGAGCACGTGCTGCTCGCCCGGCGGGTCGGCGTGCCGTACCTGGTGGTCGCCCTGAACAAGAGTGACGCCGTCGAGGACGAGGAGCTGCTCGACCTCGTGGAGCTGGAGGTACGCGAGCTCGTCGGCGAGTACGGCTTCCCGGGCGACGAGGTGCCGGTGGTCCGCGTCAGCGCGCTCAAGGCCCTCGAGGGCGACCCGCGCTGGACGGCGTCCATCGTGGAGCTCCTCGACGCGGTCGACGCGTACGTGCCGGTCCCGCCGCGCGAGCTGGGCGAGCCGTTCCTGATGCCGATCGAGAACGTGCTCACCATCAGCGGGCGCGGCACCGTGGTGACCGGCAAGGTCGAGCGCGGCACCCTGCGCGTCGGCGAGCCGGTCGAGGTGGTGGGGCTCGGCCCGACCATCGCCACGGTGGCGACCGGGCTGGAGACGTTCGGCAAGTCGCTGCCGTCCGCCGAGGCGGGCGACAACGCGGCCGTCCTGCTTCGCGGCATCAAGCGCGACCAGGTGCAACGCGGCCAGGTCGTGGCGCTGCCGGGCAGCGTCACCCCGCACCGCAGCTTCCGGGCCCGGATGTACGCCCTGACGAAGGAGGAGGGCGGACGGCACACGCCCTTCGTGGCGAACTACCGCCCGCAGTTCTTCTTCCGCACCACGGACGTGTCCGGCGCGATCGACCTCGGCGGCCTGCCGATGGTCATGCCGGGCGACACCGTGGAGCTGACAGTGCACCTGGGCAAGGAGGTGCCGATGGACGCCGGGCTCGGCTTCGCGGTGCGCGAGGGCGGGCGTACGGTCGCCGCCGGCACGGTGACGCAGCTGCTCGACTAGCGGCCGCCCGCGTCGTAACGGGCGCGGGCGGCGTGGACCTCCGGGATGTGGGTCTCCGCCCACTCCTTGACGGCCCGCTGCAACGGCACCAGCGCCGCGCCGAGCGGCGTCAAGGCATAGTCCACCCGGGCCGGCACGGAAGCCGTGACGGCCCGGGTGACCAGCCCGTCGCGCTCCAGCTTGCGCAGGGTCTGGGTGAGCATCTTCTGGCTGGCGCCGGCGACGGTACGGGCGAGCTCGGCGTGCCGCAGCGGGCCGTCGGCGAGCGCGCTCACCACCAGGGTGAGCCATTTGTCGCTCAGGGCGGACAACAGCTCGTGCCCCGGGCACTCGGCCAGATTGGCGTTGTAGGCGCGGCGCGCCCGCTCGCGGCGCTCAGCGGCGGAAACGGTGGCCATGCGGAACCTCCGGGTACCCCGGGCACTCCAAGGTGCCTCCTTACCGGTGCACCCTATTCTTTCTAGCCTTTCCGGCATGCAGGCAGTGATCGTCCGCCGATTCGGCGGCCCCGACGTTCTCGAACTGGCCGAACTCCCCGCGCCGCGCCCCGGTCCCGCGCAGGTGCTGATCCGGGTGGCCGCCGCCGCGGTGAACCGCATCGACCTGTCCACCCGGGCGGGCCGGATCACCGAGGCCGGACTGCTCGCTCCGGCGCCCGTCGTCGCGCTGGGCTGGGACGTCGCCGGCGAGGTGGCCGCGACCGGCGCGGGCGTGACCCGCTTCGCCGCCGGGGATCGGGTCATCGGGTTGCGGGATCTGCTCTCCGCACCGGGGACCCAGGCGGACGAGGTGGTGCTGGACGAGACTGCGGTCGCTCACGCGCCGGCCGGCGTCGGCGATGCCGAGGCCGCCGCACTGCCCCTGGCCGGGCTGACGGCGGACCGCTCGCTGGAGCTGACCGGGCTCCGCGGCGGGCAGACCCTGTTGGTCACCGGCGCGGCGGGTGTGGTCGGCGGACTCGTGCTGCAGCTCGCTGCGCTGCGCGGCATCCGGACCGTGGCGGCTGCCGACGCGGCGGACGAGCCCCTGCTGCGGGCCCTGGGCGCGGAGCACGTGGTGGCCCGGACGGACCGGCTCGGCGAGGCGGTGCGGGACCTGGTGCCGGGCGGCGTGGACGCGGTGATCGACGCGGCCGTCCTCGGCATCGGCGCGCACGAGGCGCTGCGCGGCTGCGGAGTCTTCGTAGCGCTCGTCGCTCCGTTCGCACCGCCGCCGCTGCGGGGCACCACGGTGGTGGTGCAGGAGGTTTACGCCGACGGTGCGCGGCTGGCCGGGCTGGCGGCGTTGGCCGCGGCGGGAGACCTCACGCTGCGCGTCGCCGGAACGCTGCCCCTGGCCCGGGTGGCCGAGGCTCATGAGCGGCTCGCCGCCGGTGGCGTACGCGGCCGGCTCGTGCTCGTACCGTAGGACCTCGTCAGTCCTGCTCGTCGCGCTTGCGCAACTCCTCCTCGCGGCGGCGCAGGTCCGCCTCCCATTTCCGCATCATCGCCTCGTCCTCCTTCAGCGACGCGGAAAGGTTGCGAAGGAACGCAGGATCGTCATCGGGGGCGAGCGGCCCCTTACGTGCCGGCCGCTCGTTCTCGGGGAAGCCCCCGCCCGGGCGCCACATCTCTCCGTTGCTCATGCGGATGGCCCGGGGCGGGCGGCCGGCGACGAACCAGGCGATCGCTCCGATCGGGGAGAACAGCAGGATCAGGAACACCCACGCGACGCGCGGCAATGCCCGGATCGCGAACTCCTCGGCGGAGAGGCAGTCGATGAGCGCGACGACCAGCAGGGCGACGTCGAGCAGCATGAACAGCGAGTAGAGGCGGATCATGGCCGGAATGGTCTCAGACCGCCGCCTCGGGCGCGACGACCCGGCGGGTGGTGGATCCCGCCGGGTCGTCCACGCGAGGGTCAGCCGAGTGCGGATTCCAGCGCCGGCAGGTAACCACTGCGGTGGCCGGTGCCGGTGGGGTGGAAGGAGTCGGTCGGCGGGAGCAGTTCCAGGCCGTGCAGCCACGGGCTGGGTCCGCAGACGCCGTGGCCGGCGAACTCGTCGGTCACGTCCGACCAGGTGAAGCCGGCCGCGCGGGCGCGGTCCGCGATGACCTTGTTCAGCTCCACGGCGCCGTTGTTGATGGTCTTGCGCTTGGGGATGCTCATGCCGGCGAAGCCGCAGCTCGGGGCGGACTCGTCGAACAGGATCGGGTAGCCGAGCACGACGACCTTCGCGTGCGGTGCCTTGGCGCGGATGTCGCGGTAGGTGGCGTCGAGGGCGGCGGGCACCTCCTCGTCGAGGAGTTCCATCGCCTCGGCGACCTTGGCGGCGCAGCCGCTGTCACTGACCAGCGTGCACGTGATCATGGTCGACGCGAAGCCGACGTCGTTCCCGCCGATCGTCACGGTGACCAGGTCGGTGCCGGACGAGAGGGCGGAGAGCTGGCTGGAGCGCAGCGAGCTGGTCGTGGCGCCGCTGCAGGCGACCGACCGGAACGAGGCCGGCGAGTGGGCGGTGTTCCACAGCCCGGGGTACGCGTTCGAACTGCGCATGCAGGTGCCGGTCTGGCCGGACGTGCCGACGCCGGACGAGTACGAGTCGCCGAGGGCGATGTAGTCCCAGTCCGCCGGGGACGCGGCGGCGGGGGTTGCGGTGAGGACGGTCAGCAGGACGGACGAGACGAGACAGGCGAGAGCAGTGGTACGTCTCATCGGGGGGCCTCCGGATCCACGAGGGATGTGGGGGCCGAAGCGCTTCGGTTACCGAAGAGTAAGTCAAGGGCTTGCGGAAAGAAATACAGTGATTTTATGGATACCTTGTAGTAACATACGTCGATGTGACCTGCATGTATGTCATGCAGTGATTCCTTGCGCGCGCATTGTTAAATGACTCATGGTCGACACAGCCGGCGTACAGGGTGCGCTCAGGTCGGCGGATTAGCGTCGCGGCATGGATGAGCAGAGGGCCCGCCGGGTGGTGGAGACATTGCGCGGGCGCAACGTCTTCGCGCACGTGAAGCTTCCCCACGCCGGCATCACCCAGTACGGGATCCGGGTCGTCCTGCCGGACGGCCGCGAGGCGATCTGGGACAACGACGGCACCGCGGGACTGGAGGCGCAGGTCATGCGCAACGGCGTCCTGGTCGGCTTCGTACCCTCTATCCCCGGCTCCGAGAGCTTCGGCGACGAGCAGATCGTCGAGGCGATCGCGGCGGCCGACTACGACCAGCCGATCGGCCGCTCCCGGCCGGTCGCCGCGGGCCGGCGCCCCGTGCCCGCCGCGCCGCGCCCGCCCGGACTCGCCGAGCGGCTGCGCCGCACCTTCCGCGACTGAGTTCGTCAGCGGGCCGGGCGTTCGGGCGGCAGCGGGACGCACAGGCTCACCGCGCCGCGCAGATCGAGCCACGCCTGCTCCGGCCCGCGCACCAGCCGCAGGATCACGTCCTGACAGGACGGACACCGGGCCACGAGGCCGGGCGCGGGTCCCCACAGGCGCAGGGTGGCGACCACGTTCGCCTGCCCGCATCCGGCGCAGGTCGCCACCGCCTCGGTCAGGTCGACGGCGAAGATCTCGCCCAGGTCCCCGCCCAGGGCGTTGCCGTCGAGCTCGAACTGGGACGTCATGCCGTACCCCCGAATCGCTCTGTCTTGATCTTCGTCGGATCGTGGCTCAGGGCGATCAGGATGTCCGCGGCCGCCTCGACGAAAACCGTGGGACCGCACACGAAGACGTCCGGTGCGAAATCGGGCGGCCACCCATGGGTGTTCAGCGTGGCCACGCCGAGCCGGCCCGGGCGGCCCGGCCGCCCTTCGGGGAGCTCGCGGGTGTAGACGTGGTGCACGTCCAGGCCCGGGTCGTCGCGGACGCGGCGGGCCAGCTCGGCGCCGTAGAGCGCGTCGCGCGGGGTGCGTACGGAATACACGAGCCGGAACGGCTGCCGGCCCCGAACGTCGCCGCGCGCCCGGATCATCGCCATCAGGGGGACGAGACCCGAGCCGCCGGCCACCAGCAGCACCGGCGCGGGGGTGTTGCGCCACACGAACCAGCCGCCGATCGGGCCGCGCAGCTCGAGCTGCTGCCCCGGCTCGACCACGTCGGTCAGGTAGGAGGAGACCTCGCCGTCCTCGACGCGCTGGACGGTCAGCTCCACCGGCCCGCCGTCGCGCCACGAGGACGCGATCGAGTAGCTGCGCTGGGCCGAGTAGCCGTCGGCGGCGGTCAGGCGCAGGTCGACGTGCTGGCCCGGCAGGTGGCCCGGCCAGTCCTGCACGTCCAGCACGAGGGTACGCGCGGACGCCGTCTCCCATCGCGCCTGCACCACGGTGGCCACCCGCCAGGTCAGTCGCCCTGGTATCGCTGCTCGCGCCACGGGTCCCCGTACATGTGGTAGCCGGCCTCTTCCCAGAAGCCGGGTTCGTCGTGCTGGAGCAGCTCGATGCCGTTGACCCACTTGGCGGATTTCCAGAAATAGAGCGCCGGCACGACCAGCCGCGCCGGCCCACCGTGCTCGGGATGCAACGGCTCGCCGTCGAACGTGTGGGCGATCCACGCCTTGCCGTCGAGCAGATCCTCCAGCGGTACGTTCGTCGTGTAGCCGCCGTAGCTGTGCACCATCGTGAAGTCGGCCGTGGTCTCGATGTCCTCGAACAGCGTGTCCAGCGAGACGCCGCGCCACGACGTGCCCACCTTGGACCACTTGGTGACGCAGTGGATGTCGGCGGTGAAGGTCTCCTGGGGCAGCGCCTGGAACTCCGCCCAGCTCCAGCTCGTCTGCCCGCCGGTCTCGTCGGTGACGGTGAACGACCAGCGGTCGACCGGCACGCGAGGCGTCGGCCCCGCGGAGAGCACCGGGAAGTCGGGCGTGAGGTACTGCCCGGGTGGCAGGTCGGGCCGCGACGAGCGCCGCCGGCCGCCGAATCCCGGAGAAATGATGCTCATCCTCAGCAGTAAACTCCAGGAATCCCGCGGGCGACAGGTCAGCCGACGGCGAACCCGGTGCCGTGCCCCGGGAGTGCCTTGCCGTCGGCGTCGTAGGCGGTGAGCTTCGTCAGCCTCGCACCGGGCGCCACCTGGGCCGGGTCGAACCAGAAGGCGATGATCGAGGGATCGCCGCTCCACGGCGCCAGGGACGCGTCGACCCGGTGTCCGTCCGCCAGCACGGTGATCCTGGCCGCGTGCGCACCCGAGTAGTAGCCGAAGGCGGGCGAGTCGAAGCCGTCGACCTCCATGGGCGCCTCGGTGGCGTGGAAGCCGGGAGCCTTGTCCGACCCCTCGCTCTCATTGGTGAGAACCTCGCTCTTCAACGCCCCGCCCGCGGTGCGCCGTCCGACGGTGAGCCCGAAGGAGGTGCCGGGTATCGCCTCGTCGTCGATCGGCTTGAACCAGAGCACGACCGGCTCGCCGGTGGAGGTCGTCAGGCCGGTGGCGATCACGT
Source organism: Actinoplanes sp. NPDC049681 (assembly GCF_044465265.1). Lineage (NCBI taxonomy): Bacteria > Bacillati > Actinomycetota > Actinomycetes > Micromonosporales > Micromonosporaceae > Actinoplanes > Actinoplanes sp. NPDC049681. The sequence continues at coordinate 426,248 of NZ_JBITLP010000004.1, forward strand.
CGCCCAGCACGTCGCCGGTGGGTTCGGCCGAGACCGGGCCGGACGGCCGGGCGGCGGCGACCTGCGGCCGCGCGGGTCCGGTGCCGTGGTCCTCGCCGCCGAGGCGGGTCAGCTGGCTGCCGCCGACGAGCAGCACGAGCACCGCGGCGGCGGAGGTGGCGGCCACCGCCAGGCGCCGCCGGCGGCGCAGGCGGCCGCCCGCGGCCATGACCGCGCCGAGGTCGAGCGGGCGCGGCTCGAAATCCGGCGGCGAGTGCATGGCGTCCTTCAGGTCGTCGAGATCCGTCATCGTGCCGCTCCACTTTCAAGCCCCTGGCGGGGGGACGGGATGGAGATCCGGAGCTTGGCGAGTGCCCGGGAGTTGAGGCTCTTGACCGTGCCGAGCGAGAGATTCAATTCGCGGGCCACGTCGACCTCCGTGATGTCGAAGAAGTGGCGCATGACGATGACCGTGCGTTCCCGCGGCGAGAGCGCCTTGAGCGCCCCGACCAGCCAGCGCCGCCGGGTGACGTCGTCGGCCACGTCCCGGGCCACCGGCCGCTCGGGCAGCTGCTCGGTCGCGTACTCCCGCAGCGGCCGGCGCCACTGGTCGGTGATCAGGTTGGCCAGGACCGTGCGGGCGTACGCGTACGGGTCCTTGCGGCGCACCCGGCCCCAGGACGCGTACACCCGCACGAGCGCGGCCTGGGCGGCCTCCTCCGCCTGGTGCCGGTCGCCGGTCAGCAGATACGCGGCGCGTTGCAGCCGCGCCGAGCTCGCGCGAGCGAACTCCACGAACTCGTCGTCACCTCGTCGGCCTGGTCCCACGTCAGCAATGACGGACGGGGGCCGGAAAAGGTTGCGGCAACCTTCCGGCGTTCTCGCCCGTCTCGTTCGGCATCCGCCCATCATGAGGGAGCTGAACGATGAACCTGTCCTCGAACCGCTGGATCGTGGCCGCCGGGGTGACCGGCGCCGCCGTGGCGGTCGCGGTGACCGGCGCCGTGGCGGCGAACGCGGCCCAGGAACCGGCACCGGTGGCACGGGTGTCCACTCCCGACGAGCCGCCGGCCGCACCCCCTGCGGTCGGCGCGGTCATCGACACCGGAATCGCCGCGAAACGGGGCACATGGGTGCTCAGTTTCGTCGCGATCCGCGACGCCGCGATCCCGCGGACCGACTTCGGCGTCATGGCCGGGCGCCGGCAGAGGAGCGGGGCCGTCACCGCCGACGTCATGACCAACGAGTTCGACGGGCCGGCCAAGGCGCCCGGATTCCACGCCGTGCAGGGCGCCATGGAGGTGGACGGGGAGCCGGCCCCGGCCTTCGGCTACTACGTCGGCGACGCGAGGCGGATCACGGCGAAGGCCGGCGGCAGGACGGTCACCGCGTCGCTGGCGGCATGGAGCGAGGACGCATCGGTCAAGGCGTTCTGGTTCGACCCGAAGATGACCGCCGTGTCGGATCTGCGGGCCTTCGACGCCTCGGGCGAGGCGCTCGTCACCGGCCGCAACGGAGTCGGCGTGGGCTAGGAGAGGCCCTGGTCCCAAGCCGTCCGCACCCGCTCGGCGACCTCCGCCGCCTGCGCCCGGCCCGCCTCGGCGGCCGCGGCCCGGCGCGCCGGGTCGAGCGGGTTGCGGCCGATCGCGGTCAGCGCGGCGTCGGTCGGGCTGACCACGGCCGTACGCACGCCGGGTCCCAGCGCCCTCGCCTGCGCGGCCGGCCGATCGGTACGACGGGCGGCGGCGACGATGGGCGCGATCACGACGACCCGGTCATGCCCCCGAGCCAGGTCGACGTTCGCGACGGATCGGACGCCGCCGTCCACGTACCGCCGTCCCGAGACCGTCATGGGCGGCCAGACCAGCGGCACCGCGCAGCTGGCCGCGACCGCGTCGATGAGCGAGACCCCGCTGTCGCGGTCGAACACCTTCACCTCGCCGTTCAGGGCGTCGACCGCGGGCACCAGGACACGGGCGGCCGGCCAGTCGTCGCGCCGGACCCGGGCGGCAATGGCGGCGCGGCGCTGGGATTCCGGCATCGTGCGGGCCCGCAGCGCGGCACGGCCGAGGCGAGCCCGCCCCTTCGCCCGGTCGCCCGGCCACAGTGCGGCGAGCACGAAGCCGAGCAGGACCCGGGTGCCGATGGCCGCGCTGGTGTCGCCCGTGGTGTCGGCGAGCTCGTGGGCGTACAGGTCGGCCAGCGGGGTGCCGCTCGTCAGCTGGGCGGCCACTACAGAGCCCGCGGAGGTGCCGACGAACAGGTCGGCCCCGGTGAGGTCGATGCCTCGTTCCGCAAGCCCGTGCAGGAGTCCGATTTCCCATGCGACGCCGGTGACGCCGCCACCGCCGAGGACGAGTGCGCGCTTTTCCATGCGCCCACTATGCCGATCGCGGCTAGGTGCCGAACAGGGATGCGTAGCGGGCCGCCGAGGCGGGATTCCGGCGGCACTGCTCGTCGGTGCGGAACAGGCTCGACTGCACACCGCCCTCGCCGCAGTCGGAGAAATACGCCTCGTATGCCAGGTGTGAGGCGTGCGCCGCGAACCACTCGTGCATCCACGACACGTAGTCGGGGTTCTCCCGGCCCGCGTCCCCGGTCGGCACCACGCCCCACTCGCCGACGGCGAACGACTTGCCGTGGCCTCGGGCGAAGTCGTAGAGCCACGTCAGACCCTCGGGGCGGGCGGCCGTACGGTCGAACACGGCCTTGGTGGGCGACCACGGGAAATGGTCGTAGTTGTCGATGCCGACGATGTCCACGTAGTCGTCGCCCGGATAGCAGTTGGTGCTCACCCCGCCGCAGACGCCCGCCGGGGTGTTGTGGGCGTTGATCGTCCAGTCCAGCAGGACCTGTGGGTTCGCCGCGCGGATGGCGTCGGCCGCCCGCCGGTAGCAGGCGATCCAGGTCTGCGGATCGTCCGCGCGCCAGGACGACGTCTTCTCGTTGAACTCCCAGCCGAGCCGGACCACCGAGTCGCCGCGATCGTGGCTGCGCATGAGCGTGCCGAACGCCCGCCAGTCCGCGTCGTGCTCGCCGCGGGCGCAGGCGGCCAGGTCGGCCTGGGCGCCGTTCGGCACGAGGCCCTGCGAGACCACCAGCATGCCGTCGAAGCCGGAGAAGAATTCGAACGTCCAGCCGGTGCCTCGCGTCATCGACTCCCATGACGTGCGGTCGGTGTAGGTCTGGGCGATCCGGCAGGGCCGCCCGCGGGCCGCGCAGAAGGCGTTCACGTGCGCGGTGTCGAAGGTGGGGTCGCCGTTGACGCCGGAAAGTCCGTCGGCGCCGGGCCATGAGCCGTCGGTGCGGGGCAGGGCGATCAGCTGCCGGGCCGATCGGGGATCGGCGGGCTTGCGGGTACGGGGGGTGGCGCGCGGGGAGGCGCGCGGGGAGGCAGGCGGCGAAGCGACCGACGGGGACGCGGAAGCGGCGAGCGAAGGGCCGGGCTCGGCGGGGGCCTCGCCGGCGTCCGTGGCCGCCGCCCCGACGGCGAGGCCGGTCAGCACCACGACCGTCGCGAACGCGGCCAGCAGCAGCGACCGCCGGCTGCCCGGTCGTTCCTCGGCCATGCGTGTTCTCCCGGAGGTTTGGCTTACCTAATGGCTCGGCCATTTTAGCCGCATCACCGAATGCCGTGCCGCGCTGGTTTATCGTCACGGAAAAGGAGGCGGACAAATGACACAGATGATGGAGATGCCGCGCGTTCAGGTGTGCACGGTCAGCGGCTGCGGTTACAACCACGACGGCTGCACGGCCTTCGCCATCACGATCGGCCGGGCGAGCTCGGAGTGCGACACGTTCGTCGAGGGTGAGCGGGGTGGCATGGGTCAGGCCATGGCTCAGGTGGGTGCGTGCAAGCGGGCCGAGTGCGTGCACAACACCGATCTGGAATGCCACGCTCCGGCAATCACCGTGGGCGCCGCGCACGACCGCGCCGACTGTCTTACTTTTCAGGCTCGCTAAACGTTCTCGCTGAGAGGCTGCCGCCCCTTTTCCGCCGGTGGCGGCCTTTTTTGCCCTCAGGGTTGACCTCAGGGTGAGAAGACGCTAAGTTCTTCTCAGATCGAGTTTTACTCACTCTGAGAGGGACCGTGGTGGACGAGCAGACCTTCCTCGACGGCTACGAGCCGGCGCAGTTCCCGGCCGCGGCGGTGACGGTCGACATCGTCGCGCTGACGATCCGGGACGGGCGGCTGCACGTGCTGCTCGTCGAGCGCGGTGGGCACCCCTTCGCCGGCTGGCGCGCACTGCCGGGCGGCTTCGTCCGCGACGAGAGCCTCGACGCCGCCGCCCGGCGTGAGCTGGCCGAGGAGACCGGCCTGCGCCCCGGCGAGGGCCGGCTCGACCGCGTCCATCTGGAGCAGCTGCGCACCTACGGCGACCCGGGCCGCGACCCGCGCATGCGGGTCTTCTCGGTGGCGTACCTCGCCTTCGCCCCGAGCCTGCCCGACCCCCGGGCCGGCAGCGACGCCGCCAGTGCGTTCTGGGCGCCGGTGGACGAGGTCGGGGAGCTGGCCTTCGACCACGCCGCGATCCTCGCCGACGGCCTCGACCGCGCCCGCGCCAAGCTCGAGTACACGCCGCTCGCCACCGCCTTCGTCGAGCCGGAGTTCACCATCGCCGACCTCCGCGCCGTCTACGCCGCCGTGTGGGGCGAGGAGCCGCACGCCGGCAACTTCCATCGCAAGGTGCTCTCGGTGCCCGGCTTCGTCGAGAGCACCGGCGAGACGGCCGCGCGGGCGGGGGAGCGCGGCGGTCCCCGGCCCCGGCTGTACCGCGCCGGCGACGCCCGGCTGCTGCACCCGGCGCTGCTGCGGCCAGACCGGGAGGACTCCGTCCGATGACATCACTCGTCGCGAGCGGAGACGTCGCCGAGCTGTACGCGGCCGGCGACGCGCTCCTCAAAGTACCCAGGCTTCCGGCCGACAACGATCTGATGCGGGCCGAGGCGCGGGCGCTGATCACGCTGCACCGCGACGGCGATCCCCGGCACCGCGCTTACGCCCCGCGCCTCCTCGAGACCGTGACGCACGAGGACGCCGGCGGGATCCGGCGTACGGCCAATGTCCTGCACCGCCAGTCCGGCTTCGTCCCGCTCACCGGCCTCGAGCACCGCCTCGACCCGCGCGACGTCGCCTGGATGTGGCGGCGGCTGCTGACCGGCTTGGGCTGGGCGCACCGCGCCGGCGTGGTGCACGGCGCCCTCCTGCCGGAGCACGTGCTCATCCACCCTGGCGAGCACGGCGTGGTGCTCGTCGACTGGTGCTACAGCGTCACGCCGGGTGCGAGCATCCCCGCCCTCGTCGCCCGCCACCGCCACGCCTACCCGCCCGAGGTGCCCGCCCGGCAGGCGGCCACCCCGGCCACCGACATCTTCATGGCGACCGGCCTGATGCTGCGGCTGATGGACGAGCCGCCGGCCGCCCTGCGGCGCTTCGCGGCGGGCTGCCGCTACGCCGCGCCGCGGATGCGCCCCCAGGACGCGTGGCGGCTGCTCGCCGAGCTCGACGAACTGCTCGAAGACCTGTACGGCCCCCGCCGGTTCCGCCCCTTCGCGCTGCCGGCCTGATGGAAGGACACCACCATGGGAAGCGGACGCTGGTCCACCGACGTCTACGCCGCCGCCGCGGGTTACCGCGCCGCCACGGGCACGAGCGCCTTCGCGTACAGCGACAGCGGCGCCCGTAAGGCGCACCCGGCCCTCGATCCGAACGGCGTGACCGTGCGCGAGAGCCGCGACAGCGGCGAACACCCGCAGAGCACCCCGATCGCCGTCCTGTTCGACGTCACCGGCTCGATGGGAACGGTGCCGCGGGTGCTGCAGACCAAGCTCCCGCAGCTGCTGGGGCTGCTCACCCGCAAGGGCTACGCCACGGATCCGCACCTCATGTTCGGTGCCGTCGGCGATGCCACCTGCGACCGCGTGCCGCTGCAGATCGGGCAGTTCGAGTCCGACAACCGGATGGACGAGGACCTGGCCCGGATCGTCCTGGAGGGCGGGGGCGGCGGGCAGCGTACGGAGTCCTACGAGCTCGCCATGTACTTCATGGCCCGGCACACCGCCCTCGACAGCGTCGCGCGGCGCGGCCGGCGCGGCTACCTCTTCCTGATCGGCGACGAGATGCCGTACGCGCGGGTGAAGCCCAAGGAGGTCAAGCGCTTCATCGGCGACGACCTGCGCGAGCCGATCGCGGTCGAGGCGATCCTCGCCGAGCTGCAGCGCACGTTCGACGTCTACTACATCATTCCCACGGCCGCGGGCTGGGGCGGTGACCCGGAGATCCTCGCGTACTGGCGGCGGCTGCTCGGCCAGCAGGTCATCGAGCTGGACGACCTGGACGCGGTCTGCGAGACCATCGCGCTGACCGTCGGGCTCGGCGAGGAGGCGATCGACCTCGACGGCGGGCTGGCCGACCTGGCCGACGTCGGCTCGACGGCGGGCGCCTCGGTCGGCCGCGCGCTCGCCCCGGTCCGCACCGGGCGGCCCGCGCTGGTCCGGGCGCCGCTGGCCCTCGGCCCTTCCCGGGGCGTCAGCGGCAACGAGCGGCTGTGACCGGCGGGCACGTCGCCGTGGTCGACCTCGGCTACGGCGACGCCGGCAAGGGGACGGTCGTCGACGCGTTGTGCGGCACCGGTCCGGTGCGTGCGGTGCTGCGCTTCAACGGGGGAGCGCAGGCCGCCCACAACGTCGTCGCCGGCGGCCGGCACCACACCTTCGCCCAGTTCGGGTCGGGCACCTTTCACGGGGTGCCCACCCACCTCACCCGGTTCGTGGTCGTGGACCCGCTCGCGCTGGCCGCCGAGGCGGCCGCGCTGGGCAATCCGTTCCACCTGCTCACCGTCGACGGGGACGCCCTGCTCGCCACTCCGTGGCATCGCGCCGCCAACCGGGCCCGCGAACGGCGGCGCGGCGGGGATCGGCACGGTTCCTGCGGCATGGGCATCGGTCAGACCATGGAGTACGCCCTCAGTCACGCCGACGCCCCACGGGTGGCGGACACCCGCTCCCCCCGCACCCTGCGCCGGCGCCTCGCCGCGGTCCGGGACAGGCTGACCGCCGAAGCCGGCCCGCTCGACGCCCCACCGCTGGACGACGTGGTGACGGCGTTCACCGCGTTCGGCGCCGTGGTGTCCATCGTGGACGCCTCGTTCGTCGCTCGGCTGTTGCGCGAGGGCCGGTGCGTGTTCGAGGGCGCGCAGGGGGTGCTGCTCGACGAGTGGCGCGGGTGGCATCCGTTCACGACGTGGTCCACCACCACCTTCGACAACGTGGCGGCGCTCTGCGACTCGTTCGAGCGGCTGGGGGTGGTGCGGACGTACACGACCCGGCACGGCCCGGGTCCGTTCGTCACCGAGGCGCCGCTGGATCTGCCGGAGGCGCACAACGGAGCGGGGGAGTGGCAGGGTGTCTTCCGGGTCGGTCACTTCGACGCGGTCGCCCACCGGTACGCGGTCGAGGTGGCTGGTGGCGTCGACGCGCTCGCCGTCACCCATCTCGACGTGCCCGCCCGCTGTCCCGAGCTGCGGGTCTGCACCGCGTACGAGGCCGGGGGCGTACACGTCAAGGGGCTCGAGCCGGGCCCGGCTCGGGACCTCGCTCATCAGGCGCGGATGACGTCGATGCTGACCGGCGCCCGGCCCGCGACGCTGTACCGCCCCGCGGACTGGGCGCACGAGATCGCCGAGCTGCTGGCCGCGCCGGTGCGGATCGAGTCGTACGGCCCCGGCCGCGCCGCCAAGCGCTTCAGGCCGGAGCCGCGACCGGCTCGTGCGCTGGTGCGGGGCCGCGGGTGAGCTCGCGGGTGCCGCGGGCGAAGAGCGGGATGACGCCGGCGACGAACAGGACGACCGCGCAGACGGCCAGCACCGGATCGATCCCGAACGTCGCGGACAGCGGCCCGGCCAGCGCGTTGCCGATCGGCATGGCGAGGAACGACGTCAGCACGTCCCACGAGCAGACCCGCGCGAGCACCCGGTGCGGCACGTGGTCCTGCAGCGCCGTCTCCCAGGCGACCCCGTAGAAGTTGAGGCCGGCGTAACCGACGACCGCGCCCAGCAGCACGGCGGTGAGGGTGCCCGGCCACACGAAGGCCAGGGCCCAGAGCGGCATCAGCAACAGGGTCATCCACCCGGTACGCAGCGGCCGGGCCGGCCGCCACCGCAGGGCCACCGCGGCGCCGATCACGCCGCCGAGGCCCTCCGCGGCCGCGACGAAGCCAGCGGCCCGCGCCCCGCCGAGCCGCTCGATGGCGACGACCTGGACCAGCACCAGCAGGACGCCGTTCGCCACGTGGTACAGGGTGGCGGCCAGCACGCCGGAGAGCAGCCAGTCCCGCCGCCGGATCTCCCGCCAGCCCTCGCCGAGCTCGCTCAGCATCCCCGCGCCCGGCACCCGCGCCACCCGGGCGCGGATGAGCAGCGCCGCGACACCCGAGGCGACGAAGCTCGCGGCGTTGACCCCGAATCCGGCCGTCGCGCCGAACTGCGCGACGGTGAGGCCGCCCAGCGCGGGCCCGACGACCCGGCTGGTGGTCTGGAGCAGGCTCAGTGTCGCGTTGGCGTGCTGCCGGCGTGCGACCTCGACCAGCATCGGCCGGAGCGCGGTCATGGCCGGCTCGAAGAAGGCGCCGGCGCCGGCGGAGACGGCCGCGAGTGCGCAGAGCGCCCGCAGGTCGTACGTCCCGGCAGCGAACATCGCGGCCATCGCGGTGGTGGCCAGGAACCGGACCGCGTCGGAGAGCACCATGATCCGCTGGGGCTGGACCCGGTCGGCCCAGACGCCGCCGAACAGGGTGCAGAGCAGCATCGCCATCACGGAGCAGGCCATGACCAGCCCGAGATCCCCCGCGCCGCCGCCGGCCAGCAGCACGGCGACGCCGAGGGCGACGGTCTGGAAGCCGTTGCCGAGCCAGGACAGCGACATGCCGGTGGCGAGAAGGCGGAAGTCGGTCACGGCCATACGATAGTTCAGCGTCTAACTATTAGACAATGAATTATGATGGCCGGCATGGCGAAGCAGCTCAGGGACGTTGTCGACGACCACGTGACGCGCTGGTCGGCCCTGTGGGAACACGACCCCGAGGCGGCCCCCGAGATCGAGGGCGCGCTGGTGCGGATGAAGAACATCCTGCGCCGCTCGCAGCGTGGTGACGCCACTGCGTTCCCGGATGCGGGATTCACGCTCGAGGACTACCAGACGCTGCACGTGCTGATGATCCAGCCGTACCCGACCGAGGCCACCCCGGCGCAGCTGGCCGAGGCGGCGCGGGTCACCCGGGCCGCGATGACGGCCCGGCTGGAGCGCCTGGCCAGGGCGGAGCTGATCACCCGCGAGGTGGAGCCGCAGGACCGGCGCCGGGTGATCGTGCGACCCACCGCGGCCGGCCGGGCCGCCTGGGAACGGCACATCCACGCCGGCATCGCCCGGGACCGGGAGCTGCTGTCCGCGCTGACCACCGCGGAGCTGAAGCAGCTGAACGCCTTGCTCCGCAAGGTGATCCTGTCGTTCGACACGTGAGCGGGCGGAGGCCCTCCACCCCCGCCCGCCCGACCGCGCCGCTCAGTTGAACGGATCGAGGGTGATGTACGCCGCCTGCGGGCTGCCGTCGTGCACCAGCGACTCGTTCGCGCCGACGTCGTCGAAGGCGAACGCGTAGGCCTTGCCGTCCGCCATCTGAGCGTGGATCTTCCGGGCGTAGTGGTTGGTCACCACGTCCTGGTAGAACGCGGACGGCACGTTGTACGGCTGGTTGGCGCTGGTGAGCAGCGTCGAGCGGTTGAAGCCCGCGCACAGGGTCCGCGAGATCGGCCCGCGCACCAGGTCGTTCGGCGCGTCGAGGAGCTTGTAGCAGCCGAAGATGCTGTCCGAGTCCGGCTTCTGGAAGCTGGTGACGACCTGGCCGGAGCCGTTGGTGAAGGTCATGACGTTGCCCGAGACCCGGCCGTAGTACTTGGTGTTCGGCTGGTCGGCGAAGGGGGTCACGGTGAGCGTCGAGGTGCTGTAACGGGCCCAGACGCGGTTGACGTAATCGTTCATCACGCCGGCCGGGAGCCGACCGGCCTCGATGCCGTGGCCGGGTGCCAGCGCGCGCAGCACCGTGCCGTCGCTGCGGGTCTGGATCAGGTTGGCCCAGCCGCCGGGCTGGCCGCGCAGGGCGTTGAAGAAGCCGTTGTACCCGCCCGGCTTCAGGTGGCCGGTGCTCCTGGTCGTGCCGTTCGGCTGCTTCACGCCGACCGCGTACGGCGCCGAGAACATGTCGACCTGGGTGCTGTTGATCCACAGGCCGTCGTTGTTCAGCGTGTACTCGGACCAGTTGAAGAGGATGTTCGCGTTGGGGTCGGTCGGATTCTGCACGGCGGGCTGGACGAGGCCGCCGGTGGTGACCTTGAAGACGAGCTTCTGGCCGTACGAGAAGTAGACGCGCCCGGAGAACTTCGGCATCCGGATGGTGATGCTCTGGCCGTTGGCCGGACCGGCGATGGAGGCGTCCGGGGCGGGGCTCGGCGGGTTGCCGCCGGGCGGCCAGGCGTGGAACGTGCCGCCGGCATCGGCCCAGCCCTGCTGTCCGGTCGCGAGCAGGGTGCCGAGGTTGTAGATGTAGACCTTGTCGCCCCGGCCCGAGTTGTTGGTGATGGTGAGCGGGATCGTCGCGGCGGTCACGGAAGCCTGGGCGGGCGGGGTCGTGAGCACGGCGAGGGCGGTGGACGTCGTGACGGACAGGGCGGCGAGGACGGCCGCGAGGACGGGTTTTCTGCGCATGGCAACTCCGATGAAGAGCGTGCTGAGGGCGCTCTCACGCCTCGGTGGAAGGCGTGAGAGCGCTCTCAGCGTTCATCGGATAGTTAAGTTTGTCAATTGCTAATAATGTTTCGGCTCAGAGGTACATGCCCGTCGCCGGCTCGGCGCGAGGGACGGTGACCGGCTCCGCGCCGGTCCGCAGGGCGTACAGCTCGGCCAGCGTCGCACCCTCCGGGCCCACGCCCTTCGAGCTGCCCAGCCACGCGGCGGCTTCCGCGTACGGCAGCCGCCCGACCTCGATGCTGGCCAGGCAGCGCCCGGGCCGGACCACCGCGGGGTGCAGCGAGGCCAGGTCCTCGTTCGTGGTGATCGCGATGAGCGCGTTGCGGCCCTGCCCGAGCAGCCCGTCGGTGAGGTTGAGCAGGCGCGAGAGCGACTGCCCCGCGCTCGCCTTGGCGTCGCCGCTGATCAGCTCGTCGCAGTCCTCGAGCATCAGCAGCCGCCACCGCGGCTCGTCGTCGTCGCCGCTGCCCAGGGCCACGCTCATCAGGTACGCGGGGTCACCGAACATCCGCTCCGGATCCAGCACGCAGTCCACCTGGCACCACGAGCGCCACTGCTGGGCGAGGGCGCGCAGAGCCGTCGTCTTGCCGGTGCCCGGCTCGCCGTGCAGCAGCAGGAGGCGCCCGTTGACCGCGGACTCGTCGATGGCCATCAGGCGTTCCAGCGTCTGCGCGACCGGATCGGCGTAGTTCCCGCGGATCTTGGCCCACGGCGCGGCGTCGATCTCGCGCTGCACCCGGCGCGGGCCGTGCGGCCCGAAATGCCAGAAGCCGATCGGCACGCTGTCGGCGGCGGGCTCGGGCTCCTCGACGGCGTTCGCCGTGGCCGTGGCGAGCACCGACTCGGCGAGCTCGGCGCTCACAGCGGTCACCGTGACCCGGGCCCGGCGGCTCTGCTTCCACCGCGTCACATGCAGCGTCCAGCCGTCGCCGACGCTCAGCCGGCCGTGGCTGTCCTCCTCGACGGCGTCGCGTACCACCCGCGCGTCGTCCGTGGTCAGCGCGGCGTCGGCCCGGACGTTCTCCAGATAACTGGTCCGGCCGAACGGCTCGCGCCCGGTGACGAAGGCGTCCAGGGCGAGCAGGTCGACGACATCCACCAGCCGGTCGCCGTCGTCGACGGAGCCGGACAGCGGCAGCGGATGGGCGGGCGCTGCGGCCGCCGTCTCCACGGGACGGCTGCCGAGCCGGTCGACGGACTGGTGGGGGGCGCGCATTACCCCATGATCGCCGCGAAGTGGCGGAGGAGCACCCGGTTTTCGCGCAAGATGGTCCGAACGGGACCGCCGGCGGGCTGCCGGGGTTCCCGCTCCGCCCGGCCGGCGGTCAGCCTCCCGGGCGGCGGGTCAGTCCTCCGGCCGGCGGGTCAGTCCTCCGGCCGGCGGGTCAGCACGAAGACCGGGATGACGCGGTCGGTCTTCGTCTGGTAGTCCGCGTACGCCGGCCACACCTCGACAGCCCGGTCCCACCACGCGGCCCGTTCCTCGCCGTGCACCTCGCGCGCGTCGTAGTCGTGCTTCTCCGCGCCGTCCTGCAGCTCGACGTGCGGGTTCTGCACCAGGTTCCAGTACCAGACCGGGTGCGTCGGCGCGCCGCCGCGGGAGGCGACGACCGCGTACTCGCCGTCGTGCTCGACCCGCATGAGCGGGGTCTTGCGCAGCTTGCCGGACTTGGCGCCCACCGAGGTGAGCAGGATGATGGGCACTCCCTGCAGCGTGTTCGCCTCCGCGCCGTGGGAGGCCTCGAACTTCTCTGCCTGCTCGCGGGCCCAGTCCGAGGGGCTGGGCGCGTACTCGCCGGTCAATGGCATGCGGAATCCCTTCGGGCGGTCGTCACCCGTGAAGCCTAGCCAGTGTCGCGGCGAGTTCGGCGTTGCGACGGGCGAACGCGGCCCAGTGCGGCGGTGCCGGTGCCGCCGGGCGGGAGGTCCGGCGCTGGGTCCAGGTCCGCAGCCGCCCGCCGGACATCGCGAACGAGACCAGCACGCCGTCGGCCCAGCCCTGCACCGCGAAGTCGCCCGGCTCGTCCGTGGTGACCTGCTGCGGCGCCGTCACCCACGCGAGGGCTCGCAGCTCGTCCTGGATCCGGCCGGCGAGCTCGAACGCGAGGGCTCCGGCTGCTCTGTCGCGTACCCCCGCAAGGGTTTCCGTGGCGCTCGCGACCGCGAGCGGATCGCGGCGCAAGACCGACGCGACGGCCTCGGCCAGGTCGTCCCGGTCGGTAGCGGTCACCCCGCGCTGCGCGGCCAGGTCACGCTCTGCGCCGGTCAGGCCGGTCCTCGCGTACGCGAGCGGGTGCACCCGGTGCAGCGCGGCGATCGCCTGCCGGGCGCGCAGACCACCCAGGTACGGCCCGAACACCGTCACCCCGGCCGCCGGCGTCCCGGGCTCGTGCACCATGCGCACCCCGGCCGTCGCGCGCCGCCGGTCGAGCAGCAGATAAGCCGCAACCTCCTGACCGCCGGGCGTCCGGTTCCAGCGGGGCAGGCGCTCCTCGAGCAGGTTCCGTTCCAGCCAGGCGGCTTCGTGAACCGAATCACACGACACCGCCTCGACGGCCGCGATCCGCGCGACCATCCGGGCCAGGTGCCGCCGGTCGCCCAGATCGCCCCAGTACGAGGCCACCCGCGCCCGCAGCTCGGTGGCCCGGCCGACGTACAGGGCCCGCCCGGCGCCGTCGCGGAAGCGGTAGACGCCCGGCGCGGCCGGCAGCGCGGCGATCATGCGGCGGATCGGGGACCCCATCGGACCATTATCGGCCGGTAAGGTTCCGGCCATGCCCTCGATCGTCGCCGGTGGCGTCACCCTCCACTACGAGGAGTCCGGCAGCGGGGCACCCGTGCTCCTCGTACCGGGCACCGGCTCCCACGGCCGCACCTGGTCGCTGCACCAGGTGCCGGCACTGGTCGCGGCCGGCTATCGGGTGATCACTCCGGACCACCGCGACGCGCAGCCGGGCCTCACCCTCGCCGACCTGATCGACGACACGGCCGCGCTGGTCGAGCGGGTGGCCGGCGGTCCGTGCCGCCTGGTGGGCACGTCGATGGGGTCGCTGATCATTCAAGAGCTTCTTCTCGTACGCCCGGAGCTGGCCGTCCGAGCCGTCCTGATGGCGTCCCGCGCCCGACCGGATCCGGTGTCGCTCGCCCTGGCGGCGGCGGAACGGGAGCTGGCGGACTCCGCGGTGTCACTGCCGCCCGGCTACGAGGCGGTCGTCCGGGCCCTGCAGAACCTCTCCCCACGCACGCTCGCCGACCCGCGCGCCGCACAGGACTGGCTGGACCTCCTCGAGATGTCACCCACCGATTGGAAAGATCCGGGGCTGCGCGCGCAGATGGACGTCACTGTGGACACCGACCGGCGCGGCGCGTACGCGAAGGTGAGTGTGCCGACCCTGGTGCTCTCGTTCGCCGATGACCTGATCGCCCCGCCGGCCCGCGGTCGTGAGCTGGCCGCGGCGATCCCCGGTGCGGCCTACGAGGAGATCCCCGGCACCGGCCACTACGGCTACCTCGAACGGCCCGAGGCGGTCAACGACGCGATCCTGCGGTTCCTGGCGACATGATCGAGCGCATCCTGCCCCCGTCGGTGCGGTCGGCGTACGCCCGCGAGGACCCGCCTGCGGCCACCCTCTTCCCGGAGGAGATGCCGCTGGTGGCGAGGGCGGTGGCCAAGCGCCGTGCCGAATTCACGACGGTTCGGCACTGCGCCCGCTCGGCGCTGGCGTCGCTCGGTGTGGCACCGGGCCCGCTCCTACGCGGCGAGCGGGGCGAGCCGCTGTGGCCCGCGGGCATCGTCGGCAGCATGACCCACTGCACCGGCTACCGGGCGGCGGCCGTGGCCCCGGCCCGCGAGGTGACCGGCGTCGGCATCGACGCCGAGGAACACGGGCCGCTCCCGGCCGGCGTGCTCGACCTGGTGTCCCTCCCGGAGGAGCGCGAGCATCTCGCCGCCCTGACCCGCGAGAATCCGGGGACGTGGTGGGAGCGGCTGCTGTTCAGCGCCAAGGAGTCGGTGTACAAGGTGTGGTTCCCGCAGACCGGCGAATGGCTCGGGTTCGAGGAGGCGTCCCTGACCTTCGACCCGGACGCCGCGAGGTTCACGGCGCGACTGCTGCGGCCGGGGCCCTTCCCGGAACTGCGGGGACGGTTCCTGGTCGAGGACGGCATCGTGCTGACGGCTATCGCACTGGACTGAGCGTCACCCCTTCCCCCACCGCTGCGCGAACGCCATCAGGTCCCGGCGCTCGACGGCCGCCGCCATCAGCTCCGGGAACGCATCCGGCGTGCACGCGAACGCCGGCACCCCCATCGCCGCGAGCGCGGCCGCGTTGTCGTGGTCGTAAGCCGGCGCGCCCTCGTCGGACAGGGCCAGCAGCACCACCACCTGCACGCCCGCCGCGGTCATCTCCGCGACCCGGCGCAGCATCTGCTCTCGGACGCCACCCTCGTACAGGTCGCTGATCAGCACGAAGATGCTGTCGCGGGGGCGGGTGATGAGCTGCTGGCCGTACGCGATCGCCCGGTTGATGTCCGTGCCGCCGCCCAGCTGGGTGCCGAACAGCACCTCGACCGGATCGCTCAGCTGATCGGTCAGGTCGACCACGGCGGTGTCGAAGACCACGAGAGAGGTCTTCAGCGAGCGCATCGAGGCGAGCACGGCCGCGAACACCCCGGAGAACACCACCGAGGCGGCCATCGAACCGGACTGGTCGACGCAGAGCACCACGTCGCGATGGATCGCCGTCGCGCGGCGCCCGTAGCCAACCAGGCGTTCCGGCACGACCGTCCGATGTGCCGGCTGGTAGTGCCGCAGGTTGGCGCGGATGGTCCGGTCCCAGTCGATGTCCGCGGGCTTCGGCCGGTTGATCCGCGCCGCCCGGTTGAGGGCACCGCTGACGGCCGCGCGGGTCTTCTGGCTGATCCGCTGCTCGAGCTCGGTCACCACCTTGCGGACGACCTCGCGCGCCGCGTCCTTCGTACGCTCGGGCATCACGCGGTTGAGGGAGAGCAGTGTGCCGACCAGGTGGACGTCCGGCTCCACCGCGGCCAGCATCTCCGGCTCCAGCAGCAGGCGCGTCAGATCGAGGCGTTCGATGGCGTCGGCCTGCATCACCTGCACGACCGTGCTGGGGAAATACTCGCGGATGTCGCCGAGCCAGCGCGCCACCTTGGGCGCCGAGCCGCCGAGCCCGGCGGAGCGTGAGCTGCGCCTGCCCTCCTCGTCGTCGCCACCGTCGTACAGGGCCGCCAGGGCCGCGTCCATGCGGGCGTCGCGGCCTTCCGCCGTACCCAGGGACTCCTCGGCGGGACCGCCGAGCACGAGCCGCCACCGCCGCCGTCGCTCACGCTGCCCGGGATCGTCCATGTCCGTCATCCGACCTCCCTGCCCAGCAGGACGCTCACCGTCGGCAGCACCCGTGCCGCCCGCTCGTGGTCCAGCACCGCAGGCTCCGCCCGCGCGACGCCCGGCCCGCCGGCGACCCGTTCCCCGATGGCCCGGCGCTCACCCGTGGCGAAGGCGCCGAACGTCCGCCGCAGCAACGGCAGCACGTCGCCGAAGGCCTCCGCCGGGATGTCGGCCAGCCACTCGTCGATCAGCTCCAGCAGGGCGTCGTCGTGCACGAGCAGCAGCCCGCCACCCGCCAGGAACCCCTCGACCCACGCGGCGCCGTGCGCGGGCGCCGTACCGACGGTCAGCGGCAACCGCAGGCGCCGGCGCACCTCGGCCCCGTCGAGCCGCCCGGCGTCGAGCAGCAGCCGGGTCAGCCGGCCGGCGAGCAGCCCGTGCAGGCCGGGACGCCGGGCCACCGAGTCCAGCGTGCCGAGCCACCGGTCGCGCAGCTCCTCGTCGTCGAGCAGGCCGATCGCCTGGTGCACGCCGTCGACGTACCCGCGCAGCTCCCGCGCCGCCTCGTCGGACAGCGAGCCGACCGCCGCCGGAAGCCCGGCACAGACCCGCGTCAGCAGGCTCGCCGTCAGCGTGGCGAGCCCGGACACGTCGGTCTGCCGCACGTCGCCGTAACGCAACGTGCGAGCCAGCGCGGGAATCGCGGCCATGAGATGACCGATGTCCGAGTCCAGCGCGGCCCGGGTGTCCAGCGCGGCGAGCACCGGCGGAAACGCGTCGCCCAGCTCGGCGAGCAGGCACACCTCGACCAGCGCCGTCACGTCACCGAGCGTCGCCGCCTCCCGGGCCGCGTCGGTCACCTTCGTGGTGGCCGCCGCGACGACCGTGGTGCCGTACATGCTGCCCTCGACCAGCTGCACCGCGAAGTCGGGCAGCCACCGCAACCGCCACTGCTCCCGGAAGGTGCCGGTGCCACGCCGGGCGGTCTCCGGCTCACCCCACGGCACGCCGATCGCGCGCATCCGGTGCAACAGCCGGCTCCGTGCCCGGTCGATGTCGCGGCGCAGGTCCAGCTCCAGGACCCGTTCCAGGGCCTCCGGCTTGAGGCGTACGGCCCGCTGCTGCGCGGCGAGATCCCGGGCCAGCGGTACGGCGGGCATCTCGTCCGGCACGCCCCCGAGCCGCTCGCCGACGACCAGCCGCCGCCCGATGAGCTCGACCCGCAGCGGCTCCCCGTCGCACATGACGGCCTCGGCGGCCTCGGTCACCTCGGCGAGCCCGGCGAGCGGCCGCCCCCGCAGCGCGGCGAGCGCCTCGGCCAGCCGGGTCGCCTCGATGACGTGGGCGGACGAGGTCGGCACCCCCTCGGCGCGAAGCACCCCGGCCGCGTCGACGAGCCACCGCGGCACGACGTCACCGCCGGCGGTGAAGAGGTGGTGGTACCAGCCGGGGGAGCGGACCCCGGCCCCGTACCCCGACCACGAGGCCAGCCGCCCGTACGTCCACGGCACCCACGTGAACGCGACCTTGGCCTTCTTGCGCCCCTTGAGCAGAGCGGCGTCCTCCTTCGCGGTGACCTTGCGGCTGAGCGCGGGCACGTGCCACGCGCCGCAGACCACGGCGATGTTGTCGTGCGTGCGGCGTACCTCGCGGAGGACGGTGCGCATGTACGCCTCGCGGACGAGGTCGTCGGGGTCTTCGGGGGAGGTCTCGCGGATCGCGGCCATGGCCTCGGCGATCGCTTCGAAGGCCGGCATGCCCCGGTGCTCGACGACGTCCTCCCACCATCGCTCGGGATCGTCGTAGCCGGCGGCCCGGGCAAGCTCCCCGATGGGATCGACGGGCCGCACCCGCTTCTGCCGCCCGGCGTCGTCCGGGTCCGGGTCGGTGGTGCCGGGGTGGGGTCCGGCCACTGGGGGATCGGCCGGGGTCGAGCCGGCGGGCGGCTCAGCGCCCGGTTCTGCCCCGCCCGGCCCCGCGGCGCCAGGTTCAGCCTCGCCCGGCGGCGAAGCGTCGCCCGGTGCTGCCTCGTCGGCCTTGACCGGCCTCCGGGAGTCGGTGAGGCGATATGCGTACGGCAGGTCGAAGAACCGCACCGGGACGTCGTTGCGCACCGCCCACCGGATGGCCTGCCATTCCGGGGAGAAGACCGCGAACGGCCAGAACGCCGACCGCCTCGGGTCGTCCGTCGCGTAGCCGAGCAGCGCCACCGGCGGTTCGAGGCCCGGGTCCGCCACCCAGCGCACGAGGTCGTCGGCTTCCGGGGGGCCCTCGACCAGGAGCAGGGTGGGGCGCTGCCGGTCGAGTTCCTGGACCACCGCGCGGGCCGAGCCCGGGCCGTGGTGCCGGATGCCGTAGAGCCGTTCAGGCATCGCGGGCGGCGCGGTAGAAGTCGCGCCAGTCGGTGCGTTCGCGGACGACCGTCTCCAGGTATTCGCGCCAGACCACGGTGTCGGAGACCGGGTCCTTGACGACCGCGCCGACGAGGCCGGCCGCTACGTCGCTCGGGTGGAGGCGGCCGTCGCCGAAGTGGGCGGCGAGTGCCATGCCGCTGGTGATCACGGAGATGGCCTCGGCGGTCGACAGGGTGCCGGTCGGGGATTTGAGTTTCGTGCGGCCGTCCTCGGTCATGCCGTTGCGCAGCTCGCGGAAGATCGTGACGACGCGCCGGATCTCCTCGAGGGCGGCGGGCACCTCGGGCAGGTCGAGGGAGCGGCCGAGCTGGGCGACGCGGCGGGCCACGATCTCCACCTCGTCGTCGGCGGAGGCGGGCATCGGCAGGACGACCGTGTTGAACCGTCGCCTCAGGGCGCTCGACAGCTCGTTGACGCCGCGGTCGCGGTCGTTGGCGGTGGCGATGAGGTTGAAGCCGCGGCGGGCCTGCACCTCGGTGTTGAGTTCGGGCACCGGCAGCGTCTTCTCGGACAGGATAGTGATCAGCGCGTCCTGGACGTCCGAGGGCATCCGGGTCAGCTCCTCGACGCGGGCGATCGTGCCGGTCTCCATGGCTCGCATCACGGGGCTCGCGGTCAGTGCCGCCTCGCTCGGGCCCTCGGCCAGCAGGCGGGCGTAGTTCCAGCCGTACCGGATCGCCTCCTCGGTCGTGCCCGCCGTGCCCTGCACCAGCTGGGTGGAGTTGCCGCTCACGGCGGCGGCGAGGTGTTCCGACACCCACGTCTTGGCCGTTCCGGGCACGCCGAGCAGCAGCAGGGCACGGTCGGTGACCAAGGTGGACACCGCCACCTCCATGAGCCGGCGCGGGCCCACGTACTTGGGGGTGATCTTCGCACCGTCGCCCAGCAGGTAGGTCACGACCGC
The DNA here is from genome assembly GCF_044465265.1 of Actinoplanes sp. NPDC049681. Taxonomy (NCBI): domain Bacteria; kingdom Bacillati; phylum Actinomycetota; class Actinomycetes; order Micromonosporales; family Micromonosporaceae; genus Actinoplanes; species Actinoplanes sp. NPDC049681. The sequence continues at coordinate 445,693 of NZ_JBITLP010000004.1, forward strand.
GTGCGGGGACAGCCGCCAGCCCGGCGGCCGGGGCCGGTCGTCGGACGCGACGAGCAGCGCCAGCTCGTCCGCGTATTGCTCCTCGGCGTGCGGGCGAAGCGCGGTTCTGGGGTCGCCGGCCGCCGGCAAGCGCGGTTCGGTGCGGTCGGTCACGTGAACTCCTGCAGCATCTCGTGGCGGAAGGTGAGGGTCCGGGCCAGGTCGGCGACGGAGCGGATCCGGGCCGCGTCGGCCGCGTCGTGGTCGAGCTGGGCGGCCAGCCCGGCGACGACCGTCGCGTACGTGGGCGGCATGGCGGTCGCGGCGGCGCGGCACAGCTCGGCGAGCTGCCAGCTGTGCCGGTCCGTACGCGCGCGGTGCGCGATCGTCTCGACGACCGCGACGGCGAGCTCGTCCGGCCAGACGCCGGGGTGCACGGCGAGCAGCCGGTGGGCGAGGTGGTCCTCGCGGCGCAGGAAGTCGGCCGCTATCCGGGCCAGATCGGCCGGCGGCAGCAGCAGGTGCAGGTCCCAGCGGACCGCCTCGCGCAGCCCGGCCGCGCTCTCCCGGGCGTCGTTGCGCACGAGAGCGGAGGCCCACTCGGAGTCGCCCTGGGCGATCGCCGCCTTGGCCCACCCGTGCAGAAGGGCGGTTTCCCAGTCGTTGGCGCGGGAGAGGTCGACGACGGCCGCAGGGCTGCGCCCGAACGCTTCCGTCCAGGTGGCGAGCGGGGTGCCGGCGATGACCTCCTCGAGCAGCCAGGCCTGCACGCCGGTGCCCCTCGACGGCTGGGCCGACACGCCGTCGCGGCGCAGCTCGGCGGTGAGCTCGACGGGCGGGGTGACGCTGAGCCGGTCCCGTCCGAGGGTGCGGCGCTCGAGGGTGACGGCGGCCAGCGCGCGTGCGGCCATCCGCCGGCCGAGGCTCGAGCGGGGCAGTCGCCGCAGCAGCTCCAGGGCGGCCTCGCGCACCTCCTTGCGCCGGTCGTCGAGGACGCTCTCCAGGAACGCGTCGTCGGCCGGGGACAGGCCGGTGGCCAGAGCGCCGACGAACCGGGCCCGGTCCTCCGGCGCCTCGGCGGCCCAGGTGCTCCGCAGCAGGGCCAGGCCGGCGGCGGGGTCGGTGCCGCGCAGCCGCGTGAGGTGGGCGAGGCGCTCTCCGCCCGTACCCGTCTCCCAGATCGCAGGGTCCGCCGCGGCGGCCGCGCCCGGTGCCTCGTCGCGCAACCACCGCCAGTCCGGCCGCATGGCGGCCAGCCACCGGCCGCGTTCGCCGGCCACCCGGCCGATCGACGGCCGCACGACGCTGTTGCGGCGGCCCGCCTCGAGCAGGGCAGGCAACGATTCGGGCGGAACGTGACCGCCGTGCGCCGCGGCCGCCGTCAGCCATTGGGCGAGCAGCTCCTGAGCCTGCTGGGTGCCGCCGGGAGCGCCCCCGTCGGTCAGCAACCGCAGCAACCGGGCGCCCGCCGCGGCCGGCAGCGGCCGCTCGATCTCGGCGGGCGCGGGCTCGACCGGGGGATGCGCGGTGGCGGGCGTGGTTCCCGCCCGCCGATACAGCAGGGCCACCGCCGCGGCGTCGAGCAGCGAGGCGCCCGCCCCGAGCTGCAGCGGGCGGCCGCCGACCTCCACGGTGGCGGCGGTGAAGGGCCGCCGGGCCGTGCCGACCAGGGCGGAGGCGAGCAGCGCCGGTGGAAGCTCGGGCGAGCGCGGGCGGCCGCCGTCAGGAACCGCGGGAGCGGCCGGCACGAACCGGCCTTCCACCCAGGCGGCGAGCGGCCGCAGGCCCGCCGGCGACCACTCCGCGGCGACCGTCGCGGGCGCCCCGCCGGCGGCGGCCAGCAGCCACCACGGCTCGCGATGGCCGGACGCGAGCGGGAGGGAGTCGCCGTCGGTGCCGGTGAGGAAGCCGTCGGCGGTGGGCGCGACACCGTCGAGCAGCACCGGGGCGTCCAGGCGCCACGGCTCGGCGGAGAGGACCGCCGCCCAGCCGCCCAGGGCTTCCCGGACGGTCGTCGCGCCGCTGGGCGATTCGAGCGGCCGTGGGGTGCCCTGACGATCTTTGACGAGCGCGCGCAGCGGTGCGGCGCCGGGATAGAAACAGAGGTCGCCGTCGAAGCAGGTGCCCGGCACGAGGTCCGCCGCGAGGGTCTGACCGGGGGCCGCGAAGGACAGGTGAAGAGCGAACCGTCCACTGTCCACGCCCCGCAGCCAGGTGCGCCGGGTGGTGATCGTGCCGTCGTCGCTGTCCGTCTGGCCGAGCACCTGCCAGTGGTCGTGCACCGGCGGAGTCGCCAGCACGTCCTCGGTGGAGACGGGGAAACCGATGCGGGAACGCACGGTCGCGGCCAGCGCCGGGCTCAGCGTGCCGAGCCGCTCGTGACCGCGGACGAGCAGACGCAGCATCGCCAGATCGCCCAGGAGCCGGTCGGCCCACTGCGGCCCGATGCACGCCACGCCACCGAGGCGGCGCACGGCCGAGGCGGCGGCGGGTGCCTGCGCGTCGACGAGCCGGGCGGCCATCGCCTCGAAGGGCGCGAAACCCGCCCGCTCCGCGCCGGCCAGGCCCTGCTGGATCTGATCGTCGAGCCAGCGTGACAGCTCCGCCATGCCGGCGGCGACCCGCTCCTCTCGCTGCCGGGCCCGCTTGCGCGCCGACTCGGGATCCACCGGCCCGGCGGACCGCGGCGTGGCGGCCCGGGCGGCCCGCGCGGCGCGGCTCGCCTGCCACTCGGCGACGAACGCGGGCGGATCGGCGGCCGGGCCGGGCACGGCGCCCTCGGCCCACATGAGGAGCAGGCCCAGGGCATGCTTGCAGGGGAACTTGCGGCTCGGGCAGGTGCACTTGTACGCCGGCCCCGAAAGATCCACGCATACCTGGTACGGCGTCCTGCCGCTGCCCCGGCACAGCCCCCACAGCACGTCGCCGAGCAGCCCGGTCGCCTGCCACGTGCCGGGCGACGCGACGCTGCGCGCACCCTTCAGCGAACCGGCGTCGGGGGCGACGGCGGTGACCTGAGCGGTGGACCAGCGTTCGACGGGCACCGGAGCACTGTAGAAGCCGGGTATGACGTTTTCGGACAGCGGGCGGAGGGACGAACGATGAAGGTGATCATTTTCGGCGGGACGGGCATGGTCGGCCAGGGCGTGCTCCGGGAAGCCCTGCTGGCCCAGGACGTCGACGAGGTGCTCACGGTGGGGCGCAGGCCGACGGGCGTACGGCACCCGAAACTGACGGAGGTCACGCTCGTGGATCTGGGCGACCTGACCCCGATCGAGGACCGCCTCGGCGGGTACGACGCCTGCTTCTACTGCCTCGGCATCTCCTCCGTGGGTGTGGACGAGGAGACCTACACCCGCGTCTCCTACGACTACCCGCTAGCGGCCGCACGCATCCTGGCGAAGCACAACCCCGGCCTGACCTTCGTGTACGTCTCCGGAGCCGGCACCGACCCCGACGGCCGGGCGATGTGGTCCCGCGTCAAGGGCCGGACCGAGCTGGAGATCATCAAAGCCTTCCCGAGGGGGTACGCCTTCCGCCCCGGATTCATCCAGCCCACGTACGGCGCGACCTCCCGCACCCGCCTGTACCGCGTGATCTACGACCTGATCGCCCCCGTGACGCCGCTGATCATCCGGTACGCGCCCCGGTACGCGACGACCACCGACCGGCTGGGACGGGCGATGCTGCGCGCGGCGCGTACCGGATTCCCGACGCGCGTCGTCGAGAACGCCGACCTTCGCTAGGCGGTTGGAGGGCGTCGTCCCGGCCAGGACCGCGCCGAAGGCGACGACCATGCCCAGCAGTTGCACCGGGGTCAGCGCCTGCCCCAGAACGGCCCACCCCACGACCGTGGCCACCAGCGGGGACAGCAGCGCGAGCAGGGAGACCTGGGCGGCCCGCAGCCGGCTCAGACCCCAGAACCAGATCGTGTACGCCGCAGCCGTGCCCACCAGCGACAGGTATGCGTAGCCGGCGATGCTGCCGACGGTCAGGGCGGGCGGGGGTCCTTCGACCAGCAGGGCGACGGGTACGAGCAGCAGGCCGCCCGCCGTCAGCTGCCAGCCCGTCGAAGCCAGCGGGGATCCTGTGCCCCAGCGCTTCGTCAGCACCAGTCCCACGGCCATCGACGCCGTTCCGGCCAGCCCGGCGAGCAGCCCGACGGGGTCGAGCCGGACGGTGGCGCTCAGCACGGTGAGCGCCACACCCGCCGCACCGATCACGGCGCTGATCACCGTACGCAAAGCCACCCGCTCCGCCAGCAGGAGCACCGTCAGCCCCGCGACGATCAGCGGCTGGCCGGCGCCGAGCACCGCGGCCATCCCTCCGGGCAGCCGATAGGCGCTGACGAACAGCAGCGCGAAGAACACCCCGATGTTGAGTGCGCCGAGTACGGCGGACCGCCACCACCAGTCGCCCCGTGGCAGCCGCCTGGTCACCGCAACGAGGAGCAGCCCGGCGGGGAGCGCCCGTAGCGCGCCCGCGAGCAGTGGCCGGTCCGGCGGGAGGAATTCGGTGGTGACGGCGTATGTGGTGCCCCAGACGGCGGGGGTCAGCGCGGTGACCAGCAGGACCGGTGGACGCATGACGACTCCCTCGACGCAAAGTATCTCGACATCAAGAGATTCGTCCGTGACTCTCTTCTTGTCAAGAAGCTTGACATCGAGATAATTGACACGTGACTGTTGACGGCGTCGATCGCATCATCGAGCAGTGGCGGACCGAACGGCCCGACCTCGACACCACCGCCATGGCTGTCTTCGGCCGCATCTTCCGCCTGTCCCGGATCGCCGGGGACGCCGTCGAGCGCGCCTACGCCCCCTCGGGCATCGGCCGCCCGGAGTTCGACGTGCTGGCCACCCTGCGCCGCGCGGGTGAGCCCTACCAGCTCTCGCCGGGCGCTCTGGCCGCCTCGATGATGCTGAGCACCGGCGGCACCACCGCGCGCCTGGACCGCCTCGAGAAGGCGGGGTTGGTCGTGCGCATCCCGTCGCGTACCGATCGCCGCAGTGTCCTTGTGCAGCTGACGCCGAAGGGCCGGGAGGTCGTCGACGGTGCGGTCGGGGCCGGCCTCGCCGAACAGCGGCGGCTGCTCGACCATATGCCGGCCGACCGTCAGCGACAGCTCGGAGAGCTCCTCCGCGAGGCCCTGGCCCGGGGCGACCAGTAATGGCCTCGCCGGAACCGGTGTCCCTCCCGACTGTCGGCCGCCGGTGCCGACCGGGGGAGAGATACCGGTGATCGCCGGGAACGTCGCAAGTGCGCATCGCATTGCGCCTGAGTGGCCGCCGAAGGCAACTAGGTCCCGTGCCCGGCCGCCACTTCCTCGCCCGCCTTCGGCGGCGGAGGCGGGGTTCCGTCACCGAAGGGCCGCCCGCCCAGCTTCTCCCGGCCGTGCTCGCTCAGCCATCCCGACAGCTCCGGGCCCGCCGGCACGATGCCCGTCGGGTTGATGTCGCGGTGCACCTCGTAGTAGTGCCGCTTGATGTGCACGAAGTCGATCGTGTCCCCGAAGCCCGGCGTCTGGAACAGGTCCCGCGCGTACGCCCACAGCACCGGCATCTCGGTCAGCTTGCTGCGGTTGCACTTGAAGTGGCCGTGGTAGACCGGGTCGAACCGCACCAGCGTCGTGAACAGCCGTACGTCGGCCTCGGTGATCGTGTCCCCGACCAGGTAGCGCTGCTCGCTCAGCAGCTCCGACAGCCGGTCGAGGCGGTCGAAGAGGCGGTGGTACGCCTTCTCGTACGCCTCCTGCGAACCCGCGAAGCCGGCGCGGTAGACGCCGTTGTTGACGTCGGCGAACACCACCTTGTTGATCGAGTCGATCTGGTCCCGCAGCTCCGGCGGGTAGAGCTTCGGCGCGCCCTCGCGGTGGTGTGCCGTCCATTCGAGGGACATGTCGATGGTGATCTGCGCGAAGTCGTTCGTCACCACCTGCCCGGTCGGTACGTCCACGATCGCCGGCACCGTGATGCCCTTGTCGTAGTCCGGGTACCGCTTGAGGAACGCCTCCTGCAGCCGCTCGATGCCGAGCACCGGATCGCGGCCGTCCGGGTCCAGGTCGAAGGTCCAGCTGCGCTCGTCGTGCGTCGGGCCGGCGACGCCCATCGACAGCACGTCCTCGAGGCCCAGCAGGCGCCGGACGATGATCGCGCGGTTGGCCCAGGGGCAGGCCCGGCTCACGACCAGGCGGTAGCGGCCCGGCTCGACCGGGTAGCCGTCGCGGCCGTCGGCGGTGATCCGGGTGGCGATGTAGCGCTGGTCGCGGGTGAACTCGCCCGACGTCGAGACGTATGCCATGCGCCCATCATTCCCCGTTGCCGCGCGATGAAAAGACGAAGACCCGGCCCGAAGGCCGGGTTCCTCGCCGTTCGGGTGCTCAGTCACGAGCACCGGTGAGGTGCGGGCGCAGCGCCAGCAGCAGACCCAGCGCGACGTAGCCGACCAGCAGGTGACCGGCGCCGACGTACCGGCCCGCCGAGGCGCCGAGGATGCCGAACGCCGGGACGCTCACGACCGCCCAGCTCTCCGCGACGAGCGGCCAGAACCGGGCCGGTCCCCGCCAGCGACCGGCGAAGGCGATCTTCACGCCGATGATGAACATGCCGAGCATCGACAACGGCCAGAACGCGTCCAGGACAGCCAGCCAGGCGTCGTCGCGGAAGGAGGGCACGAGGCCGTGGAAGACCGTCCAGAGGGTGGCGAGGGTCAGCAGGCCGTACTCGGTTCTGAGCATGCCCCGGGCCACCCGCGAGGTGCCGGTCGCCGCCGTCCGCAGCTGGGCCGTGACCAGCGCGAAGAGCGAGAGCTGGAAGGGGATCGCCCCCAGGTCGGTGATCATGATGCCGAGGTTGTCCGTCGTCTGGGGGTTGACGGCGATCATCGAGGCGGACCAGATCAGCGAGCCGGCGGCGACGAAGGCACCCGTACGGCGGATCTGCCGGTCGGTTGCGGCGACCGGCGCGGGGGCGGTGACGTCGGTACGTGCCTGGGCCGGCGTGGTGGTGATCGTCATGGCGTTCTCCCTGCGGAAGTGGTGTTCGTGGTGACGGGGAGAACTCTGCCGAGGACGCGTCCCGGGCCGGCAGGGCCGCGCGCCCCCGGCCCGGTCCCGGTGAATGTCCCGGGAAATCCGGGACACCGGTCCTCGGGCCCGCGGGACATCCGCACTGCGACGATGGGCCGGTGACCTCGCACGCACCTCCGCGCCCGCGCGTGACGCCGGCCGTCGCCCCCGCGCCTCGGCGGGTCCTTCCGGCGGTCGTGGGCGCCACTGCCGTGGTCCTCGCGCTCGCCGCGGTCACGACCGCCGCGATCATCGACACCGCCGTGCCCGCCTCGCACCGTGCCGTCACCCAGCTGGACCTCGGCTGGGTCGCCGGCGGCGCCGGGGTGTTCCTGTGCGCGCCCGGGGCGTTGCTCCTGCATCGCCTGCCGCGTCATCCGGTCGCGTGGGTCCTGCTGATCACCGGTGTCCACTGGGCGCTGGACGGGGCGGCGTGCGCGTGGCTGGCCTACGCCACCCTCTCCGACCCGGCACGTCCGGGGGCCGGCCTGGCGTTCTGGCTCTATCAGCGGCTCGGCGCCTCGCTGCTGCTGTCGTTGCCGCTGATCCTGCTGCTCTACCCGGACGGGCGCCTGCCGCGCGGGCGCTGGCGGGTGGCCGCCCTGGCCGGCCTGGCGAGCACGGCGCTGCTCCCGGGCGTGCTGCTGTTCGCCCCGTCCGATCTGGCCCAGGCCGACGCCGGTGGTCCGCTGCCCGCGCCGTTCGCCGGGCTGAACCTCGACCTGACCACCATCCCGCTGCCCGCCGCGGTGTGGAACCCGCTGCTGGCCCTCGCCGGGGCGCTGGTGCCGGTCAGCCTGATCGTCCCGTTCGCCGTGGTCGTGGGCCGCTACCGGCGGTCGGCGGGCGACCCGCGTCGCCGGGCCCGGATGCGCTGGCTGCTCTGGGCCGCCGTCGTCGACGTCCTCGTCATGCTGGCCACCACCGTGCTCCCGGTCGCCTGGACGTCCATCGGGCTGACCGTCGCGGTCTCGCTGACCGGTGTCGCCCTGACGGTCGGCATCATCGCGCCGCAGCTGGTCGACATCGACCGCCTCCTCGGCGGCACCGTGCTGTATGCCGCCCTGGCCCTCTCCGTCCTGGTCGTGGACGCCTGCGTGCTGGGAGTGGCCAGCGCCGTCCTGGGGGAGCGGCTCGCCGAACGCGACGCCGCCGTGCTCGCCATGCTGCTGGTCACCGCCGGGTACGGCCCGCTGCGCCAGCGGCTGTGGACCCTGGTACGCCGGCTGGTGCGGGGCCGCCGCGACGACCCGTACGGCGTGGTGTCCGGGCTGGCCGAGCAGCTGGAACGCCGGGACCGCCCGGAGGAGCAGCTCGTCGCCGTCGCCCGCAGCGTCGCGGCCGCGTTCCGGGTGCCGTACGTGGCCGTCGAGGTCGACCGGCCGGGCGGGGAGAGCGTCGTGGCGGCCTCCGGGGTGGCGCCGGCCGACACCGAGGTGCTGCCGATCGCGTACCGGGGCGAGACGGTCGGGCGGCTGGTGCTGCCGTCGCGGCGGGCCTCGCTGTCGGCGCGGGACCAGCGGCTGCTCGGCGACATGGTGCGGCAGGCGGCGATCGCGGCGCGGACCGCTTACCTGGCCTCGGAGCTGCAACGAGGGCGGGAGCGGATCGTGGCGGCCCGTGAGGAGGAGCGGCGCCGGCTGCGGCGGGATCTGCACGACGGGCTGGGTCCGACCCTCGGCGGTGTCGCCCTGCGCATCGACACGGCCCGCAACCTCGCCACCCGCAAGCCCGAGGAGGCGGACCGGCTGCTGCGCCAGGCCCGCGAGGACGTCACGGCGGCGGTCGCGGACGTCCGGCGGCTGGTGCACGACCTGCGCCCGCCGGCCCTGGACGACGTCGGGTTGCTGGGCGCCGTACGCCAGCAGGCCGAACGCCTCCGCGCACCCGGCCTGACCGTCACCGTCGAGGGCGACGACCTGGAGGGGCTGCCCGCGGCGGCCGAGGTGGCCGCGTACCGGATCGTCTCGGAGGCGCTCACGAACGTGGCCCGGCATGCCCGCGCGGGCACGGCCCGCGTCCGTCTGTCCCGGTCCGGCGGCGACCTGGTGGTCGAGGTCGCGGACGACGGCGCCGGCATCCCCGCGGGTACGCCGTCCGGCGTGGGCCTGGTCTCGCTCCGCGAGCGCGCCGCCGAGCTGGGCGGGGATTGCCGGATAGAGTGCCCGGACGGTGGCGGGACCGTGGTCACCGCCCGCCTGCCGCTGAGCGCCGATGCGGAGGTCAGCTCATGACGGAGCCGGTACGGGTGCTGGTCGCCGACGATCACCCGATCTTCCGGGACGGGCTGGCGATGCTGCTCGCCTCGGTCGACGGCCTGGAGGTGGTCGGCACGGCCGCCAACGGCCGCGACGCGGTCGCCGACGCGGTACGCCTGCAGCCCGACGTGGTGGTGATGGACGTGCAGATGCCCGAGCTCAACGGCGTCGAGGCGACCCGCGAACTCGCCACCCGCGCGCCCGGCGTCGGCATCCTGGTCCTGACCATGTCCGAGGACGACGGCACGGTGTTCGCGGCGGTACGCGCCGGCGCCCGCGGTTACCTGGTGAAGGGCGCCGAGCAGGAGGAGATCGTCCGCGCCATCACCACGGTCGCCTCCGGCGGCGCGGTGTTCGGCGCCACGCTGGCGGCTCGCATCGCCCAGTTCTTCGCCGCCGGGCCGCCCACTCGGACAACCGCCTTCCCGCAGCTCACCGCCCGGGAGCGAGAGATTCTCGAGCTGCTCGCCGCGGGCCGCTCGAACGGTCAGATCGCCGCCGCGCTCTACCTGTCGCCGAAGACCGTACGCAACAACGTCTCCAACGTCTTCGCCAAGCTTCAGGTGGCCGACCGGGCCGAGGCGATCGTGCGGGCCCGTGAGGCCGGTCTCGGGCGGTAACGCCGCAGTTCTGGCAGGGTTGACGGATGAGATCAAGGATCGGGTGGACGACCTTCGTGCCGGCCGCCGCGGTCGCCACGCTCCTGCTGACCTGGGGCCGTCACCTGCCGCCGCCGCTGGTCGTGGTCAGCGCGCTGCTGCTCGCGGGGGCGGTGCTCGCCGCCGTGCACCACGCCGAGGTCGTCGCCCACAAGGTCGGCGAGCCGTTCGGGTCGCTGGTGCTCGCGGTCGCCGTGACCGTCATCGAGGTGGCCCTCATCGTCACGCTGATGATCAGCGGCGGCGAGAAGACCCAGGCGCTGGCGCGGGACACCGTCTTCGCCGCGGTCATGATCACCTGCAACGGCATTCTGGGGCTGTCGCTGCTGGTGGGCGCGGTCCGTCGCCGCATCGCGGTCTTCAACCCCGAGGGTACGGGTGGAGCCCTGGCGGCCGTGGCCACGATCGCCGCCCTGAGCCTGGTGCTGCCGAGCTTCACGACCAGCCGCCCGGGTCCCCAGTTCTCACCCGCCCAGCTCGCTTTCGCCGCGGTCGCCTCGCTCGGCCTCTACCTGCTGTTCGTGCTGGTCCAGACGCGCCGGCACCGCGACTACTTCCTGCCCATCACCACCGCCGGAGAGGTGATCGACAGCGAGGAGCACGTCGATCCGCCCACCACCCGCGCGACCCTGGGCAGCCTCGGCCTGCTGCTGGTCGCCCTGGTCGCCGTGGTCGGCCTCGCCAAGGGCGTCTCTCCGGCGATCGAGCGGGCGGTGGCCGGTGCGGGGCTGCCGCAGGCGGTGGTCGGGGTCGTCATCGCCCTGCTCGTCCTGCTGCCGGAGACGATCGCCGCCGTCCGCGCGGCGGCCCGGGACCGGATGCAGACCAGCCTCAACCTGGCGCTGGGCTCGGCCATGGCGAGCATCGGCCTGACCATCCCGGCGATCGCGGTGGCCATGATCTGGCTGGACGGCCCGCTGCTGCTCGGCCTGGGCGGGACGCAGACGGTCCTGCTGGCGCTGACCGTGGTGGTCGGCACGCTCACCGTGGTGCCGGGCCGCGCCAACGTCCTGCAGGGCGGCATCCACATGGGGCTGCTCGCCGTGTTCCTGTTCCTGGCGGGCAGCCCCTGACGAAGGTGGCTGGTCTACCGGTCGGTCAGCACTGGAACCAGGCGCCCCAGCCCGGGCCGGCGTTGCGGGTCGAGCACCAGATGCTGTTCGAGCCCGCGACGTAGACGCTCACGCCGCGCCGGCCGTCGCCGGAGTAGTACGCGGTCCACGTGTCGTCGGCACGACCGTTGTTCGGCATCTGCTTCCACCCGCCGGATCCCGGCCAGGCGTGCCAGATGGTCCGGCTGGGGGCGATGCCGAAGCATTCGTCGACGGCCGAGTCGGCGTCCTCCCAGTCGACCAGCAGGACGTCCGACCCGTCCTTGAACGTGCCGGTGTAACCGAAGCAGGAGGCGTTGTAGCTGCGGGTGCCGACACCTCCCGACACCGGAACCTTGGTGACGTGCGGGGCGGCGCCCCCGGCCGCCGGCCTCGGATCCACGGTGACGCCCGCGTGCGCCGCGGTCCCGGTGGCGAGCATCGCACCGATCAGCGCCACCGCCGTCATGACTCGCGCCATCGTCATTCTCATACTGTCCCCGTTCCTGTTGTCGTCATCGAATCGACAGACGTCACTGTAATCCGACAGTCCACATTGCACTAGCAGTGGGTGCGAATGTCGTCAGGGCGACAGCGCGACCGTATTCAGCGGTCGTGTTCTGACCGCAATGGCGGGCACGATGGATCGCATGACACCGACGTGGAAGATCGAACTCATCCCCGTGCCGGTCACCGATGTGGACCGGGCCAAGGCGTTCTACCAGCGGATCGGCTTCACCGCCGACCACGACCACGAAGTGCGTGCCGGCCTGCGGTTCGTCCAGCTCACGCCGCCCGGTTCGGCCTGCTCGATCGTGATCGGCACCGGCATCACCGACAAGGTTCCGGGCACCCAGGAGATCCAGGTGGTAGTGCCTGACGCCGGCGTCGCTCGCGAGCAACTGGTGGACGCCGGCGTCGAGGCCGGTGACGTCGATGTGCAGCCGTGGGGCCATTTCGTCTATTTCCGGGACCCCGACGGAAACAGGTGGTCGCTGCAGGCGGTCCAGTCCCGGCCGAACGGCTGACGGAATCCGAGAGAACGACCGATCGCGCCGCTACGCTGGGGTGCAGGCCTGGACGCCCAGGACGGGACGCCGAGGACTGGACGCGGAGGAATTGTCATGCCCTATGCGGTGGACTTCGGCACCGTTTCGACCGTCGGCCTCGAGTCGTCCCCGGTCGCGGACGCGCTTGCCGGCCTGCGGGCGAACGAGGCCCGGTATTTCAAGAACAAGTACGACCACACCTTCACGGTCGAGCCTGCGAGCGACGCCCGGGCGACCGTCGACTGGGTGCACCGCATCCTCGAGGAGGAACGCGGCATCGTCATCGCCTCCCGCCCGCTCGAGGCGACCGCGTTCCAGGTCGAGAACATCAAGATGGCCTACGTCTTCTACGAGAGCGGCCTGTCGATCAACGTCATGTACACCGTCGACGACGGCGGGAAGCGGGCGGTCGGATTCAAGCTCGCCGACGGGATGGACGTTCCCGACGAGCTTTCGTCGTTCAAGTTCGCCCGGCAGAAGTCGAAGCTGGCCGGGACGATCCGCGGCTCCTACTTCGTCATCAAGAAGGAATACTGAGCCATCAGGCGGACCGGCGCAGCACCAGGCTCGGCTCGTAGATGACCGACGACACCCGCATGCCGGGGTCGTCGATGCGGGTCATGAGCAGCCGGGCCGCCTCGGCCGCCATGTCCTCCAGCGGATGGCGGATCGTGGTCAGGGCCGGCTCGGCCGCCGTCGCGGCGCTGCTGTCGTCGAAACCGACCACCGCGACGTCCGCGGGCACCGCGCGGCCCGCTTCGCGCAGCGCCGCGAGGGCGCCGAGCGCCATCAGGTCGTTGGCGACGAAGACGCCGTCGATCTCCGGCTGGTCGGCCAGCAGGGTGCGCATGGCGGCCTCGCCGCTCTCCCGGGTGAAGTTGCCGGGAACCAGTGGTACCCAGGCGTGCCCGTGCCGGGCCATGGACCGGCGGAACCCCGCGATGCGGTCGCTGCTCGCCGGCACGTCGGCCGGGCCCGCGATCATTGCCACTCGCCGGCAGCCGCGCGCGGTCAGGTGGTCGGCGGCGAGGGCCGCGCCGGTGTCGTTGGCGAGGTCGACGTAGTTGATCGGTACGGGGTCGCCGGGGCGGCCGATCATCACGGCGGGCACGCCGGCGTCGGTGAGTTTCCGGGGCAGCGGGTCGTGGGCGGGGAGGGAGAGGACGACAACCCCGTCCGCCTGGCCGTGGCGCAGATCGCCGACCAGCCGGGTGCGCTGGTCCTCGGTGCCGACGATCTGCAGCGCCAGCTGGATCCCGGCGGTGCGCAACACGCTCATCAGGCCCCCGACGACCCGCCCGAAGTACGGATCGGCGAAGAAGCGGCCCATGAACGGGTCGTCGTCGTGGCTCTCCGAGTCGGACACCACCAGGGCGATGGTCCCGGTGCGCCGGGTGACGAGCGAGCGGGCGAGCCGGTTCGGCACGTAGCCGGTCCGCCCGACCGCCTCCCACACCAGCTCGTGCAGCTGGGGGTCGACGTTGCGGATCCCGTTGATCACCCGTGAGGCGGTCGCCCGGGAGACCCCGGCGATCCGGGCCACGTCCTCGAGCGTCGGCAACCGTTCGCCCATCGGCAGGCGTCCGCCCGTCGTGGTCATAGGAAGGCGCTCCGCGTCTGCATGAGGCCTTTATAGCACGCGCGGAAAGCGCTCTCCGGTGATGGTCTATTTGTCCGTTTCCCAGGAGCGGAAGGGCCGGCGCCGGTTCCGGAACCATGGGAAAACATTGACCGCCGTGCAACACCGGCGTAACACTCGGAAAGCGCTTTCCGTCCCCGAAGCCATCCCCCTGGAGATCGTGATGACAACTCCGTACAAGCTCAGACGGCTGGTTGCTCCGCTCGGTGCCGCCGTCCTGGGCGGATCCCTGCTGGCGGCCGGCATTCAGCAGGCACACGCCGCGGACACCCTGCTCTCACAGGGCCGGCCCGCGCTGGCGTCGTCGCTGGAGAACGGCGAGTCGCCCGCCGCCGCGGCGGTCGACGGCCGCGCCGAGACCCGGTGGGGCAGCCAGTGGTCCGACCCGCAGTGGCTTCGCGTCGACCTCGGCGGCACGGCGTCCGTCACCCAGGTCGTCCTGCAGTGGGAGACCGCGTACGCGAAGGCCTTCCAGATCCAGACCAGCCCGGACGGCAACGCCTGGACCGGCATCTACAGCACGACCACGGGCACCGGCGGCACCCAGGTCCTGACCGTCGCCGGCACCGGCCGCTACGTGCGCATGTACGGCACCCAGCGCGGCACTGGCTACGGCTACTCCCTCTTCGAGTTCAAGGTGTACGGCTCCCTCGTGAGCACCCCGCCGTCCGCGGGGGACGGTTACGTCTATGCGAACCCGCCGGTCACCGGAGTGGTGCCTTCCACGGCCGTGCCGCCGGTGACGAACCCGCCCACCACGCACCACGAGTTCCAGGCGAACTGCTCGGTGAGCCGCTCGAACCTGCCCGACGATCCGATCGTCTTCCCGAACCTGCCGGGCGCCTCGCACTCCCACACGTTCATGGGCAACACCACGACGAACGCCGCCACCACCCTGGCCAGCCTCCAAGCCGGACAGACATCGTGCATCACGCCGGGGGACAGGACCGGCTACTGGATGCCGACCCTGCTCAATGGCGACACCCCGGTGCAGCCGGTCGGGCGGCAGGTCATCTACTACAAGAGCGGCGTGATCGACTACCGCAGCGTGCGCCCGTCCCCGCCGGGCCTGCGGTACGTGGTCGGCAGCCCGTCGGCCACCCTGGCCGAGTTCCGCGACGCTCCCGGGGCGGTGGAGGGCTGGGAGTGCGGCGACAGCGTCCGCAACTGGGACTTCCCGGCGTCCTGCGTGGTCGGCAGCCAGCTCAACATCCGCTACCAGGCACCCAGCTGCTGGGACGGCATCCACCTCGACACGCCGGACCACAAGAGCCACATGGCGTACCCGGTGGTCGGGGTCTGCCCGGCGAGCCACCCTGTCGCCGTACCGATGATCGAGTTCAAGATGGCCTTCCCGGTCAGCGGCACCATGGCGGACGTACGGCTGGCGAGCGGGCGTGGTTATTCGTTCCATTACGACTTCTACAACGCGTGGGACGCGCCGACGCTGGCGGCGCTCGTCACGCACTGCATCAACGGCGGGCTGCAATGCGATCCCCGCGGTTTCGATCAGTACAAGCCCGACCGTGGGGCGGCATTGAACGAGAACTACGAACTTCCGTGACGCAATTCCCGGAGCTCTCTCAGGTAGGTCCGCCGATTCTCGATCATCTGTCCGGCAAGGGTCCGCGTCCGCGGTTCGACGCCGGAGCGGCGCTCGCTCTCGGCCAGCTTCACGCCCTGGTCGAGATGTGCGGTGAGGTGCCGCACGACCAGGGTGTCGAAGGCCGGACCGCGGGTGGCGGCCGCCTCGGTGACCTGCTGCGGGGTCACCATCCCGGGCATCGGCATGCCCTTGTGCGGGTTCTCGGCCGGGAGTCCTGCCTGGTCGTGCAGCCCTCGCAGGGCCGCCAGCTCACGCTCGTGCACGGCGCCCACCCGGTCTGACAGGTCCTGGAGCCGGGCGTCCGCGCCGTTGGCCGGCACCAGGGCCAGCAGCGGCAGCAGCTCTTCGTCCATCGCGATGGTGATCTCGATCCAGGCCCGGTCGGTGCCGCCGAAGACCGCGGTGGACGGGGCCGGAGCGGGCGTACCCGGGGCGGGCGTGCTGTCGCAAGCGCAGATTCCGGTGGCCATGGCGACCGCGAGCAGAAGTCGAGCCGTGCGGAGAAAGGGGGGACGCACACGGTGAGTCTCAGATGACGTTCCCCACGTGTCAACGGGCCGTTCCCTTCCCCCGAACTTCTGGAGTTCTTCGTGCATCCCCTTCCTTCCCGGCGATTGTTCCGCCGATTCGTGCCCGTGGTCGTGCTCGTCGTCGCCGCGTACCTCTGCGTCGCCCAGCTGACCGCCCACGCCGCTGACACCCTGCTGTCGCAGGGCAAGCCCGCCCTCGCCTCGTCGCAGGAGGGCACCGACGTCGGGGCCGCCAACGCGTTCGACGGCAATGCCGGCACGCGGTGGTCGAGCCAGTTCGCCGATCCCCAGTGGATCCGCGTGGATCTCGGGGCCACCGCCACGCTCACCCAGGTCGTCCTCCAGTGGGAGACCGCGTACGGGAGGGCGTACAAGATCCAGACCAGCGCGGACGGCACCACCTGGACCGACGTCTTCAGCACCACCACCGGTGCCGGAGGCACCGAGACTCTCACCGTGAGCGGCTCCGGACGCTACGTCCGGCTCTACGGCACCAGCCGCGGCACGGGCTACGGCTACTCGCTGTGGGAGTTCAAGGTGTACGGCACGACCCCGGCCGACACGTGGACCACCCTCTGGACCGACGACTTCTCCGGTGCCGAGAACACCTCGCCGAGCGCCGCCGGCTGGCTGCTGCGCACCGGCACGCATTACCCCGGCGGCGCGGCCAACTGGGGGACCGGCGAGGTGGAGACCGCGACGGACTCCACCGCGAACGTCGCCCTGGACGGCAGCGGAAGGCTCGCCATCAGAGCCGTCCGCGACGGCGCCGGCAAGTGGACCTCCGGGCGCCTCGAGACGCAGCGCACCGACTTCGAGGCGCGCCCGGGCGAGCTGCTGAAGTTCAGTGCGATCCTCAAACAGCCCGACGTCGCGAACGGGCTCGGCTACTGGCCCGGGTTCCGGGCCACGGGCGCGGCCTACCGGGGCACCTACACCAACTGGCCCGGAGTCGGCGAGACCGACATCATGACCGACGTCAACGGGCGCGGCCAGCTGTCGCAGACCCTGCACTGCGGCACCGCGCCCGACGGCCCGTGCGCCGAGTACAACGGCCGGGCGAGCGGGTTCGCGAGCTGCTCCGGCTGCCGGACCGGCTACCACGAATACGCCCAGGTGATCGACCGTACGAAGACCGACGAGGAGATCCGCTTCTCCCTCGACGGGCGGCAGACGTGGGTCGTCCGCGAGTCGCAGGTCGGCGTCGCCGCGTGGAACGCCGCCGTGCACCACGGCTTCTTCCTGCGCCTCGACCTGGCCGTCGGCGGGTCGCTGCCGAACGCGGTCGCCGGCTTCACCACCCCCACGCCGGAGACCACCTCGGGCGGAGTGCTGTCGGTCGACTCCGTCACGGTCGCGCGGGCCACGGGCACCATGCCTGCGGCCATGACGGATCCGGCCACCCCGGGCGGGGCGTCGACCGTACGGATCACCGGCACGCAGGGCAACTGGCAGCTGAACGTCAACGGCTCGCCGTACGAGATCAAGGGTCTGACCTACGGCCCGCCGCAGGCCGCGGCCGACGGCTACATGCGCGACCTGAAGGGCATGGGCGTGAACACGATCCGGATCTGGGGCGTGGACGACGCCGGCACGCCGACGCTGCTCGACCGGGCCGCGCAGCAAGGGCTCAAGGTGATCGTCGGGCACTGGCTCAACCAGGGCGCCGACTACGTCGACGACACCACGTACAAGAACGCCGTGAAGGCTGAGATCGTCGCCCGCGTCAACGCGCTCAAGAACCGGCAGGGCGTGCTGATGTGGGACGTCGGCAACGAGGTCATCCTGACCATGCAGGATCACGGCCTGCCCGCGGCGGAGGTCGAGGCGCGGCGCGTCGGGTACGCCAAGTTCGTCGACGAGGTGGCCCGGGCGATCCACGCGGCGGACCCGAACCACCCGGTCACCTCGACGGACGCGTATACCGGGGCCTGGCCGTACTACCAGCGGTACGCGCCCGACCTGGACCTGCTCGCGGTCAACTCGTACGGCGTGATCGGCAGTGTCAAGCAGGACTGGATCAACGGCGGGTACACGAAGCCGTACATCGTCACCGAGGGCGGGCCGGCCGGCGAGTGGGAGGTGCCCGCGGACGTCAACGGCGTACCGGCCGAGCCCACCGACCTGCAGAAGCGGGTCGGCTACACGAGCAGCTGGAACGCGATCAAGGCGCACCCGGGCGTGGCGCTGGGCGCGACCGAGTTCCACTACGGGCTCGAGAACGACTTCGGCGGGGTGTGGCTCAACACCTTCACCGGCGGCTGGCGGCGGCTCGGCTACCACGCGCTGCGGCAGGCGTACACCGGGCAGCCCGCCGCCAACACACCGCCGGAGATCACGTCGATGGCGGTGAGCAGCCAGACCGCGGTGCCCGCCGGCGGCACCTTCACGATCACCACAGCGGCGAGCGACCCCGACGGCGACCTGGTCCGCTACAACCTCATGTACTCGGACAAGCACATCACCGGCAACACCGGCCTGACCAACGTCGTCTTCACCGACAACGGCAACGGCTCGTTCACCGCCCGCGCGCCCGAGCAGCTCGGCGTCTGGAAGGTCTACGTGTACGCGTACGACGGCCAGGGCAACGTGGGCATCGAGCAGCGCTCGTTCCGGGTGGTACCGCCGGCCGTACCGGGCACGAACCTGTCGCGGGGCCGGCCGGTCACCGCGTCCTCGTACCAGCCGACCGGGACGAACGGGCCGCAGCTGCCGGCGTACGCGGTGGACGGCGACTACGGCACCCGGTGGGCCAGCGAGTGGGTCGACACCGCGTGGCTGCAGGTGGACCTGGGCGCGGTGCAGTCCTTCGACCACGTGCAGCTCGCGTGGGAGAACGCGTACGCGAAGGCGTACACGATCCAGGTGTCGGACGACGGTTCCAGCTGGACCACCGTCTTCAGCACCACCAGCGGCAACGGCGGATTCGACAGCCTCGATCTGCACGCTTCCGGGCGCTATGTCCGGGTGAACGGCACGGTCCGGGCCACCGGATACGGATATTCGCTGTGGGAGCTCGGTGTCTATCGAGGGTGAGAGGACTAGCGTCAGCCGGGCAGACAACCCTTGAGGAGGGGCGATGGACAAGGTGGTCCACTTCGAGGTGCCGTTCGACGACGCCGAGCGCGCGCACGGCTTCTACCGCGAGGCCTTCGGCTGGCAGCTGGCGACGATGCCGGGCATGGGCTACACGCTGGTCACCACCACGCCGACCGACGAGAACGGCCGGCCCGGCGAGGTCGGCGGGATCAACGGCGGCATGCTGGCCCGGCAGGGTGCGATCACCGGACCGGTGATCACCATCGGGGTCGAGGACCTGGACGACAGCCTCGCGCGGATCGAGAAGCTCGGCGGGAAGGTCGAGATCGGCCGCCAGCCCGTCGGCGACATGGGCTTCTCGGCGTACGTCCGCGACACCGAGGGCAACCTGATCGGCCTCTGGCAGAACGCCTGACGCGGCCGATCACGACGACCCGTACACGATCCGAACAATAGGGCCGGGCCGGCGCGGGCAGAATGGGGCCGTGAGCGACGCACCGGCCAAGGGGCTCGTCCTGGTCGTCGAGGACGAGCGGCCCATCGCCGACCTGGTCCGGATGTATCTGACCCGCGACGGCTTCGGCGTGCACGTCGAGCACGACGGCGCCGCGGGACTGGCTGCCGCGCGCCGCATGCGGCCGGTCGCCTGCGTGCTCGACATCGCGCTGCCCGGCATGGAAGGCACGGAGATCTGCCGCAGGCTGCGCGAGGACGGCGACTGGACCCCGGTGGTGTTCCTCACCGCCCGCGACGACGAGGTCGACCGGATCCTCGGCCTGGAACTCGGCGGCGACGACTACATGACCAAGCCGTTCAGCCCCCGCGAGCTCGTCGCACGGGTGCGCGCGCTGCTGCGCCGCGCCGCCGGGCCGCCCGATGGCGGGCGGGTACGCACCCTCGGGCCGGTGGCGCTGGACCCGGCCCGCCGGCGCGTCACCGTCGACGGGGCCCCGCTGGCGTTGACGCCGACCGAGTTCGACCTGCTCGGCCACCTGCTGAACCGGCCGGGGCGGGTCTTCACCCGGGAGGAGTTGCTGGCCGGCGTCTGGGGATACGCGTCGCACGCCGGCACCCGTACGGTCGATGTCCACGTCGCTCAGGTGCGCGCCAAACTGGGGCCGGCGGCCGGCTTGATCCGTACCGTGCGCGGGGTCGGCTACACCGCTGATGCGTAGGTTCTTCGCGACCCTGGCCGGGCGGACGGTCCTGGTCACCGCCGCCACCGCGGTCGTCGCCGTGATCATCACCGCCATGGTGGCGCTGCCGATCGCGGTCCGCTCGGCGAACAACGCCGCCCGCACCGAGCTGGTGGAGAAGTCGGCCCTGGCGGTGGAGCTGCTCACCACCGAGCGGCCCGCCGCGCGGGAGCGCATCGTCGACCGGCTCCGGCAGGACGGCATCGCCGTCTACCTGATCCGGCGCGGGATCGCCGACCGTCCGGGACTGCCGGAGCGGGTGGTCACCCAGGTGGCGGCCGGAGCCGTGGTGGACACGCGCGGCCGGGTGGCCGACCGTACGGTGCTGATCGCCGGCCGTCCGCTGCGGGGCAACGACAGCGGGGTCGTCCTCACCCGCGACGCGGTGTCCGGCACCGCCGCCCGGGTGCTCAAGGGGGTGTGGGTCGCCCTGCTGGCCGGTCTGCTGGGCGGCGTCGGCGCCGGTGCCCTGCTGGCCCACTTCACCGCCCGGCCGCTGCGGCAGGCGGCGCTCGCGGCCGGGCGTCTGGCGGCGGGGGACCGTTCCGTGCGCCTCGCCGTCCGGCCGCCGGCCGAGGCCGCGGAGCTCGCCGCGGCGCTCAACCAGCTCGGTGCGGCGCTGCAGATCAGCGAGGGCCGGGAGCGCGATTTCCTGCTGTCGGTCTCCCACGAGCTGCGTACGCCCCTGGCCACGATCCGCGGGTATGCCGAGGCGCTCGCCGACGGCGTCATCGCCGAGGACGGCGCGGCCCGCGCCGGGGGCACCATGCTGGCCGAGGCGGACCGCCTGGAGCGGCTCATCTCCGACCTGCTCGTCCTGTCCCGCCTGGAGGCCGCGGACCTGCCCGTCACCGTCGTCCCGGTCGACCTGGTCGAGCTGGTCGGCGCCGCCGGAGAGGCGTGGGAACCGCGCTGTGTCCCCGACGGCCCACGACTCTCCGTCGAACTCCCCGCGGGCCCGGTGACCGTGGACACCGATCCCGACCGGATCCGCCAGGTCGTGGACGGGCTCTGCGAGAACGCCCTGCGGGTGGTGCCGGCGGGGGCACCGCTCGTGCTCGCGGTCCGGGCGGGGGAGCGCGGTGGGATCGTGGAGGTACGCGACGGCGGGCCCGGCCTGGCCGACGAGGACCTCCCGGTGGCGTTCCAGCGAGGCGCGCTGCAGCAGCGCTACCGCCACGTCCGCAAGACCGGCAGCGGCCTCGGCCTGGCCCTCGCCGCGCGCCTGGTGACCCGGCTGGGTGGCGGCATCGAGGCCGGGCACGCGCCGGAGGGCGGGGCGATGTTCACGGTGACCCTCCCTTACACGACCCGAACATGACGCTGACCGGGTCCGAGCGGGACGGGCGGAGGCTGAGCCGCATGACACGTACCCGTATCGCGATGACCCTGACCACCCTCGGCCTGGCCGCCTCCCTCGGGCTGACGGGATGCGGCGCCGGGACGCCCGCCGCGGATCTCACCGACGAGGCGTACGCACTCACCACGGTCGGCTTCGAGGCCGACCCGGCCCCCGCGGCCTCGTCCTCGTCCTCGGCCGAACCGAGGCAGCGGCGGCCCGGGCTGCGCAAGCACCTGCGCAAGAACACCCTGCACGGCGAGGTCACCGTGCAGCGCAAGGACGGCGTGAAGACGATCGTCGTCCAGCGCGGCACGATCACGGCGGTCGACTCGGGGACGGTGAGCGTCAAGTCCACCGACGGCTTCACCCAGACCTGGACGTTCGGCGACAAGCTGCGGGTCCGGCAGGACCGCAAGGCCGTGGAGCGCACCGCCCTCAAGACGGGCGCCGAGGTGGGCGTGGCCGGCCAGAAGGACGGTGACCGGGCGGTGGCCCGGTTGATCGTGCTGCCGCAGGGCTGAGAAATGGGTCAGGGCCCGCGCTCGTTGCCGACGAACGCGGGCCCTGCCCCGCCCCCAGGAGGAAAGTCCGTTACTGCAGGATCGACCCCATCGGCGAGAGCAGCAGCCTGCCGAACGCCTCCGCGGTGTGGTCCAGCCGGGCCCGCTCGCGGGCCACGGCCTGCAGGTCGTGGCGTACGGCCCAGAGCTTCTGCGCGTTGCGCCAGGCGACGTTGCGGGTGTAGTCCACCAGTTCGCCCTGCCACCAGTCGTCGAGGTCGCCGTTCATCACGTCGATGAGCAGCTGCCACTTCTCCAGGTAGCCGCGCCGCAGGCCGGGGATCTGCTCGGCGAAGATGTCGTTGATCTGCAGGTAGTCGTGGTGCTGATCGCTGTCGTCCACCGGGTCGCATTCCTGGTGGTCGAACGTGGTGACCAGGGCGAACGGCAGGTCGTAGTTGATGTGCGCGTTGACGCCGGCCGCGGCGGACGGCAGCGGGCGGGCGTCCGGTCCGGGGATCCGGTGGAACAGCACCGCCCAGGCCTTCGGGCAGCCGGCGCTCATGTCGGACCACTGGCGCAGCGCGTCGAAGTAGCGGGCGGCGAACTCCACGTCCAGGCGGGCCAGGAAGGCCGGGTCGGCGAAGCGGCCGGCGTACAGGCGCTCGAGGACGCACGTCGTGATCGTCAGGTAGAGCTTGTTGAAGTCGGCGAGCGGGTTGCTGGTCAGCAGCGGCGGGACCCGTTCCAGCACGTCCTGGAGCTTGGTGAGCTGGTCCACCACGGCCGGGACGTCGTCGGGGTGACCGGACAGTACGTCGGCCATCTCCCGTTGCGCCGGCCCCCACACGGACGACTCGGTGATCATCGGATCCTCCACAAACTCCTGCACGGCGGAGGCCCTTCAGCACCGCCCGGCGACGCCGGCCGCCGGGCGGTGCTCCCCCGAACGACAGTCAGCCTTTCACCGGAGGACTACGTAGGGATCGGTAGAACGACGTATTCCGGGTACGTAGATAACGGAACGGTCACGCCGCGCGGAGGTAGACCCGGCTGGCCTGCACCCGGGTGCGGACCTGGAGCTTGTCGAAGATGTGACCCACGTGGACGCCGACCGTCCGCTCGCTGATGAACAGCGCCTGGCCGATCTCGCGGTTGGTGAGGCCCTCGGCGACCGCGGCCAGCACCTCCCGTTCGCGCTCGGTCAGCATGCTCAGGGCGTCGTCGGCGGGCTGCGGCGCCGCGCTCACCCTCGCCTCGTCGTCCGTCAGGGCGACGCGGGCCCGCGCGGCCACCTGGATGATCTCGGTGGCCAGCGGCTGGGCGCCCATCGCGCGGGCGGTCGCGTACGCCTCCCGGACCGCGGTCGTGGCCGCGGTCCGCCGGGTGCGCCGGGCGAATGACGCCTCGGCCTGGCGCAGCCGTGCATAGGCGGCCGGATAGGGCTGCTTGCGCCGGTCCCAGGCCTGCGCGGCCCGCGCCCAGACGTCCGGGTCATTGCGCTCGTCGATCCGGCTCAGCTCAGCGGCGCACAGGTCCAGGTAACCGTCGACGACCGCGCGTACCGGCGGGGCCGCGTTGCCGGCGCCCCGCGCCACCCGCTCCACCACGGTCTGCAGGCGCCGGACCGCCGCCCGGTCCACCGGCACCTCCCCGCCGGCCTGCGCCTCCGCCTCGGCGCGCAGGCCGTGCCAGGCCAGCACCCCGAGCAGCACCAGGTCGTCGGAGCGAGTCTCGGTCAGGCCGCGCTGCACGGCCGCCCGGGCCTCGTCGTGCCGGCCCTGCCACATGGCTCGGCCGGCCCGCAGCGTCAGCATCGGCAGCACGTGCCGGGCGCCGCCGCCGGCCAGGATCGTGGCCGCCGCGTCCAGGTCGCGGTCGGCGGCCTCGAGCTCGCCGAAACCCACCCAGAGCCGGCAGCGGGAGAGCAGGATCTCCACCGCGTCCGCGCCCGACGGGCGGTGGCGCATGGCGTCGTCGAGGACCTGCCGGGCCTCGGCCCACTGGCCGACCCGGAAGAGCCCGTTCGCCGCGATCGCGAGCAGCCGCGTCTGGTACGTGCGCCCCTGCCCGATCGCGGCGAGCTTCTCCGCGCCCCGGCGGGCGACCAGCACCCCCTCCTCGACGTTGTTCAGAGGGTTGGTGAGCAGCTCGGCCAGGTGCAGGTAGGCGCAGCCGATGTCGTCCGGATGCCCGCTGCGCTCGGCGATCTCCACCGCCTGCCGGATCACGGCGAGGCCGGCGTCCGGATCCTCCCGGAACGCCAGGCTGAACCCCAGCGCGGCGCTGGCACGTACCAGGTCGGCGGTCGAGCCGTCGGCGCCCTCGGCCAGCTCCAGGGCCTCCCGGGCGCGGACCCCGGCGTCGGCGTACCGGCCGAGGTGCACGAGCAGCTCGGCGAGGTTGGCGGCCGCGCTGCCCTTCTCCGCGGGGCTGCACTCGGGCGCCGCCAGGGCACGTTCGTACTCCATCTCGGCGGTGGCGGCGCGCCCGGCCGCGGCCAGGTAGCGGGCGCGGCGCAGGTGGATCTCGCAGACTCCCGGGCCGTCGGCGCGGGCGGCCAGCTGCTCCAGCGTGCTCAAGGCCCGCTGGTGCTCGCCGCAGCGATGCGCCGACTCGGCGGCATGCCCGAGCAGCTCCGTACGCTCCGGGCAGTCGTCCGAGGTCAGGGCGAGGGCCAGCGCCCAGTGGCGGTACGCCTCGGCGTAGCCGTACAGCTGCTCGGCGGCGCGGGCGGCGGCCACCACCGACGGCAGCGCGCGGATCGGCTCGCCGGCCTGCTGCCAGTGGTGAGCCAGCCGGGCGTGGTCGGGCTCGCCCGGCGCGGCCTCGATCGCCTCGGCGTAACGCCGGTGCCGGGCGGCGTGCTCGGCGGGCAGCACCTCGTGTGCCAGCACCTCGGCGACGACCTGGTGGCGCAGCCGGTAGCCGTCCGCCGCGCTGGTCAGGAAGCGGTGCGCGACGGCGGCCCGGACCGCCTCGATGAGCTCGGCCTCGGGCAGCGGCAGCACCCGTGCCAGCAGGGCGTGCTCGACCGGTTCGACGCCGGCGGCGACCGCGTGCACGACGTCGTGCGCGTGCTGCGGCAGTTCGTCGACGCGGGACAGGAAGATCTCGCGCAGGGTGTCGGACAGCTCCACCCGGCCGTCGCGCAGGTCACGGGCCAGTTCCTCGGCGACGAACGGGTTGCCGCCGCTGCGCTTGAAGACCCGGTCGGCGTCCTCCGGCGCGACGCCGTCCCCGGCGATGGCCATCACGAGCTCGGCGGTCGCGTCCTGGTCCAGGGGGGCGAGGTCGAGCACGCGTACGGAGCGCAGTCGGCGCAGCTCGGCCAGGACGCGGCGCAGCGGGTGGGCGCCGTGCAGCGACTCGGAGCGGACCGCCGCCAGCACCGACAGGCTGATCTCGCCGAGGCCGGCCAGCAGGTACAGCAGCATCTGGCGGGTGCTCCGGTCGGCCCACTGCAGATCGTCGAGGACCAGCAGCAGCCGGCGGCCCCGGGCCAGCGAGCGCAGCTCCTGGGAGACCCGCTCGAGCAGGGCACCCGCGCCGTCCTGGGCGGGATCGGCCGCGGCCGGGCCGGGCTGGGCGCCGGCCTGGCGCAGGGCCTGGAGCACGGGGTGCAGCGGGGAAGCGTCGCCGATGTCCAGGCAGGCGCCGGAGAGCACGGCGGCCCCGGCCGCCCGCATCGCATCCGCGGCTTCCCGCAGCAGGCGGCTCTTGCCGACGCCGCTCTCGCCGGTGACGAACACCGCCGCGGTGCCGCCGGGACCGGCGGCGAGCAGATCGGCCTGGATAGACGTCAAGATGTCGGTACGTCCGACAAGTGGCGCCTCATCCCCCTCGCTGGCCATGCGTGGCAGCCTAGTAGGCGGGGGGCTATGACGTTCTCGTCGGTTCGGACTGTTCTGCGTCACAAATAACCGACGACACGGCCGCTGTCATAGATACGTCATTCTGCTGATCCGCTGTCTTGTCCCCGCCTGGCACCGTTCTCTTCGCCATCGCAGCGAAGGGAGCGTGGGACATGAACTCCGTGTCCGCCGGCGTCAGGTGCCGGCGACAGACAGTGACGGTGCTCTTCGTCGACATCGTGGGCTTCACGAGCCTCGTCGACGAATTGGACTGTGCCGATGTGCGGGATCTGCAGGTCGACTATTTCAGGACCGTCTCGGCGGTGGTCCACGCCGCCGGCGGCGTGGTGGAGAAGTTCATCGGGGACGCCGTCATGGCGGTCTTCGGCGTGAGCGGCCCCGGGGCCGGTACGCCGGACCAGGCCGCCGACGCCGCCGCCGCGGCGGTCCGGGCCGGGCTCGGTATCCAGGAGGCGCTGCGGGGGCGTCTTCTGGCCGGGCGCTTCCCGGTACGGACCCGGGTGGGGCTCGCCACCGGTGACGCCATCGTCGACCTCGACGCGGCCCGTGACGGCGGGTACGGCATGGTCAGCGGCAGCGTCGTGGCCACGGCGTCCCGGCTGCAGGCGTACGCACCCCACGACACGGTGGTGGTGTGTGCGGCGACCCAGCTCGCCTCCGAGGCCGCCGTCGCCTACCAGGAGCTGCCCCCGGTGTCGGTGGCCGGCAAGGCGTTGCCGGTCGAGCTCTGGCGTGCCCTGCACCCGCAGACGACCCCTGTGCGGGCCCGCGACCTCCAGCCGTGCGGCTGACAATCCTTCAGCGAACGCCGGATACGCCGATAAAGGCGTCGTGGGTGCCTCGCCTTCCGTGCCGGCTGAGCCGGCTGCGGTGCAGTCGGAGCTCGGCGACGCCGCCGGGCTCGAAGTGCTGGGCGAACTCGGCCGCGGCGCCCAGGCGGTCGTGTATCGGGTACGGCGGGCCGGCACCGAGTACGCCCTGAAGATGCTGCTGGAGGAGCCGCATCCGGAGGGCCTGCGCGAGTTCCGCCGCCAGGCCGCCCTGCTGGCCTCGGTCGACAGCCCGAACGTCCCGCGGGTGCACAAGGCGGGCGAGGCCGGGGGCCGCCCCTACGTGGTCATGGACCTCGTGGACGGCGAGTCCCTGGCGCGCCGGCTGCTGCGGGGCCCGGTCCGTGAGCGGCACGCCGTCTCGATCGGCGCCGACGTCGCCGCCGCCCTGCGCGCCGCCCACGAGCACCACCTCGTGCACCGCGACGTCAAGCCGGAAAACATCATGATCACCAGCGCGGGCGCCGCCCACCTGGTGGACTTCGGGCTGTCCGCGGCCGCCACCGGCGCCGGCCTGGGCCCCGACGACCCGATCGCCGGGACGCTGACCTACAGCGCACCCGAGCAGACCGGCATGCTCAACCGGCCCGTCGACAACCGCTCCGACCTGTACGCCCTGGGCGCGGTGCTGTTCGAGTGCGTCACGGGCGCCCCGCCCTTCGCCGCGGACGACGTCGGGGAGCTGCTGCACCTGCACGCCACGGCGCCCGTACCGGATCCGCGGGCCCTGGCACCGGGCCTCGGCCCCACCCTCTCGGCGATCATCGTCCGGCTGCTGGCCAAGGACCCCGACGACCGCTACCAGAGCGCCGCCGGCCTGCTGGCCGACCTGCGCCTGCTCGGCGCCGACCCGGCCGCGGTGTTCCCCCTCGGCGAGCACGACGGGCCGAGCGCGCCGGTCGAGGCGACCCTCACGGGCCGTGAGGCCGAGCTCGACACGTTGCGTGAGCGCTGGACCGAGGCGACGTCCGGCCGCGGCGGGATCGTGCTGCTGCACGGGCCCACCGGCTCGGGCAAGAGCCGGCTTGCGGCCGAGCTCGACGCCCTGGTGCGGGACGCCGGCGGCGTGGTATTGCGCGGCGGCGCCTCGTCCAGCGACCGCCGGCCGATGGCACCGCTGCGGGCCGCGGTCGACGCGTACGTGAAGGGCCTGCTGAAGCAACCCGGCGGGCGCGTCACCGCGCCGGCCACCCTGCGGGCCGCTGCCGGGCAGAGCGCGGGCCTGGTCACCAGCCTGTCGCCGGCTCTCGCGGATGTCCTCGGCGTGCCCGAGGTGGCCGGGGAGATCGGGCTCGGCCGGCACGCCGCGGCCGTCGCCGACCTGCTCACGGGCCTGACGCGCGCGGCCGGCCCGGTGCTGCTGCACCTCGACGACGCGCAGTGGTTCGACGACGGCACCCTGCGGGTCCTCGAGCAGCTCGCGGAGGGGGTGTCGGGCGTACCGATGCTGGTGGTGACGACCGGGCGTGAGCCGGCTCTGCCCGTACGCATCGACGCCGGCCGGGTCACGGACATCCCCGTGCCGCCGCTGACGAGCGAGGACGTCGCCACCCTGATCTCGTCGCTGTCCGGCGGCATGCGGGTGAACGAGCGCAGCGCCACCGCCATCACCATGCTGACCGGCGGCAACCCGCTCGTGACGCTCGCGTACGCCCGCGCCGTGATGGACGCGGGCCTGCTGTCACCCGACTGGGGGTCGTGGCAGGTCGACTCGGAGGGCGTACGCGATCTCGCGCTGCCCTCGGACTCCGCGCAGCTGGTCCTGCACCGCATGGGCGCCCTCGACGTGGACAGCCGCCGCCTGCTCGCCATCGCGGCCGTCGTCGGGACCTCGTTCACCCCCGGCCTCGTCGCCGAGGCCGCCGGTGCGGACCGGCACCGGGTGATCGACGTGCTCTCCGACGCCGGCCGCCACGGCCTCATCGCACACGGCGACGGGCCGTACCGTTTCCTGCACG
The DNA here is from genome assembly GCF_044465265.1 of Actinoplanes sp. NPDC049681. Taxonomy (NCBI): domain Bacteria; kingdom Bacillati; phylum Actinomycetota; class Actinomycetes; order Micromonosporales; family Micromonosporaceae; genus Actinoplanes; species Actinoplanes sp. NPDC049681. The sequence continues at coordinate 474,310 of NZ_JBITLP010000004.1, forward strand.
ACAGCATCCGGGTCGCGCTGCTCGCCGAGCTCGACGAGGACGAGGTCCGCGACGTGCACCAGCGCATCGCGGAAGTCCTCGACCGCCGCCCCGACAAGGACGTGTACGCCCTCGCCCGGCACTACACGCTGGGCCACCCGAGCCTCGAGCCGGCCCGCGTGCTGCGCGCGTGCACCACCGCGGGCGCCCGGGCGCTGGCCGAGCACGCCCCGGACACCGCGCTGACCTACCTCGAGTCCGCCCGGGACACCGGCCTGCCCCTGGACAGCGCCTTCCTGCAGCTGCTGGGCACGGCGTACCACCAGAACGGACGCTTCGACGAGGCCCTGGCGACGCTCGGCGAGGCGCTGGCCCGGACCGCCGACCCCATCGAGCGCGCCCGCATCCACCTGCTGCAGGCCCTCGTGCACGAGAGCAACTGGGGCGGCGCCGCGCAGCTGCGGTCCGTCGAGCTGGGGCTGGCCGAGCTGGGACGGCCGTTGCCGGCCAATCCGATCTTCCGGGCGCTCTCCGGCCTGTGGTTCTTCGTGCTCGGCTGCCTCACCCGGATCACCCGGCTCGGCTACGGCACCGCCAAGGGCGAGCAGCGCGACCTGCTGCGGCTCGAGGCGACGCTGCACCACTACGGCGCCTCCGGCAGCATCCGGAAGTTGCGGCCGGCCGGCTCGCTGTACCACGCGCTGCGCATGGTGTACCCGATCAACCGGCTGGGCCGGTCCCCGGAGCGCGCCCGCGACCTGGTCGCGCTGACCATGGTCCTGCGGATGGCGGGCCTGCAGGGGCTCTCCGACCGGATCACGGCCACCTCGTCGCAGGTGGGCGAGGAGCTGGGCGACCCCACCCTGGTGGCCCGCATTGATTGGATGACGGCGATCGCCGTGCACGGCAGCGGCGCGGACTCCGGGGAACGGATCCGGCGGGTGCTGATGGAGCGCGACCGCTTCCTCGACGTCGGGCTGATCCTCGACTGCTACGCCGTCCTGGGCTGGGACTGGCTGCTGCGCGGCGAGATCACTGAGGCCGAGGCGGCCGCCTCGGGCCGGCAGCGCTGGCTCGACGCGGCCGGCCAGGCCAACCGCAGCGCCATGGTGGCGATCGACGCCGGCATGCTCGCCATGCGCGGGCGCGCCGGCGAAGCCATCGCGGCTCTCGGCCGGGCCGGCGACACCAAGGAGATCCACCAGCTCGTCGACATGATCGTCGCGAGGATGATCTCCGCCATCGAGCGCGACGACCTCGGCAGCGCCTTCGACGATGCCGTGGCGGAGTTCGACGGGCTGGGACTGCGCCCGCTCGACCTGCTGCCCGCGCAGCAGTCGTACTTCGTGTACCGCGCGTACGGCCGGATCGAGCAGGCCCGCCGCGCCGCGCCGGCCGACTTCGACCGGGCGCTGGCCGTCGCCGAGGCCGCCGTCGGCACCCTCGGCCAGGTGACCAAGCGGCCGCTGGTGGCCGCGCACCACCGGATCGCGAAGGCGGCCCTCGCCGTGCTCAAGCCCGGCCACGCCGAGCGGGCGCTGGACATCCTCACCAAGGCCGAGAAGCTTCTGCGTACGGTGGACGCGCCGCTCCTGGCGTTCGAGGCCGCCCTCGTGCGCGCCCGCGCGCTGACCGTCCTGGGCGTCACCGGCGAGGCGGACCGCCAGGCTCGCGCGGCAGCCGGCATCGCCGAGGACCGCGGCTGGCCGCACCGTGCGCGCCGGGTCGCCGCGGAGTTCCGGCTCGACGCCGGCCGGCGCAACCGGGTGCCGGTCGTCGCCGCCCGCGGCCGCGCCGGGCAGCGCTGGGCCGCGCTGGAGCAGCTCAGCAACGCCTCCTCGCGGGTCATCGACCCCGACCGGCTCACCCGGGTCGCCCTGGACGAGACCGTACGGCTGCTCGGCGCGGAGCGCGCCCTGCTGTTCCTCATGGACTCCGACAGCGGGGTCCTGGCCCCGTTCGTGGGCCGCGACGCCGCCGGGAACGACCTCACGGAGCTCACCCGCTACAGCACCACGGTCGTCGACCGCGTCCGGCACCGCCGCGAGCCCCTCGTGGTCACCGGCACGGAGGAGGGCGCCGCCCTGGGCGCGGTGAGCGTCGTGCAGTACGGCCTCCGCAGCATCCTGGTCGCCCCGCTGGAGCTGGACGACCGCCTCCTCGGCGTGGTGTACCTGGACAGCCGCGTCGCCAAGGGCGTCTTCACCGTCGACGACGCCGACGTGCTGACCGCCATCACCCACCACATCGCGGTCGGCCTCGAGACGGCGCGCGCCGCCCAGCTCGAGGTGGCGGTGGCCGCCGCCAACCGCCAGCGAGACCTCGCCGAGACGCTGCGCCGGGCGATGGCACGGCTCAGCGGCACCCTCGACCCCGAGCTGGTGCTGCGCCGGCTGCTGCTCACCGCGCGGCAGACGCCCGGCGCGGAGCGCGGCTGGCTGCTGCTGGCCACCCCGTCGTCGGACGAGATCACCGTGCTGAGCGACGCGGCCGGCTCGTTCACCCTGCGCCAGGCGGACCACCCGGAACTGCGCGCGCTGCTCGGCACGCGCCAGGCCGACCTCATCGCGGGTACGCCGTCCTGGGCGTCCACGCTCGGCGACTACACCGGCGGCAGCTGGCTGACCGTCACGCTCGACGACCGGGAGGGCCCGGTGGGCGTGCTCGTGCTCGCCTCGGGGCGGCCGAACGCGTACGCCGCCGCCGACCTGGGTGTCGCCGCGGCGCTGGTGGGTCAGGGCATGGTCGCGTACGACAACGCGCGGCTGTTCAGCCGGATCAACGAGCTGGCGACCACGGACAGCCTCACCGGGGTCGCCAACCGGCGGCGGTTCTTCGAGCTCGCCGAGCGGTCCCTGGCCGCGGCGCGGGCGGCCGGGAGCCCGGTCACCGCCCTGATGATCGACATCGACCACTTCAAGCGGATCAATGACACGTACGGCCACCAGACGGGCGACGACGTGATCCGCTCGGTCGTCGCGCGGCTGCTCTCCTGCCTGCCGCCGGACGGTCTCGTCGCGCGGTACGGCGGTGAGGAGTTCGCCGTGCTGCTGCCCGGGGTGCGCGAGGACGGCCCCGCGCTCGCCGAGAAGCTGCGTGCGGCGCTCGACAGCACGCCGGTGGACACGCGTACGGGACCGATCCCGGTCACGATCAGCGTCGGCCTGGCCCACCTGCGGTCCTCGGACGCGACCCCGGACGCCCTGCTCGGACGCGCCGACGCGGGTCTGTACGCCGCCAAGCAGGCCGGCCGGAACCGTGTCATGGCTCACGACGAGTAGCATTCGTCCCTTTCGTGCCACTTATGGTCGAGGCGTGCCCGGTCGGCCTCACGGAACTCGTCGTACCTCCCCGGTAGGCTCGCCGCGTCGTTGACGGCTGCCATCGCTGGACCCATTTGCTGGAGGAGTAGGACCTCGTGACTGCGCAACAGGAGATCCTCTACGGCGCCGACGACCTCACGCACCTCGAAGGTCTCGACGCGGTGCGCAAGCGTCCGGGCATGTACATCGGCTCGACCGACAGCCGCGGGGTCAACCACCTGGCCAACGAGATCATCGACAACGCCACCGACGAGGGCGTGGCCGGCCACGCCGAGCGGGTCGAGGTCACCCTGCACGCCGACGGCTCGGTCCAGGTCGACGACGACGGCCGCGGCATCCCGACCGACATCAACGCCAAGTCCGGCCTCAACGGCGTCGAGCTGGTGCTCACCCGGCTGCACGCCGGCGGCAAGTTCGGCGGCTCGGGCTACAAGACCTCCGGCGGCCTGCACGGCGTGGGCGCCTCCGCGGTCAACGCGCTGTCGCTGCGCTTCGACGTCACCGTCAAGCGCGACGGCAAGGTGCACGAGCTCTCCTTCCAGCGCGGCGTGCCCGGCGTCTTCTCCGGCGACGGCCCGGCGGCGAAGTTCCACGCCGAATCCGGGCTGCGCGTCGTGCGCAAGATGAAGCGCGGCGAGCGCTCCGGCACGTCCATCCGCTATTGGTACGACGCCCGCTACTTCGAGACGGGCGCGCGGCTCGACGCCGGCATCGTGCGGGCCAAGCTGCGCAACACCGCGTTCCTCGTTCCCGGCGTCACGTACGTGTTGCGCGACTTCACCGGCGAGGCGCCGGTCGAGGAGACGTTCCACTACCCGAACGGGCTCGGCGACATGGTCGAGTTCCTCACGCCGGCGGCCGACAAGCCGGTCTCCGGGCTCCTCATGGTCACCGGCGAGGGCACCTACAAGGAGAACGCCGCCGACGCCAACGGCGTGATGCAGTCCAACGTCGAGCGGCGCGCCCAGGTCGAGGTCGCCTTCCGCTGGGGCACGGGCTACGAGCGTACGGTCGAATGCTTCACCAACACGATCCGCAACATGCACGGTGGCACCCACCGCAAGGGCTTCGAACGGGCCCTGGTGCGCGCCCTGAGCGAGGCGGTCCGCAACGCCCGTGGCCTGCTCAAGCCCAAGGAGGACGCCCCGGTCCTGGACGACTACCTGGAGGGCCTGACCGCGGTCATCCACGTCCGGGTGCCCGAGCCGCAGTTCACCTCGCAGACCAAGGACGAGCTCTCCACCGCGGGCATCACCCGGGTCCTGCAGGGCCTGGTCGAGCAGCACCTCAAGCAGTGGATCGACGACCGGCGCACCAAGAGCGAGGCTCGCACGGTCCTGCAGAAGGTGGTCGACGCGGCCCGCGTGCGGCTCACCCAGAAGCAGCAGAAGGACGCGGCCCGGCGCAAGACCGCCCTCGAGGGCGCCTCGATGCCGCCCAAGCTGGTCGACTGCCGCTCCACCGGCATCAGCCGCAGCGAGCTGTACATCGTCGAGGGTGACAGCGCGCTCGGCACCGCCCGGATGGCCCGCAGCTCGGAATACCAGGCGCTGCTGCCGATCCGGGGCAAGATCCTCAACGTCCAGAAGGCCGGCCTGCAGCAGGTCCTCGACAACGCCGAGTGCTCGGCCATCGTGCAGGTGCTCGGCGCCGGCTCCGGCCGGACGTTCGACATCAGCGCCATGCGCTACGGCCGGGTCATGATCATGGCGGACGCGGACGTCGACGGCTCGCACATCCGCACGCTGCTCATCACGCTCTTCGCGAAGTACATGCGCCCGGTGATCGAGGCGGGCCGGCTGTTCGCCGCGATGCCGCCACTGCACAAGGTGAGCACCAAGGGCCGCAACTCCGAGACCGTGTACACGTACACCCAGCAGGAGATGGAGGCGACCGTCGCCAAGCTGGAGCGGTCCGGCAAGACCGTCTCCAAGCCGGTGCCCCGGTTCAAGGGCCTGGGCGAGATGGACGCCGACGAGCTGTGGGACACCACCATGAACCCCGCCACGCGTACGGTCCGGCGGATCACGCTCGACGACGCCGAGCGGGCCGAGGCCACGCTGGAGCTGCTCATGGGGGAGCGGGTCGAGCCGCGCAAGAACTGGCTGATCGAGGCCGCCGGCCGGATCGACCAGGAAACGATCGACGCCTGAGGGACGGGTCAACAGACATGGCACGCCGCAAGAACGAGCAGTCCCGGGTGGACCTGTCGGCCTTCGACCAGGCCGGTGCCCGGGTCATCGACAACCCGATCACCACCGAGGTCGAGGATTCCTACCTGGAGTACGCCTACTCGGTCATCCACTCGCGCGCCCTGCCCGACGCCCGCGACGGGCTCAAGCCGGTGCACCGCCGCATCCTCTGGTCGATGCAGGAGCAGGGCTACCGCCCGGACCGCGCATACGTGAAGTCCGCGCGCGTCGTCGGCGACGTCATGGGTAAGTACCACCCGCACGGCAACCTGGCGATCTACGACGCGATGGTCCGCCTCGCGCAGGACTTCTCGCTCAACGTCCCGCTCATCGACGGCCACGGCAACTTCGGCTCCCCCGACGACGGCCCGGCCGCGGAGCGATACACCGAATCCCGGATGTCGCGCGAGGCGATGCTGCTGGTCGGCGAGCTCGCCGAGGGCACCGTCGACTTCAAGCCCAACTACGACGGCTCCGAACTCGAGCCGAAGGTGCTGCCCGCGGCGTTCCCCAACCTGCTGGTCAACGGCACGTCGGGCATCGCGGTCGGCATGGCCACCAACATGATCCCGCACAACCTCGGCGAGGTCATCGCGGCGGCGCGGCACCTCATCACCGACCCGGAGGCCGATCTCGACGCGATCATGCGCTTCGTGCCCGGCCCCGACCTGCCCACCGGCGGCCAACTGCTCGGGCTCGACGAGGTGCGCCGGGCATACGAGACGGGCCGGGGCGTGGTCCGCATGCGCGCCCGCGCCCAGACCGGCCCGCTCGAGGGCGGCCGCGGCCGGCAGGCCATCACAGTCGTCGAGCTGCCGTACGGCGTGGGCACCGAGAAGATCATCGAGGCGATCACCGACGAGGTGAAGGGCAAACTCATCACCTCCGGCCCGCGCAAGGGCCAGCGGCAGGCCGCCCGCCTGCAGGGCATCGCCGACGTCAAGGACCTCACCGACCGCGAGCACGGCACCCGCCTCGTGATCGAGTGCAAGGTCGGCGTCAACCCGCAGGCGTTGCTGGCCGACCTCTACCGGCTCACGCCGCTGGAGACCTCGTTCGGCATCAACAACCTCGTGCTGGTGAACGGCCAGCCTCGCACCCTGGGGCTCAAGGAGCTCCTCGAGGTGTTCCTGGCACACCGCTACGAGGTCGTCACCCGGCGTACGACGCACCGGCGTACCAAGCGGCAGGACCGGCTGCACCTCGTCGACGGCCTGCTCATCGCGCTCATCGACATCGACCGGGTGGTCGCGATCATCCGCGGCAGCGACGACGCGGCGGCCGCCAAGGCGAGCCTGATGAGCGAGTTCGGTCTCACCGAGATCCAGGCCAACTACATCCTGGACACCCCGCTGCGCCGGCTGACCCGCTTCGACCGCATCGAGCTGGAGACCGAGCAGCAGCGGCTCAACGAGGAGATCGCCGAGCTCTCGCGCATCCTCGACAACGTGGACGTGCTCCGCCAGGTCGTCTCCGACGAGCTCGCCGCCGTCGCGGCCGAGTTCGCCACCCCGCGGCGTACGACGCTGATCGACGGCGACCTCAAGGAGGTGCTGGCGGCGTCCGCCCCGGCCGGCCCGCTCGAGGTCGCCGACGACCCCTGCCAGGTGATCCTCTCCGCCACCGGCCTCATCGCGCGCACCGCGGCGGAGAGCGAGGAGGCGACCGAGGCCCGGCGCCGCAGCGGCCGCGTCAAGCACGACGCCGTCCGCGCGGTGGTCCACTCCACCGCCCGCGGCCGCGTCCTGCTCATCACCAGCGCCGGCCGGGCCTTCAAGACCGACGTGCTGCCCCTGCCGGTGCTGCCGGAACAGTCCGGCACGGTCTCCCTGCGCGGCGGCATGTCCGCCTCCGAGCTGATCCCGCTCGAGAAGGGCGAACGCGTGGTCGGCCTGGCCCCGCTGAACGCCGACGGCTCACCGGGCCTCGCCCTCGGCACCCGCCAGGGCGTCGTGAAGGTCTGCGCCCCGGAATGGCCCGTACGCTCCGACGAGTTCGAGGTCATCACGCTCAAGGACGGCGACGAGGTGGTCCAGGCGACCTGGCTGACCGACGGGGCCGAGTCCCTCGTCTTCGTCACGTCCGACGCGTCCCTGCTGCGTTTCCCGGCGAAACTCGTGCGGCCTCAGGGACTCAAGGGTGGCGGCATGGCCGGCGTCAACCTCGGGGCGGATGCGCAAGTGCTGTCCTTCAACGCGATCGACACCAAGGACGAGCAGCACGGTGAGCCGATGGTGGTGACGTCGACCGGGACCCAGGTCAAGGTCACGCCGTTCGCGGCGTATCCGGCCAAGGGGCGGGCGACGGGCGGGGTTCGGGTGCAGCGGTTCCTCAAGGGTGAGTCTCAGCTGGCGGTTGCTTGGGTCGGGCCTCGGCCGGTGGGGGCCAGCAGTACGGGGGATCCGGTGGATCTTCCGGATCCGGATGGTCGGCGGGACGGGTCGGGGGAGGCGGTTCTCATGGGGCCTCAGATCGTTGGTCATCTGATCGAACGCGGCTGAACCGGTCTTTCGCTTGCGGTTTGACGGTGGGGGGCCGGGGTGACCAAGACGGCTGGTGGGGCGTTTTATGCCGTTCTTGGTCACCCCGGCCCCCCACCTTGCGTGGTTTCATGCTGCGGGATCGTGGTGGTTCCTCGCTGCTTTCGTGCATGGGTGAGCCTCGCGGTCGCCTTGCGGTGGGTGGTCTGGCTGCCGCGCGGTGGTGACGGTTCGCGGGTTTGTCCGGCAGGCCCGGGTCCGTGGGGGTCAGGCGGACGCACCGCGCCGGTTGCGGTCGCGTGGGCGGCGCGATGACCTTCAGGCGGGCGCACCGCGCCGGTTGCGGTCGCCTGGGCGGCGCGATGACCTTCGGGGCGGTGTCACCAGGTGGGGCGTAGGCGGCCGGGGGTGGCGAGTTTGGCGAGGTCCTGGCGGAGGGCTGTGAGGCGTTCGGGTCCCAGGTCGTCGGCCCACGGGCGTAGAACCTCTTCTGCTGCCTCGTCGGCGGCGCGCGTGCAGGCCCGGCCTTTGCCGGTGAGCACGATCAGGCGGGCGCGGGCGTCCGTCGGGTGTGGGCGTCGTTCCACGTAGCCCTTCTGTGCCAGTTCTTCCACCATCTGGCTGGCTGCCTGCTTGGTGACGTCGAGATGCTCCGCCAGTTGCACCACCGTGGCGCCTTCTCCGGCCAGGCGCGCGAAGGCGAAGCCGTGCGCCGGTCGCAGGTCGGTGAAGCCGCGCGCGCGGACCCCGGCGTCGATGCCGTCCACGAGCGCTCGCGCCGCGCTCAGCAGGAGGACCGGGAGGTCGAGGAGGTTCACGCGATCAGTTTGACATACAAGTCAAGGTGCTTGACTATATAGTCAAGCTGCTTGACCAAGGGGAGGTAAAGATGACTGTGATTCGGGAGCATGACGCCGTGGAGCACCGCTTGCACGGGGCGACGTTCCATTCGTTCCTGGCTCCGTCGCGGGGGAGCCGGGAGCTTTGTGCCTGGCGGCTCGAGATTGCCGACGGGACCGTGGGCGTGCCGCATCGGGTCAGCCGGGAGGAGGTTCTTCTCGTGCTGTCCGGAGAGGTGACCACAGCCATCGACGGGGAGACCGCCACGGTGCGGGCCGGGGAAGCCGCCTTCGTGCCGGCCGGGGCGGAGTTCGCGATCGACAACACGTCCGGCGGTCCGGCCACCGCTTGGGTGACCACGAGCGTCGGTCTACGGGCCACCCTCGCCGACGGGTCGGAGATCAGCCCGCCCTGGGTGGCCTGACCGCCGTCGTGGGTGGTTTGACCTGCTGGGCGGCGGCCTGACGTGCGGGCTCTGGACGGCCTGATCGGCCAGTGGGCGGTCTGACCGCATGTCGGGGAGGAGGCAGTCTGCTGTGGACCGGCTCCATGCGGAGTGCGGTTTCCAGCGCCGCGTCCACGTGTCGGGCTGCCTGCTCGGTGGCGATCCGGGATGTCACCGCCGCGGTCGCTGTACTGCCGGAGTTCGTGATTGCGTCCGCGCCGTTGCGCCAACGGCCGGTGCGCCGGTCACGCCAGGCAGCAGGCTGCGGCCGGCGAAGCGAAGAATGGGGTACGGGGAAGAGCGACGGGTTTCTCCGTGGCGGGGACCTGATCGATCCCCGCTGCTGGAGTTCCGTGGTGGTGCCTGCTGTACCGGGGTCCTACTTCGACGGCTCGGGGATATCGCACTTGATCTTGGGGTTGACGCCGAGCCAGTTCAGCGGGCCGGCCACCACGGTGACGACGACCGTGCCGGCTTTGGCGCAGCTGGCGTCGCCGGTGTCCTTGAAGTAACCGCGCTCGAACGCGGCGACGGCGCCGAGCACGAGCCAAAGGATGACGATGATTCCGCCGATCGATCCTGCGCGCATCGGGGGCTCCTAAACGATGTGGGGGAGTGGCCCGCGAGATACCCCGTACCCGTTGATCTCTAAACGGCCGCGCGCACCGCCTGGAGGGTGTAGCTGTGCGGCAGCCGCCGCGGGCGGTCCGTGACCTGCCACTCGCCGCCCGGGAGGCGGGTCATCGTGCCCGGCAGTGCCTCCCACGGGACGGTGTCGTGCTCGACCAGGCCGGTGATCGTCATGCCGGCCGCCAGCAGGGCGGTCACGATCTCGCCCAGGCCGTGGTTCCACGAGTGGGTGGTGGTGTGCTGGAACGTGCGGTCCGTGTCGACGTACGTGCCGCCGTCCTCCCAGATCAGCGGCTCCTCGTGCTCGAAGTACGGGAATTCGAGCACGAGCAGGCCGTCCTCCCGGTCGTCCTGCAGCGACCACAGCACCGGGTGGCCCTCGCGGATGAACAGCCGGCCTCCCGGCCGCAACAGGGTCGCCACCACGTTCGCCCAGCGGCGGATGTCGGGCAGCCAGCCGATCGCCCCGATGCCGGTGTACACCAGGTCGAAGGCGCCGGCGCCGAGCACGTCCGGGGCGCCGTACACGTCGGATTCGACGAAGTCGACCGGGGTGCCGGACGCTGCCGCGAGCCGGCGCGCCTCCGTGAGCGACGCCGGGGAGAAGTCGAGGCCGGTCATGGTCGCGCCCAGCCGGGCCAGCGACACGGTGTCGGTGCCGATGTGGCATTGCAGGTGGACGCCGCGGAGCCCGTCGATGTCGCCGAGCAGCGGCCGGTCGAAGGTGACGACGTCGCTCAGATGGTGTGGATCACGGGCGAAGGCGGCGACGTTGTAACCGGCGGAGGCGGCGTGGGCTGGTGCCCGTTCGTCCCAGTTGGCGCGGTTGACGTCGCGATAGTCCGTCATGATCTCCGACCGTAGAGCATGCCGCGCGTGGTTTTCGGCGCCGGTCTGGCACATCATGGTGAGGGGCCAGTCGACACGGGGGACGGAGAGGCGGGTGCGGGGTTGGAGACCAGGCGTACGACGGTGCGGGACGTCCGCCGAGCGAACCGGGCCAGCCTGCTCACCGACCTCTTCCACGGCGGGCGCCAGAGCCGGCAGGAGCTCGGTGACACGACCGCGCTCAGCCAGGCCAGCGTCAGCAACCTCATCGGCGAGATGATCGAGGAGGGGCTGGTCGAGGAGGCCGGCCTGGTCGGCTCGGACGGCGGCCGGCCGCGGGCGCTGCTGCGCGTCGCGCCCGGCTTCGGCTACGTCGCCGGTGCCGACGTCGGGGAGAGCCGGGTCACGGTCGAGCTGTACGACCTGGCGATGTCCCGCCTCGGCTTCGCCCAGATCCCGATCGCGACCGGTGCTGCCGGCGGCCCCGATCCGGAATCCGCCGCCGAGAAGCTGCTCGAGGGACTCGACGCGGTCGTCGCGGAGGCCGGCATCGAGAAGTCCGAGGTTCTCGGCTTCGGGGTGGGCGTCGCCGGCGTGGTCGACCAGAGCGGGGAAGCGCCGGTGGTGCACTCGCAGACGACCGGCTGGGACGGTGTGCCGCTCGGGCGGATGCTGCGCGACGGCACCGACGTCCCGATCTTCGTGGAGAACGGCGCGAAGACCGTCGGCCAGGCCGAGATGTGGTTCGGCGCCGGCCGCGGGGCGCGGCACGCGGTCATCGTCATGGTCGGTACGGGCGTCGGCGCCGCAGTCGTGATGGACGGCCGGAGCTACCGCGGCGCCCACAGCAACGCGGGCGAATGGGGCCACACCACCCTCGTGTACGGCGGGGACGTGTGCCGTTGCGGGGCGCGGGGGTGTCTGGAGGCGTACATCGGTTCCGACAAGGTCATCGCCCGGCTGGCGGAGGTGACCGGGCAGGAGCCCGACCCCAAGCTGCTCAACCGGGTGCTGGCCGCGCAGGGGGAGCTGGAGGAGGGGGTGGCCGAGGTCATCCGGCAGACGGTCGGCTACCTGGGCGCCGGGATCGCGGGATTGGTCAACCTTTTCTCGCCCGAGCGCATCGTGCTCGGCGGCCCGGCGGGCTTGGCGCTGGGAGAGCGCTTCCTTCCGGACATTCGGGATGCGGCTGCGCGGAATGCTCTGCGGCATCCGTACTCGCGTACCCGGATCGACCTCTGCCAGCTGGGGCCGGACGCGGTGGCGATGGGCGCGGCCACCCTGCCGATCGCCCGGCTGCTCGCCGACGGCGGCCTGCCGGTCACGGCGGGCCCGGCGCCGATGTCCCGCGCCGCCCACCGCAGGTCCCTGAGCCGCGGCCGGCCGTGAGCCGGCACTGAGCCGCGGGCTGGGTGCGCTGAGGGGCTGGCCGTGGCTGGTGCGCTGAGGGGCTGGCCGTGGCTGGTGCGCTGAAGGGCTGGGCCGTGGCTGGTGCGCTGAAGGGCTGGGCCGTGGCTGGTGCTCTGAGGGGCTGGGCCGTGCCTGGAGGGCTGGCGGGCGGGGGACTGGGTCGCGGCCGGCCGAGTGAGGGCTCGGTCGTTGCCGGCCGGGCGAGTGGGAGAGTGCTATCCGGCAGTCACGTCGCGGGCCCACGGTGGGAGGGACGGTGACGACACCGTTACGGCGACGGTAGCGGGTTCCGGCTCCACGACGGGCGGCGGCACATGGCTGGTGGACCGGCCGGCGGCCACCTCGTCGGCTCGCAGCGGCCAGTCGCGGTGCGGGAGGTAGGCCGTCCGCCAGATGATTTTCAGCAGGAGCGGCCCGCTCGGCATGGCCGACGGGCCCATGGTCAGCAGGATGAGCGCATCGCGGCGCCGGTAGGAAACCTTGGGCGCGATCCACGTTCCGAACAGGCAGGGCAGAATGCCGCTGACGAACCACCCGAGATACTTGCTGCCGGTGATCTCGCTGACGAGCGTCTCGGGACCGACCGAGGCGAGCAGCAGGGCGACGCCGAGCACCGCGGCCACCGCGATGCGGGCCGCGCGCCCGCGCGGTGGTGTCCTGGACCCGATCACGGTCGGAGCGTAGAGCCTCCTTGATCGTTCCGGGCCCACGGTCCGGGCCGCTTTTTGTGGCGGTTCGGCCGGACGGATTCGCGGATGCGGCCACCGGCGGGTCCTGATTATGCTGGCGGTGCGCGAAAACACTGCCCCGTCGGTAGTCGGGGCGCCGTCCGTGCCGGGCGGCCCGTCTCCTGCCGGTCGCGTCGCCGACCGGTTGTCCAGCGCAGGCCGAACCATGCCTGCGCCCAGGAGACGACGATGGCAACGATGACGGTTTACTACGACGATCCCTTCTGGGTCGCTGTGCTGGAAGTGCTCGACGGCGACCGGGTCCGCGCGACCCGGCACGTCTTCGGCGCCGAGCCGACCGACGCCGAGCTCTATGAATTCCTGCTCCGCCACGGTGGCGACCTGTTGGCGTCCGCGCAGCAGAGCCCGGCCGTGTCATTCGATCAGGCACCCCCGCCGCGCAATCCGAAGCGGATGGCTCGTGCCGCCGCCCGCGCCGCCGCCGAGGCGCGGCCCAGCACCGCCGCGCAGGAGGCCGTGAAGAAGGCTATGGAGCTGCGCAAGCAGGCGTCGGCGGAACGCGGGCGCGAACATCGGGCGGCGCACGCGGAGCATCGCCGGGAGATGCGCCGCGCCAAGTCCCGGGCCCGGCACCGCGGTCATTGACCCGACGTGCCGAGGCGGCTCGACAGGCCTGCCGCCTATCCGGGCCCGGGTGACGGGGCGGCCGCCGGGCGATGCCGGCCCGAGTGGGCGCGGACACGGAGCAGGGCGCGACGGACGTCGCGCCCTGCGTACGGCGAAAGGTGTCAGGCGTTGCGGTGGCGGCTGATCGTGTCGCGGTACCACAACGCCGACTGCTTCGGGGTGCGCCGCTGCGTCGTGTAGTCCACGTGCACGATGCCGAAGCGCTTCGCGTACCCCTCGGCCCATTCGAAGTTGTCCAGCAGGGACCAGGCGAAGTACCCGCGTACGTCCGCGCCCTGCTCGCGTGCCGCCGCCACCGCGGCGATGTGCTCCGCCAGGTAGGCCGTGCGGTCCTCGTCGGCCACGGCGCCGGATTCGTCGGCCGTGTCGTCGAAGGCCGCGCCGTTCTCGGTGACGACGAGCGGCAGGCCGGGGTAGTCCTGGTGCAGGCGGACCAGCAGCTGGGTGAAGCGCTCCGGCGTGATGGGCCAGTTCATCGCGGTGCGCGGGCGGTCCGGGAGGATGGCGCGGACCACGGGGTTGCCGTCGGGGTCCACTGTGCTGCCGTTCTCGTCGGTGCCGCTGAAGTCCTGGCCGAAGTAGAAGTTCACGCCCAGCACCTCGATCGGCGTCGAGATGATGTCGAGGTCGCCGTCCTGGATCGGGAAGGCGGTGCCGCGTGCGGCCAGGTCGTCGACGATGTCCTGCGGGTAGGTGCCCTTGTGCAGCGGGTCCAGGTAGATGCGCAGGCCCATGCCGTCGGCGCGGCGGGCGGCGTCGCGGTCCGCCGGCGAGTCGGTCGCCGGGTCGGCCGTACCCATGTTCAGGGTGATGCCGAAGGTGTGCTCGCGCGTCGCCGCCGCCTTCATCGCCCGGGTGGCGAGGCCGTGGCCGAGCAGCAGGTGGTGGACCGCGGCGACGCTCGCGTCGAAGTCCTTGCGGCCCGGGGCGTGCACTCCGGTGGCGTAGCCCAGCCAGGCCGAGCACCAGGGCTCGTTGAGCGTGGTCCAGGTGTCGACGCGGTCGCTGAGCTTGTCGAAGACCATCATCGCGTAGTCGGCGAACCGGTACGCCGTGTCCCGGTTCGGCCAGCCGCCGGCGTCCTCGAGCTCCTGCGGCAGGTCCCAGTGGTAGAGCGTGACCCAGGGGTCGATGCCCGACGCGAGCAGCTCGTCGGTGAGCCGGTCGTAGAACGCGAGGCCGGCGGGGTTCACCGGGCCGCGGCCGCGCGGCTGGACCCGCGGCCAGGCCACCGAGAATCGGTACGTGTCCACGCCCAGGCTCTTGATCAGGGCCACGTCCTGGGGCATCCGGTGGTAGTGGTCGCACGCGACGTCGCCGTTGTCGCCGCCCACGACGGCGCCGGGCACCCGGCAGAAGGTGTCCCAGATGGACGGTGTCCGCCCGTCCTCGGCGACGGCGCCCTCGATCTGGTACGACGAGGTGGCGACGCCCCACTTGAACGACGGGGGGAAGTCGGCTGCGGGCAGCAGCAGTCCGGGGGCGGAGCTGGCGGTGGGGTTCATGCTTCTCCTGGTGGGGATGGATAGGAGACGGCCCCGGCGAGGAGGGCCGGGGCCGTCGAATCTCCGTGCCTAACCGACCGGTTGCTTGACCGGGTGGAGCCAGCAGGCCACGGTACGGGTGGTCCCGTCCGGGGTGTCCGGGTTGCCGAGCACCGGGATGTTGTCGGCGCACGGGTCGAACACCTTGGGGCAGCGCGGGTGGAACGAGCAGCCCGTGGGCATGCCCTTGAGGTCCGGCGGCGAACCGGGGATGCCGCTGAGCTCGCGGCGCGGGCCGCGCAGCGCGGGGAAGGATCCGAGAAGGCCCGCGCTGTACGGGTGCAGCGAGTCCCGGTACAGCGTGGGGGCCTGCGCCTCCTCGACGATCCGGCCGCCGTACATGATCGCGATCCGGTTGGAGAACTCGACCAGCAGGGACAGGTCGTGGGTGATGAAGATGACCGAGAAGCCCAGCCGCTCGCGCAGCTCGATGAGCTGGCCCAGGATCTGCCGCTGCATCACCACGTCCAGGGCGGTGGTCGGCTCGTCCATGATGACCACCTGGGGTTGCAGGATCAGCGCCATGCCGATCATCACGCGCTGGCGCATGCCGCCGGAGAGCTGGTGCGGGTAGGCGTCCATCCGGTCCGGCGAGATGCCGACCAGCTTGAGCATCTCGCGGGCGCGGGCGTTGCGGCTGTGCGCCGACATCTTCGGGTCGTGGGCCTGGAGGACATCGGTCAACTGCGTCGAGATCTTGTGTACGGGGTTCAGCGAGTTCATCGCCCCCTGGAACACGATCGCCGTCTCCGCCCACCGGAACTTGCGGAGTCCCTCGTCGTCGAGGCCGAGCACGTCGTACGGCTCGCCGTTCTCCGGATGGTAGACGACCTCGCCGCCGGTGATCACGCCCGGCGGTGCGAGCAGGCGGGTGAGGCCGTACGCGAGAGTCGACTTGCCGGAGCCCGACTCGCCGGCCAGGCCGAGGACTTCGCCGCGGTGCAGGGTGAGGTTCACGTCGCGTACCGCGTGCACCGCCTGATCGCCGAGGCCGTAGTCGACGTTGAGGTTCTTGATCTCGAGGACGGGCTCGCCGCTCACTGCGTGGCCTCCTTGCTGCCGCGGTTCACCGGCGTCGCCGCCGCTGTGTTGATCGTGGGGATCGGCCGCGCCTGGGTGTGCGGCGCCGGCGAGTTGCTCAGCACCGGGGTGAAGCCGACTCTCATCCGTACCGTATGGCCGGAGGCGGTCTTGACCTTGGTCTTGCCGGCGCTGCGCAGGCGGGGGCTGACGAACTCGTCGATCCCGAAGTTGATCAGCGCCAGGGCGGTGCCGAGGAAGGCGATCGCCAGGCCGGCCGGGACGAACCACCACCAGGCGCCCTGGGCCAGCGCCTGCTGGCTCTGCGCCCAGAACAGGATCGTGCCCCAGTTCCACGTCGAGACCGACCCGATGCCGATGAAGGCCAGGGTGATCTCGGAGGTGACCGCGAAGATGACCGTGCCGACGAAGCCGGAGGCGATGATGGCGGTCAGGTTGGGCAGGATCTCGAAGAGGATGACCCGCCAGGTCGACTCCCCGTTGGCGCGGGAGGCCTCGACGTATTCGCGCCGGCGCAGCGACAGCGTCTGGGCTCTGAGGATGCGGGCCCCCCAGGCCCAGGACGTGAAGCCGATGATCAGGGCGACCAGCGCGTCGCCGCCGCCGGGCGCCGCCGCCGTCACGATGATGATCAGTGGCAGGGCGGGGATGACCAGGAAGACGTTGGACAGCGCGGAGAGACCGTCGTCCCAGCCGCCGCCGAGGTAGCCGGCGGTGACACCGATGAGGACGGACAGGATCGTGGCGATGACGCCGGCCGAGATGCCGACGAGCATGACGCCGCGGGTGCCGACCAGCACCTGGCTGAACACGTCCTGGCCGAGGTGGGTGGTGCCGAACCAGTGGTCGGCCGACGGCGGCGCGGTCAGGGCCGGCCCGCGGGCGTCCGGGTCGTACGGCGCGATCCACGGCCCGATGATGGCGAAGAGGAGGTAGAGGCCGAGTACGACCAGGCCGGTCGTGGCCTTCGCGTTGGCGACGAAGCGGAACCGCTTGCGCTTTCCCTTGACCGGCTTCGCCGGCTCGGGCTGGGCCATCGCCCCCTGTCCGGGGATGACCTGCTCGACGCTGGAGGTGGGGATGGTCACCGGTCAGCCCTCCTTGCGGGTACGCGGGTCGAGCAGCAGGTACACGATGTCGGCGAGCAGGTTCGCGACCAGCACCGAGATGGTGATGACCAGGAAGATGCCCTGCATCAGCGGATAGTCCTTGGCCCCGACCGCCCGGAAGAGCAGGAAGCCGAGCCCCGGGTACGAGAAGACGATCTCCACGAGCAGCGTGCCGCCGACGATGAAGCCCAGCGACAGCGCGAAGCCGGACACGTTGGGCAGCAGGGCGTTGCGGGCCGCGTAGCTCAGTGCCACCCGGCGGTCGGAGAGGCCCTTGGCGTGCGCGACGGTGATGTAGTCCTCCGCCGCGACGGTCACCATCATGTTGCGCATGCTGAGGATCCAGCCGCTGACCGAGGAGATGAGGATGGTCAGCGCGGGCAGCAGGCTGTGCTGGATGGCGCTGGGGATGAAGTACTGGTCCCACGCCGGCACCAGGCCCGGCTCGTAGCCGCCCGAGGAGGGGAAGAAGCTGTCCGGGCCGGCCAGCAGGTAGATCGCCAGCAGGCCGAGCCAGAAGTACGGCACGGACGACAGGAACGTCGTGGTCGGCAGCAGGCCGTCGATCCAGGAGCCGCGCCGCCACCCGGCGAGCACGCCGAGGCCGGTGCCGATGAAGAAGCTGATGATGGTGGTGATGCCGACCAGCGCCACGGTCCAGGGCAGCGCGTCGCTGATGACCTCCGAGACGCTCGCCGGGAACGCGGTGAACGACAGACCCAGGTCGCCGTGGAAGAGCTGCTTCCAGTAGTCGACGTACTGGCTCCAGAGGCTGGCGTTCTTGTCGAGGCCGAAGAGCACGTAGAGGGAGTCGATCGCGTCGGTGCTCATCTGCCCCTGGAAGCGGGCGAGCAGCGACTTGACCGGGTCGCCCGGGATCATCCGGGGGATGAAGAAGTTGATGGTGATCGCGGCCCACGCCGTGAAGACGTAGAACAGGATCCGCTGGAGCAGGTACCTCATCGGGCGCCCTCCACCTTCACGATTCCGGCCGCCGCGGCCGATCCGGGCTGCTGCGTGGCGACCGTCGCCTCGTCGTAGAGCCAGCAGGCGGCCCAGTGACCGGGGGCGTCACCGATCTCGAGGCGGACCGGCAGGTCGGTCGTGCAGCGCGGCATCGCCATCGGGCAGCGTGGGTGGAAACGGCAGCCGGCGGGCGGCCGGATCAGGCTGGGCGGTTCGCCGTTGCCGCGGTCGCCGGTGTCCTCGAGCATGTTGTGGATGCGGTCCGGGTCCGGCGCCGATTCGATCAGGAGCCGGGTGTACGGGTGAGCCGGCGACTGAGTGACGCTCTCGCTGTCGCCGCCCTCGACCATCCGGCCGGCGTACATGACCAGGGTCTCGTCGGCGAAGTAGCGGGCCGACGCGATGTCGTGGGTGATGTAGAGGATCGCGAGGTTGAGCCGTTCCTTCAGGTCGCGCAACAGGTTGAGCACGCCGAGGCGGATCGAGACGTCCAGCATGGACACCGGCTCGTCGGCCAGCAGGGCCTCGGGGTTCGCGCCGAGGGCCCGGGCGATCGCGACGCGCTGGCGCTGGCCGCCGGACAGCTCGTGCGGGAACTTGTCGAGGTAGCGCTCGGGCGGGGTCAGGCTGACCCGCCGGAGCAGGTCGGCCAGGGCGTTCTCGAGGTCCTCGGCGGACCGGCCGGCGTTGCCGTGGATCTTCAGCGACCGGGTCAGGTGGTACCGGATGGTGTGCACCGGGTTCAGCGACGCGAACGGGTCCTGGAAGATCATCTGGACCCGCCGGACGTACGACCGGAACTGCCGGCCGCCCTTGACCCGCGTCGACTCCCCGTGCAGCTGGATGTCGCCGCCGGTGCGCGGGTACAGCTGCGCGAGCAGGCGCGCGACCGTGGACTTGCCGGAGCCGGACTCGCCGACGAGCGCGACCACCCGACCACGCCGCAGCGTCAGGTTCACGTCGTCGACCGCGTGCACCGCGTCGTGCTCGCGCTTGAACAGGTCGCGCAGCTTCCGGCGGACGGGGAAGTGCTTGGTCAGGCCGATCGCCTCAAGCACCACCTCGCGGGCCGGCGCTGTCGCGTCGGGGCTCAACGTCATGCCGAGTTCCTTCGAAGAGGGGGCGGAACCGCCGCGGTGCCGCCCCCGGGACGCGGATCCCGGGGGCGGCGGAGCGGATCAGGAGTTGGCGGGCTTGAGGTGCAGGACGACGTCCAGGGCGTTGGCCTGCGTGGGCTGGCCGGCGCCGTAGGGGTTGGTGTCGTCGGGCCAGCCGACCCAGTTCTTCGTGCTGTACGCCATGCCGACGTTGTCCGCGCCGACCGGGATCATCGGAGCCTGCTCGACGAAGACCTTCTGGAGCGTGTTGATGGCGGTGGTACGCGCGGCGTCGTCCGAGGCGTTCGCGTAGTCCTGGATCGCCTTGGTGGCCTCGTCGTTCTTGAAGCGGCCGAAGTTACCCGCCGGGGAGGCGGTGCCCACCGGCTTGAGGAGCTTGCCGTCCATGACCGTCTGGTAGATGTCCCACGGCGTCGAGCCACCGTTGGTCCAGCGGAACGTGGCGTCGAAGTTGCCCTCCTCGACGTTGCGGAACCAGGCGTCCTGGTTGGCCTTGTCCACGGTGGCCTGGATGCCGATCTCGGCGAGGTTGCTCTTCACGATCTCGAGCGAGGTCTGGTAGTCGGACCAGCCGCTCGGGTCGGTCAGGGTGATCTTGACCGGCTTGCCGCTCGGGTCGGTCAGCGTGGTGCCGTTGAGCTTGTAGCCGGCCTGCTCGAGCAGGGACTTGGCGCCCGCCACGTCGACGGAGTGGGTCTTGCCCTTGTACTCCGGCGCGATGAACGCGTCACCGGCCGGCGTCGGCAGGCCGGTCACGCTGGTGACCAGCGGGTGGAAGTAGCCGGCCTCGGCCTGGTTGAAGATGTCCTCGCGGTTGACGACCATGTTCATCGCCTGGCGCAGCTTCGGGTCGTCGAACGGCTTCTTGGTGGTGTTGATGTAGAGGCCGTGGATGCCCAGCACCGGCGGCGCCCAGACCTTGTAGTGCGCGGGGTCCTTGTCGAGGAAGACCGTCTTGTAGTTGGGGATGAAGACGAAGCTCCACTCGTTGGAGCCGTCCGACAGGGCCGTGGTCTGCGCGTTGTTGTCGGTGTACGACGTGTAGCGCAGCTCCTTGACCTGGGGCAGGTCCTGCCAGTAGCCCCCGGTGCGCACCGACAGCGTGGTGGTCTGCGGGGTGAAGGACTTCAGCGTGTACGGGCCGGAGCCGATCGGGTTCTTGTTGGCGTCCTTGCTGGGGTCGCTGATCTTCTCCCAGATGTGCTTGGGCACGATCGGGGTCTGGCCCAGCCACTTGTCCTTGTAGACGAACATCGAGCTGGTGAACGTCACGGTGACCGTGTTGCCGCTGGCGGTGATCTCGCCGTACGGGGTGGCGCCGGTGTTGAGCGCCTCGTTGCTCTTGATCAGGTTGAAGGTGAAGGCGACGTCGTCACCGGTGACCTTCTGCCCGTCCGACCAGGTCGCGTTGTCCCGTACGGTGATCGTCACCTTCTTGAAGTCCGGCGACCACTCCGCGCCGGTGGCCAGCCACGGCTTCGAGGGGTCGGCGGGCTTCACCGGGTTCCACATCATGAGGGGCTCGTAGATCATCCAGCGGTAGCCCAGCGAGGCGCCCGCGGACGTGCTCAGGAACGGGTTGTGGTTCTCCGTCTGCGGGCCGTTCGGCATGCCCACGGTGAGGAAGGTCTTGCCGCCCGACGCGTTCTTGTTGCCCGCGTTCGGCGAGTCGCTGCAGGCGGCCAGCCCGCCCGAGGCGAGCACGCCCGCCAGGGCGACCGCGAACAGTTTCCTTCTCTGCATCTCTAGATCTCCTCAGGTATTGCGGATTCGGGTGAGAGGGGTGCCCGAGGAAGGGCGGCGGTGCGGCCGGTCGCTTCGTGTCCGGCGAGTGAGAGCGGTTTCTCGGTAGGGGTGGCGGTGCGGCCGGACGCCGAGGCGGCCGGCGGGAGAGGTCGGTCTTCAGTCCGCTTGTGGGTGGTGGCGGGGTGGTCGGACGGGCGGAGAGGTGTTCAGCCGGTGGCCGGGCCGGCTCCGGTGGAGCCGCGGGCCATGAACGTGGCGGGTATGACGGTCGGGCGGTTGGGCAGGGGTGAACCCTCGAAGTGGGCGAGCAGCGTGCGTGCCGCGGCCTCGCCCATCTCGCGCAACGGTTGGTGCACGGTGGTGAGCGGCGGCTGGGTGTGCGCCGCCAGCGGGATGTCGTCGAAGCCCACCACCGCGACGTCCTGCGGGATGCGCCGGCCGCTGTCGAGCACGGCCTGCATGGCGCCGGTGGCGGAGAGGTCGTTGTGGGCGAACACGGCGTCGAAGTCGAGTCCCGCCTCGATCGCGGCGTTCACGCCCTCGAAGCCGCAGGCGATGGTGAAGTCGCCGGGCAGCAGGTGGCTCGCGGGGATCGGGTGGCCGGCCTCGGCGAACTCGGTGGCGAAGCCCTCGAGGCGCTGGACCGTGCAGCCGAAGCGCTCCGGACCGGCGATCACCAGCGGCTTGTGGCGGCCGATCTCGAGCAGGTGCCGGGCGGCGGCGCCGGCGCCGGTGAAGTTGGTGGTGCCCACGCTCGGGATCTGGCCGGGTTGCACGTCCCGGTCGTCGATGAGCACCACCGGCAGGCCGCGGGCGTGCAGCGTGGCGATGTAGTCCAGGGTGCCCTCGGGCTCGATCACCAGCAGCCCGTCGAAGCTCTTGGCCGACACCTGCGCGCCGAACTGGCGCATCGACTCCTCACCGCGGTTGCAGGTGAACAGGAGCAGCCCGTACCGCTCGGTCTCGAGCACGTCGACCGCGCCCTGCAGCACCTCGCCGATCCACGGCCAGGTGAGGGACGGCACGAGCATGCCGACGACGCGGGTGCGGCCGCGGGCCAGCCCGACGGCGCGCGAGCTCGGCACGTAGCCCAGTTCCTCGATCACCGCGCGGACGCGGGCGGCGGTGGACTCGTCGAGTTCACCCTTGCCGTTGAGGACGCGGGACACCGTGGTCTTGCTGACCTTGGCCCGGGCCGCCACATCGGCGATGGTGATCGGCAACGTGTCCTCCGACGATGTCGACGCGGTGAACCGCAGGTTCGGAACCGGTTTCGGGACCGGTTCCGGCAGTAAACTCCGGTGACCCCGGTCACGTCAACGCGTCGACGTCTTTATTTAGGTTTCGAGACGGTAACCACGTGAGAGCGCTCTCGTCAAAGGGTGCATATCGACCGCCGTCGACCGGACGGGTGGCTCAGAACCGGACGGCGGCGTCCTCGATCCGGCTGACGATCTCCGGCAGGACGCGGCCCAGCGGGGCGTCCACGACGAGCTGGGCGTACGGCTCGCCGCGCGTGACGCCCTGGTTGACGATCGCCACCCGGATCCCGTCCTTGGCGGCGCGCAGCACGAACCGGCGGCCGGACATGACGGTGAGCGAGGACCCCAGCACGAGCAGGGTCCGGGCCCCGGCGACCAGCTCGAAGCTGCGGCTGACCCGCTCCGGCGGCACGGTCTCGCCGAAGTAGACGACGTCCGGCTTCAGCATGCCGCCGCACGCCTGGCAGTCCACCACCGTGAAGCCGTCCAGCTCGGCGTCGTCGATCTCCACGTCGCCGTCCGGGTTCACCGCGGACACGGCGGCCGCGAAGCCGGGGTTGGCGGCGTCGAGCCGCTCCTCCAGCTCGGCACGGTCCGTACGGTGGCCGCAGTCGAGGCAGATCACCCGGGCGAGGTTGCCGTGCAGCTCCACGACGCCGTGCGCGCCGCCGGCCTGGTGCAACCCGTCGACGTTCTGGGTGATGAGGCCGTCGAGCCGGCCGAGCTCCTGCAGGCGCGCGACCGCCCGGTGACCGCCGTTGGGGCGGGCGTCCCCGATCGTGCGCCAGCCCAGGTGGCTGCGGGCCCAGTACCGGCGGCGGGCCACCGGATCGCGGGTGAATGCCTGGTACGTCATCGGGGTCGCGCGCCGGGCGGCACCCGAGGGGCCCCGGTAGTCGGGGATCCCGGACTCGGTCGAGAGCCCCGCACCGCTGAGCACCACCACGCCGCCGTCGCCGACCCATCCGGCCAGCTCGTCCACTCGTTCCACCCCTCCATCGTCCCTCGCCGCCATCACCCGCCGGAGTGGGACGAAGTACTCAGTCGATGCGATCTGTGCACGGACCTGCGGATCACGGTAAGTTGATCGGGTGGCTGTCGTCGCGCGCCTGCTTCCCCGTCTCTGGGACGGGCGCCGCCTGCTGCAGTTCCTCACCGGCCTGGCGCTGATCGCCCTGGCCTTCGCGGCCCCCGCCCTGGCCGCCGCGCCCCAGCCGCCCGCCCCCGCCGTGGTCGTCACCACCGTGGATGCGCCGGCCCGGGGCGCCGTCACCGAGCGGATCGCCGAGGCGGCTCCTGCCGAGCCCGCCGCCGACCCCGCCCCGGTCGTCCTCTCCGCCGACCGGGCCGAGCCCACGCCGCTCTGCGACCGCCACGCGCCGCGCCCCGCCGGCGTGGTCCAGCGGCCCTTCGCCGGTCGCGGCCCGCCGCTCGCCTGAGCCACCCCAACCATGACCCGTGCCGCTCACGGGGACCGCCGCGTGCGCCCCTGCGGCCCGTGCCGGACGCCGTACGCGTACCGGCGAAGTCCTTCCCACAACCGAAAGCGATCCCCCCGACGCACGAGAGAAGCCGGTGTCAACCGTGGAAACCGCTGCCGTCCTTTGGATGACCTTGTTGCTCGCCGTCGCCGCCGCGACGGCCGCTTTCGCCGTCCCGCGCCGAGCGTCGAGAAGCGCGGCGCCCGGCCGTGACCTCACGCCCCTGCGTGACGCCGACCGCTATGCCGACCAGGTCGCGGCGGCGGCGGCACTCGCCGCCGAGACCGCCCTGCGCCGGCGCCTGGCCTGGGAAAGCGCACAGGAGGAGGTCGACGAGGCGTGGGCCGCGTTCGACCGGGCCGACCAGGTGGCCCGCCGGTGCACCGCCGCAGCGGCCTTTCCCGTCCTGAGGCAGCGGCGCACCCGGGCCGAGATCGCCGACCGAACGCGTTTCCTGCACCGCTCCGCGCTGGCCGCCTGCCGCCACAAGGAGCTGTCGATCGGCCAGCTCAACGAGGTCCTCGCACACCGCGACGGGTGGAATCCCCGCAAGCACCCGGTGGCCCAGGAGACCGCGCTGCGCGGGGCCGTCCGCGAGCACCGCTTCGCCGCGTACCGGGCGGCGACCGAGCGCGAGCGGGCCGCGTGGACGGAGGCCGAGAAGGCGGCCGCGGCCCTGCGCAGTCTTCGTGCGGAGGCGGTGGCCGCACGCCTGCGCGCCGGGCGCGACGTACGGTCGCAGGACGCTCCGCGGCGTGCCGGGCAGTGGAGCCCCGCCGAACCGGTCGCCCGCCCCGCCGCCACCCTGGCCGTGCACTGACGCTCCAGAGTGGACCAGCGCCGGCCGTTCACCCGTTGAGACGCGGGATACAGGCAGGCCAGGTACCGTCACAGGGGCGTTGACGTGAGACAGCAGGAGGCCGAAGTGTCTGGGACCCCGGCGGGCGGGCTGCCCGCCGTACGGCTGCACCACGCCGCACGGATCGAGGACGCCGTGCACGAGATCGTCGAACGCCGGCTGCGGCAGCGCGGCTGGCAGCCGGTGATCACGGCGTACACGGGGTACGGCGCGCCGGGCTGGGCGCGGGTCATGGCCCGGGTCGTGCTGACCCGCCGTACGCAAGCCCGCAAGAAGCTCGAGAAGGTGCGGGGCTGGCGCAGCTTCACCACGTCTCCGGTGAACAACGCCGCCGTGCAGATCCAGATCGGCGACCGGGTCCACGAGACGCGCACGGACCGCAGCGGCTACGTCGACACCCGGGTCACCGGCGACCTGGAGCCGGGCTGGAGCTGCGTCCGCCTGGTCACCGAGGGCGCCGAGCCGGTCGAGGCGCCGATCCGGGTGGTCGATCCGGCCAGCAAGTTCGGCGTCATCAGCGACATCGACGACACGGTGATGGTGACCGCCCTGCCCCGCCCGCTGCTCGCCGCGTGGAACACGTTCGTCCTCGACGAGCACGCGCGTACGGCCGTCCCGGGCATGGCGGTGCTCTACGAGCGGCT
Organism: Actinoplanes sp. NPDC049681; assembly: GCF_044465265.1. Taxonomy (NCBI): domain Bacteria; kingdom Bacillati; phylum Actinomycetota; class Actinomycetes; order Micromonosporales; family Micromonosporaceae; genus Actinoplanes; species Actinoplanes sp. NPDC049681. The sequence goes on from NZ_JBITLP010000004.1 coordinate 499,583, forward strand.
CGTCACGGCGAACCCGGGCGCACCGGTCTTCTACCTGTCGACCGGCGCCTGGAACGTCGCCCCCGCGCTGACCCGCTTCCTGTCGCGCCACCTCTACCCGGCGGGACCGCTGCTGCTGACCGACTGGGGGCCGACCCCGGACCGCTGGTTCCGCAGCGGCCAGGAGCACAAGCGCAACACCCTGGCCCGGCTCTCCAGCGAGTTCCCGGACATCCGGTGGCTGCTCATCGGCGACGACGGCCAGCACGACCAGGAGATCTACTCCGAGTTCGCCCGGGCGCACCCGGACAACGTCGCCGCGGTCGCGATCCGCCGGCTGTCGCCGACCCAGGCCGTGCTGGCCGGTGCCATCCCGGGCCCGTCGGGTCAGGCGGAGGCGGTCGGCTCCGGCGGCAAGACCTGGTTCTCCGCACCGGACGGCGCGGGCCTGTGGTCGCTGCTGCGGGACGCCGACGTTGTCTGACCGTCAGCCCTCGTCCGCCGTCGTGGCAGGACTCTGCTCCGCCTCCGCGACCCGGGCGTGCAACCGCTCCCGGATCTCGTCCGGCGTGTACGCCCGCCGCCTACGCTCTTGCCGTGCCAGCACCGCACCCGTGGCGGCGACCCCTGCCAGCCCGGCCAGTCCCGCTACTTTCCACCAACGCATCTGCCGAGGATAGACACGTGGTTGCCGACATCAGTCTCGAAGAGGCCATCGATCTGACGCGTACGGGTGACATCTGGCTGTTCCGCGGCCGCTCCGGACCCGACCGCGCGATCCAGGCCATGACCAACAGCCCGGTCAACCACGTCGGCATGTCCATCGTGATCGAGGACATGCCGCCGCTGATGTGGCACGCCGAGCTCGGTAAATCGCTGCCGGACCTGTGGTCGGGGACCTTCCAGCGCGGCGTCCAGCTGCACGACCTGCGCGACGCGGTCACGGTGTGGGCCCACCGCTACGGCCAGCGCGGCTGGCTGCGCCAGCTGGACAAGCCGGCGACGCCGGCCATGGAGGACAAGGCGCTCAAGACGGTGGCCCGGTTGGACGGTACGCCGTTCCCGTCCACCGCCCAGCTCGCGTGGCGCTGGGCCCGCGGCCGGGTGCCGCAGCTGCGCCTGCCGTGGCAGCGTGGCGAGAAGACCGACAACGACCTGGAGACCGCGTACTGCGCCGAGGTGGTCGCGGTGACCTACGAGGACATGGGGCTGCTGCCCCGGGGCAAGCAGCCCAACTGGTACGACCCGGGCCGCTTCTGGAGCGGCGACGACCTGGAACTCTGCGACGGCCACCGGCTCGGCCAGGAGATCGCCGTCCGCATCCCCTGAGGGCCTACGCTGTCGGCGTGGGTCTGGTCGCCCGGGTGCCCGAGGTCGTCGCCCTCGACCGGCTGCGCGCCGCCGCGGCCGCCGGGGCGGGCGCTGCCGTGCTCGTCACGGGCGAGGCCGGGATCGGCAAGACGGCCGTGGTCGAGGAGGCGGTGGCGCGGGCCGCGGCGGCCGGTGCCACGGTGCTGACCGGGCGTGCGGTGCCCGACGAGGGCGCTCCTGCATGGTGGCCGTGGCTGCGCCTGCTCGAGGCTGCGCCCGTACCGTCGGATCTGCTCACCGCCACACCCGCCGAGGGGGAAACTCCGGCAGCGACCCGCTTCCGGGCCGCTCAGCGGACCGTGCGGGCCTTGAGCGATGCCGGCCACCTCGTGCTCGTCCTGGAGGACCTGCACTGGGCCGACGCCGCCTCCCTGGCGCTGCTCCGGCTGCTCTGCGCCGACATCTCGTCGTCGCGGTTGCTCGTCGTCGGCACCGCCCGCGAGGCCCCCGACCTGCCCGGCGCCGAGGTGCTGCGGCTGGAGCCGCTGAGCCCGGCCGCGGTGGGCGCCTGGCTGGCGGACCGGGCGCCCGGGCCGGTCCATGGTTCCTGGGCCGCCGAGGTGCACCGGCTCACCGGCGGCAACCCGCTGTTCGTGCGCGAGGTGGTGCGCCGCCTTATCCGCGCGGACCGGCTGCGCCGCCCGGCCGGGCCGGTCGACTTCCCGGCCGAGCTGCAGCGGCTGGTGGAGCGCCGGATGGCGGACCTCGGCCCGCAATGCCGCGACCTGCTCGGCGGCGCGGCGGCCCTGGGCGCGGAGATCGACGTGGCGGTGCTGCGCGCCGCCGCGCCCGCGCCGGACGCGGTCGACGACCTGCTCGCCGAAGCCCTCGAGGCCCGCGTGCTGTCCGAGGACCCGTGGCGGCCGGCGCGCCTGCGGTTCGCGCACGAGCTGGTCCGGCAGGCACGCTACGCCGGTCTCGCCCGCGGCGAGCGAATCGCGTGGCACCGCCGCCTGGCCGACGCCTTGGAACCGGTCGCCGAGCCCGCCGAGGTGGCCCGCCACCGCGTGCGGGCCGCGGTCGACCCGCCATCCGTCGCCGCGGCGGTGGCGGCCTGCCGGCACGCGGCGGCCGCGGCCACCCGGGGGCTCGACTTCGCCGAGGCCGTGCGCTGGTACGGCCACGCCGCCGACCTCGGCGCGGACCCCGCCGACCGGCTCGCCCGCGCCCAGGCCGCGTACGCCGACGGCAGCCTGGACCTGGCGACCGCCGACTGCGCGGCCGTGCTCGACGCCGGCGACCCCGCGCTGGCCGTGGAGGCCGCCCTGGTGGTGCGCGGCGTCGCCACTCCCGCGGTGCTGGTGCTCTGCGAGAGGGCGCTGGCCCTCGCCGGCCGCCATCCTCGTGTCCTCGCCCAGTACGCGTTCCAGCTCGCCGAGGCGGGCGACCTGGAACGCGCCCATGCCATCAGCGCGGAGGCGATGGCGCTGGCCGAGAGGTCCGGGGCTCCGCAGGACGTGGCCGCCGCGGTGCACGCCCGTCACCAGGTCGTGGACCCGTACGAGGATCCGGAGCAGGCGCACGCCCTCGCCGACCGCGGCTGCGCGCTGGGCCTGCCGGACGCGGAGCTGTGGGCCCGCAACTGGCGCATCGATCTGCACCTGATGGCCGGCGACCAGGCGGCCGTGGATGCGGAGACCACCCGGCTCTCGGCGCTCACCGACCGGCTCGGCTGGCCCCTCGCCCGCTGGCACCTGCTGCGGGCCCGGGCGACGCGGGCGCTGCTCGCCGGCCGCTTCAGCGAGGCCGAGCGGCTCGCTCTCGAGGCCCGGGAACTTGCCGTGCGCATGCAGGACCGGGCCGCGGCGGACGTGTTCCACGCCTTCACCGCTGACCTGTCGTTCCACACCGGACGCAGCGAACGCTTTCTCGCGGAGGCGGTGAAGTTGCGGGCGGTGATGCACGAGGTGCCGATCGCTGCCGCGCAGTTCGGCCGGATCGCGATGGACGCCGGCATCGCGGACATCGCCGCGGAGAGCTGGCAGTGCCTGCGGCCGGCGCTGGCCGGCCTGCCCGCGGACGGCAAGCGGACGTACATCCTCGTCACCGCCGGAGAACTCGCCTCGTCGCTCGGCGACCATGCGGTGGCCCGGGAGTGTTACGAACGGACGGCGCGCTACGCCCACCTCTACCTGAACACCACGACCAGTTGTTACGGCGCGGCGGCACGAGTGCTGGGGACCATCGCCTCCCGGCTGGGGGAGCACGACGCGGCCGTCGCGCACCTGGACGCCGCGGTGGCCATGGAGGCGGGGTCGCCCCCGTTCCTCGCCCACGCCCGGCTCGGCCAGGCCCGTGCACTGGTGGCGCGCGGGGCGTCGGGGGACCGGCAGCGGGCCCGCGACGCGGCCGGGCAGGCGGGGGCCATCGCGCGCCGGCTGGGCATGGCCCGGATCTCGGCCGAGGCGCGGAAGCTGGTGGACGAGGCCGGTGTCCTGACCGCCCGCGAACGCGAGATCGCCGAACTCGTCGCCCAGGGGCTGGCGAACCGGGCGATCGCCGAGCACCTGGTGCTGTCCGAGCGGACCGTCGAGACCCACGTGCGCAATCTGCTGGCCAAGCTGGGGCTGACCAACCGGACTCAGGTCGCGGCCTGGCTACGTACCGTTTCTCAGCACTGGCACTGAGGCTTTCCGGGCTTGCGCCGACGAGGCTCGGGGGCATGACTGACACCGTGCGCCGCGAGGGCGCGATCACGCCCGGCACCTACCGCATCGACGCCGGCCGCTCGACGGTCCGGTTCACCGCCACCCACGCCTTCGGCCTCAAACCGGTCGACGGGACGTTCGCCGTACGCTCCGGGACGGTGGTCGTGGCCGCCGAACCCGACCGGTCCACCGCCTCGGTGGAGCTGGACGCGGCCTCCTTCACCACCGACGACCCCCGCCGCGACCGGGACGTCCGGGGCCGGCGTTTCCTCGCCGCGCAGACGTACCCGGAGATCGGGTTCCGCAGCTCCGGCATCACCCGCACCGCGCAGGGCGTCCGGCTCGACGGCGTGCTCAGCGTCCGGGACGGGTCCGCGCCGATGAGCCTGACGATCGCCGAGGTGACCCCGACCGTGGACGGCTACCGCTTCCGGGCGACCGCCACCGTCGACCGGGTCGCCGCCGGCGTCCGGGCGGGCCGGGGCATCATCGGCCGGCAGGTGGCGGTGGTCGTGGACTGTTGTGTGACCCACGCCTGAGCCGGGTACCGGGAGTCGATGACCAGTCGCATCGCCCAGTGGACGCTCGACGTGCGGAATATCGACGTGATGTCCCGGTTCTGGTCGGCGGCGCTCGGCTACCGCGTCGAGGCCGGTGACGACGGCTCCGCCAAGCTCTACCCGCCGGACGAGGCACTGCCCGGGTCGCTGCCCGTGTGGCTGCAGGCGTCGGCCGGGCCGAAGTCCGGCAAGAACCGCAACCATCCGGATCTCGTCAGCCCGGACGGCGACCACGCGGCCGAGGTGGACCGGCTGCTCGCCCTGGGTGCCCGCCGGGCCGACGTGGGCCAGACCGGCGAGGAGGGTTTCACCGTCCTCGCCGATCCGGAAGGCAACGAATTCTGCCTGCTGAAGAGCCCGCCGGTCTAGCGGCCCCGGCGCCCGCCGACACGGGAGCCGGCCGAGAACGCGGCGGCCCCTCCGCCGGACTGCGTGGTGTGCACGGGCGTCGATCCGGTGCCGCCCGACCGCCGGGCCCGAGGCTGCCCGCCGCCCTGACCGCGGGCCGGCTGGGCGCCCCGCGACGTCTGGGCGCGGCCGCCCTGCGACTGGCCGCCCGACTGACCCCGGCCGCGGCCACCGCCGGTGGCGGGAGCGGCCTGGTCGTGTCCGGCACCGGTGGGCCGGCTCGCCCCGCGGCCCCGGCGCGGACGACCCGTGCGCGTGCCACCGGCCGGCGTGGCGGCCTCTGCGGCGACCGGCGCCGGTGGAGCGGTGAAGCTGCGCTCGCCCGGCGCCAGCGTGGCCAGCAGGGCGTCGCCCGGCCGCGCCTTCGTGGTCGTCGGCTTGATGCCCGCCTTGCGGGTCAGGTCGCGAACGTCGCCCTGCTGGTCGTCGGTCATCAACGTGATGACGGTGCCCTGCGCGCCGGCCCGGGCCGTACGCCCCGAGCGGTGCAGGTACGCCTTGTGCTCCACCGGCGGGTCGGCGTGGATCACCAGCGCGACGTCGTCCACGTGGATGCCGCGCGCGGCGATGTCCGTGGCGACCAGCGTCTGGGCGCTGCCGTCCGAGAACGCCGACAGGTTGCGGTTGCGGGCGTTCTGCGCGAGGTTGCCGTGCAGCTCGACCGCCGGCACGCCCGCGGCCACGAGCTGGCGGGTCAGCGTCTTCGCGCGGCGCTTCGTACGCGTGAACACCACCGTGCGGCCCGGGGCGGCGACCAGGTCGACCAGCACCGGGAAGCGGTCGTCGTGGCGTACGTGCAGGACGTGGTGCGCCATCTCGACCGGAGCCTCGGCGGCCGCGTCCACGTGGTGCGTGACCGGCTTGGTCATGAAGCGCTTGACGAGGACGTCGACGCCGCCGTCGAGGGTGGCGGAGAAGAGCATCCGCTGGCCGTCGCGCGGGGTGGCGTCCATCAGCCGCCGGACCACCGGCAGGAAGCCGAGGTCGGCCATGTGGTCGGCCTCGTCCAGCACGGTGATCTCGACCGAGTCGAGGCTCGCGTGCCCGCTCTGCAGGTGGTCGGCGAGCCGGCCGGGGCAGGCGACCAGCACGTCGACGCCCGCCCGCAGACCCTTGATCTGCGGGTTGGCGCCGACGCCGCCGAAGACGGTCAGCGTGCGCAGACCCATGGCGGTCGCGAGCGGGGCGAGGGTGGCGTCGATCTGGGTGGCGAGCTCGCGGGTCGGCGCGAGGATCAGCGCCCGCGGCCGGCCCGGACGGCGCGGCGTGCGGGAGCGGGCGAGGCGGGCCACGACCGGCAGGACGAACGCGTATGTCTTGCCCGAGCCGGTGCGGCCGCGGCCGAGCACGTCCCGGCCCGCCAGGGAGTCGGGCAGCGTCGCGGCCTGGATCGGGAACGGGGTGGTGATGCCGAGGCCGGCGAGGACCTCGGTGAGCTCAGTGGGCACGCCGAGGTCGGTGAACGAGGGCTCGGTGAAAGAGGGCATTGAGATGAGAACTCCGAACGTCTGAAGGGGTCGTCCTGCCCGGCGCAGACCTCACGGGTCGCGGCGCGTGGTGGTCGATCCGTACGCGGCCCGAGGCAGAACTGGTCGTGACCGCGAGATCAAGTGTACGCGCCCGCCGACCGCAACCCCGCTGCACCCGACTGTGACCCGTCATGCACCCGGCGGATCGCACCGTTTCTCCTCAGTGCCGGTGTCTCCCCCCGACCCGGCCAGGTACCGGAGGAGACCACCCATGAGCGGTGCTGTTGAGGTCGACCGCCGTCGCGAGGACACCGTACGGGCGCACATGCCGCTCGTCGGGCACCTGGTCCGCGAGATGCTCGCCCGGGTGCCGGCCCACGTGAACCGGGATGACCTGCTCTCGGCCGGCTACGCGGCGCTGGTCGCGGCGGCGCGCGGCTTCGACGACTCCCGGGGCGTGCCGTTCGCGCGGTTCGCGGCGGCGCGGGTCCGGGGCGCCCTCCTCGACGAGCTGCGCGGGCTGGACTGGGCCAGCCGCTCGGTGCGGCAGCGCGCCCGCCGTACCGACTCGGCGCGCCAGGAGCTGACGGCCGAGCTGGGCCGCACGCCGAGCGTGGCCGAGGTCGCCGAGCGGCTCGGCTGCACGGTCGAGGACATCGAGGCGGCGGACGACGACGTGCAGCGCGCGGTGGTGTTCAGCCTGCAGGGCTTCGCGACCGCGGCCGCCGACGACATGGTCACCGAGCCGAGCGCCGGGCCGGAGGAGATGCTGATCCGCCGCGAGCGCCTCGGCTACCTGCGGCACGCCGTGGACGTGCTGCCGGACCGGCTCCGCGCCGTGATCGTCGGCTACTTCTTCGAGGAGCGGCCGATGGCGCAGATCGCCACCGATCTCGGCGTCACCGAGTCGCGTGTCTCCCAGCTGCGGGCCGAGGCGCTGTCGCTGCTGAAGGACGGCCTGAACACCCACCTGGAGCCGAGCCTGGCCGCCACGGCCAAGGACGGGTGCGTGGCGCGGCGGCGGGCGGCGTACTTCGACCAGATCGCGACCCGCGGCACGCTGCGCGACCGGCTCGCGGTCACCGGGCCGGACGGCCTCCCGGTCGCGGCCTGAGCTCGCGCGCGAGGCCCGGTCACCGCTCCTGCGTGCGGTGACCGGGCCTCGCGGCGTCGACGGGGTCAGGCGTTGGCGCAGGTACCGGCCTTCTTCTGGATGGCGATGGCCTTGTCGGCGCCCTTGGCGTAGAGCGCCAGGCCCTCCTTGGCCGGCTCGAGCCGCCAGGCGTTCTGCTCGTACACCATCGTGTACGACTGGGCGGCGACGAGCTGCTTCGCGATGACGACAGCCTTGTCCGTGCCCTCCATGCGGGCGCTCGTCAGCTGGATGGCCAGGCCCTTGCGCGAGCACGCCTCGTTGAGCTTGACGTAGTCGGCCTTGCTGATGGCAGCCTTGCCCGCGGCGGTGTACATCTCCCACGCGCCGCCGAAGTCGCCGCCGCTGAAGCGGTCGAACACGGTCTGGGCGGCGGCCTTGGCGCCCTCGAGGGTCTTCGGCTCGGGGCCGCCGGCCGCGGCCGCGGCGGCGTTGCCGGCGGGGGCGTCACTGTCGTCGGAGCAGGCGGAGGTGAAGGCGAGGGCGGCGACGGCGACGAGGATCAGGGCGCCGGCACGCCGGAACGGGTGGTTGTGGTTCATGACCCGGTTCAACCCGGCACCAGGCCGCACGTAACGGCAAGGGCCGATGATGACGGATTCCTGACAGTGCCGGATTCGGCCGTAACCTCGCCCACGTGGTCGCCCGGCGAAACAACCATCGGCTATTCTGAGCGTTTCCACCGCAACAAAAAAAGCGGCTCTAATGGCCGCTGATTTCGGAATGCTACCACAACAGGGAGTGGTTTTGTCAAGCTCCGCCGACGGTACGGACACCTTGCGGAACGATGACATCGAGTCCGAACAGGCCTATCTGAGCGCCCTCTACGCACGCCTCGACGAGCTGCGTGAGCAGGCGGCAGAACGGTTGCGCGCCATCCTGCTCGAGGCCGGTGGCACGCCGCAGGGACGCTCGCAGCGGGAGGCCACCCGTAGCCACTGGGCCGAGCAGGTCGCCCAGATGAATGCCGTCGAGAACGGGTTGTGTTTCGGCCGCCTGGACTTCGCGGAGGGCAATCCCCGTTACATCGGCCGCCTCGGAATCTTCGCCGAGGACCGCGACCGCGATCCGCTGCTGATCGACTGGCGGGCCCCCGCCGCGCGGCCGTTCTATCTGGCCACGGCGGTGTCGCCCGAAGGGGTCACCCGCCGCCGCCACCTGCGGACCAAGGGCCGCGAGCTCACCGGGATCGACGACGAGGTGCTCGACCTCGACGCGGGCGGCGCGGGCGGGCGCGAGGACGTCACGGGCGAGGCGGCCCTGCTCTCGGCGCTCACCGCCGGTCGCACCGGCCGGATGCGCGACATCGTCGAGACCATCCAGGCCGAGCAGGACGAGGTCATCCGGTCCGGTCTGGCCGGCGTGATGGTGGTCCAGGGCGGCCCGGGTACGGGTAAGACCGCCGTCGCCCTGCACCGGGCGGCGTACCTGCTCTACACCCACCGTGCCCAGCTCACCCGGCAGGGCGTTCTGATCCTGGGTCCGAACGCGACGTTCCTGCGCTACATCTCCCAGGTCCTGCCGTCGCTGGCGGAGACCGGCGTGCTGCTCGCCACCCTGGGCGACATGTTCCCCGGTGTGACCGCGCGCGGCAGCGAGCCGCCCGCTACGGCCGCGCTCAAGGGCCGGCTCACCATGCTCGACGTGCTGGAGCGTGCGGTGGCCGACCGGCAGACCGTGCCGCACGACTACGTCGTGGTGGACCATGACGGCTATCCGCTGCGCATCGAGCGGGCGGTCTGCGAGGACGCCCGGGCCGCCGCCCGCGCGTCCGGCCGGCCGCACAACGTGGCTCGGCAGCTGTTCGTCACCGAGGCCATCCACGCCCTCTCGCTGCAGATCGCCGAACGGATCGGGGCCGACCCGCTGGGCGGCGACAACCTGCTGGAGGAGGCCGACCTGGCGGAGACCCGCCGGGAGCTTCGCGAGGACGAGGATGTGCAGCGGGCACTCTTCGAGCTCTGGCCCGTGCTGACCCCGCGGCAGGTGCTGCGCGACCTGCTCAGCGATGCCGACCGGCTGGAGTCCGCGGCGCCCGAGCTCAGCGCCGACGATCGGGCCCTGCTGCTGCGGGACCGGTCGGCGCGCTGGACCCCGGCCGACGTCCCGCTGCTCGACGAGCTCGCCGAGCTGCTCGGTGTGGACGAGACCCTGAAGCTGCGGGCCGCCGAGCGCGAGCGCCGGCAGGCGATCGAGTACGCCGAGGGCGTGCTCGAGATCGTCGAGGGCTCCCGCTCGCTCGACTTCGAGGACGAGGAGGAGGAGATCCTCTCCGCGGTGGACGTGGTGGACGCGAGCGCCTTCGCGGAGCGGCACGAGGTGATCGACACCCGGACCGCGGCCGAGCGCGCCGCCGCCGACCGTACGTGGGTCTTCGGCCACGTGATCGTCGATGAGGCGCAGGAGTTGTCGCCGATGGCGTGGCGGCTGCTGATGCGCCGCTGCCCCAGCCGGTCGATGACCGTGGTCGGTGACGTGGCGCAGACCGGTGAGCTGTGCGGGACGACCACCTGGGACCAGGTCTTCGAGCCGTACGTGGGGCAGCGGTGGCGGCTCGCCGAGCTGACCGTCAACTACCGCACGCCCGCCGAGGTCATGGCCGTCGCCGCGGACGTGCTGGCCGCCGTCGACCCGTCGCTGCAGCCGCCGCGGTCGGTGCGGGAGTCCGGCTGCCTGCCCTGGGCCACCCGGGTGCACCCGGACGAGCTCGCCGCCGACCTGGTCGCCGCGGTGCGCCGCGAGGTGGCCACGGTGCCGGACGGCCGGGTCGGTGTGCTGGTGCCCACCGCCCTGGAGGGGCCGCTGGGCGACGCGCTCACCGAGGCGGTTCCCGGTGCCGCGGTGGGGGAGCAGCCCGACCTGCGCAACCACGTCGTGCTGATGACCGTGCGGGAGGCGAAGGGCCTGGAGTTCGACAGCGTGCTGGTGGTCCAGCCCGACGAGATCATCGCGGAGAGCCCGCGGGGGCTCAGCGACCTGTACGTCGCGGTGACCCGGGCGACGCGCCGGCTGGGCGTGCTCCACACGGCGGACCTGCCCAAGGTGCTCAACGCCCTGGTGTGAGACGCGGAAGAGGGGCCGGCGCGTGTGCGCCGGCCCCTCTTCGCTATCGACGAAGTGTCACGCCGCGCCGGCGGCGTACGGGGTGTGGCCGTAGGAGTTGGTCATCGCCAGCCGCGAGTTCATCGTGGTGTTGCCGGCGATCGCCGCGTAGTAGCCGGCGCGGCGGCGGGCGGTGATGCTCTCCGGGTTCTCCGGCACCGGCGCCAGGTGCGGGTCGAGGTGCGTGTTGAGGCCGTCCTTGAGCAGCGCGAGCGCCTCGGCGCGCAGCTGGGAGATGCGGCTCTCGGTGACGCCCAGGTCGGCGGCGATCTCCGCCATCGGGCGCTCCTTGAGGAAGTACTCGGTGATGACGTACTGCAGCCGCTCGGGCAGCGAGTCGATCGCGTGGTGCAGGTAGCCGATCTGCTCGCGGCGCAGCAGCATGTCCTCCGGGCCCGGGGTCGGCTCGGTGACGAGGTCGTCGGCGCTGCTGGTGGTGAAGCCCTGCAGCGACAGGACGGTGGCACGCTGCACGTCGTTGTCCGTCTGGTGCAGGTCGCTCGTGGTGGTGCCCAGCGCCTGCGCCAGCTCCTCGGCGGTGGGGGTCCGGCCGAGCGTCGTGGTCAGGTTCTGGCGGGTGGTGTCCGTGGCGCGGGCCTTCGTACGCACCGAGCGGGTGGCCCAGTCGAGCGCACGCAGCTCGTCGAGGATGGCGCCGCGGATGCGGGTGGTCGCGAACCGGTGGAACGGGATGCCGCGGGTCGGGTCCCAGCCGCGGGCGGCGGTCACGAGTGCGTGCAGGCCGGCGCTGGTGAGGTCGTCGCGGTGGATGTGGTTGGGGATGCGGGTGAGCATGTCGCGCACCAGGTGGCCGACGAGCGGCATGTGCGTACGGATCAGCTCTTCCTGCTCCGCGGCGGACAGGGCCGGCACGGCGGTCGCGGTGTCGGCGTCGAAGTCGGCAGCGGTCGTCATGGTGCTGGTCATGTCGTTTCCCCCGGTTGTTGTCGGTGGCCCGCGGCTGGTGGGCGGCACCGGCTGACAGGGAGAAACTCTGGGTGACGGCGGGTACAGGTTTCGGTGGCGGAGAGTTGCCGCCTGGTTGCTTCGTCTCTTTTCCTCAAGCGGCCGGAAAGAGGTCCCACAGGAAGCGCTCCGGCACGAACGCCTCGGCGTAGCGCACGCGGGCCTGGGCGCCGTAGTGCCGGGCCGTGGCGGTGGCCAGCTCCGCGTCGTCCACGACCATGAGCTTCTGGTCGAGGTGGGCGGTGATGTCGACGTAGAAGGCGGGCGCGAACCGCATCGTGGACTCGCCCGGGTAGTGCAGGATCCGGCGGCTGTGCCGGGCCGCCGCCACCGTGGCGGCGGCCGCCGCCCGCCGGCCGGGATCGGCGTCCTCGGCCGCGGGTGCGTAGATCAGGTCGGCGTCGACGCCGGTGAGCACGTTCTCGATCGCGGCGACGTCGGCGCCGTCCCAGATCGCCTGGTCCCGGGAGCGGCGGTCGCCACCGCGGACCCGGCTGCGCCGGTCGGCGGTACGCCGGCGCTCGGCCGCCTCAGGACCCCAGACCAGCAGGCAGTCGAGCTCGCGGGCGGACGCCTCGCTGCGCCGGGTCAGGGGGTGGTCGGGGCCGTCGCAGGAGAGCACGAGCATGGTCACGGAGTCGCCGGCCGCCCGGTGCGCGGCGAGGGCACCGGCACAGCCGTGCTCGAGGTCACCCGGGCGGGCACCGACGGCGAGGACGCTGCGTGCCATCGGACCCTCCTCCGCTGCTCGGGCGCCGGGCCGGGGCGGGCGGCGCTGAGTGTCCATCGGCCGCCGCCCGCTCCGCTTGAGGGTTGTGGCGCGACTGCGGCAGGCTGGTCCCATGGACCTCGGCGACACCGGTACGACCGTCACCCTGATCGCCGGCGTCGCCATGCTCGCGGGTGTGCTCGGCGTGGTGATCCCGGTGCTGCCGGGCTTGCTGCTCTGCTGGGCGGCGGTGCTGCTGTGGGCGCTGCTGGGCGACGCGTCCGGCGGCCGCTGGGTCGTGCTGGCGCTGGCCACCCTGGTGACGATCGCCGGCACGGTGGTGAAGTACCTGTGGCCCGGCCGCCGCCTGAAGAGCACCGGGGTGCCGACGTCGTCGCTGGTCGCCGGGGGAGTGCTCGGGCTGATCGGCTTCTTCGTGGTGCCGGTGGTCGGCCTGGTGCTGGGCTTCGTGCTCGGCGTCTTCCTCGCCGAGCGGCTGCGGCTGGGCCCGGGTCAGGCCTGGCCCTCCACCCGGCAGGCCCTCCAGGCGGTCGGCCTGTCCCTGCTGGTCGAGTTCGCGGCCGCCCTAGGCGTCGCCGTGATCTGGGTCTTCGGCCTGCTCGCGACCTGACGCGCCGGGATCGCTACAGCGCCTGCGGCCGCCGGATGCGGCGCCGGACCCGCCGGCGGCGGCGCTGGGTCAGCAGGAGCAGCAGCGGCGTGGCGGCCAGGATGACGGCGATGGCCGCGGCCGCCGCCAGGGGCAGTCCCGGACGTGCGGCGGTCCGGGCGGCCGCGGGCACCGGGCCCTTCGCGGACCGGGGGACCGCCGAGGTCACGGTTGCGTCGGTGGCCGTACCCGGGGCGTCCGGGCCGTCGGGGGCCACCAGCTTGCCCACCGAGGCGTCCCGGGGCAACGAGAAACCCCAGTCCAGCAGCGCGGCGCCCTGCTGCCAGCCGCGCAACGGGCGGGCCTCGGCGCCGAGCAGGGTCGCGACGAGCCGCCGCCCGCCGCGCTCGGCGCCGCCCACGTAGCTGTGCCGGGCGAGCTTGGTGAAGCCGGTCTTGCCGCCCAGTGCGCCCGGATAGTTGAAGATGAGCTTGTTCTCGTTCTGGATCTGGAAGCCGCCCTTCTTGAGCTGCTTCTGCGCGGGGATCTGGGCGGTCCTCGCCAGCGCGTACTTGCGGAAGTCCCGCAGGCCGAAGCACTTGCGCGCGATCAGAGCCAGGTCGTAGGCACTGGTGAACTGCCCAGGCCCGTCCAGCCCCGACGGCGTCACCGCATGCGTCTGGTACGCACCCAGCCGCTTGGCCTCCGCGTTCATGGCCGCCACGGTGGCCGGGACGCCACCCTCGCCGCCGCCGAGCCGGGCCAGGGCGTTCGCCGCCTCGTTGCCGGAGTTGAGGAGCAGGCCGAGCCAGAGCGTGGCGATCGTGTACCGGCCGCCCTTGAGCAGCCCGACGGCGGAGCTGCCGGGCTCGATGGCCAGGTCGCCGTCGGTGATCGTGATCGTCTTCTGGGGGTCGAGCCGGTCCATGACCGTCGCGGCGAGCAGGAGCTTCTGCACGCTCGCCGGGGTCCCGTACACGTGCGGGCCGCAGCTGCCGAGCACCTCGCCGGTGTCCAGGTCCGCGACCAGCCAGCTGGTCGCGGTGAGCGCCGGCGGCTGCTTGGCGCCGGACGGGATGACCAGCCCGTCCGTGGCCAGGTCGTCGCCGCCGACGGCGCGCAGCACCGGATCGTCCTTGGGCGGCGTGGGGCGCGGCGGCCGGCCGGGCGGCGGCTTCACGTCCGGCCGGGGGCAGGGCACGGCCGGTGCCGCCGCGCGCACAGCGGCCGGCCGGGCCGCGGCGGGGTGGGCCGAGGCCGGCGCGGGACCGGTCAGGGCCGCCGTGGCCAGGGTGCACGCGGCAGCGAGGGACGCCGCCAGACGGCGCGGGGTCGGGAACGGGGTGTCGCCAGGGCTCACGGCCAGACGGCTCCTGCTTCGAGACGGCGCTCCAGCAGGAGCGTGAGGGGGATGGTCTCGCCGTCGCCGCCGCCCGCGCCGACGACCAGCCGGGGGGTGCTGGGCGGCACATCGGTGCCCGAGAACCGGGCGCGCAGCGACGAGGGCACGGTCAGGACGTAGTACCGGCCGTCCGCACCGACGGCCACCGACCGGTTCCTCTTGAGATACCAGCCGCGCAGCGTGGTGCGGTAGGTCGAGCGCCCGTCGAACGACGTCGCCCGCAGCGGTCCCGGCGGCAGGCCCCGGCCGGCGGCCCGGCGCACGAAATCGGCGAGCAGCACGCCCGCCTCCTGAGCCTCGGCCGCTCGGCCCGCCTCGAGCGCGGCCGCGTGCCCGGCGGCCGGTGTCGGGGCGGTGGGCCGGCGCGGGGCGTGCCGGGCGGCACGGTCGTCGTCGGCGTCCATGGCGACGACCCTAACGCTGATCACCGGGCCGAGCCCAGCGCGGGTTGTGATCGTACGGTGACGCATCTGCGCTCCCGCCGTGGATTGTGCGCAAATAACGGTGCCGCATTTACTCGGTCCATGCCTCGATAATTGCCCGGCGTCGGCGATATTCTGTGAACTCCGGGAGAACTGTTGCGCGCGGAGTGCATCGCACGCCACACTGAGCCCGGTTCTTCGGATTTCTTCTCAGGAGTCGTTATGGCGCGGCAGGTAATCACCACCCTCATCGACGACATCGACGGAAAGCCGGCCGACCGCACGGTGGAGTTCAGCCTCGACGGCACGGCGTACACCATCGATCTGTCCGAGGCCAATGCCGGCAAGCTCCGCAAGGCGCTGGACCCGTTCATCGCCGCGGGCACGCGAATCGGCCGTTCCTCGACGGGGCGTGGTGGGGGCGGCCGGACCGCACCGGCGCGCACGGCGGGCAGCCGCGACGAGAACAGGCTCATCCGTGAGTGGGCGGCCAAGCACGGGCACCAGATCTCGGAGCGGGGCCGCATCCCGCAGAGCGTCAGCAGTGCCTACCGGGCGGCGCACGGGCGTTGACCGGATCCCGGCCCCGGGCACGTCGTTCCGGGGCCGGGCCGCAGGGGAAGACGAAGACCCCGCGACGGTGTGAGCGGTATCAGAATGCGGCGGTGAGGGGACCAGGTTCGTGTTAACGAGCCGGCGGCCGCGACGGTAAAGCGGAGGGCGGGGTCCTACGCAGAAAGGCCTGTACCTTCCGCAAGGATAGGACCCTTTACCGGTTCGCCCCTTCAGCCCTCATGCAGCCGCGGCAGCATCTGCGCCACCGTTTCCAGCACCTTCTCGTCGCCCGCGTACCAGCTCGTCGCGCGTGGCCAGTGCACCATCACGTCGGTGAATCCGAGCTCGCGTGCGCGGCCCACCGCGTCCTCGAATGCCTGCGGGCTGCTCAGCGAGTACACCGGCGACGAGTCGAGATTCAGATAACGGTCGGCGTGCGTGCGGCCCGCCCGCTCCAGCGCCGCTCCGAATCGCTCGCCGGCCTCGCGTACGGACCGCCACCATGCCTGCTCGTCGTCCGCGCCCTGCGCGCCGGTGGTCACCCAGCCGTCGCCGTGGCGGGCCGCCAGGGCGAGCGAGCGCGGACCGTTCGCCGCGACGATCAGTGGCGTGCGGGGCTGCTGGACCGGTCCGGGCAGCGTACGGGCGTCCACCGCGCGGTAGTAAGCACCCGCGTACGAGACGTGATCCTCCGTCAGGAGCCGGCCGAGCAGCTCGACGAACTCGGTGAAGCGGTCTACGCGCTCGCGCGGCGTGAGCGGCGCGGCACCCAGTACCTCGGCGTCGAAGCCGATGCCGCCGGCGCCCACGCCCAGCAGCAGCCGCCCGTCGGACACGTCGTCCACGGCCAGCACCTCGCGCGCGAAGTGCACGGGGTGGCGGAAGTTCGGGGAGGCCACGAAGGTGCCGAGACGGATGGTCTCGGTCACCGTCGCCGCCGCCGTCAGCGTCGCGACGGCGTCGAACCAGGGCCCGTCGACGAGGTCCCGCCATCCCAGATGGTCGTAGGTCCAGGCGTGGTCGAACCCGTACTCCTCCGCGAGGCGCCACCGGTGGCGCGCCGAGGACCAGCGTTCTTCCGGAAGGATCACGATGCCGATACGCACCGACGGACCGTACCCCAGACGATCTAGGCAGTTCGCAGGCCGTCGCTGTCGCCGGCCGACACGGCGGTGGCCGCGTCGTCGAAGGCGGCGAGCGCGCGGACCAGATCGGCGCGGCGCGCCGGGCTCATCCGCTCCATGACGTCGGCGATCGCGGCCGTGCGGCGCTCGCGCAGCTCCTCGAGCAGGCGGCGGGCGGCGGGTGTGGGCAGCAGGCGCACCTCCCGGCGGTCCCGCGGGTCGGGCACCCGGCGCAGCAGCCCGGTCGCCTCCAGCCGGTCGCAGAGGCGGCTCGCCGAGGACGGCACCACGTCGAGGGCCTCGGCCAGCCGGTTCATGTTGGTGTCGTCGTTGCGGGTGATGATCGTCAGCACCCGGAGCTGGGCGGGTGGCACCGCCGGTGAGTGGGCCAGCCGGGCGCTCTCGAAGACGCCCAGCAGTGGTTCCACCGTCGATTCCACCGCCGCGGCGACGTCCGTGAGGCGCTCCATGCCGGTCCTCTGTACGCAGGAACTGAATACGTTGCAGCCGGCCTCTACCCGATCTCCGCCGGTCCGAAGCCTCACCGCCGCCAATCGAGGCAGACGGTGACCGCGTCGTCTTCCGGCTCACTATCCCCGTGGTATTCGCGCAGCCCGCGCATCACCGTACCCACTGCCTCGGTCGCAGGCTGCAGCCGCGTCCTGCGCAACGCGGCCAACAGTGCGGATTCACCGTACGGGGGGCGTCCGCCGGGCGTGGCGGCGTGCACCCCGTCGCTGACGACGAGCAGGCGGTCGGCCGGTTCGAGCGCGAAACGCTGGGTCTCGTACCGGGTCTCGCCGAACATGCCGAGGGGGAGTTGCTGCTCGAGGCTGATCGTGCGGCATTCCCGGTCCCGGGCCACGATGGCGCGCGGCGAGCCCGCGTCGACCGCCTCCACCCGGCCACTGACGAGGTCGATCTCGAGCAGCAGGGTGGCGGCGTGCGCGGCGCCTCCATAGCGGGCGTAGAGCGCGTCCGAGGCGAGCTCCGCCTGCTCGACGATGTTGGCGCCGGTGCGGCGGGCATTGCGCATCGCGTTGACCGCGACCGTGGTCAGCAAGGCCGCATCGAGGCCGTCGCCGTTGCCGTTGAGCACCGTCACGGTGAGCCGGTCGCCGGTGAGCGACCAGTCGAAGTGATCGCCGAACACCGCGTACGCCGGCTGGAGCTGGCCGGCGATGAGGAACCTCTCGTCCCCGAGCGACCGCCCCGGAAGCAGCTCCCACTGGAGCTCGGCGGCCATGGTGAGGCGTTCCCGGCGCCCGGCCCGGCGGTAGCGGTCGGTGATCGGCTCGGCGGCCCGCAGTGCCACCGCGAGCTCGTCCGCGGCCGCGGACAGCTGCTCGAGGTGGCCGTCGCCGGCGGCCGGCGAGGTCTCCACGACCAGCACGCCGAGCCGCTCGCCCCACACGCTGAGCGGCAGGTACGCCCGGTTGCCGTCCGCCGCGACGTCGACGACCGGGCGCTGGCTGCCGAAGCACCGCTGGGCCAGGGGGTCGCCGGCCGGATTCTCCCCGTCGAGCAGCGGCCGGAGGCCGGTGAGCGTGAGGTCGCCGAGGAGGATCTCCACCCGGCCCGCACCGTGGTGCCGGCGCAGGTGCTCGGCCATCACCTCGGGCAGCCGGTCCGGTGGTGCCGCACGCAGCAACGCGCCCACAGCTGTCGGACGGTCGGACAATGGACCCCTCTTTCCCGGCGGGACGGCGGCAATATTTGCTGTACAGCAAGAATGATAGGAAACGCGCACAGCGGTGCCGCGCCGGGCCGCTCGATGCGCCCGTACGGGTGTGTGAGGGTCTGCAGTCAGCGCGCCGCGGCGAACGACTTCTCGAAGTGGATCAAGCTGCCGCGGCGTGGGGTCGACTGCATCCGGACGTTCTCGCTGAGGGCCTTGATCAGGAACAGCCCCCGGCCCCGGTCGCTGCGCGCGTCCGGCTTGCCCACCGCGTCGGCGTCGAAACCCGTGCCGTTGTCGCACACGTCGATCGCACAGCGGTCCTCGGCCAGGTCCAGGCTCACCTGGATGCAGTCCGCCCCGGAAGCGTGGTGCACCACGTTGGCGCACGCCTCGGTCAGGGCGACCTCCAGGTCGTGCCCCGCCTCCCGGTCGACGTGGAAGACGGCCAGGGCGCAGCGCAGCAGCCGCCGTACGGCGGGGACGCTCCCGACCTCCCGCGGCAGGTTCAGGTGGACCGAGATGCGCATACGACCCGACTCCCTCCGCGGCCGGTGCGCCCCTCCGGCGCCCTCCACCGAAATGTTCCCGGGGTCGGGCCGGGTTAATCACGCACGGTGCCCGCATCCCTCTTCCGGCGTTCCGGGAACGCCCGGCCGAACTTCCTGTTATCCCGGTCCGTTCGGCCGGTCTCCCCTCCCGTGGTCGTCGAATCCGCGGCCGCGAGCAATGATCGATGCTCCACGGAGAGGCCCTCACACCCATGGCGTTTCAACCGGACACCGCCACAGTCGTCGCCGCGCGCGCCGGCGACCCGGCTGCGGTCGACCGCCTCGTCGCGGGGTACCTGCCGCTCGTCTACACGATCGTCGGCCGGGCGCTGGACGGGCACGCGGACGTCGACGACGTCGTGCAGGACACGATGCTCCGGGTGCTGCGCAACCTCGGCGACCTGCGCGATCCCGAGGCGTTCCGGTCCTGGCTCGTGGCGATCACCGTGCGCCAGGTGCGGGAGCGCTACCGGGCTCGCCGGGCCGCCCCCGACGTTCTGCTGCCCGACGACATCCGGGACCCGGGCGCCGACTTCACCGACCTGGCGATCACCCGGCTCGAGCTCTCGGGGCAGCGCCGGGAGACCGCCGAGGCGACCCGCTGGCTCGACGAGGACAACCGGGAGTTGCTCTCGCTGTGGTGGCTGGAGGCGTCCGGCGAACTGACCCGCGACGAGATCGTCGAGGCCATCGAGGTCACCCGGCAGCATGCGGCCGTACGGATCCAGCGCATGAAGGGCCAGCTCGAGACGGCCCGCGTGGTCGTACGCGCGCTCGCCGCCCACCCGCCCTGCCCGGAGCTCGCCGTGGTGACCGCCGGCTGGGACGGCCGGCCGGGCCCGCTCTGGCGCAAGCGCATCGCCCGTCACTCCCGTGACTGCCGGCAGTGCTCGCCCGCGTGGTCCGGTCTGGTGGCGGCGGAGAAGCTGCTGGTCGGCATGGCGCTCGTGCCGCTGCCGCACGCGCTCGGCGGGGGCCTGGCCGGCCTGGGCGCGCACGCCGCCGGCGGTTCCGGCAAGGCTCTGGCGACGAAGATCGCCGTCAAGGGTACGGTCGGCGTCGGCCGCAAGGTGCTCACGGCGATGCTGGCCACCGGTGCCGTGGCCGGCGGCGGCACGGCCGCGGTCGTGTACGTGAAGGACGACAAGCCGGCCGCTCACGCCGCGGTGGTGTCCACAAGGGCGCCGGCGCCCAGGCTCTCCCTGCCGCCGTCGCCGGAACCGAGCGCCAAGCCGTCGCCGCCGAAGCCGCCGAAGCCGACGAAGAAGAAGACCGCGGCGCCGACGGCCGGTACGTCGGCGAAGAAGGGCGTCGGGACCTGGCAGTTCAGCGGCATCAAGGGCGCGCTCGACGACGTCGGCGCGGGCTGGTACTACAACTGGTCCCCGGACGACGACACCATGCCGGGTCCCGCAGGCGTCGAGTTCGTGCCCATGATCTGGGGCAAGGCCAACGTCACGGACGCGACGCTGGCCAAGGTGAAGCGCGAGGGCGACGTGCTGCTCGGCTTCAACGAACCGGACATGGCGGGCCAGGCGAACATGTCGGTCGAGGACGCCCTCGCGGCGTGGCCGAGATTGCAGGCGACCGGGCTGAGGCTGGGCAGCCCGGCGGTCGCGTACGGCGCCGACACCGCCGGCGGCTGGCTCGACCGCTTCATGAAGGGCGCGGCGCAGAAGAACCTCCGCGTCGACTTCATCACCCTGCACTGGTACGGCTCGGACTTCAGCAATGCGGCGGCCGGGCAGTTCCTCGGCTACGTGGACGCGGTGCACAAGAAGTACGGCAAGCCCATCTGGGTCACCGAATACGGCCTGATGAACTTCGGTGGCAGCCCCAAGTATCCCGCCGCGGCCCAGGAGGTGGCCTTCATCAAGGGCAGCACCAAGGGCATGGAGTCGCGCTCGTACGTCGAGCGCTACGCCTGGTTCGGCCTGCCCGCCGTCGGGGACAGCGTCGACTACGGCCTCTACAAGGACGCGAGGACTCCGACCGAGGCGGGGAAGGCGTACCGGGCTGCGGGATAGGGTCGAACCATGATTCGGTTCGGCTACAAGGCATCGGCGGAACAGTTCGCCCCGCGCGAGCTGCTCCGCTACGGCATCGACGCGGAACAGCACGGATTCGACAGCGTGTTCGTCAGCGACCACCTGCAGCCGTGGCGGCACGACGGCGGCCACGCCCCGGCCGCCCTGCCCTGGCTCGGCGCGCTCGCCACCAGCACCGAGCGGGTGCTGCTCGGCACGAGCGTGCTGACCCCGACCTTCCGCTACCACCCGGCGGTGGTGGCCCAGGCGTTCGCGACGCTCGGCTGCCTCGCGCCGGGGCGCGTCATCCTGGGCGTCGGCTCCGGCGAGTCGCTCAACGAGGTGCCGCTGGGCCTCGCCTGGCCGGAGGGCAAGGAGCGCTTCGCCCGGCTCAAGGAGGCGGTGGCACTCATCCGCCGGCTCTGGACCGAGGACCGGGTGACGTTCGAGGGCACGTACTACCGCACCGAGCTCGCCACGATCTACGACAAGCCGGAGCAGCCGGTCCCCATCTACATCGGCGCCTCCGGCCCGGCCGCCACCCGCCTCGCCGGGCGCGTCGCCGACGGCTTCATCACCACCAGCGGCAAGGGCCACGAGCTCTACACCGACACCCTGCTCCCGGCCGTACGGGAAGGGGCGGAGAAGGCGAGCCGCTCGCTGGACGACATCGATCTCATGATCGAGGTGAAGGTGTCCTTCGACCCCGACCTGGAGAAGGCACGCAACGACACCCACTACTGGGGTGCGCTCGCCCTGTCGCCGGAGGAGAAGACCGGCGTGGAGGACCCGATCGAGATGCAGCGCCGGGCGGACGCCCTGCCGGTCGACCGCACGGTGACCCGCTGGATCGTCTCCTCGGACCCCGACGAGCACGCCGCGAAGGTCGCCGAGTATCTCGACATGGGCTTCAAGCACCTGGTGTTCCACGCGCCCGGCCCGGATCAGGACCGCTTCCTGCGCGTCTACGGCGACGAGGTGCTGCCCCGGCTCCGCGAGCGGATCAAGGGTTAGGACCTGTCCCGGCCCTCGCCGCGGATGACGCGCAGATCCGAGCGGCGCCGGGTGCGCGACGGGGGCACGGGACGGGCGGCGTGCCTGCCGGTCGGCCGGTCGGCGCCCGGCTCGGGCGTCAGGGAGCGAGGATGCGGTTCCGGCCGGTAGGTGGCCGCCGGGGGGACGCGGCGCCAGCGGCGGGCGTACTCGGTGGCCACCGTGCGCAAGACCCGCAGCGCCGACGGCAGCAGGCGCCGCGGGCGGTCGCCGTGGATCCGGGGGTAGCCGACCGTCGCCACCTCCACCACCCGCAGGCCCCGGGTCGCCATGCGAATGGTGATGAGCGTTTCGACCTCCGGCCCGTCGCCCCAGGCGAGCCGGCCGCGCTTGAGCCCGGGTACGTCCGGCCCGGGCAGGTCGAGCACCGGCAGCAGCTCGCGCCAGTAAGCGTTGAAACCACAGCTGAGGTCGGTGAACCGGGTCCGGAACAGAACGTTGACGAGCCGGCTCAGCACCGCGTGCCCGAGGCGCTCGGCCGGCAGGGCGTCGCGGTGGTCCCCGCCGTAGCGGAAGCGTGAACCGTGCGCGGCCTCGGAGCCGGACAGCAGCGCGTCGACGAACCGGGGGATCTCGCCCGGGTCGGTGGAGCCGTCGGCGTTGAGGGTGACGACGATGTCACCGGTGGCGGCGGCGAAGCCGCACGCGAGGGCGTTGCCCTTGCCCGAGCGGGTCTGGCGCACCACGACGACGTCCGGGCGGACCTCCCGCGCCACGGCCACGGTGTCGTCGTCGGAGCGACCGTCCACCACGACGACCTCGTCCACGGGCGGGAGGTTCTCGAGCACCAGGGGAAGGTTGTGCTCCTCGTTCAGGGCGGGGATGACGACGGTCACGGTCGGTGACGACGCGGCGTGGGACGGCGCCGGGCGTCGCGGCGAGGGAGGCATGGCGGTGGCTCCTCGACGGCGGGGATTGCGGGGGCGGGTCACAACTTACCAACTGGTTACGTTCGGTCAACCGGACCGCCCGCCGCAGTAGGGTTCGTGGGGAAATCGACCACGGAAGGGGTCCCTGCGTGAAACTGGGTCTGCACATCGCCGACTTCACCTGGCCCGGCGGCGCGGCACGGCTGGGTCCGCAGCTCGCGGACGTCGCCGCGGCCGCCGACGACGCCGGTTTCGACCGGATCAGCGTCATGGACCACCTCTGGCAGATCGGCGTCATCGGGCCGCCCGAGCACGAGATGCTCGAGGCGTACACGGCGCTCGGCTTCATCGCCGCGCACACCCGGCGGGCGAAGCTGCTGACGCTGGTCACCGGTGTGACGTACCGCGACCCCGGCCTCCTCGCCAAGGCGGTGACCACTCTGGACGTGCTGTCCGGCGGCCGGGCCATGCTCGGCATCGGAGCGGCCTGGAACGAGGAGGAGTCGCGGGGACTGGGCCTGTTCTTCCCGCCGACCGCCGAGCGCTTCGAGCGGCTCGAGGAGACCCTGCAGATCTGCCACCGCATGTTCCACGGCGAGGAGGAGCCCTACGAGGGCCGGCACTACCGGCTCGGCCGGCTGCTCAACTCGCCGGCGCCGCTGTCGCGGCCACACCCGCCGATCCTCATCGGCGGTGGTGGAGAGAAGAAGACACTGCGCTTCGTCGCCAAGTACGCGGACTCCTGCAACCTCTTCGACGGCCCGGAGATCGAGCACAAGCTCGACGTGCTCCGGCGGCATTGCGAGAACGAGGGCCGCAACTACGACGACATCGAGAAGACGGCGCTGGTCCGGCTCGACCCGGGGGAGAAGGGAGAGAAGGTGGACGCGATCGTCGCCTCCCTCACCCGCCTCGCCGGGCTCGGGTTCACGGTGGGGCACGGCATGGTCGCCGGCGTCACCGACCTGGGCCGCATCGAGACCCTGAAGAGTCAGGTCATCCCCGCGATCGAGGCGCTGTGACGATCGAGGCGGTGGTCTTCGACCTGGACGGCGTCATCATCGACACCGAGGAGGTCTGGGAGGAGGTCCGCCGCGGTTACGTCGCCGAGCACGGCCGGGAATTCCTGCCCGACAGCCAGGCCCGGATGATGGGCATGAGCACCGGCGAGTGGTCCCGGCACCTCAGCGAGGACGTCGGCGTGCCGCGCGCGCCCGAGGAGGTGGCCGCCGACGTCCTGGGCCGCATGGCCGGGCGCTATCGCGAGGCCCTGCCCCTGATTCCGGGTTCGGTGGCGGCGGTCCGCCGGCTCGCGGAACGGTTCCCCCTCGCGCTCGCGAGCTCGTCGGCGCGGATCCTCATCGACCAGGTGCTGGACTCGGCCGGGCTGAGCGACGCGTTCCGGACCACTCTGTCCACCGAGGAGGTTGCCCGGGGCAAGCCGGCGCCGGACGTCTATCTGGCCGCTGTGGAGCGTCTCGGGTTCGATCCGCAGGCGTGCGCCGCGGTCGAGGACTCGAGCAACGGTCTGCGGGCCGCGGGCGCCGCCGGGCTGGCGGTCGTGGCCGTGCCGCACGGCGTCTACCCGCCCGCGGCCGACGCGCTGGCGCTGGCGAGCCTCGTCATCGAGAGCCTCGACGAGCTCACCGTGGAGGCCGTGGAGAAGCTGCGCTGAGCCCGATGTAGTCGGGCAGGTCGATCCTCGCGCTGCGGTCGCCGGCCACCTTCATGGTCATGCGCAGGAACCAGGCGCGGTTGTGCAGCCAGTTGCGCATCCGGATGCCGCGTGCGGTGCGCGGCGCGAGGAATCGGCCCGTCATCTCCCCGCCCTGCTGTGCCCGCCGGGCGAAGTCGCCCACCAGGGCCTCGTATCGCGGGAACGCGACGGCGTGGTCCCCGCCCGCCGCCGCGAGCTCGCCGGCCAGGGCGTAGGCGGCGACCACGGCCGTGCCGTTGCCCATGCCGCCGATCGTGGCGCCGCTCGCCGCGTCGCCGACGAGTGCGATCCGGCCCTTCGTCCAGGGGCGGACGTCGACCCGGCAGATCTGGTCGAAGTAGAGGTCGGTCGCGTCGTCGAGCGCGGCGAGCAGGCGCGGCACCTCCCAGCCCAGCCCGGCGAACCGGTCCCGGATGATCCGCTTCTGCGCGTCCAGGTCGTGCCGGTCGTAGGCGATCTCCTCCGGTGACGAGAACGCCACGAACGCCTGTCCGTCGCCGATGGCCGCGAGCCGGCCGGGCACGTTGTAGTTCAGCGTGTCGCGGCCCGGTCCCGGATCGCCGGGCAGGTCCCAGCCGGCGACGTAGTAGCCCAGGTGCCGGACGTGGTCGCGCTCCGGGCCGAAGGCGAGGCGCCGCACGGTCGAGTGCACGCCGTCGGCGCCGACGACGAGGTCGAACGTGCGCCGGTTCCCGCTGCGGAACGTCACGTCGACCCCCGCGGTGGTCTCGGTGAGGGCCGTGATCGTGTCGCCGAAGATCCACTCCGTGCGGTCGCCGCTCGCCTCGCAGAGGATCCGTGACAGGTCTCCCCGCAGCACCTCGAGGTCTCCGCCGGCGAAGTCGGCCGGCATCTCCATCAGCACGCGCCCGTGCTCGTCGACGAATCGCATGGCGGTGCCGCCGGTCTGCGCCTCGCGCAGCCGGTCGAGTACCCCCATGCGCTCCAGCAGCCCGAGATGGACGGGCCCGCGGTAGTCGACGGCGTTGCCACCGGTACGGAGCGCCGGCGCTATCTCCACGACGGTCGGGTGGAAACCGTGGCGGCCCAGCCAGTAGGCGAGAGCGGGCCCGGCGATGCTCGCCCCGCAGATGAGCACGGTCCTGGTCATGGCAGCTCCAAATTGTGTCCGTCGGAATCAGTTCTTTCTGTGTACGGTAGAGACAGTTCTGGCGCGAGCGCAAGGGGAAAACCGATGACGGTCGAGTTCCTGTGGGGCGGCCGGGCCCGGCCCACCCGCGGCCCCAAGCCGGCCCTGACGCTGGAAGGCATCGCCGACGCCGGCATCGCCGTGGCCGATGCGGAAGGGCTCGCCGCGGTGTCGATGCAGCGCGTGGCCGCCGACCTCGGCTACACGAAGATGTCGCTGTACCGCTATCTGCCTGGCAAGGCGGAACTGGTCGCGGTCATGGTCGAGAGGGCGATCGGCGAGCCGCCCGCCC
The DNA here is from genome assembly GCF_044465265.1 of Actinoplanes sp. NPDC049681. NCBI lineage: Bacteria > Bacillati > Actinomycetota > Actinomycetes > Micromonosporales > Micromonosporaceae > Actinoplanes > Actinoplanes sp. NPDC049681. Next base: position 525,398 of record NZ_JBITLP010000004.1, read on the forward strand.
TGACCGCATCCGGCTGGCGCCCGGCGCTGGAGCAGTGGTCCCGGCTGCTGCTCGGCCGGTACGTCGCCCACCCGTGGACGATCGAGGCGACGGTGGGGCGGCGGCCGCTCGGGCCGTACGAGATGGGCTGGATGGAATGCGCACTGGCCCGTATCGCGGATCTCCCGCTCGGCGGCGCGGAGCGGCTGGACACCATCGCGGTCCTCGCGGGGCACGGCCGCATGCTCGCCCAGCAGGCCGCCGCCATGATGGGCGAGGCGGACATGGGTACGGCCATCGCCGCGGTCCTGCGGGAGCACGGCGAGCGTTTCCCCCAGCTGACCACCGCGCTGTCCGGTGCCGGCGAAGGGGGCCCGGACCAGGCCTTCGAGTACGGCCTGGCCCGGATCCTCGACGGCGTGGAGGTGCTGGTCAGAAGCCGCAGCCGAGCCGGTTAGGGAATCAGCCGCTCGGGGCGCTTCCCGGCCGTGACGCCGTTGCGCGTGCGCGGCGCCGACGTCGAGGGTTCGAGGGTCGCCGAGCCGGCGACGGGCAGGACCAGCCTGCTGCGGGCCAGGTCGACCTCGACCGTCGCACCGGTGTTCGCCGCTTTGGTGTATTCGGGATCGCTCTGGGTCAGGACCAGTCCGAGGGTGTGGCCGGCCGGGACGACGGCGTCGTCCGCGCTGACCGCAACGGTGATCGGGTACCACCGGCCCGGCTGCAGCGGGGTGGTGAAGCGCAGGGAGACGTGGTGTGCGGCGTCCTGCCAGCCGCGCGTCAGCACCTCGTGGTCCGTGGTGGCCACCCGTTCCGCCACGTCGAAGTAGCAGGCGTCGTCGGCCGCGGTCGACCGGCCCCAGCACGACTCGGTGGTCAGGGTCCGTACGCCCTCACCCTGGTCGTACTGCACCCGGTCGGCCGTGCCGTAGTCGACCAGCCGCGCCGTGAGTTGCGTCGTCGGGCGGTCCACGCGGACGCGCAACCGCACCGACGGTGAGCCGGAGATGCGCAGGGAAGCCGTGAGGGGCCCGTACAGGAAGGCCAGTCGCCCGGGGATCTGCGCGGCCGGATCGGCCACTGCCCGGTCCTCCGGCAGCGACGCATCGGTGTACGACGCGACGCCGGTGCCCAGGCGTACCGTGAGCGGGCGGGTGCCGGGCAGCGGCCAGTCGCGGGCGTCGGTGAAGACACCCGGCGCGGTCTCGATCGTGGCCCGGGGTGCCCGGTCGATGCCGTTGGGCAGGCCCTGCAGCCAGCGGTCGAACCACTGGTGCAGGGTGTCCACCCAGGCGTCGCGCCGCACGTCGAACGGGTCGACGTGGCCGGTCCGGTGCAGCCAGATCTTGCGGGGCACGCCGAGGGCGGCGAGCTCGTCCCACCACTTCGCGAACTGCGGCGTGGTGACGTTCAGGTCGTTGACGCCGTGCACGACGAAGACGCTGGCGTGCACGCGCGAGGCCGAGCGGCGGTAGTCGCGCTCACGCCAGAAGGCGTTGTAGTCGCCGGTTGCTTCCGCGCTGTCGGTCGCCAGGGACTCGGTCACCGCCGCACACTGCGCGATCCGGTCGCTGACGAAACCCTGCAGGAAGGTGGGGTAGCCGGAGTAGCGCAGGGTGCCGTTGAAGCGCATGTAGTCGTACCAGCTCGAGATCGCGGAGATCGGCACGATGGTCTCGAGGCCCTCGACGCCCGTCGCGGCGACGCCGTTGGCGATCGAGCCGTCCCACGACTTCCCGATCATTCCGACCTTGCCGGTGCTCCACGCCGTCGCCGACACCGGCGTGCCGTCGGCCGTGAAGCCGGGCGCCCGGCCGTTGAGCCAGTCGATCGCGGCCTTCGCGCCGGCCACCTCGTGCCGGCCACCGACGTCCTCGCAGCCGGTGGAGCGGTTGGTGCCGGTCAGGTCCACCGCGGCGAAGGCGTATCCGCGCGGCACGAAGTAGTTGTCGTAGAAGAGCGGCTCCTTGCTGATCACGCCGTTCGGGTCGTACTCCTTGAGCTCGCTCTCGTTGCCGCGGCCGCAGCAGGCGTAGTAGGGCGAGGCGTCCATGATGACCGGCACCTTGACGCCGGGCCCGGTACGCGGGCGCACGAGGTCGACCGCCACCCGATCGGGGACGCCGTCCTCGTCGGCGTCGTCGGGTGTCTGCACCCACACGCTCTCGCGGATCGCGGTGGCGTAGTCGTAGACGGGGACGGTCTCGCCGCCGCGGACGTACGGCCGTCCACCGGGTGCGGCGTGGGCCGGTGACGGCGCCGCCAGCACGGCGACGAGGGCGGCGAGCACGACTCTAGAGATACATGACCATCAATGGTATCGGACCAGGTGTGAAAGATCTTCGGCTCGGGTACGACGCCTGCGACACCAGGAGGTGCCCATGGGCGTGTTCGCGGCCGAAGGGCCCGGGCTCCGGCTCGATCTCGACGTATTCGACTACCTCATCCTCGTGATCTACTTCGCGACGGTCCTGGGCATCGGCTTCGCCGCGCGAAGAGCGATCAGCACGAGCGCCGACTTCTTCCTCTCCGGCCGCTCGATGCCGGCGTGGGTCACCGGCCTCGCGTTCGTCTCCGCCAACCTGGGCGCCCTCGAGATCATCGGGATGGCGGCCAACGGCGCGCAGTACGGCCTGATGACCCTGCACTACTACTGGATCGGCGCCGTGCCGGCCATGGTCTTCCTCGGCATCGTGATGATGCCCTTCTACTACGGCTCGAAGGTCCGCAGCGTCCCGGAGTTCCTGCGGCTGCGCTTCAACCGCCCGACGCACCTGCTCAACGCGGTCATCTTCGCCGTCGCCCAGGTGCTCATCGCCGGCGTCAACCTGTACGCCCTGGCGCTGATCCTGGACGCGCTGCTCGGCTGGCCGCTCTGGGCGTCGATCGTGATCGGCGCGGCGATCGTCCTGACGTACATCACGATCGGCGGGCTCTCCTCCGCCATCTACAACGAGGTGCTGCAGTTCTTCGTGATCATCGCGGGCCTGCTGCCGATCACCATCGTCGGTCTGGTCAAGGTCGGCGGCATCGACGGGCTCTTCGACGCCGTCCGCGCCAGCGACCTCGGTGACGCCGCCCTGCACGCGTGGCAGGGCACGGCCGGCTCGCAGAACCCGCTCGGCGCCAACTGGATCGGCATCGTCTTCGGCCTCGGCTTCGTCCTGTCGTTCGGCTACTGGACGACGAACTTCGCCGAGGTGCAGCGCGCGCTCTCCGCCAAGGACATGAGCGCGGCGCGGCGTACGCCGATCATCGGTGCGTTCCCCAAGCTGGTCATCCCGATCATCACGGTGATCCCGGGCCTGATCGCCATCGTCACCGTCAAGGGGCTCGGCGCCAAGACCGGGGACTTCACGTACAACAACTCGATCCCGCTGCTGATGCGCGACCTGCTGCCCAACGGCGTGCTCGGCGTCGCCGTGACCGGGCTGGTGGCCTCGTTCATGGCGGGCATGGCGGCCAACGTCAGCGGCTTCAACACCGTCTTCACGTACGACCTCTGGCAGTCGTACGTGCGCAAGCACCGGTCGGACGACTACTACCTGCGGGTGGGCCGGATCGCGACCATCGCCGGCATCATCATCAGCATCGGTACGGCCTTCATCGCGGCCGGCTACGACAACATCATGAACTACATCCAGGCGCTGTTCTCGTTGATCAACGCTCCGCTGTTCGCGACGTTCATCGTCGGCATGTTCTGGAAGCGGATGTCCGCCTGGGCCGGCTTCTGGTCGCTCCTGCTGGGGACTCTGGCGTCGCTGACGCTGTACCTGCTCTACCTGGGCGACGTCGTGACGTTCAACTCCGACCTGGAGGAGAGCTTCTGGGGTGCGGGCCTCGCCTTCGTCACCGCCGTGGTGGTCGCGGTGATCGTCACTCTGGTCACCCGGCCGAAGCCCGAGAACGACCTGCGCGGCCTGGTCTACGGCCTGGCCGGCGCCTCCACCTCCGGCGAGGCGGTGCTGGCCGCCGACAAGGTCTGGTGGCGTAACCCGGTCCTGCTCGGCGGCATCGCCGTCGTGCTGGCCTTCCTGTTCTACATCCCGGTCTGGTGACCGGCGGCACGCCTGAGGAGGAGCGATGAACGAGGACGTGAACCGTCCCGAGGACGAGATGCTGGCCGAGGGCGAGGAACTGGAGAAGCGGTCCGCGGCTGCGCGCCTCTTCGACGTCCGCCGGGTGATCGGCGGCCTGTTCGTCGTGTACGGCGTGATCGTGACCCTGCTGGGGATCTTCGATTCCGGCAGTGAGATCGAGAAGGCCCAAGGCGTACGGATCAACCTGTGGATGGGCCTCGCCATGCTCGTGCTGGGCGGCTTGTTCCTGTTGTGGCAGTGGTGGCGACCGACTCGGGTACCGGCGGCCGACGAGCTGAGAGCGGCCGAAGAGCACGCAGAGTAACCGACCAGCAACCGTGAAGGGGGGTCCGGGGAAGATGTAAGTGCGAAACGGGTGCAGCTCGGTAGCACACCCACCCCGAACCTTCCGATGGTGGCCTCACGCTTCCGATACTCGTGGCATGGAACCCGTCGCCTCAGTGAGCCTCGCTCCCGGAGCGTCACCACGCACCGGTGGCTGGCAGATGCAGCTTCGTGTCGACTACGTCGTCAACAAGGTCATGCAGACGCATCGCGGGCAGTCCGAGGATGAAGTCGCGCAGGCCATCAACGATCAGCTCCGCAGTTTCGGCGTGGTGCCGAACGGGCGGCAGATCGCCCAGTACGCGCAGGTGATCAGCAACCTGCCGCTGCTGCCGCCGAACAACCATTGACGACCTGCGGTTCCCCGTCCGACCCCCTCACCGGGCGGGGAACCGCAGGATCCGGTCGTCGCCGTCGCGCACGTCGCCGCGCCCGTCGGTGTTCGACGTGGTGAGCCACAGAGCGCCGTCCGGTGCGACCGCCACGGTCCGCAGCCGGCCGTAGCGCCCGGACAGCTCCGCCTCGGGATCGCCGCCGCGCAGCGGTACGGTCCACAGCCGCTCACCGCGCAGCGCCGCCACGTACAGCGTGTCGCCCGCGATCGCCGCCCCGGACGGTGACGCCTCGTCGGTGGTCCAGGTGACCAGCGGGTTCACGTACCTGCTGTCGTTGCCCTTGCCCTCGACGTCCGGCCAGCCGTAGTCGCGGCCCGGTTCGATCTTGTTCACCTCGTCGAAGCGGTTCTGGCCGAACTCGACCGCGTACATCGTGCCGTCCGCCGCCCAGGCGAGGCCCTGCACGTTGCGGTGGCCCAGGCTCCAGACCGGCGAGCCCTTCCGCGGGTTGCCCGGTGCCGGCTCGCCGTCGGGGGTGAGGCGCAGGATCTTGCCGTTGGTGTCGTCCGGGTTCTGCGCGGCGGAGCGGTCGCCGGCGTCGCCCGTGCCGGCGTAGAGCATGCCGTCGGGGCCGAACGCGATCCGGCCGCCGTTGTGGATGCCGGCCTTGTCGATCCCGTCGAGGAGCACCTCCGGGGCGGCGTGGCCGCCGAGCTTGAACCGTACGATCCGGTTGTCGTGTTCCGCGGTGTGGTACGCGTACACGAAACGGGTCTTCGCGAAGTCCTTCGCCACCGCCAGCCCGAGCAGCCCGCCCTCACCGGCGGCGGAGACGCCGGGCACCCGGTAGACCTCCCGGGGCTCGCCGCCGCCCGCCGAGACCTGAAGCACCCGAGCGCTGTCCCGCTCGGCGACCAGCGCGCTGCCGTCGGGCAGGAAGGCGAGGCCCCACGGCGTCTTGATGCCGGTCGCCACCGTCTCCGCAGTGCCCAGGTCGGGCGTGCCCCCGGTCGGCGAGGGCACGACCGCGGACGAAGCCCGCGGGATGGTGGAAACCCCGCCGGAACCGTCCTCTTCCGAGCATGCGGTGAGGAGGGCGACACTCACCGTTGCGGCGGCAATTCCCCAGCGTAGGGCGGAAGTCATCCGCTTAATCTGCCTCGGCCGCCTGTGAGAAAACTGAACGCGGTGCTTGACAGTGTCTCCGGCGGTCGCGAAGGTCCACTCACGACTTCCCATCCATGGAGGCCTTCACCATGAGACCTGCCCGCTGGGCGACCGCCTGCGCACTCTCCCTGGCAACCGCGGCCGCCGCGGTCCTGCCCGGGATCGCGCCGGCCGCCGCGGCTCCCTCCGACGACACCCTTGGGGTGTACGTCGGCACGCTCGACGCCGCGCAGCTCCAACGGCTGCGCACCGCCGGGCTCGACCACGACGAGAGCGCGGTGACCGCCGCCGCGAACGGCAAGATCGCTGTCGAGACGATCCTCGGCCGGCGCCAGGCCGATCGGCTCGTCGCGGCCGGCGTACCGCTGACCCCGAAGCGCACCACCGCCCGGATGCGGGCCGAGGCTGCCCAGGCGCCGACGGTCTTCCGGCCGTACGCCGCGCCGGGCGGCATCCGCGACGAGCTGGCGGCCACGGCCGCGAGCCACCCCAGGCTCGCCAAGCTGGTCACGATCGGCAAGTCGCTCAGGGGCGTGCCGATCCAGGCCGTGAAGGTGACCCGCGACGCTCGCCGTGTGCCCGACGGGCGCCGGCCGGCGGTCGTCTACATCGGTGGCCAGCACGCCCGGGAGTGGATCACCCCGGAGATGACCCGCCGGCTGCTTCACCACGTCCTCGACGGGTACGGCACCGACGCCACGATCACGAGCACGCTGAACACCACGGAACTGTGGTTCGTGCCGGTCGCCAACCCTGACGGCTACGACTTCACCTTCACCGAGGGCCACCGGCTGTGGCGCAAGAACCTGCGCGACAACAACGGCGACGGCGAGATCACCGCCGGCGACGGCGTGGACCTCAACCGCAACTTCGCGGAGAAGTGGGGCTACGACAACGAGGGCTCGTCGGCCGACCCGGCCAGCGAGACCTACCGCGGCACCGGCCCGAATTCCGAGCCGGAGACCAAAGCCCTCGACGGGCTCTTCAAGCGGGTCGGCTTCGAGTTCCTCGTCAACTACCACTCCGCCGCCGAGCTGCTGCTCTACGGCGTCGGATGGCAGGTGAGCACGCCGAGCCCGGACGACCAGATCGCGGTCGCGCTGGCCGGTGACGACGCGCACCCGGCGGTGCCCGGCTACGACCCGGACATCTCGGCCGAGCTGTACACCACCAACGGCGACACGGACTACCACGCCCAGGTGCGTACCGGCACGATCGGCTTCACGCCGGAGATGAGCACCTGCGAGACGATCTCGGGGCTGGACCCGGACGACCAGTGGGACCCGGCCGATTGCGAGAGCGGCTTCAACTTCCCGGACGACGAGAAGCTGATCCAGGGCGAGTTCGTCAAGAACCTGCCGTTCGCGCTCTCGGTGGCCCGGTCCGCCAAGAACCCCGCCGAGCCCGTGTCGTCCGTCGGCCGCCGCACGCCCGATCTCGTGGTGGACGCGTTCGACACCTCGTACGGCTCCCGTCAGCAGGTCGCCGTGACCGCCAAGCGCAGCCTGCGCGCCGTCACCCTGCACTACTCGGTCAACGGCGGCCGCGCGCGTACGGTGCGCACTGCGGAGTGGCGGGGCGGCGAGCGCTACGGCGACGTCCTCGACAAGTACTTCGCCGAGCGCCGTGGCACCGTCCCCCGGGCGCGTCCCCGCGACAAGGTCAAGGTCTGGTTCACCGCCCGCAAGGGCGTGGCCACCGTCACCTCGGCGAGCTTCACGTACACCGTCGCCGACAAGATCGGCGGCGACGTGCTGGTCCTCGCGGCGGAGGACGTCACCGGCGTCTCGCCCGCGAGCACCGACGGCGCCACCAGCGCCCGGTACGCCGACGAGCACGTGGCCTCGCTCAAGAAGGCGGGTTACTCGGCCGACGTCTACGACATCGACACCCACGGCCGCAAGGCGCCGCACCCGCTGGGCGTGCTGTCGCACTACGACGCCGTGGTGTGGGAGACGGGTGACGACGTCATCCCGCGGGCGCCCGGCCAGCCGGCCGGCACCGTGGCCCGCTCGGCGCTCGAGACCGAGCTCGCGGTGCGCGACTATCTCAACGAGGGCGGCAAGCTTTTGCTGGCCGGCAAGTACGCGGGTTACGCCCAGGCCGCCAACGGGGCGTACCGCTACCTGCCCGACGGCCCCGGGGAGTGCACCGACCCGCAGAACCCGGCCTGCCTGCAGATCTTCAACGACTTCCAGCAGTACTGGCTGGGGGCGTACTCGTACGTCGACGGGGCCGGCACCGGACCTGACGGCAAGCCGTACCCGGTGGTCGGCACGGCCGGCAAGTTCCAGGGCTACTCCGCCACGCCCGGGGACGGGCACACCGCCGCTTTTCTGGCGACCTCGAGTTTCCTGCCGCCGAAGCAGTTCCCGCAGTTCGCCGACTCGGCCGCCCCGCTCGACTGGAAGCTGCCCGGCGCCGCGCCGTACGACCCGTACGACGGCGACTGGTACGTGTGGAGCGGTCAGGCGGACAGCTCGTACAAGCGGCTCACGAAGACGATCGACCTCACCGGCGCCCAGGCCGCGCACCTGAAGTTCCGCACCTCGGTCGACGTCGAGGCCGACTGGGACTTCATGTTCGTGGAGGCGCACGTGGTGGGCTCCGACGACTGGACGACCCTGCCGGACGCCAACGGGCTGACCACGACGAGCACCGGGGAGAGTTGCAAGTCCAACCTCGTCGGGCTGCACCCGTTCCTCGCCCACTACCAGGGCGCGGACTGCACGCCGAAGGGGACCACCGGCACCTGGAACGCCGTCACCGGCTCCAGCGGCGGGTGGAAGGAGTTCGACGCGGACCTGTCGGCGTACGCCGGCAAGCAGGTCGAGGTCTCGATCAGTTACATGTCGGACTGGGGCACGCAGGGCCTGGGCGTCTTCCTGGACGACGCCCGGGTCGAGATCGGCGGCTCGGTGGCGCAGCGGACGTCGTTCGAGAGCGACCTCGGCGGCTGGACGGTGGCCGGCCCGCCGCCCGGCTCGGGGGTCAACAGCACCGACTGGTCGCGCAGCCGGCTCGCTTTCGACTCCGGGGCGGCCGTGACCACCAAGGACAGCGTGTACGTCGGCTTCGGCCTGGAGACGCTGACCGCGGCGGAGCGGGACGCCTTCGTGAAGCGGGCGCTCCAGCACCTGGGAGTTTAGCCCTTTCGGGGTGAATGTCCCCGATCGGTGGATTGCGCCGCGCGCTTCGTCTAGACATGAGGCGCGCGGCGCGCTGCCGTGCAGGGCGGAGAGACGACGCGGTGCGAGCAACCACCCGGCCGATCCTGGCCGCGTTCCTGGCTGTCCTGACGCTGGTGACGCCGGCCGCCGCGAGCCCCGCTCAGGCCGGCCGTGACCGCGGCACGGTGTGGAAGGCCTGTGCCGATGACCGGACCGCGCAGTGCATGACCCTGCGGGTGCCGGTCGACCGGTCCGTCCCGTACGGGCCGACGCTGAGCATCGCCGTCGCCCGCCGCCCGGCCACCGACCCGAAGCACCGGATCGGCACGCTGATCGTCAACCCCGGCGGTCCCGGCGGCTCCGGGGTCGACTTCGCGCTGGACAGCCCCTGGTTCTTCAGCGAGCAGCTGCGGCGCCGCTTCGACATCGTCGGCTTCGACCCGCGCGGCGTGGCCCGCAGCAATCCCGTCGTCTGCTCGGCATCGCTGCTCGCCGCCGGGCCGTCCGTGCTCGTCGACAGTGCCCAGGTGTACGCCGAGACGGTCGCCTACAACCGCAGGCTGGCCGCCGACTGCGCCCGGCGCTCCGGCCCCGTCTTCGGTCACGTGGACACCATGAGCGTGGTGCAGGACATGGACAGCCTCCGCGCGGCCCTCGGCGAAGACAAGATCAGCTTCTACGGCGCGTCCTACGGCACCCTGCTGGGCGCCCAGTACGCCGAGCGGTACCCGAGTCATGTCCGCGCGCTGGTCCTCGACAGCGTCATGGACCACAGTGGTGACACGGACGCCTTCCTCGACGCGGAGACCGGCACGGCGCAGGACTCCTTCGACGAGTTCGTGGCCTGGTGCGCCCGCAGCACCGACTGCGCCCTGCACGGCCGGGACGTCCGCCGGATCTGGGCCGCCCTGCTCGCCCGGGCCGGGCGCGGCACCCTGCGCGACCCGTTCGACCCGTCCTACCGGATGACGGTCTACGACCTGCTCGGCGTCGCGTTCGGCTCCTTCTACGACCCGCAGTGGCACTCGCTCGCCGTCTACCTGCGGGAGGCCGCGACGCCGTCCGGGCGCCGCGCGCGCGGGGCCGTCACGGAGGTGGAACACAGCTTCCCGGCCGTCTTCTGCGACGACTGGGCCATGCCGGTGGGCGGCTGGGCCGGGCTGCGCGACCGCCTCGCCGGGCTGGCCCGGGCCAACCCGCAGATGCCGGTGTCCCCGCTGGCGATGGCCTCGGTCACGGGGTGTCTCGGCTGGCCGCTGCCCCCGGACAATCCGCAGCGGGTGCCGGACCCGGTCCGGACCGGACCGGTGCTGCTGATCAACAGCCGGCACGATCCCGCGACCCCGTACGTCTGGGCCCGCACGGTGGCGGCGCAGCTCGGGCCGCGGGCGACGCTGGTGACCTACGACGGGTGGGGGCACGTCGTCTACGGCCGCAGCGACTGCGTCACCTCGGCCGTGGACCGCTACCTGCTGACCGTACGCCCGCCGGCGGCCGGCACCTCCTGTCCGGGTGTGGAGCCGGTCGCCGGCGGGGTGGGCAAGCGTCCCACCGGGCGGCGGGATCCACGGGCCGCGGGGTATCGTTAGCCTGGCTAACTACCCCACCCCCCGGGAGGAGGGCGCTCCTTGAGCCGTCGCGCGCCCAGAGCGTCCATCGACCCGGACACCGGCAAATCCTGGCTCCGCCGCGCCCTGCCGCTCGTCAAGGCGCACCGGGCACTCCTGATCACCTCGCTGGTGCTCTCCTTCGCCGGCCTGGTCGTGCAGGTGCAGATCCCCAACCTCGTGCGCATCGGCATCGACGACGCGATCGTCGAGCGCAGCGCGCACCTCGCCACGTACGTCTGGTGGATCGTCGCCCTGGCCCTCGTCCAGGGCGTCGTCAACTACCTGGCCCGGCTCTACCTGTTGCGCACGGCGTACGAGCTCGAGTACGACCTGCGCAACCTCGTCTACGCGCACCTGGCCCGGATGCCGTTCGGCTTCTTCGACCGCGTGCAGTCCGGTGAGCTGATGTCCCGCTCGGGCTCCGACATCCGCGCGGTGCAGATGTACCTCTCGTTCGGCCCGTCGATCCTGGTGCAGTGCCTGATCGCGGTGGTCGCGTTCGGCCTGATGCTCTCGATCAACGTGCCGCTCGCCGTGGTCGCCATGGCCACCATGCCGGTCATCGGGGTCCTGGGCGTGGGCATGCGCAAGGCGATCTTCCCGGTGTCGTGGCTGATCCAGGCCCGGCTGGCCCGGCTCGCCACCGTGGTCGACGAGAACATCCAGGGCGTCCGCATCGTCAAGGCGTTCGCCGCCGAGGGACGCCAGCTGGGCACGCTCGCCGAGGCCGCCGACCGGGTGCGGTGGGCGTACCTGCAGGACGCCCGGATCCGCAGCCGGTGGACACCGGTGCTGGACAACCTGCCCAGGCTCGGGCTCGCCCTGGTGCTGCTCGTCGGCGGGCTGATGGTGATCGACGGCCGGACGACCGTCGGCACCGTCGTCGCGTTCAACTCCTACGTCCTCATGCTTCAGCCGCCGTTCCGCCTGCTCGGCATGATGATCATGCTGGGGCAGCGGGCGTCGGCGTCGGCCCGGCGGATCTACGAGATCCTGGACACCCCCAGCGAGGTCGTGGAGGCCGCCGACCCCGTCGACGCCACGCTGCGCGGCGACGTGTGCTTCGAGAACGTACGGTTCGCGTACCCGAACGGCACCGTGGCCCTCGACGGCCTGGACCTGCGCATCCGGCCGGGCGAGACGGTCGCGGTCGTGGGCGCGACCGGCAGCGGCAAGTCGACGCTGGGCCGGCTGATCGCCCGCTTCTACGACGTGACGAGCGGGCGCGTGACGATCGACGGCCACGACGTGCGCACGCTGCGCCTGTCCGGTCTGCGCGACCAGGTGGGCATCGTCCCCGACGAGCCGTTCCTCTTCTCGCTGTCCCTGCACGACAACATCGCGTACGGCCGGCCCGGCGCGACCCGCGACGAGGTCGAACGGGCGGCCCGGGCGGCCGGTGCCGACGAGTTCGTCCGGGCCCTGCCCGACGGCTACGACACGGTCGTGGGCGAACGCGGCTACACGCTCTCCGGCGGCCAGCGGCAGCGCATCGCGATCGCCCGCGCCCTGCTGGTGAACCCGCCCGTGCTGGTCCTCGACGACGCCACCAGCGCGATCGACGTGACGGTCGAGAAACGCATCCACGAGTCCCTGCGCGAGCGGATGCGCGGCCGCACCACCCTCATCGTCGCCCACCGCCTCTCCACGATCGGCCTCGCCGACCGGGTGATCCTCATGGAGGCCGGCCGGGTCGTCGCCGACGGCACCCACACCTCCCTGCTGGCCACCGAGCCGCGCTACGCCCGCGTCCTCGCCTCTTCGCAAGATCTCCCTTCGCAAGACCTGCCGGAGGTAGCCGCATGAGCATGTTCGGTGGCGGGTTCGGCGGGTTCAACGCCGGCGGGCGGCCGTCGGTCGGCGCGGCCGGGCGCAAGGGCAACGGCCTGCCCTTCTCCGGCATCCCCGACGACCTCGCCGAAGGTGTGGCGAAGCTGGAGGCGCGCGAACCCGACCACGGCGACCCGCAGGCGTCGTACGACCCGGTGGCCGACCGCGGCAGGCGGGTGACGCTCGCCCGCCTGCTCACCGGCCGCCCGGTGCTACTCGCCGCCGCCACGGTCGCCGTGCTGGTGGAGACGCTCCTGCTGCAGGCCGGCCCGTACCTGGTCCAGGTCGGTATCGACCACGGCATGGGCGGCCGCGACCTGCGGGTCCTGATCGGGGCGACCGCCGCCTTCGTCGCGGCGGTACTGCTGACCGGGGTCGCCACCGCGGCCCGCATGCGCCAGACCGGCCGGATGGCCGCGTACGCCACGCGCGACCTGCGGATCCGCCTGTTCGCGCACCTGCAACGCATGTCGCTGGACTACTACACCCGCGAGAAGGCCGGCGTCACCATGACCCGGATGACCTCGGACGTGGAGGCGCTGCAGAGCCTGCTCGCCGACGGCTTCGCCCAGTTCGGCATCCAGGCGCTCACCATGGTCCTCGTCACCGGCGTGCTGTTCCACTACAACGCCGATCTGGCCCTCATCACGCTGCTCCTGGTCGTGCCGCCGCTGACCGCGGCCTCGCTGTGGTTCCGCCGGGCCGCCGACCGCGGCTACAACCGCCAGCGCGACACCATCGCGGCCATGTTCGCCGACCTCGCCGAGAGCCTCAACGGCGCCCGGGTGGTCACGGCGCACAACCGGCAGGAGCGCAACATCGTCGCGCACCGCGAAGTCGTGGGCGGCTATCGCGACGCGAACGACTTCACCGGCCGGATCAACGCGCTCTACGGCCCCGGCACCTCGGTCATCGGCCTGATCGGCATGGCGGCCCTGCTGCTCGTCGGCGGCCGCATGGTGCTGCGCGGCACGCTGAGCATCGGCGAGCTGACCGCCTTCGTGCTCTACCTCAACTCGTTCTTCCAGCCGGTGCAGCAGCTGGTCCAGCTCTACACGCAGTACCAGCAGGGCCGGGCCGCGGTGGCGAAGATCAACGGTCTGCTCGCCACCGAGCCGTCCGTCCGCGAGACCGAGAACGCAGGGCCGCTCCCGCCCGTACGGGGCGAGATCGTCTTCGCGGACGTCAGTTTCGGCTACCTCGCGGACCGCCCGGTGCTGGACCACGTCGACCTGACCATCCGCCCGGGGGAGACCGTCGCCTGCGTGGGCCCGACCGGCGCCGGCAAGTCGACCCTCGCGAAGCTGGTCACCCGCCTCTACGACCCCACCGCCGGGCGCATCCTCATCGACGGCCACGACCTGCGCGACGTCACGCTCGCGTCGCTGCGCCGTCAGATCGGCGTGGTCCCGCAGGAGCCGTTCCTCTTCGCCGGGACGCTGCGCGACAACATCGCCTTCGCCCGCCCGGACGCCACCGACGCCGAGGTCCGCGCGGCGGTCGATGCGGTCGGCCTCAACGACCTGGTCGACCGTTCGCCGGAGGGGCTCGAGACGCCGCTGCACGAGCGCGGCCAGTCGGTGTCCTCGGGCGAGCGGCAGCTGCTCGCCCTGGCCCGCGCGTTCCTGGCCGAGCCGCGGGTGGTCGTGCTGGACGAGGCCACCTCCAGCCTGGACCTGCGCAGCGAGCTGCGGGTCGAGGCGGCGCTGGACCGGCTGCTGCAGGGCCGCACGGCGATCCTGGTCGCGCACCGTCTCTCCACCGCGCGCCGCGCCGACCGGATCATCGTCGTGGACGACCACGCCATCGTCGAATCGGGCTCCCACGACGAGCTGGTGGCGGCCGGAGGCCGGTACGCCGCCATGTACCGGACCTGGGCGACCCACGGCATCACCAATCACGCAGCGTGATAAGCGTGTCTCGGGTTGTGCAAGGTCGCCGGTGCCGGTAGGCAGGGAGGGACTGTCCACTCTCTCTCGATCGCGCCGGAGGCACGATGCGGTTCACTCTTGCGCTCGCCACCACCGCCACCCTCGCCCTGACATCGGCCGGCCTGGTGCCGACCGTCGCGAACGCCCATGTCCGCAACGGCGGACCCACGGCGGTGGGCTTCGGCGGAGCGGTCTCCACCGTCGACCCCACCGCCACGGCCGTCGGCCTGGACGTCCTGCGCCGCGGCGGTAACGCCGTCGACGCCGCCGTCGCCGCGGCCGCGACCCTCGGCGTCACCGAACCCTTCTCGGCGGGCATCGGCGGCGGCGGCTTCTTCGTCTACTACGACGCGGCACGCGGCACCGTCAGCACCATCGACGGCCGCGAGTCCGGGCCGGCCACGATGACCGAGGACACCTTCATCGACCCGGCCGACGGCAAGCCGTACGACTTCCAGGAGGCCCGCGTCAGCGGCCTGTCGGTCGGCACCCCCGGCACCCTCGCGACCTGGGAGGCCGCGGCGAAGAAGTGGGGCACCCGGTCGCTGAGCAGCCTGCTGCTGCCGGCCGCCCGGGTCGCCGACCACGGCTTCACCGTCGACGCGACCTTCCACCAGCAGATCGCCGACAACGCCGCCGCGTTCGGCCAGTTCGACTCGACCCGGGAGCTCTACCTGCCCGGCGGGGCCCCGCCCGCGGTCGGCGCCGTCCAGCGCAACCCCGACCTCGCGGACACGTACCGGCTGATCGCGAAGCGCGGCACCGGCGTCTTCTACCGCGGCTCGATCGGCGCCGACGTCGTCCGTACCGTCCAGCACCCGCCCGTCGCGGACGACCCGACCGGCACCTGGGCGTACCCGATCCGCCCCGGCGACCTGACCCGCTCGGACCTGGCCGGCTACCAGGTGCGCTACCCGGCACCGACCCGCTCCGGCTACCGCGGCCTGACGGTCTACGGCATGTCCACCCCCTCCAGCGGCGGCACGGCGGTGGGGGAGGCCCTCAACATCCTCGAGCAGACCGACCTGTCGAAGGTCTCGATCACCCAGGCCCTCCACCGGTACGCCGAGTCGACCGCGCTGACCTTCGCCGACCGCAACCGTTACGTGGGGGCGTACACCCCGCAGCCGGTGCTGGACAAGCTCATCAGCGACGGCTGGGCCACCCAGCGCGCCTGCCAGATCAACCCCGACCACGCCCTGACCAAGCCGGTCCCGCCCGGCGACATCACCGCGACCGGCTGCACGCCGGCCCGCGCGGGCGCCCCGGTCGAGCAGGGCCAGAGCACCACCAACCTGACCGTCACCGACCGGTGGGGCAACATCGTCGAGTACACCCTGACGATCGAGCAGACCGGCGGCAACGCGATGGTCGTACCGGGCCGCGGCTTCCTGCTCAACAACGAGCTGACCGACTTCAACTTCGCACCCACCCAGGGCACCGCGCCGGACCCCAACCTGCCCGGCCCGAACAAGCGCCCCCGCAGCTCGATGTCCCCGACCATCGTCCTCAAGAGCGACAAGCCCTTCCTGGCTCTCGGCTCCCCGGGCGGCGCGACCATCATCACCACGGTGCTGCAGATCCTCATCAACCGGATCGACCTCGGCATGACCCTCCCGGAGGCGATGGCCGCCCCGCGGGCGTCGCAGCGCAACACCCCGGGCATCCAGGCCGAGCCGGCCTTCCACCAGCAGTACGGCCCCGGCCTCGAGGCGCTGGGGCATACGTTCAGCGCTGACGTGCCGGAACTCGGCGCGGCGACGGCGATCGAATTCACCCGCCACGGCGGCCTGATCGCCACCGCCGAACCCGTCCGCCGCGGCGGCGGCTCGGCCGCGGTCGTCCGGCCGCGTCGCTGATCGCCACAGAGGGGGCGGGCCGCGGGTCCGTCCCCTCGTCGTCTCAGCCGATCGAACGCAGCGCGTCCCGGAAATCGTCGGCGGACGACTCGCCGGGGAACCGCCGATGCAGCTCCACATCCAGCTCCCCGGCCACCATCAGAAGCGACGGCAGCGACTTGCGCCCTGCCCCCAACGCGCCGATACCGGTAGCCACCGCCTGCTCCAGATCACCCGCTCGC
Source organism: Actinoplanes sp. NPDC049681 (assembly GCF_044465265.1). NCBI lineage: Bacteria > Bacillati > Actinomycetota > Actinomycetes > Micromonosporales > Micromonosporaceae > Actinoplanes > Actinoplanes sp. NPDC049681. The sequence continues at coordinate 541,924 of NZ_JBITLP010000004.1, forward strand.
GCGGCCACCGCGGCCAGCGTCAGCCGGGCCTCCGCCATCCGCATGGGTGCCTTTTCGCCGTCCGGTCCGGCGCCCAGGGCCAGGACCGTCCGGGCATGGTGGGCGGCCAGCTCGTCGTCCCCGGCCAACCGATACGCATCCATCGCGTAGAAGTCCCACTTGGCGGGGTCCACGACGAAGTGGTGATCTGGCCGGTCCGGTGCCGCCATCCGGTCCAGCAGCGCGCGGCCCCGCGCCAGCGCATCCCGTACCGCGGCGACGTCACCCAGCCGTGCGAAGGCCTTCGCCTCCTGACCGGCGAGTTGCACGGCCGCCGATCCGTCGGGCGCTGCCGATCGGCCGGCCTCGGCTGCCGTCAGGACGCCTCGACAACGGGACTGGGTGAGCGCGAACCATGCCGCCATCTCGTGCGACCACGCCGCGATCTCGGCGTGCCCGGCTTCGTCGCCCAATTGCCGGGCCGCCACCCGCGTGGCCTCCGAACCGGTTCGCATGCCCATGTCGTACTCGGCACAGCCGGCCACCAGAGCCAGCCATCCGGCGGCCACCAGGAGCTCCCGGTGCGCAGCGAGACCGGTCGGCCGGTGCAGCAACCGTGCGACCTCGCGCATCCATCCGTGAGCCTCGGCCCGAAGGTCGGCTGCCGGTTGCCTGGCGTACTGGCAACACAGCTCGAACACCGTCGCGTGCAAGGACTCCAGTGTCGCCGGTGTCGCGTCGTTCGCCTGCACCCGCCGGAGCAACTCGGCCGTCTCCCAGGGGCGGGCATCATCCGCGGCCACCGCATCGAGATGAACCGCAGCCACGATGTCACCCCGCGCGCCGAGCACATCGTCCAGCCGGCGCGCCAATTCCGCCGTCGGCCGGCGCCCGCCGTTCTCGATCCGCGACAGGTGCCCCTTATCGCAAGGAACCGCGGCGGCCGGATCCGCCAGCGACCGCCCACGTTCCGTCCGCAGCGCGCGGAGCCGTTGCCCGAATGCCGCCACGGCGACCTCCCCGGACCACCTGTTGCGGGGGGTTGCCGATGCCACCTGGGCAACCCGCAACCGCTTCCACCCGCCACCGTACCGGCCCACGGTGGACCCCGGAGACACGGTCTTTGACCGGAGCACATCACCGAGGGGGGAAACCATGCGCTGGCCGAGCCGGCTTCGCCGGACAGGACGACACCGGGCCGCCGACGTCGCTGCGGCGGCTACCGCCGAACGGGTTGTCGCCGTACAACGCGCTGACGACCTGGAACACCGCCACCCGTGGCCCGGATGGGATGCGCCCACCGCTGAATACCGGCCGCTGATGACCCCTGGCCAGGCGGGCCCGCGGGCATGGCGGACGGATGTCATGACCGGCGGACCGGCCGACGCCGTCGTGACCCTCCGGGACGCCGACGAACCGCGCCCGCTTGCCGGTCGGCTCGTCGGGACCGCCCATCGGTATCCAGACGGATGGTCGTTCTTCATCCCGCACGCGGACGTGAGGACCAGACACGAGACGGTCGACGATGCCGTGGCGGCCTTTGCCCGTAGCGCGGGCGTCCGGCACGTGCTGATGCTCTGGACCGAACTCTGATGCCGCCGCACTCAGGTTGTCAGCGCGATCGTCAGTGCTCCGGCCGCGACCATCACCGCCGCCCACAGCTTGTCCACGTTGAACCATGCCCGCCGCAGGACGCTCAGACCGACGAACTCGTAGACCGCGACCGCGCACACCCCCATCACCGCGAACATCGCGACCGTGTGCACCCCGGCCGCCAGCAGCCCGGTCAGCGCACCCGCCGGCGCAGCGTTCATCGCATGAGCCATGTGCCCACCTGCGGGCGGCGGCGTCGTCGCCAGGACGGGAAGCAGCATCAGTCCCGCCCCGTGTGCGGACGACATGAGGAACGACCAGCCCGCGAGCTGCCCCTGCGACAGCCGCATTCCCGCCCACCGGAAGTGCCGCTGAGACAGCAGCCGCCACAGGCCGAAGCCGACCAGCAGTACGCCGCCCGCGATCGCGACCACGTTGCCGGCGAGCACCGATTCCGTCGCCGAGACCACGGCCGCCACGATCGCCACCGAGGCCAGGTGGCCGGCGGCGATCGGGGGCAGGGACGTGAGCAGCACCGTACGGCTGCCTTCCTGCATGCCTCGCGCCACCGCGAAGAGCCAGCCCATCGCGGGGTTGAGGCCGTGGAAGGCGCCGAGGGCGGCGAGGGCGGCCAGCTGGCCGGCGGTCACGGGAAGCAGTACGAGTCGGACGACGCGTCGCCACCCTGGAGCCGGGTCTGGTGCACCCGGAGTCCGCGGAAGTCGTCGCCGTGCGGGAAGAAGCGCTCGTCCAGCGTCATCCCGCCCGCCGCGGTGTCCACGTCGATCTTCGCCATCCAGGCGCCCACGCCGTCGGGGTAGAACTGGTCGTCCCAGGAGCCGTAGAGCGAGTTGGTCACGTAGACCCGCTTGCCGTCGCGGGAGATCTCCACCATCTGCGGTCCGCCGGCGAGCCGTTCGGTGGGGGAGGCGGGGTGGGCCACCCGGCCGACGACGCCGCCGAGGCGGATGGAGCCGGTCTCCCTCGGGCGGAACGGGTCGGAGACGTCGAACTGTTTGAGCTCGCCCGTGCCCCAGCAGGAGACGTAGAGGAAACGGTCGTCGACGGACAGGTCGATGTCGGTGACCAGCGGCGGGACCGCGCCGAAGGGTTGCAGCGCCGGCGGCAGATGGGCGGCGTCGGCCGGCTCGGCGGGGATGTCGATCACCTTGGTCACAGCGAACTCCCCGCCGTTGCGGTGCCACACCCACACCGACGCGGACAGGTCCTCGACGCTGGTGACCACGCCGACGAAGCCGTACTCCTTGCGGGGGTCGTGGGCGGGACGCAGCTCGAGCGGCATCTGGTACTGGTCGTCGAGGTCGACGCTCTGCACGAGGGTGCGCTTGGCCAGGTCCCAGAAGTGGATATGGTGGCCGTACTTGCGGCCGACCAACAGCTCCGGGTTGAGCCCGTCCTCGATCATGGACGGTGTGCCCCACTCGGACGACACCAGCACGTCGCGGGTCAGGTGCCACCAGAAGTCGTACGCGAAGTACTGGTCCCCGCGGTCCTGCTCCCAGGGTCCGCGTACCTCGAAGGTGGTGTGGTCGAGGACCGCGATGCCGCCGGGACCCTCGGCGGAGCCGCCGCCGAGCGCGGACACGTAGATCCCGTCCGGTCCGCAGTGGATCGTGTGCGGGCGCGAGTAGCCCGCCTTGCCGGCGAGCTCCTCGGCGGCGATCTCCTTGACCAGGACCGGGTTGCGGGGGTCGTCCTTGGTGTCGAGTACGTACAGCCGCGACGACCGCAGGCCCGGCACGATCAGGTAGCGCCGTTCCACGTGCGGATGCGGCGCGGTGGGGCACAGCGCGCTGCTGCACGCGTTCCAGCCGAAATGATGGACTTCGTCGCCGGTGTGCGGAAGATCGGTCCAGCCCACCACCTTCCCGTACGTGTCGGAAGCCGGATCGGTGTCCAGCACGGCGATGGCGTCGGGCCGGGTGGCGGAGCGGTCGAAGGCCGCGACGTACGCCAGTTGCTCGGCGGGCGCGGTCAGCGCATCCCGCGGGGAGGCGTAGAAGGTGGGGTCGGGGGTCCAGCGCGTCATGCCGCCATCCTCGCCGCGCGAACCGGCTGTGAACAGGGTCACAGATGTCAACAGGTTGTCAACGCGTCTCCAGCGGTAGCCGGACGACCACCGTCGTGCCCGGACCGTCGTGCTCGGTGAGCTGGATGGTGCCGTGGTGACGCTGCACCACCGCGCGGCTCAGCGTCAAACCCAGACCCGACCCGGGGATCGCGCGGTCGCGGGCGCGGCTCGTGCGGTACAGCCCGGTGAACATCTTCTCCCGCTCCTCCGGGGCGACGCCGATCCCGGTGTCCGAGACGGACAGCTCGGCCGCGCCCCCGTCGGTGCGCAGCGTGACCGTCACCCGCCCGCCGTCCGGGCTGTACTTGACGGCGTTTCCGACGAGGTTGTCGACCACCTGCCGCAGCCGCCGCCGGTCCCCGGGCGCCACGAGCTGGTCGGGGAGATCCTCGGCGATGACGAGCGGCTCGCCCTCGATCGCCGCGCGGGTGGCCGCCACCGCCTCCCGGACCAGTTCGGCGAGGTCGACCGGCGCGAGCTGCACGGCGGCGTGGCCGGTGTCCAGGGCGGACAGCTCGAGCAGCTCGCCGATGATGTGCCGCAGCCGCGTGGTGTTGCGGTCGATGACCTCCAGCATCGCCGGCCCGTCCTCGACCAGCGTCTTCGGATCGGCCTCGCGCAGCAGCTCGGTGTACGCGCCGATGGAGGTCAGCGGCGTACGCAGCTCGTGCCCGATCAGCGCGAGGTACTCGTCCCTGGTCCGGGCCAGCTGCCGCTGCAGATCCTCGACCATCCGCCGCTCGACGAACTGGCCGATGTGCGCGGCGATCCCCGACATCAGGGCGACGAGCTCGTCGTCCGGGCTCTCCGCGGAACCGGCGAAGACGCTGAGTACGCCGAGCGGCTCCAACCCGTGCCGAACGGGTATCGCCAGCGCGGCGTGCAGCTGCGACTCCCGCGCCGTCTCGGGCGAGATGAGGCTCTGCGGCAGGCTGACGTCGCGGATCCACAGCGGCTTGCCCGCCTGCCAGGCCCGGCCGGCGAGTCCCGTCCCGTACGGCAGCTCGGCCGGCACCTCGATCTCCGCGGTCCACCCGGGCGCATGCCAGTGGGCGACCGAGCGGACCACCCCGGCGGCGTCGTCCACCAGCCAGAGCTCGGCGTGCGTCCAGCCCAGCGTGCCGACGATCGCCTCCAGCACGCGGGGACCGGCGGCCTCCACGCTGGGCGCGTCGGCGAGCGCGGTGATCACGTTCAGTTCGCACGTACGGAACCGCTCGGCCCGCTTGCGCCGGGTGACGTCCTGCACGGCCTGGACCGCGCCCGCGGTGACCCCGTCGGGCCCGATGATCGGCTGAGCGTCGACGACGAAGTGGCGCGTCGGGCAGCCCGGCTGGGACAACACCAGCTCGTGACCGCGCAGGTGCTCACCGCGGAGCGCCCGGTACAGCGAGATGTCGCCGGGCTCGATCGGCTTGCCGTCACGGTCGGTGAGCCCGGCGACGGCCCCGTCCCCGTCGAGCTCATCCGGGATCCGGGCCGCCTCCCACAGCTGCTGCATCCGGGCGTTGACGAGTACGACCCGCCCGTCCGCGTCGCACGCCGTCACGCCGTCGTGCAGGCTGTCGAGCACGGCGTCGAGGAACCGCCGCTGCCGGTCCACCTCGTGGCGGGCGAGCTGCTCGGTGATGAGCAACGTGCCGACCTGCGCGGCGTCGGCGACCACGGCCCGGTCGTCGGCGCTCCACGTCCGGGGCTTCGAGTCGAGGGCGCAGCACACGCCGAGGATCACCCCGTGCTCGTCGCGGATGGGCCGGCCCAGGTACGCCCCGGTCAGCCCGTACCGCCGCAGCGGGGAGCCGGCCGGAACCCGATCGTCGCTGGTCAGGTCCTCGACGGCCAGCTCCTCGCCGGTCTCGACGACGATGCCGCCCAGCGTGTCCCCGATCGGGATGTCGGCCAGCTCCTCCCGGGGCACCCGGAGGCCGTACCCGCCGTAGAGCAGCAGCCGGTCACCGTCGATGAAGTGCACCAATCCGCAGGCCGAGCGCGCGGCGCGGGCGATCAGCGCCGCGACCTGGTCGGCGGCACCGCTGGTCAGGACGTTGCGCGCCGGCACGGCGGGACGCCCGTCGGCGCAGGACCGCGACGCACCGGTCATCCACGGCGCTTGCATGCCGCCGCCCGCCCCCGGCGGGCTCCCGATCGTCGGAGGTTCCCCCGCGGCAGCACCGGGGCCCGCGCCCGGATGCCTGGGAGAACCGTGGCCCGCCGGGCGGTCGAGGCCAACATCGCTTCGTGGCATGCTCCGCCCTCCGCTGTCCAGCGTACGGGCGCGAAAGCCATAAAACCGGCAAACCAGCTCAGCGTCGCCGGTACACCAGGTCGAAGATCTCCCGCCCGGCCCGTACGCCCCGCTGCTCGAACTTCGTCACGGGGCGATGCCCGGGGCGCGGCGCGTACCCGCCGTACACATCCTCCAGGCCGGGATCGGCCCGCAGCGCAACCGCCATCGCCTCCGCGTAGTGCTCCCAATCGGTGGCGCAGTGCAGCGTGCCCCCGGGCCGGAGCCGCTCGCGCAGCAGAGCGACGTGCGCCGGCTGGACCAGCCGCCGCTTGTGGTGCCGCGCCTTCGGCCACGGATCCGGGAAGAAGGAATGCACGGCGTCGAGGCTGCCGAGAGGAAGGCGCCGGACCAGCTCCATCGCATCGCCGTGCGCCACCCGGACGTTGGTGAGGCCCCGCTCGCCGACGAGCGCGAGCAGGTTGCCGATGCCCGGCGTGTGCACCTCGACCCCGAGATAATCACGCCCCGGATCGGCCGCGGCCATCGCCGCGGTCGCCTCACCCATCCCGAAACCGATCTCCAGTACGCGCGGAGCATCGCGCCCGAAGAGCTCCCGGAGATCGAGCGGGGTCCGGTCCCCGTCGACGACGGTCAGCCCCAGGCGCGGCCACAGCTCGGCGAAGGCATCGGCATGCCGGTTGCTCATCCGGCCCCGCCGGGGGTGAAAGGTCCGGATAGCCCGTTCGGTCGTGTCGCTCATCAGGCGCTCCACGATACGCATCCGCCCGCCCGGATCCCGGGCGGGCGGAGGTGGGACGGCTGCCCCGGCCTCAGCGGGCGGGCTGGACGCTCGGCTGCGAACCCTGGTGGAACGGCGTCCGCGCACCGGTGGCCAGGTTGACCACCATCACCCACGAGCCACCCTTGTACGTGCTGGTCGCGACCCCGCGGCTGTTGTCGACGTAGGCCAGTTCCCGGTCCTGACTGGCACCGACGGTGCGCTTCGCCCCGGTCGCCACGTCGTACTCGACGACGTGCACCGGCAGGTCCTCGGCCGCCGTCTCACCCTTCTGGTACGCGGTCCAGGCGAGCTTCGCGCCGTCCCGCCGCCAGCTCGGCACCACGGCGAAACCCGAGGTCTGCCGGCTGCCACCGCCGTAAGCGTCGACGGTCTTCTCGCCGCCGGTCGCCAGCGTCCCCACGGTCAGGCACGCGTCGTAGATCGACTCGCAGTCACCGCCCCGGAAGGCGACCTTCGTGCCGTCGGGCGACCACGCCACCGCATCATCGGTACGCAGCCGCTCGCTGAGCGACCCGGACGTGGCGGCCTGCGCGGCGGGCTCGGCGGGCAGCTCCTCCTCCCGGCAGTACGAGGGGAACACCACCGACGGCGTGGCCCCGGCCACCGTGGCGGAGATCGTGTAGACCCCCGGCCCACCCGAACAGGACAGCGAGGCGAACGCGATCGACTTCCCGTCGGCCGACCACGAGGGCCCGGCGGCGGCCCGCGTCGTCAGCCGCCGCTTGCCGCTGCCGTCGGCCTTCATGGTCCACAGCTGGCCGCCCTTCAACAGCGCGATGGACCGGCCGTCCGGCGACCACTGCGGCCGCGACCAGCCCCCGCCGGTCGTCACCCGGGTCTCGGCGGCGCCCTTGCTCACGTACACATCCCCGCTGCGCACGTAAGCGACGAGGGTCGGCATGCTGGGCACCGAAGCCGCGGAGGCAGGCGCCGGAGCCGCCAGAGCGACCCCGGCCGCACCCGCTGCCGCCACCAGAAGATTTCCCGTAACCCGGCCGACCACCGACATGACCAACGCCCCCCGACGTGTTGCCCCCGCTTACACCCGAAGACATCGTCGCAACCGGCCTGCACCTAAGAAGTTCCCACACCGAAACCAGAAGAATTCCGGACCGTTCGGGCGACCCGGGCCCGCGTTCGGTCCACGCCCGTCCACCGGTACGGAGAAACGTCCTCGGATGGTTCCGAGTGTCCCGATGGGGGTGGCGCCTGGTCGCGGAGGCCGCTCGGCGACAGCCGGGCCGCCGGCTGGTGGGAAAGCCGGCAGCTGCCCGTGGCAGGCGTGTGCCGCAAGCGCGGTGCCCGTGTGGCAGGCGGGTGCCGCAAGGCTTCGGGTTCGCGTGCCGAGGTACACCGGAAGGGCTGCCTGCGTGCCGCGGACGGCGGGTGCCGCCTCGGGGCCCGGAGTCCCGGACGGCCCGAGTCCCGGACGGCCCGAGTCCCGGATGGCCCGAGTCCCGGATGGCCCGAGTCCCGGATGGCCCGAGTCCCGGATGGCCCGAGTCCCGGATGGCCCGAGTCCCGGAG